>NZ_JAGVQR010000001.1:1238945-2477891 GCF_018275325.1 Nocardioides palaemonis | reverse complement strand
GCCGCTCTTGGCGGGCAGCCCGACGCGGTAGGCGAACTCGCCGGCCGAGTCGTAGGTGCCGCAGGTGAGCATGACGGCGTTGATCCGCTTGGTCTCGCGCGTGCTGAGCAGCTGCGTGCCGTCGGAGGCCACGCCGTCGCGGGCGAGGAAGAGCCCGGCCAGCGCGAGCTCGCGGCAGCTCATCGACAGCGCGCACTGGGTGACGTACTGGTCGATCACCTCGTCGACGGGACGCTCGAGGTTGCCATAGCTGGCCAGCAGGTGGGCGAGCGCGTACGTGCGGTGGCCGGCCTCGAGCTCCGAGCGCGCGACCGCGGCGTCGCTGTCGACGTCCGGGCGCCCGCTCTCGCGACGCACCAGGTCGCGCAGCGCCCCGCTGGCGTCGCCGGTGAGCGACTGCAGCCGGTCGGTGACGACGAGCGCACCGGCGTTGATGAACGGGTTGCGCGGGCGCCCGCCCTCCTGGTCGAGCTGGAGGAAGGAGTTGAACGGGTTGCCCGACGGCTCGCGCGAGACCCGGCGCCAGATGTCCTCGCCCTCGGTCGCGATGACCAGGGCGAGGGTGAAGACCTTGCTGATGCTCTGCACCGAGAACGGCACGTCGGCGTCGCCGATCACGTGGACGTCGCCGTCGCAGGACGCGATCGCCATGCCGAACTGGTCGGGGTCGACCGACGCCAGGCTGGGGATGTAGTCGGCGAGCTGGCCGCGGCCGACCTCGGGGGCGGCGGCCTGCTGCGCGCGCAGCAGCGCGTCCTCGATCCTCATGCCGGTCATCCTCGCGCAGCTCCGCGCGGTGACCGCGTCAGGGTGCGACGGGCTCGGCGAGGACGGCCGCGGCGCGCGGGTCGAGGTCGTCGGTGCGGTCGCGGTGCCACAGCAGGAGCAGGAGCCGCTCCGCGGTGGCGCGGACCTCGACGTCGTCGGTGCCGGCGGCGTCGCCCAGCATCGCGACGGCGTCGTCGAGGTCGGTCGCGACCAGGCGCACCGCGTACGGCGGGGCAGGAGTCCGGTCGAGCCGCACCTGGCGCGGGTGCAGCACGTCGACCACCTCGCGCACGCCGTCCCACGCGAGGGCAGGGTCGATCGGCGTGGTCGGCCCGCCGGCGTGCTCGACGTCCCAGGCGTGCACGACCACCTCGTGGACCTGGCGCCGGCGCCAGAACCCCGCGGTCCGGTCGTCGCGGTCGAGGGTCCACGCCGCGGCGTCCGGGGGAGTGGCGGCGAGCAGCCCGACCAGCGCCTGCGCCTGGCGGGCGTACCACTCGGCCAGGTCCTCTCCGGGCACTGGAGGCTCCGGCGCCAGGCTCGGGTCACCCGCGACGACCGCGTGCACGACCCACTGGTGGACCCCGCCGAGGTGCACCGCGACGTCGCGCACCGTCCAGCCCGGGCAGTGCTCGACCGGCGCGTCCGGGTCGGCCCGCCCGAGGAGCTCGGCGAACCGCGCGGTGTGCCTGCGGAGCAGCGGGATCCAGTCGATGGTGGTCATCTGACTCCTCGGGTCGGCGCCGGGGCTGGTGGGTCGGCACCAAAATAGGCAGTTCGCGGCGTCGACCGCCGAAGCCGCGCTCGGCCGGCGGCTCGGCGGCGCGAACTGCCTGCTGGAGGCGGGCCGTGCGCACCATGCAGGCAGTTCGGGCGAGCAGCGGCCTGTCCCACGCTCAGCACGGCGCGCGGTCGCGCGAACTGCCTGCATGGTGCAGCGGGACGAGCCTCCTCAGACCAGCTGGCAGGCCTCCGCGCCGCCGACGTCCGGGTCGTCCGGCGCGATGTGCAGCGGGGAGGCGTCGGCCGGTGCGAACCGGGTGAGCCGCTGCGCGTCGGCGTCGGCGGCGAGCACGGTGCCCTGACGGCCGTCCCACGTCGCGGCGTCGACGACCCAGACCGCGAGCTGGCGCTCCGCACGGTCCGCCGCGGACGCGGAGGGGCCGGACACGTCGACCTGGACCGACACGAAGTAGCGACCCGCGCGACGGTCCGACTCCTGGGCGAAGGCCTGTCCCGCGTCGAGTCGTACCCCGTCGCGCGCGCCCGCCAGGAGACGAGCCAGCACGGGGCGGGGGACGTCGAGGCACTGCACCCCTGGAGGGTTCGTCGCGGTCGAGGACTCGGTGGGCTCCGGCGACTCGCTCACCGACGACCGACCGGCGGCGGGCTCCACCTGGGCGTCGCGGGCTGCCGGGGCGGCGTCGGTGCTGCAGGCGGTCAGCCCGAGGGCGGCGGCCAGGGCGAGCGGGAGGGCGGTGCCAGAGGCCCGACGGCGGATGTCCATGCCGCTGTGACGCGGTCGACGGAACGGAAGTTGCCGAGCGGTGCCGGCGGACTGGCCAACCGAGCTCAGAGCCGCAGCACCCGTCCGGCGACGACGAGGTGCACCTCGTCGCACGCGGCGGCGACGCGCTGGTTGACGATGCCGAGGAGGTCGCGGAACAGGCGGCCGGAGCGGTGCTCGGGGACGACGCCGAGTCCGACCTCGTTGGTCACCAGCACCACGTCGGAGGACGAGGCGCGCAGCGCCGCGACGAGGTCGTCGGCGCCGGCCAGCACGAGCGCGTGCACCGCGTCGGACTCGTGCTCCCACGCGTCGGCGGCGTCGACCACGGCGGTGAGCCAGGTGCCGAGGCAGTCGACGAGCACCGGGTCGCCGGCGGCCCGCACGGCCGCGGCGACGTCCGTGGTCTCCACCGTCGACCAGGCGGACGGACGGCGGGCGCGGTGCGCCGCGACCCGCGCCGCCCAGTCGGGGTCGGCCTCGACGTCGGGGGACGGACCGGCGGCGACGTAGGTCGCCGGGCCTCCGCCCGCGAGGTCGCGCACGAGCGCCTCGGCGTGGGTCGACTTGCCCGACCGGACGCCGCCGGTGACCAGGATCCGCATGCCGCCGATCCTCCCAGAGCGTGCTCAGGCAGCGGCGGCCGCGAGCACGAGCGCCGCGAGGGAGACCTCGACGACCGCGCCGAGGACGTCGCCGGTGATGCCGCCGAGCCGCCGCGAGCACCGCACCAGCAGGGCAGCGACCGCCGCCACCGCCAGCGCGGCGCCGGCGAGCCCGACGAGCGCCGCGCCGAGGAGGTGCCCGGCGAGACCGCTGAGCACGAGGCCGACCAGCAGTGCGCCGACCGCTCCGACCACGGGCACGGCGCCGATGACGGTCGACCCGAGCCCGTCCGGCCGGGCCGCGGGGACGCCGCGCACGCAGGCCGGCGCGAGCATCGAGCGCGACGCGCAGACCAGCAGCCCGACCACCAGCCAGGCGTGGTCGTGCCGCACCACGGCCGTCAGCCCCGCGGCCTGGAGCCCGACGACCAGGACGACGGCGACCACGCCGGCCGGCCCCACGGGGCCGGTGCGCATCACCTCGAGCGACCGCTCGCGCGAGTACGACGCGGTCAGCCCGTCCGCGGTGTCGGCGAGCCCGTCCCAGTGGAGTGCGCGCGTGCCGAGCGCGAGCACCAGCAGCACGACGTACGCCGTGGCGAGCGGGGGCAGGTCGACGAGGTCGCCGACCACGACCACGACCGCCGCGGCGACGGCGAGCGGCACGACCGCCAGCGGGGCGAGGAGCATCGCGAGGCCGGCGACCTGCCGGTCGACCCGCCCCGGCGCCGGCACCCGCACCGCGGTGAGCGTCCCGGTGGCGAGCAGCCAGCCGTCGCGCAGGCTCACGAGGGCAGGACCTCGGACAGCAGCGCCACGTCACGCATCACGGCGACACCCGAGCGCAGGACCGGCAGCGCGGCGACCGCGCCCGACCCCTCGCCGAGACGCATGCCGAGGTCGAGCAGCGGCTCGAGCCCCAACGAGGCGAGCGCGAGCGACTGGGCGGGCTCGGTGGACCGGTGCCCGGCGACCCACCACGCGCTGGCTCCCGGCGCGAGCGCCTCGGCCACCAGCGCGCACGCGACCGACACCACGCCGTCGAGCAGGACCGGCACCCCGAGGCGCGACGCCTCGGCCTGGAACCCGGCGGTGACGGCGAGGTCGGCACTGCCCAGGGCGGCGAGGGCCTCGGCGGGATCGGCGGCACGGTCGCCCACGCGGGCGAGCGCGGCGGCGACCACGTCGCGCTTGCGGGTCCACCCCTCGTCGTCGATCCCGGTGCCGCGGCCGGTGACCTCGTCGGCGGACACCCCGAGCAGCGCGGCGACCAGCGCGGCGGCCGGGGTGGTGTTGCCGATGCCGAGGTCGCCGGTCATCAGCAGCTGGGCGCCGTCCGCGACGTGGTCGCGGGCCAGGGCTGAGCCGAGGGCGAGCGCGTCGTCGCACTCGGCCCGCGTCAGCGCGTCCTCGAGGTGGATCGCGCCCGACCCGCGGCGCAGCTTGTGGGCGGTGACGTGCGCGGGCAGGTCGGAGAGGTCGGCGTCGACGGCGACGTCGAGGACGCTCACGGTGACCCCGTGCGCCGCCGCGAGGGCGGAGACGCCCGCCCGTCCCGCGACGATCGTGCGCACCATCGCCTCGGTGACCGCGGCGGGGTAGGCGGAGACCCCGTGCCGGGCGACGCCGTGGTCGCCGGCCAGCACCACGAGGCGTACGTCGTCGAGCGGGCGCGGCGGGACCTCGCCCTGCACCGCGGCCAGCCAGGCCCCGACCTCGCCGACCCGTCCGAGCGCCCCGGCCGGGGTCGCGAGCCCGGCCAGCCGCTCCCGGGCGAGAGCGGCGACGGCGGGGGAGGGCGGGGCGGTGCGCGAGGTGTCGTCCATGGCCGCGCCAGCCTAGTGACGCGGCACCACGGCCTGCTGCGAGGCTGGTGGCGTGACCGGCCACTCCGTCCTGCAGCTCCCCGTCCCGGCGCTCGAGGACTGGGTGAAGGCGCGGACCGCCCACTACGACGCGGGGTTCGTCTCCGCCGACCCGCGCTTCGGCCACGCCCACGTGACGGCGCTCGGCCCCTTCGACCCGGACCCGACGCCCGCGACGCTGGCCACCGTCGCCGCGGTCGCCGCCGCGACGGATCCGGTGGCGGTCCGCCTGGCCGAGCTCGCGCAGTTCCCGAACGGGATCATCCACCTCGTGCCGGACCCCGACGACCGGCTCCGCGACCTGACCGCCCGGCTGGTCGCGGCGTTCCCGCAGTGGCCGCCCTACGGCGGTGAGTTCGGCGGTCCCGAGGACGTACGCCCGCACCTCACCGTCGACGCCGCGTCGCCCGACGTCGACCTCGCCTCGACCGCACGGCTGCTCGCCGGGACCGTCCCGGTCGAGGTGGTGCTCGACCGGCTCCAGCTCGCGTGGTGGGAGTCCGGTGCCTGCCGGGTCCTCCACGAGTGGTGCCTCGGAGGAGGGTGAGGGCTGCTGTGGCAGGATCGCGGCATGGCTTCATGGGCGCACCTCGAGATCACCGTCGACGACCAGGGCAACGTCGAGGTCGGCGGCTACAACGCCGACCCCGAGTCGATCGTGGCCGGCACCGAGTCGTGGGAGGACCTGCTGTCCTCGCTCGGCGCCAGCGGCTGGGAGCTGGTGCAGGTGATCCCCGGCGTCGAGACGACGTACTGGTTCAAGAAGCAGTCCTGACCCGGCGCCGGTCGACGACGTGAGCGACCTGCACGACCGGTTCCGCGCCGCCTCGGCCACCGCCGAGGCGGTGTTCTGGCGCGAGCCGTCGACCCCTGCGGCGATGTTCCGCGAGCTCGCGGCCTTCGCCGAGGAGCACGACGTCGCGTGGGACCGCTACGGCGAGCGCGGCGCCGTCGAGCAGCTCGAGGCCGAGGTCGCCGGGCTGCTCGGCAAGCCCGCCGCGGTGATGTTCCCCAGCGGCGTGATGGCTCAACAGGCGACCCTCCGGTCCTGGTGCGACCGCTCCGGCTCGCGCCGGGTGGCCCTGCCCGACATGTCCCACCTCCTGCGCTACGAGCAGGACGGGCCGCGGCGGGTGATGGGCCTCGAGCTCGAGCCGCTGACCACGGGCCGCGAGACCCCGACGGCCGCCGCGCTGGACAAGGTCCCGGGACGCCTCGGCGCCGCCATGGTCGAGCTGCCGCTGCGCGACGCCGGGTGCCTGCTGCCGCCTTGGGAGGACCTGGTCGCGCTGTCGGAGGCCGCCCGCGGGCGCGGCGTACCGCTGCACGCGGACGGGGCCCGGATCTGGGAGTCGGTGCCGCACTGGGGTCGGACCCTCGCCGAGGCGGCCGACCTGGTCGACTCGATGTACGTCTCGCTCTACAAGGGTCTCGGCGGCACCAGCGGCGCGCTGGTGGTCTGCCCCGAGGACCTGGCCGGCGAGCTGCGGTCGTGGCGGCAGCGGATGGGCGGCACCATCTTCTCGATGACGACGGCCGCGGTCGGTGGCCTGAAGGGGCTGCGCGAGCACGTCGACCGGTTCGCGGCCTACCGCGACTGGGCGATCGCGCTCGCGGCCGAGCTCCAGCAGCGCGGCATCCGCACGGTCCCCGAGCAGCCGCACATCGCGACGTTCCTGGCCTACGCCCCCGGCAAGGCCGACGAGGTCAACGAGCGCGTCGTGGCCTACACGGAGGAGCACCACGTGGTGCCGTCGGGCCTGTGGCAGCCGGCCGACGTGCCGGGCTGGGTCGTCACCGAGCTCACCTGCTACGACGCGGCCGTCGACCGCGACCCCGCCGAGGTCGCCGAGCAGCTCGCGGCGGTCGTGGCGTGACTCGCTCGGCCTGACTCGCTGCGGGGGACGGGCGTCCCCTACATTCCTCCCGTGAGTGCCCAGGCCCCCTCTGCTGTCATCCTCGTCCGCGCGGCGAAGTTCGTCCCCAACCCGGCGACCGCCGCCGACAACGCCTTCCAGGCCGACGCCCCGGCCGGCCAGACCGAGGAGGCCACCTCGGCCATGGCGCTCGCCGAGATGGACGCCCTCGCCGACGCGCTGCGGGCCGTCGGCGTGCGGGTCCACGTCTTCGAGGACGACGACCACACCCGCCCCGACAGCGTGTTCCCCAACAACTGGGTCTCCACGCACGCCGGCGGCGCCGTCGCGGTCTACCCGATGTACGCCTCCAACCGGCGCCACGAGCGCCGGGCCGACGTGCTGGAGATGCTGAAGTCGCACTACCGCGTGCAGACGATCGTCGACTACTCCGGTCTCGAGCCGGACGGCATCTTCCTCGAGGGCACCGGCGCGATGGTCCTCGACCACGTCTCCCGGGTGGCCTACACCGCCCGCAGCCACCGCGCCGACGCCGCGGTGCTGGAGCGATTCTGCACTGACTTCACCTACGAGCCGATGGCCTTCGACGCCGTCGACTCCGAGGGCGTGCCGGTCTACCACACCAACGTGATCGCCTGCATCGGCACAGACGTCGCGATGATCGCCCTCGAGATGATCCCCGACGAGGTGCGCCGCGAGCAGGTGCGCGAGCGCCTCGCGGTCACCGGCCGCACCATCGTCGAGCTCACCGAGGAGCAGATCCGCGAGTTCGCCGGGAACGCCGTCGAGCTGTGCGGCCGCACGCCTGAGGGCAAGCGGCGCTACGTGATGGCGATGTCGGCGCGGGCCAAGCGGTCGCTGCGGCCCGAGCAGGTCGCCGTGATCGAGGAGTCGTGCGAGATCGTCGCCGTCGACATCCCGACCATCGAGCTCGCCGGCGGCTCGGTGCGCTGCATGATCGCGGGCGTCCACCTCGACAAGCGCCCCGAGCAGCTGCCCGAGCCGGGCGAGAACGTCGTGGCGATCAACGTCGACGACCCGGTCACGCCCGACGGCCGGTTCGTCGACGGCAACGCGAACGACTGACGGCTGGGCAGACCGCCCTCAGCGCGCCAGCTGCACCAGCAGCACCGCGTTGAGGGCGATGATCGCCGCCGCGACCACGATGCCGGCGGCGGTGGTCGTGGGCCGGTTGACCAGCGAGCCCATGACGTCGCGCCGCGCGGTGAACCACACCAGCGGCACCAGCGCGAACGGGATGCCGAAGGACAGCACCACCTGCGACCCGACGAGCGCGGCGGTCGGGTCGACGCCGAGGGCGAGGATCAGCAGGGCGGGCGCCAGCGTGACGAGGCGGCGTGCGGCGACCGGGATGTGGCGACGGATGAAGCCCTCCATGATCACCTGCCCCGACAGCGTGCCGACGCTGCTCGACGCGAACCCCGAGGCCAGCAGGCCGAGGGCGAAGAGGAGCGCGGCGCCCTGCCCGAGCGAGTCGCCGAGACCGGCGTGCGCGGCCTCGATGGTGTCGATGCCCTGGCCCGAGAGGGCCGAGGCGGCGACCAGCAGGAGCGAGAGATTCATCAGCCCCGCCACGGTCATCGCGACGATCACGTCGATCCGCTGGCTGCGCATCACGGTGACCCGCTCGGCCTCGGTGCGGGCGTGGAGCCGCTCGCTGGTGAGCGCGCTGTGCAGGTAGATTGCGTGCGGCATGACGGTCGCCCCGAGCATCCCGGCGGCGAGCATCACGCTGTCCATCCCCGCGAACCGGGGGAGCGTGCCGTCCAGGACGGCCATCGAGTCCACCCCGCTGATCGCGACGTCGTAGGCGAAGCCGACGAGGATCACGCCGAGGAGCCCGATGATCACGCTCTCGAACTGGCGGTGGCTCCTGCCCTTGAGGCCCAGGACGACGAAGGACACGACGGCGGTGATGGTGCCGCCCGCGAGGAGCGGGAGGTCGAAGAGCAGCTTGAGCGCCAGAGCGCCGCCGACGATCTCGGCCAGGTCGGTGGCGATCGCCACGAGCTCGGCCTGGCCCCACAGCCCGCGGGCGACCCGGCGGGGCAGGTGCTCGCGGCACAGCGCCGGCAGGCTCAGCCCGGTGGCGACGCCGGCCTTGGCCGAGAGGTACTGGATGAGCATCGCCATGACGTTGCTGACGACGACGACCCACACGAGCAGGTAGCCGTAGGCGGAGCCGGCGGAGATGTTCGTGGCGAAGTTGCCCGGGTCGACGTAGGCGACCGCCGTGACGAACGCCGGGCCGAGCAGCGGCCACATCCGGCCGAGCCGGCCGCGGAGCCCGACCGCCGGGGACGGCTGGTCGAGCACCGCGGCGGCGGACGTCGTACGACGAGTGGGCGGGGCGGCGTACCGCGGCGTCTGGAACACGTCAGTCCTCGTCGCTCAGCAGGAGGGGAGGCGGCGCCGGTGCCCTGCGGGCGCGTCGCCGGTCGATGACCCGGCAGATGACCTCGGCGAGGACGAAGAGCGCCATCATCGGGATCGCGAGCATGAGCATCGAGAACGGGTCGGTGGAGGGCGTCGCGACGGCGGCGAAGACCACCGCTGCCATGAGGATGACCGAGCGGTGCCGGCCCAGCTGGGCTCCCGAGACGACGCCCGCGAGGTTGAGCAGCACCAGGAAGAACGGGATCTCGACGGCGATGCCGAAGACGAGCAGCATCCGGCTGAAGAAGGAGAAGTAGTCGCCGAACTCGACGAGGTTCTCCATGCCGGCCGGGGTGAAGCCGATGAGGACGCCGAGGCCCTTCGGCAGCACGTAGTAGCCCAGCGCGACGCCGGCGATGAACAGCGGCCCTGCCACCGCCGCGAAGACCCGCGACCACCGCTTCTCGCGCGGCAGCAGCCCCGGGACGACGAACGCCCACACCTGCCACAGCCAGTACGGGCTGGCCGCCACGAGGGCGGCCGTCCCGCACAGCTTGAGGTTGAGCATCAGCGGACCCGTGGCGCCCGCGACGTACGCGGTGCTGACGGTGTCCTCGCCGATGAGGGTCTGGGCCTGGTTGTAGGGCCCGAGGACCAGCGCGAGGAGCTGGTCGTAGAAGGGCAGCGCGACGAAGAACGCCACCACGAGGACGAGGGCGGAGCGGATCAGCCTGGCCCGCACCTCGCGGAGGTGGTCGGCCAGGGACATGCTCCCCGGGACCGCGCCCGGGCGGGCGGTGGGTCCGCGGAGCACGTCCACGACGCCGGCGATCGACATCACGCGCCCCCGTCAGCCGCGCTGAGCGTCGTGCTCGCGGGGGGTCTCGACGATGATCGGCTCGGAGGCCGGCGTCTCGGCGACGGGCGTCGTGGCCGCGTCCTTGTCCGAGTCGGTCAGGCCCTTGGTCTCGGCCTTGAAGATCCGCAGTGCCTGGCCGGAGCCGCGGGCGAGCTCGGGGAGCTTGCTGGCGCCGAAGAGCAGCACCAGCACGGCCAGGATGATGAGCAGCTCCATGCCGCCCAGTCCGCCGACGAGCAGCGGGGAGATCAGGGTGGAAGTCATGCCGTCTTCCTTTCAACGGGTGCTGCGTGGAGCGAGGTGTCGTCCTCGCTGTCGGTGTCGTCGTCCTCGTCGTCGTCGCGCTCGGCGAGGATCTCCTCGACCTGGCGGCGCACGATCGCGCGCGGGTCGAGGTCGCGGAGCTCGAGGTCGGAGTAGCCCTCGCCGAGCGAGGAGCGGAGGTCGTCGCGCACGGAGTCACCCATGCGCCTGGCGGCCTTGATGCCGTGGGCCAGCTGCTTGGCCAGCCCGGGGAGCTTGTCGGGACCGAGCAGCACCACGCCGAAGAAGGCGATCACGGCGAGCTCGGGGAGTCCGATGCCGAACATGGGGGTTCCTTCCCGCAGTTCCTGCTCCGGGGTGGACCGGGCGCCCGTGGGCACCCGGTCCACCCGGGCGGAGCCTGGTGTCAGGCCCGGTGCCGGGCGGAGCGCCCGACGAGGACCCGGTCGACCTCGCGCGACCACCGCGCGGGCTGGAGCGCCGCGTGGTGGGCGGACTGGTGGGTCACCAGCCACACCGCACGCAGCACGACCGCAGCCAGCATCAGCATCGCGACGATCTCGATGGCGGGCACGTGGATCACGCGCTCTTGTTGACGGCGCCGTTGACGCCCTTGGGGAAGAAGCCGCCCTTGGTGACCGACTTCGGGTTGAGGTAGACCACGTTGAGCACCTGGCCGGGCGTGCGGCTGTAGGCGATGCCGAACTTGTCCGTCGGGACGAGGTTGGCCTTGCCCGCGGCCGAGCCGATGCCCTGGTCCTTGTTGGACTTGCCGTCGAGGCTGTCGCGGGCGTTGGAGATCGCCTTGGCGGCGTCCTGCAGGCCCTTGGAGTAGAGCGACGTCCGGACGATGCCGGCGTGGTAGGCCTCGACCGCGAGGATGCCGGCGGCCGCCTCGAGGTAGGTCTTGTTGGAGATCAGCGGGGCGGCGCCCTTGTAGGCCGTGACGCCCACGTCCTCGAAGATGTAGGCCGCGAGGAGGAAGTTGTCCTCGTTGGCGTACGGGTCGAAGGTCTGGCCGGGCTGGATCAGGCCGGCGGCCCTGGCGGCCGCGGTGAAGCTGGCCTCGATGTCGATGGCCGGTCGGGCCACCTTGGCGCCACCGAGCGCCTTGCGCAGGAAGGCGACGTGGTCGTGCTCGTCCTTGGCGATCTCCTCGGCGTACTTGCGGATCGCCGGGGTGGCGAAGGAGACCTGGCGGCCGCCCTTGACGCCGCCCTTCTTGCCCTTGCCCGACGTCAGCTTGTCGTCGAGGCCCTTGCCGAACGCGGCGTAGGAGTAGAACTCGGCCTCGAGGTACTCCAGGTTCAGCGCGAAGTTGAGGACCGCGCCGTCGCTGACGCCGCCGGGAGCGGCGTGGGCCGCCCCGCCGAGCGCACCTGCGCCGACCACGCCGAGACCGGCGACGCCGGCCGACTTCAGGAAGAGGCGGCGGTCGGTCTCGTTCTCCGCGCTCCGGTTGATCATGTCTGTGACTACTGCCTTGCCGAACATGCGTACTCCGTTCAGGGGTGTTCGCCGTGCGAATCAAGGTCGTCGAGGCCTCCGACGGCCCGCCGGGACTGAGGCCCGGCTGGTGTGACACGGGTCATTCGGGGCGGCGGTGGTCACGGATTGGTCACGACCGGAAATACGTCGCACCCCGCCCGGCGGACCGGACGGGGTGCGACTGTGGAACCGACGAGCAGGGTCAGGAGATGGTGACCGGCTGGCCACCCGAGACCAGGCGCCAGTCGACCGAGGCGAACTGCGCCGGGTCGATGGTGCCGTGCTCGGTCACCCAGTCGATGATCAGCTGGCGGATCTCGTTCTGCTGGTTGTAGACGACGGGGGCGGTGGACACGTGCGGGAAGCCACCGCCGCCGGACTGGCGGTAGTTGTTGACCGCCATCGCGAACTCCTGGTCGGCCGTCACCGGGACCCCGTCGTAGGCGAGGCCGACGATGCGCGAGCCGACCGGCTGCGCGATGTCGATCTCGTAGGTCAGGGGGGCGTCGAGGCCCGCGACGGAGTCGAAGTTGTAGTCGGGCGTGCCGTTCGGCGCCGTGGGCGTGACGGCGCGGGTGACCTGCTCGACGGTGAACGGGCCGGTGCCGGACACCTGCTGGAAGTAGCGGGCGGAGTACTCGAGGTAGTCCTTGACCTGCGCGCCCGTGATCCGCACCCCGAGCAGGGTGTTGTCGTAGATGTAGAGACCCGCGACGTCGCGCACGGTGACCTGGCCGGACGGGAACGACGCCTCGCGGTTGAACGGCGCCGCGATGGAGAGCACCGGCAGCGCGGCATCGGCGGCCGACAGCCCGGCCTTCACCGCGTCGGCCTGGACGTACTGCACGAAGTCGATGATCGGCACGTCCTCCACGACGGCCCGGTCGGCCGACAGGGCGGTCGTCGAGGTGCCGACGGGGGAGTTGACGTAGTCGACGACGGTCCGGTGCTGGTCGCGCACCGCGGCCAGCACGGCCGGGTCGCCGTCGACGGTGTTGGAGTTGAGCGTCTGGCCGTGGGTGGCGACGACCTTCCAGCGGCCGCGGTGGAGCTCGAGGTCGAGGTCCATCACCGCGACGCGCATGCCCCAGTAGAGCGGCTCGCACAGCAGCACCTGCTGGCCGGTGGTCGCGTTGGTGACGTAGCGCTGCGGGATCTCCTTGTGCGCGTGGCCGACGAGGATCGCGTCGACGCCGGGGACCTGCTCGGCGACCAGCGAGGCGGCGTTCTCCGGGTACGGCAGCGCGTCGCCGTAGGACGAGGAGGTGTCAGCGCCGCTGTGCGCGCTGATGACGACGACGTCGCAGCCGCGGCGCTTGAGCTCGGGGACGAACTTCCTCGCCTGCTCGACCAGGCCGGGGAACTCCATGCGGCCCTCGACGTTGGCCTTGTCCCACAGCGCGATGCCGGGGTTGGTCAGGCCGAGCACGCCGACGGTGACGTGCGGGCCGCCCTTCACCCGGAAGCGCTTGATGACGTAGGGCGGGAAGACCGGACGCTTCGTGGCCGGGTCGACGGCGTTGGCGCCGAGGAGCGGGAAGTCGAGCTGGGACTCGAAGGTGCGCAGGGTGTCGATGCCGTAGTTGAACTCGTGGTTGCCGAGCGCCGCGGCGTCGTAGCCGACGAGGTTCATCGCGCGGGCCATCGGGTGCGTCGAGCCGCCGGTGATCGGGTCGATCCGGGCGTAGTAGTAGGCCAGCGGCGTGCCCTGGATGGTGTCGCCGGCGTCGAGGGTGAGGACCGGCTGGTGGCGCAGCTCCTTGCGCGCGGCCTTGATCAGCGTGGCGGCCTTGGCCAGCCCGATGTCGTCGTGGGCGGTGTTGTCGAAGTCGGCGTTCTTGAAGTAGTCCCAGTTGAGGACGTTGCCGTGCAGGTCGGTCGTGCCGAGCACGGTCAGACGGGTCGTCGGACGGCCGTGGTGGTGGCCGTGCCGTCCGCCGTGCGCCTGCGCCGGGGTGGGGGCGGCGACGAAGCCGGCGGCGGCGAGGGCGGCAGCCCCCGTCACGACCGTGCGGCGGGCGGGGGTGGGCTGGGTGGGGGTGGGCATGGTGCATCGCTTTCCGAGAGATCCGAATGGTCCGAGGCTGCCCGGGGGCAGCGGTCCATCTACCTACACCGACGTGGGCGGGGTCAACCCTCCCGCGCCGCGATCATCGGACCCGCAGACGCGCAGGCATTGGTCGGACGAGGTCTGCGCCGCACGCGGGCGCTGACGCCTGCGTGCCCACCAATGCCTGCGCGTCTCCGCTGGGGGGAGGTCTGTGCCGGGAGCCGCGACCCACCCGGACGTCGACCCACACCAGGCGGTGGTCGCTGGCCGGGAACGGGAAGGTGCCGACCAGGCGGAAGAGCGGGTCGGTCGACGTCGGCCAGAACACCCCGGCGTCGGTGATGCGCGTCGCGCGGTCGGGGAGGACGTAGTCGGCGCGGATGTTGCCGGGCGGCTCGGAGAAGTCGGCCGTGTCGAACCGCGGGTCGCCGAGGTGGGTGAGGTTGACCCCACCGTCGCGCTCGGACGCCTCCACCGCGCCGTCGCTGGTCGGGGTGACCCGGGTGTTGACCGCCGGGTTGTCGAGCAGCTGCTGGGCCGATCCCGCCACCGAGTCGCCGTCGAGGGGGTCGGAGTTCTGGTCGCCGGCGATGACGAACGTGCTGCCACGTCGCAGGCCGCCGCGCCTGCCCTCGTCGTCGTAGAGGTAGTCGGCGCGGTCACGGACGTAGTCGCCCCAGAGCCTGATCTCGTCGTGGTTGCGCAGGCCGTTGCGGTCCTCCGGGCCGTCGAAGACCGGCGGCGTCGGGTGGGACACCAGGAAGTGCACGGTCGAGCGGCCCACCCGGATCGGCACGTCCCAGTGCGACTTCGACGACAGGCGCACGGCGTCGAGCTCGGCGGGGGAGTACCAGTCCGCCGGCGCGGCGGTGGCGGGGTCGTCGGGCAGGAGCGCGCCCGGCATGTCCTTCCAGAGGAAGTCCTGGAAGGTCCGGACACCCCGGGTGTCGATCGGGAACTTGGAGTAGACGACCATGCCGTACTGGCCGGGGAACTCCCCGAAGCCGAAGGCGTCGTTGCCGCCGCCGACCGTGCCGCTGTTGTCGAGGTCGAGCCCGCTCGGCACCCCGGTGTTGACCGGCGCGACGTAGTAGTAGGGGTAGTCGACCGCCGGAGCGCCGTGGTGGGGCACCTCGAGGTAGTTGTCGCGGAACAGCTCGGCGGCGCGTCCGCCCTCGACGTAGTCGAACTCGTTGACCAGCAGCACGTCGGGATCGGTGCGCTGGATCGTCTCGGCCACTGCGGCAGCCTGCGCGTTGCCGGGCGTGGACAGGTCCCGGACCAGGTCGCCTGACGCCGTGCGGTTGAGCGAGGCGTTGAAGGTCGAGAACCGGACGTCGGTGGGCTGTCCGTGCCCGTGGCCGTGGCCGTGGTGGTGGTGCCCGTGGTGGTGCCCGCGTCCGTCGTCGTCGCGGTCGCCGGCGACGGCCGGGGCGACGAGGACGGGGGTGGTGAGGCCGGCGAGCGCGAGCGTCGCGACGGCGGCCAGGGTGCGTCGGGATGTCATCGGGTGAGCCTTCCGGAGGGGTCGGGGCAGCCTAGGACGACCAGGAGTCGGCCACGGCGGCACCGATGTCGGGGTTGTCGGTGAAGAAGTCGTCCATGCCGGCGGCGAGGAACGTGCGGATCTCGCCGGTCAGGTCCCCGGGCGCGGCCGGGTCGGCGGAGGAGCGGAACTCCAGCGGGAGGAAGGAGTTCTCCCGCCGGAAGGTCCAGCCGGTGACGGTCAGCCCGGCGCGGTGGGCGTGGGCGATCGCGTCGGTCGGGGCACCGAGGCTGCCGTCGGCGTCGCGGGGGATCATCCGGTCCTTGCACAGCCCCACGCTGTCGGCGTAGCGCGCGATCCCGCGCATCCCGGCGCGGGTGACCAGGTCGTCGTAGGTCACGCCGGTGCCGGCGACGACCTGGTCGTAGGGCGCGCCCGAGCAGTCGACGAGCTGGACCAGGTCGAAGCGGGTCATCCGGTCGAGCCGGCGCAGGTTGGACACCTCGAAGCTCTGGATCACGACCGGCGTGCGGCCGGGGCGTACGCCGTTGCGCGCGAACGCGTCGAGCACGGCCCGCTCGGCAGGGTGACCGGCGGCGGCGAGGTAGGTGCTGTGCTTGATCTCCGGGATGACGCCCATCGGCTCGCCGTCGCAGGTCTCGGTGCGGCGGGCGAAGGCGAGCACCTCCTCGAACGTCGGCACCTGGTAGAGCCCGTCGAAGGACCGGCTCTCCGGCCGGAGCTGGGGCAGCCGCTCGACCGCGCGGAGCGTCTTGAGCTCGGCGAGGGTGAAGTCCTCCACGAACCAGCCGGTGACGGGTCGGCCGTCGAGCTGCTTGGTCGTCCGCCGGTCGGCGAACTCCGGGCGCGACGCGACGTCGGTGGTGCCACCGATCTCCGGCTCGTGGCGGTCGACGAGCACGCCGTCGCGGGTCATCACGAGGTCGGGCTCGACGTAGTCGGCGCACTGGCGCGCGGCGAGCTCGTAGGCGGCGACGGTGTGCTCGGGGCGGTAGCCGGAGGCGCCGCGGTGCGCGAAGACCGTCGGCCCACCGGTGCGGACCCGCTGGCGTCGCAGGCCGACGTGGATGATCTCGACGTCGTCGGGCTGGCCGTCGACGCGGGCGTCGTCACCGGGGAAGTTGGTGTCGTTGGCGAGGACGAAGCTCCCGTCGCGCATCTGGACCACGGTCTCGGTGGAGACGAACGGGAAGGCGAAAGGGTCACCGGTCCCGTAGCCGTCGCCCTCGCCGATCTCGTCGGGGTTGGCGAGGTCGAGCAGGTCGAGGACCGGCTCGGCGACCAGGTGGCCGCCGGGCTCGGTGCGGCCGAGGTCGACCTCGACGACGCGCTTGGTGACCGCCTGGGCACCGCCGAAGTTGTCGCGCTCGAGCAGCAGCATCCGGTCGCGGCCGGTCATGAACGCGTCGCCGACGAGGTTCGCGGCCTCGACCGTGCGGTAGACCCACGAGCGGCCGGTGTAGCGCATGGTCCGGGTGTCGAGCTGCTGGATGCGCCGCACGCGCTGGTCGGTCTCGGCGGTGAGGGCGCCCTCGAGGACGGGGTAGGCGTAGCGCGAGCCGTCGTAGGCCATCGCCTCGAAGCCCTTGCTGGCCGGGAGGGTCGGCTGGGCGGACCCGAGGAACGGGTCCTGCGGCGACCGCACGCCGGGGAGCGGGACCGGCGCGTCGAGCAGCACACCGTCGGCGCCGAAGTGCAGCACGAAAGGACCGAACTCGTCGCCGACCAGGAAGCTGCCGTCGCGCAGGCGCACGACCGACTCGATGTCGAGGTCGGCCCCGGTCAGCAGCCGCTCGTCGGTGTCCTCGTTGACGATCGGGAAGCCGGCCTCGTGGTCGGGGTCGCTGAACGAGATGAGGTCGGGCAGGGCGACGGTGCCGTTGCCGCCCTCGCCCTCGAAGGACGGGCGCACGAGGTACATCCGCAGCAGGAAGTCGGCGGAGTTGGCCTTCGTCCCGAAGCCGTTGTCGGGCATCGCCCAGAAGGTGCCGTCGCCGTTGTCGAGCATGGCGGAGAAGCCGGGCACGACCTGGCCGGGGAACGGGCCGGTACGTCCGTTGGCGGGCGTGGCCTGCGCACCGGACGGCGGGCCCGGGGCGAGGAAGTCGGCGTCGAGGGTGGCGCGCCCGAGCAGCGTGGGGACGTCGACGGTGCGCGACCCGTGGTGCCCGCGGTCGTGGCCACCGGCGCGTCCGGGGTCGGCGTGGGCGGGCGCGACGGTGAGCGGGGTGAGGACGAGCGCGGTGAGGGCGGCGAGCGCCGGACGGGGCAGGAGCATGAGGGGTCCTTCGCGGTTTCCGAGGGTGGCGAACGGATCGGTGCAGGGCAGGGGTCGACCACGGGCCGGGGTGGGGTACGGCCCGTGGTCGACGGGTGGTCAGGTGCGGGTCAGCGGGCGCCTCAGCGGCGCGTCACCTGGACCACCGTGGGCCGCGGACCGGCGAACTGGCCGGGAAGAGCCGTGCCGCCCGCGGGGACGAAGTCGGGGAAGCGGGACTGGGGTGCGTCCCAGGTCCCGTCCTCGCCCGGGTGCTGGACGGCGACGAAGACCGAGCCGTCGCGGTCGTGGACGACCGGTCCGCAGGTCTCGGCGCCCGAGGGGACGGCGAGGAACTGCTGGACGTGGCCGCGCTCGGGGCCCTCGACGGGCACCTTGAACAGGCCGTCGCTGAGCTTGATGGAGCTGGGCTGGCCGTCGGTGGAGATCCAGAGGTTGCCGACGCTGTCGAAGGCGACGTTGTCGGGGCAGGAGATCGGCGACACCGGTCCGGTCCAGCCGCCGAAGTAGGTGCCGGCCGAGGCGGCGTCGCCGCAGATGAGGAACAGGTCCCACGCGAAGGTGCCGCTGGTGTGGTCGCCACCGGTCGGGGTGATCTCGACGATGTGGCCGTCCTTGTTGGCCGCGCGCGGGTTGGGCTCGGTGGGGCCCTCCTTGCCGACCTTGCCGCGGTCGGTGTTGTTGGTGCACGCGACGTAGATCCGGCCGTTGTGCAGGCTCGGCTGGACGTCCTCGGGCCGGTCCATCTTGGTCGGCATCACCGCGTCCGCCGCCAGCCGGGTGTAGACGAGGACCTCCTCGAGCGTGAAGCCCGGGACCATCGACTGACCGTTCTTCGTCAGCGGGATCCACTCACCCGTGCCGTCGCTGACGCCGTCCTCGAGGCCGTCGCCGGTGAACCGCGCGACCGACAGGTCACCGTCGGCGAGCGGCGAGCGGTTGCCGTGCCGCTTCCAGCTGCCGCCGCGTCCCTGCAGGCGGTCGCGGGAGACGAACCGGTAGAGGTAGTCGAAGCGCTCGTCGTCGCCCATGTAGGCCACGACGTGGCCGTCGCGGTTGACGATGACGTTGGCGCCCTCGTGCTTGAAGCGGCCCATCGCGGTGTGCTTGACCGGGGTGGAGCGCGGGTCCGACGGGTCGATCTCGACGACCCAGCCGAAGCGGTTGGGCTCGTTGCGGAAGCCCTCGGTGGTGGCGTCCCAGCGCGGGTCGACCGCGCGCCAGTTGCGGGCGTCCTGGGTCGACGACAGGCCGTAGCGCGTCTCCCGCGGGTCGGTGCCGGTGGCCTTGAAGTACTGGTTGAAGTTCTCCTCGCCCGACAGCACCGTCCCCCACGGGGTGGTGCCGCCCGAGCAGTTGTTCATCGTGCCCCGCACCCGCGTGCCGGTGGGGTCCTCCGCGGTCTTCAGCAGGTCCGACCCGGCGGCCGGGCCGTCGACGGCGAAGGGCGTGTCGAGGGTGATCCGGCGGTTGAGCCGGGCGCCGGGGACGTACTGCCAGGTGTCGCCGCGACGGCGGCGGCGCAGCTCGACGACCGACATGCCGTGGGCGGCCCACACCGTGCGGACGAGCGTCTCCGGGTCGGTGCCGGGCGGGAACATGATCGCCTCGTTGGTGTACTCGTGGTTGCACACGAGCAGCGCGCGGGTGCCGGCGCGGTTGGTCTCGATGATGTCGAGGTAGTCGTTGTTGTAGCCGAACTGGCCGGCCTGCGCCTCGGGGCTCTGCGCCGCGGCGTCGAAGCGCGGCGCGCCGCGGAGGATCGGGTCGCCCCACCGGATGATCGGGTCCCACTCGTAGCCGGTCGGCACGGTGACGTCGTCGACGGTCGTGGCGACGGGGGCGATCGCGGTGAAGGCCAGCGGGTCGCGGGGGGTGTGCCCGCCGTGCCCGCCACCCGGGTGGCCGTGCCCGTGGCCGCGACCGGTGGCGGCGGCGGGGGCGGTGCTCGCGACGCCGAGGGCCGCGGCGGTCAGCGAGGCGCCGACGACGGTGCGGCGGCGCAGGGCCTGGGCGGCGACGTCGCGGAAGTAGGTCGTGTCGGTGGTGTTGGGCGCGGCGACCGAGCAGGCGTCGCCGCAGCGCAGGTGACACGTCACCGGGCTGCGGTTGCCGTGCGTGAGGCCCGCCATCGGGAGGAGCGGGCGCGAGGTGGTGTCCGTCATGAGGTGTGTCTCCGATGCCGAGTGGGCGCCCGACAAGGGCGCGGGGTGGGGCGCGGGGTGTGCTGCCGATCCACCCTGTGCGGCGCCGGCCACGGACAGGGGGACGGCAGGTGCACATCAGGTGAACTGCCGGACGCCGGTCGGGGCGGTGTGCTGCGGGCGGTCCGTAGGGTGGGCGTCATGCTGATCGTGGAGGAGCTGTTCCTGCTGCTGAGGCGTGACGACGGCAAGGCCGAGAGCGCCACCTCGCAGAACGGCTACGGCCTCGCCGCGGCCGTCGTGACCGACCTCGTGCTCGCCGAGAAGGTGACGCTGAGCGACGACAAGGACCCGCGGATGGCCGTGGTGTCGCCCGCGCCCGCCGGCCACCCCGCGCTCGACGTGGCGCTCGCCCGGCTGGTCGAGAAGGACGGCAAGAAGCTGTCCTCGCTCGTGACGGACCGGCGCCTGAACGTCGAGCACGAGGTCGCCGAGGCGCTCTCGTCGGCCGGTGTCGTCCGGGTGGAGGAGAAGCGGGCCCTCGGCCTGGTCCCGGCGCGCTACCCGATCCTCGACCCCGAGCCCGAGCGGCGGGTGCGCGAGCGGCTCCGCACGGTGCTGGCCGGGGGTACGCCGCAGCCGGCCGACGCGACGCTGCTGTCCGTGCTGCAGGGCCTCGGTCTGGTCGGCAAGGTGCTCGCCGACGAGAAGGGCGGGCTCGGCAGGCGCGACCTCAAGCGACGCATCGAGGAGGTCTCCACCGACGTGCAGGCTGGCGCGGCAGTGGCGAAGGCCGTGCAGGCGATGAACACCGCGATCATGACCGCCGCGATCCTGCCGGCCATCGCCGCCGGCGGCGCCGCCGGCAGCTGACCGTCCCCCCACCCCGAGAAGAAGGAGAGATCCGTTGATCTTCATCACCGCCAAGTTCCCCGTGTTGCCCGAGCACGCCGACGACTGGCCCGAGCTGTCGCGCGCCTTCACCGAGGCGTGCAACGCCGAGGAGGGCTGCCTGTGGTTCGAGTGGTCGCGCAGCGTGACCGACCCGAACACGTACGTCCTCGTCGAGGCGTTCCGCGACGGTGACGCCGGCGCGGCGCACGTCCAGTCCGACCACTTCAAGGCGGCCCAGCGCGAGCTCCCGCAGTACCTCAGCCGCACCCCCGACATCGTGAGCACCGAGGTCGACCAGACCGGCTGGAACGAGCTGGGGGAGATGCAGGTCGACTGACCGGCACCGGGCGGTCAGGCCGAGGCCGGCCGCCCGGTCAGCACCCGCACGGCCAGGTCGGTGGTGAAGTCGTTGTCGAGGAAGCCGACCACGCGCGTGACCCGGTCGAGGTCGAGGGGCAGCAGGCCGCGGGACCCCGGCACGTCCGGGGTGAGGCCGAGGTCGAGGTCGTGGCGACCCGACATCATCTCGACGTTGAAGTCGTAGCGCTCCCGAGCCCCGTCGGCAAGCAGCCGCTTGACGACGCTCGCCCCGATCCGGCGACCGCCGGTCTCCGCCGACCAGTCGTCGAGGGCGGCGAGGAGGTTGCGACCGTCCTCGTGGTCGACGTCGGCCCACGCCGCGTCCATCGACCCGGCCACGTCCAGCAGGATGGCGGCCGTCTTCTCCCCGATGCCCTGCACGCCGGGCAGGTTGTCGCTCGCGTCGCCCCGCAGCGCGGCGAACGCGAGGTAGTTGGCCGGACGGACGCCGTAGAGGTCGAAGAGCCTGGCCGGGTTGAGCAGCGGGGAGCCGTGGATGCCGCCGTCGATGAGGCGCAGCACCCGGGTGTGGTGGCTGATGTGGGCGAAGGCGTCGCGGTCGGAGGTGATGATGACGCAGTCCCACCCGTGCCGCTCGGCCCACGTCGCGCCGGAGGCGTTGACGTCGTCGGCCTCCAGGCCGGGCGGCGTCAGGGTGGCCAGGCCCAGCGCGTCCAGCAGGGCGCCGGCCCGGTCGAGCTGGTCGACGAGCTCGGGGTCCTTCTCCGCGCGACCGGCCTTGTAGTCGGGGTAGGCGTCGCGTCGCAGCGAGCCGCTGCGGTCGTCGAGGCCGAACAGCACGGCGTCGGGCGCGAACGAGTCGATCGACTCCAGGATCTGGCGCAGCATGCCGTGCAGCGCCCAGATCGGTCGTCCCTGCCGGTCGCGGAGCCCGGTGTGCGACCGCGCGTGGTGGTTGCGGTGGAGCAGCGACGGGGCGTCGACGACCAGCAGCAGGCGGCGGGCAGCGGGGTCGGAGGGGCTGGGTGTCATGGCGATCGCCTGCCAGCCTAGACGGGCTCAGGCGCCGAGGCCCTCGAGGTAGTGCGCGAACCCGTGGGGCGCGCGGGCCGAGCGCCGTCCCGACGTGGTGACGGGAATCGCGCCGGTCGCCGTCCAGTCGAGCCCCGCGCTCCGTACGGCCGCGACGAGCCCGACGTCCTCGTGGACCGGCACCGGTGCGAACCCGCCGACGTGCTCGTAGGCGCGCAGGGAGAAGCCCAGGTTGGCGCCGTGGACGTGGGGGTGCCCATCGGTCACGTCGTGCGCGGCGACCCAGGCGTCCAGCACGTCGGCCGTGAGGTCGCCGGGCCTGGGCGTGACGGTGCCGACGACCAGGTCCCGTCCGAGCGTCGCCATCTCCACCTGCGCGACCAGCCAGTGCGGCGGCACGACGCTGTCGGCATCGGTGCCTGCCACCCACAGCGGGGCGTGGTGGCTCGTCGCAGCCCACCGCGCTGCGGCCTCGACACCGAGGGCACGGGCGGCGCCGACGCTGCCGGCCGAGCTCGGCACGCCGACGACGTCGGCGCGCGCCGCGACGATCGCGGGCGTGCGGTCGCGACAGGCGTCGAGGACCACGAAGGTGCGGCTGGCCACCTCCGGGTGGGTCGTGTGCAGCAGGTCCCGGGCGTGCGCGACCGAGTCGAGGCAGTCGGACAGCAGCGTCTCCTCGTCCCGCGCCGGGACGACCACTGCCACGGCGGCGGGCGCGGTCACGACGGGCGACCGAGGACGTGCATCAGGAAGTCCGGCTCCTGGTGCTCGACGAGGACCGGCGCTCCGGACGCGAGGAACGCGTCGTGGACCGCGGGGCCGGCCAGCGGCCACCCCACCGGCTGGTGGCGCCAGTGACAGAGCACGAGGTGGCCGTCGTCGGTCAGCGAGCCGAGCGCGAGGTCGACGACCTCGCGGAGCTCGCGCGGGCTGAGGAAGTAGCCGATCTCCGAGACGCACACGAGGTCGCGCTGCCCGTCCGGCCACTGCTCCGGGACACGCGCGCGGCGCACCTCCAGGTGCGCGACGTCGGCAGTCCGTCGACGGGCGAGGGCGATCGCGGCCTCGCTGGCGTCGACCGCGAGCAGGTGGTCGCAGCGCGAGGCCAGGTCGACGGCGAGCGCGCCGACCGAGCAGCCGACCTCGAGCGCGTCGGCGTAGCGCTCCCGCGGGAGGCTGGCCAGGGTCAGCGCGCGCTTGCGGCGCTCGTAGGCGGAGTCCACCTGCCACGGGTCCGGGTCGTCACGGTGGACCCGGTCGAGGGCGTCGTCGCCGGCGTGGGAGGCCGGAGCGATGAACACCTCCGCCGGGCGGGCGAAGTGGGCGAGCAGGTCGGGTCCGAGCATCACCTCGTCGCCCGGTGCGGGGGAGAGCGGAGCGACCTGGCTCGTGTGTCGGCCGACGGCGGTCCGCTTGCCTTCGACGTCGCCGGGAGCGAGCGCGACACGGACCGTCCGGTCCGGGAACGTGCCGGGTCCACCCCAGTGCCACGCCCAGACGGGGTACTCCAGCAGCAGGGCGTCGGTCCTGGACGCAGCGACGGCGGCGGCCCTGCCCACCGCCTCGTGGTCGGGGTGGCCGTCGCCGCGCCAGGGTGCGCACAGGACGACGTCGGCACCGCCGGTCCCGATGGTCTCGACGAGGGCGGCCACGACCTCGTCCTCGTGGCCGGCGACGTCACCGTCGGGGAGCCCGAGGCAGCGGACGGTCGCGTCGGGAGCCAGGGCGGCGGTCGCCGCACGGAGCTCCTCGCGCCGGATCCGGGCGAGCGCGTCGGGTCGTACGCTCGGGGAGCGCGGGTGCGAGCCCTCGCCCGCTGTCACGCTGACGACCGTGACCTCGTGCCCGGAGCGGGCCGCGGCGTGCACCAGGCCACCGGCTCCGAGCGTCTCGTCGTCCGGGTGGGCGCCCACCACGACCAGGCGGTGCCGCATCGCCCCGAGCTCGAGCTCCGGGAGGCCGTCGACCACCGCGTCCCACGCTGCGGAGGGCGTGCCGGCGCGGTCGTGCCGGAAGGCGGGGCTGCTCACCACCCGCGCGCCCCGTGGCGCAGCAGCTCGGTCCCCAGGGCGGCCTGGTCGCGCTCGGCGTGCCACTGGCGCAGGTAGAGGCCCAGGTCGGCGACGCGACGTGCGTGGTCCTCCTCGGTCGCCAGGGGTCCGGGACCGAGGGCGTGCGCGGCTCGGGTCAGCACGTCCTCCGCCGCCAGCGCCACCACCTCCCGCACCCGCAGCGCTGCCCGCCACCCGTCGGCGCCGGACAACCGGTCGGCGTCGACGTCCTCGGCGGCTCGGGCCAGCACGCACCCCGCGGCGTGGAGGGCGGCGTCGACCGCGCCGAGGTGGACCAGCGCGACCTGGTCGGGCAGGCGCGAGCCTGCGGCCCGCAGCATCCGACGGGCCACGCCGACGGCGCCCCCGAACCACACGGCGGCGACGCCGATCCCGCCCCAGGCGAAACCGGGGCGCTCGAGGTACCACCCGGGCCCGCCCACCGCTTCGGCCGTCGCTCCGACGAAGTCGACCGGCCCCGAGTCCACCTCCGTCAGGCCCCGGCCCACCCACGTGCCGGGCACCGCCGTGGCTCCCGGCTGGGTCAGGTCGACCGCGAACAGCTGTCGTTCCTCACCGACCCACGCGCTGACGAGCGCCCGGTCGAGGACGCCGCCGAGGGAGCACCAGTGCTTGCGGCCGTGCAGGACGTGGCCCTCGCCCGCGGGCTCGGCCCGCAGCGGCTCGCCGGGGCCCTCCGCGGCGAACACGCCCCACGTGCCGGACGGGGCGGACCTGCCGGCCTGGCCGAGGATCGCGAGCGCGTCGAGGTGCGGCTCGAGGGCGCGGGCGACCGTGAGGTCGATCGCCGCGACGCTGGCCAGTGCCGACCACAGGTGCGCCGTCCGACCCGATCCCGGGGTCGGCAGCTGGGTCCCGACCGCGCGGGCGAGGTCCAGCGCCGCCGGTACGTCGGTCGCCGCCTCGCGAGCCCGGTCGACCAGGTCGTCGAGCTCCTCGAGGTCGTCGTCGGTCGGCTCGCCGATCAGGACGGCGCCGCGATCGGGCACGTGGGCTCCTCGAGGTCCGGGCGCTGGACGCGCCACACGTCCGTGACGCTAGGTCGCCCGCGCCCGCGCCGGTCACCTCCGTCGGGGCGGGATGGCGGCCATCAGGAGCGCGGCACGTGGACGTCGTACTGCGCGAGCTTGCGGTAGACCGTGGCGCGGCTCATGCCGAGCTCGGTGGCGGCCTGCTGCATCGATACGCCCGGCCGCGTCAGGACCCGCACGATCTCGTCCCGCTCGAATGCCTCGATCCTGGTCAGCCGGCGCGTCGACCCGGACAGCACGTCGGCGGAGAGGTGGCGGACGTCCACGGTGTCGCTGCGGGTCGCGGCGCGGGTGACCTCCTCGGTCAGCTGACGCACGTTGCCCGGCCACCCGCACGCGCGCAGCGCAGTCTCTGCGGCAGGGGTGAAGTCGACGTCGCGCCCGCGCGCGCGTGCTGCGACGTGCCGGGCCAGCGGCAGCACGTCGTCGGGGCGCTCGCGCAGCGGGGGCACGGTCACCACGGTCCCGACCAGGCCGGCGATCGCCGGCGGCAGGATGTCGAAGCGCTCGGTGGTGACGCAGAACGGCACCCCGTCCGGGGCGGGGCCGTGGCCCGAGGCCGCGCGCACCCTGGCCTGCTGCACCAGGTCGCGCACGTGCTCGGCGACCCACGTCGGCAGCAGCTCGACGTCGCGCAGCAGGATGCCGGTGTCGGGCTTGCCCAGCTCGGGTGCCCACAGCGCAAGCCACGCCTCGCTGTCCTGGGGGGCCGGGGGAGCGGCGGCGAGGATGCGTTCACGCGGAAACGTGTGGCGCAGCGCCAGACCGAGCAGGGTGGTGCGGCCCGTGCCCACCTCGCCGACCGCGGCCACCACCCGTCCGTCGCGGAGCGCGGCCTCGGCCTCGCCGAGCGCGTCCGCCCACGCGCCGCCGAGTCCGTCGAGGCTGCCGGACCCGGGCGCGAGACGCGGAGTCTCGACGCGGAAGACCTCGCCTCGCTGCGGTGGCCGGGGGCGGTGCCCGCTGGAGCGAGCGAGCATCAGGGCGGACGTGGTGCTGGCCGCTGACTGTGCGAGCGCGAGCAGCAGGTCGCTCGACTGGTCGGACCAGGTGGTGAGGTTGACCGCTCCCTCGAGGCGCCCGGAGAGCGGGTCGAGCACCGGCACGGCCGCACAGGTGTAGCCGCACAGGCTCAGCGCGTAGTGCTCCTCCGCCCGCACGACCGTCGGCACCCGGTCGGCGATCGCCAGTCCGAGCCCGTTTGTTCCCACCGTGCGCTCGGCATAGGCGAAGCCGGGCGCGAGGTGGACGGCGTCGAGCGCGCGCAGCAGCCCGGCGTCGCCGCTCATCCGGTTCAGCACGAGGCCGTCGGCGTCGGTCAGCATCAACGACACCGGCTCACCGGCGAGCGTGGCGTGCAGGTCCGCCAGCACCTGCCGGCCGCACTCGAAGAACAGCGACTCCTGGTCGACCGTGCCACTGAAGAGGGGTTGCACGCCCTCCAGCGAGACGCCGTAGTCCTCGCTGCGCTGCCACGACGCCACGAGCCGATCGGACACCCGACGGTGGGGCACCTCGACGGCGGCGGTGGACAGCGACCGGCGCAGCTCCTGGTGCCGTCGCGCACGCTCCGGCAGGGCTCCCTCGGCCACGGGAACCACCCCCTTCGTCGTGTGACCGACGTTACATCCGCGAGCCCGCTCCCAGCACCCGGCCGGCGTCTCAGATTGAGACAGGTCCGGGTCTCAGATTGAGACGGCGCGACCGTCCGGGCCGCCCCGAGCCGCGCCTAGCGTCGCGTCCATCAGCACGTGACCGGCGTCACTCCCGGTCCCGCACCCGACACGGAGGACCCATGTACACCAAGGACGGCGAGAGCTACTTCATCGTCGACGCCCACATCGCCCTGTGGGACGCCCGCCCCGAGAACATCAAGAACATCCACGGACAGCAGTTCATCGACTGCTTCTACGACTACCACCGCAACCTGTCGCCGGAGTCGGAGGTGTGGACCAAGGAGGACTACCTCTACCAGGGCGGCGACCGGCTGATGAAGGACCTGTTCGAGGACGGCTACGTCGACCACGCGGTGTTCCAGCCGGCCCACCTCGGCGAGTTCTACCACTCCGGCTTCGGTCAGACCGACGAGGCGTCGGCCCTCGCGGCGGCGCATCCGGACAAGCTCACCTACAACCACAACTGGGATCCCCGCAACGGCGAGGCCGGCCTCGACCAGCTGCGCGCCGACGCGGAGCGCTTCGGGCTCAAGGGAGTCAAGCTCTACACCGCCGAGTGGCACGGTGACTCCCGCGGCTGGCGCCTCGACGACCCGTGGTCCTACCGCTACCTCGAGCTGTGCCGCGAGCTCGGCATCACGAACATCCACATCCACAAGGGCCCGACCATCCGGCCCCTGGACCGCGACGCGTTCGACGTGGCGGACGTCGACCACGTGGCGACGGACTTCACCGACCTCAACTTCGTGGTCGAGCACTGCGGCCTCCCGCGGCTCGAGGACTTCTGCTGGATCGCCACCCAGGAGCCCAACGTCCACGCCGGCCTCGCGGTGGCGATGCCGTTCATCCACACCCGGCCGCGCTACTTCGCGCAGATCGTCGGGGAGCTCCTCTACTGGATCGGCGAGGACCGGATCCAGTTCTCCTCCGACTACGCCCTGTGGACGCCGCGCTGGCTGGTCGAGTCGTTCGTGGACTTCCAGATCCCCGAGGACATGAGCGAGTACGCCCCGATCAGCACCGCGCAGAAGAAGAAGATCCTCGGGCTCAACGCGGCCGCGATGTACGACGTGGAGGTGCCCACCGAGCTGCGGCTCCCCGAGGCGGACGAGACCGCCACGGGCCCCCGCCAGCCCGAGGCCGCCGACCTCGCGGCGGTGTGAGGTGTCCGCCCTTCCCGTCGACGTGGTTCCCCGGACGCGCCACGACCGGCTGGCTGACGTCCGCGCCGCGCTCTCGACCGTCCTCGACCCCGAGCTCGACGAGCCGATCACCGACCTCGGCTTCGTGCGCTCGGTGGCGCTGGGGGAGCAGGACGACCTCGAGGTCCACCTGCGCCTGCCGACGTCGTTCTGCTCGCCGAACTTCGCCTACCTGATGGCCTCCGACGCCAAGGACGCCCTCGTCGCAGTGCCGTGGACGCGGAAGGTGGTCGTCGCCCTGGACGACCACCACGACTCCGACAAGATCAACGCGGGGCTGGCGGCCGATGCCGGCTACCGCGGCACCTTCGGCAGCGAGGCCGATCGGGACCTCGAGGACCTGCGCGCGACGTTCCGGCGCAAGGCGCACACCGCGGCCGCCGAGCGATGTGTCACCGCGCTGCTGCGCCGCGAACCTGACCGAGACCTCGAGTCGGTCGGCGACGTGGTCCTCGGCGACCTCGAGCCGGGCGACCGCCTCGACGCGCTGGTCCGGCGCCGCCGGGACCTGGGCCTCCCGGTCCGCCCCGACGCACCGGTGCTGGTCGACCACCTCGGCCGCCAGCCCGACGACGTGCCGATGGCGCTGCGCCGGGCCCGGTCGACGCGGATCTCGATCGACGGCAACGCCCACTTCTGCCGCGGCCTGCTCCGCACCCGCTACCCGGGGTCGGAGGACGACCAGGTGCACCGCGCCGACGGCGCCGAGCCGGCCGACGAGTCCTACGACCCGACCTTCATCCCCCTCACATCACTGCGGAAGGACCTCCACCGATGAGCACCGAGAAGATGCGCGCCGTCCAGGTGGTCGGCTACCACCAGGACCTCGAGATGCGCGAGGTCGACGTCCCGGAGGCCACCGGCCCGTTCGACGTGATCGTCCGGATCGGCGGCGCCGGCGTGTGCCGCACCGACCTCCACATCCTGGAGGGGCAGTGGGAGGAGAAGTCCGGCGTGACGCTGCCGTACACGATCGGGCACGAGAACGCCGGGTGGGTGCACGCCGTCGGGTCCGCGGTCACCAACGTCCGGGAGGGCGACAAGGTGATCGTCCATCCCCTCATCACCTGCGGTCTCTGCCGCGCCTGTCGCACCGGGGACGACGTGCACTGCGAGAGCAACCAGTTCCCGGGGATCAACACCCACGGCGGGTACGCCGAATACCTGCGGACCTCGGCCCGGAGCGTGGTGCCCATCGACGACTCGCTCGAGCCGGCCGACGTCGCCGCGCTCGCCGACGCCGGGCTCACGGCGTACCACGCTGCCGCGAAGGCCGCGAAGCGGCTGACGCCGCGCGACACCTGCGTCGTCATCGGCGCGGGCGGGCTCGGGCACATCGGGATCCAGGTGATGAAGGCGCTCTCGCCGGCGGCGCTCCTGGTTGTCGACCGGAATCCGGAGGCGCTCAAGCTCGCGCTCGATCTCGGCGCTGATCACGGCGTCGTCGCCGAGGGCAGTCAGGTCGAGGAGGTCCTCGACATCACCCACGGGCTCGGAGCCGAGGTGGTGCTCGACTTCGTCGGCGAGGGCGGGTCGACCGCGGAGGGCATTGCGATGACCCGCCAGGCCGGCGACTACCACGTCGTGGGCTACGGCGAGAACGTCGACGTCCCGACGATCGACCTCATCTCGGCGGAGAAGAACGTCATCGGCAACCTGGTCGGCTCCTACAACGACCTGTGCGACCTGATGGCCCTCGCCGCCCGCGGCCTGGTCACGCTCCACACCCAGAAGTACGCCCTGGACGACTTCCAGTCCGCCATCTCGGACCTCGACGCCGGCCGGGTCCGCGGCCGCGCCATCCTCACCCCCTGACAAGGAGCACACCATGAGCGGTATCAAGGCCCTGCTGGGCATCGGCATCTCCGTAGGCGTCCTGGCCGGTGCCTGGACCTACGCCTCGGTCGAGCTCACCCTCATCACGTGGGTCGCGTTCATCGCGTGGGCCTGCTTCTTCGCCGCCGGCGGCGGCACGACTGGCTTCGCCAAAGGCCTGGCGGCCAACGTCGCCGGCGTGCTGTGGGGCTGGGTCATCGGCCAGGGCCTCGACCACGTGAGCAGCTCGACCCTCGCGCTGGCCGTGATGGTCACCGTGGTCGGGTTCGTGCTCTGCATCGAGGCGGCGGTGCCGCTGCTCTCCTTCATCCCGGGCGGGTTCGCCGGCACCGCGATCTACTTCGGCACCGGGTTCGACCTCGGCGGCGCGCTGCTCGCGATCGTCGCCGGCGCGGTGCTCGGCCTGGTCTCGGAGCGGGTCGGTGCGGCCATTCAGGCGCAGGTGGACCGCCCCGCCACGACCGGCTCGGTGCCCGGAGCCCGTCCGGCGGTCTGATCCCGTCCACCCACCCCCATCCACCAGGAGAGTCCGTTGATCTTCATCACTGCGAAGTTCCCCGTGCGGCCCGAGCACGCCGACGACTGGCCCGAGATCTCGCGAGCCTTCACCGAGGCGACCAGGGCCGAGGAGGGCTGCCTGTGGTTCGAGTGGTCGCGCAGCCTCGACGACCCGCACGAGTATGTGCTGGTCGAGGCGTTCCGCGACGATGCCGCAGGCGCCCACCACGTCGGGACCGACCACTTCCACACCGCCACGCGCGAGCTCCCGGCGTACCTCGCGCGGACGCCGCGGATCGTCAACACGACGGTCGAGGGCACCGAGTGGTCCGAGCTCGGGGAGCTCGCCGTCCGCTGACGTGGCGGTCCGGGCCACAGACCCAGGTCCGCACCCCGGGCCCGGGACCTGTGGCCCGGCCCCGATGACCTTCGCCCCTGACCCCCGAGGTCTCCGCGGCGGGAGCGTGGAGGCATGACGACGACACTCCCGCTCCTGGTGGCCCACGACGGCTCCGCGGACGCCGAGCGCGCGCTGCGCTGGGCCGCGGCAGAGTCCCTCCGCGCCCACGTCCCGGTCCGGGTCCTGATGGTCGACGAGGTGCTGCCGCCGCCGTGGGGCGGCGCGCCGGGCTGGGCACCCATGACCGGGAGCCTGCAGGTGCCGGTGGACGAGTACGGCCACCTGGTCGACCAGGTGCGCAAGGAGCTCGCTGAGGCCGGCGTGCTCGACGCGACCGTCCAGCACCGCACCGGCCACGTCGTCGACGAGCTGCTGCGGGCCGCCGAGTCGTCCTCGATGGTCGTCGTGGGCAGCCACGGTCACGGTGCGGCGGCCGAGGTCCTCATCGGCTCGGTCAGCCAGCACCTCGCCCGGCACGCCCGCTGCCCGGTCGTCGTCGTACGCGAGCAGCGCGACCCCGACGCGCGCAGGATCGTGGTCGGCATCGACGGCTCGCGCCCCAGCACCGAGGCGCTCGAGCTCGCCTTCGAGCGGGCGGAGGCGACCGGCGAGACGGTCGTGGCCCTGCACGGCTGGCACGTCCGGGTCCCGTCGACCGACGTGTGGAACGCCGAGCCGCGAAGCGTGGAGACCCAGGAGCGCGAGCTCCTGCTCGCCGAGTGCGTCGCCGGCGTCCGCGCCGAGCACCCCGACGTCGCCTTCGAGCAGGAGGCGGTCCCGGTCGCACCGGCCCGCGCGCTCGTCGACGCCTCCGCCGGCGCCTCGCTCGTCGTGGTGGGGGCCCGCGGGCTCGGGTTCTTCAGCGGCCTGCTGCTGGGCTCGGTGAGCCAGGCGGTGCTGCACCGGGCCGCGTGCCCGGTCGTCGTCGTCCGCTGACCCCGAGGCTCGGGCGCCCCCCGGGGTAGTCCAGTGACGAACTGCTGACGTACGTCGGTCTCGACGACAGTTCGCCACTGGACTACCCCCGCTGGGCGCGGCACCCGTACGCCGGGCGACCGACGGGTTCAAGGGCGAGCCAGGACGCCCAGATCGTGGTGCTCTCGAGCCACCAGGTGGCGCGACGGCTCCACGATCACGGTGAGCGTGGACGGCGACCTCCTCCACCAGCCGGGGAGCAGACTGGGGGCATGCCTCCCGAGCCGAAGACCTGCCAGTCGTGCGGGCGCACCATCGAGTGGCGCAAGAAGTGGGAGCGCGACTGGGACCAGGTCCGCTACTGCTCGACCGCGTGCCGCAAGCGCGGCGTCACCGAGGTCGACAGGCGGCTCGAGGCGGCGATCACGGACCTGCTGGCGCAGCGGGCGCGTACGTCGACCATCTGCCCGTCGGACGCGGCCCGCGCGGTGGGTGGCGACGACGAGGAGACCTGGCGCGAGCTCATGGAGCCGGCCCGCCGGGCGGCCCGACGACTGGTCGCCCGGGGCGAGGTGGAGATCACCCAGGGCGGCCGCGTCGTCGACCCGTCCACGGCGAAGGGCGCGATCCGGATCCGCCGCGCCAGGTGAGCCTCAGGCGTCCGTCGTGGCCAGCAGCTGCCAGGCGGTGAAGCCGCCCAGCAGGTCGGACACGTCGGTGAAGCCCTGGCTGCGCAGGTAGCTCGCCGCCACGCTCGAGCGCCAGCCGCCCGCGCAGGTCACCACGAGCGGGCGGTCGCGGGGGACCTCGTCGACCCGGCGCCGGAGCTCGGCGAGCGGGACGTGGACCGAGCCGGGGATCGCGCCGGCGTCGAGCTCGCCGACGTTGCGCACGTCGACCACCGTGACCGGGGCGTCGGCGTCGAGGAGCCGTGCGAGGGCGGGTGCGGTGAGCCGGCTGCCGTGCCCGACGTGGGCGTCGTCGTCGACCAGGACCTGCTCGACGTCGTGGAGCGCGCCGACGACGCCGTCGAAGCCGATGCGGCCGAGCCGGGTGTGGGCCTCGCGGCACTGCGGGTCGTCGCCGACGAGCACAACGGCGTCGTCGGGGCTCAGCAGCATGCCCGCGGTCTCGGCGAACCGGCCGTCGAGCGGCACGCTGACCGACCCGCGGACGTGGCCGGCGTTGAACTCCTCGGCGTCGCGGGTGTCGAGCAGGATCGCGCCGTCGCCGGCGGCGTCCCGGGCACCAGCCCACGACAGCGCCGCGAGCGGGGCCGAGGAGAACGTGTCGTGGTGCTTGCGGTTGAGCACGGCGTCGTGGAGGAAGTACTCCGGGGCGGACGGCTGCCCCTCGGTCACCATCGCGACGAAGGCGTCGCGGTCCATCGGCTGGCAGGCGTAGTTGGTGCGGCGCTCGTCGCCGATCGTGGACTGCTTCTCGGTGGAGAGGTTCTTGCCGCACGCCGACCCGGCGCCGTGGCCGGGGAAGACCCGCACCTCGTCGGGCAGGCCCATCAGCCGGTGCTGGATCGTGTCGTGCAGCATCGTGCCGAGCTCCTCGGCACTGAAGCCGATGGAGGCGAGCAGGTCGGGTCGGCCGACGTCGCCGATGAACAGCGCGTCGCCGGTCAGCACGCCGTAGGGGACCTCGTCGGTGCCGTGCTCGCGGACGAGCACGCTGATCGACTCGGGGGTGTGGCCGGGGGTGTGCATCACCTCGAGGGTCACGCCCTCCTCGTCGCCGAGCGCGATGCGCTCGCCGTCGGCGAGGTGGCGGACCTCGTAGTCGGCCTGCGCCGCGGTGCCGTAGCCGATCCACGCGCCGGTCGCGGCGGCCACCTCGAGGTGTCCGGCCAGGAAGTCGGCGTGGAAGTGGGTGTTGATGACGCCCACGATCCGCAGGCCCTGCTCCTCGGCGTCACGCAGGTAGTCGTCGATGTCACGGCGCGGGTCCACCAGGACGGCGCGACCACTGGTCGTGTCGCCGATGAGGTACGACGCCTGCGACAGGCAGTCGAGGTAGTGCTGGGCGAAGTACATGGGGGCTCCTCCTCGGGGCCGGCCCACCGGGTGCGGGCCTGTCGACACTCCAACCATATACCCCCAGGGGTATATTCCGCACGGTCAGCGGGGAGGTGCCTCCACCAGGCGGAGCGCGAGGCGCGGGCAGGCGCGGACCGCGGCGCGGGCGTCGGCCAGCAGGGCCTCGGTGACCTCGCCGGTCACCAACGGGTAGCCCCACTCGTCGAGGTCGACCACCTCGGGCAGCAGCTCGTGGCACAGGCCCCGGGCGTGGCAGCTGGGCCAGTCGACGCGCAGTGCGTGGCTCACCACGTCACCTCCCGCAGGCTGCGGGTCGCGCACTGCCCGCTGCGGTGCGCCTCCACCTCGTCGCCCAGCACGGCGAGCGCGGAGCGGACCAGCCGGACCGTCCCGTCGGGGTGGGCACACGCGCCCCGGCCGTCCACCAGGGCGGCGAGCCGCTCGACCCGACGGGTGCCGTCGCGGCCGGCGACCAGGCCGCGGACCTCGGCGGCAAGGGCCGGCAGGCCGTTGAGGCACGGGCCGCAGCGGCGCGCGGACTGGTCGGCGAGGTAGGCGAGCACGTCGGCCGTGAGGGCCAGCGGGCACGTCGTGGGTGCGGGGACGTGCACGATCCCCGCGCCGAGCGGCATGCCCTCCGCGCGCATCGCGGCCCGCGACACGCGCATCCGCTCCAGGTGGTCCCACGACGCCCACGTGCCGTGGAACCCACCCACCAGCGCGGCGGCCGGTCGGTCGGGGACGTCGGCCAGGACGTCGCGCCAGGGGGTGCCGTGCGCGACCTCGCGCACCTCGGGCAGGGCGCCCTCGCGGCTGATCGTCAGCAGCGTGGTGCCGGGCTCCGCCGTCGTGCCGAGCCCGGCTCGCAGCGGGTCACCCGCGAGGAGCAGGTGGGCGACGTGGGCCCACGTCTCGGCGTTGGACAGCAGCGTGGGTCGACCCGCGTGGCCGGCGACTGCCTCCGGCTGCCAGGCGGTCACGGGCAGGTCGGGGCGCCCCGCCATCAGCTCGAGCACGGCACGGGCCTGCCCGGCGACGAACGTCGGGGACGCCGTGTGGACGCGCACCCGCACCGGGTCGCGGCGCTCGTCGAGCGCTCGGAGCACGGCCACCGACGTACGGGGCCGCTCGCCCGGCAGCACCACGTGCACCTCGCGGGCGCGCAGCGCCCGTGCCGTCGCGACGGCGCCGTCGAGCACCAGGTGCGGGCGGGTCAGCGCGAGCGCGGTGTCCTTCGCGCTGGCGGGCTCGCCCTCGGCGAGGTTGACGACCACCACCGGCCGGCGCCCTCGCGCGGCGGTGGCCAGCTTGGTGGCGAAGGGGAAGGCGGCGCCGCCCCGTCCCGCGACCCCGACCCGTGCGACCCGGTCCAGCAGGTCGTCCAGCGAGACGTCGGGGAGCGGACCGAAGCGGGCGCGGTGGGCGGGCAGCCACGGACCCGACTCGAGGCCGGCGAGCAGCGCCGGGCCGGGGTGGACCACCACGCGGTCCGGGACCGGGACGGGGGAGGGCGCGCTCATGCCGACCGTCCGGTGGCGGGGGAGCTGCTGTCGCGGGCGACGGTGCCGAGGCGGGCGGCCAGGGCCACGAGGACGGCCGTCACGCAGACGAGTGCGGGCACCACGCCGAGCGCGTCGGGGGAGGAGAGGTCGGTGCCGATGCCCACCGAGTGGGCGACGGCTGCCGCGAACGCCAGCCACGACGACAGGTGGACCAGCCGCCACGACCGGTGGGACAGGCGGGTGCGGAGCACGCTGGTCAGCACCACGACGGCGAGCAGGTCGAGCGACACCGTGCCCAGGCCGAGCCACAGCGGGCGGTAGGTCGCGCCGACCGGGACGAGCGCCTGCCACCAGCGGATGTCGACGTACTCGTCGACGACCGCGGTGGTGACGTGGGCGAGGAGGGCGAGGACCGACAGGAGCGACAGGTTGCGGTGGAGCGACTGGCTCACGAAGCGCGGCACCCCCCGGCCGGCCCGGCCGCTCGTCGCCAGCACGCCGAGCACCACGCTCAGCGTCATCAGCACGAGCAGCACCAGGCCCGTGGCGCGGTTGAGGTACCAGAACAGCGGACCCTCGGTCATCGTGCGCTCCTCCCCGGCCAGGCGCCGGTCGTCCGGACCTCGCCGCCGGTCGCGACGAGGCGTGCAGTCACGCCGCGGTCCTCCAGCCAGTCCGGGGCGTCCTCCCCGAGCACGACGGCCGCGGTGGAGGCGGCATTCGCGGCCGCGCAGGTGGGACCGGTCGCGGTGACGGTGCGCCAGACCTCGCGTGCCGGCTGACCGGTGCGCGGGTCGAGCAGGTGGTGGTGGCGGACCCCCGACCGGCTCCAGCGCCGGACCTGCGTGCTGGAGGTGGCCAGGCCGCCGTGGTCCAGCGCGACGAGGGTCGCGTCCGCGTCCCCGGGACGCTCGGTGACCGACACCGGCCACGGCGTGCCGTCCGGCCGGGCGATCCGTACGTCGCCCCCGACGCTCACGACCGCGCCCGCTGAGAGTCGCTCCTCGTAGGCCGCCGCGACCAGGTCGGCGGCCCACGCCTTCCCGGTGGCCCCGAGGTCCAGGCTGGTCCCGCCCGGGATCCGCACCGCGCCGGCCGGGTCCAGGTCGATCAGGTGCCAGGAGCCCAGCGTGGGCGGATCGGCCTCCTCGGCGTCCTGGCCGAGGTCGACCAGGAGGTCGAAGTCGCGGTCGTAGCCGAGCTGCACCAGCTGGCGCCCGAGGAGCGGGTGCACCAGGCCGCCGGTGTCGCGGGCCGCGTCGACCGCGACCCGCACGGCTGCCACGAGCAGCGGGTCCACCTCGACCCACCGGCCGGGGTGGGCGTTGACGCGGGACAGGTCGGAGTCGTCGCGGAAGCGGCTGCAGACCTCGTCGACGTCGGTCAGCACCTCGCGGGCGAGGGTGACGGCGAGGTCGAGCTCGTGCGCCTCCCGCACGGCGACGAAGGTGGAGGTGCCCAGCGCGGCGAAGCTCGCCCAGCACCCGGACGTGCGGTCGGCGGCAGCGCTGGCGTGCCCGGTCACGGCTCAGGACCCGCTGCTCGGCGCCGGCGGGGGCGGCGGGGGCGGAGGCGGAGGTGCCGGCGTCGAGGCGCCGCCGCTCCCGCCGGAGCCGCTCGTCCCGCTCGTGCCGGCGGCCGGGGCGGGAGCGGTCTGCGCGGAGGGTGCCGGTGTGCTGACGGTGCCGCCCGCGCCGACTGACGTGGTGGCACCCGCGGTGACGTAACGGGTGGTGACCCGCGTGCGGGTGGGCCGGTGCCGGACCACGGTGCGCACCGGGCGCTCCGCGGCCTGGTCGCCGTACGCGGCGAGCCACGCGTCGTACTCCTTGCGGGCCTGCGCCTCCTGGCGCGCCTGCTCGGCGGCGTCGGCACGGTCCTGCTGCTGGGCTGCGGCGCCGGCGACCCATCCCGTGGCGGTGACGGCACCGGCCGCCACGGCCGCGGTGGTGGTCCACACCGCGAGGCGGTAGCGGTCCCGCGTGGAGGCTGTGTAGGTCATGGCGCCAGCGTGGGGCGTGGGCGCGCAAGGCGGCCTCATCACGCTGTTAAGTCCACGTCATGCGCGGGCTTGACCTCGACTTGAGGTCCACGCGAGGCGCCGATGACGTCCGTCGCCGCACGCTGTCGCCATGAAGATCCTCACCGCCGGCGTCGTGTCGGCCCTCCTCGCCGCCGGGACCGCTGGTTCCGTCGCGGCCTACCGCTCGCAGGCCGGCGTCGACGTCGTCACCCGACCGGCCGCCCAGGAGACCCCGGGAGCACCCGCCACCACCGACGCCCAGCCCCGCCAGCGGGTGCGCTGGGCGCCCTGCCCGGCCGGCAGCGTCCTCGAGCGCGGCACGTGCGTCACCGACGTGGTGCGCACCGTCGTGCTGCCGTCCACGCCGCAGCCCGCGCCCGCCTCCCCGGCCGGGGCGGTCCGCGGCTCTGACGACGGTGCCGACGACCACGGCGCAGGCACGGAGGGCAGCGACGACCTGGGTGACGACCAGGGTGACGACCACGCCGACGAGCACGCCGACGAGCACGCCGACGACCACGGCGACGACCACGGCGAGGACGAGCACGCCGACGACCACGGCGACGACCACGAGGACGAGCACGCCGAGGACGAGCACGCCGAGGACTAGGACGAGGACGACTGAGGTGACGTCAGGGGGAGGCGACCGGGAGGCGCACCTCGGCGACGACGCCGCCGTCGCGCCCGTCGCGGACCTCCAGGCGCCCACCGCAGCCGAGGGCGGTGCGGCGGGCGATCTCCAGCCCGAGGCCGGTGGTGCCCTCGCGTCGCGCGTCGCCGCGCGTCAGTCCGGGCCCGGCGTCGGAGACGGTGAGGACGACCTCCTCCGCGGACACCGCCAGCGCGACCCCCAGCGCGGTGCCCTCCGGGGTGTGCGCGAAGACGTTGTCGACGAGCACGTCGACGAGGTCGGCGAGGTCCTGCGCGGGCAGGGCGACCGGAGCGTCCTCGCCGGGCAGCTCGACGCGCATGGCACGGCCCTGGTCCTCGGCCAGCGGTCGCCAGAACTCCACGCGCCCGCGGACCGTCGCGACGACCGGGGTGCGCGAGGAGAGGTCGGCCCGGACCGGGCGTCGTGCCTCCTGCACGATCGCGTCGATCGAGCGCTGGAGGACGCCGATGTGGGTCTGCAGCCGCTGGGCGAGGTCCGCGTCGGCCACCGCCTCGGAGTCGAGGCGCAGGGCAGTCACGGGCGTCCGCAGCCGGTGGGACAGGTCGCCCACCGCGGCCCGCTCGGTGGCGAGCAGCTCGGCGATCCGGTCCGCGAGGTCGTTGAGGGCCTGCGCCAGCTCCCGGGTCTCGGCCGGGCCGAGGACGGCGGCACGGGCGTCGAGGTCGCCCTCGCGCAGCCGGTGGGCCGTGGCCGCGACGCTGCGCAGCGGTGCGCTGACCGTGCGCCCCAGCTGCCAGGCGATCGCCACCGACGCGGCGAGCAGCAGGGCTCCCATCGTGATGATCCCCGTCCACGCGCCCGCCACGCCGTGGCGCAGGTCGTCCGGCCCGACCTGCGAGCGGACGACCGCGGTGCCGCCCTCGGTGATCACCGGCAGCAGCACGCGCCCGCCCCGGTCGTCGACGACGGTGAAGGCCTCGCCCTGCAGCGCGCGACGCACCTCCGGGTCCTCGGCCAGGTCGTCGCCCGACCCGAGCTGGCGACCGTCGGCGGTCAGCACGCCGGTGTCGGGCTCGCCGCGGCCGTCGATGCCGGCGACGAGCTCGGCGAGCTGGGCGTCGTCGCCGGCGAGCCCGGCCACCAGGATCGCGACGTTGCGCGCCTCCTGGTCGGCGCCGGCCATCGCCCGGTCCTCGGCGAGGGTGCGCACCAGCAGGCACAGCGGGATGACGAAGGACACGACGACCGCCGAGGTCGTCGCGACGACGAGCAATGAGATCCGCCGCCGCATCACTCGTCCTGCGCGTCAGGGTCCACCAGGCGTACGCCGACACCGCGGACGCTGAGCAGGTGTCGCGGCTCGGCGGCGGACTCGCCGAGCTTGCGCCGCAGCCACGACAGGTGCACGTCGACCGTGCGGTCCGACCCGCCGTAGGCCTGCTGCCACACCTCGGTGAGCAGCTCGCGCTTGGTCACCACCTGCCCGCGGCGCGAGGCCAGCAGCGCCAGCACGTCGAACTCCTTGCGGGAGAGCTCGACCGGCTGGCCGTCGAGGGTCACGGTGCGCGTGCCCTCGTCGACGACCAGTCCACCGACCCGGACCACCGAGGGGACCAGGTCGCGGCCACCCCGGCGCAGCACGGCGCGGATCCGTGCGGCGACCTGGTCGGTGCCGAACGGCTTGACGACGTAGTCGTCGGCGCCGCTGTCGAGGGCGCGCACCATCGTCGGGTCGTCGTCCTGAGCGGTGATCACGATCAGCGGCACGTCGCTGGCGGCCCGGATCATCGCCAGCAGGGTCAGTCCGTCCACGTCCGGGAGCCCGAGGTCCAGCAGGACGACCTGCGGTCGTTCGGACAGGACGTGCTCCAGCCCGGCCAGGCCGGTGCCGACCGCCGCCACCGCGTGACCGCGTTCGCGCAGCCCGCGGACCACCGCGGAGCGGATCGCGTCGTCGTCCTCCACCACGAGGATGCTGGTCATGGGCGAACCGTAGTCCCCGGGACCTGCACGCGGGCTGGAAGGATGGCGTCATGACCCGTCAGCGCGTCCTCGTCGCGGTCGCCGTGTGGCTGGCCGTCGTGGCGGGTGTGTCCACCCTGGTCTGGGTCGTGATCTCGCGCGCCGGCGACGACCTCGAGGCGTCGGGCCGGACGGTGGTCAGCACCGCCCCCGACCGAGGTCGCCCCGGGGCGGACGCGGCCGGCGGGACGAAGCGACCGTCACGCTCGCCCTCGCGCACGTCGAGCCCCGCCCCGGCCTCGCCGACGACGCCGGCTCCCACGTCGCCCGCCTCGCCCACGGCGTCGGCCACGCCCTCGCCGTCGTCGACGCCGACCGGGTCCTCGACGCCGTCGTCACCGTCGTCCTCACCCGACCCGCCCACGTCGCCCCCTCCCGCCGCGCGACGGACGTGGCAGGGCGCGGCCGGGACCGTCGTGGTCGCCTGCGACGGCGGGCGGGTCCGGCTGGTCTCGGCCCAGCCGGCGACCGGCTTCCACGCCGAGGTGAAGCCCGAGGACGCCGCGCTGGTGGTCGAGTTCGAGGGGCGCGAGGACCGTGCCGGCACCGACGTCGAGCTGGTCGCCCGGTGCGTCGACGGCGTCCCGACGTTCAGCGCCCACTCGTCGGGGTCGTCGGAGGACGACTGACGTCCGTCAGAGGGTCAGTGGGCGCTCCAGCCGCCGTCGAGGACCAGGGAGGTGCCGGTCATGGTGGCGGCGGTGGGGCTGCAGAGGAAGGCGACCGCGTCCGCGATCTCCTCGGGCTCGACCATCCGCTTGAGCGCCGCGGAGGCGAGCAGCACGTCGTCGACCACCTCGGACTCGGAGATGCCGTGCTCGCGGGCCTGGTCGGCGATCTGCTGGTCGACCAGCGGCGTGCGGACGTAGCCGGGGTTCACGCAGGTGGAGGTCACGCCGTGCCCGGCGCCCTCGAGCGCGACGACCTTCGACAGGCCCTCGAGGCCGTGCTTGGCCGCGACGTAGGCCGCCTTGAACTCCGAGGCGCGCAGGCCGTGGACCGACGAGACGTTGACGACGCGGCCCCAGCCCTGGGCGTACATGTGGGGCAGTGCGCCGCGGATGATGCGGAACGGTGCCTCGAGCATGATCCGCAGGATGAGCGAGAACCGGTCGACGGGGAACTCGTGGACCGGCGCGACGTGCTGGATGCCGGCGCAGTTGACGACGACGTCGGCGCGCAGGTCGAGGGCGGAGACGGCGTCGAGGTCGGACAGGTCGACGACCTCTGCGGTGCCCCCGGTCGTCCGGGCGACCTCCTCGACGGCGTCGGCGCTGATGTCGAGGGCGCGGACGTGGGCGCCGGCGCGGGCCAGCCGCAGCGCGGTGGCGCGGCCGATGCCGCTGCCGGCGCCGGTCACGAGGGCCGTGCGCCCGGCCAGGTCGAGCCGGACGTGGTCGTGGTCGGCAGGGGTGGGGATCGGTGTGGTGCTCATGGGTGTCTCCTCGGGGTGGGCGGCGGTCAGGCCGCGAGGTAGTCGTGGACGAGCTCGGCGCGGGGCAGCGTGAGGTCGGTGAGCACGTGGCTCGCACCGAGCACCTCGAGCACGGGCAGGTCGGCGAGCGGCGCCAGGGCGTGCTCGAAGAGCTGGAGCCGGGCGGGGCCGGTCCACGCGCCCTTCACCGTGAGGTCGGTGATCTCGGTTCGGACGAGCTCCGCGATCCGCGGCGCGCCGTCGTAGCCCGGGACGAGCTTGAGCATGAACGTCGGCGCGGCCACCTCGGCGCGCGCCGTGGCGAGGTCGAGCGGGCGGTGCTTGAACCCCATCGTGGCCGTGGCCACGCGCAGGCTGCCGTAGTCGAGCGTGCCGACGAGGGTGTCCGAGTCGACGGCCAGCCGGGGCCCGCCGAGCTTCTTGGGGTACGCGCTCGCCTCGCGCCCCAGCGCGATGGCGGGCCCGTTGTCGAGGTACATGCTGTGCACGTAGTCGGCCGGGCGCCCCTCGTGGGTGACGCGCAGGACCTGGCCGGACTCGGTGTAGTCGCCGAGCCCGCTGCTGTCGGGCATCCGGATCACCTCGAAGCGCACGACGGGGTCGGCGACCTCGAGCGGCTCGGGCACGACCGCGCGGAACGCGTCGAGGTCGGTGCGGTAGGTGATGTTCAGGTACTCGCGGTCCACGAACCGGTAGGGCCCGGGCGGGAAGGCGCTGCCGGTCAGCGGAGCGGCCAGCGGGGTCGTGGTCGCGCGGAGGACGTCGTCTCGGAGCAACGGGGTTCCTGGTTCCTGGCGCCTGGTGGTGGTCGCCGGTCGGGGGCGCCGCTCCCGACCGGTCCGGTGCTCTCGCCACGCTAGGAGCGCCGCGGCCCGCGGGGAATTGCAGCAACGGGGTGATTCATACACTGGGTGCATGGATGTCGAGCTCCGCGACCTGCGGCTGTTCCTGCTCCTCGCCGAGGAGGAGCACTTCGGGGTGGCGGCGGCCGTCGCCGGGGTCAGCCAGCCGACTCTGACCCGCGCGCTCGCCCGCCTCGAGCGCAGCGTCGGCACCCGGCTGGTCGACCGCACGACCCGCAGCTTCGCGCTCACCGACGCGGGCCGGCGCCTGCGCGGCGACCTCGACCACGCCCTGCCGGCCCTGGAGACGGCGCTGCGCAACGTCAGCGACCACCCGACGCTCCGCCTCGGGTTCACCTGGCTGCTCCCCGGTGAGCTGGTCCGGCGCGCGGCCGCGGAGCTGGCGCGCACGGCGGGCGGTGAGGTGGAGCTGGTCCGTCGCGACGACCGCACGGCGGGCGTCGCGACCGGCCACGCCGACCTCGCCGTGGTCTACGGCCCGGTCGTGGAGGACGGCACCCGGTCGGTCCCGCTGCGGCAGGAGGACCGGGTCGCCGCGGTCGGCTCGGGTCACCCGCTGGCCCGCCGCCGGCGCCTGCGCTGGTCGGAGGTCGCGGCCCACCCGCTCGTCGTCAACGCCGGCAGCGGCACCGTGACCCCGGAGCTGTGGGCGGAGGGCGAGCGCCCCGAGGTGGCGGTCGCCTGCCAGACCTACGACGAGTGGATCGAGATGGTCGCGGCGGGCCGCGGCGTCGGCGTGCTGCCGGCCGCCGCGCGCGAGCGCCCGCACCCGGGCGTACGCCACGTCGCGCTGGCCGACGCGCCGGCGGTGGAGCTGGTGCTGCTGCGTCCGACGGGATCGGCGCACCCGCTCGCCGACCGCTTCGAGCGCGCGCTGCGCTCCGCCGTGCACGACACGCGGGACCCGCACGCCGGGACCGCAGCGGGCGGGTGAGAAACTCCTCGGGCCGCGACGGCCCGACCGAGGTGCGCGGCGGGTCAGGGTCGGACGGCTGCAGAGGACTGGGTGACGCGTGAGCGAGATCGCCGGCGAGCTCGCGCGCGTCAAGGGTGCCTTCGCCCAGCCCACGCTGACGTTGCTCCACCAGCGGCAGGCGCCGGTCGTGATCACGATCTTCCGCGCCGCGTTCGGTCGCAACAACCGACCGATCCCGACCGCGCGGCTGCACACCCAGGTCGAGGAGCACCTCGCGGGGGTCCGCGAGGCCGGCGAGACCGACCTCCCCGTCGGCAGCGGCCGCGACATCTGCCAGCGGTGGATGCGCGGGCAGTGGCTGGTGCGCGCGCTCGACGAGCAGGGCCAGGAGGTCTACACCCTCACCTCCCACGCCCAGCAGGCCCTCGAGCTGGTCAAGAACCTCAGCCGCGACCGCGCCACGCTCAGCGAGCATCGGATCGCGACCATCCTCGGCACGGTGCGCCGCTTCAACTCCGAGGCCAACCCGGACCGGACGTCGCGGGTGAGCATCCTCAACGAGGAGATCGCCCGGCTGCGCGCCGAGCGCGACCGCCTCGTCGACGGCGAGGAGATGCTCGGTGCGACCGAGGACTACATGCACGAGGGCTTCACCGAGCTGCTGTCGCTGATCTCCGCGCTGCCCAGCGACTTCGCGCGCGTCGAGGAGCGCTTCGGCGCGATCCGCGGCGAGATCCTCGCGGCGTTCCGCGCCGAGGACCGGCCGGCCGGCGAGATCGTCGACGCCTACCTCGCGCGCGCCGACGCGCTGATGACCGCCACCCACGAGGGTCGCGCGTTCGAGGGCGCGTTCGCCCTGCTCCGCGACGACGCGCTCGTCACGCAGCTGCGCGAGGACCTCACCGCGCTGCTCGAGCACCCGCTCGCCGACCGGCTGCTCAGCGACGCCGACCGCGCCGAGCTCCGCGGCACCGTCTCCCTCGTCCGCGAGGGCCTCGACCGGGTCCTGTCGCAGCGCTCCCGGGTCACCGCGACGCTCAAGGAGTACATCGTCTCCCACGACGCGGTGCGCGACCGCGAGCTCGAGCAGACCCTGCGCCAGGTCGAGTCCGAGCTGATGACGTGGTTCGCCACGACCGGCCCGCGGGCCACCCACGACGTGCCGCTGCTCCCGGCCCGGGCCTCGGTCGAGCACCTGCGCGAGCGGTTCCACGACCCGGCCGACGACGTGCTGCCCGAGCCGATCACGGTCGCCGACCCCGCCGACGCACCCGGCCTGTCGCTGGAGGAGCTGGTCGCCCACGGCGGCCCGCAGCTCGGCGTGCTGCGCGAGCGGCTGCACGAGACCCGCACCCACCGCGGGGCCCGGACGCTGGGCGAGCTCTTCGACGGCCTCGAGCCGTCGCTGCGCCGTCCGGTCGAGATCTTCGGCCTGCTGCACCTCGCCGCCGAGCTGTCGGCGCCCGGCGACGGGCCGTCGGGGGACCGCAGCCCCGAGGCGTACGCCGCGGTCCGCCACGACGGCACCACCCGCACCTTCGCGGTGCCGCGGGTGGAGCTGCCCGACGACATCCCCGACCACGACCCGCAGGAGGCCCGCGCATGAGCGTGGACACCGACCTCGAGACCGACCTCGACACCCCCGAGGAGCCCGGCGACGACCTCGACCTCGACCTCGAGGACGCGGACGCGGACGACGCCGGCGACCTCGCGTCGGTGTCGCTGTGGGAGGGCGACGAGGGCGGCCTCGCGCACGAGCAGCGCCACGCCCTGGTGACGCTGCTCAAGCAGCGCTTCATCAGCGCCCGCACCCACCCGCGCGACTGGAAGGTGCTCGTTGAGCACGAGCGGGTGCTCCGCGGCCGGCTCAACGACCTCTTCCTCGACCTCCAGGTCGACCGCGCGCGCGAGGTGGCGTGGAAGCGGCAGGCGACGTCCGAGACCGGCAGCCGCTTCCCGACGCTGCTCTACGACGCGGCCTGGTCGCGCGAGGAGACGCTCGTCCTGGTGCACCTGCGCGACCGGCTCCGTGCCGGCCACGCGGGTGGCGAGACCCGCGTGTTCGTGGACCGCGACGACGTGGTCGACCACGTCGAGAGCTTCCGGCCCGCGCACGCCACCGACGAGGCGGGCGACGAGAAGCGGGCCCGCAACGCGGTGACCAGCATCGTCAAGGCCGGCCTGCTGATCGGCGCACCCGGCGACGACCGGTTCGAGATCAGCGAGGCCGTGGAGCCGCTGCTGCCGCTCGAGCTGCTGCAGGAGCTGCTCGACGCGCTGCGCCGGGCCAACGGCACGACGCCGCAGGAGGCGGCGGCCGAGGACGACCTGTTCGCCGAGGGACCGGCGGACCCGAGCGGCCGCGACGACGCGGGGGAGCAGGCATGAGCGTCGACGGGACCCGCCACCAGGACTCGACCGGCGACGTGGCCGACGGTCGCGACGGGCTCTTCGCCGAGGACACCGTCACCACGCCGGCCGACGACACCATGCAGTGGCGCGCCGGGCTGCTGCAGCTGGTCAACTGGGGCGGCTTCTCCGGACTCACGACCGTGCCGCTCGGCGGCGACGCGACGATGATCTCCGGCGCCTCGGGCGTCGGCAAGAGCACCATCCTCGACGCGTACACCGCGCTGATGATGCCGTCGGACACGAAGTTCAACGGCGCCTCCAACGACGCGGTCGCCGGCCGGGCGCGCAGCATCGGCCAGCGCAACCTGCTGTCCTACCTGCGCGGTGCCGTCGACGTGGTCGACGACCCGCGCACCGGGCGTCCGGTGGAGAAGCTGCTGCGCGGGCGCGGGAGCGACACGTGGGGCGCGGTCGCGATGACCTACGTCAACGACCGCGGCGGGCAGTTCACCGTGCTGCGCACCTACTACGTCCCGCGCCGCGCGACCCGCTCCGGCGACGTGCAGATGCAGCTGGTCACCCACGACGGGCCGCTCGCCCTCGAGATGCTCGAGGTGGCGGTCCCGGACCGCTTCCACGCCACCACGCTCAAGAAGCTGTTCCCGGGCGTGCGGGTCCACCGGACCTACGCCGAGTTCGCCGCCGTCCTCCACGCCCGGCTCGGCATCGGCGCCAACGGCGACGGCGCCAAGGCGCTGCGGCTGCTGGCCCGGATCCAGTCCGGCAACCAGGTGCGCAGCGTCGACGAGCTCTACAAGGACATGGTCCTCGAGCGGCCGGCGACCTACGCCGCCGCCGACCGCGCCATCGAGCACTTCGACGACCTCGACGCCGCCCACGCCGCGATGCGCACCGAGGAGCAGAAGCTCGAGCTGCTCGGCCCGATCACCGACATCCACGAGCGCAAGGTCCGCGCCGCCCGTCGCCTGGCCGAGCTCGACTCCTTCGGGGTCGCCCGCACCGGCGACACCCCGCTGCGGACCTGGCTGCTGCGCACGCACCTGCGCCTGATCGGGGACGCCGTCACCACCAACCGCGTGGACCGTGCGGCGGTCGCCGACCAGCTGGCCGCGGCCGCGGCCGCGGAGCGGGCCCTCCAGGGCGACCTCGAGACCGCCAAGGACGCCCACCGCGCCGCCGGCGGCTCGTCGCTGCAGGCGCTGGCCCAGTCGGTCGAGCAGGAGCGCGCGCTCCGCGCCGACCGTGAGGGACGGCGCGCGGTGCTGCAGGACCGGATGCTGCCGCTGATCGACGTGTCCGACGTCCAGGCGCCCGACGTCGACTCCGCGCTCATGTCGGTGGAGTCGTTCTCCGTCCTCCAGCTGCACGCCCGGCAGTGGCTGGCCGGCCGGGACCGCGAGCAGGAGCGGCTGACCCGCGAGCGCGACGGCGCCCGCGACCGCCGCTACCCGCTCAGCCACCGCAAGGCCGAGCTGCGGCGCGAGCGCGCGGCCCTCGAGGGCCGCGCCGGCCGGGTCGGCTCGCGGATGCAGGAGCTGCGCGCCGAGGTCGCCCGCGCGAGCGGGCTGCCCGAGGAGGACCTGCCGTTCCTCGCCGAGCTGGTCGACGTCGCGCCCGAGGAGTCGCGCTGGCGCACGGCCGTCGAGACCGTCCTCGGCGCGAGCGCCCGCACCATGCTCGTGCCGCTCGACGAGCTCGCGCGCTTCTCGCGGGCCATCGACGGCCTGCGGCTGCGCGGTCGGCTGGTCTTCGAGGGCGTCGAGCTCGACCTGCCCGACCTGGCCCCCGACGACCCGGAGCGGATCGCCGGCAAGCTGCTCTTCCGCGACAGCCCGTTCTCCGGATGGGTCCAGTCGCACGTCGCGGAGCCGGCGCGCAACGCGCTGTGCGTCGAGGACGCCCGGGACCTCGACGGCCCCGGCTTCCGGGTGACCCTCGCCGGCCAGACCCGCAACGGCCGGCGCGGTGCGCACGGGCGCGGCGACGCCCGCGACATCATCGGGTTCTCCAACGAGGACGCGATCGGCGAGGTCGACGCCGAGCTCGCCCGGATCGAGGCCGAGCTCGACGCGATCGACGCAGAGGTCACCGAGCTCGACCGTCGCGCGTCGGTGCTCGAGCACCAGCGGGCGGCCTACGACGCGGTCGCCACGGCGCGCTTCGACGACCTCGACGTCGACGCCAGCGACCGCCGGATCGCCGAGCTCGAGGCGCGGCGCGAGGAGGTCCTGTCGGCCGACGACGGCCTGCAGGTGCTCCAGCGCCAGATCGAGGAGCTCGGCGAGCGGCTCGAGGCGACACGGCGTACGCGTTTCGAGCTCGAGGCGCGCCAGCGCGAGCTCAACGAGGTCCACGGGCGCCTCGTCGACGACGAGGACCTCGTCACCGACCGGCTCGCAGCGGTCGGCGAGGACTCGCTCTCCGAGGCGCAGGAGGCGGCACTGGCCGCGGACTTCCGCGCCGCGGCCGCCCCCGCCGACCCCGAGGACCTCGACCGCTTCACCGAGTCCTCGCACCGCCTCGCCGAGCGGCTGCGCGAGGCGGTGGGCGACGCCGAGGCGGAGCTGCGCCGTGCCGATGACGAGCTGACGACGGTCTTCCGCGCCTACAAGCTGCAGTGGGAGTCGCCCAACCTCGGCGCGACGCCCGACTCCTACGGCGACTACGCCCGCATCCTCGACGAGGTCCGCAGCACCGGCCTGGCCGGGCGCCGCACGGAGTGGCGCCGTCGGCTGACCGAGTGGAGCGGCCAGGACCTGGTGCCGCTGCTGGGTGCGATGGCCGCCTCGGTGGAGGAGATCGAGGACCGGCTCGAGCCGATCAACGCCATCCTGCGCCGCCTCGAGTTCGGCGGTGCCGGCGACCGGCTCCGGATCCGTCTGCGCCGGCTCTCGCCCGCCCACGTGCAGGTGTTCCTGCGCGACCTGCGGACGCTCACCCAACGGCCGACCGCCGACCTCGACGAGGCGGGGCTGGAGCAGCGCTTCGCCGACCTCAGCCGGTTCATGGCCCAGCTGCGGCGTCCGGTGGCGGGCGGCGAGGGCACGTCCGACCGGGACCGGCTGCTCGACGTGCGCCGGCACGTCGAGGTCAGCGCCGAGCGCTACGACGCCCTGTCCGGCGAGCTGCGCGCGACCTACCGCACGCTGGGGGAGAAGAGCGGCGGCGAGAGCCAGGAGCTGGTGGCGTTCATCGTCGGCTCCGCCCTGCGCTTCCGCCTCGGCGACGAGATGCGCTCGCGGCCCCGGTTCGCGCCGGTCTTCCTCGACGAGGGCTTCGTCAAGGCCGACTCCGAGTTCGCCGGCCGCGCCGTGCGGGCGTGGAGGGGCCTCGGCTTCCAGCTGGTCATCGGCGTCCCGCTCGACAAGGTGACCGGCCTCGAGCCGCACATGGACGAGCTGCTGGCGATCACCAAGGACAGCCGGACCCACCAGTCCTGGATCACCCCGATCACCGGGGCCCGGGCCTGAGCGGTCACTCCTCGAACAACCGGCCCTGCGCCTCCGCGGACGTCACCTGCAGGCGCAGGGCCAGCACCTTCTCCGGTGCGAGGCCCAGCCTGGACAGCACGATCTGCACCTGTGGCAGCACCCAGGGGTAGGACTCCACCGCGACCCGCCCGGCCTCGGTCGACACCTCGACCCACACGACCGGGTCGCCGCCGGTGTCGGGCAGCCAGTGGACGCCGGTCACCCCCGCCGGCGCGAGGGAGGCGAGGATCGGCAGCATCGCGGCGTCCGCCGCCCTGCGCCGCGCGTCGTCGTCCACCCTGTCAGCGTAGGTCGGCGTACCAGCCGCCTCCGGGCGCGCGCACGTGCGGCGGTCCTGGCCCTCGTACGACGCATTCCGGGGCCACGTCCGCCGCACGTGCGGCGATGCAGGCGGACTTGTCGACCGTCGTTGTCGCCAGGCGCACGCCATGGCGTGCGTCGAGCGGACCTTTGTCCGCTCGAGTGGGATGTCGACGCCGGGTCAGGGGGCGACGGGAGGCACGAACTCGAACGTCATCCCGAGCAGCCAGAGCAGCAGCAGCACGACCGGCAGGTGGAAGAGGAACTGCAGGAAGGTGAAGCCGACCAGGTCGCGGGCCCGCAGGCCGAGCACGGCGAGCAGCGGGAGCATGAAGAACGGGTTGACCAGGTTGGGCAGCGCCTCGGCGGCGTTGTAGATCTGCACCGTCCAGCCGAGGTTCATCCCGACGTCGGTCGCCGACTGCATGACGTAGGGCGCCTCGACCAGCCACTTGCCGCCGCCGGAGGGGACGAGCAGGCCGAGCAGCGCGGTGTAGAGCGCGATCACGACTGCGAAGCCGCCGCCACCGCCGATGCTGGTGAACAGGTCGGCGAGGTGCTCGGAGACGGTCAGCCCGCCTCGCCCCTCGGCGCGGGTCAGAACTGCGGCCATCGCGGCGTAGAGCGGGAACTGCACCAGCACCCCGGCGGTGGTCGGGACCGCGCGGGTGACGGCGTTGAGGAAGCCGCGCGGGGTGCCGTGGAGCACCAGCCCGAGGACGAGGAACACCATGAGGTAGCCGTTGAGGCTGCTGATCACGGACAGGAACGGCAGCGTCGCGAGCTGCTGGACGAGCCAGCCGAGGGTGAGCAGACCGACGAGCGCGGGCAGGATCCGGGAGTACTCCAGCCACTCGCCGGGGCGGGTGCGCTCGGCCATCGGCTGCACCTCGTCGGACAGGTCGACGCCCATGTCCTCCGCGGTCCGGATCGCCCCGCCCTGCGGCGCCGACGCCCACGCGACCACGACGCTCAGCGCGATGAGGACCGCCGCCATCAGCAGCGACTGCCAGGTGAGGATGGTGGCGCCGAAGTCGAGGACGCCGGTGATCTCGAGGAGCTCGGGCGGCAGCGACGCAGGGGTGGCCTGGAGCTGGGCGGCCGACGAGGAGAGCCCGAGCGCCCAGACGGCGCCGAGGCCGAGGTACGCCGCGGCGCCGAGCGCGCGGTAGTCGGCGCGCAGGTCGCCGCGACGGGCGATCGCGCGGGCGAGCAGGCCGCTGAAGACCAGACTCAGGCCCCAGTTGAGCATCGAGACCAGGCACGACAGCAGCGCGACGAACGCCACGGCGCCGCGCGGCGTCGACGGGACGAGCGCGATCCGCTCGATCAGGCGGGCCACCGGGGGAGAGGTGGCCACGACGTAGCCGGTAAGCACGACCATCGCCATCTGCAGCGTGAAGGTGGCGAGGTCCCAGAACCCGCCGCCGAAGGTCTCGGCCACGTGGACCGGGCTCGAGCCGTTGACCATCGCGGCCACCGACACCAGGACGACGCCCGCGAGGGCGAAGACGTAGGCGTCGGGGAACCACTTCTCGGTCCATGCTGCGCTGCGCTGGGCGAGGCGGGCCAGCCCTCGCTCGTCCGTCGTGCCCGAGATCGTCGACATGGGACACGAACGTAGCGGACCCCTCGGGTGCAGGATGACCCCGTGCCCACCACCGTCTTCCGCAACGCGTCCCTGTTCGACGGCTTCCGACACCGGGGCAGGGTCGGCGACGTGCTCGTGCAGGACGGGCGGGTCGCGGCCGTCGGCGGCGACCTCGGCCAGCCCGGGGCGCGGGTCGTGGACGTCGACGGCGGTCTGCTGCTTCCGGGATTCACCGACGCGCACGTCCACCCGGTCCAGGGCGGGCTCGAGCGGCTCGGCTGCGACCTCAGCGACCTGCCCGCCGACGCGGGGGCATACCTCGAGCACGTCGGGGCGTACGCAGCCCGCTCCAGCAGCACGTGGGTGCAGCGCGGCGGCTGGGCGATGGCGGCCTTCCCCGGCGGGCTGCCGACCGCGGCCGAGCTCGACCGGGTCGTCGGCGACCGCCCGGTGGCCCTGGCCAACCGCGACCACCACGGGCTCTGGGTGAGCTCCCGCGCCCTCGCGCTCGCCGGTGTCACCGCCGGGACGCCCGACCCGGTCGACGGTCGCGTCGAGAGGGACGCGGCGGGCGAGCCGACCGGGGTGCTCCACGAGGGCGCCATGCGGCTGCTCGACGGGGTGCTCCCGGTGGCCGGCGAGCAGGAGATGTACGACGCGCTGCTGGAGGGCCAGCGCCACCTGCTCTCGCTGGGCGTCACGTCGTGGCAGGACGCGATCGTCGGGTCCTACTCCGGCATGCGCGACTGCGGCCCGGCCTACGCCCGCGCCGCCGCGTCCGGCGACCTCGTCGCCACCGTCGTCGGGGCGCTGTGGTGGGACCGCGACCGGGGCTCCGAGCAGGTGGCCGAGCTGGTCGCCAAGCGGCAGGACTGGAGCCGCGGACGGTTCCGGGCGACGTCGGTGAAGGTCATGCAGGACGGCGTCGCCGAGAACGGCACGGCCGCGCTCGTCGAGCCCTACCTCGACCGGTGCGGCCACGCGACCAGCAACTCCGGTCTCTCCTTCGTCGACCCGGTCGCCCTGCGTGGCCACGTCGCCGAGCTCGACCGGCAGGGCTTCCAGGTGCACGTCCACGGCCTCGGTGACCGCGGGGTGCGCGAGGCGCTCGACGCCTTCGAGGGCACCGACCCGCGCCGGCGCCACCACGTCGCGCACCTCCAGCTGGTCCACCCCGACGACGTGTGGCGTTTCGCGGCGCTGGGTGTCGCGGCCAACCTCCAGACGCTGTGGGCCTGCCACGACGACCAGATGACCGAGCTGACGATCCCCTTCCTGGGGGAGGAGCGGGCCGCGCGGCAGTACCCGTTCGCCGACCTGCACGCCGCCGGGGCGCGGCTGGTCGCCGGCAGCGACTGGCCGGTCAGCACCCCCGACCCGCTCGCGGCGCTGCACGCCGCGGTCCACCGCACCACCCACGGCGACGCCGGCAGGGCGGGGACCGATCCCTTCCTGCCGGAGCAGGCGCTCCCGGTCGAGACGGCGTTCGCCGCCTACACCAGCGGCTCGGCGTGGGTGAACCACCGCGACGACGCCGGCCGCGTCGCGCCGGGCACGGTCGCCGACCTGGTCGTGCTGGACCGGGACCCGTTCGGGGCGCCCGAGGACCTCGGTGCTGCTCGGGTCCGGTCGACGTGGGTCGACGGAGAGTGCGTGCACGAGGCCTGACGCGTCACGTCCGTCGACACCCGTCACAGCCGTCACACAGGTGGATTCACCGATTCCGCCACCGAGGCGCCTGCGAGCAACTAGCGTGGGCGCACGGGTCCAGGGACGGGCCCGTGCAGGTGGTCGCCCCGGCTCGAGGCCGGTGCGCAGAGGACGGATCCGAGGGATGCATGGCTGCGGTGCTGGTCGTCGACGATGACGAGGACATCCGCGACATCATCGCCTTCCGGGTGCGTCGCGACGGGCACGACGTGACGAGCGTCGGCCACCCGAACGCCGCCCTCGACGTGGCTGCCACGGAGAGCTTCGACCTCGCCATCCTCGACTGGAGCATGCCGGTCATGGACGGCGGCGAGCTGTGCGAGCGGCTGCACCGCCTGCCGCACCTCGACGGGCTCCCGGTGCTCATCGTCACGGCCCACTCCGACCTCGCCACCCGCCAGCGCGCCGAGCGCGCGGGAGCGACGTCCTACCTCACCAAGCCGTTCGCGCTGCAGGACCTCGCCGGCTCGGTGTGCGCCCTCCTCGGGACCTCCGTCCGCGCCTCCTGACCCCGAAGGTCCCGGCACCGCGCGCGTCCGCACTAGACCGGTCGGGCCAGCGTGACGACGTTGGTCCCGGGTCGCGCCGTTCGCCCCGAGCGGCCGCTCACGGCTGCCTAGCCTGACGACGAGGCAGGCCTGCGCCACCCGGGCGCGGGCCGCGCGGACGGGGCAGGACGTGGTGTCACATGGCCGAGGTGCTGGTCGTCGACGACGACGAGGACGTGCGAGACGTGCTCGCGCTGGCCGCGCGGAGGGCCGGTCACCGCGTCACGTGCGTGAGCGACCCGGGCGCAGCCCTCGCGGTCGCCCGCGCTGCCCACGTCGACCTGGCGCTGGTCGGCTGGACGGCCGCCGTCGAGTCCGGCAGCGACCTCTGCGCCCGCCTGCGCGAGCTCCCGCACCTGGCCGGTGCCCCGATCCTCGTGGTGACCGGCCACGCGGACGAGGGGACCCGGCGCCGCGTCGCCGAGGCCGGTGCCTCCGGGTGCCTGACCGCGCCCTTCTCGCTCCACGAGCTCGACCACGTGGTGTCGGCCCAGCTGGCCGCGCGGAGCACTCCGCACCGGCTGGGGGCCTGATGACCGACCGGGGGATCTCCATGTCCACGCTGACCGCGCTGGCCGTCCCGCACACCCTCGACGGCGTCCGGGACGTGGTGATGCGCCGGTTCCGCGCCGTCGATGGCGCCGTCATGGTGCTGCTGGTGACCTCGTTGCTGGTCCATGCGCTGACGTCCGAGTCACCGCTGCACCGCGTCGCCTACCTGGTGCCGATCCTCTTCGCAGCGCTCGCGGCCGCCGTCGGTGCCTGCACGGCACCGCGCGACGAGAGGCTGGTGCCGTGCCTGGTGGCTGCCGGGGTGTCGCTCACCGCCCTCGGCGACGTCGTGTGGCAGGTGCTCGACGCCGCCGGGGTGTCGCCGGCGATTCCGGTCGACCACCCGCCTCGTCTCGCCGGGTTCCTCCTCCTGTCCGCCGCCATGTGGGTGGTCATGGCACGCACCCAGCCGGGACGTCGCCTCGAGACCACGTTCGCCATCGACGCCGCGACCATCGTCGTGGTGAGCGTCCTCGTGCTCTGGAGCGTGAGCTTCGGCCGGACCGTGGCGGCCGACGCGCCGTCGTACGTCCGGGGCGTCTGGATCGCCTACCCGGTCTCCGACGCACTGCTGCTCGCCCTCGTCGTCCGTGTGCTGCTGAGCTCGCGCGCCCGCTCGGCCATCGACGGTGCGTTCGGGATCGGTGTGCTGGTCTGGCTGGCGTCGGACGTGGTCTACCTCGTCGACCCCGACGGACTCGGCAAGGAGATCGTGGAGTCGGCGTGGATGGTGGCGCCGCTGCTGCTGTCGCGCTCGGCCTGGAGCTGGCGACCCGTCCTCGGGGTGCCGGAGGAGGCCCGGTCGTCCAACGGCTGGCTGGTCGGCCTGGCGATCGCGGTGGTGCCGCTGTTCGTCCCGCCGGCGATCGAGGTGGCGGCCGACCTGCGCGGCACCGCGCACTCTCCGGTGGCCTTCGGAGTCGGCTCGGTGCTGCTGGTGGCGCTCGCCTTCATCCGCACCGCGCGCCTGATGATCGTCGAGCAGCAGGCCCGTCGCGAGCTCGAGGAGGCGCGCGACGAGGCCCTCGCCGCCTCGCGGGCCAAGTCCGCCTTCGTCGCGACCATGAGCCACGAGATCCGCACGCCGCTCACGACCGTGCTGGCCACCGCCGAGATGCTCGACGACGTCAGCCTGACCCAGGACCAGCAGGACCTGCAGCGCCGGATGCGGCGATCGGGAGGCTTGCTGCACACCCTCGTCGAGGACATCCTCGACTTCTCCCGGATCGAGTCCGGGCATCTCGAGCTGGCGGTCGTCCCCTTCGACCTGCCGGCCGTCGCCGAGGACCTCGCCCACTCCTACCGCGCCCGTTCGGCGGAGGCCGGCCTGGAGTTCGAGGCCGTGGTCGACCCGGCCCTCCCGCGACTCGTGCTGGGCGACCCGGGCCGTCTGCAGCAGGTCGCGGGCAACCTGCTCGACAACGCGTTGAAGTTCACCGACGCGGGTCGGCTCACCCTCGAGGTACGCCTCGCCGGCGCCTCGGACGCGCCCGGAGTCCGCGACCCACGCGGGGTCACGGTGGAGGTCGTCGTGCGCGACACCGGCATCGGCATCCCTCCTGACCGGCTGGCCGCGGTCTTCGGCGCGTTCGAGCAGGTCGACGGATCGAGCACGCGTCGCCACGGCGGCACGGGCCTGGGCCTGGCCATCTGCCGGCAGCTGGCGGAGATGATGGGCGGCACCATCACCGTCACCAGCGAGCCGGGCGCAGGGAGCGAGTTCGTCGCGACCGTGCGGCTCGCGGTGGTGGCCGACCGCGCGGCCGGGACCCTTGTCGCGACCGCTGGTCCGGGGGTGGGTGCCCCATGACCCGGACGGGCCACATGATGCGGACACAGGTCCTCACGTGCTTCGACCTTCAACGATGACCGCTGAGGATTCCTAGGCTAGGGCCTGACAGCAGCGAGGAAACCGGGGACGGACGGCGCGAGTCCTCCACGGAATCGATGGAAAGGGTGTGACGACATGGCCGACGTGATGGTCGTCGACGACGACGACGACATCCGTGAGCTGATCGCCATGCGGGTCCGCCGGATGGGCCACCAGGTGACCAGCGTCGGCGACCCGGGCGCCGCCCTGGCGCACGCCACGACCGCCCACGTCGACCTCGCCCTGCTCGACTGGAGCATGCCGGCGATGAACGGGGGCGAGCTCTGCGCGCGACTGCGCGAGCTGGTCCACCTGGCCGAGACCCCCATCCTCATGGTGACCGCGCACGCCGACGCCGACACGCGGGCCGGAGCCTTCGCCGCCGGCGCGACCGGCTACCTCACCAAGCCCTTCGCCCTGCGTGACCTCGACGCCCACGTGGCGGCCCTGCTCGACACCGGCCACGCGGCTCCGGCGGCCGGCGCGGACCTGGACCGGTCGGCATGAGCACGCTCGCGTCCGTGGCCAGCCCCGCCGCCGTGCGCCGGATGGTCCTCGGCCACACCCGCGTCGTCGACACGTTCGCCGCCCTGATGCTCGTGGTCGCGATCGCGGTCTACGTCGTCGACGACCGCCCGCTGGTCCACTACGCGGTCTACTTCTCCGTCCTCGTCTTCAATGCCGGCTCTGCGGTCGTCGCGACGGTGAGCGCTCCCCGGGGTCAGCGACTGGTGGCGGGCCTGGTCGCCGCCGGCGTCGTGCTGGCCGTGCTCGGTGACGCGCTCTGCAAGGTCTTCGACGCCGGTGGCGCGACGACCGACCTGTCCGTCGCCGACCCGGCGTGGCTCGCCAGCTACGTGGTGTTCTGCGGGGCGCTGCTGGTGGTCCTGGTCCGCGCCGGCGCGGACCGCCGCGGCGCCCGCTGCCTGGTGCTGGACGGCACGACCGTCGTCGCGGTCAGCGTCCTGGTCACCTGGATGCTCGCGATCGGGCGCTTCGTGGACGCCGGCGTGCCGACCCACGTCCGCCTGGTCTGGGCGGCCTACCCCTTGCTGCAGGCCGTGCTGCTCGCCCTCGTGCTGATGGCGATGATCGGGCAGCGGTCGCGTCGGACGCTGGGTCCCGGCTTCGCGTTCGGTGTCGGTTTTTGGCTGACCACCAACATCCTCTACCTCCACGCCCCCACCCACGGCGGGTACGTGGCTGCCGGCGCCAGCTGGATGGTCGCGGTCGTCCTGATGGCCCGGGCCGCATGGCTCTGGGAGTCCACCACGCCCACCACGGAAGCCGAGGAACCGTCCTCCCGTGCGTGGCTCGCGCCGCTCCTGGTCGGAGTGCTGCCACTGCTGGTCCCACCCGCGCTCGAGGTGTTCTCGGACGTGCTCGGTGGGCACGAGCACCCGATGGTGCTCGCGGTCGGGTCGACCGTCCTGATCACCCTGGCGTTCGTGCGCACCTACCGCCTGATGCGCGCCGAGCAGCTCGTCCTGCGCGACCTCGAGGTCGCCCGGGACGAGGCGCTCGCGGCCTCCCGCGCCAAGTCGATGTTCGTCGCGACGATGAGCCACGAGCTGCGCACGCCGCTCACGACGGTCCTCGCCTGCGCCGAGATGATGGAGGACACCCCGCTCACCGACGTGCAGCGCGACCTCGTCCACCGGATGCGCCGGGCGGGCGGGCTGCTGCAGTCGCTCGTCGAGGACATCCTCGACTTCAGCCGCATGGAGGCAGGCCACGTCGAGCTGTCGTCGGTCCCCTTCGACCTGCACGACCTCGCCGCCGAGCTGACCGAGGCGCACCGGGCGCGCGCCAGGTTCGCCCGGGTCGCCCTCGACCTCCACATCGGTCCGGACGTCCCGCGGTCGGTCGTCGGCGACCCTGCCCGGCTGATGCAGGTCGCCGGCAACCTGCTCGACAACGCACTGAAGTTCACCGACGAGGGACGGGTCCGCTTCGACCTGCGACGCTCCGACAACGGACCCGCGCTCCGAGGCTCCACGGTCTGGGTCGAGCTGGTCGTCTCCGACACCGGCATCGGCATCGAGCGCGAGCGCCTCGACTCGGTCTTCTCCGCCTTCGAGCAGGTCGACGGCACCAGCACCCGTCGCCACGGAGGCAGCGGCCTGGGCCTGGCGATCGCGCACCAGCTGGTCACGCTCATGGGCGGTGCCCTGCGGGTGCGCAGCGAGGTCGGGATCGGCAGCGAGTTCGTCGCCGAGGTCCCGATGGTGGTCGGCGAGCCCGGTCCGTGCGCGCCGGCAGCTCCCGAGCCGTCTGGCGTCGAGCTGCGGCTGCCGGTGCAGGTCGGCGCCTGACCCCACCAGACCCGGTGCCCGTCGGCGACAACCGATGCGGCGCGGCGCGCGTCCCACACGCGAACCGCTCCCTCCCCGACGGGCACCGTGCCCCTCGCCGGCACCGAAGGTCCGCCCATGTCACCCCGTCCCGTCCGCCGCCTCCTCCTCGCCGCGCTCGCCGTTGCCCTCCTCGGTCCCGTCGCGCTGCAGGCGCCCACGTCGTACGCCGCAGGAGACGGCGAGGAGGCCGCTCCGAGCTCGTCGCTGCAGGTCACGCCGCACCAGCGGGTGCGGCTCGAGGTGCTGCCGCCGGTCGTGCAGCGCGGCCGCGACGCCGCCGCCGCGGACGCTGCCCGTTCGCCACTGGTCGTGACCGCGCGACCCGCCCGACAGGGACGGCGGGTGCGGTTGCAGGTGCTGCGCGACGGCACGTGGGACACCCTCGCGACGCGCCGCCAGGACGGCCGCGGCCGCGTCGAGATGGCCGCCGCGACCTCGGCAGACGGGCACGCACTGACCTACCGGGTGCGGGTGATGGCGACCCGCGGCCTGCGCGGGATCACCAGCCGCCCGGTCAGCACGCAGCCGTGGCTGCGGCCGTCGTTCGGCGACGAGTTCTCCGGCACCTCCGTCGGCCCGTCCTGGAGCACCCGGAGCCCCGAGGTGGTCCCGGGCAGCCGGCGCTCGTGCGCCAAGGGCGACCCCGACGCGGTGCGGGTGGAGGGCGGCACGGCGCGGCTCAGCGTGCTCGTCGACCCCGACGCCACCGGACGGTGCCGGATCCGGGGGAGGGACCAGGAGAAGGCGCGCGGCAGCTATGCGTACCGCCTCAACGGCCACATCGGCACCGAGGGCCGCTACGCGTTCCGCTACGGCGTCGCCGCTGCCCGCGTGCGCTTCCACCGGATGCGGGGGCAGCACGGCGCGTTCTGGCTCCAGCCCGCCAGCGGGATGTACCCCGGGGCGGCCGGCAGCGAGATCGACGTCGTCGAGTACTTCGGCGACCACCACCCGCAGGGCGGGCTGGCGACCTTCATGCACCGCTACGAGGGTCGCCGGCGGGTGAGCAGCGGCGGCTGGGTCCGCGACCAGGCGTCGTTCCTCGGCGGACCGCGCGACGGCTGGTCGCGCAACTTCCACGTGTTCTCGGTCGAGTGGCGTCCGCGGCTGCTGGTGTTCCGGATCGACGGCCGCGAGACCGGGCGGATGCGACGCGGTGTCTCGGCCGTCGACCAGTTCCCGATCCTCAGCCTGATCTCGGCCGACTACGAGCTGCCGAAGATCAAGGAGCGGCACCTGCCCCAGCACATGGAGGTCGACTGGGTGCGGGTCTGGGAGACGGGCGCGCCGGGTGCCCCCTGACCCGGGTCAGCCGCGTCCGCCGAGTCCCTTGAGCAGGCCGATCTCGTCCCGCAGGCGGTAGGGGAGCGGGGCGCCGGCCTCGGCGAGCGCGCCGGCGTAGGCCTCGAGGGTCTGCAGGAGTGCCTGGCGCAGGACCTGGACGTCCGAGGCGCGGGCGGCACCGTTGCGGGCGCCATCGAGACGACGACGGGCGACGTGCACCTCGGCGAGTAGCGTGGCGAGGTGGTCACGGCCCGCCTCGCCGGCGGGGGGTCCTGCGCGATCCATGCGGCATCCGACCTGCCCGGCGGGGCGGCGGCACGGTGCCTCAGCGTCGCGGACCCCGCCAACCTACCCGGCTGGGCAGGTCGGCGCCGGAGTTCGCGGCGAACGGCCCTCAGCCGAGGGGCGTCGACGCCGCGGCGACCTCCGGCGCCAGTGGGGCTGTGCCGGCGCGGGCGGCGCGGTCGAGCCGGCGCTGCTGGGTCGACATCAGCCCGACGGCGAGCACGGTCGCGCCGACGGTCACGCAGAAGGCGGCGGTCGCGCCGGACTGGTCGGCGAGCCGTCCCGCCAGGCTCGAGCCCAGGGCATAGCCCATGCCGGTCGCGCTGGCCAGCATCGTCATCGCGGCGCCGACCCGGGCCGGCGGCACGACCCGCTCGGCGAGCGAGAAGACCGCGATCATGTAGGGCGCGACCGCGAAGCCGAGCAGCAGCACCGTGGCTGCGGCCGTCAGCAGCGACCCGACGAGCAGCAGCGGGAGCGAGAGGACGAGCAGCGCGCACGCCGCGGCGAGCGCGCGGCGCTGGTGGGAGACCCGCTCGGGGACGTACGCCGTCGCCAGGCCGGCGATCGCGCTGCCGACGCCGAGCGTGGCGTGCACCAGGCCGGCGGCGCCGGGTCGGCCGGCGTCGGTGGCCAGGACGGTCGCGCCGGTCTGGGTCGCACCGAACAGCGTGCCGATGGTCAGCTGCGCGACCACGAGCACCACGAAGGCGGCGCCCACGAGCCGCCCCGCGCCACCGAGCGGGTGGGCGGTGGCGTGGGTCAGGCGGGCCGAGGGGTCGAGCGCGAACGCGGACCCGAAGACGGCGAGCAGGACCGCGGCGAGCAGCAGGGCGCCGGACGGGGAGGCGACGGCGACCGAGAGACCGACGAGGGCAGGGCCGATGGCGAACGACGCCTCGTCGGCCGCGCCCTCGTAGGAGAACGCGGCGTCGACCAGCCGCCTCTGGTGCTCGCCGGTCGACCGGGTGAGCGGCCGCCACCGCACCCGCGCCAGCGGGCCGACCTGCGGCAGCACCAGCCCGGTGGCCGCGGCGGTGAGGACCACGGCGACGTCGGCGGCGTCGCGGCCGACGACCAGGACCAGCGCGGCCAGGCCCGTCGCGCCGAGCAGCGACTGCACGAGCACGACGTGGCGCTGGCCGACCCGGTCGGCGAGCGACCCGGCCACCGGCGCGCCCAGCGCGTTGGCGACGGCGAGCGCGCCGGCGCTCAGGCCGCCGAGGCCGTAGCTGCCGCTCGCCGTCGAGACGAGGAGGAGGGTGCCGAGCTGGCTCATGGCCAGCGGGAGACGCCCGACGAAGGCGACGAGCACGTAGGTCGGGCCCGCCAGCTCGAGGAGTCGGCGGTAGGAGGCGAGAGGGGTCACGGGGGTCCTTCAGGGTGCGTCGGAACGACGCGCCGAACCCACCTCCAAGGACGCGTGTAACCCTCTGCTGCCGCTCATCCTAGGGCTCGGCACCCCCGCCCGGGAATTCGAGGCGGGGTCTCACCAGGACGACTTCGTGATGCCTGGGAGCTCGCCGCGGTGTGCCATCTGGCGGAAGGTGATCCGCGAGACCCCGGCCTTGCGGAGGTGCCCACGCGGGCGGCCGTCGACCTGGTCGCGGTTGCGGACCCGGACCGGGCTGGCGTCGCGGGGGAGTCGTGCGAGTGCCCGGACGGCGGCGTCGCGCTCCTCGACGGTGGCGGCGGTGCGCAGCTGCTGCTTCAGCGCGGCCCGCCGCTCGGCGTGCCGGGCGACGACCTGCTTGCGCCGTTCGTTGGCGACGATCTTCGACTTCTTGGCCATCAGCGCTCCTCCCTGAAGTCGACGTGGCGGCGCACGCGCGGGTCGTACTTGCGGAGCACGACACGGTCGGGGGTGGTGCGCCGGTTCTTGGTGGTGACGTAGGTGTAGCCGGTGCCGGCGGTGGAGCGGAGCTTCACCTTGGGCCGCTGGTGGTTGCTGCGGGCGGCCATCAGACCTTGCCTCCTCGTGCGCGGATGTCGGCGACGACGGCCTCGATGCCGCGCTGGTCGACGGTCTTGATGCCGCGGGCGCTCAGGGTGAGCGTGACGTGGCGGCGCAGGCTGGGTACCCAGTAGCGCTTGGACTGGACGTTGACGTCGAAGCGCCGCTTGGTGCGGCGGTGCGAGTGGGAGACGTGGTGACCGAAGCCGGGGGTGGCGCCGGTGACCTGGCAGGTGCGGGACACGGTGTCCTCTCTGGGCTGGTGGGCGGCTCAGCCCTGGCGGGTCTTGAGCCGGGGGTTGCGCTTGTTGATGACGTACGTCCGCCCGCGGCGGCGCACGACCTGGGAGCCGGGCTGGTCCTTGACCGAGCGGATGGAGTTGCGGACCTTCATCGGACCGGCCTCCCCGCGGGGTCGACGAGGCCGCGCTCGAGGGCCCGCACCAGGCGGCGCGGCACGTGACGCACCTCGCCGTCGACGGTGATCGGCACGAGGTCGGGCGGAGTCGCCTTCCACTGCGACCGGCGGTGCCGGGTGTTGCTGCGCGACGTGCGTCGCTTGGGTACGGCCATGGTGTGCCTCCTGCGGGTTCGGGGGTCGGTGGGTGCTCAGGCGACGTCGCGGATGTCGCCGAGCCAGGGCTCGAGGCCGTCCTCGAGGACGTCCCAGCGCTGCTGCTCCACGCTCTCGGCCGGGGTGACGAGGACCGCCTCGAACGCGGTGCGCAGGTCGCTCGGCGGCGTGCCGAGGCCGGTGTAGAGCAGGCGGGTCATCGGGGTGCGTCGTCCCCACGGGCTGTAGCCGCCGATGCTGAGCTGGCCGCCGGCGCCGGACCACTCGAGCATGTCGCCGGGCCGGGTCGGGACCCAGAAGGTGCCGCGTGAGCGGAACGGGCCGCTGCCGAGGTCCTCGATGCGGTCGAGGAGCCGGTCGGGGTGGAGGGGCCGGGACGAGCGCAGGTCGAGGCGCCAGGCGCGGCTCTCGCCGAGGTCGGGCACCGGGGCGTCGAGCTCGGGGTCGCACCAGGTCCGGGCCAGGACGGGGTGGTGGCGACCCGAGGCGATCTCGCCCACGTCGAGGGTCGCGACGTCGGTGACCACCGGGACGCCCGGGCGGGCGATCGCACGCACCAGGTCGAGTGACTCCGGCCCCGGGTCGGCGTCGAGCACGACGTGGTCGGCGAGCTCGACCTGGGCGCAGGCGACCTCCCCGACCCCACGGTCGTCGTGGGGGTTGGAGTGCGCGTCGCGCTCGCGCAGCAGCGCGTCGCCGAGCAGGTCGCCGACCGTGTTGGTCGCACCGACGGCCGCGACGATGCTGCTGAGCTGGAGGTGGCGCGCCAGGCGGGTGTCGTTGCCCAGCGCGTGCGCCAGCTGCTGGGCCTCGGTGCCGAGGGGGAGGCCGGCGACGATGCTGCTCCACCGCCGGTCGCGGGCCAGGCGCTCGAGCGTGGGGAGGATGTCCTCGCGCAGCGCGCAGCTGACACAGGCGTGCTCGAGCTGGACCTCGACCCGCTCGAGGATGCCGCTGATGTCGCTGACGGTCCGGGTCAGCACCTGCGAGTGCGGGTCGATCCGGTGCCGGACGGACACGGCGCTCGGCAGGTCCCAGGCCAGCGTCATCAGGGTGGAGTCCATGGCGACCGGGTCGACGCCGGTCACGACCAGCACACGGGTCCTCATCGACCGGCCCCGTAGCGGCGGCGGAACTTCTCCACGCGGCCCTCGCTGTCGAGCGTGCGCGCCGTACCGGTCCAGAACGGGTGGCTGTCGCTGGTGACGTCGACGTCGACGACCGGGTAGGTCACGCCGTCGACCTCGACCCGCTCGGAGGCCTCGCGTCCGACCAGCGTCGATCGGGTGAGCACGAGGTGGCCGGTCGACCGGTCGCGGAAGGCCACGGGGCCGTACGGGGGTGCGTGTCCTGCTTCACTACAGCTCCTTAGAACGAGAATCGTTCTCAATTGTAGCACGCTTGGGAACGGGCGCGAGCGCTACCAGGACCGCGATCGGAGGAGATCGTGGAGGCGCGACGCCACCCGGTGGCTCGGGGGTTCCACCATCCGCCCGGAGCCTCGGCATCCGGGACCTCGAGCAAGCCGGCAGGTCAGCGGCAGGCGGGGCAGTGCCCGAAGAGCTCCACCACGTGGGTGACGTCGGTGAAGCCGTGGTCCTCGGCGGCCTGGGTGGCCCACCGCTCGACGCTCGGGCCGTCGACCTCGACCGTCCGGCCGCAGCGGCGGCAGACGAGGTGGTGGTGGTGACGCGGCCCGCACTTGCGGAAGAGGGTCTCGCCGTCGTCGGTGCGGAGGGTGTCGACCTCGCCGGCCTCGGCCATCGCCTGGAGCGTGCGGTAGACGGTCGCCAGGCCCACCTTGTCGCCGCCGGCGCGCAGGTCGTCGTAGACCCGCTGGGCGCTCGTGAAGGTGTCGCTGGCCTCGAGGTGCTCGCGCAGCGCGCGGCGCTGGCGGGTGTCGCGGCGACCCTTCTCGCCGAAGGCGCGGGGGGTCGGGTCGGTCGTCGACATGGCGCCCAACCTACCCGTCGCGACGACGTCCCGAGCGACGCTCGCGGGCCCGAGTGGCCGGGGGGTGCTGCGTGGCGTCAGGGGAGGTCGCTAGGTTGAGGAACCGTCACCCCATGACTTCGAACAAGGAGAGAGCATGAACAAGCGTGAGCTCGTCGACGCCGTCGCCGAGAAGACCGACCTGTCCAAGTCCGACGCGGAGAAGGCGCTCGACGCCGTCTTCGGCGCCGTCGCGTCGGCCCTCGAGGCCGGCGACAAGGTCGCCGTCCCCGGCTTCGGCACGTTCGACGTGCGCGAGCGTGCCGCTCGTACCGGCCGCAACCCGCAGACCGGCGAGACCATGGAGATCGCCGCGTCCCGCAGCGCCGGCTTCAAGCCCGCCACCGCGCTGAAGACCGCGCTCAACGGCTGAGTCGCACCACCCAGCACGAAGGGGCCCGCCGTCCGGCGGGCCCCTTCGTCGTCTCAGCTGCCGCCGGCGGGCAGCGCCTCGAGCATGATGTCGGGGTTGTCGCGGGCGGTGACCATCGCGCGCCACTGGTCGACGAACAGCGCGAGGCGGGTGCCGTCGCTGCGCTCGAGCACCTCGACGCCGCGCTTGCCGGCGAGGGCGGCCGCGCCGGCCGCGTCGGTGCGGCGGGCGACCTGGTAGTCGAGGCGGGAGAAGCGGATCGGCGAGTTGAACTCGTGGGTCATCCGGTCCTCGACGACCTCGAACTGCATCGGACCGACCGCCGCGAGGACCGGGTTCTGGTCGCCGCGCAGGTCCGAGCGCAGCACCTGGACCACGCCCTCCTGGTCGAGCTGCTCGATCCCGCGCCGGAACTGCTTGTAGCGGCCGATGTCGCCGGCGCTGGCGGTCACGAAGTGCTCGGGGGCGAAGCTCGGGACCGGCGGGTACTCGATCCGCTCACCGACGTGGACCGTGTCGCCGACGCGCAGCGCCTGGGCGTTGACGAACCCGATGATGTCGCCGGGCCGCGCGGTCTCGACCGCTGCGGTGTCGCGCCCGAAGACCGACTGGGCGAACTTCGTCGCGAACGGCTTGCCGGTGGCGGCGTGGTTGACCACCATGCCGCGCTCGAAGGTCCCCGAGACGACGCGGGCGTACGCGAGCCGGTCGCGGTGGGCGTTGTTCATGCCCGACTGCACCTTGAAGACGAACGCGCTGAACGGGTCGTCGACCTGGCGCACGCTGCCGTCGACGCCGGCGGTCGGGCCGGGGTCGGGCGCGATGTCGAGCAGCAGGTCGAGCAGCTGGGCGACGCCGAAGTTCTGCAGCGCCGAGGCGAACATGACCGGGGTGGTCTCGCCGGCGAGGAACCGCTCCTGGTCGTGGTCGGCCTCGTCGAGCGAGAGCAGCTCGTGCTCCTCGACGGCGGTGGCCCAGGGCAGCGCGTCGGCCTCCTCGACCTCGGCGGCGTCCATCCGGCGCTCGGGGGCGCGGGTGGCGCCGCCGGCGGTGCGGGTGTACTTCACGAACTCGCCGGTCCGGCGGTCGATGACCCCCCGGAAGTCGCCCGCCTCGCCCACGGGCCAGGTGAGCGGGGTGGGCCGCAGGCCGATCTTCTCCTGGATCAGGTCCATCAGCTCGAGGGCCGACAGGCCGGGACGGTCCCACTTGTTGATGACCGTCATGACCGGGATGCCGCGCAGCGCGCACACCTTGAACAGCTTGAGGGTCTGCGGCTCGAGTCCCTTGCCGGCGTCGACGAGCATCACGGCCGAGTCGACGGCCGACAGCACCCGGTAGGTGTCCTCGGAGAAGTCGCTGTGGCCGGGGGTGTCGACCAGGTTGATGACGTGGTCCTGGTGGACGAACTGCAGCGCCGCCGACGTGATCGAGATGCCGCGTGCCTTCTCCATCGCCATCCAGTCCGACACCGTCGCGCGCCGGTCACCCTTGCCGTGGACCGCACCTGCCTCCGTGATCACCCGGGCGTGCAGGGCGAGCGCCTCGGTGAGGGTCGACTTGCCGGCGTCGGGGTGGCTGATGACGGCGAACGTACGGCGGGGGCGGGTGTCGGGCACCGCCCGAATCTACCGGCCGACCGGCTCCGGGACCGCTTCGGCGGCGCTGCCCGGAACGGGCTCAGGTGCCGCAGAACGTGCGGTACGCCCCGAACGACGCGGGCGCCGGCTCGAGGAACCGCTCGAGGCCGGGACGCTCGTCGAAGGGCGTGGTGACGGCCTCGAGGAGCCGCTCCAGCGGGTCGAGGTCGCCGTCGGTCGCGGCGTCCAGCGCCTCCTCGACGAGGTGGTTGCGCGGGACGTAGGCGGGATTGGTCCGGTCCATCACGACCGCGTCGGGGCCGAGCGCGCGCCAGCGGTCGGCCCACGCGTCGAAGCCAGCGAGGTCGAGGACCAGGCTCCGGGCCGGCTCCGCGTCGCCGCGGGCGGCCCGGCCCAGTCGGCGGAAGAACGAGGTGTGGTCGACGTGGTGGTCGGCCATCAGCCGGAGCAGGTCGCCCGACAGGTCCGACACGGTCTCGCCGGCGACGTCGTCGGTCAGCCCCAGCTTGGCGCGCATGCCGGCCGTCCAGGCGGCCGAGTAGAGCGGACGGAAGCGGCCCAGCGCGTCGACGGCCACCGCGACGGCCGCCTCCTGCTCGTCGGCGAGCAGCGGGAGCAGGGTCTCGGCGAACCGCGCGAGGTTCCACTCCAGCACGACCGGCTGCTGGCCGAACGCGTAGCGGCCGTCGGTGTCGATGGAGCTGAACACCGCGGCGGGGTCGAAGGCGTCGACGAAGGCGCACGGGCCGTAGTCGATGGTCTCGCCGGAGATCGTCGTGTTGTCGGTGTTCATCACGCCGTGGACGAAGCCGACGAGCATCCACTGTGCGACCAGCGCGGCCTGGGCGGCGATGACCGACTCCAGCAGGGCGAGGTGGGGGTGGCCGGCGTCGGCGGCGGCCGGGTGGTGGCGGGCGATGGCGTGGTCGGCCAGGCGACGCAGCAGGTCGGTGTCGCCGGTCGCGGCGGCGTACTGGAAGGAGCCGACGCGCAGGTGGCTGCTCGCCACGCGGGCCAGCACGGCGCCGGGGAGCACGGTCTCGCGGTGCACGACGTCGCCGGTGGCGACCACCGCGAGCGAGCGAGTGGTGGGGATGCCGAGGGCGTGCATCGCCTGGCTGACGACGTGCTCGCGCAGCATCGGACCGACCGCTGCCAGCCCGTCGCCGCCGCGGGAGAAGGGGGTGCGGCCCGAGCCCTTGAGGTGCAGGTCGCGGAGCCGTCCGGAGGTGTCCTGCAGCTCGCCGAGCAGGAGGGCGCGGCCGTCGCCGAGGCGCGGCGACCAGCCGCCGAACTGGTGGCCGGAGTAGGCCTGCGCCACCGGGGTCGCGCCGTCCGGGAGGCGGGTGCCGGTGAGCAGCCCCACGCCGTCGGGCGTACGCAGCCAGTCGGGGTCGAGCCCGAGGTCGGCGGCGAGCCGCTCGTCGAGCACGAGCAGCCGCGGGTCGGGCGTCTCGCGGGCCTGCCAGGGGAGTGCCAGCTCAGGCAGGTCCTGCGCGAACCGGTGGCTGAGGGCGAGGGTGGGGGCCGGTGCGGACGTCACTCCTCGACGATACGCGGGAGCCCTCAGCGGAAGTCGCGCGAGGACGCGCGTGCCTGGAGCACCGCGCCGGCGCCGGGCACCACCACGTCGATCGGCTCCACCCGGTCGGCGACGAGGTTGGTGACGCCCTCGTTGCGCTCGAGCCGGCCGCGGATCACCACCGCCACCCGGTTGCGGGCGGCCTGGCGGTGGGCCTTCATCACCCCGACCGAGCACACCACGTTGAGCATCCCGGTCTCGTCCTCGAGGTTGAGGAAGGTGACGCCCATCGCCGTGCCGGGGCGCTGGCGGTGGGTGACCAGGCCACCGACGTGGACGCGGCGCCCGGCCTCGGTGGTGGCGAGGTCGGCGACCGAGCGCACCCCCGCGCTGCGCAGCTGGTCGCGCAGGTGCTCGACGGGGTGGCGCTCGGGCGAGATGCCGGTGGCCCAGAGGTCGGCGAGGGTGATCTCGGGCTCGCTCATCCCGGGCAGGGTCGGCGCGGCGGGGGCGGGCGTGACGCCTGGCAGGTGGTCGGCGGCCTCGGCGAAGCCTGCCGCCCACAGCGCCTCGCGGCGCTGCATCCCCCAGGCGTCGAACGCACCCGCGGTGGCGAGCGCCTCGAGCTGGGCGGAGGTGAGCCCCGCCCGCCGCGACAGGTCGGTGACGCCGGTGAACGGCGCCTCCTCGCGCGCCGCGACGATGCGCCGCGCCACGTCGAGGCCGATGCCGCGCACCGAGTCGAGCCCGAGGCGTACGGCGTGGCCGCCGTCGCGGCGGTGGTCCGGCACCGGGTCGGGCGTGCCGGGCACCCACTCGACCCGCTCGAACCGCGGCTGGCAGCAGGCGGCGCGGCCGCCGGCCCGCGCCGGGCCGACGACGAGCGGCTCGAGGTCGGCCTGGGCGGCCGAGCGGGTGACGTCGGGTCGGCGCACCTCGACGCCGTGGCGGCGCGCGTCGCCGACGAGCGACTGCGGGGAGTAGAAGCCCATCGGCTGGTTGCGCAGCAGCCCGGCGAGGAACGCCGCGGGGTAGTGGAGCTTGAACCAGGAGGAGGCGTAGACCAGGAGTGCGAAGGACAGCGCGTGGGACTCGGCGAAGCCGAAGTTGGCGAAGGACAGGATCTTGACGTAGATCGAGTCGGCGAGGTCACCGGTGATGCCGCGCCGCTCCATGCCGGAGTAGAGCTTTGCCTTGACCGACTCGATCCGCTCCACGCCGCGCTTGGAGCCCATCGCGCGGCGCAGCAGGTCGGCGTCGTCGCGGGTGCAGTCGCCGAGGGTCACGGCCATCGCCATCAGCTGCTCCTGGAACAGCGGCACCCCCTTGGTGCGCTCGAGGACCGGCACCAGCTCGGGGTGGTCGTAGGTCACCGGCTCCTGGCCGGTGGCGCGGCGGACGTAGGGGTGCACCGCGCCGCCCTGGATCGGACCGGGACGGATCAGCGCGATCTCGATGGCGAGGTCGTAGAACTCACGCGGCCGCAGGCGGGGGAGGGTGCCGATCTGGGCGCGGCTCTCGACCTGGAAGACGCCGATCGAGTCGGCGCGGCAGAGCATGTCGTAGACGGCCGGCTCCTCCTTGGGCATCGACGCGAGGTCCCACTCCTCGCCGAGATGCTCGGCGACGAGCCGCATCATGTGGTCGAGGGCGCCGAGCATCCCGAGCCCGAGCAGGTCGAACTTGACCAGCCCCATCGACTCGCAGGCGTCCTTGTCCCACTGCAGCACCGTGCGGCGGTCCATCCGGGCGCGCTCGATCGGGCAGACCTCGCCGATGGGACGCTCGGTGAGCACCATCCCGCCGGAGTGGATGCCGAGGTGGCGCGGAGCGCCCATCAGCTCCTCGGCCAGCGCGACGACCGGGTCCGGGATGTCGTGGGCGGAGGCGTCGCCTGCGTCGCCGGTCACCACGCGCCCCCCGTTCGACATGGATGGCCAGCCGTCGACCTGCTTGGACCAGGCGTCCTGCTGGCCGGGGGAGAAGCCGAGCGCCTTGGCGGCGTCGCGCACCGCCATCCGGGGGCGGTAGGTGATGATGTTGGCGACCTGGGCGGCGTTGCGGCGCCCGTAGGTGTCGTAGACCCACTGGATCACCTCCTCGCGCCGGTCGGAGTCGAAGTCGACGTCGATGTCGGGCTCCTCGTCGCGGTGCGCGGAGATGAACCGCTCGAAGGGGAGCTTGTAGAACACCGCGTCGACGGCGGTGATGCCGAGGGCGTAGCAGACCGCGGAGCTCGCGGCGGACCCGCGGCCCTGGCACAGGATCCGGCGCTCGCGGGCGAACGCGACGATGTCGTGGACGATCACGAAGTAGCCGGCGAAGTCCTTCTCGGAGATGACGCGCAGCTCGTGCTCGAGCCGCTCGCGCGCCTCGGCCTCGTGCGGCGTCCCCACGTAGCGCTCGGCGAAGCCGCGCTCGGCGATGACCCGCAGCCACGAGTCGGCCGTGTGACCCTCGGGGATCTGCCGCTTGGGCAGCGCGGGCGAGGCCTTGCGCAGGTCGAAGGCCAGCTCGTCGGCGAGGGTGACGCTGCGGGTCACCGCGTCGGGGTGGGCGGCCAGGGCGGCCGCCGTCTCCGCGCCGCTGCGCAGGTGGGACGAGCCGCCGAGGTCGAGCCAGCCGTCCATGTCGGCGAGGCTGCGGCGGGCCCGGACGGCCGCCATCGCCGAGGCGAGCCGGTGGCGCTGCGGGGTGGCGTGGTGGACGTTGCCGGCCGCCACGAGGTCGAGGCCATGGACGCCGGCGAGCCGGGCCAGGACGTCGTTGGTCGCGTCGGCGCCGGGGCGCGGCGAGAGCTCGACCAGCACGTCGCGCAGGCCGAAGAGGGAGGTGAGCCGGTCGAGCGCCTCCGAGGCCGCGGCCTCGCCGCCCGCGGCGAGCGCCTGTCGCACCAGACCCTTGCGGCAGCCGGTGAGGACCACCCAGTGGCCGCGGCCCTGCTCGCCGAGCTCGTCGAGGTCGTAGACCGGGCGGCCCTTCTCGTCGCCGCGCAGGTGCGCGTCGGTCATCGCGGCCGCGAGCCGGTGGTAGCCCTCGACGCCGCGGGCCAGCACCAGCAGGTGGCTGCCCTCGGGGTCGGGAACGCCGTTCTGCGGGCCGCTGAGCCCGAGCGACAGCTCGGCGCCGTAGACCGTGGGGAGGCCGTGGGCGGCCGCCGCCTCGGCGAGCATCGGGGCACCGTGGAAGCCGTCGTGGTCGGTGATCGCCAGGGCGTGCAGGCCGAGCCGGACCGCCTCCTCGACCAGCTCGGCGGGCGAGCTCGCTCCGTCGAGGAAGCTGAAGTGGCTGTGGCAGTGCAGCTCGGCGTAGGGCGTGACCCGGGCGGGCCGCTCGATGCGCGGCGGCTCGACAGCTGCGCGCTTGCGTCGCGAGACGGGGGCGTCGTCGGCGCCGGGGAGCCCGCTGAGCCGGCGCTCGAGCTCCTTCCAGTGCATGGCGGGGTTGTTCCAGCCCATCAGCCCTCCTCGCCCACGGTCTGCCCCGGCGTCGGCTCAGTCATAGGCCGCCTCCAGGGACCAGCCCTCCGGCGAGCGGACGAGCAGCCAGGCGCGGCCGTCGGCACCGACGACCTGGAACCGTGCGGTCGGTCCGGCGCCGCCGGACCACCACCCCTCGTCGGTGGGCCACGGGCCCGCCCAGGCCGTCACCGGCTGCCAGGGCAGGACGCCGCCGGCGACGCGGAAGCGGCGCGGCTCGCCGCTGACCACGCCGCGGTCGGTGACGGCGACGAGGTGGCCGGCGTCGTCCACGACCTCGGCGGCCGGGGGAGCGGCGAACACCCGGACCGGCGCCGGTCCCGGCACCCTGCCCGGCCACGGCCGGTCGAGAGGACGCAGGTCGACGGGACGCTCGCCCCACGGCACCAGCGCCTGCCGGGCGGCGGGGCTGCGTCCGCCCTGGAGGACGGGCCGGCGCACCGACTCGAAGCCGACCATGCCCTGCACGCGGGCCACGCCGCGCTCGACCAGGTCGTCGGACGCGGTGCCCCAGAGCGCCTCCCCGTGGGCCGCGGCCGGCTCCACGACCTCGGGGACGAACCGCACCCGCTCGACCGGCGCCCGGACCGCCCCGGAGTCCTTGCGCGCCCGGAGCGCGCCGACCGACCCCTCGACCGTGCCGGCCGACTGCAGCTGCCAGTGGACCCGGTCGACGAGGTCGCGCGCGGTGAAGTGGCGCGGGTGCAGCCACGCGCGCGAGGAGCAGACGACGCCGTCCGCCCACGCCTCGACCCGCACCGCGGTGGCGACGAGCTGGTGGCGGGCGAGCTGCTCGACGAACCGCTCGGTCGTCGTGCGGACGCTGAAGGTGATCGCCTCGACCGACTCCAGAGGCGGCTCGAACGGCACCTCCGCCTCCAGGTCGGGTGGGGGAGTGCGGGCGGCGAAGAGGGCTCGGTCCTCGCCGCGCGCCCGGCGCCGAACCGTGGCGCCGTAGGCACCGAGGCGGTGCTCCACGGCGTCGCCGGGCAGGTCGGCGAGGTCGCCGAGCGTGCGCAGGCCGAGGCGCTGCAGCAGCCCGACGAGCTCGCGACCCCGCGGTCCGTCGTCCTGCAGGACCTGGACGGGCAGCCCGCGCAGGAACGCCGCCGAGCCGCCGTCCGGGACGACCGACCACGACTGGACGTCTGCTGTCCGGGCCGCCTGCTCGGCGGTGAACAGGTCGTCGGCGATGCCGATGCGCACGTCCCAGACGCCGGTCTCGACGATCGCCTGGCACGTGGTCGCGGCGGCGTCGGTCTCCGAGCCGTACCAGCTGCCGGGTGCCCGGACGGCGAGCAGACCGGGCCGCAGGGCCGCGACCCCCGGCCGCAGGTCCTCGACGGTGGCCAGCACCGGCTCGAAGGCGCGCGCGTCGCGGTCGGGGTTGGCGGGCAGGAGCAGCAGCTCGGGGCAGCGCGACTGGGCGTCGCGGCGGCGGTGGCCACGACGTACGCCCTCCGCACGGGCCGGGCCGTTGCAGACCTCCACCACGTTGGCGGCGAGCACGGCTGCGGGCGCGCGCAGCGAGCGCCCTGCCTCGTCGAGGGCGGCGACCACCGACCAGTCGGGGCACCACACCACCATCACCCGCATCGCACGCCCCTGCTGGTGGTGGCCTCACCCCGAGGCACGACGGACCTCGCGCACCGGTGCGTCGAGGCGGTGCACCCCGGGCCAGGTCAGGTCGAGCGGCTGGGGAGGACGGGCGCCACGGTGGACCAGCACCCGGGCACGGCGCTCACGCAGCACGCCCGGCCCCGAGGTGGGGCCGAACCAGCTCGACCGCTCGGTGCTCAGCCGCGCCTCGACGCGCGGCCAGGCGCCGCGCACGACGAGCACCGACGACCGGGTCCGCAGCCGCGACTCGAGGAGGCCGGCGGTGCGCTCGTCGACCCGGCCGGGCGGTCGGAGCACGACGACGCGGAGCACGTCGACGAGGGCCGCGGTCACCTCGAGCCAGTGGTCACCGGGATCGGGCACCAGGACCGTGCGGGCGAGCTCGACGCCCAGCTCGACCGCCGCCTCGGCGCCGAAGTCGGCGCAGCCGGCGAAGCCGACCCACTCGCCGGCACGCGACGCCCCGGCGGCCAGCGCGAGACCGAGCGAGGCGGAGTCGACGGAGTAGGTCGCCCCCGCGCGCAGCGGCACCGCGTCGGCCAGCCCGGGTAGGGTCGCGACCGGTTCTCCCGCCGGCTTGCGCTCCATCGCGGCCACCCGCTCGCGCAGCTGCTCGACCACCGATCGCGACGGGTCGAGCGTCGTGATCGAGCGGGCGGAGGACATGGCTCCATCATCGAACAGGCGTTCGAACCAGTCAAGCGGGTGTGCTGGCACGGGGCAGCAACGACACGAACGGACCATGACGGATGGCTCGGGGGTGCCACCCGACGCGGACATCTGGTCCTGTCTGGACCTTACGTGCACGTGGTGTGGACGTCCTGTGGGACGGTCTGTCCACCGAGGGACACGAGGGGGTGCCATGGGTGGGGACGTCGCCGGGTGTCCTGACGGACGGGGTGGCATGCAGGTGAGTCGGCTCCAGGTCGTCGTCGGCCTCGCACTGGTGCTGGTGCTGGCCGTGTACGCGGTCAACGACTCCTACCTCGTCGACCGGCTCTGCTACGACGGCACCCTCGTCGCGGCGTCCCTCGGCGCCTGGATCGGTGTGTCCCGGGCGAGTCGCGGCGCACGCCTGGTCCCGTCCCTCGTGGCCCTCGGAGTGACCCTGTCCACGCTCGGCGACCTGCTCTGGGACCTGCTCGACTTCCTCGGCTACTCCACCGACGTCTCGCTGGCCGATCCCGCCTGGTTCTCCAGCTACGTCGCCCTGATCGCGGCGGTCGGCGTGGTGCTCGCTCGCAGCCGTCCGGGAGGTCGCCCCGACGTCGACTTCCTCGTCGACGCCGCGACGATCGTGGTCGTGAGCGTGCTGGTGTTCTGGCAGCTCTCCGTCACCTCGATCCTGAAGCAGGACGACCTCACCGCCCTCGCCAAGGTCGTGTGGTCGGCCTACCCGATCGTGGACGCCGTGCTGCTCGCCCTGGTGGTGCGCGCACTCACGAGCGCCCGGGCACGGGAGGCGATCGACGTGTGGTTCGCAGCCGGCGTCGTGCTCTGGCTGCTGTCGGACACCGGCCCCCTGGTGCTCGCCTACGAGGGGACGGCGCAGCTGGCCATCGACGCCGGCTGGATGCTGGCGCCGGTGCTCCTCGCCGGCGCGGCATGGCGGAAGCCGACGGGTGCCACGCCCGCCCAGGCCCGCGGCCACGGGTGGAGGGCAGCCCTGGTGATCGCCATCGCCCCCCTCAGCGTCCCCCCGCTCCTCGAGCTCGCGAGCCACCTGCGCGACGGCGCCGGCCAGCCGTGGCCCTTCGCATCGGGTTCGGCGAGCCTGCTGGCGCTGGCCTTCGTGCGCACCGCACGCCTGATGCGTTCGGAGGAGCGACACGTGCGCGAGCTGGAGGCGGCGCGGGACGCGGCGCTGGAGGCGTCGCGCGCGAAGTCGATGTTCGTGGCGACGATGAGCCATGAGATCCGCACGCCGCTGACCTCGCTCGTCGGATCCATGGAGATGCTGGAGGAGGGCGACCTCGACGACGACCAGGCGTTCCTGGTCGACCGGATGGGGCGTGCGACCACGCGGCTGCGCGGGCTGGTCGAGGACGTCCTCGACTTCTCCGCCATCGAGGCCGGCCGCCTCGAGCTGGACCCCCGCCCCTTCGACCTGCACCGGGTGCTGGACGAGCTGCTCGACGTCTACCAGCCGGTCGCGAGCCGGGCCGGTCTCCGGCTGGTGTGGCACCGCGACGCCGACGTCCCGGCGGACGTGGCCGGAGACACGTTGCGCCTGCAGCAGGTGCTGGGCAACCTGCTCGACAACGCCGTGAAGTTCACGCCGTCGGGGAGCGTGGGGCTGCGGGTCGCCACCCTCGGCACGGACCCGGCGAGCGGGGTGACGCGCGTGCTCTTCAGCGTGACCGACACGGGGATCGGCATCCCGGCCGACCGGCGCGCTGCCGTCTTCGAGTCGTTCACCCAGGTGGACGGGTCGTCCACCCGCCCCTACGAGGGCTCCGGGCTGGGGCTGACCATCTGCCGACGCCTCGTCGAGGCGATGGGCGGCACCGTCGAGGTGCGCAGCGCAGTCGGCGAGGGCAGCACGTTCGAGGTCTCGGTGCCACTGCAGCGCACCGGGGTCGCTGCGCGCGGCTGAGCTGGCCCGTTCGGGCCACCTGCTGAGGACGTTGGACCCTGTGCCGCACGAAGCCTCACGCGGCACAGTCGTGGCGTGGGACCGTCGGTTCCGGGACAAGGGGGTGGCGTGGTGCGCGGGAGCGTCTTCGATCGCGTCGCCGTGTCCCGCGGCGAGGCAGCAGCGGCGCTCGCCCTGCTCGTCGCGATGGTCGTCTACGCCGTCAACGACGGCTACTGGCTCGACCGGCTCAGCTACGACGGGGTCCTCGTCGGCGCCAGCATCGCCGCCTGGGTGGGCGCCGAGCGTGCGCCGCGCGGCTCGAGGCTGGTGCCGCGGCTGATCGCCCTCGGCGTGTCACTGACCGCGCTCGGCGACCTGCTCTGGGACCTGCTCGACTTCCTCGGCCGGCCCACCAACGTCTCGGTCGCCGACCCCGCGTGGTTCGCGAGCTACGTCGCCCTGTGCGGTGCGGTGTGGGTGGTGCTGGCGCGCAGCCGGCCAGGTGGCCGCCCCGACGCGGGGTTCCTCGTGGACGCCCTGACCGTCGTGGTGGTGAGCGTGCTGGTCTTCTGGCACCTCGCGATCGGGTCGATCCTGGCCCAGGACGGCCTCAGCACGCTCGCCAAGGTGGTGTGGTCCGCCTACCCGGTCCTGGACGCCGTCCTGCTCGCCATCGTGGCCCGCGTGCTGCTGAGCGGGCGTGGCCGGCGCGCCCTCGACCCCGGATTCGCGCTCGGGGTCGGCGTCTGGCTGCTCTCCGACACGGCGACGCTCGTCGCGCATCACCCCGCCGCCCTGCTGCTGATCGAGCTGGGTTGGATGGTCGCGCCCGTGCTGCTGGCTCGCGCGGTGTGGCGGGTGCGGCTGGAGGACGGACCGGCCGCCGAGGAGGACGTCCGGCACCGGTGGCGGGTCTCGCTGCTGATCGCGATCGCCCCGCTCGCCGTACCTCCGGCGCTCGAGGTGGTCGCCCACCTCGACGGCGCTGGCGGGGACCCCTGGGTGCTGGCGACGGGTTCGACAGCCCTGCTCGCCCTGGCCTTCGTGCGCACCGCGCGCCTGATGCGCTCGGAGGAGCGGCACGTGCGGGAGCTGGTCGCGGCCAGGGACGCAGCGCTCGACGCGTCGCGCGCCAAGTCGATGTTCGTCGCGACGATGAGCCACGAGATCCGCACCCCGCTGACGACCCTGGTCGGCGCGATGGAGATGCTGGAGGAGGGCGACCTCGACGACGAGCAGACCTTCCTCGTCGACCGGATGAGGCGGGCGACGACGCGGCTGCGCGGGCTGGTCGAGGACGTCCTCGACTTCTCGGCCATCGAGGCCGGCCGCCTCGAGCTGGACTCCCGCCCCTTCGACCTGCACCGGGTGCTGGACGAGCTGCTCGACGTCTACCGGCCGGTCGCGGACCGGGCCGGCCTGCGGCTGGAGTGGCACCGCGACGCCGACGTCCCGTCCGGCGTCGTGGGCGATGCGCTGCGCCTGCAACAGGTGCTGGGCAACCTGCTCGACAACGCCGTGAAGTTCACACCGTCGGGGAGCGTGGGGCTGCGGGTCGCCACCGTGGGCACGGAGCCCACGACCGGAGGGACGCGGGTGCTGTTCAGCGTGACCGACACCGGGGTCGGCATCCCCTCTGACCGGTTGGCCGCGGTCTTCGAGTCCTTCACCCAGGCCGACGGGTCGCCCACCCGACCCTACGAGGGGTCCGGCCTCGGGCTGACCATCTCGCGTCGCCTGGTGGAGGCGATGGGAGGCGCGATCGAGGTGCGCAGCGCGGTCGGCACGGGCAGCACGCTCGAGGTCTCGGTCGCCCTGAGGCGCTCGGGGGTCGCCGCCCTGGGCTGAGACGCGGCTGCTCAGGCCTCGTCGGCCGCGAGGACGTACGGCGAGCGCCCCAGCAGCCGGGTCACGACCACGCCCGTCACCACCATGGCCAGCGCGATGCCGGCCAGGACGACGAGCTGGAACTGCGCGGCGACGGCAGGGCTGGCGCCGCCGAAGAGCGCGCCGACGAAGGCGCCGGGGAGGGTGACCAGCCCGGTGGAGCGGGTCTGGTCGAGGTTGGGCAGCAGCGACTCCCGCACGGACTCGCGACCGATCTCGAGGTGGGCCTGCGACGGAGTCGCTCCCAGCGAGAGCCACGCCTCGACCTCGTCGTGGCGGTGGCGCAGCGCCCGCAGGAAGTTGCGTCCCGAGAGCGTGGCCGCCGACATGGCGTTGCCGATGACGATGCCGGCCACCGCCACGAGGTAGCGCGGCTCGGGGTCGACGAGCCGGAGCGCCAGGATCATCGCCAACGCGATGGACGCACCCGCCAGCACGCCGGCCACCGCTGCGCGTCGACCGCGCCACAGCTCGTGCAGCCGACCGGCGGCGGTCCACGACGCGGTGAGCAGCATCAGGGCGAGGAAGGCCACCACGGTCCACGGGATCGTGAGGATGCCGCGCAGCAGGAGCGCGACGACGGTGAGCTGGGCGCTCGCGCGCACCAGCGAGACCAGGGGCGCCCAGCCGAGCCCGACCCCGGCGACGCGGGCGACCGCCATCGTGGTGAGCACCAGGCCGAGCAGACCGGCGGCGAAGAACACGTAGTCGGCGACCGGCACGGGACGACGCTAGCGCGACCTAGGCTGGTGCCCATGGCAGACGAGCACCCCACCACCGTCGTCCTGTTCGGCGCCACCGGAGACCTGAGCCGCCGCAAGCTGCTGCCCGGCCTGCTGCACCTGTTCAAGACCGGTCTGCTCAGCCAGGTGCGCGTCGTCGGCACCTCGCTCGAGGACCACACCCGCCAGTCGTTCCAGGACCTCGCCGAGAAGGCGATCCGCGAGTTCGGCGACGACGACGACGTCGCCGCGTGGCCCGACTTCGCCCCGCTGCTGCACTGGGCGCCCGGCGCCGAGGGTCCTCAGGGACTGCGCCGCGTCGTCGAGGAGGCGGAGACGACCTTCCCCGACGGCACCCACCCCCAGCGCCTGCACTACCTCAGCGTGCCCCCGAAGGCGGCGCTCGCCGTCGTCGACCAGCTGCGCGAGGCAGGGCTCGCCGACCGCAGCCGGATCGTCATGGAGAAGCCCTTCGGCACCGACCTGGCCTCCGCCAGGGAGCTCAACCGCCGGCTGCACGAGGTGTTCGACGAGTCGCAGATCTTCCGCATCGACCACTTCCTCGGCAAGGAGGCAGCCCAGAACATCCTGGCCTTCCGCTTCGCCAACGGGCTCTTCGAGCCGATCTGGCACCGCCACCACATCGACCACGTGCAGATCGACGTGCCCGAGGAGCTCGGGCTCGCCCAGCGCGCCAGCTTCTACGAGGCGACCGGCGCCTACCGCGACATGGTCGTCACCCACCTCTTCCAGGTGCTCGCCTTCACCGCGATGGAGCCGCCGACCGCGCTGGAGCCGTCGGCGATCTCGGAGGAGAAGAACAAGGTCTTCCGCTCGATGCTGCCGATCGATCCGCACGACGTGGTGCGCGGGCAGTACACCGGCTACCGCGACCTCGAGGGCGTGGCGCCCGGCTCGGAGACCGAGACCTTCGTCGCGCTCAAGTGCTACATCGACAACTGGCGCTGGGCGGGCGTGCCGTTCTACCTGCGCACCGGCAAGCGGATGGCGGAGGGCGCGCGGATCATCTCGATCGCGTTCAAGGAGCCCCCGCGCACCATGTTCCCGGCCGGGTCAGGGGTCGGCGACCACGGCCCCGACCACCTCACCTTCGACCTCGCCGACCAGTCGCGGATGTCGCTGTCGTTCTACGGCAAGCGCCCGGGTCCGGGCATGCGCCTGGACAAGCTCTCGATGCAGTTCGCGATGCACGACACCGGCTGGGCCGGGTCGGTGCTCGAGGCCTACGAGCGGCTGATCCACGACGCGGTGCGCGGTGACCACACGCTGTTCACCTCCGCGCAGGGCATCGAGCGGCTGTGGGAGGTCTCCACGCCGCTGCTGGAGAATCCGCCGGTCGTGCGGCCCTACGCCCCTGGCTCGTGGGGTCCCAACCAGGTCCACCAGCTCGTCGCGCCGTTCACCTGGCGACTGCCCTTCGAGCGCAGCTGGCGCGACCCCAACTCCGAGGGCGCCTGAGCCGGGAGGCCGGCAGGCTCAGGCCCGCTGCCACTCGACGAAGTCGCCCCGCGCGGAGGCCTCGAGGTCGGCGCGGACGGCGGCGTCCTTCTCGTCCTGGCCGAGTGGTGACGGCAGCCCAGCGTCGGCGCGAGCCGCTGCGTCGTCCGGGTCGCCGGGGAGCTCCGCCAGGAAGCGGCTGGCCACGTCGACGAACGCCTCGTGGCGAGGGTTCGGGGTCGTGCCGGCGCGGCGACGCATCCGGTCGTCCTCGTCGAACGTCCAGCCCCGGTCGAGCCGACCCATCGAGCAGCACAGGCTGGCGGCGTCCAGGCAGGCGACCGCCGCCGAGTACGCGTCGGGGTGGACCACGTGCTGCCACGCCCGGACGGCCATGGACTGCTGCCCGACGTGCAACCGCTCGACCTCCGACAGGACGACGAGCTCCCCGCCCCACCCGTCGTCGACGACGAGCCTGCGGAACGGGTGCGGCGGGAGGTCCTCGCCGGTGTCCTGCAGGTCCCGCAACCGGTCGAAGAGCTCCGCCCGCGCCTGGGCGGCCCGGGCCCGGGCGACCGTGGGCTCGTCGGACACGCTCGCCTCGCGCGCGGCCACCCTGGTCGCCCACCGGGCCACGGCACGCTGCTGGTCGGCGGTCATCGCGGCCAGCAGGTGGGGCGCGTCGTCCAGCCCGAGGACGTGGCCGTGCCCGGGGAGGTACGTGAGGAGCCTGCTCGGTGGGGGCTCCGTGTCGTAGACGGTGCCGGCAGCCCCGGCAGCCCCGGCGGCGCGGGCGAGGTCGACGCGCGTCCACCGGCGCACCAGGTCGAGGCCGGCCGGCACCAGGTCGTCCTGCTCCGCCGCGACCACGTGAGGCCGCAGCGCCTTCGGCACACCGCCGAGGTCGTCGTCCGCAGCGCCGATGAGCTCCACCGAGAACAGCAGCCGGCCGCGCCGGGCCGCGGAGAACGCCGTGACCGCATTGACGTTCCAGAAGAACGACGACGCCACGGACGCGGTGCCGGCCCTCGACGCCGGGCCGAGCACCTCGGGACGGGAGCCCTGGAACCCGTTGTCCTCGAGGACGACGACCGCGTCCGGCAGCTCGACCACGCAGATCGGCTGCACGACGTCGGCGTGCCTGTCGCCGACGTCGTCGACGGATGCTGCCGGGCGGGCTGAGGCATCGACCGCCCCGAAGGCGGCCAGGACCTGCGCGACGTCACCCCCGGGGACGACCGTGACGCAGCCGGCGTCCTCCAACCCGGACAGCAGGACCCAGCGGAAGTCGTCGACGCTCACGGCGCCATGGTGGGGCATCGCGGGCCGCCGCGCCACGGGGCGTGCGGGACGGGCTCAGCGCGCCGCCGGCGGCAGGGTCGCGGGCGACGCGGCGGGTGCGCTGGCCGGGTCGGCCGGCAGCTGCTGGACCTGCTCGCGGCACCAGACGGAGACCTCCCGCGAACCGTCCAGGACGGCACCGCGGAACGGCTCCCACGGCTCCCACGCGACCTCCTCCACCTCGTCGGGATCGGGGGTCACGGGTCCGCCGACACGGGCCGCGAACACCGGGCACATCTCGTTCTCGACGACGCCGTCCATCTCCGCGCGGTAGCGGAAGGCGGGAAGCAGCAGCCGCAGGTCGTGCACGTCGATGCCGAGCTCCTGGTGGACGCGACGGCGTACGGCGTCCTCGAGGTCCTCGCCCGGCGCGGGGTGCCCGCAGCACGCGTTGGTCCAGACGCCGGGGAAGGTGGCCTTGTGCAGGGCGCGGCGGGTGAGGAGCACCCGGCCGTCGTCGTCGAAGAGGTAGCAGGAGAACGCCAGGTGCAGCGGGGTGTCGGCGTGGTGGACGGTCCGCTTGTCCTGGGTGCCGGCGGGGTGGCCGTCCTCGTCGAGGAGCACGACGAGCTCGGCCGGTGCTGTGTCGGGGTCGGTGGTCACGAGGGCACCTCGATCGGTCGGGCGAGCTGGTTGACGGCGGCGCTGAAGAGCCACGGTGCCCGCGACGCGGCCGGGACGAGCATCCGGCGCACCGGCGCGTGCGCGGTGCTGCGCAGCAGGGCGCGGGTGAGCAGCTCGTGGCGCCGGGCGAGGCGCTGGGCCACCCGGTCGTAGTCGGCCGACCGGCCCTGGGCGATGCAGGTCGCGGCGGCGCGTGCCTGGGCGAGCCCGAGGGCGATGCCCTCGCCGGTCAGCGCGTCGACGTAGCCGCCGGCGTCGCCGGCCAGCAGCACCCGTCCGGCCACCCGCGACCGCGCGACCTGGCGCAGCGGCCCGGCGCCCATGACCCGGGTGCGGTCGCCGGTCAGCCGGTCGCGCAGTGCCGGCACCTCGTCGAGCACGTCCTCGAAGCGGAGGCCCCGCCCGACGAGCGCGGCCACGCCCACCAGGTCCTCGGCGACCGGGGTCACGTAGACCTCGGCTCGGGGCGTCCAGTGCACCTCGACGAAGGACGACCAGGGCGCCTGCGCGACGTGGCAGCGCAGCCCGAACCGAGCCGGACCCGGACCGGGCGCGTCGAGGCCGACCGCGCGGCGCACGGGGGAGTGCAGGCCGTCCGCGGCGACGAGGTGCCGGGCGGGCTCGCCGTCGACCAGCACGTGGTCGGGCGTCTGCCGCACGTCCTCGACCGCCCGCGGCTCGACGGGGACGCCGGCGGTGGCCAGTCGCCCGGCCAGCGCGTCGTGCAGCACCGTGCGGCGTACGCCCCGACCGGGCGCGGCCGAGAAGCGCGCGCTCGCCCGGCGCGACGTGGTGGCGTCGAGGTACCGGATGCCGGACAGCACGCGGCCGGGCGGGTCCACGCCGAGGTCGGCCAGCTCGGCCACCGCGCCCGGCATCAGGCCCTCGCCGCACGCCTTGTCGATCGGACCCGTGCGCGGCTCGCGCACCACCACGTCGAGTCCCAGCCGGTGGGCGTGGAGCGCCACCGCCATCCCGACCGGGCCGCCGCCGGCCACCACCAGGTCACGCACGGGCGAGCCCGTCCTCGCGCGGCAGGCTCGCCAGCGCGGCGTCCTCGGTGCGGATCCGGACCGCCAGCAGGCCCGCGTTGAGCACGGTGAAGACGATCGCGGTGGTCCACGCGGCGTGCACCAGCGGGAGGGCGACACCCTCGACGACCACGGCGACGTAGTTGGGGTGCGGGACCAGGCGGTAGGGGCCAGACCGCACCGGCGCGAGGCCGGGCACCACGATCACGCGGGTGTTCCAGCGCCGGCCGAGGGTGGCGATGCACCACCACCGCAGCGCCTGCGAGGCGACCACCAGCGCGAGCATCGACCACGCGAGCGCGGAGGGGACGTCGGGACGCCGGACCCAGGCCTCGACCAGCGCGCCGACGAGCAGCCCGGTGTGCAGGACGACCATGAACGGGTAGTGGCCCTGGCCGGTCTCGACACCGCCGCGCTCTCTGCTCCAGGCTGCGTTGCGCACCGAGACGACCAGCTCGGCGACCCGCTCGAGGCCGACGAGGGCGACGAGGACGGTGAAGGCGACCAGCGTCGTCACGACGCCGCCTCCAGCAGGACCAGCTCGGAGCAGAAGCCCGGCCCCATCGCCAGCAGGACGCCGTGGGTGCCCGGCGCGGGCGGTCGCTCGCGCAGGGTGTCCTCGAGGACGTGCAGCACCGACGCCGATGACAGGTTGCCGACCCGGGCCAGGGAGTCCCAGGTGAGCTGGACCGCGTCGCGCGGCACCTCCAGCGCGTACTCGAGCGCCTCGATCACCTTCGGGCCGCCGGGGTGGCAGACCCACCACCCGACGTCGGCGCGGGTGAGGTCGTGGTCGGCGAGGAAGCGGTCGACGTCCTCGCGCAGGAACCGCTCGACCAGCGCGGGCACCTCGGCGTCGAGCACGATCCGCAGCCCGGTGGACGCCACGTCGAAGCCCATGGTCCGCTCGCTGTCGGGGTAGAGCCGGCTGCGTGAGTCGACCACCCGGACCGGTCCCGGACGGCCCTCGTCGCCGACCGCGACGACCGCGGAGGCGCCGTCGCCGAACAGGCCGCTGGCCACCAGGTTGGGCACCGACGTGTCGTCGAGCTGGACGGTCAGCGAGCACAGCTCGACGGCGACCAGCACCGCCGTGTGGGTCGGGTGGCCCAGGAGGTAGTCGTGCACGCGGGCGATGCCCGCGGCGCCGGCGACGCACCCGAGCCCGACGAGCGGCATCCGGCGCACGTCCTCGCGCAGCCCCACCTGGGCGGCGATGCGGGCGTCGAGCGAGGGGACGGCGAGGCCGGTGACGGTCGCGGTGACGACCAGGTCGACGTCGGAGGGGGTCAGGTCCGCGGCCTTGAGCGCGTCGACGAGCGCGCGCGAGCCGAGCTCGACGGCGTGCTCGATGAACAGGTCGTTGGCCCGGCCGAAGTCGCCGAGCGCGGCGTAGTCCCCGAGCGGCAGCACGGTGTGGCGCTGCTCGACGCCGCAGTTGGCGTGGAAGCGCCGCAGCAGCGCCCGGTCAAGGCTGCTGCCGGGGCTGATCACGTCGGCGAACGCCTCGGTGATCTCGGACTGCGGGTGCACGTGCGCGGGGAGTGCGCCGCGTGCGGTCAGGATCCTCATGTGGGCCACCTCGGGCTCGTGGGTGCGGACGTGGGGTCGGTCGTGCGCCGGGAGACCAGGGAGCGGGCCAGGCCGGTGGCCAGGCGGCGGTCGATCAGGCCGTCGCCCAGCCCGATCTCGACGAGTGCGTCGAAGGCGTGCCGGTCGCGCCCGGCTGCGCGGATGCCGGCGTCGACCACCCGCGGGGAGCGGGAGAGCCGCGACGCGGTCCAGGTGTGGCGCAGGTGGGGGCCCAGCGTCCGTCGGACGTGGGCGCGGTGCTCGGCGCCGGCGCGCTCGGGGTGGCCGGCGGCGACGGCGCGGGCGGCCGTACGTCCGGCGGCGATGCCGGTCGCGACGGCGTAGTAGATGCCCTCGCCGGTCATCGGGTTGACCAGCCCGGCTGCGTCGCCGGCGAGCAGGACGTTGCCGTCGGGCTGGTCCCACCGCCAGCCGCTCAGCGGCAGGTGGTGACCGCGCCAGTCGCTGCCGGTGCTGGCCGCGCCCGGCACCAGGAGCTCGAGCTGGTCGAGGAGGAGCCGCCGGCGCGGGCCGCCGGCCGTTGCGTCGCGGCGGTCACCCGGGAGGAGCTCGCCGTAGCCGACGTTGGCGAGTCCGTCGCCGCGGTCGAAGCACCAGGCGTACGACGGCTGGCGGCGCTCGCCGTAGCGGATCACCTGCCGTCCCTCCGTGCCGGCGGGCACCGGCGCGTAGCCGCGGATCGCGATGGCGCGCGGCGTGCGGGACCGTCCGAGGAGGGCGGTCCGCACGAGCGAGTGCGCGCCGTCCGCGCCGACCACGACCCGTCCGGCGAGCTCGTCCGACACGAGCGAGTCGTCGCGACCCACGTGGAGCGAGGTGGCGCGGTGCCGGCGCAGCACCGCGCCCGCGGCGACGGCCCGCTCGACGAGGCGGGCGTCGAGGACGCGTCGCGGCACGACGTGCACCTCGCGCTCCATCTCCCCGTCGACCGCCAGCGGTCCCCGCGACAGCACGAGGCGGCGCAGCGGCTGCCACCCGTCGACCACGTCCGCGGCACCGACCTCGGCGAGCGCGTCGAGGACGTGGGGCGCGACGCCGTCGCCGCAGGACTTGTCCCGCGGGAAGTCGGCGCGGTCCAGCAGGAGCACCCGCAAGCGGGGGTCCTCGGCGAGGGCGCCGAGGGCCGTCGCGGCGCCGGCCGGACCCGCGCCCACCACGACGAGGTCCCAGCGCTCGGGTGCCGTCACCGGGCCACCACCAGCAGGGCGGCGTCGACGAGCGCGATCGCGACGGCCGCCGCGAACGGGCGGCGGCCGGAGAGGCCGACGACGCCGGCGGCGAGCACGAGCACGGCACCCCCGGTGGCCCAGACGACCGGCCGGGGCGGTGCGGCGCCGACGAGGGCGACCACCGTCGCGGCGACGAGCACGACGGCCGCGACCGGGGCGATCCAGCGCGGCCCGAGCGCGTGCGGAAGTCCGCGTACGCCCGTGGCGGCGTCGTCGGCCAGGTCGGGCAGGACGTTCAGAAGGTGGGCGCCGACGCCGAGCAGCGCCCCGCCCGCCGGCCACCACCACGGCGGCGCCTCGCCCCCGGCGAGGGCCACGAACGCGGTGAGGCCGCCGAACGCGACGGCGTAGGGGAGCCAGGACAGCAGCGTCGACTTGAGGCCGAGGTTGTAGGCCCAGCCGGACGCGACGCAGACGAGGTGCACGAGGCCGGCGGCGAGGCCGCAGGCCAGCGAGAGGGGGACGCACGCCAGGACGGCGACCACGCAGCAGGCACGGACCACTCCAACCGGGACGGCGCCCGTCGCCAGGGGCTTGTCGTCACGTCCGGCGAGGCAGTCGCGGGCGAGGTCGACGAGGTCGTTGCTCCACCCGATGGACAGCTGCCCGGCCAGGACGGCGGCCACCACGAGCAGCCCGCGCGCGGGACCGAGGTCCTGCGCGAGGACCAGCAGGAGCGCCAGGACCGTCACCGCGAGCGCCGGCCCGCCGTGAGCCGCCGCTGCGAGGCCGCGCACGGCGGGCAGCGCCGCGGTGCGGTGCGGGGACAGCTCGGTGGTCACGCGACCTCCTCGGCCGGGTCCGGGTGGACCGTCCCCAGCGACGCTACCCACGCCCCGTGAACGCACGTCACCGTTCGAGGTGCCGTACGCCCTCGTACCCGGGCCGAGCGACGGCCATGCGAGCGCGGGTCAGGCGTCGTCCTCGGGCTCGTGGTCATCGTCCTCGTCACCGTCCGGGGTGACCGGGACCGGCGCCGGGCGCGTCCGGGCCTCGACGACCTCGTCGAGGTAACGCACGACGACGGCCAGGACGGCGACGGTCGGCACCGCCAGGAACGCCCCGGTGATCCCGAAGAGGGTGCCGCCCAGGGTGACGGAGAGCAGGACCACGGCGGCGTGCAGGTTCATCGACTTCGACTGCAGCATCGGGGAGAGCACGTTGCCCTCGATCTGCTGGACCGCGACGATCAGCGCGAGGGCGAGCAGGGCGCCGGTGAGACCGTTGGACACCAGCGCGATCAGCACGGCCACGGTGCCGGCGACGAAGGCGCCGACGATCGGCACGAACCCGGCGAAGAAGGTCAGCACCGCCAGCGGGACGGCGAGCGGCACCCCGATGAGGAGCAGGCCGCCGCCGATGAGGACGGCGTCGATGAACGACACCAGCGCCTGGGTGCGGATGAAGCCCCCGAGCGTCGCCCACGCGCGTCGACCGACCTCCGCGAGGTGGGCGCCGGCGCGAGGACCGGCAAGGCGCTGCATCCACGGCAGGAAGCGGTGGCCGTCCTTGAGGAACAGGAAGCTCAGGATCAGGATGAGGACGAGGTTGACGAGGCCGTTGGTGAGGGTGGAGACGCCGGTCAGCACGCCCGAGGCGATGGTCCCGGCCGAGCCGCTGAGCTTCTCCTGGAGACCCTGCAGGCCGGCGTCGACCTGCTCCTTCGACACGAAGCTGGAGTCCTGGACCCAGTCCTGCAGCCGTTGGAGCCCCTCGTTGGCACGGTCGACGAGGCTGCCGCCCTGGTCGGCGACCGAGGGCGCGATGGTGAACCCGACCGCGACGACCAGCCCGATCGCGGCCAGCACGGTGAGGCCGGCGGCCGCGGCACCTGGCAGCCGGGCACGTCTGCGGAGGAACCCGGACAGGGGCGCCAGCACGGTGCACAGGATGATCGCCATCAGGACCGGGAAGAGGATGACCCAGGTGTACTGCACGACCAGGCCGAGCAGGACCGCGCCCAGCGCGATGCCGACCAGGCGCAGGCTCCAGCGGGCGGTCCACTCGACGCCGGCGCCGATGGTGCGCTCCCTCGTGGGGAGCGCCGGGTGGCCCGCGGCGGCGGACCCGTCGATGGCGAGGGCGGGGGAGGGGTCGTGGTGGGGTGGGGTCTCGGGCACGGGGTCACTGTGCCAGTCGTCGCGGCCGGGTGCCTCGCCCGTCCGAGCGTCCGCGGGCCGTGTCGGCCCGGGACCATCGGCCGGGAGCAGAAGGGGACCAAGGTCGGGTGTGCCGGCGCCGACGGATCGGGTACGAAGGAGCATGACCCTCACCGACGACGAGGTCCACGACCTCGACCTGTGGTTCCGCGCGGCCAACTACCTCTCGGTCGGGCAGATCTACCTGCTCGGCAACCCGCTGCTCGAGCGGCGCCTCGAGCGCGAGGACATCAAGCCGCGGTTGCTCGGCCACTGGGGCACCACCCCAGGGCTCAACCTCGTGTGGACCCACCTCAACCGGCTGATCCGCGATCGCGACGTCGACGCGATCCTGCTGTGCGGGCCCGGTCACGGCGGCCCCGCCGCGGTCGCCAACGCCTGGCTGGAGGGCACCTACTCCGAGGTCTACCCGGCGATCACCCGCGACGGCGACGGGATGGGGCGGCTGTTCCGGCAGTTCTCCTTCCCCGGCGGCATCCCCAGCCACGTCGCGCCGGAGACGCCTGGCTCGATCCACGAGGGTGGCGAGCTCGGCTACGTCCTGTCGCACGCCTACGGAGCGGCGATGGACAACCCGGAGCTGGTGGTGACGGCGGTCGTCGGCGACGGGGAGTTCGAGACGGGGCCGCTGGCGGCGAGCTGGCACGCCAACAAGTTCGTCGACCCCGTCCACGACGGCGCGGTGCTGCCGATCCTCAGCCTCAACGGCTGGAAGATCGCCAACCCCACCATCCCCGCCCGCATCCACCGCGAGGAGCTGGAGAGCCTGCTGCGCGGCTACGGCCACCACGTCCTCACCGTCGAGGGCGACGACCCCGCCGACGTCCACCGCCAGATGGCCGCCGCGCTCGACGAGGCGCACGACATGATCCGCGAGACCTGGCGGGCCGCGCGCGAGGACGGCGAGGTCGAACGCCGTCCCTGGCCGATGGTGCTGCTGGTGACGCCGAAGGGGTGGACCGGTCCGGCGGAGGTGGACGGCAAGCCCGTCGAGGGCACCTGGCGCGCCCACCAGGTGCCGCTGGCCGGCACCCGCGACGACGACGGGCACCGCGCCGAGCTCGAGGAGTGGCTGCGCTCGTACGCTCCCGACGAGCTGTTCGACGAGCAGGGCCGCCCGGTCGAGGCGATCGCCCGCCAGGCGCCGGTCGGCATCCGCCGCACGACCGCGAACCCGCACGCCAACGGCGGGCTGCTCAAGCGCCCGCTGCGCCTGCCCGACTGGCGCGCGAGCGCGGTCGACGTGGAGCGGCCCGGCGGCTCGATCCACGAGCCGACGCGGGTGCTGGGACAGTGGCTGGTCGGCGTGGTGCGCGACAACGACACCACCTTCCGCATCTTCGGCCCCGACGAGACGGCCTCCAACCGCCTCGACGCGGTCTACGAGGTGACCGACAAGGTGTGGGCCGGCGACCTCGCCGACGTCGACGAGCACCTCGCTCGATCCGGACGGGTCGTGGAGATCCTGTCCGAGCACACTTGCCAGGGCTGGCTGGAGGGCTACCTGCTCACCGGCCGGCACGGGCTGTTCAGCTGCTACGAGGCCTTCATCCACCTCGTCGACTCGATGCTCAACCAGCACGCGAAGTGGCTCAAGACGACCCGCGAGATCGAGTGGCGCCCGCCTGTGGCGAGCCTCAACTACCTGCTCAGCTCGCACGTGTGGCGCCAGGACCACAACGGCTTCTCCCACCAGGACCCCGGCTTCATCGACCACGTCGTCAACAAGAAGGCAGAGGTCGTCCGGGTCTACCTGCCGCCGGACGCCAACACCCTGCTGTCGACCATGGACCACTGCCTGCGCAGCGAGCACTACGTCAACGTCGTGGTCTCGGGCAAGCAGCCGAGCTTCGACTGGCTCGACGCCGAGCAGGCGGACCTGCACTGCGCGCGCGGGCTCGGCATCTGGGACTGGGCGTCGAACGACGACGGCGACCCCGACGTGGTCGTCGCGGCGGCCGGCGACGTGCCGACCCTCGAGGCGCTGGCCGCGGTGTCGCTCCTGCGCGAGCACCTGCCCGAGGTGCGGGTGCGGTTCGTCAACGTCGTCGACCTGATGCGGCTGCAGGACGAGCGCGAGCACCCGCACGGCATGAGCGCCCACGAGTTCGACGCGGTGTTCACCACCGACACCCCGGTGATCTTCGCCTACCACGGCTACCCGTGGCTGATCCACCGGCTGACCTACCGTCGCGCCAACCACGACAACATCCACGTGCGCGGCTACAAGGAGGAGGGCACCACGACCACGCCCTTCGACATGGTCATGATGAACGACACCGACCGCTACCACCTCGTCATGGACGTGATCGACCGCGTGCCCGGCCTCGGCCAGCGTGCGGCGCGCGTGCGGCAGCTGATGGTCGACACCCGTCGGCGGGCCAGGGAGTGGACCCGCGAGCACGGCGACGACCTGCCCGAGGTGCGCGACTGGCGCTGGGACCCGACCGCCGAGCCCGAGCGAGGTGCCTCGCCGTCCACGACCGCCGAGCCCGACACGGGCGCCGACAACCTCTAGGCAGGACCACCGGCGAGGAGCGCTCGGGTCGCCGCCGCGATCGCACGCTCCTCGTCGGTCGGGACCACCAGCACGGCCACGGGGGAGTCGTCGGTCGAGATCGTCCGCGTGCCGGTGGCGTCCGCCTCGTTGCGCGCCGGATCGATGACGACGCCCAGCCGCTCGAGCCCCGCGAGTGCGTCGCGGCGGAGACGGTGGGAGTTCTCGCCGACGCCGGCGGTGAGGACGACGGCGTCGGCCCCGCCGAGCACCGCGTGGTACGCCCCGACGTACCTGCGGATGCGGTGGCAGCAGACGTCCCACGCGAGTCGGCACGCGTCGTCGCCGGCGTCCACGCCGGCCTGCAGGTCGCGGAAGTCGGAGTGCCCGGTCAGGCCGAGGATCCCCGACCTGTGGTGCAGCAGGTCCTCTAGGTCGTCGGTCCCGAAGCCCTCGTGCCGGGCGAGGTGGACGAGGATGCCGGGGTCGAGGTCGCCGGCTCGCGTCCCCATCACCAGCCCCTCGAGCGGCGTCAGTCCCATCGAGGTGTCGAGCGGCCGGCCGGAGTCGATCGCTGCGGCGGAGGCGCCGTTGCCGAGGTGCAGGGTGACCAGTCGCAGGTCGTCGCGCCCGAGGTGCTCGGCGGCCCGGGCGGCGACGTACTGGTGGCTGATGCCGTGGGCGCCGTAGCGCCGGATCCCTGCGCGCGCGGCGACGGCGCTGTCCAGCGCGTAGGTCGACGCGGCAGGCGGCAGGTCGGCGAAGAACCCGGTGTCCACGACGACGACGTGCGGCACGTCGGGCAACCAGTCGGTCGCCGCGCGCAGGGCCGCGAGGGCGGGCGGGTTGTGGAGGGGAGCGAGGTGGACGGCCTGCTCGACGGCGGCGATGACGTCGGCGTCGACGCGGGCGGGGCGGGTGAGGGCTGGTCCACCGTGCACGATCCGGTGCCCGACACCGGCGAGGTGGGCGTCGTCCACCCCCGCCGCCCGCAGGTCGGCGGTGACCCGGTCCAGCGCGCGGGCGTGGTCACCCTCCTGCGTCAACCGATCGACCTGGCCCCTCACCGTGACCGTCGCGTCGACGGCGAGGACCTGGTACTTCAACGACGACGAGCCCGCGTTCAGCACCAGCACCTGGTCCGCGTCCATGACGCCCACAGTAGGGTCCCGGACTGACGGCTTTGGCGCGGCAGTAAATGAAAGTCAACGTTTTTCTTCGTTTTGTTACCGTCCCGTTGATCTTCTTGTACTTTTCACTCATGGCCGCAACTGTTCTGCTCGTCGAGGACGAGCCCGACCTGGTGCACGTGATGGAGATCGCGCTGACCCGGGCGGGCTTCGCCGTCCTCGCGACCGGGTCGGGGGCCGGAGCGTGCGCCGCGGCGCAGGAGCACCGGCCGGACGTCGTGGTGATGGATCGCGGCCTGCCCGACATGGACGGTCTCGACGCCACGGTGCGGCTGCGCGAGGACGGCTACCAGGCGCCCATCCTGGTCGTCAGCGGCCACGCGAGCGCCGACCACGTGGACGCGTGCCTGGAGGCGGGGGCGGACGTCGTGCTCACCAAGCCGTTCCGGCTCGCCGAGCTCGTCGCCCAGGTGCACCAGGCGATCGTGCCGGTCGCCGACGCCGGGTAGGACGAGCGGATCATGGGTCCGGCCGCCCCGCTCAGGCGCTGAGCGCCACCCCGGCGACGACGCCGACCAGTCCCGCCAGCTCGGCCAGCCCGATCCGGGCCGGACGCCAGTCCGGCCTGCGCAGCGCCCACGCACGCACCGTCAGCGCCGCGAAGGCGAGCACCGGGCCGACGCCCCACCCCGCCGCGAGCGAGACCGCGACGGCGGCCGCCGGTGCCATCGCCGCGAACAGGCGCGACGCCGTCGCGTAGGCCGGGTCGGCGCGCTCGCGGATCAGCGACTTCACGTGCAGCGTGGACCCCACGAGCGCGAGGGCGCACAGCACGGCGGCGCCGACCACGTCCGGCGCGAGCATCGCGTCCACCGGCGGCACCCAGGCCGTGGGCCCGGTCGCTGCGGCAAGCCCGCCGAGGACCGGGACCAGCAGGCTGCACTGGGCGACGAGGACCAGGTCGGCGGTCAACGAGCGCTCGCGGTGCCGGCGCGCGTGCTGCAGCGTCGCGGCGTGGAGGCCGGTATAGGTCAGCAGGACCCAGCACAGCCACGGGTGGAGTGCCAGGAGGGGCGTCCCGGCGGCGACGGTGAGCGGGACCCACACCCGTGCGGCGCGCCGGAACCGCCCGCGGCGCCCGCGTCCGAACGCGAGCCCGCTGGTGGCCCACGCGGCGGGGTAGGCGCACACCCAGGTCGCGACGACCAGGGGCAGCGCGGCGCTCCAGCCCGTGACGCCGAGGGAGAGGGCGACCGGCAGCAGCAGGAACGCCCACGCCCCGTGCTCGTGCGGGACGAGCGGGTCGGGACGTGGGTGCCGTGCGGTCACGGTGGTCACGAGCTCCGAGGTGCGTCGGGACGTGCGTAGCGCCACCAGGTGATCGCGACGCACATGAGAGCCCACGCGATGCCCACCGAGTAGAACGCCGTGGCGCCGATGATGGTGATCCCGACCCCGAAGAAGAACGGACCAAAGGCGGCGATCGCCGCGGTCCAGCCGATGACGCCACCGGCCTGTCGCCGCTCGAAGATCATCGGCATCTGCTTGAAGGTGGAGGCGTTGCCGATGCCGGCGAAGAAGAAGATCGCCAGCATCCCCCACAGGAACTGGTGGAAGTCGGCGTCGAGGCTGGCCGCCGAGGAGAGGTCGGGCGTCAGCGCCGGGATGGTCCAGGCGATCGACCCGACCAGGCCGATCCCGGAGACGAGCGTCCACCTCGCCCCGCCGGTGCGGTCGGTCAACGGCGAGAACAGCACCCGGGCGCCCGCGCCGACCAGCGGACCGAGGAAGACGAACGCCACGGGGTCCGGGACGGCGTAGCCCTGGACGAGCACCGTGGCGCTCGCCCCCGTCCCGCTCACGATGTCAGCGTTGCCGGTGCCGTAGAGGTTCGCCATCAGCAGGCCGAACTGGGCGGCGAGCCCGGAGAAGGTGCCGAAGGTCATGATGTAGAGCAGGGTCATCCACCACGTGTCCTGGTTGCCGAAGATGTCGAACTGCTGGCGGATGTTCGCCGTCACGGGCACCGAGCGCAGCAGCGTCCACGCCAGGGCCGCGCCGACCAGCATCAGCGGGATCCACACGAACGCCGCGTTCTGGAACCACACCTCCTTGCCGGGCTTGCCGGGAACCGTCAGCACCTGGCTCCCGCCGAACACGGCGAGACCGGAGAAGGCGATGAGGTACGGCGTGGACAGCTGCACCAGGGACACGCCGAAGTTGCCGAGCCCGGCCTGGAGGCCGAGCGCCGTGCCCTGCTTGGCGCGGGGGAAGAAGTAGGACGTGCTGGGCATGAACCCGGAGAACGCTCCGCCTCCGATGCCCGCCAGGAACGCCAGCACCATCAGCTCCCAGTAGGGCGCCGTCGGCTCCTGCACCCGCACGCCCCAGCCGAGCGTCGAGAAGACGAGCAGCAGCGTGGTGAGGGTGACCATCCGCCGGGTGCCGAGGATGGGCGGGAGCACCATCCAGACCAGCCGGAACAGGCCCGCGGACAGGCCGGGCATCGCCGCCATCCAGTAGAGCTGCGTGGTGGTGAACGAGTAGCCGAGCGGGTTGAGCTTGGGGATGATCGCGCTCGGCAGGAACCACGCGGCGAAGGCCAGCGTGAGGCAGAACGTGGTCACCCACAGCGTCCGCCAGGCCAGGCGGTGGTCCCAGCCGACCGGGTCCTCGGGGTCCCAGGCGTCGAGCCACTCGGCGGATCGGGTGGGTGTTGCGGTGCTCATACGAGTTCCTCCTCGCGTGCCCCGGCGGGGCGTTCGATGTGTCGCGCGAGACCGGGCGACTCGGTGTGCAGCATGTGGACGACCGTCCGGTGCATCCAGGCCAGGCAGAGCGCGGTCAGGACGAACAGGACGAAGAAGGTGCTCGACGGGAACCCGGACCACGCCTTGGTGTAGGCGAACAGCGGCGGCAGGAAGAAGCCGCCGAGTCCGCCGAGCATCCCGACGAGGCCGCCGACCGCTCCGACGTGGTCGGGGAAGTACTCCGGGATGTGCTTGAAGACCGCCGCCTTGCCGACCCCCATGGCGCAGCCGAGCACGAAGACCAGGACGGCGAAGGGCGCGAGTCCGAGGGAGTAGGCGAGGTGCTCGGTGGTGCTGCCGTCGGCGTGGTCGATGACCAGGTGGCCGTCGGGCATCATCAGCACGCCGGTGATCGCCAGCATGGACCCGAGCGCCCAGTACATGACGCGGCGGGCGCCGAACCGGTCGGACAGCCACCCGCCCCACGGGCGCAGCAGCGAGGCCGGGAAGATGTAGGTCGCGGTGAGGTAGGCGGCCGACTGGAGCCCGACGCCGAAGGTGTCCATGTAGTAGGTCGGCAGCCAGGCCGCCAGGGCCACGTAGGCGCCGAAGAACGCGACGTAGTAGAGGCTGAAGCGCCACACCCGGACCTGCCGCAGGGGCGCCAGCTGCCGCGCCAGGGGCTGCGCGGCACCCGGGGCTCGGTCGTGGCGGGGGGCCAGGAACCAGGTCGCGGCGGCCATCGCGACGAGCAGGACGGCGTAGAGCACGGGAACGAACCGCCAGCCGCCGGGGAACACGCCGAGGTAGGTCGCCCCGACGGTGGTACCGGCGACCAGGGGCGGTCCGACGAACTTGGTCACCGAGGCGCCGACGTTGCCGGCGCCGAACACCCCGAGGGCCACGCCCTGCCGCTCGCGTGGCTGCCACGCCGAGTTCCACGCGATGCCGGAGCTGAAGGCGTTCCCGGCGAAGCCGACGAAGAACGCCAGCACGAGCAGGGCGCCGTAGGAGTCGGCCCGCGAGACGAGGTACGCGGGCACCGCCGAGCCGAGCAGCAGGACGGTCATCACCTTCCGCCCGCCGACCCGGTCGGTCACCATGCCGGCCGGGAGGCGCCAGAGCGAGCCGTTGAGCACCGCGGCCGCGATCACCCACGACAGCTGGACCTCGCTCAGGCCGAGCTCGGCGCTGATCGGCTTTCCGAGGATCCCGAACATCAACCAGACGGCGAACAGCAGCGTGAAGCCGGTGGTCGAGAGCACCAGGACACGCGTGGCGCCCGCAGGTGCGGTGGCGCGGGGGCGCTCGGTCGAGGTGCGGGTGGTCCCGGGGTGCGTTGCGGTGTGCATGGGTTCTCCGTGCGGGGTGGCAGGTGTCTGCGTGCCTCGATCACCTCACGCGGGGTGGACCTGCTGCACGGGGCGGCGGTCCTCCGAATCCGGGACCTTCGACCCTTCGTCCATCCTCCGAATTCGCTCATTCTGAGGACATGACGACCCACGACGCCGCCAGCAGTGCGCTGACGCACCCGTCGCGCGCGGCGATCGTCGACGCGATCCGCGAGCACTGCGCGGCTCCCGGTGAGGTCGACGCAGGAGGACTCACGGCCGGCCAGCTGTCCGCGCTGCTCGGGCTGCACCCCACCACCGTCCGCTTCCACACGGCGCGGCTCGAGGAGGCCGGCGTCCTGACGTCGAGCACGACCACCGCTTTCGGCGTCGGAGCGCCGCGGAAGATCTACTCGCTCGTCCGGCCGATCGCTCCTGACCGGCGCGGTGACTACCTGCTGCGGCTGCTGCAGCTGATGACCGAGTCCTTCACGTCAGGAGCGACGCCGCAGGAGGCGGGCGAGCAGTGGGCCGTGCGCCACCTCGAACTCGTCACGGCACCGCCCGCGGCGTCGCCGGGCGCGTGGCTCGCGAAGGTGGGGCCGCTCGTCGACGTGCTCGAGGACTGGGGCTACGTCCCCGACCTCGCCATCGCCGACCGGGGCCGGACCTGCCGCCTGGTGCTGGCCGACTGCCCGTTCCTCGAGCTGGCGCGGGCCAACCCCGACGTGGTGTGCGGCATCCACGAGGGACTGCTCTCCGGCGCCCTCGGCGCCCTCGGGGAGCCCGACGTCGAGGTGGTGCTGGAGCCCTTCGTCGGCCCGGCCCTGTGCCGCGCCGCGATCACGACGCACCACCCGTTCGACCACGACCGCCACCGCGACACCGAGGAGACCAGCGCATGACCGAGAGCCCGATGCAGAGCGCCCTGATCTCGGGGCGGCGGTTCTTCACCAAGGCGGAGGTCAGCGACGACCAGCGCACCCTGCACAAGGTCGGCGGGCGCGAGGGCGACGCGTTCTACCGGGACCGCTGGAGCCACGACAAGGTGGTGCGGTCGACCCACGGCGTCAACTGCACCGGGTCGTGCTCGTGGAAGGTCTACGTCAAGGACGGGATCATCACCTGGGAGGCGCAGCAGACCGACTACCCGAGCGCCGGCCCGGACCGCCCGGAGTACGAGCCGCGCGGGTGCCCACGTGGTGCCGCGTTCTCCTGGTACACCTACAGCCCGACGCGGATCCGCTACCCGTACGTGCGCGGCGTGCTGCTGGAGATGTTCCGCGCCGCGAAGCAGCAGCACGGCGGCGACCCGGTGGTGGCGTGGGCGTCGATCGTGCAGGACGAGGAGCGGTCCCGGGCGTACAAGAAGGCGCGTGGCAAGGGCGGGCTGGTGCGTGCGAGCTGGGACGAGGTCGCCGAGATCGTCGCCGCCGCCCACGTCTACACGGTCAAGCGATGGGGGCCCGACCGGATCGCGGGCTTCTCGCCGATCCCGGCCATGTCGCCGGTGTCCTACACCTCCGGCGCACGCTTCCTCGAGCTCATCGGCGCGCCGATGCTCTCCTTCTACGACTGGTACGCCGACCTGCCGAACGCCTCGCCGCAGATGTTCGGCGACCAGACCGACGTGCCCGAGTCGGGGGACTGGTGGGACGCGGGCTACCTGTTCATGTGGGGCTCGAACGTCCCGATGACCCGCACCCCCGACGCGCACTGGATGACCGAGGCGCGCTACCGCGGCCAGAAGGTCGTGGCCGTCGCACCCGACTACGCCGAGAACGTGAAGTTCGCCGACGAGTGGGTGGCGCCCTCGCCCGGCACCGACGGCGCCCTCGCGATGGCGATGGGACACGTGATCCTCCGGGAGTACTTCGTCGACTCGCTGCCGGAGTTCTTCGAGGGCTACACCAAGCAGTACACCGACCTCCCGCACCTGGTCACCCTCGAGCCGACGGCCGACGGGTCCTACCGCCCGGGCAAGTTCCTGGTGGCCGGCGACATCGACCACCCCGAGGGCGGCACCGAGAACCAGATGTGGAAGCCGGCGGTCATCGACGCCGCGACGGGTGAGGTCCGGATCCCGCGCGGCTCCATCGGGCACCGCTACGGCGAGGAGGGCAAGGGGCAGTGGAACCTCGACCTCGGCGACATCGATCCCGCCCTCTCGATGTATCCCGACGCCGAGGGCGGCAGCGCCGAGTCCGTCGTCGTCGAGTTGCCGCGCTTCGACGCGGCCGACGGCAAGGTCGTCCACGAGCCCCGGGGCGTCCCGGTCGCCCGGGTCGGGGAGCGAGTGGTGACCACCGTCCTCGACCTGCTGCTCGCCCAGTACGGCGTCCGGCGCGACGGGCTGCCGGGGGAGTGGCCGGAGTCCTACGACGACCCGCGGATCCCGGCCACCCCCGCGTGGCAGGAGCAGCACACAGGGGTCCCGGCGGCCCAGGTGACGCGTCTGGCACGCGAGTGGGCGCAGAACGCCCTCGACACCGAGGGCCGCGGGATGATCCTCCTCGGCGCCGGCACCAACCACTGGTTCCACTCCGACCAGATCTACCGCGCGATCCTTCTGCTCACCACCATCACCGGCACCCAGGGACGCAACGGCGGCGGGTGGGCGCACTACGTCGGGCAGGAGAAGATCCGCCCGATCATGGGCTTCCAGCACATGGCGTTCGCCCTCGACTGGCAGCGACCGCCGCGACACATGAACCAGACGGCGTACTGGTACGTGAACACCTCGCAGTACCGCTACGACACCTTCACCGCCGACGACCTCGACGCCGGCACCGGCATCTTCGCAGGCAAGACCGTCATGGACCTGCTCGCGCAGTCCGCGCGCCTGGGGTGGAGCCCGAGCTACCCCACCTTCGACCGCAGCTCGCTCCAGCTCGCCGACGACGCCGAGGCGGCCGGCATGGAGGCGCCGGCCTACGTCGCGCAGGAGCTGAAGGAGGGACGTCTCCGGTTCGCGGTGGAGGACCCCGAGCACGAGGACAACCACCCGCGGGTGCTGTCGCTGTGGCGCTCGAACCTGCTCGGCAGCTCGGCGAAGGGCAACGAGTACTTCCTGCGGCACCTGCTCGGCACCGACAGCGCCGCGACGGCCGCCGAGGCGGGTCCCGAGCACCGCCCCAGCACCGTGACGTGGGCGCCCGAGGCGCGCGAGGGCAAGCTCGATCTGCTGATGACCATCGACTTCCGGATGACCAGCAGCACCATCTTCAGCGACGTCGTCCTGCCCGCGGCCACCTGGTACGAGAAGCACGACCTCTCCACCACCGACATGCACCCGTTCGTGCACTCCTTCAACCCCGCCATCGCCCCGCCGTGGCAGACCAAGTCGGACTGGGACACCTGGAAGGTCATCGCCAAGAAGTTCTCCGAGCTCGCCGTCGACCACCTCGGCACCCGCCGCGACGTCGTCGCGAAGCCGCTGTGGCACGACACCCCCGAGGCGATGGCCACCGAGCACGGGGTCGTCAAGGACTGGCGCCTGGGCGAGTGCGAGCCGGTGCCCGGGAGGACGATGCCGGTCATCGCGGTCGCGGAGCGCGACTACACCGCCGTCTTCGACAAGATGACGTCGGTCGGCCCGCTGATGGAGAAGGTGGGCATGCTCACCAAGGGCGTCACCTACGACGTGAAGCGCGAGATCGACGTCCTCCGCGACCGCAACGGCGTCGCGCGTGGCGGCGCCGGTGACGGGCAGCCCCGGGTGGAGACCGACGTGCAGATGGCCGACGCGATCCTCCACCTCGCCGGCGTCTCCAACGGTCACCTCGCGACGCAGGGCTTCCGCTTCCTCGAGGAGCGCACCGGCACGCAGCTGCACGACCTGGCCGCCGAGCACGAGGGCAAGCAGATCACCTTCGCCGACACCCAGCGTTCGCCGGTGCCGGTGATCACGTCGCCGGAGTGGTCCGGCTCGGAGTCGGGCGGACGTCGGTACTCGCCGTTCACGATCAACATCGAGCGGCTCAAGCCGTTCCACACCCTCACCGGGCGCCAGCAGTTCTACGTCGACCACGACTGGTTCCTCGGGATGGGCGAGATGCTGCCCGTCTACCGACCACCCCTCGACATGACCCACCTCTTCGGCGAGCCCCGCATCGGTGCCACCGGCGAGCTCGGCGTCGCCGTGCGCTACCTGACCCCGCACAACAAGTGGTCGATCCACTCCGAGTACCAGGACAACCTGTTCATGCTGTCGCTCTCGCGCGGCGGGCAGTCGGTCTGGATGTCGGACCGCGACGCAGCCAAGATCGGCGTGCGCGACAACGACTGGATCGAGATGGTCAACCGCAACGGCGTCGTCGCGGCGCGCGCCATCGTCAGCCACCGGATGCCCGAGGGCACGGTCTACATGCACCACGCACAGGACCGGCTGATCGACGTGCCCCGCACCGAGCGAGACGGCAAGCGCGGCGGCATCCACAACAGCCTGACCCGGATCCTGATGAAGCCGAACCACATCGTCGGCGGCTACGCCCAGCTCGCCTACTTCTTCAACTACATCGGACCGATCGGCAACAACCGGGACGAAGTGACGACCATCCGCAAGCGCACCGCGAAGGTGGAGTACTGACATGCGCGTCATGGCCCAGATGGCGATGGTGATGAACCTCGACAAGTGCATCGGCTGCCACACCTGCTCGGTGACCTGCAAGCAGGCGTGGACCAACCGGACCGGCACGGAGTACGTCTGGTTCAACAACGTCGAGACCCGGCCCGGCCTCGGCTACCCCAGGACCTACGAAGACCAGGAGACCTGGCAGGGCGGGTGGGTCCGCAAGCCCGACGGCCGGCTCACGCTCCGGTCGGGCGGACGGCTGAAGAAGCTGTTCACCATCTTCTCCAACCCGCGGCTGCCGTCGATCCAGGACTACTACGAGCCCTGGACCTACGACTACGAGACCCTCATCAGCTCGCCGCAGACCGACACCTTCCCGGTCGCGCGCCCGAGGTCCCTCCTCACCGGCAAGGACATGGCGGTGCAGTGGTCGGCCAACTGGGACGACGACCTCGGTGGCTCGCAGGAGCACGCGGTGCGTGACGTGATGATCAAGGGCATCGAGGACAAGGTGCGCCTGGAGTTCGAGCAGACCTTCATGTTCTACCTGCCGCGCATCTGCGAGCACTGCCTCAACCCGTCCTGTGCCGCCTCGTGCCCGAGCGGGGCGATCTACAAGCGCTCCGAGGACGGGATCGTGCTGGTCGACCAGGACCGGTGCCGCGGCTGGCGCATGTGCGTGTCGGGGTGTCCCTACAAGAAGGTCTACTTCAACCACAAGACCGGCAAGGCCGAGAAGTGCACCTTCTGCTACCCGCGCGTCGAGGTCGGCATCCCGACGGTCTGCTCGGAGACGTGCGTGGGACGCCTGCGCTACATCGGTCTCGTCCTCTACGACGCCGACAAGGTGCTGGAAGCCGCCTCGATCGAGGACGAGCACGCCCTGCTCGCCGCCCAGCGGGCCTGCTTCCTCGACCCCGAGGACCCCGAGGTGCGGCGCGCGGCCGACGCCGCGGGCATCCCCGCCGACTGGGTCGACGCGGCCCGGCGCTCGCCCGTGTGGGCCCTCATCAACACCTACGAGGTGGCGCTGCCGCTCCACCCGGAGTACCGCACCATGCCGATGGTCTGGTACATCCCGCCGCTCTCGCCCGTCGTCGACGTGGTCCGCGAGACCGGCGAGGACGCCGAGGACCGGGGCAACCTGTTCGCCGCCATCGAGGCGCTGCGCATCCCCGTCGAGTACCTCGCCAACCTGTTCACCGCGGGTGACACCGTGCCGGTCGACGCGGTGCTGAGGAAGCTGGCCGCGATGCGGTCCTACATGCGCGACCTCAACCTCGGCCGCGACCCCGACGAGTCGATCCCCGCGTCGGTGGGGATGACTGGGGAGTCGATGTACGAGATGTTCCGCCTGCTCGCGATCGCGAAGTACGAGGAGCGCTACGTCATCCCGCCGGCCCACGCCGAGCAGGCCCACGCGCTCGAGGAGCTCGCCACCGACTGCCCGGTCAGCGACTTCGGCGGCGGCCAGCAGGACCTCTTCGGCGAGGGCTCCGGACACCCCACGCCGGTGGCGGTGGAGAACTTCCGAATGCTCCAGGACCGCCAGACCTCCGACACCGGCGACGAGCTCGCCGGCGGCGGCTCGAAGGCGGGGCGGGTCAACCTGCTCAACTGGGACGGACGGGGGACGCCGTCCGGGCTGTTCCCGCCGCGCGCGGACGAGGGGGACCGGTCGTGAGGCTCCGCCCCGCGCGCTCCCGTGGCGACGAGCGCCACGTCTGGGCGGCGTGCTCGGTCCTGCTGGACTACCCGACGGCCGAGCTGCTCGCGGCACTTGATGCGGTCGAGCGGATCGTGCCCGGCCACGAGGCGCTCGCCCCGCTGCTGACGCACCTGCGCTCGCACCGGCTGCAGGACCTGCAGGCCGACTACGTCGAGACCTTCGACCACACGCGCAAGTGCGCGCTGCACCTGACCTACTTCGCCTACGGCGACACCCGGCGGCGCGGGCTCGCGCTCGTCGAGCTCAAGCAGGCCTACCGCGACGCCGGGGTGATCTGGGACGAGGCGAGCGGCGAGCTGCCCGACCACCTGTGCGCGGTGCTCCAGCTCGGCGCGACCGTCGACGCCGCGACCACCCGGAGGCTCCTGCGTGAGCACCGCGCCGGCCTGGAGATGCTGCGACTGGCGCTGGCGGGCTGGCGCAACCACGACGGCACGACCGGTTCCCCGTGGCACGGCGCGGTCCGCGCGGTGTGCGACACCCTGCCGGCCCTCGCAGGCGACGAGGCCGACGCCGTGCGCCGCCTCGTCGAGCAGGGCCCGCCCGCGGAGGAGGTCGGCCTCGGTGGCTACGGCGACCCCGCGTCCGGGCCCGCCCTCATCTCCGGATCCACCATCCCCGTAGGAGCCCCCCGGTGAACACCTTCCTCTGGGTCGTCGTGCCCTACCTCTGCCTCGCGACGTTCGTGGTCGGGCACGCCTGGCGCTACCGCTACGACGCGTTCGGCTGGACCACCCGGTCCTCGCAGCTCTACGAGAACGCCCTGCTCCGGCTCGGATCGCCGCTGTTCCACTTCGGCATGCTGGGCGTCGTCGGCGGGCACGTCGTCGGGCTCCTCGTCCCGCGGTCATGGACGGCGGCGGTGGGCGTCAGCGACCACCTCTACCACTACGCCGCGGTGGGCGGCGGCCTCGTGGCGGGAGTGATGACGCTGGTGGGGCTGGCCATCCTGGTCTACCGGCGCCGCACCGTCGGTCCGGTGTTCAGCGCCACGACGCGCATGGACAAGGTGATGTACGCCTTCCTCGCCGCGGCGATCGTGCTGGGGATGTGGAACACGGTGGCCGGGTCCGTCTTCTCCCTCGGCGGTGAGTACAACTACCGCGAGGGAGTCTCGGTCTGGTACCGCTCGTTCCTCGCCTTCTCCCCGGACGCGGCGCTGATGGCCGACGCCCCCATCGGCTTCCGCCTGCACGCGCTCGTGGCCTTCGGCCTGTTCGCGCTGTGGCCCTTCACCCGGTTGGTCCACGTCTTCTCGGCGCCGGTCGGCTACCTCACCCGCCCCTACGTCGTCTACCGCTCGCGCGAGGACCGCCTGGGTGCGCGGCCGAGCAGGCGCGGCTGGGAGCGGGTCGGATGATCGAGCTCGGGAGCGCGACCGTGCGGTCGACCGTCGTCACCTGCCCGCGGACGTGGGGCGACGGCACGACCGTCGGGCAGGCCCGCGCGGCGTTCCGCGACGACCACCTCCACATGCTGCTGCTCACCGCCGGCGACCTGCTGCTCGGGACGGTCGTGCGCGCGGACCTCGTCGGGGCGTCCGCAGACGACCTCGTGACGAGCCGGGCCGTGCTCGATGGCCGCACAGTGGCGCAGGAGGCGGTCGCCGAGGACGTGCGTCGCTCCATGGTGCGTCGCGGCCAGCGACGCGTGGCGGTGGTCGACGACGCCGGTCGCCTGATCGGGCTACTCTGCCTCAAGCGGCACGGGGGCGGGTTCTGTCGTGACGAGGACGTGGCCGCGCGTCGGCAGGACAGGCTCACGGCCGACGTGGCGTGAGCCCGGGAAGGGCGGGGGCAGGGCTGATGGCACAGGTGCTGGTCGTCGACGACGACGACGACATCCGCGCGCTGGTGGCGATGCAGGTCCGCAGGGGCGGTCACGAGGTGGTCGACGTCGGCGACCCGGTGCGGGCGCTCGCGCTGGCCGGCGACCGGTCGTTCGACCTCGCCGTCCTGGACTGGAGCATGCCGGGCATGGACGGGGGAACGCTGTGCCAGCGGCTTCGCCAGCTGCCCCACCTGGCCGGGCTGCCGGTGCTCGTGGTGACCGCGTTCACCGACGACGCGACGCGGCAGCGGGCCGCCGAGTGCGGCGCCGCCTCGTTCATGGCCAAGCCGTTCCGGCTCGGCGAGCTGCGCGAGCGGGTGGACGGGCTGGTCGCGACCTCCTCCGGGTCCCAGTCCTCTCCCTAGGCTGCGGGCACGAGGTCGGCCAGGTCGAGCCTCAGGCGCGCCAGCGCCTTGCGCAGGATCCGCGACACCTGGGCCTGGTCGAGGCCGATCATGGCGCCGATCTCCTGCTGGGTGCGGTCGTCGACGAAGCGCCAGCCGAGGACCAGTCGCTCGCGGTCGGTGAGCCGGCTGACGGCGGTGCCGAGCAGCATCCGCGCCTCGGCGCCGGCGAGCTCGGGGTCGTCGGTGCCCAGCAGGTCGCCGAGGCTGGCCGAGCCCGCGTCCGGCGTGTGGTCGATCGAGGTCGGGCGGTAGCAGGAGTCCGCCGACAGCGCCTCGACGACGTCGGCGACCTCGGCGCCGAGGTGGGCGGCGTAGTCGATGGCTCGCGGAGTCCGCTCGAGGCGGGCGTGGAGCACCGGCTCCACGGCTCGGACCTTGGCCCGCAGCTCCTGGATGCGGCGCGGTACGCGGATCACCCAGCCGAGGTCGCGGAAGTGGCGGCGGAGCTCGCCGCGGACGGTCGGGACCGCGTAGGACAGGAAGTCGTGGCCGGCGTCCGGCTCGAAGCGCTGCGCGGCCTTGGTGAGCCCTACCAGCGCGACCTGCTCGAGGTCCTCGACGTCGATGCCCCGGTCGCGGTAGCGCGACGCCATGGACCGCGCGACCTGCGCGTTGGTCTCGATGAGCTCGTGCACCAGGCCTCGGCGCGCCTCGTCCGTGGCCGTGCGCATGTTCTCGACGATCCGCGCGGTGCGCTCGGCGCGGGAGCCGGCGGCGGCGTCGGCCGGGTGTGCGTCGCGGAGGTGCGGGGCGCACGGGGTAAGGACCGACACGGTGGCCATGGGTGCTCCTTCGGGCGGCGAACATGGTGCTCGGGCCCGGGGAGGACCCACGGAGGATCCTTCCAGCGGCGCTGATCGCGCGAACAGCCGAAAAACGAAACCTTGGACAAACCTTGGACGAAGGTCGGACGAAGGCTGGACAGCCGCGGTCGCGCGCGGCGTCACGTCAGCCAGCGTCCTCGTTCTCCAGCACGACGGCAAGTCCCTGGCCGACGCCGATGCAGATGGCGGCGAGGCCCCAGCGGTGGCGGTCGGCGCGCATGGCAGCGGCGAGGGTGCCGAGGACGCGTCCGCCGGAGGCGCCGAGGGGGTGGCCGAGGGCGATGGCGCCGCCGCGGGTGTTGACGACCTCGGGGTCGGTGAGCCCCCGGGCGAGCCAGGTGTCGACGCAGACGAGGGACTGGACGGCGAAGGCCTCGTTGAGCTCGACGGCGCCGACGTCGGACCAGCCGATGCCGGCGCGCGCGAGGGCCTTCTCGGCCGCCTCGACCGGGGCGTAGCCGAAGCGGTGCGGCTCGACGGCGTGGGTGCCGCGACCGGCGATCCGGGCGAGGGGGTCGTGGCCGATCCGGTCGGCGGCCGCGGCCGAACCGAGCAGCACGGCGGAGGCGCCGTCGCTGAGCGGGGAGGCGTTGCCGGCGGTGATGGTGCCGTCGGGGCGGAACGACGGCTTCAGCGCGCCCAGCGACTCGACCGTGGCGTCGGGTCGAATCCCCTCGTCGCGGGCGAGACCTTCCGCGGGGACCACGAGGTCGTCGTAGAACCCGGATTCCCAGGCCTGGTGGGCGAGGCGGTGGGAGCGGAGGGCGAAGGCGTCCTGACGGTCGCGGGAGACGTCGTGGAGGTCGCGGAGCTGCTCGTTGGCCTCGCCGAGCGAGACGGTCCACTCGGCGGGCATCTGCGGGTTGACCAGCCGCCAGCCGAGCGTGGTGGAGACCAGCTCGGTGTTGCCGGCCGGGTAGGCGCGCTCGGGCTTGGGCAGCACCCACGGTGCGCGGGTCATGGACTCCACGCCGCCGGTCAGGACGATGTCGGCGTCGCCGGTCTCGATCGACCGTGAACCGATCATCGCCGCGTCGAGCGAGGAGCCGCACAGGCGGTTGACCGACGTACCGGGCACCGAGACGGGGAGGCCGGCGAGCAGGGCGGCCATGCGGGCGACGTTGCGGTTGTCCTCGCCGGCGCCGTTGGCGTTGCCGAGCACCACCTCGTCCACCTCGGCGCCCTCGAGCCCGGTCCGGGCGAGCGCCTCGCGCAGGACCCTCGCGGCCAGGTCGTCGGGACGCGACCGGGCCAGCGCGCCCCCGAAGCGTCCGAACGGCGTGCGGACCGCGGCGTAGAGGTGGGCCGGGGGCGTGCTCGTCATCGGTCGTGGTCCTTGTGGTCGTGTGCCTTCGCGAGGTCGGCGCCACAGTAGAGGGTGGTGGGGCCCGGCTGGTCACGCTGCCTCGAGCACCGGCTCCCAGATGAGGTCGACGTGGATCCTCGGCGACCTGATCGGGCCGGCGGGCGGCGCGGTGGACGCGTGGCGGTGACCGGTCGGGGTGGTCGTCTCGACGGTGTGGCGGGGGCCTGGGCGTGGACGAGCGGTCCAGCCGATGGCCTGCTTGGCGTGGTTGCACGCCTGGCAGAGGCCCTGGCCGTTGCGGGCCGAGGTCGGACCGCCGGCGGCGCTGTCCTCTGCGTGGTCGAGGTGCCGGATCGGTGCGTCGCACCACGGCGTGCGGCAGGTCTGGTCGCGCAGGCGCAGGAACTGCGCGAGCCTGCGGCTGAAGAGGCGTGCCCGGGAGTCCATGGCGACCAGCTCGCCGGTCGCGGGGCAGGCGTAGAGGCGACGCAGCCACACGTCGACGTCGTCGTCGAGGTGGTCGGCGATCCACTCGCGCAGGAGGTCGCCGGGGACGTCGCCGTAGCCCTCGACGTGACCGCCCCCGGGGTCGTCGCCGAGCAGGACGCTGTCGGAGACGACCAGGTTGATGACGATCGGGAGCTCGGTGCCGTCGGCGACGGCGGCGACGTGGGGCGCGACGATGCGCTGGACGAGGATGTCGGCCATGAGCTGGCCGCGGCTGCGGGGGTCGCCGGCAGCGCGCAGCCGGTCGGCCTCGCGCTGGAGCACGGCGTGGACCGCGACGCCGTCCTTCACGGGGAGCAGCGCGCCGAACCAGGCCATCGTGTCGGGCGCGGGCCGCAGGCTGGTGTAGCGCTCGGACTCCGCGCGGCGCCGCCTGTCGGCGACCGACGCCGGGTCGAGGGCGCACGCCCGCGCGCGGACACGCCCGGCGAGCTCGCGCTCACCCATGGCCTCGAGGGCGTCGGGGTCGCTTCCGAGCTCGGCGTCGACCAGGCGCCGGTGGTCGCGATCGAGGCACGCCGTCTCGCGCGCCACGAGGGTCGCCTTCCACTCGGTGATGCGGCCCTCGCGCAGCGCGCGCAGCGTGAACGGCATCTCGTCGCGCAGCACCTTCGCCAGGCTGAGGTGGCGTGAGCCGCGGTGCGGTGACTCGCGGCGGGCGAGGGCGACCTGGGCGGCGATCCCGCGACCCTGCCGATCCGGGGCGACCCCGGCCGCGGCCGCGGCGGCTCGCATCGACGCGTCGAGGTCGGCAGCGAGCACCGCTTGCGCTCCCGCCGCGGCGCAGGTGAGCTGCTCGAGCGCGCGCAGGAGGTCGATGCGCTGGGCGTCGGTCAGCTCGCGCGCCTCACCCTGCAGCCCGGCGATCCAGGTCGTGACGTCGGCGGCCGCGGGCAGCGTCGCCACCTTTGGTGCCCGCCCGTCGTCTCTTACCTCGATCATGTGTTCGATGCTAGGGGAGGGGTCCGACAGTGGCTCGATTGTCTGCGCAGGCTGATACCTGTTCTCTTGCAGGTGTGACAGATGCAGTCGGCCCCGATTGCTGTCGTGCGTCGAGCTGAGCGTCCACCGGCATGCTGCGCTCAGCTCTCGTCATGCGTCCTCGACCCTGTCGAGCCACTTGTGCGGGACCTCGCTCGTCCGCGCGACGTGCACGGTGACATCCGCGCGCAGGTCCGACCCTTTGACGATGGCCCGTGCGACGGGCAGCCGGTCCTTGCTGGCGACGAACGCGACGAGGTCCTGTACTTGCTCGCTGATGGCTTTGCTCATCACGCCAACGCGTTGGCCGTCGAGGCGGACTTCCACGAGCCGTACGGCTGCTCCGGCCTTTCGGGCCTCGTCGACGACGTGAAGTGTGGCTGCCACGTGGCGGGGGTCGGTTCCGAGCGCAAAGGTGCGCAACACGTCCATGTGGAGTTCCTCGCCGGTGATCTGGATGGCTCGGCCCCAGGGCAACACACTGTGTGGTTCGTCGGGGAGGTCATTGAACGGGGTGATACCGGCGGATTCGGGCAGTCGAACGCTGACGCTGCCTCGAACACCGCCCTGTCGTGGTTCGCCCGTCTCTCGGTCCCAGTCGTCCCGTCCGATCCAGACTCGAGCCGGCACCTGAAGATAGGAGCCACTCTCGAGTGTCTCGAGCTTGGGTGCGTACTCGGCTGCGACGTTCCGTGGAAGGTGCCCAACGAGGTGCCTTCCGCCTACCCACACGGCAATGGCATTGGGGTCGAACTTGTTGTCCGGGTCAGCGACGATCGCCGCAACGGCTTCTGGGACCTCGTAGCCATGGTCTGGCACGCTGCGCTGGCCGTACTCAGCGGCGATCGCTCTGAACGCTTCCTGGTGGAATGACTCCCCGACAATCTCCTGGTAGGCGAGCTTCTCGGACCATGGCGAGAGAGGTTTGCCGAATGGCCGTGAGACTCCACGCGCCGATTGGCGAGCCGAGGGGGCGCTTGCTATCGGCTCCTGTCGTTCGGGCGTCGGAGCGTAGTGGTCTGTCCAGACGGCACCGTCCCAGAAGCGAAGCTGTCCCGACCCAGCCGGGTCGAGGTACCAGTCCGGCTTGGGACTCGCAGGTGCAGTTGACGGCTTGTTACGGCTGAACCAACCCATGCACGGAAGGTTAAGACCGCAGTGGACAGTTCGTCAGGGAAAGCTTGCGCTGTGAGCAGCACGATCTCGCTGATTGAGTAATCGTCTGAGTCGACGAGTGCCCTCGCTAGTCGGTCAGCGGACGATGCGCCGCAGCGACCGAAGAAGCGCTTGATGCGCTCGACAGAGTCCACTCGACACTCCCACCCAGCAGGACCGCGTGGTGGACGCCGCCGTGGTACCGCTTGATGACCAGCACCTCCGGGCCGACCCTGACGGTCACGGGCCATCCCCACAGGTGGCCCGGCGCCACGGCCCGGTCGGTAGCGTCGATCGTGACGACGTCGGGAGGTGTGCGGGTGCAGGATCCGGGGGCGCGCACGCACGGCGACGTGACGCTGGTGGTCGGCGCCTCGAGCGGCATCGGTCGCGCCACCGCGCTGGCGCTCGCGCGTCGCGGTGACCACGTCGGCCTGCTCGCCCGCCGCGTCGACGACCTCGAGGAGGCCGCCGCGGACTGCCGCTCCGCGGGCGCGGCGTCGGCCTGGGTGAGTGCGTGCGACGTCACGGTCGACGACGACGTCGCCGCCGCAGTGCGAGACGCGCGTGACCGGCACGGCCGGGTGGACCGCGTCGTCCACTGCGCGGGCATCGTGACCTACGGTCGGACCGAGGACGCGGACGCCGACCATGCTCGGCAGGTCGTGGACACCAACCTGCTGGGCGCGATGGCCGTGGCGCGCCATGTCGTGCCGCTGCTGCGCGAGCAGGGTCGCGGCACCCTGGTGCTCGTCGGGTCGCTGCTCGGGCACGTCGCAGTGCCGGGGATGACGCCGTACGTCGTGTCGAAGTGGGGCGTGCGGGCACTCGCCCGCCAGCTGCGGATCGAGAACCTCGACGTCCCCGGGGTGCGCATCGTGCACGTCTCGCCCGGCAGCGTGGACACCGAGATCTACGACGAGGCGCTCGACGACGCCGGCGCGGTCAACGTCCCCCCGCCGCCGGTCCTCTCGCCCGAGGCGGTCGCCCGGGTGGTGGTCCGCGCCGCGGAGCGCCGACGGGGCACAGTGCAGACCTCGGTCGCCAACCACGCCCTGATCGCGGCCTTCGTGCTCGCCCCGCGGGCGTGGGACCGCCTCGTCGGCCCGGTCTTCGAGCGGGTGTCGCACCGCAGGCGCGACTCGGGTGCGCGGACCGGGCAGGTGCGCGATGGCTGAGCAGGAGGCGGCGGCACGCGCGGTGCTGGTGGTCGGCGGCACGTCGGGGATCGGGCTCGCCACGGCGCGGCGGCTGGCCGCGGAGGGAGCGCGCGTCGCGGTCGCGGCCCGCGCGGCCGATCGGGTCGACGCCGTGGCGCGCGAGCTCGTCGACCTGGGGGCGACGGACGCGGTCGGCCTCGTGACCGACCTGGCCGAGCCGGGTTCGGCGGCGGGTGCCGTGGACGCGACGCTCGCCCGGTTCGGGCGGGTCGACGTCGTGATCACCTCCGCGCAGGTCATGGCCTACGGCACCGTGGAGCAGGTCGATGCGGAGGCCTTCGACCGGGTCACCCGGGTCGCGGTGCAGGGCACCTTCGAGCTCGCGCGCGCGGCGCTGCCGGCGCTTCGCAGGTCGGGCGGCGGCTCGCTGGTCGTGGTGTCGTCGCTGCTGGCCGAGATCGCGGTGCCGTCGATGTCGACCTACTGCACCGCCAAGTGGGGGCAGCTCGGCCTCGTGCGCTCGCTGCAGGCCGAGACCCGCCGCGAGCGCGACCTCCACGTCACCCTCGTGCTGCCGGGGGCGATCGACACGCCGATCTACGAGCAGGGCGGGACCTGGGCGGGCCGTCGCGGGCACGCGCCCCCGCCGGTCGTGGCGCCGGACGCGGTCGCGCGGGCGTGCGTACGTGCCCTCGACCGTCCGCGGCGGATGGTGCACGTCGGTCCGGCGAACCGGCTCGCGGTGGCAGGGTTTCGCCTGCTGCCCGGGGTCTACGACGTCCTCGCTCCGGTGCTGGTCGACCGCGTGGTCCTGCGCGGGCCCCGCGTCCCCGATGACCCGGGCAACGTCCTGGCGCCGCGCGCGGACCGCGAGGGCGAGCGCGGCGGCTGGCGGTGGTGGGGCGTGCGGCGTCGACGCTGACCGCGTCGCGCTCAGACGTGCCGGAGCACGACCTGCCCGCCGTCGACCTCCCAGCGCTGGTCGAGGTCGACGTTCTCCAGCAGCCGCCGGTCGTGCGAGACGAGCAGCAGCGCGCCGTCGTAGGACGCGAGCGCCTGCTCGAGCTGCTCGATGGCGGGGAGGTCGAGGTGGTTGGTTGGCTCGTCGAGGACCAGCAGGTTGACCCCGCGGGCCTGGAGCAGGGCCATCGCGGCGCGGGTGCGCTCGCCGGGGGAGAGGCGCCCCACCTCGCTGAGGACCTGGTCGGCCTTCAGGCCGAACTTCGCGAGCAGGGTGCGGACCTCGGCCTGGGTGAGGTCCGGGACGGCGGACTCGAAGGCGGCGCCGAGCGGCAGCGCCTCGTCGAGCGTGGTGCGGGCCTGGTCGATCACGCCGACGGCGACCGACGCGCCGAGCGACGCCGAGCCTGCGTCGGGGGTGGTGCCGCCGAGGAGCAGCCTGAGGAGGGTGGTCTTGCCGGCCCCGTTGGGGCCGGTGATGCCGATCCGGTCGCCGGCGTCGACCTGGAGGGACACGGGCCCGAGGACGAAGTCGCCGAGGTGGACGGTCGCGGCGTTGAGTGTGGCGACGACGGAGCTCGAACGGGGTGCGGCGGCGATGTCGAACTGCAGCACCCACTCCTTGCGCGGCTCCTCGACCTCCTCGAGCCGCGCGATCCGTGACTCCATCTGGCGCACCTTCTGCGCCTGCTTCTCCGACGACTCGGTGGCGGCCTTGCGGCGGATCTTGTCGTTGTCGGGGTTCTTGCGCATCGCGTTGCGCACGCCCTGCGAGCTCCACTCGCGCTGCGTGCGGGCGCGCGAGACGAGGTCGGCGCGGGTCGCGGCGTACTGCTCGTAGGCCTCCCGTGCGTGCCGCCGGGCGATCGCGCGCTCCTCGAGGAACGAGTCGTAGCCGCCGTCGTGGACGTGCACCTGGTGCTGGGCGAGGTCGAGCTCGACGACGCGGGTGACGCACCGGGCGAGGAACTCGCGGTCGTGCGAGACCAGCACGACGCCGCCCCGCAGCCCCTGGACGAACGCCTCGAGGCGGGCGAGGCCGTCGAGGTCGAGGTCGTTGGTGGGCTCGTCGAGCAGGACCACGTCGAAGCGGCTCAGCAGCAGCGCCGCGAGCGCCACCCGGGCCGCCTGGCCGCCGGACAGCGACGTCATCAGCGCGTCGGCGCCGACGTCGAGGCCGAGGTCGTCGAGCACCGGGGCGATCCGGTCGTCGAGGTCGGCGGCGCCGCTTGCCATCCAGCGGTCGAACGCGACGGCGTACGCGTCGTCGGCCCCGAGGTCCCCGGAGCCGAGGCCGGCCGCGGCCGCCTCCATGTCGGCCGTCGCACGGGCGGCGCCGGTGCGGCGGGCGACGTAGGCGCCGACCGTCTCGCCCGGCACCCGCTCGTGCTCCTGCGGCAGCAGGCCGACGAACGCGTCGCTCGGGGCGCAGGAGACCGTGCCCGCCATCGGCTCCGACGCACCGGCGAGGAGGGAGAGCAGCGTGGACTTGCCGGCCCCGTTGGCCCCGACGACTCCGATCACGTCGCCCGGGGCGACGGTGAGGTCGAGCCCCTCGAAGAGCACGCGGTGACCGTGTCCGCCGGACAGGTCCTTGGCGACGAGCGTGGCTGGCACGGCGCGGAGCCTATCGGCCGGACAGCGAGCGTGCGCCAGTGGAAGACTCGTCACGTGTCCACCGCCGCCACCGCCGACGTCCGCGGCGCGTGGATGCGGCGCGTCGGCGTGCTGCTCGTGCTCGCCGGGCTCGTCCTCGGCGGCTACGTCGCGTGGCAGCTCTGGGGGACGAACGTGGTGTCCGGGCGGACCCAGCGCGCGCTCGTCGAGGACGCCCGCCGGGCGTGGGCCGAGGACGGGGGAGACCGCGCGTCCGGCTCCCTGGACACCGACCACGGCACCGTGTCGGCGATCGTGCACATCCCGCGGTTCGGCGCCGACCACGCGGTGCCGCTGCTGGAGGGCACGGGCGACGACGTCCTCACCGCGGGCCTGGGGCGCTTCACCGACGGCGCGGCGCCGGGCGGGAGGGGCAACTTCGCCCTGGCCGGCCACCGGGTGACCCACGGGGAGCCGCTGCGCGACATGCCCGACCTCCGGCCGGGCGACGAGGTCGTGGTGGAGACGCGGTCGTGGACCTACACCTACGTGCTCGACACCGGGGGCGCCGACCTGACGGTGCCCTTCACCGGGACCTGGGTGCTCGACCCCGAGCCGTCGAACCCGGTCGGGTCGGTGGGGCCCCGGCCGGGGGAGGACCACCTGCTCACCCTGACCACGTGCGCGGAGCTGTTCCACACCGACGACCGCCTCGTCGCGTTCGGGCACCTCGTGTCGCGCGAGCGCACGGAGCCTTGAACGGCTCAGGACTTACGGCGTCGCCTCGCGGCCACCACCAGCGCGACTCCGCCGGTCACCATCAGCAGCGATGCCGCCGCGAGCCACGCGGGCGGACCACCGGTGTCAGGAAGGTCCCGGAACCGCCGTCGGCACCGCCGCCGCCGGCTCCCGGAGGGTCGGTGGGTGTGCCGGTGGGTGTCGCCGTCGGTGACGTGGTGGGGGAGGTGGTCGGGGTCGGCGAGGTGGTCGGCGAGGGGGTCGGCGAGGTGGTCGGCGAGGTGGTCGGCGTCGGCGCCGCGGTCACGAGGGCGAAGTCCTGGCCGCCGCGGACCTCGCCCGCGGCCGTGATCGTCACGGTGCGTGACGCCGTGCCCTCGACGACGGTGCCGCCCGGTGCGGTCACCGTGATCGTCCACGTCCCGGCGGGCAGGTCGTCCAGGAAGTAGCGGCCCTCGGCGTCGGTGGTGAGCGTGCGGGTGCCGCCCGGTCCCTGGACGGTGACGGTGACCCCGGGTGCGGGTGAGCCGTCGAGCGTGACGGCTCCACCGAGCGCGCCGGGACGCGTGAGCGCCGCGTCCTGCCCGGTGAGCCCGCCCGCGGGCACGGTGATGGTGCGGGGGCCGGGCGCGATCCACCCCTCGGGGGCGACGACCTCGAGGGTGTAGTCGCCCGGCGGGAGGTCGTCGACGTCGTAGGTGCCGTCGCCCCTCGTGACAGCCGTGCGCGCGGGGCCCCCGCCGACGGGGGTGAGGACCACCTGCACGCCGCCGAGACCCGCGCCGCCACCCGTGACGGCGCCGCTGACGGCGGGCAGGTCGACGAGGGTGAAGTCGAGCCCGGTGACCGGGGTCGTCGCGACCTCGATGCCGCCGATCTGGACCCCGCCCGGCCCGGCGGTGTAACCGGTCGGCACCTGGATCGCGACGGTGTAGCCGGTGCCGGTCGCGTTGTCGTCGAAGAGGTAGGTGCCGTCCTCGCCGGTGGTGGTCGTGGCGGCGCCGCCCGGGCCGGTGAGGGTGACCACGACACCGGCGACCGGGTTGCCCGCGTCGTCGCGGACGGTGCCACTGACCGGCTGCGGGACGACCGCACGGACGTCGAAGTCCGCCCTGCTGGCCGCGTCGCCGTCGTTGCCCCGGTTCGACACCTCCTGCTCCGCCGGCCCGAGGACGACGCAGCCGTCGGGGACGTCGAGGCGTACGACGTAGCCGACCTGCGTGGCGAGCTCGCCGAAGTCGTAGGTGCCGTCGGGGGCGGGGGTGGTCCGTGCGAGCACGGTGCCCGTCGGGGAGAGCAGCTCGAGGTCGGCGCCGCCGGGAGGGCACGCCCCGGTGGTCGACATGTCGGTCACGGCGCCTCCGATCGGACGGGCCCGGCTGACGAACCACGTCTGGTAGACCGGGAAGCTCGCGCGACGGGTGAAGGTCAGGGTGAGGCTGGTGATCGGGACGTCGGGCTCGAACCACCCGCTCGCGCCGTCGGTGTCGACCGCTCCGGCATTGCCGGTCAGCGTCGACGTCGCGGTGTCCCAGGCCGGCAGGTCAGCACCGCCGGCGTAGTTGAAGCTCCCGCGGAACCACGAGCCGACCTCGGTGGCAGGGACGGCCGACCCCGCCTCGTCCGTGGCCGTGACGCGGACTCGGTCGGCGTCGATGTCGCCGAGGACGAAGGCCCAGCCGGTGTCGGGGGTGGGGGCGTCGAAGGTGTACGTCGTCGTCGAGGGGGAGGTGGGCGCGTCCGCTCGGGGGCGCAGCACGAGGTACGCATTGCCGGCGCTCGTGCCGTACTTCGCGCCCGGAGGGGTGCCGCCGCCGAGGACGGCCGAGGAGCCTCCCGCCACCTGGACCGGCGCGCGGGAGTCCGTCGCCTCCGCCCCGCGGGGCGCTCCCGAGGCCCCGTCCGTCGCACGGGCAGGCTAGCCGCCGACCACTCCTCGCCGACAGACCCCGATCAGGGGCCGGGACGCGCGCTCGGCGATGATCTCCCGGTGCGGGGGCGTGGGGTGGCGGCAGTGGTCGCGGGTGCGGTGCTCGGACTCGGCGGGTGCGCGGGGCTGGGCCCGATGGACGGTCCCGGCGACGAGGCGCCCACGCCCGGGCCGCCGTCGGCGACGTCCGGCCCGCAGGCGCGTGAGGAGGGTCGGCGGCTGCTGACCCGGCTCCGTGTCACCGAGCGGACCCGTCCGGACACCTACGACCGGGACGCGTTCGGATCGGCGTGGGCCGACACCGACGGCAACGGCTGCAACCAGCGCGACGACGTCCTGCTGCGCGACGCGCTGCCCGGGACCGTGACGACCGCGGTGCAGGGGGCGTGCGACCACGACGTGCTCGCCGGGTCGTGGCGCGACCCCTACACCGGCGCGATGCTGGCCTTCGACGACCTCAAGGACCTCGCGCAGGCGCAGGCGATCCAGATCGACCACGTCGTGCCGCTCTCGGAGGCGTGGGCGTCGGGGGCGGACGACTGGGACGACGAGCGCCGGCGCACGTTCGCCAACGACCTGCGCAACCTGCTCGCCGTCGACGGCCCGACCAACGCGGGCAAGGGTGACGACGACCCGGCCGCATGGCGGCCGAGGAAGGGCTACCAGTGCGCGTACGCCGTGCGGTGGGTGACGGTCAAGAGCCGCTACGACCTGGCCGCCGACGCCAGCGAGGTGCGGGCGCTGGAGGAGATGCTCGAGCGCTGCTGAGGCGGTCCAACCCCTGCGGGGGTGGGGTGCGCCCGCTCCGGGGTGGTGGTGTCGTGCCATGGACCTCGGCATCGCAGGCAGGACGGCACTCCTCACGGGCGGCGCGGGCGGCATCGGTCGCGCGACCGCGGCGGCGCTGGTCGCCGAGGGAGTGCGGGTGGTGCTCACGGACACCGACGGCGAGGCGCTCGAGGAGGCGCGGGGGTCCCTGCCGGACGACGCGACGGTTCACACGGTCGTGGCGGACCTCGCCGAGGACGGTGCCGCCGACCGGCTCGGGAGCGAGGTGCGCGACGCGGTCGGCGCCATCGACGTCCTGGTGCACGGGGCCGGCGTGACCGGGCCCACCGGTCCCTTCCACGAGCTCGGTGACGACGACTTCGTCGAGGTGCTGGAGACGAACCTGATGTCGGCGGTGCGGGTGACGCGGGTGTTCCTGCCCGACCTGCGGCGCGGCTGGGGCCGGATGGTCTTCCTCAGCTCCGAGGACGCGGTCCAGCCCTACGACGACGAGCTGCCCTACTGCGCGGCCAAGGCCGGCCTGCTCGCCTTCGCCAAGGGACTGTCGAGGACCTACGCGTCGGAGGGCCTGCTGGTCAACAGCGTCGCACCGGCCTTCATCAGCACGCCGATGACCGACGCGATGATGGACCAGCGCGCCGAGGAGCAGGGCACCACCCGCGACGAGGCGATCGCGTCGTTCCTCGAGGAGGAGCGTCCCTTCATGGAGCTCGGCCGCCGCGGCGAGCCGGAGGAGGTCGCCGCCGTCATCGCGTTCCTGTGCTCCGAGCGGGCGAGCTTCGTCAACGGCGCGACCTACCGCGTGGACGCCGGTTCGGTCGCCACGCTCTGAACGACGGTGACCGGGCCACGTGCGCTGGTGGTGGCGGCGCCGGGGAGCCTGAGGGTGACGGTGGTGCCCCGGCCGGGTTCGGCGGCGACGCTGACGGTGCCGCGGTGCTGCGAGAAGCCCTCAGGTCAGCGTGTCGCGGAAGGCCCGGTGGAAGGTCCACGCGGCGTGCCGACGGCGCTCCTCGCCCTCGATGACGCCGGTGTGGAGGTAGTCGGTGAAGCCGGGCAGGCCCGACGCCTCCTCCTCCGAGATCTCGCGGTAGTCCATCCGCCACGCGGGGAAGTGGCGCTCGTCGATCTGCTCGCGGCGCACGATGAAGACCTGGTGGTGACGCGGGTCGGCGTCGATCAGGGTGAACAGGGCGTCGACGTGGTCGGCCGGGCCTTCCAGCGTCTGGATGAAGCTGCCGTCGGAGTAGAGCATCATCCCGGTGATGCCGAGCCGCTCGTTGTTGGCCCGAGCGTGGGTGAGCAGTCGTGCGAGGTCGTCCCGGGACAGCAGGTCGACGGCCGAGCTGAGGTAGGTGAGTGAGAGCACGGGTCTCCAGACGGTGGTCGGCGGACGGTCCGCCAACCGGTGCACGTACCCCGAAGCGGCGCGGCCAATCCCTCAGGTCGGTAAAGGCAGGCCTACATCCGCTCCGGCCCGGCCGCCGTCCCAGGTCAGGAGAGGCGCTGGGCGATGGTCAGCACGCGGGTGACCAGGTGGTCGAGCGCGGTGTTCGCGGTGTCGTCCACGCCGCCCGCACCGGTGACCACGCCGACGCCGTAGGGGTTGCCGTCGTTGAACTTGGTCTGGTCGGTGTAGCCCGGCGGCACGATGATGCCGCCGAAGTGGCAGAACGTCGTGAGCATCGCGAGGATGGTCGACTCCTGGCCGCCGTGGAGCGTCTGGCTGGAGGTGAACGCCGCGTAGACCTTGTCGGCCAGCCGGCCCTCCTGCCAGAGCGGGCCGAGGGTGTCGATGAAGGCCTGGAGCTGGCTGGTGACGTGGCCGTAGCGCGTGCCCGACCCCATGATCACCGCGTCCGCCCAGGCGAGGTCCGCGGGCTCGGCGACGGGCTGGTCCGCGACCGACGCGGCGTGGGCGGCCCAGCCGTCGACGGCCTGCACCACCTCGTCGGGAGCCGTCTCGCGGACCCGGCGCAGCCGCACCTCGGCGCCCTGCGACTCCGCTGTCGAGGCGAGGCGCGACGCCATCTCGTGGGCGGTGCCGTAGCTGGAGTAGTAGATGATCGAGAGCTTGGTCATCCCTCGACGGTACGGGCGTGTGGCGCGGGCCACACGCCCCTACGGGTGCTCAGTGCAGGCCGGTGTCGGCGCCCGTCAGGGCCGGTCGACGGAAGCGGGCGGTCCACCCTGACCGGCTCGGGGCGGCGCAGTAGGGGCCGGCCGTCGCAGCGCGCGAGCCGTCGAAGGGGACCAGCCGCACCAGCTGCCACGCCCCGCGGTCGGGCCGGGCACGGACGGTCACGCTGTCGTCCGCGACGCTCACCCGGATCCGGACCCACGTGCCGGCCCAGTCGTCGACCGGCGCGGTGGACCAGTCGGACCGGCCGTCGGTCATCACCACGCCGAGCCCGAGGCGGCCGTCGGCGAGCTCGAGGCCCGCCTTGAGCCATCGCTCCTCGTCGACGCGGAGCAGGACGCCCGCCTGGTCGAACTGCTCGGACATCGAGGCGTGGACGTCGACCTCGAACGCCTGCCCCGCGGCGATCGGCTGCAGCAGCGCGTGGGCGCTGTCGCGCACGAACCCGTAGCTGGTGTGCCGCCACAGGTCGCTGCCCTTCGCGGCGTCGACCACCAGCTCGTCGTCCGGCACCCGCCAGGTCGGCTCGTGGAGCCACCGCGAGCCGGCGGTCCAGTCCGTCGCGTCCACGAGGCGAGCCTAGCCTCGTGGAAACCCTTCCACCGCCGCACGGGTTGGCGCTAGCGTCGTTCCATCGCGTCCAGGGGGAGGAAGCGGGTGGGTGGATGAGCGAGGACGGAGCGGAGCGCGGGTCGGGCGAGCCGTCGCTGGAGACGGTCGACTTCGACCGGCTGCTGCGCGAGGTGCTGAGCCGCGTGGAGGGCGTGCTGGACGAGAGCGAACGGTTGCGGCACCTGCTCGACGCCGTCGTCGCGGTCAGCTCGGAGCTGTCGCTGGACGCCGTGCTGTCGCGCATCGTGAGCGCCGCAAGCAACCTGCTCGGCGCGCGGTACGCCGCGCTGGGGGTCCTGACCGAGGGGCCGGACCGCAGCCTGCGGACGTTCATCCACCACGGGATGAGCGACGAGGTGGTCGCCCGGATCGGCGCGCTCCCGACCGGGCACGGGCTGCTCGGGCTGCTCATCGAGGACCCGCGACCGATCCGGCTGGAGGACATCGCGTCGCACCCGGCGTCCTACGGCTTCCCCGACGAGCACCCGCCGATGTCGTCGTTCCTGGGCGTGCCGGTGCGGACCCGGGACCGGGTCTTCGGCAACCTCTACCTGACCGAGAAGACGGGCGGCGGCGACTTCACCGGGACCGACGAGGCGATCGCCGTCGCGCTGGCGGCGGCCGCCGGTGTCGCGATCGAGAACGCGACGCTCTACGAGGAGGCCGAGGGGCGGCGCGCCTGGCTGGCCGCGACGGCTGAGATCGCCGCCCTGCTGAGTGCCGACACCCCGGTCGGAGAGGCGCTGCAGGTCGTGGCCGACCGGGCACGGTCGCTCGCCCGCGCCGACGTCGCGTGGGTGGTGACCGGCTCCACGGCCGGAGAGCTGCGCCTGGAGGTGGTCTCGGGGGCGCCGGTCGACCTCGAGGCGATGCAGGCGCTGCCCATGCGGAGCTCGCTGGCGAGCCTCGTGATCGACTCCGGCGAGCCGGTGACGGTGCTCGACCTCGGCACCGACCCGCGTGCCGTCGACCCGTCCTCGATCGCCGGGTGGCCCCAGCTCGGCCCCGTCATCGTCCTGCCGCTCATGTCGGGCACCCAGGCCGAGGGGGTGCTGTCGCTGGCCTGGACGCCGGAGCACGCCGACGGGTTCCACCGGGTCGACCCCGACCTGCCCGCGAGCTTCGCCGAGCAGGCGGCGCTCGCCCTCCAGCTGGCGCGGAGCAGGGAGGACCGGCAGCGGCTGGTCCTCTACGAGGACCGCGACCGGATCGCCCGCGACCTGCACGACCTCGTCATCCAGCGGCTGTTCGCCGTGGGGATGGGGCTGCAGGCCACCGCCAAGCAGCCCGACCTCGACGACCGGGTCCGCGGACGCCTCACCGATGCGATCGACGAGCTGGACGACACCATCAAGGACATCCGTCGCACGATCTTCGCGCTGGGGTCGCTCGGCGCGGACGCCAACCTCCAGACCGAGGTGGAGACGCTGGTCGAGCGAGCGGGGGCGGTCATGAAGCTCAACCCCAAGCTGCGGCTCGTGGGACCGGTGCGCAGCACCGTCCCGCACGAGGTCGTGCCTGACCTGCTCGCCGTGCTGGGGGAGGCCCTGACCAACGTGGCCCGGCACGCCCACGCCTCCGCGGTCGACGTCGTGCTCTCGGCGGTCGACGGCAACGTGGTGCTGGTGGTCGCCGACGACGGGCGGGGCATGGACCGGCGGGCCGCGGCCAGCGGGCTGGAGAACATGCGGGTCCGTGCGCGTCGGCACGGCGGCGACCTGCAGGTGGAGTCGGAGGCGGGCGCCGGCACGACGGTGACGTGGACGGTGCCGCTCGTCGCACCGTGAAGCCGCCTGAGTTGACCCCCACGGCCGCGCACCGCTTGCATGCACCTCGTGAGCACCCCTGACCCGCGGGAGACGGCGGAGCGCCGCGCGCGTGACGTCGTACCGCTCCGCGAGGCGACCCGCGCCTGGTTCGCGATCTCCCTGCAGACCTTCGGCGGGCCGGCCGGCCAGATCGCGGTGATGCAGCGGGTGCTGGTGGAGGAGAAGCGGTGGATCGGCCACCAGCGGTTCCTCTTCGCGCTGTCCTACTGCACGCTGCTGCCCGGGCCGGAGGCGCAGCAGCTCGCCACCTACGTCGGGTGGCTGCTCAACGGCGTGCGGGGTGCGCTGGTCGCCGGCATCCTCTTCGTCCTGCCCGGCGTGGCCGCCCTGCTCGTGCTGTCAGGGATCTACGTGGCGTACGGCGACACCACGCTCGTCGAGTCGGTCTTCCTCGGGCTCGCGCCCGCGGTGGTCGCGATCGTGGCCCAGGCCGTGGTCCGGGTGGCCCGGAAAGGTCTCGGCCACCCGGCGCTCGTCGCGGTCGCAGCCGCCTCGTTCGTCGCGCTCGTCGTCTTCGGCGTCCCGTTCCCGGCCGTCGTCGCGGTCAGCGCGGCCGTCGGGTGGGTGCTCGGGCGCCGCGTCCCCGACCTGACCCGCCCGCCACGGGCCGCCGTCGACGACGGACCGCCACCGCTGGTCAGCGACGACCAGCTCCACTCCGAGCGGCCGTCAGGGCGGCGCGCGGCGCTGACCCTCGCGATCGGCCTCGTGCTGTGGGCGGCCCCGGTCGGCGTGGCTGCGCTGCTGGTGGGGCCGTCCAGCATCTTCGTCGACCAGGGCCTGTTCTTCTCGGGCGCCGCGGTCGTCACGTTCGGCGGCGCGTACGCCGTCCTCGCCTATGTCGCGCAGCAGGCGGTGCAGGTCTACGGCTGGCTGCTGCCCGGCGAGATGGTGCGCGGCCTCGCCCTCGCCGAGACGACCCCGGGGCCGCTGATCATGGTGGTCCAGTTCGTCGCGTTCGTCGGTGCCTACCGCCACCCAGGAGACCTGGACCCGTGGCTGGCCGCCGTCCTGGCAGCGCTCCTGACGACCTGGGTGACGTTCGTGCCGTGCTTCCTGTTCATCCTGCTCGGCGCGCCCTACGTCGAGCGGCTGCGCGGCAACCGGAGCCTGGCGGACGCGCTCGCGGGCGTCACCGCCGCTGTCGTCGGCGTGATCGCGAGCCTGGCGGTCTTCTTCGCGCTGCACACGCTGTTCGACGCCACCGGCCGGCTCACCGCGGGCCCGCTCGACCTCGAGTACCCGCACCTCGCCTCGCTCGACGTCACGTCCCTCGCGCTCACCGCGCTGGGGTGCGCCCTGCTCTTCTGGCGCGGCTGGTCGGTCCTCCGGACCCTGGGCGCGTGTGCGGCCGCCGGCCTGCTGGTCGGCGTCGGGGGAGCGCTGCTCTGACTGGCAGGCTCCGCCCACGCGGGTCGCCACCCTGCAGCCCGACGCCCACTTCGGGCGGATCCTCGCCGCCTACGGAGGCGTCTTCGTCGCCGGCTCGCTGGTCTGGGGCATGGTCGCCGACGGCTTCCGGCCCGACCGGTACGACGTCGCGGCCGCGCTGATCTGCTTGGTCGGCGTCGCGGTGATCATGTACGCCCCGCGCGCTGCTGCCTGAGCGCCGCGTGCCGCACGGGGTCACTGGTCATGGCCACATGGCCACTTGGGACCGACCTGCTGGACCAATGGTCCTGCCTCGCCCTGACCACCCCCGCGGCCGACCGACGCCACCTACCGTCGGTGCGAGCACGGGTCCTGGCACGGGGGACCCCATGATCCGAGAGGTCTGGGCAGCACGCCATGGCACAGGTACTGGTCGTCGACGACGAGGACGACATCCGCGAGATCGTCGCGATGCGGGTCCGACGGGCCGGGCACGAGCCCCGAGACTTCGCCGACCCCCGGGCGGCCCTCGCGCAGGCGGGCGAGGAGCCCTACCAGCTCGCCCTCCTCGACTGGAGCATGCCGTTCATGGACGGCGGCGAGCTGTGCACCCGGCTGCGCGACCTGCCGCACCTCGCGCACATCCCGATCGTGATCGTCACGGCCTTCACCGACGAGGACACCCGTGCACGCGCGATGGCGGCCGGGGCCACCGGCTTCCTGGCCAAGCCGTTCCGCCTCGCCGACCTCGACCAGTTCGTCACCGGCAGCCTCGGCCCGACGGTCCCGCGCGCGCGGACCGCGCCCGCCTGAGCCGCGGCCACGGTGCGGGAGGCGTCCGGACGGTCGTCGTCGGATGACACCGACGGACGGTGCGGACCCGCCCGATCGAACGGTGGGCACGGGACCTTCGACCGTGGTGGGCGCAGCCGCCGCGGCCCTAGGTTCCGTCGTGGAGCGGGGGTGGTGCGGAGGGCGGAGGACGAGGTGGGCGTGGCTGGGGACGAGGAGACGGCGCGGTCGTACGTGTGGGCGCCCGTGCTGGCAGTCCCGGCGAGGACCGTGGTGTGGGCTGCTGTCTACTCGGCGGCGATCGTGGCCGGCTGGCTCACCGCGGCTCCCGCGAGCGGGCACGTGCTGTTCTGGCCGGCGTCCGGCGTCGCCGCGCTCTGGCTGCAGCAGACGCCGCGACGCCTCCTGTCGGCGACCGTCGCCCTGCTGCTGGCGGGCACAGCGCTCCTGGGTGTCGTCGTCGGCGTGCCGGTCGCGCCCGCGATCGCCTACGCGCTCGCCACCGGCGTGATGGCGTGCAGCGCCCGGTGGGTGATGGCACGCCACGGCACCGCCCCCGACGCCGGCGTCGACACCTCCGGTGGCTCCGAGCTGATCATGGGATCGACCCGTGGCGTCGTCGCCCTCGCCGGCGCGGCCGTGACCGCCGGTGTGCTCAGCGCGCCGGTCGGGCTGGTGGCGGTGCTGCTCCAGACCGGGGACGTCTCGACCTCCACGGCCCTCGGATGGATGGTGCGCAGCACGACGGGGGTGTTCGTGGTGGCGGGTCTGGGGCTCGCGGTGGTCGCCACGCGCCACGCGCGCCGCCGGGGCGTCGCGTGGGCGGACCTCGTCGTCAACGAGCGTCGCCCCGACTGGCCCGCCGAGCTCGGCGCAACGGCGGTCGTGACCGTGGTCGCGATGCTGCTCGTCTTCGACCGCCCCCAGGGCATGTCCCTGGCCTTCCTGCTGGTCGCGCTCAGCGCCTACGTCGGGTTCCGGTTCGCGCCGCTCGTCACGTCGGTCTACATCACCGCCGCCGGGAGCGCGGCGATCCTCGCCACCCTCGCCGACCTGGGCCCGTTCAGCTCGATCCCCGACCCCGAGGTGCGGGCCCTCGTCGTCCGCGTCTTCGTCCTCGTCCAGACGGCCGTCGCCCTCACCCTGTCGTGGGCGATCCGGGAACGGCACGAGATGGCCGTCGAGCTCATCGAGGCTCGTCGCGACGCCGACGAGCGCGCCCGGCTCCTCGACGCGGTCACCGACCGGCTGCACTACGGCGTCGCGGTGATCGACGACCGGGGACGGGTGCTCGTCCGCAACAGCGCGGCAGCGAGGATGGTGCCCGGCCCGGCCGACCAGATCACCGAGACCGACCATCCCGGGCGCTACGGCGTCCGGCGCGCCGACGGCGAGCCACTGGACCTCGCCGCCATGCCCCACGCCGTCGCGCTCACCACCGGGGAGCCGGCCTCCGCGTCGTTCGTCGTGCGGAGGGAGGCGCGGTTGGTGGGAGACATCGGCGGCGGCACCGACACGTACGTCAGCGTGCGCGCCGACCCCCTCGACCTCGCGGGACCGGACGACCGGCGGCTCGCGGTCGTCTCCATGCGCGACGACACCGCCCACCGCCAGCACGTCCGCGACCTCGAGACCTTCACCGGTGCGGTGGCGCACGACCTGCGCAACCCGCTGGCCGCGATGACGACGTGGGTCGAGGTGCTCACCGACCACCTCCGGGACCGAGGCGTCCACGACGACGACACCGTCGAGGCGCTCGGACGCATCACCGCGACCGGAGCCCGGATGGGGCGCCTCATCGGCGACCTCCTCGACTACGCCACGGCGAGCAGCGCGCCGCTCGACCTGCAGCCGGTCGACCTCGAGACCCTGGTCGCGGACGTGACGGAGGAGGTGGCCGCGGCCGGCGGTCGTGACCCCGTCGTCACGTTCACCGGGCAGCCCGTCCTCGTCGCCGACCCGGTCCTCATCCGGCAGGTTCTCGCCAACGTCGTCGGCAACGCGGTCAAGTACACCGCCGACGACGTCCGACCGTTCGTGGAGGTGACCGCTGGCCGAGACGCCGACCGTGCCGTCACGGTCGTGGAGGTCACCGACAACGGCGTCGGCGTCCCCGAGGAGATGCGCACGACCGTCTTCGACGGCTTCACCCGGGTCCGGGCGACGGCCCGTTCGCGCTCGGGGGCCGGGCTCGGGCTGGCGATCTGCGCGCGCGCCGTCGAGCGGCACGGCGGGACCATCGCGCTCGGCCCCGCCCCGGGTGGGCAGGGTTCGACGGTCACGATCACGGTGCCTCACCCACCGGAGCCGCTCCGGCACTGAGCCCGCCGCCGCGGTGCGGCGCGCCTCCCGGGCACCGCCGTCCCCGTTCCTACGCTGGGAGGACGCTCGGCCAGGGGAGGACGAGATGGTGCATGGCTGCTGGCGTCGCCGCGCCCTCCTGGCGTCCGCCGCGGTCCTCGCGGCCGCGACCTGCGCCGTGCCTGAGGGTGGTGGTCCACGTCCCTCCGCCGTCACGTCGGCGGTGCTCGCGGCGGGATCACCACGGCACCCTGCGCCGGTGGGCCCGCGGGTGGACGTGGTCCGGACCGAGGAGGAGCTGCGCGCGGCCTGGACCGACCCGCTGCGCCGTCGCATCGACCTGGGGGCCGACATCCTGCTGCGCAACTGCGAGGCCGGCGACCCGATCCGCGAGTCGCCGTACCCCCTGGTGCTCGACGGCCACGACCACGTGCTGCAACAGACCTGTTTCGAGAAGCGGCTGCTGCGCCAGGACGGCACTGGCTACCTCGACATCCGTCGGGTCACGCTCACCCGGGGCGGAGCGGACGGACCCGGGGCCGCGCTGACCTCGCGCGGCGAGGTGATGCTGCGGGGCGTCGTGGTCTTCCAGAACCTGGCCGAGGAGCCGGGCGGCGGGGTGTTCTCGATGCGGCGGATCACCGTGCACCGCTCGCGCATCACCGGCAACCTGGCCAACGACGACGGTGGCGGGCTCTACGCCCGGCGAGGCGGCGTCCAGGTCTACGACTCGGTCCTCGGCAACAACCTCGTCGACGGGTCCGGCGGCGCCATCGGGTCCACCGGGGACATCCTGGTGGTGCGCTCGGAGATCGACGGCAACACCACCGACGGCGACGGCGGCGCTCTCTACACCGACGAGGACGGCGACGTCACCGTGATCAGCTCGCACATCGACGGCAGCGCCGCGGACGGGCCGGGTGGCGCGATCTTCACCCTCGACGGCGACGTCGCGGTCTACGACTCCACCCTCATCGGCAACCGGGCCGACGACCGCGGCGGCGCGATCTCGGGTGAGGACGACGTCCTGGTCGTCAACTCCACCGTCGCGCGCAACCTGGCCGTCGCCCATCCGGGCGGTGGGCTGTGGTCGCGCGGCGACATGGTGCTGGTCAACGCCACCGTGGCGAACAACTACGCCGAGGGTGAGGGCGGCGGGCTGCTGTCGGCAGGATCGATGGACCTCGTCCACTCCACGGTCGTCTCCAACATCGCGTCGGTGGGCGGCGAGCTGGGAGCCGGTGGTCCGTTCACCAGCTTCGCCACGATCGTCGGTCCGCCCGTCGTCGAGGGGGTGACCGGCGACACGATCCCGACCCGTCGCAGCTGCCGGGTGTACGCAGCGTCCTCGCACGGGTTCAACTTCGTCAGCGACGAGACCTGCCACCTCGATCACCAGACCGACGTCCGCGGCGTCGACCCGCAGCTGAGGCCGCTCGAGGACGACCCGCGCGGGTTCGTGCTGGTGCCTCGCCGCGACAGCCCCGTGCGTCGCGCGCTGCCGCGCGCCCGCTGCGCCGGCGACCCGTCCGTGCTGCCCCGCCCGATCCCGGCCGGCCAGCTGCTCGCCGGCTACCTGTCGTGGCGGGAGGTGCTCGCGCACGACGCGCAGGGCCGACCGCGGGACGCCCGGGCACGCTGCGACATCGGCGCCGCACAGAGCGGCCGGGGTCGGCCGGGCAGCGCCGGGCGGGCGAGGCCGGCGGCCGGGGTCCCGCCGGAGCCCGTCCTCGCAGGACCCGCTCCGCGTCCGGTGGTGGTGGGCTGGGAGACGACGGGTGGCGCTCCGGACCACCGGCTCCGGGCCGGGTCGCTGCGCGGCCGCCTGGCGCGGCTCGACCGACAGCTCACCGACCTCCGGTCCCGGGCCGATCGCTTCTCCGAGATCAGGGGGTGCCTGACCGGCGTGCGGGTCGCCCGGCGAGGCGACCCGCGGCACCGCTGGGGCTACCGCTACGACGAGCGCGACTACACCGGAGTGGACCTGCGGCCGGCGCTCTCGGTCGTCCGCCACGGGCCGGCCGACTGGCGCCTGCTCGACCTCGCGACATCCCGGCGGTGCCTGTCGCGGGCACCCGACCCGAACGGCACGGGCGCGGAGCCGCGGCTCTCCGTCCCGGACCGTACGCCGTCGCCCGACCTGCGGCAGGGGCTCGCCGACCTCGAGGCGGGCGCTCGCGAGGTCGGACGTCGCGCGCAGCGCTTCGACCGGTGGGAGTCGTGCCTGGTCGGGGTGCCGGTCACCGAGGCGGGAGCGTCGTGGCAGCGGCTGGGCTACCTCACCGGGCGCGGTTCCGGGCAGCGTCCGCGCTACCGGCCAGCGATCGACCTCGACACCAGCGCGTGGGACGACCCGGACTACCAGCTCCTGGCCCGCGCCGGACGGCGCGGCCGCGCGGGATGCGGCGCGGACCCGGGCGAGGGCGTCGACCGTCCCGGCACTGGCACGGCAGACCTGCGGGACCGGGTCGCGGCGCTGGAGGAGCACGTCGAGGACCTGGCGGAGCCGGTCGCCGAGATCGACCGGTTCGACGAGTGCATGTACACCGTGGGTGCCCGACAGACCGACGGGTACCTCTACGAGGACCGCCGCGGACGGCTGTCACGAGCGGGTGCGCTGTCCTTCGCCATCCGCGGTCCTCGCGTCGCGCCGCTCCAGCTCCTCGCCATCGCGGGTGAGGAGCCTCCACAGATCGAGTGCAACGAGGACGCAGGGGGCCAGGGGACCGACGAGTGAGGCCACCCCGCGGGGATGTTCCGGGCACGAAAGGGGTACTGGTCGGGCAGGTCGCTCCGTCAAGCACACGGCTGATCGACCAGGACCCGGACGCCCAGCCGGCGGGCGTCCGGGTCCGTCAAGCCGGCGGCAGCGTCCCGGTGAGCCAGTCGAGCATCTCGAGGGTGTGGTCGTTCCAGTACGCGCGGGTGTGCCCGCCGTCGCCGGTGACCCACGGGTCCGGGGCGACGGGAGCGGTCTCGGCGAGGGCGGCCGCGCCGTCGCGGAACGGGTCCCAGCTCCCGCACCACAAGCCCCAGGGGAGGCCGGCCAGCGGCGCCAGGTCGCCCAGCAGCGGGTCGCCCGGACCGATGGCGGGGCTGAAGAGCGCCAACCCGGCTGCCCACGCGGGCTCGTCGAGCGCGAACCGCAGGGCGCCGTACCCGCCGCGCGACCAGCCCCACAGGGCCCGCCGCTCGGCGTCGAACCCGCGCTCGGCGAGCCAGCCCGGCAGCTCGTCGCGCAGCATCCGCGGCGGGTCGACCCGCCCGTCCGCCACCCAGCCTGCGGGCCCGTCGTCGGTGCCGGCGAGGACGAAGGGCGGCGCACCGGCCCTGACCGCGGCGGTGACGAAGCGGCCGAGGCCGAAGTCTCGCAGCGCGGCAGCCGAGGCGCTGGAGCCGTGCAGGACGACGACGACCGGGAGCCCCGCGCCGTCCCCGTGTCCCGCGGGGACGGCGGTGAACAGGTCCACCCCTCCCATGGCCTGCGAGGTCACCCGCTCGACGCGGACCTCGCCCTCAGGATCGTCCGGGACGAAGGCCTCCGGCCCGATGCCGAGCCCGGTGCGGAGCCGTTCGGCGTACTGCGGGGGAGCGACCTGCCAGCCGACCGCGCCGAGCGCCACGGTCGACGCGCCAGCTGTGAGCAGGCCGCGACGACCGATGCGACGACCGATGCGTCCGCGCCCGGGCGCCTCGCCTCGTCCGGGGTCGACCATGGCCGAGTTGTACCCCGACCGGCACGGTCGGCGCCAGCAGACGAGAGGGTGCTCAGAGGCGGGCGAGCGGGGCGGCACACGCCGACACCCGCTCGGGGCACTCGAGGTCGCCGCACGCCGTCCTCGGGCACGAGTCGTGCGGGCGCACGAAGACCTTGAGCAGCGGTCGTCTGGCCCACGGGAGGTCCGGCGCGGCGTCGTCCGCGCCGCGGCGCAGCAGCACGGTGACGAGGGAGTCCAGCTCCGTCAGGGCGAACGGCTTGGGCAGGAAGGCCGTGACACCGGCCGCGAGGGCCTGCTCGCGGGTGTCGCCGTCGCTGAACGCGGTCGCGACGACCACGGGGACCTCGGCGAGGTGGGGCAGCATCCGCAGGCGCGCACACAGCTCGCCGCCGCTCAGGTGGGGCATGTGCCAGTCGAGCACGACCACGTCGACCGGCGTGGTCGCGACGAAGGGCAGGACCTGGCGGGGGTCGCCGAACGAGTGCACCCGGTGGCCGGAGCGCCGGAGCCTGAGCGCGACGACCTCCCGGACGTCGTCGTCGTCGTCCACGAGCAGCACGTCCGCCATGTCTCGCTCCCCACGCTTGCCGGTCGCGCCCTCGACCGGTCGAAGTCCCGAGCCCGGATCGAGGCTAGCCGCGCGTCGGCTCAGGTGCACCGGCGCTCGGTCGCTCCGGGACGGTCGTCGCGGGAGGTCGGGACCAACGTCCCGAGCTGACGATTGTCGCCGAGCGCCTCCGCGATCGTGCACAATCGTCCCGGCAGCACCTGCAGCCACCTCCCCGCGGACGTCCAGACCCGGCGTCTCCATCGCTCGCAGCACGAAGGACCTGCACCCGATGGACAGGCAGACGTTCAACCAGCAGCTCGCCGAGGCCGCCCGCGGTCTCGCCGCACAACGTGTCACCGCCGACACCCTGCAGCGTGCCGTCGAGATGGCGACCGACCTGATCGACGTGTGCGACCTCGCCGGCGTGTGCACCGTGGAGCGCGGTGGCGTCACGACCCGTGCCGCGACCAGCCCGGACGTCGCCCTGCTCGACGAGATGCAGTACGACCTCGGTGACGGACCGTGCCTCGACGAGCTGCGCACGACCGACGTCTGCGTCATCGACGACCTCACCAGCGGTGCGCCGTGGCCCCGGTGGGCCGCTCGGACGGTCGAGCTCACCGGCGTCCGGTCCTACATGGGCTTCCGGCTCTACGTGGACCGGACCACCCTGGGTGCGCTCAACCTCTACTCCCGCATCCCGGACGCCTTCACCGAGGACGACCGGCTCGACGGGCTGGTCATCGCCGCCCACGCGGCCGTCGGGCTCAGCGCAGCCGCGACGCGCGACCAGATGCACACCGCCATGAGGAGCAGGCAGCTCATCGGCGAGGCCACCGGCATCCTGCGCGAGCGCTACCGGCTGACCTCGTCCCAGGCGTTCGAGGTGCTCAAGCGGATCTCTTCGCAGCAGAACATGAAGCTGTTCGCCGTCGCCCAGCACGTCCTGGACACGGGGGAGCTGCCCACCGACGAGTGAGGGTGCGCGGGCAGACCGCCCGGGGGTGGCTCAGTGCCTGGCGGCGACGTCGCCCGAGACGCCACCCACCGGACCGTAGGGCCAGCCGGACGGCAGGTACGCGATCGAGGTGACGGCCTCGCAGGAGTCCCAGACGACGTCCAGCGGGTCCACCGGCCCGACGTAGACGACCCGGTCGTCCGTGCCGGCCAGTGCTCGCTGCTCGGCCGTGTCCATGTCGTCGCAGCGGATCACGTCGGCGACGCCGTCGTCGAAGAGGTAGACGGTGTCGTTGCCCTCCTCGGGCCACACCTTGTCGGCTCCGGGGCCGATGAAGAGCAGGTCGTCGCCCTCGTCGCCCTTGACGTTGTCGTCGCCGGAGCCGTCGACCAGGACGTCGTTGCCGCTGCCGCCCGAGAGCAGGTCGTTGCCGCTCCCACCGTCGACGAGGTCGTCACCGTCGTGGCCGGAGACGACGTCGGCGCCGTCCTCGCCGAAGACCTGGTCGTTGCCGGGGCCGCCGAAGAGCCCGCCCGGGCCGTGCTTGCCGCCCGGGCCGACCGTGCCGGAGCGGTCCGGGAGGTTGTCGTCGCCCGGGCCCCCGTAGATGACGTCGTCGCCCTCGGAGCCGTTGATCGTGTCGCGGCCGTCCTCGCCGTAGACGATGTCGTCGTCCTTGAAGGCGTCGACGACGTCGTCGCCCGGACCGGCCCAGATCTGGTCGTCGCCGGTGTGGCCGCTGATGCGGTCGTCGCCGTCCTCGCCGTAGACCAGGTCGTCGCCCGGCCCGGCGTCCAGGGTGTCGTCGCCGGCCTCGCCGTGGAGGACGTCGACGCCGTCGTGACCCTGCACGAGGTCGTCGCCGGGCCCGCCCCAGAGGGTGTCGTCACCAGCCTCGCCCCGGACGGTGTCGTCGCCTCCGCCGCCGAACATCGTGTCGTCGTCGGCGTTGCCCGCCAGGTAGTCCTTCCCGCCCCGGCCCTTGATGACGTCGTCGCCGTCCCAGCCGCTGAGCGAGTTGGCGCGCGCGTTGCCGACGAGCAGGTCGGGCGACCGCGTCGCCTTCTTCGCCCGCTTCGCCTTCTGCTGGGCGTGCACCGCGACCGCGCTGTGGCCGTCGGCAGCCGCTGCGAGCGGAGGAAGGGGGACGGCGATGGCGAGCGACGTGAGCACCGCGGCGGACCCGAGCAGGCGCTTCATGGGGCAGTCTCCAGGAAGTCGTGAGGAAGTCTTGTAGCAATATTGTTACTGACGTGACGGGTTCTTGACTGCCGTTCTGGAAGATCCGTCGCCGCGCATGGACGAGGCCCGGTGGTCCTGCGGCTGGCAGGCCGGGCTCCTCCTGGCAGCGGTCGCCGGCGACCAGGTGGGCTTCCTCCTCGGACGGCGACTAGGGCCGACGGTGTTCACGCGCGACGACTCGCGGTGGTTCTCGCGCGAGCGCGTGGACGCGGCCGCCGCCTTCTTCGACCGGCACGGGCCGAAGGCCGTCGTGCTCGCCCGGTTCGTGCCGGTCGTCCGCGCCTTCACGCCGGTGGTGGCCGGGGTCGCCCGCATGCCGCGCCGCCGGTTCACGGTCTTCAACGTCGTCGGTGCCGCGGGCTGGACGGCGGGCTTCCTGGTCGTCGGCTACTACCTCGGAGGGGTGCCGCTCGTCGCGGCGCACGTGGAGCTCTTCGCGCTGGGCCTCGTCGCAGCCTCGGTGGTCGGGACCGGGGTCGTGCACCTCGTACGTCGTCGCGCGAGCCGCCGTGCGCCCCTCGACCCACCCCGTCCAGCCCACCCCCGGGAGAAGGTGGCGTCATGACCCCCACCCGCTCTGCGCCGCCCGTGCGCCGGGTCCACGTCGCCGTCGTGCTCGACCCGCACGGCACCAACCGCAGCGTGGTCCACGCCGCGCTGGACCGTCCCTCGGACGAGCCGCTCCTCGTCGACCTCGTCGTGCTGGCCGAGCTCGCGCGATCGCGGGCACTGGCGTCGGTCGCACGCGCCCTCGCCGACCCCGGACCCGGTGAGGGCGGACGCGCCCTGACCGTGGTCGACTGACGGGCCGTCGGAGCCCGGGACGAGGGCCGTCAGCCCGACGCGCGGGTCTCCAGCAGCCGGCGCACCACCCGCTCGACCAGTGCGTGGTCGACCTCGCCGTACGGCAGCTTGAGCGTGCCCTTCGCCCCGGCGTAGGGCTCCAGCTCGGCGTCCAGCTCGGGGTCGCCGGACGGCGGCACCGGGTAGAGCGAGACGTGGTGCTTCCACGCCGCCGCGTGCACGAGGGACACGCCGTCGAGCTGCCAGGTCGGCATGTCGTAGCGGATCACGCGCTCCGCTCCGGGCGCCACCCGCAGCACCCGGCGTTCGATCTCCTCCATCACGGCTCGCTGCTCCGGGGGGAGCGAGGCGAGGTAGTCGTCGACCGACGCGAACTTCGGCATGGGGGCAGTATGGCCCGATCGCACGGCAGCGTCAGCCGCCCGCTTCCACCTCGCCCGACCTCTCGCGGCCCGGCGCGTGCGACAGTGACCGGGTGCCCACCCTCTCGTCCGCCCTGACCCTCGCCGACTGGCGCGCCCGCGTCTCCTCCCTCTACGAGGCGGTGCGGGCCGAGGACGACCCCGCCGAGGGACACCGTCTGTGGCGTGAAGGGCGCGCGGACCTCTTCGCCACCCATCCCCAGAGCCCGACCGCGGGAGTCCCCGAGCTGAGGCAGCGGGGCGTGGACTACTGGGCGTACGACCCGACGCTGCGCTTCACGCTCGAGATCGAGCCGGCTGCCGCCGACGAGCGCGAGGTCGACGGCGGCTCCGACGGGTCGGTCACGCTGCACCGGATCGGCCTGGTCCGCCTGCCCGAGCCGGTCGGCGGCAGCCTCGACGTGTGGTGGCTGCACCAGTACGGCGGTGGGATCTTCGTCCCGATGCGCGACGGCACGGCCGGCGACGGCAGCTACGGCGCGGGTCGCTACCTCCTCGACTCCGCCAAGGGCGCGTGGCTCGGCGGCGACGACCGGCACCTGGTCGTCGACCTCAACTTCGCCTACCACCCGTCCTGTCGCTACGACGACAGGTGGCGCTGCCCGCTCGCGCCCGCGGGCAACACCATCGCGGCCCGCGTGGAGGCCGGCGAGCGCCTCTGACGAGTCTGCGCCGCAGGTGCTGGAGCACCACCACAGCCGCTGCGCTCGAACGGGTGGTGCCGACCGAGGCGTCGGGTCGCTAGCGTCCGCTCACATGTTCGGTATCAGCTGGCTCGACCCCGAGTGGATGCTCTCGCAGTTCGGCGCCGGCTTCTTCTGGGTCAGCTGCGCGATCCTCGTGGTCGAGTGCGGGCTGTTCTTCCCGTTCCTGCCGGGCGACACGCTGATCGTCGCGATCGGCCTGTTCCTGGCGGGCGAGAAGCTGACGATCCTCCCCGGCGCCCCGCTCGTCGACCTGGCCGCGTCGTCCGCACTCCTGGTCGGATCGGCGTTCCTCGGGAACGTGATCGGCTTCGAGATCGGCAACAGGCTCGGTCCGGTGATCTACGAGCATGACGGCAAGATCCTCAAGCGCGACTACTTCGACCGGACCGAGAGGTTCTTCGACCGGCACGGCCGCAAGGCGCTGGTGATCGGCCGGTTCGTCCCGGTCGTGCGCACCTACATCACCGTGGTGGCCGGCGCGTCGAAGATGAAGCGGCCACGCTTCTTCGTCTGGAGCCTGGTCGGCGCGCTGCTGTGGGTGCTGAGCATCCTGCTCACCGGCTACTTCGTCGGCGACCGGTTCCCGTTCCTGGCTCACCACGTCGACTACCTGATCCTCGGCCTGCTCCTCCTGACCGTGATCCCGGCCGGCATCCACTGGTGGCGGGAGCGCGATTCCGGCTAGGCAACGAGGGAAGCTTCCGAAGGACTCGGGCAGCAGGCCAGCGTCGACCGGAACCCACCGCCCCGCACCAGGGGACTCCGGAGAGGCCGGTCACCGGATCAGGCTGTGGCGCAGCACGGCGGACGGGTCGGCGGCGAAGTCGAGGCCCGAAGGAGCGACGTCGGCGCGGACGAGCAGGTCGCCCACGGCGGCGATCATGGCGCCGTTGTCGGTGCAGAGGGCCGGCGGAGGCACGCGGAGCGAGATCCCGGCAGCGTCGCAGCGCTCGCGTGCGAGCGCGGTCAGGCGACGGTTGGCGGCGACGCCGCCGACGATGACGAGCGTGTCGACCCGGTGCTCGCGGCACGCGGCGACGGCCTTGGCGGTGAGGACGTCGACCACGGCCTCCTGGAACGACGCGGCGAGGTCGGCGACCTCGGGCTGGCGACCGTCGGCCCGGACGCGCTCGACGTACCTCGCGGTCGCGGTCTTGAGCCCGGAGAACGAGAAGGAGTGGCGGCGCTCGCCGCGCTCGTCGGCCAGGGCGCGGGGGAGGGCGATCCGCGCAGGGTCGCCGTCGACGGCGGCTCGGGCGATCGCCGGGCCTCCCGGGTAGCCGAGGCCCAGGATGCGGGCGACCTTGTCGAATGCTTCTCCGGCGGCGTCGTCGAGGGTGTCGCCGAGGTGGACGACCTCGTCGAGCGCGAGGTCGCGCACCAGGAGCAGGGAGGTGTGCCCGCCGGAGACGACCAGCACCACGCACGGGTCCGGGAGCGCTCCGTGCACGAGCGTGTCGGCGGCGACATGCCCGGCGAGGTGGTGCACGGCGTGGACGGGGACGCTCAAGGACACCCCGAGCGCCTTGGCAGCCGCGACGCCAACGTGCAGGGAGCTCGCGAGGCCCGGACCCGCGGTGACGGCGACCGCACCTACGTCGCCCAGGTCGACCCGGGCGTCGTCGAGGGCGGCGCGCAGGACGGGCCCGAGGGACTCGAGGTGGGCGCGCGCAGCCACCTCGGGCACCACGCCGCCGAACACGGCGTGCTCGTCCATGCTCGAGGCGAGCGCCTGGCCGACGAGGTGACCGTCGGCGACCAGTCCAATGCCGGTCTCGTCGCACGACGTCTCGATGCCGAGGACGAGGGTCACCGCAGCGCCGACTCCATCTCGAGGCACAGGTCGCGCACGCAGTCCTCGAGGGACTCACCGGTCTCGCGGTGCAGGAGTCCGAGGCTCAGCTCGGCGACCAGCAACGCCCCGCTCGCGAGCTCGGCCTCGTCGGCGAACGTGCCCATCAGGGCCCGCGCCCCGTCGCGGTCGCCGCGGGCGCGCGCGGCCACGACGCCGGCGACACGCTGCGCCGCCGAGACGACCGGCGACAGGGCCTCGCGGCGCTCGTCGTCGGTCACAGGATCAGGCCGGGGGTCTGCGTGCGGGCCCGCTCGAAGCGGGACTGCACGTCGGCCCAGTTGACGATGTTCCACCACTGCTTGACGAAGGTCGCCTTGTCGTTGCGGTACTGCAGGTAGTACGCGTGCTCCCACATGTCGAGCATCAGCAGCGGCACCATGCAGATCGGCACGTTCCCCTGGTGGTCGAAGTGCTGGATGATGAACGGCCGCTGGGCGACCATGTCCCACGTCAGCACCGACCACCCCGAGCCCTGCACCGACATCGCGTTGGCCTCGAAGTGGGCCCGGAAGCGGTCGAAGCCGCCGAAGTACTCCTCGAGGACCTGAGCCAGCTCGCCGGTCGGCTTGTCGCCGCCGTCGGGGGACATGTTGGGCCAGAAGACCGAGTGGTTGACGTGGCCGCCGAGGTGGAACGCGAGGTTCTTCTCCAGCGTGGACAGCGACCCGAACGACTCCGCCTCGCGGGCCTCCGCGAGCTGCTCGACGGCGGTGTTGATGCCCTTGACGTAGGTGCTGTGGTGCTTGTCGTGGTGCAGCTCCATGATCTCGCCCGAGATGTAGGGCTCGAGGGCGGCGTAGTCGTAGGGGAGGTCGGGCAGCGAGTAGTCAGCCATGGTGCAAGTGTGTCGTTGTTGCAATTTAGTGGCAACAAGGGTGGAGGTCCGCCCGGTGTCGTACTCGACGCTCGGGTGTCTCGACAGTCCGGGCACGTGGTCGCTCCACAGTCGGACCCGAGGGACCGCGTGCTCACGATCGGGCGAACCGGCGGCTCGACGGGACGAGCGCCGCAGCCCCGGGGGCCAGCAGGCACGCCGTCGCCGCGGCGAGAAGCACGGGCCGCAGCCCGAAGGCGTCGATCGCCGGCGCGATCAGGGCCAGGCCCACGGGGGCCAGGCCGTAGGAGACGAGGAAGTCCAGGGACGAGACGCGTGACAGCTTCGCCGGGTCGACCTCGCGCTGCGTGGCCGTGAACCAGGGCACGTTGAACACCTCGATCCCGATCCCGCACGCCACGTAGGCGGCGACGATCCACGCGGAGCCGAGTCCGAATGCCATCGTCAACGGCGCCAGGGCGTAGGCCGCCAACCCGCCGAGCGCCACCCACCCCTGTGCGTACGGACGCCAGCGGGCGACCAGGAGCGCACCGGCGAGGGCGCCGCCTGCGTACGCCGTCGCAGCGGCGGCGACCAGCGCGACCCCGGCGCCGGAGTCGCGCGCCACGATCGGCACCGCGACCGCCGTGACGGAGTAGCCGGTGAGGATCACGGTCGCGAGGGCGCCGAGACCGCCGACGAACCACGGGTGGCGCCGGGCCTCCCGCAGGCCGTCGCCGAAGTCGACGAGGAACCCGACGCGCACCTTCTGCGTCCGGGACGGCGTGGCTCCCGGGGGAGTGACGAGGGCGGTCGTGACCCACAGCGCGGCTGTGCCCAGGAGCAGGCCGGGAGGTTCGAGGACCGTGGCGGCGACACCGGTGATCGCCGGCCCCGCGAGCACGCTCACCCGGACGGCGATGCTGATGGCCGCGTTGGCCGACTGGCGCCGTTCGGGCGGCACGATCTCCGGCACGAGCGACTGGAGGGCGGGCCGGCACGCTCCCTGGCCGACCCCGACCAGCACGGCTCCGACGAGGCCAAGGCCGATCGACGTGGTCAGGCCGAGCGCCAGGATGATCGACGCCGTCGAGGCGAGGAGCGCGGAGGCGACGACGACCCTGCGTCGCGGCTGCCGGTCGGCCACGACCCCGGCGAACGGCATGACGGCGAGGAAGCCGACCGTACGGCCGGCGAGGAGCCACCCGAGCTCCGGGGCCCCGATGGTGGAGTCGACGAGAGCGAGGCCGAGGACGAACGGCATCGACCAGGTGGCGACTCCCGAGGCGGTGGTCCCGATCCAGAGGCGGAGGAAGCCCGCGTCGAGTCGGTGGGTCACGGGCGGCATCCTCACATGTCCTGGGCGAGAGGAGGGCCCAGCGCCCGACGCCTGATGCCACACGACAACGGAGAACGTCCCACGACACCCGGAGGTGTCGTGGGACGTTCTCGCAGGTCAGACGCCGACCGTGGGCGAACCCGCGGGTCGGCGCTGAGCGTGGCTCAGATGTCGTAGTACTGACACGGGACCGGTTCTGACCTGCGCAAACAGTGCATCTCGCGCCGCCTGGGCCGCACGTGGGCCGCACAGCGTTGGCAATGGGCAGAAGGTGCCGCGGTCGGGTTCACCCATTTCGAAGGTGTGCGGCCCGGACGATCGGCGACATTCCGTTGGTCGCGGGAGAGTACCTAGTCCAGGGGCGGTGCCGTCAGTCGAAGTCCCCACATCAAGCGCTCGCTCATGTCGATGAGCGGTCGCGGCGTGAAGACCCGATCGGCGTCGGCACTAGGCGATCTGAACCTCGACCAGGTGCCAGTTGCGTGGGCTGGCCGCCACGAGCGTTTCCCCGAGCGGTCGCCTGACGAGCAGGTGCCGGAACGACTTCAAGCTGTCCCCGAAGGTCTCCGGTGAGGCAGTCAGATCCGACTCCGCGACCACAGCGCTGGCCACAATCGGTGCATCACCCTCGCTGATCGGTAGCCACTTCCAGCGGCCGCAGGTCTCGCAGGTCGAGCCTGTCCTGTCGTCCGAGTACTTGCTGTGCCGGGTCTGTACCGCGAAGGCTAGGTCCTCGTGGCGGTGCCACGGTTCAACCATCTGCGTGGGAAGAATCTGCCGAGAACCCGTAGCGCCCGAGCGTGGCTTGCGCACATCTCCGAGGTCGACCGTGAACACGGCTCTGCCCGATACCGACGTCGCTCTCCTCGGCGACGGACCCCTCGCCGGCTGAGCGCTCGCGGCCGGCATCCTGTCCGTGTGCCGATAGGCCTCGCACCGCTCGGCAACGCAGCGTTGCGTTGCGTCGCGACCTGGCGACGGCTCGGCGGGGCGCGATCGTCTCGTGCGTTGGCGGACTACGGGAGTTTGGACGCGAGGACGTCGGCCGGCAGGATCTCGGGTGCTGCGCCGAGGAGGTGCTGGTTGGCCGTCAGGGCTGCGACGATGGCGCCGTTGGCGTGGGCGTCGCGAGCGGCCTCGTCGGGGAATGCATCGAAGATCCAGAAGGTGTCGGCGTGGGTCCTGACCGCGAACCAGACAATCGTTCCTACTTCTTCGTTGGCGAGCGCGACAGCGCCGGCGAGCAGATCGGCGAGCGCGTCGTGCTGTCCATCGGCCGCGACGATCTTGGCGACGAAGGCATACGGAAGTGATGCGGCTGTGGACATGAGGGGTTCTCCCAGGTGTCGAGGTTTCTTGGTGAAGCGAGTTCAGCGTAGGACGAGCAAGGGCATGTGAGAAGTGGCGTATACGGCAGTATTGCTATCGTTCGCGCCATGCGTATCGGACTGATCGCGATCGACGGCTGCTTCGGTTCGGCGGTCGCGTCGGTCATCGACATCCTGCGGGTGGCCGACGGGGCCCGCGGCGATGTCGACCCGCGGATCGGCCCGATCGAACTCGCCATCCTCGGACCGAAACGGCGAGTGACCACGACGGCATCGATGACCCTGTCGGTGGACCACCCGCTGTCGGAGTCCGCAGAGTTCGACGTGGTCGTCGTCCCTGCGCTCGGAACCCTCACGGCCGCCGCTACCCACGACGCCCTCCAGAGCCGAGATGCTCGTTCGGTCATCGCCTCGCTCGGGCGCATCGACGACGCGACCACCCGGATCGCCGCGGCGTGCACCGGCGTGTTCGCTGTCGCCGAGACCGGACGGATGCATCATCGGAGGGCGACGACCAGCTGGTTCCTGGGGCCGGAGTTCCTGAAGCGCTATCCGACCGTCGCCCTCGATCTCGACACCATGGTCGTGGTCGACGGGAACCTCGTCACCGCCGGCGCCGCGTTCGCCCACATCGACCTCGCGCTCTCACTCGTGCGATCGATCAGCCCCGACCTGGCCCAACATGTCGCCAAGCTCCTCATCATCGACGAGCGTCCGTCGCAGGCGGCCTTCGTCGCCTACGAACATCTCCGGCACGAGGACCCGATCGTCGTCGAGTTCGAACGCTTCGTGCGCGCCCGCCTGGACGAACCGTTCAACGTCGCCTTCGTCGCGCAGTCGCTCGGCACCAGCCGGCGCACCCTCGAACGACGAGTCCGTGCGGCGCTCAACCTCACTCCGCTCGGGTTCGTCCAACGGCTTCGCATCGAACGAGCTCGGCACCTCTCAGCAACCACGGACCTCACCTCCGCCGAGATCGCGCTACGGGTCGGCTACGCGAACGCCGAGACTCTGCGCTCCCTCCTGCGTAGGGAGCGACGCCGTTCCTGACCTATCGCCATGCCTGTAGCCGGTGTCGTAGCGCTCGGTTGGAACCACCTCTCGGCACGTCGCGTCGACGCTCCTGCGTCGCCCGTGGACGACCCACTCGACACGCCCGCAGCACAGGCCATGTGACGTGTCCCAGGTTCCCGGACGGTCGGGGTTGGGTGGCTGTGATGTCGCTGCGTTCTCGTCGAGGGGGTCAACAGACTCGATCAGGGTCGGTTGGAATGAGACGCGAAGGCGGTCAGGTCAGGGCGGCCGAAGCCGGCCGACGGGGTAGCGTCGGTCACGTCGAGGTCTTTCGGATGGATGACGTCGGAACCTCCACCGTCGGGAGACCTCGACGTCTATCTGCGGACCGACGCGCCCGGCCGACCTACACCCTCATCTGGGAAGAGCCGGGAAACCTGACAACGGCGAGGCACCCTCAGGTCGGTGCGGGCTCGCTGACGCCAACCGTCGAGAGCGGGAACACCGGGTAGTGCGCGGGTTCCTCGTCCGGGGTGAGGGCCGTGGGGCCGAAGATCCAGTCGGTGCGGGCGCAGTGTGGCGGGCGCACCCCGCCCGAGGAGCGCAACATGCTCGGTCTGAGGCAACTCGACGTGGTGCCAGCATGACGGCCCACATCTCAGCACGCGTCGCGCGGTTCGTTGAGAGCGACGCATCCGGGAGGTTCGACCACGCCGCGGCCTTGATGTGGGCCGAGGCCGCCGAGCACGGGCTACCGCTCGCTCGGTCTCCCTGTCGTGTCCTTCCCGCGACGCATGGTCAGCGCCAACCTTGAGCGAGCCCTCCGGGACGGTGACGACACGAAGGAGCCCGCTCACCTCGGCCGGACACGCCTACGCCACGCGACGGTGTCTGAGCCCGGATTAGCCGGACGTGACACCGTTTCTCTCGCGACGCTCCAATCGCGTTGGCCACTGCTGGGCACTGGCCGTGTTGTGCAGCCGGCGCGGAACAAGGCCCGAGGTGCGCCTGATCACCACCTACGCTCGAGCACCCATCCGCCGTGGAGCTGGTCGAAGCTCTACGGAGCTCGCTCACGGAGCGGGGTGGCGACCCCTCGTCGGATGTGTGCAGATCGGACCGCTCCGCGCAGACGCTTGCGAAGGTGCGGGCCAAGGCTGTTGCCCCTCCCCGCCGTGGGGTGCAATGGGTACGCACAAGGATGAGAAACGGCGCCTGACGCTGGAAGAAGTCGGAAGACGTTCTCGCAGTTCAGACGCCGTTTCAGGCATCAAGCCGCAGGTCACGAGGACCCCGGAATCAGATGTCGTAGTAGAGCTCGAACTCGTGCGGGTGCGGGCGCAGCTGCACGGGGGCGATCTCCTGGGTCCGCTTGAAGTGGATCCAGGTCTCGATCAGGTCGTCGGTGAAGACGCCGCCGCGGGTCAGGTACTCGTGGTCGGCCTCGAGCGCGTCGAGGACGGCACCGAGGCTGGTGGGCACCTGGTCGATGTCGGCCATCTCGTCCGGCGGCAGCTCGTAGATGTCCTTGTCGATCGGGGCCGCGGGCTCCGTCTTGTTCTGGACGCCGTCGATGCCGGCGAGCATGAGTGCCGCGAACGCGAGGTACGGGTTCGCCGACGGGTCGGGGAAGCGGGTCTCGACGCGCTTGGCCTTGGGGTTCGCGCCCGTGATCGGGATGCGGACCGAGGCGGAGCGGTTGCGCGAGGAGTAGACCAGCGAGATCGGCGCCTCGAAGCCCGGCACGAGGCGGTGGTAGGAGTTCACCGTCGGGTTGGTGAAGGCGAGCAGCGACGGGGCGTGCTTGAGGATGCCGCCGATGTACCAGCGGGCGGTGTCGGAGAGGCCCGCGTAGCCGGTCTCGTCGAAGAACAGCGGCTCGCCGTCCTTCCACAGCGACTGGTGCACGTGCATGCCAGAGCCGTTGTCGCCGAAGATGGGCTTCGGCATGAAGGTGACCGACTTGCCCTGCTCCCACGCGGTGTTCTTGATGAGGTACTTGAACTTCATCACGTCGTCCGCGGCCTTGAGCAGCGTGTCGAAGCGGTAGTTGATCTCCGCCTGGCCGGCGGTGCCGACCTCGTGGTGCGCGCGCTCGACCTGCAGGCCGCAGGCCTCGAGGTTCTTGACCATGTCGGCGCGCAGGTCGCTGTAGTGGTCGTAGGGCTCGACCGGGAAGTAGCCGCCCTTGAGGCGCGTCTTGTAGCCCTTGTTCTCCTCGCCCTCCTTGCCGGAGTTCCACCAGCCCTCGACGGAGTCGATGTGGTAGTAGCCCTCGTTGACGCCGGTGGAGTAGCGGACGTTGTCGAAGATGTAGAACTCGGCCTCGGGGGCGAAGTACGCGGTGTCCGCGATGCCGGTCGAGTCGAGGTAGGCCAGCGCCTTGCGCGCGATGTTGCGCGGGTCGCGGCTGTAGGCCTCGCCGGTGATCGGGTCGTGGATGAAGAAGTTGACGTTGAGCGTCTTGGACTTGCGGAACGGGTCGAGGTAGGCCGTCGTCGGGTCCGGGAAGAGCGACATGTCCGACTCGTTGATCGCCTGGAAGCCGCGGATCGAGGACCCGTCGAAGCCGAGGCCGTCGTCGAAGACGCTCTGGTCGAAGGAGGAGGCCGGGACGGTGAAGTGCTGCATCACGCCCGGCAGGTCGCAGAAGCGGACGTCGATCATCTCGACGCCCTCGTCCTTGATGAACTTCAGGAGCTCATCGGAGTTGTTGAACATTCGGTGTCCTCCTTGACGGACCTCTCGCGGCCGTCGAGATTGCAGCGTCGGGAACGGAGCCTCGTTGCACCGTGGCGCCGACACTAGCGGGGGGCAGTTTCTTGACCGTATCCCGTTTGTTTCGGCCGTGTTACGTGTGACCGGCAGGTGGCGGCTCCCGACAGCCTCCTAGGCTGGTGGCGTGACGAGCGCCGTAACACCGACCCTCGAGAACGCGAGCTGGGGCCGCCGGATCCTCGCGCTGGTCGTCGACTGGTTCGCCTGCCTGGCCGTCGTCGAGGGCCTCGTGGCCGTCGGCGTGCTGGGCTCGAACCCCAACGGGCTCGGCACCCTCGGCCTCTTCGTGCTCGAGTCCGCGCTGTTCACCGCCACCACGGGCGGGTCCTTCGGCAAGCTCGTGACGCGCGTACGCGTCGTCGACCACCGCGACCCGTCGAGGCCGGTGTCGCTGCTGCGCGCCCTGCTCCGCAGCGTGCTGGTCGCGCTCCTCGTGCCGCCGCTGCTGACCTTCGACGGTCGCGGGGTCCACGACCTCGCCGCAGGGACCCGCACGGTCACGATCTGACTCACGGGTTCGCCGCGGCGAACGACCGCAGGAGGTGGACCACCTCCGCGGTGCCCATCGAGAACGCCACCATCCGCAGGACGACCCGGTCGTCCGGGGTCATGACGTCGACCTCGGCCTGGCCGCGGACCCACGCGAGCCGGGCGACGACCGGCACGCCGCCGAGCCGGAGGTCGTCCTCGACGTCAGCCGTCCGCACCCGCCGAGCGGGGACGGCCGGTGCGAGGTCGCCGGTCCGCACCCAGGCGTCGGGTGCCTGCCCGACGTAGCCCGTGACGTAGGTGAGGTCGACTCGCGCGCGGCCGCTGGTCGCGGTCCACGACCGCGTGGTCTCCCCGTCGCCTGCGGGCGCCGGCCGGTAGAAGTCGCCGGTCTCCTCCCAGGCGGTGCCGGCCGGGAAGACGGGTTCGAGGTCCGGCTCGACGACGGGGTGTGGTGTGGTGTCGCCCTCGACCACCACCGTGGTCGGCGGGGGACCGTCGAGGGGGATCAAGATGCTTCCGTCGCGCCCACCGCCCCCGGCGCGCCAGCTCTCCTCGACCGGGCAGCTGCCCAGGTGGGGGCTCGGCACGTAGGTGAGGTCGACGCGGAGGGTGTCGCCCGATTGCTCGGCGGAGTGGTCGTAGCTCCCGCCGTCGCAGTCGCGCCACCACCACGACGACCTGGACCGCTGGTCGTGCCCCAGTCCGAGGAGGCGGACGCCTCCGGGGGCCACCGTCGCCTCCGCGAAGTGGGCTGGCTGAGGAGCAGCCTGGTCGCGGTGACCCCACGCGAGCGCGACGGTGGCGAGGACCAGCACCCCGGCGAGGAGGAGGAGCGCGTACGCGCTGAGAGTCCGGTTCACGGGGTGCACGGGGCTGGGACGTGCAGCGTGGCTGGACGGATCCCGCCGCCGGGTCCCGGCGCGGCCCGCGTCATGACCTGACGCGCAGTCCCAGGACGAGGTCACGGAGGTCGAGGGCGTCCACACCGCTCACGTCGAGGTCCGCGACCGCGTGGCCGTCGCTCGTGGTGAGCCGGACGTGCACGAGGTCGTCGGGGGAGTAGGACACGAACGACGCCGCGACCTCGGTGCCGCGCAGCTCGAGCCCGAGGTCACCCTCGATCCTGGGGGCGTCGGCGACGTCGATCGGGAGGTCGCCGAGGTCCCCGGTGAGCAGCCAGGCGTCGGGGGCGTCGTCGACGTACGCCGCGGGCTGGGTCACGACGGCGCGTTGGCCCGTGGGTCCCACCCACGTCCGGCGCGTCACGGCGGTGGTGGAGCCCGCTGCAGCAGGCTCCGACTCCCAGCCGTCCGGCGGGACGAGTCCGACGGTGGGGTCGACCACCCGGAGCTCGCTCGCGCCGCCCACTGCGCGGACGGTGGCCGGCGTCGGCCCCTCGAGCGGGACGAACAGGCCCTCGTCGATGCCGGAGGAGGGCCCGAGGTCGACCTGGTCGTCGCCGCCGCACCCTCCGAAGCTGGGCCGCGGGCGGAACACGAGGTCGACCTCGGCACCGCGGGCTCCGGCGCGGTGCACGTCGGCGTCGTACGTCCCGGCTCCGCAGCGGCTCCAGAAGCCGCGCATCCGCTGGGTCGCAAGACGTCGTTCGACGCCGAAGAGGCGCAGCCCACCGGGCGCGGCCTCGGCGCGGTCGAACGTCGCCCGGATCGGGGCCTCCTGCCGGCGGTGGCCGGCGACGGACCAGGCCACCACCAGCGCCACCAGGAGGAGGATCACCGCGCAGGCGATGGCCGCTGGCGCGAGCCGGCGCGACGTGGGGGCCGTCATGTGGCTGCGACGACCGTCGACCGCTGCCGGTTCCGCGAGAGGGTCAGCGACCGCGCTGCTGCGAGCGCATGCCCTTCATCGACGTCGGGACCGGGCCCTTGGGGAGCGGCAGCTTGCCGCGCTGGGCGTCGAGCGCCTTGAGCCGCTGGAGGATGTCGGTCATCTCGGCGGGCTTGACGTTGCGGCCGAGCTTCTGGACGTGGCGCACCAGCTTGGGCAGCGGCACCTCGCCGTGGCCGCGACCGCACACGACCTCGTGGATCGGGACCTCGTAGGCGACCCGCTCGTGCTTCTTGCGCTCGGTGGCGAGCAGCGCCTTGACGCGCGACTGGCTCGAGCCCTCGCCGACCAGGACGATGCCGGGCGGGCCGACGACGCGGTGCACGACGTCCTGCTGCTTGGTGAACCCGACGACCGGGTCGACCTTCCAGCCGCGGCGCAGCATCTGGAGCGCGCCGGCGGCGGCCGCGGGCTGGCCCTCCATCTGGGTGTAGGCCGCCTTCTGCGCGCGCCGACCGAAGACGATCAGCGCCGCGAGGATGCCGATCATCAGCGCGCTGATGATCGAGATGACCAGCGAGAGGACGCCGTCGCCGGGCAGCAGCCACATCAGGCCGAAGCCGACCGCAGCGCCCACCAGGAAGGTCGCGAGGAGGATCAGGCCCAGGCGCGGGTCGCTGCGCTTGGCCATCTGGTAGGTCTGCATGATCTGTCCACGGCGCGAGCTGGGCGTGGAGGCGGGGGTCGACATAGCTGGCCTTGTCCTGGCTGGTGAGTGTGCGGTGCGGAGGTGCGGGTCAGACGGGGTCAGACGGTCGCGGCGGCGCGGGCGTCCATGGCCTGACCGTACAGCCGGCCGGCGCGGTAGGACGAGCGGACGAGCGGTCCGGACAGGGCGCCGGCGAAGCCGATCTCGTCGGCCTCGGCCTTGAGCTCGACGAACTCCTCGGGCTTGACCCACCGCTCGACGGGGTGGTGGCGCGGGGAGGGCGGAGGTACTGGGTGATGGTGATCAGCTCGCAGCCGGCCTCGTGCAGGTCGCGCAGCGCCTGCGAGACCTCCTCGCGGGTCTCGCCCATGCCGAGGATGAGGTTGGACTTGGTCACCAGCCCGAAGTCGCGGGCCTGGGTGATCACGTCGAGGGAGCGGTCGTAGCGGAACGCGGGACGGATCCGCTTGAAGATCCGCGGCACGGTCTCGACGTTGTGGGCCAGCACCTCGGGGCGCGACTCGAAGACCTCGGTGAGCAGGTCGGGCTTGCCGTTGAAGTCGGGGATCAGGTTCTCCACCCCGGTGCCGGGGTTGAGGGCGTGGATCGCGCGGACGGTCTCGGCGTAGAGCCACGCACCGCCGTCGGGGAGGTCGTCGCGGGCGACGCCGGTGATGGTGGCGTACTTGAGCTGCATCTTCTGCACCGACTCGGCCACGCGGCGGGGCTCGTCGCGGTCGAGCGGGGCGGGCTTGCCGGTGTCGATCTGGCAGAAGTCGCAGCGCCGGGTGCACTGCTCGCCGCCGATGAGGAAGGTGGCCTCGCGGTCCTCCCAGCACTCGAAGATGTTGGGGCAGCCGGCCTCCTGGCACACCGTGTGGAGTCCCTCGGACTTCACCAGGTTCTGCAGGGCGGTGTATTCCGGGCCCATCTTCGCCTTGGTCTTGATCCACTCCGGCTTGCGCTCGATCGGCGTCTCGGCGTTGCGGATCTCCAGGCGGAGGAGCTTGCGTCCTTCGGGTGCAGGGGCAGTCACGTCGTCACTCTACGCCGGGCCGGATGCCCGCCCAATTCGCCCTCGGCCGCGCTGGGCACCGCGTCCGAGAGCGCCTCAGAGCAGCAGGTCCGGCGTGATCGGGAGCCGGCGCACGCGTCGCCCGGTGGCGTGGAAGACGGCGTTGCCGATGGCCGCCGCGACCCCGCACAGGCCGATCTCGCCGACGCCCTTCACCCCGACCGGGTTGAGCCGGTCGGGACCGCCCACGAACTCGACCTCGAGGTCGGGCACGTCCGCGCTGACCGCGACGAGGTAGTCGGCGAGGTGGGCGTTGGTGATCCGCCCGGTCTGCGGGCCGGCGTGCAGGTCGGTGACGGTGTGCTCGAGCAGCGCGTGGCCGATGCCGCCGACGGTCCCGCCGACGACCTGGCTGCGGGCGGTGCGCTCGTTGAGCACCTCGCCGCAGTCGACGACCGACACCAGCCGCTCGACCCGCACCAGCCCGAGGTCGGCGTCGACGCGGACCTTGGCGAACTTCGCGCCGAACGCGCCCGAGGGGGACATGCCGACCTCCGCCGGGTCGGGCGGGGTGGCAGTGGCCTCCGCGGACACCTCGTCACGCTGGCCAACGGCTCCGGAGAGTGCCTCCAGCCCGGGGGCGTCGCCCAGACCGAGGTCGTCGAGCAGCGACGCGGCGGCGCGGGCGACCGCGTTGCTGATCGCCATCGCAAGGCCGGACCCGCCGGCCGGGGGAGAGGCGGGCAGGCTGCTGTCGCCCAGCACGACCTCGACGTCGGCCAGGTCGAGGCCGAGGTGGCGGGCCGCGACCTGGGTGACGACCGTGTAGGTCCCGGTCCCGATGTCCATCGCCGAGGAGTGCACCGCGGCGGTGCCGTCGGCGCGGACCACGAGGCGTACGGAGCAGGGCTGCTGGAAGTAGAAGAACGACACGGCGGCCATGCCGTAGCCGACGAGGTCGTCGCCGTCGCGCATCGAGCGCGGCGCGGGGTCGCGGTCGTCCCAGCCGATCAGCTCGGCGCCGCGGCGCAGGCACTCGTCGAGCGCCTTGCTCGACCACGGCAGGTCGTCCTGGTCGGGGTTGGTGTGGGCGTAGTTGCGCAGCCGGAGCTCCACCGGGTCGACGTCCAGCTCGACGGCGAGCTCGTCGAGCGCGGTCTCGAGGGCGAAGTTGCCCTGCGCCTCGCCGGGCGCACGCATCGAGCCCGGCGGCGGGATGTGCAGCCGGACCTGGTCGACGTCCGTGCGCAGGTGCTCGACCGCGTAGCCCTGACGGGTCCCGGAGACGACGTCCTCCGGGTTGTCGTCGTCGAGCGCGACGGGGACGGTCGCGGTGTGCTCCACCGCGGTCAGGGTGCCGTCCCGCCGGGCGCCGAGCCGCACCCGCTGGACGGTCTCGGGTCGGTGGCCGATGCCGGTGAACATCTGCGGCCGGCTCAGCACCACCCGCACCGGCCGGCCGACCACCCGCGCGGCCATCGCGGCGGCGTGGATGAACGGCCAGGGCCGCAGGCCGGAGCCGAAGCCGCCGCCGAGGTAGGGGCACAGCACCTGCACGCCCTCGCGGGGCACGCCGAACGCCTCGGCGAGGCTGGCCGCGACGTTGAACGGCCACTGGGTGGTCGCCCACATGGTCAGGGCGTCGCCGTCCCACTGCGCGCACGCGGCGAAGAGGCCGATCGGGTTGTTGGTGTTGTCGCCGGTGACGTAGTCGGCCTCGACGACCACCTCGGCCTCCGCGAGCCCGCGGTCGAGGTCGCCGCGGACGCTGTCGGCCCCGACCGGGTCGTCGCCCTCGCGGGTGGCGCGCGGGTCGTTGAGGTCGACCACCGGCTCGGCGTCGTCGACGTGGACGTGGAGCAGCGAGGCGGCGTGGACCGCCTCCTCGCGCGTCTGGGCGACGACGAGCGCGACGTAGTCGCCGCGGAAGCGGACCTGGTCGTCCTGGAAGGGCGGGACAGGGGCGCGGCCGGCGGCCGACTCGTCGGGCCGGACGACCTGCGGGGCGTTGTGGTGGGTGATCACCTCGACGACACCGGGCGCGGCCAGCGCGTCGGTGGTGTCGACCAGCGTGAGGGTGCCGGCCGTGGCGGTGCTGCCGACCAGCACGCCGACCAGGGCGTCCCGCGGCGCGAGGTCGTCGGCGTACGGCACCTCGCCGGTCACCTTGAGCGGTCCGTCGACGCGGGTCGCGCCGTCCCCGATGACCGGCTCGCCGGTGCGGCTGTCGGTGCGCTCGGACGTCGTGGTCACTCGCTCGCTCCTGTCACGTCGCGGAGCTGGCGCACGAGGGTGCGGCGCGCGAGCTCGGGCTTGAAGGTGGTGCCCGGGACGGTGAACGCGTCCGCGAGCTCGGCCTCGACGGCCTGCTCGAACAGCTCCAGCGTGGGTCGCTGCCCGGCCAGCACGTCCTCGGCGCGGCGGGCCCGCCACGGCACCGACCCGACGCCGCCGAGCCCGATCGCGACGTGGGCGAGGCGCCCGTCCTCGACCCGCGCGACCACGGCCGCGGAGGTGAGCGCGAACTCGTACGACGCGCGCTCGCGGACCTTGAGGTAGCCGGTGCGGGCGTCCGGCACCGGGATCTCGAGGTGGGTCAGCACCTCGCCGGCGCGCAGCGTGTTGTCGCGCGTCGGGTCCTCGTCGGCCCGCACGTGGAGGTCGGTGACCGGCACCGTGCGGGCGCCGTCGGGGCCGTGCAGCCGTACTCGCGCGTCGAGCGCCACGAGCGCGACGGCGAGGTCGGAGGGGTGGACCGAGATGCAGCCCGCGTCGACGCCGAGCACGGCGTGCATGCGCGCGGTGCCCTCGACCGCCGCGCACCCGCTGCCGGGCACCCGCTTGTTGCACTGCACGACCCCGGGGTCGCGGTAGTAGCGGCACCGGGTGCGCTGGAGCAGGTTGCCGCCGACGGTGGCCATCGTCCGCAGCTGGGGCGACGCGGCGAGCAGCAGCGAGTCGCGCAGGACGTCGAGCCCGGCGACGGCGTCGTGCGCCGCGAGGTCGGCCATCGTGACGCCGGCGCCGACGACGAGCAGGTCGCCCTCGACCTCGACGTCGGTCAGCGGGAGGCCGCTGATGTCGACGAGGGTGCCGGGTGACCACACGCCGTCGCGCATCAGGTCGTACTGCGTGGTGCCGCCGGCGAGCAGCACCACGTCGTCGGGGTTCTGGACGGCACGGGCGACGGCGTCGGAGGTCAGGGCGGCCGCGGCGGTCTCGAGGTCGTCGGCGCGGACGTAGGTGAAGGGGTGCACGCTCACGCCTCCTGACGGGAAGCGGCGAGGACGGCGTCGACGATGCGCGGGTAGGCCCCGCAGCGGCACAGGTTGCCGCTCATCAGCTCGCGCACCTCCTCGGCGTCCGGCCGCTCGACCTCGTCGAGCAGCGCGACCGCCGACATCACCTGCCCGGCGGTGCACGCGCCGCACTGGAACGCGTCGCAGTCGATGAACGCCTGCTGGACCGGGTGCAGGTCGTCGGCGGACCCGATCCCCTCGATGGTCGTGACGTCGTGGCCCTCGGCCTGCACGGCCAGGGTCAGGCAGGACAGCCGGCGCCGGCCGTCGAGGTGGACGGTGCACGCGCCGCACGCACCCTGGTCGCAGCCCTTCTGCGTGCCGGTGAGGCCGAGGTCGTCGCGCAGCAGGTCGAGCAACGAGCGCCGCGTGTCCACCTCCACCACGTGGGGGTCCCCGTTGACGGTCAGGTTGACGGACGTCCGGCTCATGCGGCCATCGAAGCAGGCGTCGCGGTCACGGAGATCACCCTTCCGAGCGCCCCGGTCCGGCCGGGGTCTCGACGTAGTCGGGCTCGGTCGTCGAGAGCCGCTGGTGGGCGGTGCCGCGGGCGGAGCGCTCGCCGCGCCCGATGGACCCGACGGCAGCCGCGAGGCCGTACGCGGGCATGTTGCCGTAGACGCTCTCGATGCGGTCGGTGGGCACCACGTAGGTCTCGTGGAAGATCCCGACGTCGCCGGAACCGGCCGCGTCGCGGTTGAAGGCCGCCCATGCCGGGGCGTGCGACAGCGAGGCGTCGCGGGCGTAGGCGCCGAGCTCCTCCGCGCTGCGCCAGTACTGGATGGTCAGCAGCGTCCGCCCGGACCAGTACGACTGGACGCCCAGCAGCCCACGGTCCTCCTTCGCGAGCTCGCGCAGCATCTGCGGCATGCCGACGAAGGTCGGCCACCAGCTGCGCACCTTGCGGATCCGGTTGATGCGCATGCCGATGACGAACACCACGACGTCGCCGTCGGGTGGGTCGGCGACGTACTGCCCGCCTCGGACGCCGCGCGGGGCGCGACGGGGAGCGGAGTCGTAGCCGCGGGGAACGCGGCGTGGGGTGGTGCGACCGGCCATGACGACCTCCAGGATCGTGACCCCCGCACTGCCAGCGTGGCACCGCGGGAGCGCCGGGGTCAACGAGGCCCGGGGCCGCCTCCGGGACGGTCCGTCAGGCGCCCGGCGTGACCAGCTGGATCCGCGGACCCCGGCCCGGCTCCGGGCGGGCGTCGTAGTCCGGGGTCGCGTCGTAGGGGCCCCACGCGAGGTAGGTCGCGAGGTGCTGCCGCACGCTGGGCAGGACGTCCTGGACGGTCACGTCGTGGCCGAGCTCGCGGCTCAGGGAGGTGACGCCGGCGTCGGCGATGCCGCACGGCACGAATCGGTCGTACCACCCGAGGTCGACGTCGCAGTTGAGTGCGAAGCCGTGCATCGTGACGCCGCGGCTGACCCGGATGCCGATCGCGGCGATCTTGCGCTCGGGGCCGCGGTCGTCCTCGCGCAGCCAGACGCCGCTGCGCCCGGGGATGCGTGCCGTCGTCACGCCGAGGTCGGTGCACACCGCGATGAGGGCCTCCTCGACGCGGCGGACGTAGTCGACGACCTTGACGTGGTCGGGCAGCGAGACGATGGGGTAGCCGACGAGCTGGCCGGGGCCGTGGAAGGTGATCTTGCCGCCGCGGTCGACGTCGATGACGGGCGCGCCGCCCGGGTCGGCCGGGCGCTCGTGCGGGTCGGTGCGCTTGCCGGCGGTGAAGACTGGCGGGTGCTCGAGGAGCAGGACGGTGTCGCCGCGGGTGCCGGCGACGACCTCCTCGTGCACGCGCCGCTGGACGTCCCAGGCGGCGAGGTAGTCGACGGCGTCGTCGCCGAGCCCGGCGACCTCGAAGTCCAGCGCGTTCACGTCCAGCGACATGTCGGCGAGCCTACGCCCGTCGTCCCTGTGGATGACGGCCGACGTCCGGCCGCCGGATCGGCGAGGGTGGTGGGGTGGACCCACGCCGCCTAATCCCCGCCCTGGCCGCGCTCGCCTGTGCCTGCCTCGTCCTCACGGCCGTCGTGGGGTGGAGCCGGTCCCGTCCGGAGGGTGCGGCGACGACCGGCGCGGCCGCCGGCTCGACGGACACGGGGTCTGTGTCCGCGGCGGTGCGGGGACCCGCCGGCGTGCTCGCCGCATGGGACGAGCGGCGGTCCGCGGCCTGGGCGGACGGCGACGCGGGCGCGCTGCGCCGCCTCTACGTCGCGGGCTCGCGCGCGGGTGCGGCCGACGTCGCGCTGCTGCGCCGCTACGCCGGGCGCGGCCTGAGGGTCGAGGGCCTCACCACGCAGGTGCTGGCCCTGCAGGTGGTGGCGCGCGCGCCGCGCCGGCTGGTGCTGCGCACCACCGACCGGGTGGTGGGGGCGCGGGCCGTCGGCGGTCCGTCAGGGTCGGTGCCGCTGCCGGTCGGGCGGCCGGCCACGCGCGAGGTGGTCCTCGTGCGCCGCGGCGGCAGCTGGCGGGTCGCGGAGGCGACCGGTCAGGCCAGCGCGGCGGCCAGCACCTCGCGCACGTCCTCGTCCTCGAAGTCGTAGCCGGCACGCTCGAGCGCGGCCGGTCGCGCGTTGACCGAGGCCAGGAGCTCCGAGGACAGGTCGCCGGCGGCGACCTCGAGGATCTTGGCCGGTGCGACCAGGAACGCCGGGCGCCGGACCGCGCGGGCCAGCTCCCGGGTGAACTCCGCGTTGGTCGGCGTCGTCGGGCAGCACAGGTTGAAGGCGCCGGACACGTCGCGCGACTCCAGCAGGTAGGACACCGCGCCGATCCAGTCGCGCAGCGAGATCATCGGGAAGTACTGCTCGCCCGAGCCCAGGCGCGCGCCGAGCCCTGCCTTGAACAGCAGCCGCAGCTGCTTGAGCGGGGGAGAGGTGCGGTCCATCACCGGTGCGGTGCGCAGCACGCACACGCGGGCGCCGGCCTCGCGGGCCGGCTCGGCGGCCGCGGACCACTCCCGGGTGACCCGGGTGAGGAAGGCGTCGCCGTGGCTGTCCGCGTCCTCGGTGACGAGCGCGTCGCCGTGGTCGCCGTACCACCCGATGCCGTTGCCGGCGAGGAACGCCGGCGGACGCTCGGCGGCCGCGATGGTGCGGGCGAGCAGGCCGGTCGTCGAGATCCGGCTCTCCAGCACCTCCTCGGCCCACCGGCCGGAGTGCGGGTTGCCGGCGATGCTGGCGCCGGCCAGGTTGACCACGGCGTCCGCGCGGGCGACGACCGCGGCGTCCACCTCCCCGCGCGCGGGGTCCCAGCGGGACTCGTGCGACGACGTGGGGTCGCGGCGCACGAGCGTGGTCACCTCGTGGCCGTGGACCCGCAGGTGCTCGGTCAGGTGGGTGCCGAGGAACCCGGACGCTCCGGCGATGACGACGCGCATGCGCCCACCCAACCATGCGGGCCAAAGCCCGGCCGCGGTCCGGGCGGCGGTCGGGCCGTCGGCCGGTCAGCCGGCGAGGTGGCCCCAGCGCGCGGTCAGCCGCTCCCACGGCCCCTGGTCGACCACCCGGCCGGCGTCGAGCACCACGACCCGGTCGGCGCGGGCCAGGGCCGCGGCCTTGCTGGTCGCGCCGATCACCGCCGAACCGCGGGCCCGCAGTGCCTCCCAGAGCTCGATCTCGGTGGCGGCGTCGAGGGCGGAGGAGACGTCGTCGGCGAGCAGCACGTCGGCGTCGCACGCCAGCGCCCGGGCGAGCGCGAGCCGCTGCACCTGCCCGCCGGAGAGGCGTACGCCGCGGTGCCCCACGAGCGAGTCCGGGCCGCCGGCCTCCGCGACGTCGCGCCCCATCCGGGCGGCGTCGAGCGCCGGCATCACCGGACGGCCGGGGTGGTCGAGACCGACGTTGCCGGTGAAGGTGCCGGACAGCACGCGGGGGACCTGGGCGACGTGGGCGACGCGGGCGGGCCGGAGCGCGGTCTGCGGGTCGTCGACCGGCTGGTCGTTCCAGAGGATCTCGCCGGTGCTGCTGACCAGGCCGGCGAGCGCGCCGAGCAGGCTCGACTTGCCCGAGCCCACCTGGCCGAGCAGCAGCACGAGCTCGCCGGAGCGCACCTCGAGGTCGACGGCCTGCACGCCGAGCGTCCCGTCGTCGTGGACGGCGGACACCTCACGCAGGGTCAGGGTGCGCAGCGGGTCGCGCACCGGCGTCGGGGGTGCGTCGGCCGTGCCGGCGGAGAGGTCCATCCCGGCCGGCAGCACCATCAGGTCACCGCCGCCGGCCAGCGCGCTGGTGGCGTGCATCCAGGCGCGGGTGCCGGGCGCCTCGGTCACGACGGCGCCCGCGACCCGGCCGAACCAGTCGAAGCCGCTGACCGCGTTGGCGACGAGCAGCGCGGTCGCGAGCTCCCAGCGACCGGCGAGCAGACCACCCCACGCGGCGACGACGCCGCACTGCACCATGACGACGGGGACGCCGTCGAGCAGGGACTGCACGCGGTGCTCGCGCACCGCCGCGTCGACCCGGCCGCCGTCGACCTCGCGGAGGTGGTGGTGGAGCTGGGGGGTGGCCGCGGCCAGCTTGACGGTGCGGATCGACTCGAGCGTCGACACCAGCGCCTGCCCGAACCGGGCGCGGGCCGCGGACGCGGCCGCCGCGGACCGCCCGGCCACCCGCCGCCCGAGCGAGGAGGCCAGGGCGGAGGCGGTCATGACGGCGAGCAGGATCGCGCCGGCGAGCCACGTCCCGGCGATCAGCGCGGTCAGCCCGGCCACGACGAGGCCGTTGACGAAGTCGACCCAGCGGTCGGTGTAGCGGGCGATGCGGTCGGCGTCCATCGCGCGGGCGACGACCTCGCCCGGCGGGGTGCGGACGAGGCGACGCTGCGAGGTCTGGCCGGCGAGCACCGCGGCGCGGACCCGCATCCGGACCTCGACCCACCAGTGCGGGTAGGTCCAGAACGCCTGCGACAGCAGCAGCGGACCCACCATGAGCGAGGCGACGAGCGCGACCACGAGCAGGAGCGGGACGTCGCCGTCCTGCAGCGAGGTGACGACGTGTCCCCACACGAAGCCCGTGACCGCGCCGTAGGCACCGGTGATCGACGCGACCAGGAAGAGCAGCGCACCGAGCAGGCCCCACTCCGGCTTGAGCCGGATGCAGTGCCAGACCTGGCGCAGCAGCCCGAGTGGCGGGTCGACGTGAGGCGGCGCGGGCGGCGTCGTGCTGCGGCGCACCGAGCCGATCGAGTCGCCGTCGTGGTGGTGGTCCTCGACCGCGACCTCGTGGGCGGCCGCTGCGAGGAGGTCGCGGAACGGGCCGTCGGCGGTGGCGAGCCGCTCGCGCGGACCCTGCTGGACGACGCGGCCCGACTCGAGCACGGCGACCTGCTCGGCGCGCTCGGTCGTCGAGAGCCGGTGGGCGACGAGGATGCCGGTGCGGCCCGCGATCAGCCGGTCGGCGGCGCGGACGACGCGGGCCTCGGTCACCGGGTCCATCCGGGCCGTCGCCTCGTCGAGCACCACGATGCTGACGTCGCGCACGAGCAGGCGGGCGAACGCGACGAGCTGCTCCTCGCCGGCCGACAGCGTCGTGCCCCCGGGGCCGAGGCGGGTGTCGAGGCCCTCGGGGAGGCCGGCCACCCAGTCGGTGAGGCCGAGCTCCTCCACGGCCGCGACCACCTGCTCGCGCGGCGCGTCGCCGAACAGGGTGATGTTGTCGGCCAGGCTGCCGGCGAGGATCTCGGTGCGCTGGGTGACCACGCCGACGGCGGAGCGCAGCAGCTGGAGGTCGAGGTCACGCACGTCGGCGCCGCCGACGAACACCGAGCCCCGCGGCGGCTCGACGGCGCGCGAGAGCAGGGAGGCGAGGGTGGACTTGCCGGATCCGGTGCGGCCGACGAGCGCGCAGGTGTGGCCGGCGGGGACGGCGAGGTCGACGTCGCGCAGCGCGAACGTGCCGTGGCCGTAGGAGAAGGCCAGACCGCGCAGCTCGACGTCGAGCGGACCGCTCGGCAGCGCGGCGCCGCCCACCGGCTCGGCCGGGACCGCGAGCATGCCGCGCAGCCTCAGCACCGCACCCATGCCCTCCTGCAGGTCGGGAAGGTGGCGCGCGAGCATGTCGACCTGGCCGACGAACATCGTGGTGACCAGGAACAGGGTCACCAGCCGTGCGGTGGTGAGGTCGCCGGACAGGACGAGCGAGACCCCGACCACGCCGGTGGCGGCCAGGATGCCGTGCAGCAGCGCGCCGCTGCGGCGGGTGACGCTGACCTCGATCGCCAGCACCCGGCGCAGCCGGCGGTGGATCTCGGCGGCGAGCTCGGCGTTGCGGCGCAGCACGTGGGACTGGCCCAGCGAGGTGCGGACGTCGTCGCGGGCGGCGACACCCTCCTCGGTCGAGGCGGCGTGGTCGGTCCAGGCGGCCTCCTCCAGCACCTTGCGCTCGGCGATCTGCGGCAGCAGCCGCCGGATCGCGAACCACACCAGCACCGCGCACAGCGGGAACAGGATCGCCGAGGGCCACCACGTCAGCCCGGCGACGATCCACAGCGGCCCGGCCGACAGCAGCGTGCGCAGCGCCATCCACACGCCCCAGCGCATCAGCTGGCCGACCTCCCACGTGTCGTCGTCGATGCGGTCGAGGACCTCGCCGACGGCCTGCTCGGAGAGCTCGGAGAGCGGCTGCGCCATCGCGGCGTCGATCAGGTCGGCGCGCAGGCGGCCCTCGGCCCGGTCGACCACGACGCCCCACAGCGTGCGGGCCGCGGTGTCGACGAACGCACCACCCACGACGCAGGTCGCGAGGAGGGCGACGAGGGTCGAGGTGGGGGACTCGGCCAGGCGACCGGCGACCACGCTGCCGAGCGACGAGGCGACCGCCCCGACCAGCGCCATCGACAGGCACACGACGGTCAGCGGGCGGCGTACGCGACGCCAGTCGACCGGCACCCGACCCGCCGGCAGTCCCTCCGTCGCGGGGGTCTCTGCCGACGTCGTCCGGGGCTGGGTCTCGGTCACCGTCACAAGCACCGGACGTTACGCGGCGGCACCGACACCGTGCCTGCCGTTTTCGCGTGGCGTCGCCCGCCCCGACGCCCACCGCTTGTCCACACCCCCATCCGGTAGTCCGCTGCGATCGGCCGGTCGCTGGCGCCTCCGGACCCGCCGACCGCAGCGGACTACCGGATGGGGTGGTGATGGGGCGTACGACGACGCCCCCGCCCGCAGGTGCGGGCGGGGGCGTCGGTGCAGGTCACGCGGGCCGTCGCTTCGCTCCGGCCCGCTGGGCTCAGACCTCGAACTGACCGGCCTCGAGGCGCTTCTTGACCTCCTGGAGGAAGCGGCCCGCGTCGGCGCCGTCGACCAGGCGGTGGTCGTAGGTGAGCGCGAGGTGGACCATGTGGCGCACCGCGATCGTCTCGCCGAGGTTGGGGTCGTCGATCACCACGGGACGCTTCACCACGGCGCCGGGGCCGAGGATGGCGACCTGCGGCTTGTTGATGATCGGGGTGTCGAAGAGCGCCCCGAAGCTGCCGAGGTTGGTGATCGTGAAGGTGCCGCCGGAGAGCTCGTCGGGCGTGATCTTGTTGGTGCGGGTGCGCTCGGCGACGTCGGCGATCTTCTTGGCCAGGCCGGCGATCGACAGGTCGCCCGCCTCCTTGACGACCGGCGTGAGCAGACCCTTCTCGGTGTCCACGGCGAACGCGATGTTCTCGCGGTCGTAGTAGGTCACCTCGTTCTTCTCGGCGTCGATCGCGGCGTTGAGCTTGGGGTGCAGCTTGAGCGCGTCGATCGCGGCCTTGGCGAAGAACGGGAGGTAGGTCAGCTTCACGCCCTCGCGCGCCTGGAAGTCGGCCTTGGACGCCTCGCGCAGGCGGGCGATCGCAGTGACGTCGACCTCCATGACCTGGGTCAGCTGGGCCGACTCCTGCAGCGACTCCACCATGCGCGACGCGATCACCTTGCGCAGGCGCGACATCGGCTCGGTCGTGCCGCGCAGCGGCGACGGGGAGGCCGAGGTCGGGGCCGCAGCGGCCGGCGGGGCACCCGCGGCGGCGGGGGCCGGGGCAGCCGGAGCAGCGGCGGCCGGGGCGGCGGCAGCCTGCTGCGCTGCTGCCGCGGCGTCGAGGACGTCCTGCTTGCGGATCCGACCACCGACACCGGTGCCCTGCACCGAGCCGAGGTCGACGCCGTGCTGGTCGGCCATCTTGCGCACCAGCGGGGTGACGTACGCCGACTGGTCGCGGCCACCCTCGGAGGCCGCGGCGGCCTGCGGCGACGGGGCCGGGGCCTCCTGCTTCGGCGCTTCCTGCTTCGGGGTCTCCTGCTTCGGGGCCTCCTGCTTCGCGGGCTCGGGCTCCGGCTCGGGCTCCGGCTCGGGCTCCGGCTCGGGCTCCGGCTCGGGGGCCTTCTCCTCGGCGGCCGGGGCGGCGGGCTCCTCCTGCTGCGCAGGGGCGGCGTCGCCCGAGCCGATGATCGCAAGCTCGGCGCCGACCTCGACGGTCTCGTCCTCGTTGGCCTTGATCTCCAGCAGGGTGCCGGCGACGGGGGAGGGGATCTCGGTGTCGACCTTGTCGGTGGAGACCTCGAGCAGCGGCTCGTCGACCGCGACCTCGTCACCGACCTGCTTGAGCCAGCGGGTGACGGTGCCCTCGGTGACGGACTCACCGAGCGCCGGAAGAGTGACGGGCGTGCCGGAGCCACCACCGGAGCCACCACCGGACTGCGCGGCCTGCTCCGCGGCGGGCTCGGACTGCGCCGGGGCGTCGTCCTTCTCCGACTCGGGGGTCTCGTCGCCGGCCGGCATTTCGCCGGTCTCCTCGGCGACCTGCTCCTCCTGCTCGGCCTTCTTCTCCGACTCGGCCTCGTCGGCGGGCTGCGCCTCGGGCTCGGCGGACTCGGTGGCGTCACCGGCCGACTCGCCCTCCTCGCCGACGACGGCCAGCACGGCGCCGACCTCGACGGTGTCGTCCTCGTTGGCCTTGATCTCCAGCAGGGTGCCAGCGACGGGGGAGGGGATCTCGGTGTCGACCTTGTCGGTGGAGACCTCGAGCAGCGGCTCGTCGACGGCAACCGTGTCACCGACCTGCTTGAGCCAGCGGGTGACGGTGCCCTCGGTGACGGACTCGCCGAGTGCGGGGAGGGTGACTTCGGAGGCCATGTGGTTCCTTCGCTCGCGTGTGGGGTGGGGTCTGGGGAGTGGTCAGGAGTGTGCGTGGAGCGCCTTGCCGGCGAGGGCCAGGTGGGCCTCCCCGAGCGCCTCGTTCTGGGTGGGGTGGGCGTGCACCAGCGGGGCGACGTCCTCGGCGTGGGCCTCCCAGTTGTAGATCAGCTGGGCCTCGCCGATGAGCTCGCCGACGCGGTCGCCCACCATGTGGACGCCGAGCACCGGGCCGTCGGTGAGCCCGACCAGCTTGACGAAGCCCTGGGTCTGGAGGATCTGGCTCTTGCCGTTGCCGCCGAGGTCGTAGGTCACGACCGTGACCGCGTCGCCGTGCAGCTCGCGGGCCCGCGCCTCGTCGAGGCCGACCGAGGCGATCTCGGGGTGGGAGTACGTCACGCGCGGGATGCCCGTCTCGTCGATCGGCTGCGGGTCGAGGCCGGCGATCTCCTCGGCGACGAAGATGCCCTGCTGGAAGCCGCGGTGCGCGAGCTGGAGGCCGGGGACGATGTCGCCCACGGCGTAGACGCCCTCGACGTTGGTCCGGCAGCGCTCGTCGGCGAGCACGAAGCCGCGCTCCATGGCGATGCCCTGCTCGGCGTAGCCGAGGCCGTCGGTCGACGGGCCGCGGCCCACCGCGACGAGGAGCACCTCGGCCTCGATCACGTCGCCGCCCTCGACCGTGACGGCCACGCCGGTGTCGGTGGTCTTCACGCTCTGGAAGGGCGTGCCGGTGAGGAAGCTGATCTTGCGCTTGCGGAAGGCGCGCTCGAGCGCCTTGGAGGAGGCCTCGTCCTCGGCCGCGACGAGCCGCGGCAGCGCCTCGACGATGGTCACGTCGGAGCCGAACGACTTCCACACGCTGGCGAACTCGCAGCCGATGACGCCGCCGCCGAGCACGATGGCCGACGCAGGGACGCGGTCGAGGCGCAGGGCGTGCTCGGAGGTGAGGACCTTCTCGCCGTCGACCTCGATGCCCGGGAGGCTCTTGCTGTAGGACCCGGAGGCCAGCACGACGGCCTTGCCGGTGTAGGCCGTGCCGTCGACGGTGACCTCGCGCGGGCCGGTGAGGACGCCGGCACCCTGGATCACGGTGATGCCCCGCGACTTGACCAGCCCGGTCAGGCCCTTGAACAGCCGGTCGACGACCTTGTCCTTGTAGGCGTTGACGCCGGCCATGTCGATGCCGTCGAGGCTGGCGGAGACGCCGAACTGCGAGGCCTCGCGCGCGGAGTCGGCGACCTCCGCGGCGTGCAGCAGCGCCTTGGTCGGGATGCAGCCCACGTGGAGGCAGGTGCCTCCGAGGTTGCCCTTCTCGACCAGGCCGACCGTCAGGCCCAGCTGGGCTGCCCGCAGGGCGCAGGCATAACCGCCCGAACCAGCCCCGAGGACGAGGACGTCGAACTCACCGTCCGTCACTGATGTTCCCTCCACCATGCTCGACTCGTGCCTGTGCGGCGCCGCCCATCCTTGCACTCTTTGCGAGGCTGTCCACACCGGGTCTGGGTGAGCCCGACCGGCGGGTTCGGCGACACGGTTCGGGGTCGGCGGGCAGAATGACGCGCATGGGCATGTTCGATCGATTCCGGCGCTCGGGGCGCACGAGCCGTCCGGCGCGCGACGCCGAGCGGACCGGCTCGACGCGCGTACGCGCCTCCGACGGCGAGGACGTGCGGCACCTCGAGCAGTTCGTCCGCACCCGCCAGGGCGTGGAGGGCTTCGTCGAGCCGCGCACCGCGGTCAACGACGTCACGCTGCTGCTGGTCGCGCACGACGGCGAGTGGACCCGGCGGCGCGTGCCGAGCGTGAAGTGGGCGCACGAGTTCGCCAACCGGCACCGCGTGCCGTCCTACGACGCCGCCGTCGTCGGCGTGCCGCAGCGGATGCGCGACTACAACTCGCGCAAGAAGGCCGAGCGCCGCTCGCGCGGCCTCTGACCCACCCCGTACGGGCCCGCGGGCCCCGGCCTCAGGCCTCCGCGAGCGAGCGGGCGAAGGCGACGAGCGTGGTGACGCCGAAGCCGGTGGCGCCGGAGGGGACGTGGCCGTAGGGGGCGCCGGTGTTCATCTCCTTGCCGGCGATGTCGAGGTGTGCCCAGGGCAGCCCGCCGGTGAACTCGCGCAGGAAGGCCGAGGCGTACAGCCCGCCGCCCCAGCGCACCCAGTCGTGCTGCAGCAGGTCGGCGATCTTGGAGCTGGTGACCCGCTCGCGCATCTCCTCGGGGATCGGCATCCGCCAGTGCTGCTCGCCGGCGGCGTCGCCCGCGGCGAGCACCGCCGGAACCTGGTCGTCGGTGCCCATGACGGCGCCGACACGGTCGCCGAGCGCCAGCTGCATGTGGCCGGTGAGGGTGGCGATGTCGACGACGACGTCGGGCTCCTCGCCGATCGCCAGCGACAGCGCGTCGCCGAGCAGCATCCGGCCCTCGGCGTCGGTGTTGGCGATCTCGACCGTGCGGCCGTTGTGCATGGTGATCACGTCGCCGGGCCGCGTCGAGGTGGCGGAGACCATGTTCTCGGCCATCGGGGCCCACGCGGTGACCTTGACGGGCAGGCCGAGGCGGGCGATGGCGAGGGTCGCGGCCACCACGCTGGCGGCGCCGGCCATGTCACCCTTCATGTTGGTCATGCTCGACGACGGCTTGATGGTGAGGCCGCCGGAGTCGAAGGTGACGCCCTTGCCGACGAGTGCGAGGTGCGCCACGGCTCCCTTGGGCGCCCAGGTGAGCTTGGCCAGCCGCGACGGGGCGACGGAGGAGTCGCCGACGCTGAGGATGCCGCCGCAGCCCATCTCGGCGAGCTGCTCGTGGTCGAAGACCTCGAGCTTCACCTTCGGCGCGCCCCGACCCTTGGTGACCTCCTTGTGCGCGGCGGTGACCAGGTCGGCCAGCAGCGGCGGGGTGCAGTCGGCGGGCGGCGTGTTGACCCAGTCGCGGCACAGCGCGACCGCGTCGGCCAGCACCTCGGCCGCCTCGAGGGCGGCGGTGGCCTCCGCGCGACGCGCGATCGGGCTCAGCACGACGACGTCGGTCGGGGCGGTCGACTCCGAGGGCGCCGACTTGTAGGCGGTGAAGGTGTAGCCGCCAAGGCGGTGGCCCTCCACGACCGCGCCGACGAGCTCGGGCGTGTCGCTGGGCAGCGCGAGCGCCACCGAGGCGGCGTTGGGGACGTTGCGGGCGGCGACGCCCGCGGCACGGCGTACGGCGGTGGCGTCGCTGGGGTCGTCGCCGAGGCCGACGAAGACCAGGAGCGGGGCGCTGACCTCGTCACGCGTCGGCGCCTTGACCGCCTCGCCCGGCTTGCCGGTCACGCCCAGCGTGGACAGGAAGGGGCGCAGGCGGCGGCCGTAGGCGGCGCTGACCTCCTTGGCGGCGTCGCACAGGCGCGGCCCCTTCGGGCCGGAGACCACCCCCACGACGACGGCGTCGGCTCGGGTCTTGGCGGGGTTCGCGCTGCGCAGCGTGTACGTGGTCACCCGGGCATGCTAGGCGAGGCCCGGCAGCCGCCGACGGCGTCCCCGGCTGGGGTAGGTTGCGCGACATGGCCACCACGCTCAAGCAGTCGCCCCTCCACGACCGGCACGAGGCCCTCGGAGCCAAGTTCGCGGAGTTCGGTGGCTGGTCGATGCCGCTGGAGTACCCGACCGGCGTCGTCAAGGAGCACACCGCGGTGCGCGAGTCGGTCGGGATCTTCGACGTGAGCCACCTCGGCAAGGCACTGGTGAGCGGTCCGGGCGCCGTCGACCTGGTCAACGCCACGCTGTCCAACGACCTGGCCAAGGTCTCCCCGGGCCAGGCGCAGTACACCCTGTGCCTCGACGAGTCCGGCGGCATCGTCGACGACCTCATCGCCTACTGGCACGACGACGAGCACGTCCTGCTGATCCCCAACGCCGCCAACACCGCCGAGGTCGTGCGCCGGCTGCGGGCCGCCGCGCCGGAGGGCGTCACGGTGTCGGACCACCACGACGACTACGCGGTCCTCGCCGTCCAGGGCTCCCGCTCCGACGAGGTCCTCGAGCGGGTGGGCCTGCCCACCGGGCACGCCTACATGTCCTTCGTCGAGGCCGACTTCGGGGCCGACGTGCCGGTCGGCGTCGTGGTCTGCCGCACCGGCTACACCGGCGAGCGGGGCTACGAGCTGGTGGTCGCCAACGCCGCGGCCGGCGCCCTCTGGGACGCGTTGATGGCGGCCGGTGAGGAGTGGGGCATCACGGCCTGCGGCCTCGGCGCCCGCGACACCCTCCGCACCGAGATGGGCTACCCGCTCCACGGCCAGGACATCAGCCTCGACACCAACCCGGTCGAGGCCGGGCTGTCGTGGGCGGTCGGCTGGAAGAAGGACGCCTTCTGGGGTCGCGACGCGGTCCTCCGGGTCAAGGAGGAGGGCCCGAAGCGTCGGCTGCGCGGGCTGGTCGCGGTGGGCCGCGGCATCCCGCGCCCGGGCATGTCGGTCACATTGACCCACGACGTCCCGCTCGCCGACATCACCTCCGGCACCTTCTCGCCGACGCTGCGCAAGGGGATCGGCCTGGCGCTCGTCCCGGTCACGGTCGCCGAGGACGCGGAGGTCGGCGTCGACGTCCGGGGCCGGCGCGAGGTGTTCCGGCTGGTGAAGCCACCGTTCGTCGACCCGTCGGTGCGGGAGGCCTGAGCGATGCTCCCCGGACAGCCCCCGACCTTCCGTCAGCCGTCGACCTCCGAGCGGCCGTGGTGGTGGCGCCTCGAGGACGCGTCGGGAGCCGAGGTGGCTCCCGCCGGCCACTCCGACAAGCGGTTCGCCACGCAGGGCGACGCGGAGTCGTGGGTGGGTGAGATCTGGGCCGAGCTCGCCGAGCAGGGCGTGGCGGCGGTGACGCTGTTCGAGCACGACCGCGAGGTCTACGGCCCGATGTCGCTGAGCGCCTGAGGCATCCGCAGCACGGTTCCGCTCCCAAGCCCGGACGAGACGAGAGGGCGGTGGTCGTGGCAGGTCGTTCCGAGCACGACGCCGACTTCGTCGGCTACGTCGCGGTGCGCTGGCACGACCTGGTCGGCGGCCTGGAGGACGCGGGCGTCGCCCCCGACGAGGCACGGCTGGCCGCCGGCGGCGCGTTGCTGGCCCACCGTGGCGGCTGGGACCGGCTGGTCCGTGACCGGGAGGTCGACGTCGTGCTGTGGGCGGACGCACGCGAGCGCGCCGGGCTGCCGCCCCGGCCGGGCGAGGCCGTCCCGCACGCGGTGCGCCCCCCGGACCCGTCCGACCCTCCCGAGCCGTGGCTGGAGAGAGCGGGCCAGGAGCGCGCCGCGGCGCGTGCCCGGACCGTGCGTCGCGGCCTCGTCGGCCTCGTCGTCGTCGCGGCCCTCGCTGCAGGCTGGGCGTGGTGGGCCGGCCGTCCCGTCCCGCCGCCGGTGCGCGAGGAGGCGAACCCGCTGCCCGTCGTCTGGTACGCCGGCGGCGACCTCCACCTGCCGGACGTCGTGGTCGGGCTGCCCGGGATCGAGGAGTTCGTGGCGATCGACGACGTGGTCGCCGTCCGGATGCGCAGTGGCGAGCTGCTGCAGGTCGACGGTGACGGCGCCGTGGCTCCCCTCGACGTCGCACCGACCGAGCTCGACGACCCGCCGCAGGTGCGCGCGTACGAACCACCCGGCCGCTACGACGTGAGCGTCCAGGGCGTCCCCCTGGCCGACGGCGGGTGGGCCTACGTCATCGACTCCGCGCGCCGGCACGGAGCCACGGACGCGGTCCGCCAGTCCGAGACGGGGCGGCGCGCCCTGGTCGTCTGCGACGGCGACGGGACGTGCGCCGAGCCGGTCACCATCGACGCCGGCGGGACGATCCGGTTGCGCTGAACCACGGCAACGGATGTGACACGGCACGCGCCGGCTCCGGGGGCCCGCTCGCCCCTTTCCTGTCACGGACCGTGTCGGAACGGCACTCGACAGGCCCTGGGACTCGGCACGGACCGTGTCACGACGGCACCCCACGCCGCGCGGGACGTGGCGCACCGCGTGACAGGTCGTGGCGCCGGTAGGGTCGTCGACCGTGACGGGGGTCTGGACGGGCGTGGCGGAGGCGTATGCCCGGAGCTTCGCGGGGCTGTGCGCCGGTGCGGTGCCGACCATGCTGGACGGGCTGCCGCCGGGGACGCGACTGCTCGACGTCGGCTGCGGCACGGGGGCCCTGGTCGCCGAGGCGCGGCGTCGCGGCCACGACGCGGTCGCGGTCGAGGCCGACCCGGAGATGGCGGCGCTGGCGCAGGGCCGGCTCGGCGACGACGTCGCGGTGGCAGCGCTGCCTGACCTGCCCCACGCGGGCGCCGGCTTCGACGCCGTGACGGCCAACTTCGTGCTCAACCACGTCGACGACCCGCGGGCGAGCGCCCGGGAGCTGGTGCGGGTCGCCGCCCCCGGTGGACGGGTGCGGGCCACCATCTGGACCTCCGCCCCGTAGGCGCAGGGCGCGCTCTTCCGCTCCGTGCTCGAGGCGAGCGGTGCCGTCGAACCGGTCTTCCCGCGGCTCGCCGCGACCGACGACTTCGCCCGCACCCCCGACGGGCTCGCCGGGCTGTTCTCGGCCGCCGGTGCCAGCGTGGTCGACGCCCGGATGGTCGACTGGGTCTGGAGCGTGGCGCCGGACGACTTCTGGGCCGCGCCCACGGGCGGGGTCGCCGGCCTCGGCATCGCGTGGGCCGCCCAGACGCCCGAGGTGCAGGACCGGATGCGGGTCGAGCTCGACCGGCTGTCCGAGCCGCTCGTGGTCGACGGCCTGCTCCGGCTGCCCGCCAGCGCGGCGTACGTCGAGGCGCGCGTGCCGCGGTCCTGAAGCCGGAGCCGGCAGGCCGTAGAGTCGCACCGTGCGCGCGTACCTCGACCTGCTCCAGCGGATCCTCGACGAGGGCGTCGAGAAGACCGACCGCACCGGCACGGGGACGCTGAGCGTCTTCGGCCACCAGATGCGCTTCGACCTCGCCGCGGGCTTCCCGCTCGTGACGACGAAGAAGGTGCACACCCGCTCGGTCTTCGGCGAGCTGCTGTGGTTCCTGCGCGGGGACACCAACGTGGCGTGGCTGCAGGAGCGCGGCATCACGATCTGGGACGAGTGGGCCGACGAGCACGGCGACCTCGGCCCGGTCTACGGCCACCAGTGGCGCTCGTGGCCCACGCCCGACGGCCGGCACGTCGACCAGCTGGCGCGGGTGGTCGAGAGCATCCGGACCAACCCCGACTCGCGCCGCCACATCGTCTCGGCGTGGAACGTCGCCGACGTCGACGACATGGCGCTGCCGCCGTGCCACACGCTCTTCCAGTTCTACGTCGCGCCCTCCGAGACCGGTCCGGGCCGGCTGTCCTGCCAGCTCTACCAGCGCTCCGCCGACACCTTCCTCGGCGTGCCGTTCAACATCGCCTCCTACGCGCTGCTGACCCACATGGTCGCCCAGGTGACGGGCCTGGAGGTGGGGGATTTCGTGCACACGATGGGTGACGCCCACCTCTACCTCAACCACGTCGAGCAGGCCCGGCTCCAGCTCACCCGCGAGCCCCGTCCGCTGCCGACGCTGGTGCTGGACCCTGCGGTCACCGAGATCGACGGGTTCGAGCTCGAGGACATCACGGTGGAGGGCTACGACCCGCACCCCGTCATCAAGGCCCCCATTGCCGTCTGAGCCGGCGCGCCGCGTCGTCGCGGTCGCGGCCTACGCGCGCCACCGCGTGATCGGCGACCACGGCCGCATCCCGTGGCACATCCCGGAGGACTTCGCGCACTTCAAGCGGGAGACCATGGGCCTCACGATGGTGATGGGGCGCCTGACCTACGACTCGATCGGCCGGCCGCTCCCGGGGCGGCGCACGATCGTCGTGACCCGCAACCACGACTGGGCGGTCGACGGTGTCGAGGTCGCCCACTCCCTCGACGAGGCGATGGCGCTGACCGACCCCGCCGCCGACGTCGTCGTGGCCGGGGGAGCGCAGGTCTACGCCGAGGCGATGCCGCTGCTGACCCACCAGGTGCTCACCGAGGTCGACCTCGACGTGCCCGGCGACGCCTTCTACCCCGCGTTCGACGTCGCCGAGTGGCGCGAGACCCGCCGCGAGAGGGGCCCGGGCTGCGCGTGGGTGTGGTGGGAGCGTGCCTGAGCTGCGACTCGTCGTCGACGACACCTCCGGCACCGCGCCGTTCGAGCAGGTGCGTGACGGCATCCGCGCCCAGGTCGACGACGGCACCCTCGTCCCGGGCCACCGGCTGCCCCCGGTGCGCGCCCTGGCGACCTCGCTGGGCCTCGCGGCCAACACGGTCGCCCGCGCCTACAAGGAGCTCGAGGCGCTCGGGGTCGTCGAGACGCGCGGGCGTGCCGGCACCTTCGTCACCGGTCGGGGCGTGGAGCGCTCGGTCCGCGAGGCCGCGGCGGCGTACGTCGCCACCGTGCGGGCGCTGGGGATCGACGACACCGCCGCGCTCGACGCCGTGCGCCGGGCCCTCCGCGGTTGACGGGCGGCCGACGGGCGGCTGACGTGAGCGGGACCACGCGCGGCGGGGAATGTTCGCGCCCCCGGGTGTCGTTATGACGGACAGCTGGCACCGCATCATGCCCCCGGGCCTCACCATTTGCCGCTACGAGCGGCCGTTCGCCGAGAGGCGGCTGACGGGCCAGCGAGCGTGACCACGCAGCCACCCGCCGGGTAAGCCCCGGTCAGGGTGGCTGCGTGGCGTCCGGGCGGGGCGTGGCACGCTGGCGCCGTGCCCGAGGAGCCCCGCGACCGCCACATCGTCGTCGCCGCCGTCGCGCTCGTCCGCGACGGGCACGTCCTCACCGTGCGCAAGCGCGGCACACAGCGCTTCATGCTGGTCGGCGGCAAGCTCGAGCCGGGGGAGAGCCCGCGCGACGCCGCGCTGCGCGAGACGTTCGAGGAGGTCGGGGTGCGCGTCGAGGACGCCACCCTGCTCGGCGAGTTCCTGTCGGAGGCCGCGAACGAGCCGGGCCACACGCTGCACTCGACGGTCTTCTGGATCGAGACCGACGCCGACCCCGTGGCGTCCGCGGAGATCGCCGAGGTGCGCTGGACGCCGCTCGTCGGCCACCCCGACGACCTCGCGCCGATGCTGGAGCACCACGTGCTCCCGGTGATCCGGAGCACCCTGGGGGTCTGAGGACCGCGTGTTGACGCGCGGTGCTCAGGACGTGGATCTGCGGCCGATAGGAAAGGCCTGACCGCCCCGGCCAGACCCGTTCGCGAGGAACCCCCGTGCCTGCAGCCCCGACCTCACCCGCCCGCGCCCTCGTGGTGGCGGCACTCGGTGGCGCGCTGGCGCTGGCCGGTCTCGCGGGGGCACCGACGTCCCAGGCACGCGAGCCGGGGTCGTGCGCCGGCACCGGCGGGTCGGTCCCGCTCGCGCAGGCCATCGACGGCTCCGGGGAGCTCGCGGCCGTGCGGGCCGCGAGCGGCCTCGACCGCTCGACGCTGCGCCACCTCGCCGAGGACGGCACCGCGCACGCCGACGCGTGCGGCGGCGTGTTCGTCGTCGACCACGCCGTTCCCGCCGCCCAGCAGGTGGCGGCCGATCCCGCCGTGGGCGTGACGGTCCCCGACGACGTGTTCGCGCTGTCCTCGCGCCCGTCCTCGCCGCGCACCCTCTACCTCGACTTCGACGGTGACACCCGCACCGGCACGGCGTGGGCCGGCGGCGCCGCCATCGCGTCACCTCCCTACTCGGTCGACGACGACACCACCTCGTTCAGCGAGGTCGAGCGGGCGCAGATCTACCTCGCCTGGCGCAGCGTCGCGGAGGACTACGCACCGTTCGACGTGAACGTCACCACGCAGGTCCCGAGCGCCGACGCGCTCACCCGCACGAGCACCGCGGACCCGACCTACGGCATGCCGGTCGTCATCACCTCCACCAACCAGGTCGGCGCCGGCTGCGGCTGCGGCGGCAAGGCCTACGTCGGGGTGTTCGCCACCGTGCGCAACGCGGCCTACCAGCCCGGCTGGGTCTTCACCGACGGCTCGGGCACGGGCGGCTACAACGTCGGCCAGGTGATCAGCCACGAGGCGGGCCACACCTTCGGCCTCTCGCACGACGGCACCGCGACGGCCGGCTACTACACCGGGGCCAACGGCTGGGGCCCGATCATGGGAGCGTCCTACAACCGCCGCGCCTCGCAGTGGTCGCAGGGCGAGTACGCCGGAGCGAGCACGACCGAGGACGACGTGGCGATGATCGCGCGGATCGCCCCCACGCTGCCCGACGACCACGGCGCCACCGCCGCCACGGCGACCGCGCTCACCGCCGGCGTCACGGTCCCCGGCCTGGTCACCTCGCGCAGCGACGCCGACGCGTTCGGCTTCACCGCGGCCGGACCGACGACCCTCGCGGTCACCGGACCACCCGGCGTCTCGGACCTCGACGTCCTGCTCACCGTCCTCGACGCGCAGGGACACCTCGTCGCCACCGTCGACCCCACCGCCCCGAGCGCCACCGACGCATCGCTCGACGCGACGTGGACCGCCGACCTCCCGGACACGCCCGCGCGCTACACCGCGGTCGTCGACGGCACCTCCCACGGCGACCCGGCAGCGCCCGGGGGCTACAGCGACTACGGCTCACTCGGTGCCTACACGGTCACGCTCACCACCTCCGGCGACCCCGGCGCGCTGACGCCGCCGCCCACCACGCCGCCCACCACGCCGCCCACCACGCCGGCCCCGACCAGCGCGCCCAGCCCGACCACCACGCCCGTGACGCCTTCCACGGGTGGGCGGGCGGCACCTGTCACGTTCCTGACCACGCGCCTGCCGGCCGCGCGCACCGGAGCGCGCTACCGCGCCGAGATCGCCTTCTCCGGCCCGGTCGTCGAGGCGCGGGTGGGGTGGCGCCTCCCGCGCGGACTGCGCTGGCGGGTCCGCGGCAGCCGCGTGGTCCTCACCGGGCGGCTCGAGGGCACCCGTACCCGTCGCGTCACGGTCCAGCTCAGCGGCGAGGACGGCTCCACGCTGCGGCAGCGGTTCCGGATCCGGGTGCGCTGACCGGTCAGGCGAACAGCCGCAGCTCGGTGCCCCAGCCCTCGATCATCGCGGTCGTGCGGTCGTGACCGCGGCGCGCGTCGTGGGCGGCGCACTCCGCACGCACCCGGGGGAAGACCTCCCGCAGCGCCGACACGTCGCCGTCGAGCATCCGGGTGACCAGCGCCAGCAGGTCGTCGGCCGGCCAGGCGTCGAGCGGGTGGGTGCGCAGCTCCCAGGGGAGGTACTTGTTGTAGGGCCGCACCCGTCCGGCGAGCGCGAACACCACGTCGAGCAGCCACGCCACCGACTCGGCTGCGTCGAGCCGCGTCTCCAGCGGGCGGCCGTCGCGGTCGTTCTTCAGCGCGCGGTAGGCGAAGTTCAGCCAGCCGTCGAGGCGGTCGTGCTCGATCAGCACCGCGTCGACCTCGGCGGGGTCCAGCGTCGCCTGGCGCCGCACCGCCGCGGTGAGCTCGCCGCCGGTGCGGTCGAGCAGCACCGGCGCCCAGGCGTAGGACCAGCGGAACCACCAGCCCGGCGACCCGAAGGGCGGCAGCTCGCAGAGCTCCGACCAGGCGTCGACCGCCTCGTCGACCTCGGGGGAGTGCGTCGTCGAGCGGCCGGCCGCCGCGTCGTCGGTGAGGACGACCGCCACGTCGAGGTCAGAGTGCTCGGTGGCGTACGCACGACCGGCGGACCCGCTGAGCACGAGGCCGAGCAGCCCGTCGCCGTGGTCGGCCTCGTTGCGCGCGGCCAGCGCCTCGAGGGTGGACCGGTCCTCGGCGGTGAGCCAGGCGGGGAGGTGGAGGGCGAGGCGCGGCACGCAGGCTCCTGTCAGGGCGACGGCTTGGGCGGGAGCGTGCGGGCGAACGCGACTCCGCGGCCCACCCACGTGCTCAGCGCGGCGTCGTCGGCGAGGACCGTGGACGCCACGAGCAGCCAGCCTGCCATCGTCCGCCCGCCCATCTCCATCGGATTGACCACGTCGCCGTCGATCCACGCGGCGCCGTCGTCGCGGTCGACCCGGACCATCAGCGCGCCGCTGCTCGCCGCCGCGACGGCGATGTTGCCGTCGACCATGTAACCGATCCCGCCGAACATGCGGCGCGAGGTGACGCCGGGCTCGCCGTCGAGCAGGTCGTGCAGCCGCGCCGCCAGCGCCTCGTCGTAGGCCATGTCACGAGTATGCGGCTCGCCGCCGACATCCAGCGGGACGAGGAGCGATACCCTCGCCCCATGAGCAACGTCCCGTTCGGTCGCCTCCTGACCGCGATGGCCACCGCGTTCCACGAGGACGGCACGGTCGACCTCGAGGCGACCGCGCGGATCGCCGTCCACCTGGTCGACCACGGCAACGACGGGGTCGTCGTGAGCGGGACGACGGGCGAGAGCCCGACGACCTCGGTGGCGGAGGACGGCGAGATCCTGCGCGCGGTCAAGGACGCGGTCGGCGACCGTGCCGTGGTGGTCGCCGGCGTCGGCACCAACTCCACCGCCCACTCCGTCGAGCTCGCGCAGCAGGCGGCGAAGACCGGAGCCGACGGCGTGCTGCTGGTCAGCCCCTACTACAACAAGCCCGGCCAGGTCGGCCTGCGCCACCACTTCTCGTCGGTCGTCGAGGCCACCGACCTGCCGGTGATGCTCTACGACGTCCCCGGGCGCACCGCGACGCTGATCGAGCTCGACACCTACGAGGCGATGCGGCGCTACGATCACGTCACCGCGGTCAAGGAGGCGTCCGGCCTGCTGGCGCGCACCGCCCAGCTCGTCGACCTCGGCTACGCCGTCTACTCCGGCGACGACGCCAACACCCTCGGCTACCTCGCCTACGGCGGTGTCGGCCTGGTCTCCGTGGTGGCCCACGCCGCCGGTGACCGGCTCGCCGCGATGATCGACGCCTGGGTGCGCGGTGACCACGCCGAGGCGCTGCGGGTCCACACCTCGCTGGTGCCCGCCTTCGACGCCGTGATGGGCGTCCCCAACTACGGAGCGACGACCGCGAAGGCAGCCCTCGAGCTGCTCGGCGTGCTCGACAACCGCCGCGTCCGCGGCCCGCTGGTCGCCCTGGACGACGACGAGGTGGCGGCGCTGCGCGCCGGCCTCGCCGCCGCCGGCCTGATCTGAACGACACCCGAACGAAGGATTCCCTTGAGCCATCCCCACCCCGACCTGAGCGCGCCCGCCCCCCTCGCCGCAGGAGGCCTCCGGGTCATCCCGCTCGGCGGGCTCGGCGAGGTCGGTCGCAACATGACCGCGTTCGAGCACGAGGGCCGGCTGCTGCTGGTCGACTGCGGCGTGCTGTTCCCCGAGGACCACCACCCCGGCGTCGACCTCATCCTCCCCGACTTCGAGCCGATCCGGGACCGCCTCGACGCGGTCGAGGCGCTGGTGCTGACGCACGGCCACGAGGACCACATCGGCGCCACGCCGTACCTCCTGCGCGAGCGCGGCGACATCCCGCTCGTCGGCTCCAAGCTGACCCTGGCGCTGCTCGGCTCCAAGCTGCGCGAGCACCGCCTGAAGGAGACCGCGCAGTACGAGGTCGCCGAGGGCCAGACGATCACCTTCGGGCCGTTCGTGCTCGAGTTCGTCGCCGTCAACCACTCGATCCCCGACGCGCTCGCGGTCGTCATCCGCACCGCGGCCGGCGTCGTGCTGCACACCGGCGACTTCAAGATGGACCAGCTCCCGCTCGACGGGCGGATCACCGACCTCAACGAGTTCGCCCGCCTCGGCGACGAGGGCGTCGACCTGTTCCTCACCGACTCGACCAACGCCGAGGTGCCCGGCTTCACCACCGCCGAGAAGGACATCTCGCCGGTGCTCGAGCGGGTCTTCGCCAAGAGCGACCAGCGGATCATCGTGGCCTGCTTCGCCTCCCACGTGCACCGCGTCCAGCAGGTGCTCGACGCGGCCGTGGCCCACGGCCGCAAGGTCGGCTACGTCGGCCGCTCGATGGTGCGCAACATGGCCATCGCCCAGGAGCTCGGCTACCTCACGGTCCCGCCCGGCGTGATGGTCGACGCCAAGGACCTCGCCGACCTGCCGCCGCACAAGCAGGTGCTCATCTCCACCGGCTCGCAGGGCGAGCCGATGTCGGCGCTGAGCCGGATCGCCCAGCGCAGCCACAACTTCGTGCACCTCGAGGAGGGCGACACCGTCATCCTCGCCAGCTCGCTGATCCCGGGCAACGAGAACGCCGTCTACCGGGTGATCAACGGGCTCTCGCGCCTCGGGGCGAACGTCGTGCACAAGGGCAACGCGCTCGTGCACGTCTCGGGCCACGCCAGCGCGGGCGAGCTGCTCTACTGCTACAACATCGTCAAGCCGCGCAACGTGATGCCGGTCCACGGCGAGTTCCGGCACATGCGGGCCAACGCCGACCTCGCACGCGCGACCGGCGTGGAGAACGTCGTGCTCGCCGAGGACGGCGTGGTCGTCGACCTCGTCGACGGCGTCGCTCGGGTGGCCGGCAAGGTCGAGGTGGGCTACGTCTTCGTCGACGGCACCACCATCGGCGAGGTGTCCGAGGCATCGATGAAGGACCGGCGGATCCTCGGCGAGGAGGGCTTCCTCTCCGTGATCGTGGTGGTCGACTCGGTGACCGGCAAGGTCGTGTCCGGGCCGGAGATCCACGCCCGCGGCTTCGCCGAGGACGAGACGACGTTCGAGGAGATCCGCCAGCCGATCATCGACGCGATCGACGCGGCGATCGCGGACGGGACGAGCGACGCGCACCAGCTCCAGCAGACCGTCCGGCGTGTCGTGGGCCGATGGGTCAACCGTGCGCACCGTCGCAGGCCCATGATCATCCCTGTGGTGATCGAGGCCTGACCCGGCCGACGGGCACCGCGGTCGGCGGTGGACGCGTGGAGCACGACCTGGAGCAGGATGTGGGGGAGGAGGACGTGGTGGCGCACACCGAGGGCGCGCTGAGCCGGCTCGCCGAGCTGATGCGGCGCGTCAACTCCTCGACCGACACCGAGGTGATCCTCGAGGAGATCGCGCACGGCGTGGTCGACGTGCTCGGCTACGGCGTCGCCGCGATCGCGCGCCTCGACGGCGACACCCTCGTGATGACCAACGTCGCCGGCCCGGCCGACGTGGTCCGCGAGATCCTCGACCGGCGCACCCCCGCCGACCAGATCCTCGACGAGTTCCGCCAGGCCGACCAGTGGGGGATCCTGCGCTTCGTGCCGGCCGGGCGCATGTCGGAGGAGCGGCTGCGCGCCGCGTGGATCCCCGACCTCGAGGCGCCGGACGACGACCCCGACGCCTGGCACCCGCAGCACGCGCTCTACGCCCCGCTCTTCTCCGCGAGCGGCGAGCTGCTCGGCAACATGGCGGTGGACCTGCCGCGCGACAACCGGATGCCCAGCGAGGCCGACCGTGAGCTGCTGGAGATGTTCGTCGTGCAGGCCGGCGTCGCGCTGTCCAACGCCCGCGAGCGCGAGCGGCTCACCGAGCGGGTCCGGCTCGACCGGATGCTGACGTCGGTGGCGGGTGCTGCGACGCAACCTGCGCTCGGTCAGGCCCTCACGGTCGCGGTCGCGGCGATCGACGAGTGCCTGCACACCTCGCAGGTGTGGGTGCGGACCTTCCCGATCGACGCCCAGGGGCGCGATCTCGGGGCGGGCACGCCGCTGCCCTTCGAGCCGGAGCACGAGGTGCCGGAGCTGCGGGCCGACCTGCTCAGCCAGGTGGTGCTGGCGCAGCCGCCGGGCCTGCTGGAGGTGTCGGTCGACGACGTCGCCTCGACGGTCCTGCCCGCCGGCCGCAAGCCGTTGCAGCAGGTCCTGCGGGACGTCGGCGCCCGACGGGCGGTGATCTGCCCGTTCGTCTCGCAGGACGACCTCGTGGGCTACGCGGTGGTCTGCTTCGGGGAGCGGGCCCGTGCGCTCAGCCCGGGAGAGTCCGACGCGCTGCTGGAGGTCGGACGGCTGCTGGGCCAGATCGTGCGCGCGTCGCGGGTGCTGGAGGCCGAGCAGCGGCTGGTGCAGGAGCTGCGCGAGCTGGCCCGCTACCGCAGCGAGCTGATCGCCACCATCTCCCACGAGCTGAAGACCCCGCTCACCGCGATCCTGGGCCACGCCGAGCTGGTCGCCGACCGCTACCCCGACCTGAGCTCGATCGACGCGATCACCCGCAACGCGCAGCGGCTCGCCCACCTCGTCGCCAACCTGCTGCACTACTCGCGGGTGCAGGGGCGGCGCGAGACGGTGCGCCGGGCGGTCGACCTCGCCGAGCTGTGCGAGGCCAGCGTCGACCTGCTCTCGATCCGCGCCGACCAGGCGAGGGTGGCGCTGTCGTTCACCACGGACGCACCCGGGCCGGTCGTCGTCTTCGGCGATCCCGAGGAGCTCGCACGCGTCGTCGACAACATGGTCGACAACGCCGTGAAGTACACCCTCGAGGGCGGCACCGTCGACGTGCGGATGACCGTGACGGACGACGAGGTGTGCGTCGAGGTCACCGACACCGGCATCGGCATCTCGCCGGCCGACCAGCAGCACGTCTTCTCGGCGTTCCACCGCTCGACCAACCCCAACGCCCTGTCGATCCCCGGCACGGGTCTCGGCCTGCCGATCGCCGAGCGGATCGCGGAGTCCCACGGTGGCACCCTGGGGCTGACCTCCGAGCTCGGCCAGGGCAGCACCTTCCGGTTCACCCTCCCGCTGCGGACCGCACGGGACGCGACGGACTGACCGGCGGGGCGTCGGCGCCGCCCACCTGCACGACCCGGTCCATCGCGTCGAGCCCGACGGTCCCGTGGGTGATCCACACGACCGACCGACCGGCGCGCGCGGCGGCCTCGAGCATCGACGAGGCGACGGCGCGGGCCGTGGGGCCGTCGAGGTGGGCGGTCGGCTCGTCGAGCACCAGCACCGGAGGGTCGGCCAGCAGCGAGCGGGCGAGGGCCAGCCGGGCGCGCTCGCCGCCGGACACCTCGCGCGACCCGGCACCCACCCGGGTGTGGATGCCGTCCGGCAGCGCGTCCACCCAGCCGCCGAGGCGGGCGCGGTCGAGCGCGTCGCGCACCTCGGCGTCCGAGGAGCCGGGGCGGGCGAGGCGGACGTTCTCCGCGACCGTTGAGGCGAACACGTGCGGGTCGTCGTCGACCAGGCCCACGCGGCCGCGCACGTCGTCGAGCGCGAGGTCGCGCAGGTCGGTCCCGCCGAGCCGCACCCGACCGTCGACCGGGTCGACGAAGCGGACGAGGGTGGCGGCGAGGGTCGACTTGCCCGAGCCGGACGGGCCGGTGACACCGACGTGCTCGCCGGCCCGGAGGGTCAGGTCGCCGAGGTCGAGGACGGCGTGCCCGTCCCAGCCGAGAACGGCACCCTCGAGCGCGACGGCGTGGTCGGCCGGCAGCGTGGCCGGTGACACCGGGTCGGTGACGGCGGGCGCGGTGGCGCGCAGGGCGTCGAGACGCCGCCGTGCGGCGCGCGAGCGCACGGACAGTGCTCCGGCGTCGGCGAGCCCGCCGGTGACGTCGGCGAGGGCGAGCGGGACGAGCAGGAGCAGCGCGAGCACGGCGGGCGAGACGGCTCCCGAGGGCACGGCGAGGGCCATCGCGACGACCCCGGTCCCGGCCGCGGCCGTGGTGAGCGCGGTGCCCGCCGCGACCGCCCGGGCCGAGCGGCGTACGGCGTCGTCGAGGGCCTCGGCCTCCGCGCGGACCGTCGCGAGCGCTTGGTCGGTCGCGCCCCACTGCTCCAGGTCGCGCAGGCCGTGGGTGACCTCCTCGACACGGGTCCCGAGCGCCGCCCTCCGGGTGACCACCTGGTCCTCCGCCCGGGCGGCGGCGTGGCGGGCGTGGAGGAACGACAGCGCGCCGGTCGCGGAGACGGCCAGCACGACCAGGCCGGCCGCCGGGTGGACGAGGGCGGTGAGCGCGACGGCTCCGCCGACGACCAGCAGCGCGGTCGCGACCGGCTGACGCACCCGGAGCCGCTCGTCGAGGAGCGCGTCGACGTCGTCGACGACCCGGGTGAGCAGGTCACCGCGCCGCGGGCCGAGGCGCCCCGGCACGAGCGGCACCAGGTCGGCGAACACCCGGGCCCGGCGCTCGGCGAGCTCGCGGAGCACCACGTCGTGGCTCAGCACCCGCTCGGCGTGCCGGAGCACCGGTCGGGCCAGGCCGAAGAGCCGGACCCCGACGATCGCCACCATCAGGTAGAGCACCGGCGGGTGCTGGCTGGCACGGGTGATCAGCCAGCCCGCGGTCGCGGTGAGGGCCAGCCCGGAGGCCACCGACAGCGCACCGAGCAGGGTCGCCGTGCGCAGCCCCCAGCGGGGGCGTACGTCGTCCTCCTCCGTCGCGAGGACCGGCTCGGCCGCCCGGGGGTGGCGGCGCACGACGTCGCCTGCGACGGATCCGGTGTCGTCCGCCGCCATGGTGGCGGCCGGGGTGTCATCCGCCGCCACGGTGGCGGCGGGGGAGAGCCGGACCACCACGTCGGCGGCGTCGAGGACGGCGGGGCGGTGGGCAACGACGACGACCAGGCTGGTCCGGGCGAGGCGGGCGACGGTCGCGAGCAGCACCTGCTCGGTCTCCTCGTCGAGGTGGGCGCTGGGCTCGTCGAGCAGCACGACCGGGCGACGGCTGACGACGACCCGCGCGAGCGCGACGCGGGCCCGCTGGCCGGCGGACAGGCCGGCGCCGTCCTCGCCGAGCACGGTCGCGAGGCCGTCCGGCAGCGCGCGCACCACGTCGTCGAGGCCGACGGCACGCAGCGCGTCCCAGACCTCGTCGTCGCCGGCCGTGGGCCGGCCGACGCGGACGTTGTCGGCCACCGACGCCGCGAGCAGCCACGGTCGCTGGGGCGCCCAGGCCACGCGACCACGCCACCAGGCGGGGTCCACCTCGGCCAGCCGGGTGCCGTCGACGAGGACGTCGCCGGCGACGGGGGACAGCTCGCCGCGGAGGGTGGACAGGAGGGTCGACTTGCCGCACCCCGACGGCCCGGCCACGGCCACGAGCCCGCGCTCGGGGAGCGTGAGGTCGACGGGCGCCACGAGGGAGGCGTCGGACGAGTGGCCGACCTCCAGCCGCGCGAGCGCCAGCCGGGCGCGGGACAGTCGGGCGGTGCCCGCCGCCGGCACGGGCCGGGTGAGCAGCGCGTCGGCGCGCGCCAGCGCGGCAGCACCCTCGGCGGCCGAGTGGAACTCCGCGCCCACCCTCCGCAGCGGCCAGTACGCCTCCGGGGCGAGCAGCAGCACCGTGAGCGCGACGCGGAAGTCGACGGAGTCGGACGCGAGCCGCAGGCCCACGGTGACGGCGACCAGGGCCACGGACAGGGTGGCGACGAGCTCCAGGACCGACGACGACGCGAACGCCAGCCGCAGCGTCTCCACGGTCGCGCGACGGTAGCGGTGGGTCACCGCGCGGATCGACTCGACCTGCGCTTCGGCGCGTCGGTGGGCGACGAGGGTGGGCAGCCCGCGGACGACGTCGAGGAAGTGGCCCGACAGCGCCTCCAGCGCCCGCCACTGCCGGTCCGCCCGGTCGCGCGTGGTGAGCCCGACCAGGATCGCGAAGACCGGCACCAGGGGGAGCGTGAGCGCCACGACCAGCCCGGACAGCGGGTCGAGCCAGGTGATCGCGGCGAGGGTGACGACCGGCAGCACCGTCGCCGGGACCAGCGCGGGGAGGTAGCGGGTGACGTAGGGCTCGACGCCGCTGAGGCCGCGGGTGGCGAGCACGGACAGCTCGGCGGGGCGGGCAGTGGGATCGTGGCGGGACGCCTCGAGCAGCCGCCCGCGCAGCGCGCCCGACACCTCGCCGGCGGCGCGCACGGCGGCGCGCTGGCCGACGTACGCGCTCACCGTGCGCAGCGCGACCAGTCCGACCAGCCACCAGCCGGCGACCGCCCAGCCCCCGGCCGGCGGGGTGACTGCCGCGACGACCAGCGCGCCCAGGGCGAACGCCTGGGCGACGGTGGCCAGGCCGCCGACGACCCCGCTCGCCACCACCACGGCGAGCGGGACCCGAGCAGGTCGCAGGTGGGTGAGGACGGCGGGGTCGAGTGGCCTCACTGGGCGGACGCCTCCGCGAGCTCCGCGGTGGGGATGTGGTGCACCGAGATCCGCTTGCGGAAGACCCAGTAGGTCCACGCCTGGTAGCCCAGCACGATCGGGGTGAAGATCACCGCGACCCACGTCATCACCTTCAGCGTGTACGCCGTGGCGGCCGCGTTGGTGGTGGTGAGCGAGAAGGCCGGGTCGGTGGTCGACGGCATCACGTCGGGGAAGAGGGCGAGGAACAGCCCGACGACCGCGAGGGCGATCGTGACGAAGGTGCCGATGAAGGCCCAGCCCTCGCTGCCGGCGCGGGCGGCGACCAGGCCACCGACCAGGGACAGCGCGGCGACGACGAACACGACGGCGGTGGCGGCGGTGCCGGTCTTGACCTGCGTCCACACGAGGAACAGGACGGCCAGCGCCGCGGCGACGGCACCGATCCGGACCGCGAGGTCGCGGGCGCGGTGGCGGATGTCGCCGTCGGTCTTGAGCGCCACGAACATCGCGCCGTGGGTGAGGAACAGGGTCAGCGTGACCAGACCGCCGAGCAGGCCGTAGGGGTTGAGCAGGGTGAAGAGGTTGCCGGTGAACTCCTTGTCGGCGTCGATCGGCACGCCGGCGACGATGTTGGCGAACGCGACGCCCCACAGCAGCGCCGGCAGGAACGAGCCGACGATGATCGCGAGGTCCCAGCGCTGCTTCCACGCGGCCTCACCGCGCTTGTGGCGGTACTCGAAGGCGACCCCGCGCACGATGAGGCCCACCAGGATCAGCAGGAGCGGGAGGTAGAAGCCGCTGAAGAGCGTGGCGTACCACTCGGGGAAGGCGGCGAAGGTGGCGCCTCCGGCGACCAGGACCCACACCTCGTTGCCGTCCCAGACGGGCCCGATGGTGTTGATCATGACGCGGCGCTCGGTCTCGTCCCTGGCGAGGACGGGGAGCAGCATGCCGACGCCGAAGTCGAATCCCTCCAGGCAGAAGTAGCCGACCCACAGCACGGCGATGAGCGAGAACCAGACGGTGGTCAGTTCCATGGCGATGTCTTCCTCGATCCTTCTCGGGATGTCGTGGCTGGTGGTCGGGTCAGTAGGCGAAGGTGAGCGGCTTGTCCTCGTCGGCGCCGCCGACCGGGACGTCCGGGGGCTCGACGAAGGGCTCGGCGCCGGCCTTGATGTAGCGGGCCAGCAGGCCGACCTCGACCACGGCGAGCACCGCGTAGAGGAGGGTGAGCACGATCAGCGAGGTGGCTGCCTCGAAGGTCGAGACGCCGGGTGAGACACCGGACTCGGTGGTCATCAGGCCGAACACGACCCACGGCTGGCGGCCCATCTCGGTGAAGATCCAGCCCCACGAGCTGGCCAGCACCACGGCGATCGGGAGCGACAGCCCGAGAGTGCCCACCCACCGGACGCCGGGGACGCGACCCTTGCGGGTCATCCAGAGGATCAGCGCGGCTCCGGCGGCGGCGAAGAAGCCGAGGCCCATCATGAAGCGGAAGGACCAGTACGTCACCGGGATGACGGGCGTGTAGTCGCCCTGCGTGGCCGTGGTCGCCGTCGGGTCCTGTCCGTACTTCTGGACGTACTCCTCGCGCAGCGGGTTGATGCCCTGCACCGTGCCGTCGACCGACCCGGTGCCGAGGAAGGAGAGCAGGCAGGGGACCGTCACGGCGAACTTCTCCTCCTTGCCGTCGGGCGTGCCGACGGTGAAGACGGAGAAGGGGGCGCAGCTCGAGCTGGTCTCGTAGAGCCCCTCGGCAGCGGCCATCTTCATCGGCTGCACCTCGGTCATCACCTTGCCCTGCAGGTCACCGGTGATGGCCACTCCCAGGCCGGCCAGCAGGGTCACGACGGCGCCGATGCGGATGGCCTTGTGGTAGAGCGGGCGGTCCTGCTCGTGGCCCTTCTTCATGTACAGGTACGCCGCGACACCGAGCAGGAAGGCGCCGGCGGTCATGTAGGCCGCCATGATCACGTGCGGGAAGGTGACCAGCTGGACCTTGTTGAACATCACGGCCCAGAAGTCGGTCAGCTCCGCGCGCCCCGACTCGGGGTTGTAGCGGTAGCCGACCGGGTGCTGCATCCAGGAGTTGGCGGCGAGGATGAACCACGACGACGCCAGGGTGCCGAGGTGGGTGAGCCACATGGTCGCGGCGTGGAGGCCGCGGGGGAGCTTGTCCCAGCCGAAGATCCAGAGCCCCAGGAAGGTCGACTCGAGGAAGAACGCCAGCAGCCCCTCGACCGCGAGCGGTGCACCGAAGATGTCGCCGACGAAGCGGGAGTAGTCCGACCAGTTCATGCCGAACTGGAACTCCTGGACGATGCCGGTCACCACGCCGATCGCGAAGTTGATCAGGAACAGCTTGCCGAAGAACTTGGTGAGCCGGAGGTACTCCTCCTTGCCGGTGCGGACCCAGGCGGTCTCGAGGCCGGCGATGACGGCCGTCAACCCGACGGTGAGGGGGACGAAGAGGAAGTGGTAGACGGTGATGATCCCGAACTGCCAGCGGGCGATGTCGAGGACGTCCATGGAGGCACCCTTTCGGCGCGGTCATTACTACGAAGTGTAGTAGATACTACGTCGTGTCGTAGTTTCGGCGACAGGGCCCCTAGACTCCGGAGACATGAGTCCAAGGTCCCTGACGGGCGAGCTGGAGCAAGCGGTCCTCGAGGCATTGTGGACCCTCGACGCGGGAGCGGTCGATGGCAAGCGCGGCGCCAGCGGCCGCGAGGTGCACGCGTCGCTGCGCGACCGCGACCTCGCCTACACGACCGTGATGACGGTGCTCGACCGGCTCGCCCGCAAGGACCTGCTGGTCCGTGAGCGCGAGGGGCGGGCGTTCCGCTACGTCCCGCGGCAGTCGCGCGCGGAGCTCACCGCCGAGCTGATGCGCGAGGCGCTCGACGGCACGGGGGACGACCGGCGCCAGGCCCTCGTGTCGTTCGTCGGGGAGGCCAGCGCCGAGGACCTGGCCGCGCTGCGGCAGGCCCTGGCCGAGCTCGACTGATCCCGCGCCCGTGCTGACCCCCGTCGTCCTCGGCGTCCTCGGCGTGCTGCTCGCCGGCCCCGTCCCGGCGCTGCTGGCCCGCTGGCCGCGCCTGCGACGTACGCCGGCGGCGGCGATGCTGCTGTGGCAGAGCACGGCGCTGGCGGCGGTGCTCGCCGCGCTCGGGGCGGGTCTGGCGCTGGCCACCGACCGGCTCTGGGTGCCCCCGGTCGCGTCGGGAGACGTGGTCGTCGCCGCGCTGGCCGGCGCGGTGACGCTGGTCGTGGCGGGCCGGCTGCTGCTGAGCGGCCACCTGACCGGCACCGCGCTGCGGCGGGTGCGGCGCACGCACCGCGAGCGGGTCGACCTCGTCGCCCGCGTCGACGGAGGGGTCTCGGTGCTCGACCACGACCTGCCGGTGGCCTACTGCGTCCCCGGTGTCGCAGTGTCGCGGATCGTGGTGTCACGCTCGGCCCTCGACCGGCTGGGTCCCGACGAGCTCGAGGCCGTGCTCGAGCACGAGCGCTCCCACCTGCGGGCGCGCCACGACCTCGTCCTCGAGGCGTTCACCGTGCTGCACCGGGCCTTCCCACGCTGGGTGGCGAGCCGCGCGGCGCGCGCCGAGGTCGAGGTGCTGGTCGAGGTGCTGGCCGACCGGGCGGCCGTGCGCCACGGCGACCGCCGTGCGCTGCTCGGTGCGCTGCTCGCCCTGGCCGGCTCGTCGACCCCCGAGGGGGCGCTCGGGTCGTCCGGGGCGCTCACGGCACGGGTGTCCGCGCTGCGCGACGGACGCCCGCACCGGGTGCAGGCGTGCCTCGTCGCGATCCTGGCCCTCGCGCTGCTCGCGCTGCCGACGGCGCTGGTCGTGCTGCCGTGGCTCGCCGGTCTCGACGCCGGCTGAGTCCGGGGGCTGAGTCCGGGGGCTGAGTCCGGCGAACGGGGGAGGGCCCCGGCGGATCGCTCCGCCGGGGCCCTCCCGTCCTGCCGTGGTGCTGGGTGCTGCTGGTGGGTCGGGTCAGCCCCGGACCACCCGGAACCGCACGCGGTCCTTGCTGGGGTCGACGGTGTCCGAGCCCTTGTACTTCGCGTAGGCGACGTGCTTGCCCACGAAGTAGTCACGCTCGATGCGGAAGACGACCTTGCCGTCCTCCAGCATGCCGATGCCCATCCGCTTGCCGTCGATGCGCAGCACGACCTTGCCGTCCGGGGTGGCCCCGTCGGCCTCGACCTTGACCACGACCTTGAAGTCCTCGCGGTGCGAGGGCTTCTTCGGCACGACCTTCACCACGGTGGTGGAGTCGACCGCCTCCGGCGCCGGGGTGGGCGTCGGCGTGGGCGTGGGCGTCGGGGTGGTGGTCGGCGGCGTGGTGGGCGTGGTGCCCGTGCTGCAGACCTGCACCTTGACGTTGTCGACGTACCAGCCCTCGACGCCGTTGCAGCCGTCGCGGCCCATGTCGAAGCGGAACTTCACCGAGTCGCCGGCCTTCGCCACCTGGGCGAGGTCGATGACCGAGGTGCCCCACGAGCCGCCGAGCTGGCCGCCGTCGGTGCCGGTCCAGGCGGCCTCGCCGCCCATCGGGCCCTGGTCGGGGTCCATCGTGCCGCCGGGCGCGTTGAACAGGTACGCCTCGTTCGGCACCTGGGCGAACTCACCGCCGTTGACGCTGACCTTGACGTTGCCGCCGTCCCACGTCGCCTCGGAGGCCATGTAGTGGTCCCACTGCAGGCGCGGCGTGGTGCCGGCCGGCACCGTGATGGCGGGTGAGATCAGGCCGTTGCGGCTGGTGAGGTCGCCGGGTGCGCCACAGTTGCCGGCCACCGGGTCGGGGCCGAAGGCGACGCCGCCGGTGTGCTCGGGAGCCTCGGTCGAGGCCTCCCACGCAATGCCCTCGGAGACCGGCGAGCCGACCTCCTCGTCCTGGGTCCAGCCGGCGAGGCCGTCCTCGAAGTCCTCCGACCACGTGGTGGAGGTCGTGGTGCCCGCACCGCAGCCGAGCTCCGGGGCGCCGGGCTTGAGCAGCGGCTGCCAGTCGCACTCCGCGCTCGGGTCGAGGCGCAGCTCGGTCTCGGCGATGACGTCGGCGAGGATGGCGCAGTCCGCCTCGGTCGTGCCGCCCGCGATCACGCCGGCGCTGAAGGCGCCGTCGGAGCCGTCGGCCAGCTGCGGGTTGCCCACGGTGGCCTTGTCGAGGGCGATGCCCTGCAGGTCCTGGCAGGAGGCCTCGAGGCCGTCGGCCAGGTCGGGGAAGTACGACGTGGGCGTGAGGTAGTTGGTCTGGGTGTGCCAGAACAGCCACGCGGCCTTGTCGAGCCCGATGCCGGTGCCCTGTCCGTCCATGCCGTCCACGAGGAGCGCGAAGGTGCGGTTGACCACGCCGGAGTTGGTGTGGACGCCGCCGGAGTCCTCGCTGCCGCAGACGTACTCCTGGTCCGAGACCTTGCCCGGGTCGCCGTAGCAGTTCGGGTTCCACATGTCGCGGATCGCCCCGCCGAAGGCCGGGTCCGACTCGCCGGAGAGCCAGCGGTTGGTCGGGTCGGCGTCGGACGGCTCGGCCGCGATGGTGAAGCTCGTGGTGCCGGCCTGCTTGAACTTTTCGCCGTCGGCGTTGGAGACCATGACGCCGTAGAGGTCGGACTGGCCCGCGATGGAGCCCAGCGCGCCGGTCGGGGTGTTGCCGACGACGATGCCGCTCGCGCCCGCGTCCTCCGCGTTCGCGATCTTCGTGGCGAACGGGCAGGTGCCCCGGTCGACGTAGACCCAGTCGCCGTCGATGGCGGCGGCGTTGGTCAGCGGCGAGCAGCCGTCGGTGGTCGACGGTCCGTCGGCGTCGGCGGCGTCGGTGCCGACGACGGCGGTCGCGTTGACCGGCGTCTCGGTGATGACCGGGCCGAAGGAGGCCGGGACGTTCTCGCAGTCGCCGGCGACCTCCGCGGGAGCGGTGATCGTCATGACCGTGAGCGAGCGGGTGTACTGCGAGCAGTTGCCCGCCGTGCGCGGGACGTTGCCGCCGTCGGAGTTCGGCTCGCCGACGTCGTTCATGCGGTCGTTGAGCATGTCGACGGTCTCGCCCCAGATGTCGGAGTACGCCTCGTTCATCGCGCCGGCCTGCCACTGGTAGATCAGGCCCGAGGTCGACTCGGTGTAGGCGTGAGCCCACTCGTGGGCGACGGTGTCGTCACCGGTGACGCCGGAGCAGTAGTTGGTGGTGACGCCGTTCCAGTTGGCGTTGGGGCAGTCGATGGTCGGGTCGTTGTTGACCGTGATCATCTTGCCGCCCTGGCCGTCCCAGGCGTTGTAGCCGAAGGTGTTGCGGAACAGCCAGTAGGCCTCGCCGGTGCCGAGGACCTCGTTCTGCTGGTCCTGGTCGAGGCCGCCGGGGAAGTCCTGCCCCTCGGTGTAGACCTGGTCGGCGTCGACGAAGTCGTCGTTGGGGTCGCTCGGGGTGCCGTTGTCGTTGACGAAGGCCTCGTAGAGCTCGCGGTCCAGCGCGTCGGCCATCATCGACCAGCGGTTCAGGGGCTTGCCGCTGGCGGCGTCGAGGATGAGCGTCTCGCGCACCGACTTCTTGTTCCAGACCTCGACGGCCCAGGCGAGCTTCGCCTCGCCCTCGATGCCGCGCGGGGAGCCGGTGCGGTAGACGACCAGGTCGGCGGAGCGGACCTGGAGGCCCTTGCGGAACCCGCTGGGACCGCCGTCCTCGTAGCCGGCCGGCTTGGCGCTGACCGCCTGCAGCGCCTTCGCCGAGGCCTCCTGCTGCGACAGTCCGGGGGTCACGTCGAGGGAGAGGTCGGGGGCGGCGAAGCCGTTGACGGCGGTGAGGTCGCCGTCGCGGTCGACGAACGCCTTCAGCTCGCCGCCGAACACCGGGACGCCCCGGTAGGACTGGGCGAAGGTGATCGACCAGCCGGCCTTGCTGGCGTAGACCTCGGTCTGGCGCAGCTCGCCGGGCCGCGCGCCGAAGGCGGTGGCGTAGTCGTCGAGGTAGGCCGACGCCTTGGCGATCGCGCCCTGGCGGCCCTCGGCCGCGACGGCCGGGAGCAGGTCCTGGCCGGTGCCGTCCGCGCGGGCGAACCCGACGCGACCGGTGGCGGGGTTGGACCGGAGGTCGACCTTGCCGGCCGCGGCGTCCTTCAGCCGGCTGACGACCGACTGTTCCGCCTTGCTCGTCGGGGCCGCCTGGGCCGCGACGAGCGGCTGGGCGGCGAGCCCGGCGGCGATGAGAGCGAGGCCGAGGGTCAGGCCCTGGCCTCGGTTGGGCTGCTTCACGAGTTCTACCTCTCGCTCGCACCCGGGACATCCCCGAGTGATCTGGCACACCTTAGGGAGACGGAGTGGCGCGCGGGAAGCCCCGAGGAGTGGATTTTCCCGAGCCGTGCACCGCGAGCCGCACATCGTCCGCGGACGCGACGAGGCCCCGACGGACATGTCCGTCGGGGCCTCGCCGGTGGTGCGGTTGCTCAGCCTCGCTGGGTCAGCGGACGACCCGGAAGGTGAGCTTGTCCTTGCTGCGCTTCACGGTGTCGGAGCCCTTGTAGATCGCGACGAGCTTGTGCGTGCCGACCTTCAGGTCCTTGCGCACCGTGATGACCACGCGACCCTTGCGGATCTTGGCGGTGCCGACCTTCTTGCCGTCGATGCGGACGACGACCTTCCCGGTGGGCTTGCCGTCGCGCGACTTCACCTTCGTGACGACCTTGAAGTCCTGCCGGAACCGCGGCTTGCTCGGCTTCACCGAGGCAGAGGTCCGCGAGCCGGCCTTCTCCTGGCCGGGAGCCGCCTTGACCGTCACCGTGACCTTGGCGGTGGCCGAGGCCAGCGTCACGTCGCCGGAGTAGGTCGCGGTCAGCGTGTGCACGCCGACCGGCAGGTCCGCCGGGAGCGCGATGGTCGCCGCCCCGCCGTCGAGGGTGCCGCTGGCGACGGTCGAGCCGTCGGCCTTGGTCAGGGTGACGTCGCCGGTCGGGGCCGAGCCGACGTTGCCCTTGCGCGAGACCTTCACCTGGACCGCGGACGCCTCACCGAAGGTGGAGGGCTCGGGCAGGTGCACGGCCGTCATCTCGGTGGCCAGCTTGCACTGGATCAGCTGGACGTTGTCGATGTACCAGCCGTCGATGCCGCCGCAGCCGTCGCGACCGATGTCGAAGCGGAACTGCACGGTGTCGCCCGGCTCGATGCCGAGGGACTCGATGTCCACCTGCGACTGGCCCCACGAACCCTTGGCCTGGCCACCGTCGACGCCGGTGAAGCCGTCCTGGCCCTGGAGCGGGTTGGTGTTGCCCTGGCCCAGGGTGAAGATCTGGCCCGGGGCGTTGAACACGTAGGACTCGGCCGGGATGGTCTCGAAGGAGCCACCGTTGACGCTGACCTTGACGTTGCCGCCGTCGTAGCCGCTCTCGATCGCCACGTAGTGGTCGAAGGTGAGGCGCGGCGTCCGGAGGGTGTCCGGGAGCTCGACGATCGGCGAGGTGATGGAGTCACGGCTGGAGAAGTCGTCGCCACCGTCGCCGGTGCACGAGCCGAGGTCGGGCGTCGGGCCGTAGGCGACCTTGGTGGCGTGGCCGCCGGGCGCCTTCGCGACGGACTCCCACGGCTTGCCGAAGCCACCCGCGTAGTCGAACTCGGGAATGTCGGCGATCTCCTGCGAGGCGGTCCAGCCGGCCAGGCCGTCCTCGAAGTCCTCGCTCCAGATCGCGTCGCTGACGAAGCCCTCACCACACGGGTTGGGGGCGTTCTTGGCGAGCAGCGGCTGGAAGTCGCAGCGCACCGGCTCGGTCCGCATCTCGACCGCGGCGACGGCCTTGGTCAGCTGGGCGCAGTCGTCGGCCGTGATCGGGGTCGTGGCGACCTGACCGGCGTTCGGCGTGGTGCTCAGCTTGTTGATCGGCTGGCCGACGAGGTCGGCGCAGGACTGCTCGAAGGCGTCCGCGGCGTCGGTGAAGTTCGACGCCGGGGTGAGGTACGCCGTCTGGGCGCGCCACCAGATGTTGGCGGCCTTGTCGAGCCCGATGCCCGAGATGGTCTGGCCGTTGAACGTGCCGCCGTCGACGGTCAGCGCGTAGGCGTGGTTGGGCACGCCCGAGTTGCTGTGCACGCCGCCGGCGTCGGTCAGGGCCGGGTCGCACTTGTACTCGGCGTCGGTGACCTTGGCCGGGTCGCCGTAGCAGGTGGGCGACCACATGTCGCGGATCGCGCCACCGAAGGCGGTGGACTTCTCGCCCATCAGCCAGCGGGTCGAGTCGGCGCGGCCGGTGGTGTCCTCGGCCGCGATGCTGACCGTGGAGGTGCCGTTGGCCTTGAAGACCACGCCGTCGTCCTGGCCGACCATGACGCCCGGGATGTCGGCGGTGCCGGCCGGGCTGATCGGGAAGTCGACGTTGTTGTTGCCGATGACGAGGCCGGTGGCACCCGCCGCGACGGCGTTGTCGACCTTGACCTGGAACGAGCAGGTGCCGCGGTCCACGTAGGCGTACTTGCCCGCGATCGCGCCGGCGTTGGTGAACGCCGTGCAGCCGTCGGTCGTGGACGGACCCGTCGCGTTGGCGGCGTCGGTCGCGACCAGGACGGTCGCGGTGGTCGGGGTCGTGCTGAAGCCCGGGCCGAAGCCGGCCTCCACGGCCGTGCACTCACGGGTCGCCGGCGCGGTGATGTTCATCGTGATGCCGGCGGGGGCGGTGACGTCACAGCCCTCGGGACGCGGGGTCATGAAGCTCTCGCCCTCGTCCTCGCGACCGTTGATCTGGTCGAGGGTCTCGCCCCAGACGTCGGAGTAGGACTCGTTGAGCGCACCCGACTGGTACTGGTAGATCAGGCCGGAGGTGTACTCGGTGTAGGCGTGGCCCCACTCGTGCGACACGACGTCGTCGGAGGTGACGCCGTCGCAGTAGTTGGTGGTGGTGCCGTTCCAGTTGGCGTTGGGGCAGTCGATGGTCGGGTCGTTGTTGACCGTCTTCATCGTGGCGCCGGCGCCGTCGTAGGAGTCGCGGCCGAAGGCGTTGGAGTAGAGCCAGTAGGACTCGCCCGCGGAGTTCACCAGGTTCTGCTGGTCCTCGTTGAGGCCGCCCGGGAACGCGTCGCCCTCCGACCACACCGGCGTGGTGCCCGGGTTGAGCTCGTAGAGCTCGCGGTCGAGCGCGCCGTGCACGAGGGAGTAGCGGTTGATGATCTTGAGCGTCTGCGCGTCGAGCACGACGACGTCGCGGATGTTCTTGGCGTTGCTGACCTCGACCTGGTAGGCGAGGACCGCCTCGCCGGGCTCGCCCTTGACGAGGCCCTTGCGGTAGACGACCAGCTGCGGGTCGGCCTTGATCCCGGAGGTGTCGGCCGCGCCGCTGCCGTCGGCCTCGCTCGGCGGGTCGGACCTGACCCACCGCACGGCCTGGGCGCCGGCCTTGGCGGCGCTGGCCTTCGGGGTGACCGAGAGGTCGAGGTCGGGGACCGCGTTGCCGGCCACGCCGACCAGGTCGCCCTGGGCGTCGACGCTGACCTTCAGCTCACCGGCGTAGACCGGGATGCCGCGGTAGACCTGCTGGTAGGTGACGGTGGTGCCGTTGCCGTCCGTGGTGACACGCGACTGCTCGAGCTCGTCGGCGCGGGCGCCGAACGCGGCGGCGTAGCGGTCGACGTACTCGCCGGCCTTGGCCACCGCGTCCTTGCCGGACTTCGCGGCGACACCGGGGAGCAGGTCGCCGGTGCGGCCGTTGGCGGTCAGGAAGGTGACCTTGCCGGTGGCGGGGGAGCGCCTGACGGAGACCGAGGTGTTGGCCTCCTGGCGGAGCTGGGACACGACGTCGTCGGATCCGGCCGGCTGGGCCTGGACCGACGCTGCGGGTACCGCGGCGATGCCCGCGGCGAGGAGTGCAAGGGACAACCCTTGCCCGAGAAGCTTCACGTGATCTTCCTCCGGGGATGATGTGCGCACCCGGGACAGCCCCGAGTGATCCGGGTCACCATAAGCACCCGACCGCTCGGTCAGGAAGCCCCTGACCGAATACTTTCCTCTCCCGTGTCCCACAGGTGCCGGGACGCCACGACACGCACTGCTGTGATCCATGGGGCGGGTGTGACGGGGCCGTAGGGTCGGACCATGGCGACCCGTACGTCTTCCCCGCCGGGGTCGCGGAGCTCGAGCACGTCTGGAACCAAGCGCAGCACCAGTGGGTCGAGCACCCGATCACGGAGTACCAGCACCAAGCGTCCCGCCCCTCGCGCCTCCGCGGCGAAGGGGCGGAGCGGATCGAGCGCGTCCAAGCGCCGCCCCGCCGCGCGTCCCGCACCCCGTGCCGTGCGCAACGGCCCGGGGCCGGTGTCACGCGTGTTCGGCGCGCTCTGGCACGCGGTCGCCGCGATCTGGCTCGGGCTGGCGCACGGCGTCGGCGCGGTCGCCCGCTCGGTCGGGCAGTCCGCCCGCGACCTCGACCCCGAGCACCGGCGCGACGGCGTGGGGCTGTTCCTGCTGGGCCTCGCGACCGTGGTGGGCGCCGCCGTGTGGTGGCAGCTCCCCGGCGGCGTGATGGACCTCGCCCGCTCGGTGACCTCGGGCGCGGTCGGCAAGGTCGGCTGGCTGGTGCCGCTGTTCCTCGTGTGGGCCGGCTGGCGCACCCTGCGCGACCCGGAGCGCAACGGACCCGCGGGCCGCCAGGTCATCGGGTGGACCGCCTTCGCCCTCGGCCTGCTCGGCATCGTGCACATCGCCAACGGCAACCCGCAGCCCGTGCTCGGCGACGCGACCAACCTGCAGTCCGCGGGCGGCGCGGTCGGCTACGTCACCTCGAGCCTGCTGCTCGACCTGATGCAGACGCCCTACGTCGTGGTGCCGCTGCTCGCGCTGCTGATGACCTTCGGCGTGCTGATCATCTCCGCCACCCCGGTCTACCAGGTGCCTGCGCGGCTCGCCGAGCTCCGCGACCGTGCCCTGGGCCGCACCCACCCCGACGACCTCCCCACCGAGGACGCGGCCACCACGCCGGTGCGCACCCGCCGCCGGTCGATGCTCGACGACGACGTCGACCCCGAGATGGGCGACCCGGCCTACGACAGCCCGGTCCTGTCGGACCGCGAGCTGAAGAAGCGCAAGCGCAAGAAGGCCGACGAGGAGCCGGTCGAGGACTACGGCATCGACCTGTTCGCCGACGCCCCGACCGAGGTCAGCCCGGCGGTCGACGCCGGCGCGGGCAAGGACGACACCGGTCCGGTCGAGCCCCCGCCGCACACGCCGCTGCCCGCGCGCGTCGAGCAGCTCGCGCTCTCCGGTGACATCACCTACTCGCTGCCCGAGAACTCCGCCCTCAAGCCGGGTTCGGTCCACAAGGCACGGTCGAAGGCCAGCGACGCCGTCGTCGAGCGGCTGATGCAGGTGATGGACGAGTTCGGCATCGACGCCACCGTCACCGGCTACACCCGCGGCCCGACGGTCACCCGCTACGAGGTCGAGCTCGGCCCGGCGGTCAAGGTCGAGAAGGTCACGGCGCTGTCGAAGAACATCGCCTACGCGGTGGCCTCCGCGGACGTGCGGATCCTCAGCCCGATCCCGGGCAAGTCCGCGATCGGCATCGAGATCCCCAACACCGACAAGGAGATCGTCTCCCTCGGCGACGTGCTCCGCTCCAACACCGCCCGCTCGGACCACCACCCGATGGTCGCCGGCCTCGGCAAGGACGTCGAGGGCGGCTTCGTGGTGGCCAACATGGCCAAGATGCCCCACCTGCTGGTGGCCGGTGCCACGGGATCCGGAAAGTCGAGCTTCATCAACTCGCTGATCACCTCGATCCTCATGCGGGCCACCCCGGACGAGGTGCGGATGATCATGGTCGACCCCAAGCGGGTCGAGCTGAACGCCTACGAGGGCGTCCCGCACCTGATCACCCCGATCATCACCAACCCCAAGAAGGCCGCCGAGGCGCTGGCGTGGGTCGTGCGCGAGATGGACATGCGCTACGACGACCTGGCCAACTTCGGGTTCCGCCACATCGACGACTTCAACAAGGCGGTGCGTGCCGGCAAGGTCGAGGTGCCCCCGGGCAGCGAGCGCACCCTGTCGCCCTACCCGTACCTCCTGGTCATCGTCGACGAGCTCGCCGACCTGATGATGGTCGCCCCGCGCGACGTCGAGGACTCGGTCGTCCGGATCACCCAGCTCGCCCGCGCCGCCGGCATCCACCTCGTGCTCGCCACGCAGCGCCCGTCGGTCGACGTCGTCACCGGCCTGATCAAGGCCAACGTGCCGTCCCGGCTGGCGTTCGCCACCAGCTCGCTCGGCGACAGCCGCGTCATCCTCGACCAGCCGGGCGCCGAGAAGCTCGTCGGCCAGGGTGACGGCCTCTTCCTGCCGATGGGCGCCTCGAAGCCGGTGCGCGTCCAGGGCTCCTGGGTGACCGAGGCCGAGATCCACCAGGTCGTCAAGCACTGCAAGGACCAGCTCGAGCCCACCTACGTCGAGGACGTGACGGCGCCGAAGGAGTCCAAGCGCGACCTCGACGACGACATCGGCGACGACATGGAGCTCGTGGTCCAGGCCATCGAGCTCGTCGTCTCCACCCAGTTCGGGTCGACCTCGATGCTCCAGCGCAAGCTGCGCGTGGGCTTCGCCAAGGCCGGCCGCCTGATGGACATCATGGAGAGCCGCGGGGTCGTCGGACCCAGCGAGGGCTCCAAGGCACGCGACGTCCTGGTCAAGCCGGACGAGATCGACTCCGTGATCGCCACGTTGGAAGGGGGAGCCTGATGGGCGCCGAGGCACTGCACGAGGACCACGTCCGTGAGCACGACGAGATGACGGGGGACGGCCGCGAGGTGCTGGGCGTCGCCCCGGACGCCGTCGAGGTACGCCGTCGTGCCGGGGTCGCCGGGGGAGTCGGCCTCACCGCGTCCGCGGTGGCCATCGCCTACCTGGCACGGGCGACGCAGAGCGGCTCGGCCCTGGACTGGGCATTCGTCGTCGTGATGGGCCTGCTCGGCGCCTACTGGCTGGTCGGGCTGGTCGACGCGCGCACGCCGCTGCTCGTCGCCGACGTGCAGGGCATCCGGATCCGGCTCGGCCGCACGTGGCGCGGGCTGCCGTGGACGGCGGTGCACCACGTGGAGCACCTCCCGCGTCGGGGCCCGCTGCGCGACGGCCGGCTCGTCGTGGTGCCCCACAACCTCGAGCTGATCGAGTCCGAGCTCTCCGGGGCCGGCAAGCGGCACACCGTCGTCTCCCGCCTGCTGCACGGCGCTCCGCTGGCCGTGCCGCTGGGCCTGGCCACGCGCGTGACCGGTGCCGACGGCGACCTCACCGAGGCGCTCGGCCGGGTCGCCCGCGACGCCAGCCAGGTCGTGGTGCTGGAGCCCGTCGCCGACGAGGCGCCCGAGCAGGACCTCGACGCCGACGAGCCCGGCGCGGTCGACGAGGACCGTGCGAGCGGCGCCGAGCCGGTCGTCGCAAGCCCGACCCCCGCTGCGCTGCGCGAGACGGGAGCCGCGCGCCGCTCGGAGGTGCGTCGCGAGGTCGAGGTCGAGACCGACACCGAGCCCGAGGGGCGCGAGCACCACCGCGCCGGCCGGGTCAGCCTGGTCGAGGAGACGCAGTCGTGGGGCGACCGGGTGCGGGCGATCGCCCGGCCCGGCGAGCCCGTCGAGCCGCTCGTGCTCGACGACTTCGAGGTCGAGCCGGCCGAGGACCCGGTCATCGGCCCGGAGCTCGCCGCCGCGCGTACGCGGATCGGCCTCACCGTCGACCAGCTCGCCGAGCGGACCCGGATCCGCCCGCACGTCATCGAGGCCGTCGAGGTCGACGACTTCGAGCCCTGCGGCGGCGACTTCTACGCGCGCGGCCACCTCCGCACGCTCGCCCGGGTGCTCGGCGTGGACGTCGCGCCGCTGCTGGCCTCCTACGACGAGCGCTACGCCCACGCCCCGATCAACCCGCGCCGGGTCTTCGAGGCCGAGCTCGCCACCGGCGCCAACGGCTCGATCCGCGGCACCCGCGGCGGTCCGAACTGGTCGGTGCTGGTCGCGGTCGTGATGGCCCTCGTGCTGGCCTGGTCGATCGCCCGCCTGGTCATGGACACCCCGCCCGAGCTGCGCGGCGCCACCCCGGTCCTCAACGGGTCGGGCGGACCGCAGGGCGCGGCGAGCGCGCCGGCCGCCAAGCCGGTCGCGGTCGTGGTCTCCGCCCCCTCGTCGGGTGCCCGCGTGGTCGTCCGCGACGCGGCCGGCACGATCGTGTTCAAGGGCAGCCTGGCCGTCGGCCAGACCCGCGAGCTCGAGGTGTCGCCCCCGGTCCGGGTCCAGTCGACCGACGGCGGCGTCACCGTCACGGTCGCCGGCGGGACGGCGCGTCCGGTCGGCGAGGCCGGCGTCGCCGGCCAGGGCACCTTCGTCGCCGACTGACCCCGCGACCCGGCAGTCAGGGGACGGGGACGCAGAGCACGGGGCGGTCGGCGAGGTGCAGGAGCTTGTGGGGCGTCGAGCCCAGGAGCGCACCGCGGAACGGGCTGTCACCAGCGGTGCCGACGACGATCACGGAGGCGTCGAGCTCGGCGCCGACCTGCAGGAGTGCCTCCGCGGGCTTGGCGTCCACGAGCCGCACGCTCGTCTCGACGCCGCTCGCGCGGGCCCGCTCGAGGGCGTGGGCGGTGGCCGACCGCCCCATCTCCAGCAGCGCCTCGAGGTGCGTGCGCGCCTCCTCGCCCATCCGGCCCGGTGGCGCAGCGCCGTAGACGAGGACCAGGTCCTCGCCGAAGCGGGTGGCGACCTGGATCGCCACCTCGAGGGCCGCGTCGGCCCCCGGCGACTCGTCGTAGCCCAGCAGCACCGTCATCGGTCTCAGCCCTCCAATCCGTCGGGATCCGGGCGCGGGGACTTCAGCCCGTGCACGACGTCGGGGTCGGGCAGCGACGGGCGCTCGGCCCAGTAGCGCCGGTCCTGTGCCCGCCACACCAGCATGCACACCACCCCGACGAGGAAGATCGCGATGCCGATGACCAGCGGCGGACCGACCCCGAACCACGCCTGGCCGCTGTAGGAGTTGGCGGGGTCGGACTGGTCGCGGACGGCCAGCACCAGCAGCCAGGCGAGCATCAGCGCGCCGACGACCGGGCCGACGCCGATCAGCAGCAGGCTGCGCACGCTCTCAGTGAGGTGCTTGCGGTAGTAGACGGCACACGCGACACCGGTCAGCGCGTAGTAGAAGGCGATCAGCAGCGCGAGCGCGGTGAGGGAGTCGAAGAGCGCGTTCTCGCTGACGAGGTACATGCCGACGTACCAGACGATGGCGATGGCGGCGACGGTCCACGTACTGACGTCGGGCGTGCGGTGGCGCGGGTGGATGTGGCCCAGGCGCGCGGGGATCGCGGCTCGTCGGGCCATGGACAGCCCGGTGCGCGAGGCCGGGATGATCGTCGTCTGGGTGGAGGCGATCGCGGCCGTCGACACCGACAGCAGCAGCACCCAGCTCCACCCGCCGAGCACCTCGGTGGCGAGGGTGTAGAACACCGCCTCCTCCTCACCGGCGTTGTCGGCCAGCCACTGGGTCCCCGCGAAGGCCACCACGGCGACCGCCACCGACACGTAGGTCCCCAGCAGGATCACCGTCGAGAGCATGGCGGCGCGACCGGGCGTGCGGTCGCCGTCGGTGGTCTCCTCGCTCAGGTTGACCGCCGACTCCCAGCCCCAGTAGGCGAAGACGCCCAGCAGGAGGCCGGAGCTGAGGGCGGCGCCGCCGGCACCGAACGGGTCGAGCCACCCGACGGCGGGCGTGACCTCGTCGAGCGGGCTGTCGCCGCCGACCGCGCGCACGATCGCGACCACCGCGAAGACCAGCAGGGAGACGACCTGCACGAGGATGAGGACGTTCTGGAGCCGCGCCGACACGTCGGTGCCGAGCACGCAGATCCAGGTCATCGCGAGCACCAGCACCACCGCGAGGGGCATCCGCACCCACGCCTCGTCGCCGGCCGAGACCAGCGCGTCGCTGCGCACCAGCTCGCCGAGGCCGTAGAGCCCGAACCGCACGCCCACGTCGGCCAGCGAGCCGACGATCAGCACGCCGGTCATCATGATCGCCCAGCCGCCGAGCCACCCGAACCACGGCCCCATCGCGCGCGTCACCCAGCTGAACGTCGTCCCGCAGTCCGGGTCGACCCGGTTGAGGTAGAGAAACGCCGCCGCGATCAGCGCCATCGGGACGAACGACGCGAGCAGGATGCCGGGCGCGTGCACCCCGGCGAGCGCAGTGACCGCGCCGATGATGGCGGCCAGGGAGTAGGCGGGCGACGTGGACGCCAGCCCGATCACGAGCGCGTCCACGAAGCCGATGGCTCCCGCCCTCAGCTCACCGTTCCCCGTCTGCGTGTCCGTCATGGCAGCTCCGCTCGACCGTGGGGAATGTCTACCGGAACGCACGGCGCCCGGAAACCCCGGAATGGGGGATGTGGGAGCCCGACCCGGCATACTCACGGGTGCGATGACCACTGACACCGAGCTTTCCCTGACCCCGCTGAACGTCGCCGTGGTGACGCTCGGCTGCGCCCGCAACGAGGTCGACTCCGAGGAGCTGGCCGGACGCCTCGAGGCGGGCGGGTTCCTCCTGGTCGAGGACCCGGAGGACGCCGACACGGTCGTGGTCAACACCTGCGGCTTCGTCGAGGCGGCCAAGAAGGACTCCGTCGACACGCTGCTCGAGGCGGCCGACCTCAAGGCGTCGGCCGGCAACGGCGGGCGCGCGCAGGCCGTGGTGGCCGTCGGGTGCCTCGCCGAGCGCTACGGCAAGGACCTCGCCGAGTCGCTGCCCGAGGCCGACGCGGTGCTCGGCTTCGACGACTACCCCGACATCGCGTCGAAGCTGCGCGCCATCGTCGGCGGCGAGACCCACCACCCCCACACGCCCTCCGACCGGCGTCGGCTGCTGCCGATCTCGCCGGTCGACCGGGACGCGTCCGCCATCTCGGTGCCGGGCCACGAGCCGGTCACGGCCGACGTGTCCGAGATCGGGGCGGGTGCGCCCGCCACGGGGCCGCGCGCCGTGCGTCGCCGGCTCGACGCCGGGCCGATGGCCCCGCTCAAGCTGGCCAGCGGCTGCGACCGGCGCTGCTCCTTCTGCGCCATCCCGAGCTTTCGCGGCTCGTTCGTCAGCCGCCGTCCCAGCGACGTGCTGCAGGAGGGGCAGTGGCTCGCCACGCAGGGCGCCAAGGAGCTGTTCCTCGTCAGCGAGAACTCCACGTCCTACGGCAAGGACCTCGGCGACCTCCGCCTGCTCGAGACCCTGCTGCCCGAGCTGGCCGGGATCGACGGGGTCGAGCGGGTGCGGGTGTCCTACCTCCAGCCCGCCGAGACGCGTCCCGGCCTGATCGAGGCGATCGCCTCCACGCCGGGGGTCGTGCCCTACTTCGACCTGTCCTTCCAGCACGCCAGCGCCTCGGTGCTGCGCCGGATGCGCCGCTTCGGTGATCCCGAGAGCTTCCTCGGGCTGCTCGAGCAGGTGCGCACCCTCGCCCCGCTCGCCGGCGTGCGCGCCAACGTCATCGTCGGCTTCCCCGGCGAGACCGAGGACGACCTGCAGACCCTGTGCGACTTCCTCGTCGCCGCCCGCATGGACGTCACCGGCGTCTTCGGCTACTCCGACGAGGACGGCACCGAGGCGGCCGGGTTCGCCGAGGACCTCAAGCTCGACGAGGACGAGGTCCGTGCGCGGACCGAGCACGTGTCGACGCTCGTCGAGGAGCTCAACGCCCAGCGGGCCGAGGAGCGCATCGGCGAGGAGGTGCGGGTGCTGGTCGAGTCGGTGTCCGACGGCGTCGTCGAGGGACGCGCAGACCACCAGGGTCCGGAGGTCGACGGCACCACCGTGGTCGTCGGCGCTTCCGGTGCACGCGTCGGCGACCTGCTCACCGCGACCGTCACCGGCACCGACGGTGTCGACCTGGTCGCCCACCCCACCGCGGACGGAGCCGACCGATGAGCACCGAGCAGCGCGAGGTCTCCAACCTCAACGTCCCCAACGTCCTGACCACGCTCCGCATCGTGATGGTGCCGTTCTTCGGGTGGGCGCTGCTGCACGACGGCGGCAACGACCCGCTGTGGCGGTGGGTCGCGTTCGCGCTCTTCGCCGTCGCGATGATCACCGACAAGATCGACGGCGACCTCGCCCGCAAGCACGGGCTGGTCACCGACTTCGGCAAGATCGCCGACCCGATCGCCGACAAGGCCATCACCGGCATGGCCTTCATCGGGCTGTCGATCGTCGGCGACGTCTGGTGGTGGGTCACGGTCGTCGTGCTGCTGCGCGAGTGGAGCGTGACGCTGCTGCGGCTCTCGGTCCTCAAGCAGGTCGTGATCCCCGCTGCGCAGAGCGGCAAGATCAAGACCGTGCTCCAGGCCTTCGCGCTCGCCGGGCTCACGTGGCCGCTGCCGCACGGTGACGCGCACGGCGGTGCCTTCGACTTCTGGCCCGGCCCGACGGGCGAGGTGCTGTTCTACCTCAGCCAGGTCATGATCGCCGGCGCCGTCGCGATGACGCTGTGGTCGGGCTGGGAGTTCGTCCGCGAGGTGCGCCGCCAGCGCGTGCGCCCCGCCTGAGGACCGCGTGGAGCGGGTCCGGGGAGAACACTGACCGACAGGTCGGGAAATCGTTGTCGTGCCGAGACGAGGCCCGGCGGATCGGACGCTAGGGTGAGCCGACTCACACGCACCCTGACGAAAGGCCACCTCGTGTCAGCATCACGAACCGGTCGCGGGATCGCCCTCGCGACCACCCTGACGGGGCTCGTGGCAGCCCCGCTCGCCGTCATCTCGACGGCGACGCCGGCGAACGCCGCACCCGTCACGATCCAGATCCTGGCGACCAACGACTTCCACGGTCGACTCCTCTCCAACACCTCCAACGGTGCCCAGGAGGCCGGCGCAGCCCAGCTCGCCGGCGCCGTCAAGCAGCTGGAGTCCGACCACCCCGGCACGACCGTGTTCACCGCGGCCGGTGACCTGATCGGCGCCTCGACCTTCGAGTCGTTCATCCAGCGTGACAAGCCGACGCTCGACGCGATGAACGCCGCGGGCCTCGACGTCTCGTCTGCCGGCAACCACGAGTTCGACGCCGGCTACAACGACCTCGTCAGCCGCGTGATGGCGCCCTACGACGCCACCACCAACCCCGAGGGCGGCGCCAACTGGCAGTACATCGCCGCCAACGTGCGCAAGAAGTCCGACAGCTCCTACGCCCTCCCGGACGTCACGGCCCGGACGCCCGACGCCAACGACGCCTCCGACGGCGGCACCTGGACGACCACGGTCGGCGGCGTGAAGATCGGCTTCGTCGGCGGCGTCACCGAGGAGCTCCCGAGCCTGGTGAGCCCGTCGGGCATCGCCGACCTCAAGATCTCCAGCATCATCGACGAGACCAACGCCGCTGCCGACCGGCTCAAGGCCGACGGTGCCGACGTCGTCGTGCTGCTGGTCCACGAGGGGGCGCCCGACACCACGCTGGCGTCGGCGTCGAGCAACGCCAACGCCTTCGGCCGCATCGTCAACGGCGTCGACAGCGACGTCAGCGCGATCATCTCCGGCCACACCCACCTGGCCTACAACCACACGATCAACGGGCGTCCGGTCGTGTCGGCCGGCCAGTACGGCACCAACCTCAACCGCCTCGTCATGAGCGTCGACCCCGACACCGACGCGGTGTCGGTGACGACCAACGACATCGTCCGGGCCAACACGGTCACGCTGACCGACCAGACGGCCATCGACACCAAGGCGGCCGTGACCACCCTCGTCAACGACGCGGTCACCAAGGCCGACGTCCTCGGCGCCCGGGTGCTCGGCAAGATCGCCGGTCCCTTCAACCGCGCCAAGCTCGCCGACGGCAGCGAGAACCGCGGTGGCGAGTCCACCGCCGGCAACCTCGTCGCCGAGGTGCAGCGCTGGGTGACGTCGACCCCCGAGGCCGGCGGCGCGCAGATCGCGTTCATGAACCCCGGTGGCCTCCGCCAGGACATGACCGGAGTGGCGGGCGGCTTCCCGGCCAACCTGACCTACAAGCAGGCCGCAGTGGTCCAGCCGTTCGCCAACACCCTGGTCAACATGAAGATGACAGGCGCGCAGATCAAGACGGTGCTCGAGCAGCAGTGGCAGCGCGACGGCAGCGGCAACGTGCCGACCCGCCCGTTCCTGCGCCTCGGCGTCTCCGAGGGCTTCCTCGCCACCTACGACGCCAAGCGTCCCGAGGGTGACCGGGTGACCGGGATGTGGCTCAACGGGAAGGCGATCGACAAGGCCGCGTCGTACTCGGTCACGGTCAACTCGTTCCTCGCCAGCGGCGGCGACAACTTCCGCGGGTTCAACGCCGGCACCGGCAAGCGCGACACCGGCCGCGTCGACCTGCAGGCGATGGTCGACTACATGGCCGCGAAGGCCGCGACCACCCCGCTGGCCGTCCGCTCGGAGCAGCGCCAGGTCGGCGTCTCCTGGCCGGCCGGCGCCCCGCGCTTCTACCGCATCGGCCAGGACGTGAAGCTGTCGCTGTCCTCGCTCGCCATGAGCACCGCGGCCGACGCCAAGGACGCCGCCCTCGCGGTCAAGGCCGGCGACGTCACCATCGGCTCCACCGCGGTCGACAACACGATCGGCACCAGCCCGTTCGACGACTACGGCACCAGCGCGGTGTCGGTGAAGCTCAAGGGCAAGACGAAGACCGGCAAGCAGATGCTGACCTTCACCGGTGCCACGACCGGCACGACGTTCTCGCTTCCGATCGACGTCCGCAAGGCCAAGGGCGCGCTCAAGGTCCGCACCAAGCCCGAGCAGGTCGTGAAGGGCAAGACCCGCCTGCGCCTGAAGCTGAAGGCCTCGGCCCTCGGCATCTCCAAGGTGACCGGCAAGATCACGGTCAAGGCCGGCGGCAAGACCTACACGGTCAAGCTCAAGAAGGGCAAGGCGTTCCTGCGCCTCGACCGCTTCACCCACACCGGCAAGAAGCGGATCGTCGTGTCCTACGCGGGCAACCGCAAGATCCGCGGCGACCGCGAGGTCGTCGTGGTGAAGGTGCGCCGCCGCTGACGCGCTGACGCACCCCGTTCGTACGAGGCGGCCCTCGTCCTGCTCACCGCAGGGCGAGGGCCGCCTGCACGAGGGCGAGGTGGCTGAACGCCTGCGGGAAGTTGCCGGCCATCCGGCCGTGGTCGGCGTCGTACTCCTCCGCGAGCAGGCCCACGTCGTTGGTCAGGCCGCACAACCGGTCGAAGAGGTCGTGCGCCTCCTCGCGCCGGCCCGCCGCCGCGAGCGCCGAGACCAGCCAGAACGAGCACGCCAGGAACGGGTGCTCGGAGCCGGCGAGGCCGTCGACCCCGGTGTCGGTGCGGTAGCGCAGGAGCAGGCCGTCGCGCAGCAGGTCCTCCTGCACCGCCGCGATCGTGCCGAGGACGCGTGGGTCGTCGGCGGGCAGGAACCCGACGAGCGGGATGACGAGCAGCGAGGCGTCGACCTCACGGGTGTCGTAGTGCTGGGTGAACGTGCCGCGATCGGCGTCCCAGCCCTTGTCCAGCACCTCCGCGCGCACCCGGTCGCGCAGCTCGCGCCACCGGTCGACCGGTCCCGGGAGGCCGTGCTCCTCGACGGCCCGCACGGCGCGGTCGAAGGCGACCCAGACCATCACCCGCGAGTGGGTGAAGTGCCGCAGCGGTCCGCGGATCTCCCACAGGCCGTGGTCGGGGTCGTCCCAGTGCGCGGTGAGCTCGTCGACGAGCGCTCGCTGCAGCGCCCACGAGTTGCCGGTCTCCTCGAGCCCGGCCCGACGGGCCAGGTCGAGCGCGATCATCACCTCGCCGAGCACGTCGTTCTGCCGCTGCGACACCGCACCGTTGCCGATCCGGACCGGGCGGCTGCCGGCGTAGCCGGGCAGGTGCTCGAGCTCGCGCTCGGGCAGCTCGCGGCCGCCGTCGACGGTGTACATGATCTGCAGGTCGGCCGGGTCGCCGGCGACCGCGCGCAGCAGCCAGCGGCGCCACTGCAGCGCCTCCTCCTCGTAGCCTGCGCCGAGCAGCGACTCCAGCGTGAGGGCCGCGTCGCGCAACCAGCAGTAGCGGTAGTCCCAGTTGCGCTCGCCGCCGAAGTCCTCGGGCAACGACGTGGTCGGTGCGGCGACGATCCCGCCGGTGTCCTGGTGGGTCATCAGCATCAGCGTGAGCAGGCTGCGTCCCACGAGGTCGGCGTGCGGCACGTCCTGCGGTGCCCGGGCCGACCAGGCGCGCTGGTGCTCGACGGTGGCCCGGATCCGCTCGGTGCGGCCGAGGGGGACGGGGACGTCGTGCCAGGAATGCACCCACGTCATCGAGAAGGTCATCTCCTCGCCGGCGACGAGGTCGAACTCGTCGTCGTGGTGGCCCTCGTGTCCCCGGGGGAGGCGCGGTCCGCGCAGGACCAGCTTGTCCGGGCCGGCGACCGCGACGACCACCTCCTCGTCGAAGGCCTGCTCGCGGCTCACCCAGGGACGCACGCGCCCGTAGTCGGTGCGGACCCGCCAGTCGTGGGCGACCCGGACCCGTCCGCGGGTGCAGGTGACCCGCCGCACGACGTCGGCGCGCCCGTCGCCGGTCGGCATCACGTCGAGCAGCACCAGCTCGCCGCCGGCGGTGGTGAACGTGGTCTCCAGCAGCGCGGTGCCGTCGACGTACCTCCTGCTGGTCGACACCACCGGCTCGGCCGGGGCGAGCAGCCAGCGGCCGTGCTCCTCGGAGCCGAGCAGCGCGGCGAAGCAGGCGGGGGAGTCGAAGCGGGGCAGGCACAGCCAGTCGATCGAGCCGTCCCTGCCGACCAGTGCGGCAGTGGCACGGTCGCCGATCAGTGCGTAGTCCTCGATGGGGAGGGGCATGCGGCTAGTGTCACCGACATGTGGCTGCCGCAGGCGCACCTCGCGCTCGACCTGCTGGTGGGCAGCGGTGGGACGGTGGCGTGCGCCGAGTCGCTGACCGGTGGCCTGCTCGCTGCCCGGCTCACGGACGTCCCGGGTGCGTCGCGGGCCCTCGTCGGCGGCGTGGTCTCCTACGCGACGCGGGTCAAGGTGTCGCTGCTGGACGTGCCCGAGGACGTGGTGGCGCGGCACGGCGTGGTGTCCGGCGAGTGCGCCGCCGCGATGGCGCAGGGCGTGCGCCGGCGCCTGGACGCGACCTGGGGCGTGTCGACGACCGGGGTCGCCGGGCCCGACCCGCAGGAGGGGCACCCGGCAGGCACCGTGTGGGTCGGCGTGGCCGGCCCCGACGGGCTCCGCACGCGCCTGCTCGCGCTCGAGGGGGACCGGAGCGGGATCCGGGAGGCCACCTGCGCCGCGGCCCTCGACCTGCTGGTCGAGACGATGCGCGGATCCTCGCCCGGGAAGAAACCCTCCTCGGGTAGCGTTGGCCCCACGACTCCACTCGACCGAGAGTAAGGACATCGCGCATGGTTCTCTTCCGACGACTGCTCGGTGAGGTGCTGCGCGGTGCCCGCATGCAGCGGGGGATGACCCTGCGCGACCTCTCCGCCGAGGCCCGGGTCAGCCTGGGCTACATCTCCGAGATCGAGCGGGGGCAGAAGGAGGCGTCCTCCGAGCTCCTCGCCTCGCTGTGCCAGGCGATGGACCTCCCGCTCTCCGACGTGCTCCGCGACGTCGCCGACGCGGTGGCGCTCGAGGAGGTCGCGCTCGGCCTGGTGCCGAGCGCGCCGATCGGCGCCGGCGACGTGGTCGCCTCCGCCGCCTGACGCCGGCCCGTGGCTCAAGCCGCTGGCTGGCAGCTCGGGCACCAGTAGGCGGCTCGCTGGCGGCCGGGCTCGCCGACCATGTCGACCTCGACCGGCGTGCCGCAACGACGGCACGGCGACCGGTCGCGCCGGTAGACCCACAGCCGCTCGCGCTGGCGCAGGTTGCCGGTGGTCGACTGGATCGCCCGGTGCCGGTTGACCTCGAGCATCTGGTGGGCGCGGCGCAACAGCCGCGGCAGGTCGCGCACGAGCCCGACCGGGGTGGTCGGGTGCACGCCGCTGGTGAAGCACAGCTCGGCCATGTACATGTTGCCGATCCCGGCGAGGTTGCGCTGGTCGAGCAGCGCCTCGCCCAGCGGACGCTCCGGCTGCACGAGCAGTCGGGCGAGAGCCTCGTCGGGATCCCAGTCCGGACCGAGCAGGTCCGGGCCGAGGTGCGCGGTGAGGGCCGCCTCCTCGTGGCGCGGCACCACCTCGACGATGCCGAGCGAGAACCCGACGGCCGTGCGTCCCTCGATCCCGAGCACTGCCCGGACCTGCTCGCCCGGACGCCGCCAGCGGTCGCCGTCGGCGTAGACGTGCCAGGAGCCCTCCATCTTGAGGTGGGTGTGCAGGCTCCAGGCGCGGTCGTGGTCGATCCGCGTGATCAGGTGCTTGCCGCGCGACAGGGTACGCACGACGGTGCCGCCGGTGAGGTCGAGGGTGGCGAAGGCCGGGACGCGGAAGTCGGTGACGGTGAGCCGGTGACCGGTGAGGGCGCGGTCGAGCGCGGCCGCCGACCGGAAGACGGTGTCACCCTCAGGCACGCAGCCTCAGTCCCTTGGGCGTGGCCACGAAGCCGGCTGCCGCGAGCGCCTGGCGGATCGGCGTGTCACCGCCGCCGCCGATCAGCGGCTGGCCGTCGGCCTTCTCGACCGTGAGCCGGCCCAGGGCGCCGCGCCCCGCGGCCTCGGCGAGCGCTGACGCCGCAGGGGTGAGGACGTCCTCGTCCTCGCTCCAGGTGAGCAGCGTGCGGCCGCCGCGCTCGACGTAGACGGTGAGCGCCCCGTCGACCAGCACGACCATCGCCCCGGCCTTGCGGCCCGGCCGGTGGCCGGAGCGCTCGGCATCGGCCTCGGGCCACGGCAGGGCCGCGCCGAAGACGTTGGCCGGGTCGGTCGCGGCGAGGGCGACCACCTCGGGCTTGGCGCCCGACGCCGACGCGGGGTCGGAGAAGGTGCGCAGCCGGTCGACGGCGCCAGCCGTGCCGAACTGCGCGGCACCGAGGCCCTCGATGAAGTAGCCGCGACGGCAGCGGCCGGAGTCCTCGAAGGCGCTGAGCACCTTGTAGACGCCCGCGAAGCCCCCGGCGACCCGCTCGCTCACCACGGCGCCTCGGGTGACGACGCCGTGCCGCTCGAGGAGGTGCTCGGCGCGCGCGTGGGCGCGACGGGTCGGGTCGTCGTCGCGCTCGGGCAGCAGGGCCCACCGTCCGGCGGTCTCGGGAGGGCCGGTGCGGGCCGGCATCCGGCCCCCGCCCCGACCGGGGCGACCCAGGCGCGGGGGCGTGCGGCGGGTGCGGTGCGACGGGGTGCCGCTGCGGACGAGGGCGCGCAGCGGGGTGAGCGTGTCGTTGGTGACGCGGCCCTGCCAGACCAGCTCCCAGAGCGCGGTCGACAGCTCGGCGTCGCTCGTGGCGCCGACCCGGTCGGCGAGCTGGCGGAAGAACCACGCCCCGCCGGGGTCGAGCGCGTCGAGGACGGCGCGCTGCAGGCCGGTCGGCTCGTCGGCCTCGACCTCGGGCAGGGTGAGGTGGGCCTGGTCGGCGAGGTGGAGGCTCACCCAGCCGTCGCTGCCGGGCAGCGGGGCGTGACCCGACCAGATCACCTCGCCCGACGCGGTGAGCTCGTCGAGCATCGAGGGCTCGTAGTCGCGGACCCGCGCCGCGAGGACCAGCGGCTCGAGCGCACTGGCCGGGACCGGGCAGCCGGCGAGCTGGTCGATCGCGGCGACCACGCCGTCGACGCCGCGCAGCTGGCTGCGGCCGGTGCCGCCGACGCGCTGCCAGGCGGGGAGGAACCGGGCGACCGCGTCCTGCGGGACCGGCTCGATCTCCTGGCGCAGCCGGGCCAGCGAGCGACGGCGGAGCTTGCGCAGCACCTCGGCGTCGCACCACTCGCTGCCCGAGCCCGAGGGGCGGAACTCGCCGTCGAGCACCCGACCGCGGTGGGCCAGGCGCTGGAGGGTCTGGCGCGCCACCGCCTCGCCGAGCCCGAGACGGCTGGCGACCTCGGTCGTGGTGAAGGGCCCGTGGCTGCGGGCGTAGCGCGAGACGAGGTCACCGAGCGGGTCGTCGGGGAGCTCGAGGAAGGCGTCGGGGGTGCCGACCGGGACCGGCACGCCGAGGCCGTCGCGGAGCCGTCCGATGTCCTCGATCGCGGTCCAGCGCTCGTCGCCGGCCATCCGGACCCGGAGCACCCGGCGGCTGGCCTCGAGCTCGGCGAGCCACGCCTCGACGTCGGCGCCGTCGACCGCGCGGGCGCGGACCTCGTCGGTCGACAGCGGTCCGACGAGCCGGAGCAGGTCGGCGACCCCCTCGGCGGTGCGGGCGCGCCGGTCGTCGGCCAGCCACTGGAGCTCGGCCTCCACCTCCGCGAGCACCTCGAGGTCGAGCAGCTCGCGGAGCTCGGCGCGTCCGAGCAGCTCGGCGAGCAGGCCCTGGTCGAGGGACAGCGCGGCGGCCCGGCGCTCGGCGATCGGGGAGTCGCCCTCGTAGACGAACTGGGCGACGTAGCCGAAGAGCAGGCTGCGCGCGAACGGGCTGGGCGTCGTGGTGGCGACGTCGACGACCGTGACCTCCCGGCGCTGGACCCGACCGAGCAGCGCGACGAGGGCGGGGAGGTCGTAGACGTCCTGGAGGCACTCGCGCACCGCCTCGAGCACGATCGGGAACGACGGGTACTGCGAGGCGACCTCGAGCAGCTGGGCGCTGCGCTGGCGCTGCTGCCACAGCGGGCTGCGGCGGCCGGGGTCGCGGCGCGGCAGCAGGAGGGCGCGGGCGGCGCACTCGCGGAAGCGGCTGGCGAAGAGGGCCGAGCCGCCGACCTCCTGGGTGACGAGCTGCTCGATCTCCTCGGGCTCGAACACGATCACCTCGCCGGTGGGCGGCTCGGCGTCGGTGTCGGGGATGCGGATCACGATGCCGTCGTCGGAGGCGACCGCCTGGCCGTCGACGTCGAAGCGCTCGCGCAGCCGGGCGTTGATGGCCAGCGCCCACGGGGCGTGGACGGGGGTGCCGTAGGGGGAGTGGACGACCAGGCGCCAGTCGCCGAGCTCGTCGCGGAAGCGCTCGACGACGACCTGGGTGTCGTGCGGGACGACCTGGGTGGCCTCGCGCTGCTCGGTGAGGTAGGTGACGAGGTTGGTGGCGGCGTAGTCGTCGAGGCCGCGCTCCTTGACCTTCGCCACCGCCTTCGCGGGGGTGAGCGCGGCGAGCTCGCGGGTGAAGCTGCCGACCGCGGCGCCGAGCTCGGCGGGACGGCCCAGCGCGTCGCCCTTCCAGAACGGCAGTCGGCCCGGGATGCCCGGAGCAGGCGTGACCAGCACCCGGTCGTGGGTGATGTCCTCGATCCGCCAGCTGGTGGCGCCGAGGGCGAAGACGTCGCCGACGCGGGACTCGTAGACCATCTCCTCGTCGAGCTCGCCGACCCGGCTGGCCTTCTCCCCGACGAGGAAGACGCCGAACAGCCCGCGGTCGGGGATGGTGCCGCCGCTGGTGACGGCGAGGCGCTGGGCGCCCGGGCGACCGCTCAGCGTGTCGGCGACGCGGTCCCACACGATGCGGGGGCGGAGCTCGGCGAACTCGTCGCTGGGGTAGCGGCCGGAGAGCAGGTCGAGAGTGGCGTCGAAGGCGCTGCGCGGGAGCTGGGAGTAGGAGGCGGCGCGCTGCACCAGCGCGAACAGCTCGTCGACGGGCCAGTCCTCCATCGCGAGCGCGGCGACGACCTGCTGGGCGAGGACGTCGAGCGGGTTGGCGGGGACGGCCATCTTCTCGATGGCACCGGTGCGCATCCGCTCGACCGCGACGGCGGTCTGGGCGAGGTCGCCGCGGTGCTTGGGGAACAGCACGCCGCGGCTGGTCTCGCCGACCTGGTGGCCTGCGCGCCCGACGCGCTGGAGGGCGCTGGCGACGCTGGGCGGCGACTCGATCTGGATGACGAGGTCGACCGAGCCCATGTCGATGCCGAGCTCCAGGCTGCTGGTGGCGACGACGCAGGGGAGCCGGCCGCGCTTGAGGTCGTCCTCGATGATCGCCCGCTGCTCCTTGGAGACCGAGCCGTGGTGGGCCTTGGCGATGACCGTCTCGGCCCCCTGGCTCTGGCCGGACTGCGCCATCACCTGGGCTGGGGGCCGTGCCCGCTTCGCGCCGTCTCGCTCGACGTCCTCCTCCGCGGCGCGCTCCGCCCGCTCGGAGGCGATCTCGTTGAGCCGGGCCGTCAGCCGCTCGGCGAGGCGGCGCGAGTTGGCGAAGACGATGGTGGAGCGGTGCTGCTCGACGAGGTCGACCACGTGCTCCTCGACGTGGGGCCAGATGCTGGTGGAGCGACCGGGGTCGCCGGACTCCTCGTCGTACTCCTCGGGCATGGTCATGTCCTCGACGGGCACGACGACGCGCAGGTCCCACTCCTTGGTGCTCGGCGGGGCGACGATCTCGACGGGCTGGCTGCCGCCGAGGAAGCGGGCGACCTCCTCGAGCGGGCGCACGGTCGCACTCAGGCCGATGCGCTGGGCCGGCTGGTCGAGCAGCGCGTCGAGGCGCTCGAGGCTGATCCCGAGGTGGGCGCCGCGCTTGGTGCCGGCAACGGCGTGCACCTCGTCGATGATCACGGTGTCGACGCCGCGCAGGGTCTCGCGCGCCTGGCTGGTGAGCATCAGGAAGAGCGACTCGGGCGTGGTGATGAGGATGTCGGGGGGAGTGGTGCCGAGCTTGCGCCGGTCGGCCGGGCTGGTGTCGCCGGAGCGGAGGCCGACGGTGACGTCGGGGACGGTGGACTCGAGCCGCTCGGCGGTGTTGCGGATGCCGGTGAGCGGGGCGCGGAGGTTGCGCTCGACGTCGACGCCGAGCGCCTTGAGCGGGGAGATGTAGAGCACCCGCGTGCGCCGGGACTTGTCGTCGGGCCGCTCGGTGCTGAGCAGCCGGTCGATCGCGTGGAGGAAGGCGCTGAGGGTCTTGCCGCTGCCGGTCGGCGCGACGACGAGCGCGTGCTTGCCGGCCGCGATCGCGTCCCACGCCCCCTCCTGCGCGGGTGTCGGGCTGGCGAACGACGCCTCGAACCACGCCCGCGTGGGGGCGCTGAACCGGTCGAGGGCGCTCATGCGCGCCAGTCTGTCACCGGGGTCCGACAGCGAGCCTCGCCCGTCGGGCTGGGCTCCGGGGCCCGCCGCGCTAGGTTCGACGGCACCGGACGACCGAGGAGCGACCCGTGATCGAGCTGACCGAGGGGCAGGACTTCACGCTCGCCGTGGAGGGGAAGCCCCTGACGAAGGTGCAGATGGCCATCGGCTGGGACCACAACCCGACGGCCGGGTTCATCGGCAGCGGGGCGCCACCGATCGACCTCGACGCCTCGGCCGTGCAGTTCGCCGGTGGTCAGTTCTTCGACCTCGCCTTCTTCAACCACCTCGCGACCCGCGACGGCTCGGTCGTCCACCTCGGCGACAACACCACGGGCCGGGGCGAGGGCGACGACGAGGTGATCACCGTCGACCTCGACCGCGTCTACTCGAAGGTGGAGTCGATCCTCTTCCTGGTGACGAGCTACCAGGGGCACTCCCTCGAGTTCATCCACAACGCCTACTGCCGCCTCGTCGACGACGACGGCACCGAGCTGGCGCGCGTCACGATCACGCTCGGGGTCCGGGAGACGGGGCTCGTGATGGCGAGGCTGTTCCGCGACGGATCGGCCTGGAAGCTCGGTGCGATCGGGGCCGGCATCGCCCTGAATACGCCGACGGACTCGCTCGAGTCGCTGCTGCCGTTCGTCTGAGCGCGGCTACTGCTCGAGCCCGCGCAGGGCGACGCCCTGGCTCGCGGTGAGCTCGGCCGTGCGCCTCGCCCACCCGGAGACGTCGGCGTCGCGGAGGCTGGCGAGCTGGTGGGGGTCGCGCGCGAGGTCGTAGAGCTCCCACTCCCCGGTGCCGTGGTGCTCGACGTACGCGTGCGGGCCCTCCCGCAGCAGCGACCACCCCAGGTGCGTGTTCTCGACGAGCAGCCGGCGGCGCCAGGCGCTCCACTCCCCGGACCTCAGCGGGCCGAGCATGGACCGGCCGTCGAGCTCGCGGCCCGAGTCGGGGTCCAGCCCGGCGATGTCGAGCGTGGTGGGCATCAGGTCGACCTGCGAGACGAGGGCGTCGACCTCGCCCCGGTCGACGCCGGGACCGCGCACGGCGAACGGGACGCCTGCTGCCTCCTCGTAGGGCTGCGACTTCGACAGCAGCCGGTGCTCGCCGAGGAGGTAGCCGTTGTCGGAGACGAAGAAGATCCACGTCCGCCCGAGCTGGCCGGTGCGGCGCAGGACGTCGAGCACCTTGCCGATCTGGTCGTCGACGTCCTGCAGCTCCTCGAGCTTGCCCTCGTAGAGCCTGCGCATCCGGTCGCGGTCGTGCGGCGGGAGGTCGCGCAGCCACGTGGGCTTGTCGCTCATGTCGCGCTCGTTGAGGGCCGGCGGGTCCCACGCGACCCCGTCGAAGTCGTCGGCGTGCTCCGGGCTGGGCGTGTAGGGCCCGTGCGGCGCGGTCGGCGAGTAGATCGCGAACCACGGCCCGTCCTGGTGGCGGCGGATGAACCGCCGCAGCCGCTTGGCGGCGAAGCGGTCGAACGCGCGCTGCGACCCGACCTGCCGGACCGAGCCGTCGACGTTGACCCTCGGGTCGTCGACCATGCCGTCGAGCAGCGTCACCCACCGGTCCCAGCCGGGAGCGACGTACGTCGGGTCCTGCGCGACGCCGTTCATGTACTTGCCGAAGTAGCCGGTGCCGTAGCCGGCCTGGCTCATCCGGGTCGCGGCGGTGTCCCTGTCGAGCCCTCGGGCGACGAAGGGCTGGTGGGTCATGTTGGTCGAGCAGCCGTGGTTGTGGGGGTAGCGGCTGGTCAGGATCGACGCGCGCGCAGGCCCGCACAGCGGCATCGCGCTGTAGCCGTGCGGGAAGTGGACGCCCTTGCGCACGAGGCGCCTCCAGGTGCGGTCCATCGACCGGAGGGTCGAGCGCATCTGGTCGTCGGTCACGATCCACAGCACGTTGTCCGCCATGCGCCCCACCCTAGGCACGGAGGTCCTACGGTGGACCGATGGAGAGGCTGAGGCGGTGGGCGCTGCGCGGCACCGCCCTCGTGGTCGCGCTGGCGTTCCTCGTCGTCGTCCTCGCCTTCCTCGAGGCGACCGGCGGCCACGACGGGTGGCTGTGCGAGTGGGGGATCGACACCGACGGCGCGGGCACGACCACGACCGGCTGCGGCTGACGCGGGGCTGCTACGGTCCGCCGACCAGGCCGTAGGTCCACACCCTTCCCTCGTCGTCGCGGACCTCGATGACCAGCGGCAGACGCCGGCCGAGGTCTGGCGGGACGAGGACGGTGCCGCCGGGCACGGTGGCACCCTCGACGAGGTCGTCGACCGGATCGCGGCTGCGGCCGCTGCGGTCGTAGTCCCGGTCGAACACGTGGATGCGGTGCGCGACCCCGGGTGTCGTCAGCGACCACGTGCCCTCCTCGCGGTGCACCTGCACCAGCCGGACGCCGAGCCCGGCCGCGAGCAGCGACAGGGCGACCGCCGTGATGACGAACGCGACGCGACGCATCACGGCGCCCCGGTGGTGAGGCCGTCGATCCTCAGGTGCCAGTCGGAGACCGACAGGTCATCGTCGACCTCGCAGCCGAAGGCGAGCTCCGCACCGTCGTCGTCCTCGACGCTGCCGGTCACCGTGAAGCCGTCGCCGGAGGGCGCGACGTCGACCGACCGCTCGACGATCGTCCAGCCCGTCGGCATGGTGTCGTCGCCCTCGTCCGCCATCGTGTCGCGGCACGCGTGCCAGACGTCGGTCGTGGACGTGGGTGTGGCTGAGGTGCAGGCAGCGAGGAGGAGGGTGGCGACGGCCAGCCCGTGGGCGCGCATCAGCTGCATGGGCAGATGCTGCACCACAGCGGGTCTCGCGACAGGACTTCGTCCCTCCTCGACCGACGAGCAGTGGGGCCGGCGGGACCCGTCACCCGAGCAGCGCGAGGTCGCGCCGGACGTAGCGCAGGTGCGCCCACTCCTCCTCGAGGACCACGCGCACGCAGTCGCCGACGGTGGGGTGCCAGTCGAAGCCCCACGGGTCGTCGCGCTCCATCGCCAACGCCTCGGGCGTGACGGAGGCCAGGAAGTCGGTGACGAGCTGCTGGCGCTCGGCACGGACCGCCAGCACCTCGTCCCAGGACGGGGTGTCGGTGCGGAAGGGGGACATGTCGACGCCCATCTGCTCGGCGCCGGTGAACATCAGGCCGATCTCGTGGAACGGCTGGTCGATGCGCAGGATCGCGCCGCGCAGCCAGGTGTCGGTGGCGAGCACCAGGTGGCGCAGGGTCTGGACGAGCGACCACTCGTCCTCGACATGCGCGTCGCGCATCTCGGGCGGGGTCGAGGCCACCGTCTCCGCCCACGCTGCCTGGACCGCGACCCACCCCTCGCGCAGGCCCTCGGGCGTCCTCGCGTGCTGGAGCTCGCGGCCGGGGAACCGCCGGTTGAGCTCGGCCTCGACGAGCGGCACGACGTCCACGCCGTTGACGACGAGCGTACCCATGAAGAGGTCGTGGCTGTCGATGTCGAGGCCGCCGACGTCGACGCCGCGCATGGTCACGCCGCTGACGTCGGAGTGGCGGAAGGTCGCGCCCTTGAGGCTGGCCCGGACGAACGAGCCGCCCTCGAAGTCGTCGCCGGAGAAGGTCGTCATGACCACATCATGGGGCCCGCCACCGACAGCGGGCAGGAGCAGCGCTCAGTCCTCGATGACGTCGAGCCCCTGCTCGCGCAGCCGCGCCAGCCCGTCGAGCATCGCCTGCAGCGCCACGGGGGAGTGCGGCTGCCAGCCGTGCACCTCGTGCAGCACCTTCAGGGCGTGGTGGGTGCGGTAGGACTCGGTCGGGTTGCCGGGGAACTTCTTGTCCGTGACGTTGGGGTCGTCCTCGAACGGGCCCATCGGGTCGACGGCGTAGACGTGGCCGTCGCCCTCCAGCCCGGCCAGCGCCGTCGCGAGCTGGGCACCCCACGCCGCGGTGCTCTCCAGCGTCGTGAAGTAGATGTGGCGCAGCGCCCGGTCGGCGTCGAAGTTGGAGGCGTAGCCGGCGACCAGCTCGTCGCCGGGGCTCAGCTCGGCCTTCGTCCCGTGGAGGAACGGGCCGGAGACGTGGGCGTGGTCCTCGAAGGTCACCCGGCGACGCTCGCTCACGACGCCGCGCCCGGGTCGTCGAGGACGTCGCGCCACGAGTGCTGCGGCTCGAAGCCGACCAGCGAGCGCGCCTTGTCGATGGCGTAGAACGTCTCGTCCCGACCCATCTCGCGGCGCACCTCGACGCCGTCGTAGAAGCGCTCGATCACCTCCTGCGTGGTCGCGGCCACCGACATGTCGGCGTTGGCGACGTTGAAGACCTCGTAGCCCAGGCCGTCGGTCTGCAGGCAGCGCTCGACCATCAGCCCGAGGTCGCGCACGTCGATGTAGGCGAAGATGTTGCGTCGGCGGAGCGAGGGGTCGGTGAGGAACGGCGGGAACAGCTCGGCGTACTCGTGCGGCTCGATGACGTTGTTGATCCGCAGCCCGTAGACGTCGGTGCCGCTGCGTGCCTGGAACGAGCGGGCGGTGACCTCGTTGGCCACCTTCGACATCGCGTAGGAGTCCTCCGGGACCGTGGGGTGCTCCTCGTCGACCGGGACGTAGAGCGGCGTGCGCTCGCCCTGGGCGAAGCAGACGCCGTAGGTGGTCTCGGACGAGGCGAAGACCACCTTCGGGATGCCGAGCCGGGTGGCGGCCTCGAGGATGTTGTAGGTGCTGAGCACGTTGGTCGCGTAGGTCGCGGCGTCGGCCTGCTTGAGGATCGCCGGGATCGCCGCGAAGTGGACGACCGCGTCGTAGGACGGCTTCTCGGGCAGGTCGAGCTCGTCGAACGTGGCCAGCCCGGCGAGCGCCGAGTAGACCTCGCCGGCGTCGGTCAGGTCGACGTGCAGGTCTTGGACGCCGGGCCGGTCGAGCGGCACGAGATCGGCGTTGGTGACCTGGTGTCCCTGCTCGGCGAGGTACGGGGCGACGTGCCGGCCGGCCTTGCCGCTGCCGCCGGTGAAGAAGATGCGCATGCGTCCTTCCTACCGTGACGGTGGACGGCCCGGCACACCCCTGCCGGTCGCCTGCGGGGATCAGCCCCTCGCCGCGGCCCGGGCGTGCAGCTCTCGGAGCTCGTCGGCGAGCTCGGGTGCGGGACCCGACACCGGGAGGTCCGGTGCGACGGCGCCGATCGGCAGCGGTGCCACCGGTCCCGGCGCCTGGCCGCTTCGCCACTCGGCGAGCTGGGCGGTGGAGCCGGCGTAGACGATCCGGCCCAGCCCGACCCACGCGTGCCCGGCGGAGCACATCGGGCAGTGCTCGCCGGAGGTGTAGACGGTGCACGCGGGACGTGCGTCGGCCGGCACGTGGGCGGCGGCCCAGCGGGCGAGGTCGAGCTCGGGGTGCCGGGTCTGGTCGCCCCCGCCCGTGCGGTTGCGCTCCTCGCGCAGCACCGCGCCGTCCGGTGCGACCAGCACGGATCCGAACGGCTCGTCGCCGGCGTCCAGGGCCTCGCGAGCGAGCTCGACACAGCGACGCAGGTGGACCAGGTCCTCGGCGGTGGGTGCGGTGGGCTCCATCCTGCGACAGTAGGCCGGGTCAGCGGGTGGCGTCAGCCCGGTTCTCGGCAGCCCGCCGCACCAGGACCGCCCGCTCGCCCTCGTTGCGGGTGAGTCCGGCCGCCTCGTCGAACGCCGTCGCGGCCTCGCCGTGGCGGCCGGCGCGCTGGAGGAGGTCACCCCGCACACTGGCCGGCAGGGGAGAGGCTCCCAGCGCGGACACGTCGACCGCGTCGAGCACCGCGAGCCCGGCGTCCGGGCCGTGGGCGCGGCCGTGCGCGACGGCGCGGTTGACCTCGACGACCGGGCCGGGCGCGGCCTCGGCCAGCACGTCGTAGAGCGTCGCGATGCGACGCCAGTCGGTGTCCTCTGCGCGGCGGGCGGCCGCGTGCTGGGCGGCGATGGAGGCCTGCAGGAAATACCGGCCGACCGGCGCCCCGGACGCCGCCAGGGCGCTCGCACGCTCCAGCACGGACAGGCCGCGGCGGATCCGGAGCTCGTCCCACAGGGTGCGGTCCTGGTCCTCCAGCAGCACCGGCTCACCCGCGGCGGACAGGCGAGCGGCGGTGCGCGAGCCCTGCAGCTCCATCAGCGCCTGGAGGCCGAGCACCTCGACCTCGTCGGAAGCGAGGTCGGCGAGCATCCGGGCCAGCCCGGTGGCCTCGTCGACGAGGTCCGTGCGCATCCAGTCGTCGCCGGCGGTGGCGGAGTAGCCCTCGTTGAAGATCAGGTAGAGCACGGCCATCACGTCGTCGAGGCGGGCGACCCGCTCGGCGCCGGTGGGCAGCTCGAGCTCGGCGCGGGCCAGGGCGAGGGTCTTCTTGGCCCGCGAGATCCGCTGGCCCATCGTGGCCTCGCTGGTCAGGAACCCGCGCGCGATCTCGGCGGTCGTCAGGCCACCGACCAGGCGCAGGGTCAGCGCGGCGCGCGACTCCGGCGTCAGCGACGGGTGGCAGGTCAGGAAGACCAGCCGCAGGACGTCGTCCTCGATGTGGTCGACCTGGTCGTCGAGGTCCGGCACCTCTGCCTCCTCCCCGCGGCCGTGCTCGAGCTCGGCCACCTTGCGGCGCAGCGTCTCCGCGCGCCGGAAGTGGTCGACGCCGCGGCGCTTCGCCGTGGTCATCAGCCAGGCGGACGGATTGTCCGGGATCCCGGTGGCCGGCCACTGCTCGAGCGCGGCGAGGAGCGCGTCCTGCGCGAGGTCCTCGGCGAGGTCGACGTCGCGGGTCATCCGGGTGAGGGCGCCGACGAGGCGGGCCGACTCGGCCCGCCACGCGGCGATCACGGCCCCCGTGGGGTCGTCAGTCGTGGTCCCTGCCGGCACGCGGCCAGCGTAGTGAGCCGCGCTCAGTCGGTGGGCTCCTCGGGACCCTCGGAGATCTGGCGCAGCGTCGAGATCACGGTGACCTCGGGCCAGTGGTCGGCGTGCAGCTGCGCGAAGACCTCGTGGTCGGCGATCGCCGCCTCGACGGTCGGGTACTCCATGATCGCCCAGCCGCCGACGACCTCCTTGCCCTCGGCGTACGGGCCGTCGACGCGGGTGACCTCGCCCTGGCGGACGACGAAGTTCACGGCGTCCTCGGTGCCGTAGAGCCCACCGCCGTCAACGAAGCGGCCGTCGGCGGCGCGCTCGCCGATGTGGGCGTCCATCGCCTCGAACAGCGACTTCGGCGGCATCCCGATGTTCTCCTCCATGCGGACGAATCCCATGAAACGCGGCATCTCTCTCAACTCCTGTGTGGGTGTGGACTGCTTGTCTCGCACGTACGTCGCACGGGTGTGGCTCGCTTCGACATGGACCGACCGGAAACTTTTCGGACAGTCTCGCGACGGACCCGGTTGCTTGCCACCCCGTCGCAGGATGGAGCCATGGCACACCTCGCGCGCACGCTCGGCGGCCTCGCGGCCGGACTCGTCGCGGCCCTCACGGCAGGCTGCTCCGGCGACACGGCCGCATCCGGCGCGCTCGGTCCCGCCACGGCGGAGGGCGACCGCGACTGGCCCTTCGCGGTGGAGGAGGTGGACCGCTACGACGAGCCGTGGGCGATGGCGTTCCTGCCCGGCTCCGGAGACCTGCTGGTGACCGAGCGCAGCGGCGTGCTGCACCTGCGCGACGCCGACACGGGCGAGCAGGTCGAGGTGGGCGGCGTCCCGGAGGTGGTGGACGCCGGTCAGGGCGGGCTCGGCGACGTGGCGCCGGCGCCGACCTTCGAGCAGGACGGCACGATCTACCTCAGCTGGGTGGAGGCGGGTGACGGCGGCACCGGCGCCGTGGTCGGCCGGGCGCGGCTCGACGCCGGTGGGTCGTCGGCGTCGCTGGAGGACCTCGAGGTCCTGTGGCGGCAGGTGCCGAAGGTGGAGGGCGACGGCCACTTCAGCCATCGGATCGCCTTCTCGCCCGACGGGCAGCACCTCTTCGTGACCTCGGGCGAGCGCCAGCAGGGGAGTCCCGCGCAGGACACCTCGAACAACCTCGGGTCGATCGTCCGGCTGACCCTCGACGGGGACCCCGCCCCCGGCAACCCGCTGGAGGACCGCGGCGGGGTGAGCGCCGAGCTCTGGAGCTGGGGGCACCGCAACGCCCTGGGACTCCAGTTCGCCCCGGACGGCACGCTGTGGGAGACCGAGATGGGGCCCGAGGGCGGTGACGAGCTGAACGTCATCGAGCCGGGCAGCAACTACGGCTGGCCCGAGGTGTCCAACGGCAGCGACTACGGCGGCGGCGAGATCCCCGACCACGCCGAGGGCGACGGCTTCGCGGCGCCTGCGGCGTGGTGGAACCCGAGCATCTCGCCGGGCAGCCTGCTGGTCTACGACGGCGAGATGTTCGCCGACTGGCGCGGTGACGCCCTCATCGGGGCGCTGTCCGGTGAGGCGCTGGTGCACGTCGACCTCGACGGTACGTCGGCCGGCGAGCAGCAGGTCTACGACCTCGGGCAGCGGGTCCGGGCCGTCGACGAGGCGCCGGACGGATCGATCTGGCTGCTCGAGGACGAGGGCTCGGGACGGCTGCTGCGGCTCACGCCGGCAGGCTGAGCGTCACCCGCGGCGAGGTCGGCGGGCGTCGACCGGGAAGCCGAACTCGGTGAAGACGCCGGGGCTGAATCCGACGTGGTCCGGTGGCCGGGTGGTCAGCCCGGGCAGGCCCACCGAGGCGACCAGGGAGTCGTCGAGGGCCACCACTTCGGCGTCGTGCACCGGCCACGGCTCGTGCCGGTTGGGGACGTAGAGGGTGCGTCCGAGCACCGAGGTGTGCAGTCCCCAGCGGGCGCTGAGGAAGTGGTCGAGCTCGGTCGGCTCGCGGCGCGGCCCGGGTCGTACGGCGACGTGCGTCGCGCCCCGGGCGCCGGGCCAGCGGAGCCGGGCGTCGTAGGTGTGCACGCCCGCGTCGAGCCGGTGGCGCATCCGGGCCCACCGGTAGGGCACGCCGAAGCCGGCCCGCGCGCCCAGCACCACGGCCAGGCGGTCGGCGTCGAGGCTGAGGAACACGATGCCGCGCCGCCCGGTGTCGTCGACGGAGTAGAGGCGCACGTTGGTCTCCAGGAACGTGCCGAGCCACGGCGTGCCCGGGAGCCGGAACGGCGAGGCGTCGACCATCCGGAACGGGATCAGCCCGACGTAGGTGCGTCCGTCGAGCGTGTCGGGGCGCACGCCGCGCGGCATCCGGTCGGCGACCAGCGCCGGGTCGACCGCCCAGTGCAGGAAGGTCAGGTCGCGCCAGTGCTGGTTCATCAGCACGGGCCCGGCCACGGCGGGCGCCTGCGGCGTGACGTCCTCGACCACGCGCTCGTCCACGGTCCGATCCTACGGACCCGGGTGCGCTACCGCGGTGTCGTACGTCTGATCTAGGGTCCTGCGACGTGAGGGAGACCATGATCTCGGCGCGGGGGCTGCGCAAGTCGTTCGGGGACTTCGAGGCCGTGAGGGGCATCGACGTCGAGGTGCTCCAGGGTGAGGCGTTCGGGTTCCTCGGGCCCAACGGCGCCGGCAAGTCGAGCACCATGCGGATGATCGCCTCCGTCAGCCCGGTGAGCGGCGGCGAGCTGCGGATCCTCGGCATGGACCCGGCCACCGACGGTCCGGCGATCCGGGGCCGGCTCGGCGTGTGCCCGCAGGAGGACACCCTCGACAACGAGCTCAACGTCTTCGACAACCTCTACATCTACGGCCGGTACTTCGGCCTCGACCGCGCCACCTGCCGCGAGCGGGCCAGCGAGCTGCTCGAGTTCGCGCAGATCACCGAGAAGGCCAAGGCCAAGGTCGAGGACCTCTCGGGCGGCATGAAGCGCCGCCTGACGATCGCGCGCAGCCTGATCAACAACCCCGACGTGCTGCTGCTCGACGAGCCCACGACGGGTCTCGACCCGCAGGCCCGCCACGTGCTGTGGGACCAGCTGTTCCGCCTCAAGCAGTCCGGCGTCACGCTGGTCATCACGACCCACTACATGGACGAGGCCGAGCAGCTGTGCGACCGGCTCGTCGTGATGGACAAGGGCGTGATCGCCGCCGAGGGATCGCCCCGCGAGCTGATCGACGCCCACTCCACCCGCGAGGTCGCCGAGCTGCGCTTCGGCGTCGGCGAGCACGAGGCGCTCGCGGAGAAGGTCGAGGACCTCGGCGAGCGGGTCGAGGTGCTGCCCGACCGGCTCCTGGTCTACAGCGACCACGGCGAGGACGTCGTGACGGCCGTGATCGAGCGCGGGCTCCAGCCGATCGCGACGCTCGTGCGCCGCTCCACCCTCGAGGACGTCTTCCTGCGCCTCACCGGCCGGAGCCTGGCCGACTGATGGCGACCTCGACCTCCGCCGCCCGGCCCACCGGCACCCTCTCCGCGTGGGAGGGGATGGCCCGCCAGTACGACTACTGGCTCACCGTCTACAAGCGCACCTGGCGCGGGGGAGTCGCCAACTCGTTCGCGACCCCGCTCTTCTACGTCCTGGCGATGGGCGTGCTGCTCGGCGGCTTCATCGACGCCGATCCCGCGCGGCTCGAGGGCGCGACCTCGTACCTCGCCTTCATCGTCCCCGGGCTGGTGGCGGCGCACGCCATGACCCTGGCGGTCAGCGAGTCGACCTATCCGGTGATGGGCGCCATCAAGTGGCACAAGACCTTCTACGCCCAGCTCGCGACACCGCTGGCGGTCCGCGACCTGGTCAACGCGTTCCTCGCCTTCGTGGTCTTCCGGGTGGCGTCGGCGTGCGCGGTGTTCATGCTCGTGCTGGCACCGTTCGGCGTCTTCGAGAGCTGGTGGGGTCCGGTGCTGGCGTGGGTCGCGCAGGTGCTCGTCGGCACGGCGTTCGCGGCGATCACGTTCGGCTACTCCGCGCGGTTGAAGTCCGAGGAGGGCTTCGGCCTGGTGTTCCGGCTCGGGGTCCTGCCGCTCACCCTGTTCTCCGGGGCGTTCTTCCCGATCAGCAACCTCGGACCGGTGCTCGAGTGGGTCGCCCGGCTCACCCCGCTGTGGCACGGCGTCTCGCTGTCGCGCATGTTCTGCCTCGACACCGTCGACTGGCCGCTCGCGCTGGTCAACCTGGCGGTCCTGGTCGGGCTCACCGCGGTGGGCTGGGTGTGGTCGGTGCGGGGCCTCGACAAGCGGCTGGAGGTCTGAGGTGGCCGTCCTGTCCGGGGTCGCGGTCCCCGCTCCGCTGTCGTCCACCGGCGCCGCCCGGCTGCTGGTGCTGCGCAACTTCATCGTCTACCGCTCGGCCTGGAAGCTCTTCCTCACCGGCTTCCTCGAGCCCGTGCTCTACCTCTTCTCGATCGGCATCGGCGTCGGCCAGCTCATCGACACCTTCGAGTTCCACGGCGAGCAGGTGCCCTACGCCGCCTTCGTCGCGCCCGCCATGCTCGCCACGTCGGCGTTCAACGGGGCGCTGCTCGACAGCACGTTCAACGTGTTCTTCAAGCTCAAGTACGAGAAGCTCTACGACCAGATGCTGGCCACGCCGCTGTCGACCGGCGACATCGCCCGGGGCGAGATCATCTGGGGCCTGCTGCGCGGCTCGGTCTACTCCGCCGCGTTCCTCGTCGTGATGCTGGCGATGGGACTGGTCGAGTCGTGGTGGGCCGTGCTGGCCCTGCCGGCGACGGTGCTGATCGCGTTCGCGTTCTCGGCCGTCTGCATGGCGCTGACCACGTGGATGACGAGCTGGCAGGACTTCGACAAGATCACCCTCGCCCAGATGCCGCTGTTCCTGTTCTCGGCGACCTTCTTCCCGGTCGAGGCGTTCGGTGACGGGTTGCTGCGCTGGGTCGTCGAGGCCACCCCGCTCTATCGCGGCGTCGTGCTGTGCCGCGAGCTGACCACCGGGGTGGTGACCTGGGAGTCGGCGGTCTCGGTCGTCTACCTCGTCGTCATGGGCCTCGTCGGGCTCGCAGTCGTACGACGCCGGCTGGACGCGTTGCTGCTCACCTGAGGCCCGCCGCGGGGTGGGCCATACCCCAAGTTTCGGTGTGGGCGACCCCTGCGCCGCGCGCGTAGCGTCCTTGTCGGCTCCGACCGGCAGCACCGTGTCGCGGGCCTGGGGAGGGAGCGGGGTGAGCTCCATGGTGGGAGAACACGTCCAGGAGGACCGGATCGCGACTGCGTCGCGGCGCCGGGAGCCGGCGGCGACGCGCCGCGGGAAGGCCGCGGCATGGGTCGTGTCGCTCGTGGCCACCGGCGCCTCGACCTACGCGCTCGAGGCAGTGGCCACGGCTGCGGGGCTGCTCCTGGCGACGTCCGGGATCCTCGACGGCCGGGGCAAGCCCGTCCTGGTGGGCCTGCTCGTCGTCAGCTACGGGGTGTGGGGCCTGGGCCTCCGGACGAACCTGCGCGCCAACCACGAGCTCCTGACCCTCACCGGGACGAGCACCAACGTGCTGTCGAAGGCCGCCCACGACCTCGCAGTCGCCCGCTCCGCGGGGCCACGGGCCCTCCATCTCGCCTCCGCCGCGGGTTACGTGACGGCCGAGCTGGTCAAGGAAGTGCCCTACTACGCCGGGGCGTTCGGCGCCTCCGCGGTGACCTACGCCGTCACGTCGTCCGACGCCCTGGTCTTCCTCGTCGGGACCAACCTGGGGGCGGGTGCCTACGAGCACGGCCTGGGGAGGCTCACCCGTCTGGTGCTGTCGCGCCGCTGAGCCGGTGCCCACTGGCGACGCGTCGGGGCCCGCACGTAGGTTTCGGGGCATGGAGCCCACCGCCGCGACCACGTCCGACTCCTACGCGCAGGGCGACAGCACGCCCGCCCTGCTCGAGGAGACGATCGGCGCCAGCCTCGCCCGGACCGTGGCGTCGCACCCCGATCGCGAGGCGCTCGTCGAGTGCGCCAGCGGACGCCGCTGGACGTGGGCCGAGCTCGACGCGGACGTCGACCGGGTCGCACGCGGCCTGATCGGCGCCGGCATCGAGAAGGGCGACCGGGTCGGCATCTGGGGACCCAACAGCGCGGAGTGGACGCTCGTGCAGTTCGCCACCGCGCGGGTCGGCGCGATCCTCGTCAACGTCAACCCGGCCTACCGCACCCACGAGTTCGCCTACGTCGCCAACCAGTCCGGCATGCGCCTGCTGGTCAGCGCGACCTCGTTCCGCACGAGCGACTACCGCGCGATGATCGAGCAGACGCGTGTCGACACCCGTGCACTGGAGCGCGTGGTGCACCTCGACGACGAGGAGAGCTGGGCCGGGCTGCTCGCCGACGGCGACGCCGTCACGGACGAGGCACTGGCCGAGCGCGCGGCGTCGCTGACGCCCACGGACCCGATCAACATCCAGTACACCTCCGGCACGACCGGGTTCCCCAAGGGTGCCACCCTCAGCCACCGCAACATCCTCAACAACGGCTACCTCGTGGGCGAGGTCTGCGGCTACACCGAGGCCGACCGGGTCTGCATCCCGGTGCCCTTCTACCACTGCTTCGGCATGGTGATGGGCAACCTCGCGTGCGCCACCCACGGCGCCACCATGGTGATCCCGGCGCCCGGCTTCGACCCCGCCCTCACCCTCGCCGCGACCGCCGACGAGGCGTGCACCTCGCTCTACGGCGTACCGACGATGTTCATCGCCGAGTGGGCGCTGCCTGACTTCTCGTCCTACGACCTGTCCTCGGTCCGCACCGGCATCATGGCCGGCTCGCCGTGCCCGGAGGAGATGATGAAGAAGCTCATCGCCGCCGGCATCGACGAGATGACCATCGCCTACGGCATGACCGAGACGTCGCCGGTCTCCACCCAGACCCGTACCGACGACTCGCTGGAGCGCAAGGTCGGCACTGTCGGCCGGGTGTGCCCGCACCTCGAGGTCAAGATCGTCGACCCGGTGACGGGCGAGACGGTGCCGCGCGGCGAGGCCGGCGAGTTCTGCACCCGCGGCTACTCGGTGATGCTGGGCTACTGGGACGAGCCGGAGAAGACCCGGGAGGCGATCGACGCCGACGGGTGGATGCACACCGGCGACCTCGGCGTGATGGACGACGAGGGCTACGTGCGGATCACCGGTCGGATCAAGGACATGGTGATCCGGGGCGGGGAGAACATCTACCCGCGCGAGATCGAGGAGTTCCTCTACACCCACCCCGACGTCGAGGACGTCCAGGTGGTCGGGGTGCCGGACGAGAAGTACGGCGAGGAGCTGTGCGCGTGGCTGCGGATGCGCCCGGGCGCCGACCCGCTGGACGCCGACGGGGTCCGGGCGTTCGCGACCGGCCGGCTCGCGCACTACAAGATCCCGCGCTACGTCATGGTCGTCGAGGAGTTCCCGATGACCGTCACCGGCAAGGTCCGCAAGGTCGAGATGCGCGAGGTCTCCACCCGCGAGCTCGGGCTGGCCTGAGCCGCGCTCAGTCGAGCACCAGGGAGTACCACGCCAGGTCGATCCAGCGGTCGAGCTTGCGGCCCACCTGCCGCATCACGCCGACCTGCTCGAAGCCGCACGCCTCGTGCAGGCCCTGGCTCGCCGGGTTGGGCAGCGCGACGCCGGCCACGACGGCGTGCACCCCGTCCGCGCGCAGCAGCGCCAGCAGGGCGTCGTACATCTGCCGGCCGACGCCGAGCCCCTGGTGGCCGGGCACGACGTAGACGGTGGTCTCGCGCGTGTGGCGGTAGGCCGGCTTGGGGCGGTAGGGCGCCGACGAGACCCAGCCGACCACCTCGCCGTCGTGCTCGGCGACGAGGAGGTGGTCCGGTCCGGCTAGCTTCTCCTCCCAGAACGCGATCGGTCGCGGCTCGTGGTCGAACGTGGCGTACCCCTCGCGGGCCTCGCGTCCGTAGATCGCGGCGACGGCAGGGAGGTCGGCGGGAACTGCGCGGCGGATGTCCATTCCGCCCATTGTCCCCGGCGCCGGGGCTGGTTGGATGCAGGCGTGAGCAGCACCCCCGACATCACGTCTGAGATCACGCCCGACACCAAGGACTGGACCTGGGTCCTCGAGCGTCCCTGCCCCGACTGCGGGTTCGATCCGTCCGCCCAGGGCCTGGCCGACCTGCCCGGGCTCCTGCACGACACGGCGATGACCTGGTCGGAGGTGCTGCGTCGCCCCGACGTGGGCGAGCGACCCTCGCCGGGGGTCTGGTCGCCGCTCGAGTACGCCTGCCACGTGCGCGACGTCCACGTGCTGTTCGCCGAGCGGGTGCGGCTGATGCTGGAGGAGGACCGACCGGTCTTCGCCAGCTGGGACCAGGACGTCACGGCCGTCGAGTCCGACTACCCGTCGCAGGACCCCGCCGTCGTCGTCGGTGACCTGATCGACGCCGCCGGTGCGGTGGCCGGTCTCTACGCCCGCGTCGACGAACGGGGCGCCGCGCGACGTGGCACCCGCTCCAACGGTGACCAGTTCACCGTCGCCTCGCTCGGCAGCTACCACCTGCACGACGTCGTCCACCACCTCCACGACGTCGGCGCCTGGCCCGACGAGGTCCTCCGGACCGTCGGCGCCTACGACCAGGACGCAGCTGCCTACGCCCTCGCCGCGCCGCCGGTGCCGGACAGCGTCCGCGCCGACGTCGCCGCGCTCGCCGACCGGCTCGGTGCCGGCGCGCGGGTGCTGGAGGTCGGCAGTGGCGGCGGTCGCGACGCGCTGCTGCTCGAGGCAGCCGGGCTGGTCGTCCGGCGCACGGACGTCACGCCCGGCTTCGTCACGCTGCTGCGCGAGCAGGGCCACACGTGCGACCTCCTCGACCCGCTCGTCGACGACCTCACCTCGCCGGAGGGCCCGTACGACGCGGTCTGGGCCAACGCCTCGCTGCTGCACGCGCGACGGGCGGACCTGCCGACGGTGCTCGCGCGGCTCGCCACCGTGACCCGCGTCGGCGGCGAGCTGCGCGCCTCGTTCAAGGAGGGCGACGGCGAGGGGTGGTCGACGCACGGCTCGGTCACCCGCCCCCGCCACTTCACCTACTGGCGCCCGGGTCCGCTGCAGGTAGTCGTCGAGGCCGCGGGGTGGACCGACGTGGTGGTCCGGTCCGGGCTGGCCGGGTCGCGGGACGAGTCGTGGATCGAGCTGTCGGCCACGCGTGGGACCGTGTCCCCATGAGGCACACCGAGTTCTGGGCCCGGCTCGACGACGCACTGGGGCGCGACTACTCCCGCACCTGGGCCGAGCTCACGGTCGTGCGCGACCTCGACGGACGCACGACCCAGGAGGCGCTCGACGCCGGGATGCCGCCCAAGCAGGTGTGGGCGGCCGTGCGCCGCCAGCTCGAGCTGCCCGCGAGCGAGCGGTGACCGGCACCGTCGAGCAGGTCGACCTCGCCGCGGTCCAGCGGCACACGGTCCGGACCCTGGTCGTCTCCCAGGCGGTGGGGGCCGTCGGGGTGACGATCGGCGTCGCGACCGCCTCGCTCCTGGCGCGCGACATCTCCGGGAGCGAGACGCAGGCCGGGCTCGCGCAGACCTTCCAGGTGCTCGGCACGGCCGCGACGGCCTACCTCCTCGCCCGCCTGATGCGTCGGCGCGGGCGCCGTGCGGGGCTGGTGACCGGATACCTCGTCGGCGCGACGGGTGCCGTGCTCGCGGTGCTGGCGGGCGTCGTCGACTCGATGGCCGTGCTCCTCCTCGGGGCCCTGCTGCTCGGGGCGACCACGGCGGTCAACAACGGCTCGCGCTACGCCGCCACGGACCTCGCCACCGAGGCGCACCGCGCCCGTGCGCTGTCCGTCGTCGTCTGGGCGACCACGATCGGCGCCGTCGCCGGCCCCAACCTGACCGGCGTGGGTGGCCGGGTGGCGCGTGCTCTGGGCATCCCGGAGCTCACCGGCGGCTTCGCGATCGGCTCGGTGGTCCTGGTGCTCGCAGCGGTGTGGGTCGGGTGGCGGCTGCGGCCCGACCCGCTGCTGCTCGCCCAGCAGGTCGCGGGGGTCCGCGCGGACGCGGCGAGCGGTCCTGACCGGGGCTCGTGGAGTCGGTTCGCCACCGTCGTGCGGGAGGTGCCGGCGGTCGGGGCAGCGGTCGTGGCGATGGCGTGCGCCCACGCCGCGATGGTCACCGTCATGATCATGACCCCGCTCCACATGGAGCACGGCGGCGCCCACCTCGAGGTGATCGGCTTCGTGATCTCGATCCACGTGCTCGGGATGTTCGCGTTCTCGCCGGTGATGGGGTGGGCCGCGGACCGTCTCGGCCGGAGCACGGTCCTCGTCGCCGGGGGAGCGGTGCTGCTCGTCTCGCTCGCCCTCTGCGGGTCCTCGCCGGAGGGTTCGTCGTGGCAGATCTTCTGCGGGCTGTTCCTGCTCGGCCTGGGCTGGTCGGCGGCGACGGTCGCCGCGTCGACGGTGGTCGCCGACCGGACGCCCATCGAGGCGCGCACCGACGTCCAGGGCACCTCCGACATGGCGATGGCCCTCACCGCGGCCGGCGGCGGCGCGCTGGCGGGCGTGATCGTGGGGTCGCTGGGCTACGCCGCGCTCGCCCTCTTCGCCGCGCTGCTCGCGCTCACGGTCGTGGTCGCCGGCGGCGTGACCCGACGCCACGACTGAGCCGGTAGGCCGATCGGCGGCGCGACACGCCGCGCCGGAGCGCGCGTCGAACACCTGTTCGGGCTACTGTGCGTCCACAGGTACGACGAGGGGCGAGGTTGTCCACAGCAGGTGACGGTCCTGATCAGGGACTGTCGGTGGCTCGCCCTAGCGTCGCAGACGTACCTCACATCACTCACTCGAGAGAACGGGACACAGCAATGGCTGGTGCAGACCGCGAGAAGGCCCTCGACGCCGCCCTCGCCCAGGTGGAGAAGCAGTTCGGCAAGGGCTCGGTCATGCGACTGGGCGACGAGACGCGTGCCCCGCTCGAGGTGATCCCCACGGGGTCGATCGCCCTCGACGTCGCGCTCGGGCTCGGTGGCCTCCCGCGCGGTCGCGTGGTGGAGGTCTACGGTCCGGAGTCCTCCGGAAAGACGACGGTCGCCCTGCACGCGGTGGCCAACGCCCAGGCGGCCGGCGGCATCGTCGCCTTCATCGACGCCGAGCACGCGCTCGACCCGGAGTACGCGAAGGCCCTCGGCGTCGACACCGACGCGCTGCTGGTCTCCCAGCCCGACTCCGGTGAGCAGGCGCTCGAGATCGCCGACATGCTGATCCGCTCCGGTGCGCTGTCGCTGATCGTCATCGACTCGGTCGCAGCACTCGTGCCCCGCGCCGAGATCGAGGGCGAGATGGGCGACAGCCACGTCGGCCTCCAGGCCCGCCTGATGAGCCAGGCGCTGCGGAAGATGACCGGTGCCCTCAACAATGCCGGCACCACCGCCATCTTCATCAACCAGCTGCGCGAGAAGATCGGCGTGATGTTCGGCTCGCCCGAGACCACGACCGGTGGTCGCGCGCTGAAGTTCTACTCCTCGGTGCGCCTCGACGTGCGACGCATCGAGACGCTCAAGGACGGCACCGACATGGTCGGCAACCGCACCCGCGTCAAGGTGGTGAAGAACAAGGTCGCGCCGCCGTTCAAGCAGGCCGAGTTCGACATCATGTACGGCAAGGGCATCAGCCGCGAGGGTGGCCTGATCGACGTCGGCGTCGAGGCGGGCCTGATCCGCAAGGCCGGCGCCTGGTACACCTACGAGGGCGACCAGCTCGGGCAGGGCAAGGAGAACTCGCGCAACTTCCTGCGCGACAACCCCGACCTCGCCAACGAGATCGAGAAGCTGATCCTCGAGAAGCTGGGCGTCACCCCGGTCGTCGACGCGCCCGCCGACGGCCTGAGCGACGAGCCCATCGGGGTCGATGACTTCTGAGCAGCGGCCGGCCCCCGACTGGGTCGGTGACGTCGGCCTCGGCGTGACGGCGTGGGTGGGGGAGACCCCACCCGCGCCGGCCGAGCCGGAGCGGCCCGGCGCCCGCTCGTCGGGCGCGCGGAACAGCGCGCGCAAGAAGGGCGGTCGCAGCCGCACCCGGACCTGGGAGGAGCGCGAGGCCGCCCGCGTGGCGCGTGCGGAGGCCGCCGCAGCGGAGGTCGAGGCCGACCCCGAGGCGGTGGCCCGCAAGATCCTGCTCGACACGCTCACCGGCCAGGCGCGCACCCGTCAGGAGCTCGCCGACAAGCTCGCGAAGCGGGGAGTCCCCGACGAGCTCGCCTCGGCGCTGCTCGACCGGTTCACCGAGGTCGGGCTGGTCGACGACGCCGCCTTCGCGCGGCAGTGGGTGGAGAGCCGGCACCGCAGCCGGGGCCTCGCGCCGCGGGCCCTCAAGCAGGAGCTGCGACGCAAGGGCGTCACCGACGACGACGTCGCCGAGGCGCTCGAGCAGATCGACGACGACGACCAGCGCACGGCCGCACGAGCGCTGGTGGACAAGAAGCTGCGCTCGATGCGCGGGCTCGACCCGCAGGTCGCCACCCGGCGGCTCGCCGGGATGCTGGCCCGCAAGGGCTACTCCTCGGGCCTGGCCTTCGCGGTCGTCCGCGAGGCGCTCGCCGACCACGGTGGCGACGACGTCGACGACCTCGTCGACGCGCACGACCTGCCCGAGGACTGACCACCCCCTTCCACGCCCGGCCACCGCTCTGGTGGGATGTGCGGCGTGAGCAACGAGCGCGAGGTCCTCACCTACGACCTGTTCGGCACCGCCACCCGCGAGCTCGCCCAAGGGGTCGCGGACTCGGGGTTCGCCCCCGACATGGTGCTCGCGATCGCGCGCGGCGGCCTGGCGCTCGGGATGGGGCTGGGCTACGCGCTCGGCGTGAAGAACATCTCGGTCGTCAACGTCGAGTTCTACACCGGCGTCGACCAGCGCCTCGACGTCCCGATCATGCTGCCGCCCACGCCCGCCGCGGTCGACCTGTCCGGGCTGAAGGTGCTGATCGCCGACGACGTCGCCGACACCGGCCGCACCCTGGAGCTGGTCCACGAGTTCTGCGAGGGCCACGTCGCCGAGGCCCGCACCGCGGTGGTCTACGAGAAGCCCCAGTCGGTCATCAAGCCCGACTACGCCTGGCGGCGCACCGAGCGCTGGATCGACTTCCCGTGGTCGGTCCTCCCGCCGGTGGTCGGCCACGGCTTGGCGCACTGACGAGTGGTGACCACCCTCGTCGTCCACACCGGCGCGCACGACCTCGCGGGGTCGGTCGACGACGGCGAGTCGTGGCGGGCCGCGGCCGCACGCACCGTGGCTGCGGTCGGCGGCGCCCCCGTGGCGCGCGACCTGTCGGGCGCGGTGCTGCACTTCGACCTCGATCCCGAGCACGTCGTGAGCCTCCGGGCGATGACCCGCGACGACCTCCCCCTGATGACGAGGTGGCGGGCCAGCGACGCCGTGCGCCGGTGGTGGGAGCAGGGACGCGAGCAGACGCCGGAGCAGATCCACGACATGTACGCCGAGCGGGTGGACGGCCGCAGCCCGACGCGGATGTGGGTGGTGGAGGTGGACGCGCGCCCGGCCGGCTTCGTGCAGGACTACCGGATCTCCGACTACCCGGACCACGCGGTGCTCGTCCCCGACCCCGGCGCCGTCGGGGTGGACTACGCGATCGGCGAGGACGCGTGGCGCGGACGCGGGCTGGGCGCCGCGGTGCTGTGGTCGTGGGCCGAGCACGCCCGCTCGCGCTACCCGGACGTGACCACGTACTTCGCCGCGCCCGACTACCGCAACACCGCCTCGCTCCGGGTCCTCGCCAAGGCCGGCTTCGAGCCCGGCACCTGGTTCGACCAGCCCCAGGCGGACGGCTCGACGCACACGGTCGTGGGCTGCTCGCTCGACGTGCGCCGCGTCCTGGCCTGAGGCCGTCGGTGACGTGGGACATGATGTGCCCATGACGACGTCCGCCATCACCGAGGCCCTGAGGCTTCCCGCCGGCCCGGTCGACCTGACCACGATCGAGACCGACGTCGCTCCGGGCTTCGACGGCTCGAAGAGCGACGGCAAGGACACGCTCTTCGCCATGGGTGACGAGCTCTCCGACCTGCAGGAGCGGCTGTGGGCGCAGCGGACGGTCGGCTCCGAGCAGCGGATCCTGCTGGTGCTGCAGGGGATGGACACCAGCGGCAAGGGCGGGGTGCTGCGCCACACCATCGGCCTGGTCGACCCGCAGGGCGTGCGGATCACCTCGTTCAAGGCGCCGACCGAGGAGGAGCGTGCGCACGACTTCCTCTGGCGCATCGAGAAGGGCCTGCCGCCCGCAGGGTTCATCGGTGTCTTCGACCGCTCGCACTACGAGGACGTGCTGATCGCCCGGGTGCGCGGCCTCGCCGAGCCCGAGGAGATCGAGCGCCGCTACGGCGCCATCAACGACTTCGAGGCCCGTCTGGTCGGCGAGGGCTACTCGATCATCAAGTGCATGCTCCACATCAGCGCCGACGAGCAGAAGGCCCGGCTCGCCGAGCGCCTCGCCAACCCCGAGAAGCACTGGAAGTACAACCCGGGCGACCTCGACGAGCGCGCCCACTGGTCGGCCTACCGCGAGGCGTACGAGGTGGTGCTCGAGCGCACCAGCACCCAGCTCGCCCCGTGGTACGTCGTCCCGTCGGACAAGAAGTGGTTCCGCAACCTCGCCATCGGCCAGCTGCTCCTCGAGACGCTGCGTGGGCTCGACCTGACGTGGCCCGAGGCCGACTTCGACGTGGAGGCGGAGCAGGAGCGCCTGGCGCAGGAGGCCCCCGTCCAGTGAGCGCCGGTCTCCCCTCCGTCACCGTCACCCGCTACGTCACGCCGCTGCGCGAGGGCGGCAGCCTGCCCGGCGTCGTCGAGGCCGACGACCTCGGGACCTACGTCTGCAAGTTCCGCGGAGCAGGGCAGGGCGCCAGGGTGCTGGTCGCCGAGGTCGTGGTGAGCGGTCTGGCCACCCGGCTCGGGCTGCGCACCCCGCGTCTGGTGGTGCTCGACCTCGATCCCGAGATCGCCCGCTACGAGGCAGACGAGGAGGTCCAGGACCTGCTCAACGCGAGCGTGGGCCACAACCTCGGCATCGACTTCCTCCCCGGGTCGTTCGGCGTGGACGGCCAGGTCGCGGCAGCCGACGACGAGGGCGCCCGGGTGCTGTGGCTCGACGCCTTCACCGCCAACGTGGACCGGTCCTGGCGCAACCCCAACCTGCTGCTGTGGAACGGCGACCTCTGGGTCATCGACCACGGCGCGTCGCTCTACTTCCACCACGGCTGGCGCTCCGGCGTCACCGACCCCGCCCGGTTCGCCGCGCAGCCGTGGGACTCCTCGGGCCACGTCTTCGAGACGTGCGCTGCCGGGGCTCGCGAGCTCGACGACGAGATCGGCGCGCTCCTCGGGCGGGAGATGTTCGCCGACGTGCTGGCCGACGTCCCCGACGAGTGGCTGGAGCCGGTCCCGGGCGCGGAGACCGCCGCGGAGCTGCGGGCGGCCTACGTCGACTTCCTCACCGCCCGCCTGGGCACCCGCCAGTGGCTGCCGGAGGCCTCCCGGTGAGCGCGCGGCTGGCCTACCAGTACGTCGTCCTGCGCTGCGTGCCGCGGCCCGATCGCGAGGAGTTCCTCAACGTCGGCGTGGTGCTGCACTGCCAGTCCGCCGACTTCCTCGACGTCGACTGGTCGTGCGACCGCGACCGGTTGCTCGCCCTCGACCGGCAGCTCGACGTGGACCAGGTGTGCGAGGCGCTCGGCTTCGTCGAGCGCGTGTGCCACGGGGACGAGCGGGCGGGCGAGGCCGCGCGCCAGCCGCTCGGGCAGCGCTTCGGCTTCCTCAAGGCCCCGCGCAGCACGGTGCTCCAGCCCGGCCCGGTGCACGGCGGCACGACCGACGACCCGGCCCGCCAGCTGGCGCACCTGCGCGAACGTCTCGTGGGGTGAGGGCGGTCCGTTGACCTACGTCGCCGCGGTCCGGGCAGCCCTGGCTGAGGCGGGCGACCCGGCCAGGGCCGCCCAGCAGCAGGCCTACATGAAGTCGGCGCTGCCGTTCGTCGGCCTCGGCGCGCCGGCGTTGTCCGCCGTCCTGAAGCCGGTGCTGCTCGACCACCGGTTCGTCGACCGGGCGCAGTGGGAGGCGGCGGTCCTCGAGCTGTGGGACGACGCGACCCACCGTGAGGAGTGGTACGCCGCGGTCGCGCTCCTGCGCCACCGTGCGTACGGCCCGTGGCTCGACGCCGACCTGCTGCCGCTGCTCGAGCAGCTGGTGCGCGACGGCGCGTGGTGGGACGTGGTCGACGAGATCGCCGGCCACGTCGTCGGCCAGGTGCTGCTCGACCACCGCTCGGAGGCGACGGCGGTCGTCGACGCCTGGGCCGTCGACCCCGACAGCCTGTGGGTGCGCCGCACCGCGATGCTCGCCCAGCTGCGCCACCGCGAGCAGACCGACACCGACCTGCTCGAGCGGGTCCTCGCGGCCAACCTCGACGACACCGCCTTCGGTCGCGAGTTCTTCGTGCGCAAGGCGCTCGGCTGGGCGCTGCGCCAGCACGCGCGGACCGACCCCGACTGGGTGCGACGGTTCGTGCGGACGTACGACGCCCGGCTCAGCGGGCTCTCGCGCCGCGAGGCGCTCAAGCACCTCGGCTGAACGCTCTCCACCGCCACCCGGTCCAGACCGTCGGGTCGGGGGCAATGCATGGCCGCTAGCGTGGCGGGATGCCGGGCCACGCAGCGATCTACGTCGGCGACCTCGACCGGATGGTCGCCTTCTACACCCGAGTCCTGGGCCTGGCGCGGGTCGACGACGAGCCCGGCTTCGCGACGATGGAGTCGGACGACTGGGTGCTGACCCTCGTCCGCAGCCCCGAGGCGGTCCCGCCGTCCGACCCGGCGCCGCGTCGCTCGGACACGGCGGTCAAGCCGGTCTTCGCGGTGACCGACCTGGACGCGACCGCCGACGTGGCGACCGCGCTCGGTGCGGTGGCCGACCCGGTCGACGCACGCTGGACCCACCGCGGGGAGGTCCGCTGCGACCTCGTGGACCCGGAGGGCAACGTGCTCGGCCTCCGGGCTCCCGCTCCCTGACGAGCGGTGTCCCACCCACGTTCCGCGCGCGCGGACGGTGGGTCAGCCACCGCTGACCGGCGCGCCGTACGCGGACACGCCGACGGGCGGTGCCCCACCCACCTTCCCGGCCAGGAGAACGTGGGTGGGACACCGCCCGTACGAGCGAGGGCTCAGACCGGGACCAGCTCCACCGCGCCGACGGCGTAGCGCGCGAGGATCGCCCGGGCGACCGACGGGTGCGCGCCCAGCGGGTCGGACACCGCGACCGCGCCCGCCTCGAGCGCGAGCTCCGCGGCCCGGTCCGGCAGCTTGCCGGGGGCGAGGAAGAACGACGCGACGGCGACGTGGCGCTTGCCCTCGGCGCGGAAGGCGCGGACCGCCTCGCCGGTGGCCGGGGGAGCGGCCGACGCGAACGCCGCGGTGACCGGCAGGTGGTGGCGGTTGCCCCAGGCGCGGGCGATCCGGGCGACCGACTGGTTGGCCAGCGGGTCGGAGGAGCCGGCGGCGGCGAGGACGAGGGCGTCGAGCTCGCGCACCCGCGCGGCCTTCAGCGCGTCGCGCAGGCGGAGGTCGAGGACCTCGAGGAACGCGGCCTCCATGCCGAGGATCCGGCTCGCGCGGATTCGCACACCCTCGTGGCGGGCCATCGCGGCCTCGATCGCGCGGGGGACGTCGACCTTCGCGTGGTAGGCCTCGGTGAGCAGCAGCGGCACCACCACGATCTCCTCGTGGCCGGCCTTCACGAGCCGGTCGACGACCGTGTCGAAGCCGGGCTTGGACAGCTCGAGGAACGCCGTCTCGATGCGGAGGTCGGGACGCATGGCCTTGACCTCGGCGACGAGCGCCTTGATCGTCGCGGCCGAACGCGGGTCCCGGCTTCCGTGGGCCAGGGCAACCAGAGCAGGAGCAGCCATCAGGGGTGCCTCCGATCGTGTGTGGTGGAGCGGTTCTTCGTGGGCGCGACGACGGTGTCGCGGGAACAGGGGATGGGGGTCGACTCAGGCATGGATGCCGCACTCGGTCTTCGAGGTGCCGGCCCAGCGGCCGCTGCGCGGGTCGTCGCCGGGAGCGACGCGGCGGGTGCAGGGCCAGCAGCCGATGCTGGGGTAGCCGTCGTGGACCAGCGGGTTGACCAGCACGCCGTTCTCGGCGATGTAGCGGTCGACGTCGTCGTCGCTCCAGCGGGCGAGCGGGGACACCTTGACCTTGCCCTTGCGGGCGTCCCAGCCGACGACCGGGGCGATGACCCGGTTGTGGGTCTCGGCGCGCCGCAGGCCGGTGGCCCAGGCGTCGTAGTCGGCGAGCGTGTCGGCGAGCGGCGTGACCTTGCGCAGCGCGCAGCACAGGTCGGGGTCGGTCTTGTAGAGGTCCTTGCCGTACTGCGCGTCCTGCTCGGCGACGGTGAGCGGGGTGCTGACCGTGCGGAGGTTGACCGGCAGGGTCGCCTCGACGGCGTCGCGGGTGCCGATGGTCTCGACGAAGTGGTAGCCGGTGTCGAGGAACACCACGTCGATGCCGGGCGCGACCTTCGACGCCAGGTGGGCGAGCACCGCGTCGCCCATCGACGAGGTGATCGCGAAACGGTCGCCGAAGGTGGCGACCGCCCACTCCACGATGACCTCGGCCGGGGCGAGCTCGAGCTCGGCGCCGACGTGGGACACCAGCTCGCGCAGCTCCTCGGACGTACGCCCCTCGGTGTGGGTGCCCTTGAACTCCCGCGCGGCGCGGGTCGGGGCGCTCATGCCGGGCCTCCCGCTGAGGGCGGCCGGATCATCCCGGTCATCTTGACGGTGAAGGCACGCAGGCACGAGCGGCACTCCCAGGCGCCCGCACCCTCCTGCGGGAAGAGGTTCTCGTCCCCGCAGTAGGGGCAGTGGAAGGGCTGCGCGCGTTCGGACATCAGGACGCCACCGGCTCCCCGCGCAGCAGCACCTCGTCGGCGCGGGTGACCCAGGCGGCGAACCGCTCGCCCTCGGTGCGGTCGGCGAGGTACGCCGAGACCACCGCGGTGACGTAGTCGTCGAGGCCGGCGCTCGTCACCTTGTGGGCGCGCAGCTTGCGGCCCATCGCCGGGTTGAGGCCGAGCGAGCCGCCGAGGTGGACCTGGAAGCCCTCGACCTGGCGGCCGTCCTCGTCCATGACCAGCTGGCCCTTGAGCCCGATGTCGGCGACCTGGGTGCGGGCGCAGGCGTTGGGGCAGCCGTTGACGTTGACCGAGATCTGGGTGTCGAGGTCGGGGAAGCGCTTCTCCAGCTCCGAGACGAGGCGACGTGCGCGCTCCTTGGTGTCGACGATGGCGAGCTTGCAGAACTCGATGCCGGTGCAGGCCATCGTGGAGCGGCGCCAGTTGCTGGGTCGGGCGGTGAGCCCGATCTTCTCCAGGTCGTCGGCGAAGGCCTCGGTGTCGTCGGCGGCAACGCCGATCACCACGAGCTTCTGGTACGCCGTGAGGCGCGCGCCGCGGGCGCCGTAGCGCTCGACGAGGTCGCCGAGGGCGCTCAGCGTGGTGCCGTCGATCCGGCCCACGACCGGCGCGGCGCCGACGTAGAACTTCCCGTCCTTCTGCTCGTGGATCCCGATGTGGTCGCCCGCGGTGACCGGCGCCTCGGGCGACGGGTTGTCGACGAGGGCGCGGTGCAGGTACTCGTTCTCCAGGACCTCGCGGAACTTCTCCTTGCCCCAGTCGGCGAGGAGGAACTTCAGCCGCGCCTTGGAGCGCAGCCGGCGGTAGCCGTAGTCGCGGAAGATCCCGGCCACGCCCTCCCAGGCGTCGGCGACCTCGTCGAGCGGGATCCAGACGCCGAGCTTGTGGGCGAGCATCGGGTTGGTGGACAGCCCGCCGCCGACCCACAGGTCGAAGCCGGGGCCGTGCTCGGGGTGGACCGTGCCGACGAAGGACACGTCGTTGACCTCGGGGGCCACGTCGTGGCTGGGGTGACCGGTCAGCGCCGTCTTGAACTTGCGCGGCAGGTTCGAGAAGTCCGGGTTGCCGAGGATGCGGCGCTTGATCTCCTCGAGCGCCGCGGTGCCGTCGATGATCTCGTCCTTGGCGATGCCGGCCACGGGGGAGCCGAGGAACGGGCGCGGGCTGTCGCCGCACGCCTCGAGGGTGGTCAGGCCGACTGCCTCGAGCTTCTCCCAGATCGCCGGGACGCTCTCGATCTCGATCCAGTGGTACTGGATGTTGTTGCGGTCGGTGATGTCGGCGGTGTTGCGGGCGTACGCCGTCGAGACCTCACCGAGCGCGCGCAGCGCGGCCGCGTCGAGCACCGAGCCGTCGGTGCGGACCCGCATCATGAAGAAGCGGTCGTCGAGCTCCTCCTCCTCGAGCTGGGCGGTCTTGCCGCCGTCGAAGCCCGGGGCGCGCTGGGTGTAGAGGCCCATCCAGCGGAAGCGGCCGCGCAGGTCGGCGGGGTCGATCGAGTCGAAGCCGCGGCGCGAGTAGGTGTACAGGATCCGGTCGCGGACGTTGAGCGGGTCGTCGTCCTTCTTGGACTGCTCGTTCTTGTTGAGCGGCTCGGTGTAGCCGAGCGCCCACTGGCCCTCCGCCCGCTTGGGGCGGGGGATCTCGGTCTGCTGGGCGGCCTGGGGCTTGAACCGGAGGTCAGGCATGGTCAGGAGGATCCTGTTCGCTGAGGGGGTGCCGCGCGCGACGGTGAGCGCGGTGGGGGACTTCGGGCGGCGTCAGCGATGCCAACAGGTCGCGCTGCCCACACGCATGAGGTCGACGTGACGTCGGACCACGAGGTGCGTGTGGGTGGAAGCGGTGACCATGTCAAGAAGTCTCAGGGGTTGGACACCCGTTCCACAAGACGAAATCTTGTATCCTGAGACGGAGCGCCACGATGTGAGACAACGGTGCGTGAGCAGGCGGGCGAGAGCCCGTCGGTGCGGTCCAGGTCACACCCGTCCACGCGCGGTGGTCCAGCCCGCGCGGCACGCCGGACGACCTCTAGGCTGTCGGCCATGACGGACTCCCTCATCAGCAGCGCGTACTCCCAGGCCCTCGAGGTCATCGCCTCCGTCGAGCCGCGGATCGCCGAGGCGACCCGCCAGGAGCTCGCCGACCAGCGCGGCTCGCTCAAGCTCATCGCCTCGGAGAACTACGCCTCGCCCGCCGTGCTCATGACGATGGGCACCTGGTTCAGCGACAAGTACGCCGAGGGCACCGTCGGCCACCGCTTCTACGCCGGCTGCCAGAACGTCGACACCGTCGAGTCGCTGGCCGCCGAGCACGCCCGCGAGCTGTTCGGTGCGCCCTACGCCTACGTCCAGCCGCACTCGGGCATCGACGCCAACCTGGTCGCGTTCTGGTCGATCCTCGCCAACAAGGTCGAGACGCCCGCGCTGGAGAAGCTCGGCGCGAAGAACGTCAACGAGCTGTCCGAGGCCGACTGGGAGACGCTGCGTGGCGAGCTGGGCAACCAGCGCCTGCTCGGCATGTCGCTCGACGCCGGCGGCCACCTCACCCACGGCTTCCGTCCCAACATCAGCGGCAAGATGTTCCACCAGCAGCAGTACGGCACCGACCCGGAGACCGGCCTGCTCGACTACGACGCGGTCGCCGCGAAGGCCCGCGAGTTCCGCCCGCTCGTGCTGGTCGCCGGCTACTCCGCCTACCCGCGCCGGGTGAACTTCGCGAAGATGCGCGAGATCGCCGACGAGGTCGGCGCCGTGCTGATGGTCGACATGGCCCACTTCGCGGGCCTCGTCGCCGGCAAGGTGTTCACCGGCGAGGAGAACCCGGTGCCCTACGCCCACGTCACCACCTCGACCACCCACAAGTCCCTGCGTGGCCCGCGCGGTGGCCTCGTGCTCGCCCAGGAGGAGTTCGCCGGCGACGTCGACCGCGGCTGCCCGATGGTCCTCGGCGGTCCGCTGTCGCACGTGATGGCCGCCAAGGCCGTGGCCTTCGCCGAGGCCCGCACCGCGGAGTTCCAGGGCTACGCCCAGCGCATCGCCGACAACGCGAAGTCGTTGGCCGACGGCTTCCTGACCCGCGGCGCCACGCTCGTCACCGGCGGCACCGACAACCACCTGGTGCTGCTCGACGTGTCGTCCTTCGGGCTCACCGGCCGCCAGGCCGAGTCGGCGCTCCTCGACGCGGGCGTCGTCACCAACCGCAACTCGGTCCCGGCCGACCCCAACGGCGCGTGGTACACCTCCGGCATCCGCCTCGGCACCCCCGCGCTCACCACCCGCGGCTTCGGCCACGACGAGTTCGACAAGGTCGCCGAGCTGATCGTCGACGTGCTCAGCAACACCGAGGCCGGCACGACGAAGGCCGGCGGTCCGAGCAAGGCGTCGTACGTCCTGGCCGACGGCGTCGCCGACCGCGTCACCGCGCAGTCGGCCGAGATGCTCGACAAGCACCCGCTCTACCCCGGTCTCGTCCTCGGCTGAGTCGTGCCGAGGACTCAGCGGAGCCAGACGTAGCCGACCTCGGGTCGCCCGGTCCCGCCGTAGCGCGGTGACCGGGTGACCCGGCCCTCGTCGGCGAGGTGCTCGAGGTAGCGCCGGGCGGTGACCCGCGAGACCCCGATCGCGGCGGCGGCCTCCGCGGCCGACAGCCCGTCGGGTGCGTCGCGCAGGGCCTCGACGACCTGGCGCAGCGAGTCCAGGCTCATCCCCTTGGGGACCGCCTCGCCGGTCGGCCGGCTGCGCAGCGCCCCGAAGACCTGGTCGACGTCGTCCTGCACGACGTCGCCGGGCGCGCTCTCCAGCCGCGCGCGGAACTCGGCGTACTGCTCGAGCTTGCCGCGGAAGGCGGCGAAGGTGAACGGCTTGAGCAGGTAGAGCACGACCCCCTGCGACACCGCGCGCCGCACGACCTCGCTGTCGCGCGCGGAGGTCACGGCGATGACGTCGACCGTGCGGCCCTCGGCGCGGAGCCGCTGGAGGAGGCCGAGCCCGTGGCCGTCGGGCAGGTGCATGTCGAGCAGCACCAGGTCGACGTCGTCGCGCTGCAGGAGCCGCATCGCGTCCGTGGCCGAGTGGGCGACGCCGGCCAGCTCGAAGCCCGGGACGCGGCCGACGTAGGTGGCGTGCGCCTCCGCGGCCAGCTCCTCGTCCTCCACGACGAGCACCCGGACGCTCACCGGACCGCCCCCGTCGCGTCCGGCTCGTCCGCCGGCTCGACGGTCAGCACGAACCGCGCTCCGCCGAGGGGGGGAGTCCGCGAGCTCGAGCCTGCCGCCGTGACGCGACACGACCTGCGCGACGATCGCCAGGCCCAGCCCGCGGCCCTCGTCGGCCTTGCTCGACCAGCCGCGGTCCAGGACGTGCTGCCGGTCCTCCTGCGCCACGCCCGGCCCCGAGTCGTCGACCGCGATCCGGAGGTGGCCGGCGTCGCCGGCGAGCGCCACCCGCACCCGCTGCGGGCGCTCGCGCCGGGTCTCGGCGACGGCGTCGAAGGCGTTGTCGACGAGGTTGCCGACCAGCGCGACCAGGTCGCGGCCCTCCAGCGGCAGGACGGCCGGCAGGTCGCCCTCGATCTCGAGCGCGATGCCGCGCTCGGCGGCCTGCGCGGTCTTGCCGAGCAGCAGGGCGGCGAGCACCGGCTCCTCGACGGCGGAGACCAGCTCGTCGGCGAGGTCCTGGGCGACCTGCAGCTCCGCGGTGGCGAACTCGACGGCCTGCTCGGGACGTCCCATCTCGACGAGGGACACCACGGTGTGCAGCCGGTTGGCGGCCTCGTGGTTCTGCGCCCGCAGCGACTCCGTCAGCCCGCGCACGAGGTCGAGCTCGCCGGTGACCGCCTGCAGCTCGGTGCGGTCGCGGACGGTGACGACCGCGCCCACCTCGTCCTGGCCCCAGTAGGCCGGCGACGTGCTCAGCACCAGCACCTGCTGGCCGAGCACGAAGGTCTGGTCGGCGACGGCCGCGCGCCGCTCGACGGCCGCGACGAGGCCTGGGGGGAGCCCGAGGTCGGCGAGCGGTCGCCCCTCGACGTCAGCCGGCAGCGCGAGCAGCCGGGCGGCCTCGTCGTTGACCAGCTGGACCCGCAGGTCGGAGTCGACCAGCAGCAGGCCCTCGCGCACCGCGCTGAGCACGGCGCGGTAGTACTCGTACATCCGGGTGATCTCGCGCTCGCCGAGCCCGTGGGTCTGGCGTCGCAGGCGCCGGGCGATCAGCCAGGCGCCGAGCAGGCCGGCCAGCAGCGTGGCGCCCGCGGCGACGAGGATCCCCGGCAGGTCGTCGAGCAGGCGCTCGTCGATGCGGTCGACGGTGATGCCGACCGCGACCAGCGCGACCACCCGCCCGTCGGCCAGGACCGGCACCACGGCGCGGACCGACGGGCCCAGGGTGCCGGCGTAGACCTCGGTGAAGACCCGACCCTGGAGGGCGTCGCCGATGCCGCCGACGAAGCGGCCCCCGATCTGCGCGGGGTCGGGGTGCGTCCAGCGGGTCCGGTCGCGGTCCATGATGACGACGAAGTCGGTGTCGGTGTCGACCCGGACCTCCTCGGCGAACGGCTGCAGGGCGGCGGTCGGGTCGGCCGAGCGGACCTCCTCGCGCACGAAGGGGGAGTCGGCGACCGAGCGGGCGACGGCGGTCGCCTGGTCGCGGGCCGCGTCGCGCAGGTCCCGGCGCGCGTCGAGGCCCGCCAGCGCGACAGCCACGACGACGAGGACGACGACGACGCCGACCTGCAGCAGCAGGATCTGGCGGGCCACCGGGCTCTCGCCGTCGGCGCGTCGCGTCATGGGCGCATTGTGCCTCACCGCGCGGGGCACCTGTGACGGCGAACACAACGAACGAAAGGGTGACGACGTTCACACGTCCGACCACGATGTGGGGCGTGGCCGGTGCACGCCGGCACCCCGAGCGAGGAGGACCCCCATGAGCACGACCCAGCCCGCGACACCGGAAGCACCGGTACGTCGCGACCGGACGCACTACCTCTACATCGCGGTCATCGCTGCGGTGGTCCTCGGCGCGATCGTGGGCCTGGTGTTCCCCGACTTCGCCGTCGGGCTGAAGTGGATCGGCACCACCTTCGTGGCGCTGATCAAGATGATGATCCAGCCGGTCATCTTCTGCACCCTGGTCCTCGGCGTCGGCTCGGTGCGCAGCGCCGCCAGCGTCGGCAAGGTCGGCGGGCTCGCCCTCGCGTACTTCCTCACCATGTCGACCGCCGCGCTGGCGATCGGCATGGTCGTCGGCAACCTGCTCGACCCGGGCAAGGGCCTCAACCTCTCCGACGACGTCGCGGGCATCGGCAAGGAGCAGGCGGCCGAGGCGCACGGCTCGACCACCGAGTTCATCACCGGCATCGTCCCCGACTCGCTGCTGTCCTCGCTGACCTCCGGCGAGGTCCTGCAGACCCTCCTCGTCGCGCTGCTGGTCGGGTTCGCGCTGCAGGCGATGGGCCGCTCGGGCGAGCCGATCCTCACCGCCATCGGCCACATCCAGCGTCTGGTGTTCCGCGTCCTCGCGATGATCATGTGGGCCGCCCCGGTCGGTGCCTTCGCCGCCATCGCCGCGGTGGTCGGCGAGACCGGCGTCGACGCGCTCAAGAGCCTGGCGACGATCATGATCGCCTTCTACATCACCTGCTTCCTCTTCGTCTTCGGCGTGCTCGGCGCGATCCTCAAGCTCGCCACCGGCATCAACATCTGGAGCCTGCTGAAGTACCTCGGCCGCGAGTTCCTGCTGATCGTCTCGACCTCGTCCTCCGAGTCGGCCCTGCCGCGACTGATCGCGAAGATGAACCACGCGGGCGTCGAGAAGACCACCGTGGGCGTCGTCGTCCCGACCGGCTACTCGTTCAACCTCGACGGCACCGCGATCTACCTGACCATGGCGTCGATCTTCATCGCCGACGCGCTCGACAAGCCGCTGAGCATCGGCGAGCAGATCTCGCTGCTGCTGTTCATGGTGATCGCGTCGAAGGGCGCCGCGGGCGTCACCGGCGCCGGCCTGGCCACCCTCGCCGGCGGCCTGTCCTCGCACCGCCCCGAGCTGCTCGACGGCGTCGGCCTCATCGTCGGCATCGACCGGTTCATGTCGGAGGCCCGCGCGGTCACCAACTTCGCCGGCAACTCGGTCGCCACCGTCCTCATCGGCCACTGGACCGGCACCCTCGACCGCGCCCAGCTCGACCGGGTGCTCGCCGGCGAGGACCGGTTCGACGAGTCCACGATGGTCGACGACGACCACGGCCACGGGCCGGTCGAGCGGGAGCCCGCCGCCACCCACTGACCGGCGCCCCGACGAGCGCCCCGGACCACGACGGTCCGGGGCGCTCGTGCATCTGGGAGGGATCGGAGACGCGCAGGCATTGGTCGCTCGGGCGTGCACCCGTCACGCGGCGGCGACCACCCGTGCGGAGACCAATGCCTGCGCGTCTCCGCTGATGGCGCGGACCAGGACCTCCCGCACCCACTGCGGCCGGAACATGACGTCCTCCCACGTGAAGCGGAGGACGGTCCACCCCTCGGCAGCAAGCAGGGTGTAGCGGCGTACGTCCTTGCGGAACCCGGCGCGGTTGCCGTGCCACTCGTAGGAGTCGCACTCGACGACGAGGCGCCGGTCGCGGTCGACGAGGTCGGGTCGGGCCCAGCAGTGCGGCGACGAGATGACCAGCTGCGGTTCCACATGAAGGCCGGGCACGTCGTTGCAGATGGCCCGCGCGACCGACTCGAAGGCGTTGGCGGCCTGGTCCGACGCCGTCGAGGTGACGCGGGCGGCGTTGGCCTGCCCGCGGCCTCGCACCAGTGCGGCCGCCCTGCGCAGCGTGGCGTGCTCGCCGGCGCGGAGCGCGGAGTCGGCGATGACCAGCGCCTCGTCGTAGGGCAGGAGGCGCAGGCACTGGGTCAGGGTCAGCTCGCGGCTCGTGGCCTGCGCTGCGACGTCGTCCGGCCCCAGGTCCGCGCTGTGCAGCACCACCGCCTCCCGGTAGCGCCGTGGGACGTTGCGGTTCCTGGGCACCAGCACGTGCGGCTTCTCCGGCACGACCTTGACCTCCCAGCCGTGTCGCAAGGCAGCGCTGGACAGGCAGAGAACACCGTTCATGGCGTGCGCCAGCGCCGCGGCGGTGTCGACCGTCGGCAGGGTGTAGCGGCCCTGACCCTGGCGCACGACCGCGCCGGCGGCGAGCGCCCGGTCGACCTCTGCCCGCGACGTCGCGCGGACGAGTGCAGCGCGGGTCGCGAACCCGCCCATGCGCTCGATCACGTCCACGACGTCCATCGCTCCAGCATCGACGAACCGGAGGTCTGGCTGCAGGCTCTCTCCACAGGCCGGAGACGCGCAGGCATGGGTCCCACGCACGCACCAGGCCCCACGCTCGGCCCGCTCGGGCCGGCCGACCAATGCCTGCGCGTCTACGCCCCGAACGGAGTCAGAGGGAGCCGTAGATGTCGACCGTCCGCTGCGCGATCGCACCCCAGCTGAACGCGTCCTCGGCGCGACGCCGCCCGGCGACGCCGAAGGCGCGGGCGCGCTCGGGGTCGGAGACGGCGTCGACCAGCGCCGCGGCGAGGTCGGCGACGTAGCGCTCGGGGTCGAGCGGGGTGCCGGTCCCGTCGGTGGCCTGCTCGATCGGGACCAGCCAGCCGGTCTCGCCGTGGACGACGACCTCCGGGATGCCGCCGGTCGCGGTCGCGACGACGGCGGTCTCGCAGGCCATCGCCTCGAGGTTGACGATGCCGAGCGGCTCGTAGATCGACGGGCAGGCGAACACGGTGGCCGCGGTGAGCAGCGCGACGACGTCGGGTCGCGGCAGCATCTCGGCGATCCAGACGACGCCGGAGCGGGTGGCGGCGAGGTCGTCGACCAGGCCGCGCACCTCGGCCTCGATCTCGGGGGTGTCGGGTGCTCCGGCGCAGAGCACCAGCTGGACCTCGGGCGGCAGCGCCGCGGCGGCGCGCAGGAAGAGCGGGAGGCCCTTCTGGCGGGTGATCCGGCCGACGAAGACGACGCTCGGGCGGTCGGGGTCGACGCCGAGCTCGCGGACCCGGTCGGGGTTGACGATCGGCGACCACTGCGTGGTGTCGATGCCGTTGTGCACGACGTGCACCCGGGCCGGGTCGACGGCGGGGTAGGAGCGCAGCACGTCCTCGCGCATCGCCGCGCTGACGGCGATGATCCCCGCGGCCCCCTCGTACGCCGTGCGCTCCGCCCAGCTCGACAGCGCGTAGCCGCCACCCAGCTGCTCGGCCTTCCACGGGCGCATCGGCTCGAGCGAGTGGGCGCTGACGACGTGCGGGACGCCGTGCATCAGCGACGCGAGGTGGCCGGCCATGTTGGCGTACCAGGTGTGGGAGTGGACCAGGTCGGCGCCGGCGCAGTCGTCGACCATCGCGAGGTCGACGCCGAGGGTGAGGATCGCCGGATTGGCGCCGGCGAGCGAGGCCGGCTCGGCGTACGCGGTGGTGCCGGGCTCGGAGCGCGGGGCGCCGAAGCACCGCACGCGCGCGTCCACGTCGGGCAGCACGCGCAGTGCGCGGACCAGCTCCGCGACGTGCACGCCGGCCCCTCCGTAGACCTCCGGCGGGTACTCCTTGCTGAGGACGTCGATGCGCATGGGGCGAACCTAGTCCCGATCGAGGGCGTGTGGGTGGTCGACCGGGTGCCGGTGGGACGGCTAGTTTCGTCGCATGGCAGCCACCCCCCGTCGCAAGAAGGTCCTCGCCATCGTCCTGGCCGGGGGTGAGGGCAAGAGACTGATGCCCCTCACGGCCGACCGGGCCAAGCCCGCGGTGCCGTTCGGCGGCATCTACCGCCTGATCGACTTCGCGCTCTCGAACGTCGTGAACTCCGGCTACCTCAAGGTCGTCGTGCTCACGCAGTACAAGTCGCACAGCCTCGACCGGCACGTCACCACGACGTGGCGGATGTCGCAGCTGCTCGGCAACTACGTCACCCCGGTGCCGGCCCAGCAGCGCGTCGGCAAGCGGTGGTACCTCGGCAGCGCGGACGCGATCTTCCAGTCGCTCAACCTGCTCACCGACGAGCAGCCCGACATCGTGGTGGTGGTCGGCGCCGACCACGTCTACCGGATGGACTTCGCGCAGATGGTCGCCGACCACGTCGAGTCGGGCGCCGGCTGCACGGTCGCGGCGATCCGGCAGCCGATCAGCCTCGCCGACCAGTTCGGCGTCATCGACGTCGACCCGTCGAGCCCCCAGCGGATCCGCGCCTTCCTCGAGAAGCCCACCGACCCCGTCGGCCTGCCGGACTCGCCGGAGGAGGTGCTGGCGAGCATGGGCAACTACGTCTTCGACGCCGATGCGCTCCGCGACGCCGTCACCCGCGACGCCGCCCGCGAGCAGTCCAAGCACGACATGGGCGGTGACATCGTCCCGTGGTTCGTCGACAAGTCGGAGTCGGCGGTCTACGACTACAAGGACAACGAGGTGCCCGGCGCGACCGACCGCGACCGCGGCTACTGGCGCGACGTCGGGACCATGCGGTCCTACTACGCCGCGCACATGGACCTGGTCTCGCCGCTGCCGGTCTTCAACCTCTACAACACCGCGTGGCCGATCTACACCAGCTACGGCCCGCACCCGCCGGCGAAGCTCGTCGAGGGCGGCGGCGGGGAGCGGGTGTCGACCTTCAACTCGATCCTGTCGCCGGGCGTGGTCGTCAGCGGCGGCACCGTCAACCACTCCGTCCTGTCACCGGCCGTCTGGGTCAAGGACGGGGCCGAGGTGTCCGACTCGGTCCTCATGGACAACGTCTGGGTCGGCGAGGGCGCGGTCGTGCGCAACGCGATCATCGACAAGGGCGTGGTGATCCCGCCGGGCGTGCAGATCGGTGTCGACCAGGACGCCGACCGCGCGCGCGGGTTCGTGGTCGACGACGGCCTCACCGTGCTCGCCAAGCAGCAGCACGTCCCGGAGGGCTGACCCCCACCGCGGGGACTCAGCCCAGGCTCGCGCGCTGCTCGGTGAGGAAGGCCCGCTCGACGTCGTTGCGGCAGGCCGCGATCGCCTGGTCGTAGGCGGCCCGCGCCGCGTCGGTGTCGCCGGCGCGGGTGAGCAGCTCGGCGCGCACCGCCGCGGGGCGGTGGCTGTCGGGGATCTCCAGTCCCTCCAGCGCCGCGAGGCCGGCGGCGGTGCCGCGGTCCTCGGCCACGGCGACGGCGCGGGCCAGTCGCGCGGACGGGCTGGGGGAGACCTGGAGGAGCAGGTCGTACCAGCCGACCACCCGGTCCCAGCGCGTGTCCGCGGCGGTCGGGGCGGTGGCGTGCTCGGCCGCGATCCGTGCCTGCAGGGCGTACGACGCCGCGAGCGGGGCGATCGGACCGGTCAGCACCGGACCGGTGAGCAGCCGCATCGCCTCGGCCACCTCGTCGTGGTGCCAGCGCGTGCGGTCCTGGTCGGCGAGCAGCACCAGCCGTCCGTCGCGCACGCGGGCGTCGCGGCGCGAGTGCTGCAGGAGGGTGAGGGCGAGCAGCGCCACGAGCGTCGGCTCGTCGGGACGCAGCCCCAGCACCACGCGGACCAGCCGGATCGCCTCACCGGCGAGGTCGGCGCGCAGCAGGTCGGGTCCGGTGCCGGGAGCGTAGCCCGCCGTGAAGGCGAGGTAGGCGGTCTGGGCGACCGTGTCGAGGCGGTCGGGGAGCGCGGAGGCGTCGGGGACCGCGAACGGGATGCCGGCGCCGACGATGCGCTTCTTGGCGCGGGTGATCCGCGCGGCCATGGTCGGCTCCGGCACCAGGAAGAGGCGCGCGATGTCCGGTGTCGGCACGCCCATCACCAGCCGGAGGCTCAGCGCGCTCGCGGACTCCGCCGCCAGCGCCGGGTGGGCGCACATCAGCACCAGGCGCAGCACGTCGTCCTCGACCAGGCTGCCGGCGTCGGCCATGGTGCGCGCCCCCTCCTCGCGCTGCTCGGCCTCGGTGACCAGCAGCGGCTGCTTGCGCCGCGACACCTCCTCGGTGCGCAGCCGGTCGACGACCCGTCGCCGGGCCGCGGTCATCAACCAGCCCGCCGGGTTGGTGGGCACGCCCTCCGTCGGCCAGTGCCGGCTGGCTGCCTCGACCGCGTCGCCCAGCGCGTCCTCGACCAGGTCGAGCCGGCGGAACTGTGCGAGGAGCAGGGCCACCAGGCGGCCCCACTCCTCGCGCACGACCTGCTCGAGCGCCCCGTCGGCCGGCTGCACGCTCAGCTGGTCTCCACGGCGGGCGACAGCTGCATGTCGTACGGCGGGAGGATCTGCAGCAGCTCGAGCAGCACGTCGAGGTCGGGCGTCTCGACCAGGTAGAAGCCGCCCATGCCCTCGATCACCTCCGCGTACGGACCCTCGGTGAGCGTGGTGGTGCCGCCGCGGGTGCGGACGGTCGTGGCGTGGGTGGGACCGGCGAGCGCCTCGCCCGCGAGGATCTCGACGCCCTCCCGCTCGGCCACGGCGGCGTGGAACGCCTCGAACTGCTGCATCACGGCCGCCTGCTCCTCGGGGGTGTGCTCCGACCACGGCGGGAGCTCGCCGTCGCCGATCAGGAGCACCAGGTACTTCACGACGCCTCCTCACCGGTGATCTTGCGGTGCACCTCGACGGCGTCGCCCGTGGCCGAGAGGATCCTGCAGACGTCCATCAGGTCGTCCAGGTCCTCGGTGCGGACCTCGTAGTAGCCACCGAGCTGCTCGGTGGTCTCCGTCCACGGTCCCTCGGTGACGGTGTCGGAGTGGGGCGCGATCGTCCGTGACTCCGAGGCCCGCGGCAGCTCCGCGCCGCCGACGACCGTGTGGCCACGTCGCTCGAGCTCCGCGGTGAAGCGCTCGTGGACGTCGTAGGTCGCCTTCTTCTCCGCCTCGGGGGTGTCCCACCACGCCTCGGTGTCGCCGTACAGCAGCACGATGTAGTCGCTCATGTCGGTCCTCTCACTCGACCATGCGACGGAGCTCGAGGAGCTCACCACGGCTCGACCACCGCTCGCACGCGGCGCGCAGGTCGGCCTCGTCGTCCGAGCGGACGAGGTAGAACCCCACGACCTGCTCCACGGACTCGGTGAACGGCCCGTCGCTGACGAGCGTGCCGCCCGCGCCGTCGGGTCGCATCGAGGTGGCGTCGGCCGACGGATCGAGCGGCCCCGCGACCAGCAGCTCGTGGCCACCGGTCCTCAGGTCCTCCTGGAACTGCGCGTGCGAGCGCATCCCCTTCTCGTGCTCCTCCGGCGGCAGGTCCGCCCACTCCGCCTCGGGGGCGGGCAGGAGGATCAGGTAGCGGCTCATCGGTGTCGAGCTCCTTCGTCGTCGCGGGCCGCGGGTGCGGCCTCACCACTGTGACGGACGACCCGGGCACGGATCGACACCCCACCCCGAGGTTTCTCGACGCGCGTGCCCGGACCCACCAAGATGGGGCCATGGCCAACCACGAGAGAGCCGGACAGCCCGCCCGCACCGAGGACCTGGTGGACGTCGCCCACCTCGTGACCGCCTACTTCGACCTCGAGCCCGATCCCGACGAGGTCGCCCAGCAGGTCGCGTTCGGCACGAGCGGGCACCGCGGCACCTCGCTCACCACCTCCTTCAACGAGGTGCACATCGCCGCCACCACGCAGGCGATCTGCGACTACCGCCGCGAGCAGGGCTACGACGGGCCGCTGTTCATCGGCCGCGACACCCACGCCCTGTCCGAGCCGGCCTGGGCGACGGCGCTCGAGGTGCTGGTCGCCAACGACGTGACCGTGCTCGTCGACGACCGCGACGGCTTCACCCCGACCCCCGCGGTGAGCCACGCGATCATCCGCGCCAACCAGGGACGTACGACGGGCGCCGGGCTCGCCGACGGCATCGTCGTCACGCCGTCGCACAACCCGCCGTCCGACGGCGGGTTCAAGTACAACCCGCCCCACGGCGGTCCGGCCGACTCCGACGCGACATCGGTGATCGCGGCCCGCGCCAACGAGCTGATCCGCGGCAACATCGCCGGCGTGAAGCGGGTCGCGTTCGCCAAGGCACGGGCGGCGGTCGGCACCTACGACTTCCTCGGCCACTACGTCGACGACCTGCCGAGCGTCCTCGACCTCGACGTCGTGCGCGACGCCGGCGTGCGGATCGGCGCGGACCCGCTCGGTGGCGCCAGCGTCGCCTACTGGGGCGAGATCGCCGAGCGGCACCGCCTCGACCTGACGGTGGTCAACCCGCTCGTCGACCCCACGTGGCGCTTCATGACGCTCGACTGGGACGGCAAGATCCGGATGGACTGCTCGTCGCCGCACGCGATGGCCTCGCTCGTGGACCGCAAGGACGACTACGCGATCGCCACCGGCAACGACGCCGACGCCGACCGGCACGGCATCGTGACGCCGGACGCCGGCCTGATGAACCCCAACCACTTCCTCGCCGTGGCGATCCAGCACCTCTTCGGCGGCGCACGACCGGGCTGGCCCGAGTCCGCCCGGATCGGCAAGACGCTCGTGTCGAGCTCGATGATCGACCGGGTCGCCGCGTCCATCGGCACGCCTCTGGTGGAAGTGCCGGTCGGCTTCAAGTGGTTCGTGCCGGGCCTGATGGACGGCTCGTTCGGCTTCGGCGGCGAGGAGTCGGCCGGCGCGTCGTTCCTGCGCCGCGACGGGTCCACGTGGACGACCGACAAGGACGGGCTGCTGCTCGCCCTGCTGGCCAGCGAGATCCTCGGCGCGACCGGCCGCACCCCGAGCGAGCACTACGCGGACCTGGTGGCGCAGCACGGCGACCCGGCCTACGCCCGTATCGACGCACCGGCCTCGCGCGAGGAGAAGGCCAGGCTGGCGGCGCTCTCGCCCGACGCGGTCGCGGCGACCACGCTGGCGGGGGAGGAGATCACCGGCAAGCTCACCGAGGCGCCCGGCAACGGCGCGAAGATCGGCGGGCTCAAGGTGACCACCGAGTCGGCGTGGTTCGCGGCACGGCCCAGCGGGACCGAGGACGTCTACAAGATCTACGCCGAGTCGTTCCGCGGCCCCGACCACCTCGCCGAGGTGCAGGCCGAGGCGCGGGACGTGGTGGCCGCTGCGCTGGGCTGAGCGCCGGGCGGCTCAGTAGCCGCCGACCGGGCCCGCCTCGATCGGCTGGCGCTCGGCGCCCCAGTGGGCGCGGGCGTCGTCGGGCTCCGGCTGCGGGTCGCCGTCGATGGCGGCGCGGGAGAAGCTCACCGCCACGATCGAGTCGAGGCGGACCAGGACCTGGTGGCCGTTGCCGTCGTCGAGGATCACACCGAGGCCGTCGGCGCCGACGATGACGCCGTCGAGCCAGGTGCCGGAGACGAGCACCCGCACCGGCGCGGCGGCGTCCTGGGCGTGGCGCAGCAGGGTGCCGACGGTGAACAGGGTGCTGGACTGGCTCAAGGTGGATCCCCCTCAGAATCCCGACCACCCTAGGTCGCCGTGGTCCCTCGCCACGTGGACTTGGCCCGATCGTGACCGAACGTCGCCCCGACATGGCCCGTTCGGGTCACGGCGGAGTCAGACGCGCGGCGTCGCGCGCTCGACGACCGCCCGCAGGCCACCGCTCGTCAACATCCCGTAGGTCCCGCCGTAGCCTGCGTCGAACCGGCTGCCGCAGAACGCGTCGGCCACCTCGGCGGGGGCGTACCGCACCAGGAGCGAGCCCTGCAGGCACGCCGCCATCCGGCCCGCGAGCCGACGGGCGCCGGCCTCCATCGCGCCGGTCTCGCCGAGCAGCGCCAGGGTGTCGTCGACGGCGCGGTCGAGCCGGCCGTCCGCGCTCCGGGCCGCACCCACCTCGGTGATCCACGCCTGCAGCACCTCCGGCTCGCGGCCGAGGGCACGCAGCACGTCGAGGGCGTTGACGTTGCCGGACCCCTCCCAGACCGAGTTGAGCGGCGACTCGCGAAACATCAGCGGCAGCCCCGACTCCTCGACGTAGCCGTTGCCGCCGAGGCACTCGAGCGCCTCGGCCACCATCGCGGGCGTGCGCTTGCACACCCAGAACTTGGCGAGCGGCAGCGCGATGCGCCGCAGCGCCACCTCGTGCGGGTCGTCGGGGCGGTCCACCGCGGCGGCCAGCCGCAGGGCGAGCGCCGTCGCCGCCTCGGACTCGACGGCGAGGTCGGCGACGACGTTCTGCATGAGGGGCTTGTCGGCGAGCAGCCCGCCGAACGCGGACCGGTGCGCGACGTGCCACGACGCCTCCGCCAGCGCGTGCCGCATCAGCGCGGCCGAGCCGAGGACGCAGTCGAGCCGGGTCGCGGCCACCATCTCGATGATGGTCCGCACGCCCCTGCCCTCGTCGCCGAGGCGCCGGGCGAGGGTGCCGTCGAGCTCGAGCTCCCCGGAAGCGTTGGACCGGTTGCCGAGCTTGTCCTTGAGCCGCACCACGTCGATCCGGTTGCGGGTGCCGTCGGCCAGCACGCGCGGCACGACGAAGCAGGTCAGCCCGCCGTCTGCCTGGGCGAGCACGAGGAAGACGTCGTTCATCGGGGCCGAGGTGAACCACTTGTGGCCGTGCAGGGCGTACCACCCCTCGTCGGCGGTCGGCCGGGCGCGCGTGACGTTGGCGCGCACGTCCGAGCCGCCCTGCTTCTCGGTCATCCCCATGCCGGCGAGCGCGCCGGACTTGCCGGACGCGAGCCGCACGCCGGGGTCGTACGAGCGCGCCGCGAGCAGCGGCGTCCACTCCGCCGCGACCGCCGGGTCGACCCGCAGCGCGGGCACGGCCGCGTAGGTCATCGAGATCGGGCAGCCGTGGCCGGGCTCGGTCTGCGACCAGGCCAGGAACCCGGCCGCGCGGCGTACGTGGGCGTGCGGGTCGCCGGCCTCCTGCTGCTCCCAGGGCGCGGCCTGCAGCCCGTGGGCGACGGCCCGCCCCATCAGCCAGTGCCACGACGGGTGGAACTCGACCTCGTCCACGCGGTTGCCCCAGCGGTCGTAGGGGACCAGCGTCGGGTGGTGCCGGTTGGCGAGCACGCCGTGCTCGCGCGCCTCCTCCGACCCGGCCTCGCGGCCCAGGGGCGCCAGGTCGTCGACCAGGTCGGCGGAGCCGTGCCGCACGAGCGCCTCGGTCAGCGCGAGGTCGGAGCCGACGACGTCGTGGCCCACGAGGGGCGGGACCTGGTTGGTGGCCGTGCGCAGGTCGGGGGAGGTCATGGGCACACCGTAGGCGGGGCCGCGACGCACGGCCGGGATTCGCCGGGAGGGGGCCGACCCTCGGTAGCGTGGCCTGGTGGTCGAGGCGCGCGAGGACATCCCTGCCCCGCGCCGGGTCGAGGTCCTGGTGCGGCGCTGGCGCGAGCACCTGTGGCGCGTCATCGTCACCACGGTCGGCTCCTGCTTGCGACACCGGGTGACCGGCCTGGCCGCGGAGGCGGCGTTCTTCGCGGTCCTGTCGGTGCCACCGCTGGTCTTCGCGCTCGCGGGCGCGGTCGGCTTCGTGAGCGAGCGCTTCACCGACACCCAGGTGGAGGACGTGCGCAACGCCGTCCTCGAGATCTCCCGGCAGGCGCTCACCGAGCGGGCGGTCAACAGCATCATCCGGCCGACCATCGACACCGTGCTCGACGGCGGACGCTACGACGTGATCTCGATCGGCTTCATCCTCGCGCTGTGGTCGGGCAGCCGCGCGCTCAACGTCTTCGTCGACACCATCACGATCATGCACGGGCTGGGCGGCCACCGCGGGATCGTCGCCACCCGGGCACTGTCGTTCGTGCTCTACGTCCTCGCCATGGTCACCGGCGCGGTGAGCATCCCGCTCGTGGTGGCCGGCCCGACCCTGGTCGACCGGGTGCTCCCACCACGCCTCGACTTCCTCAACGCCCTCTACTGGCCGGTCGTGCTCGCGGTCTGCATCTGCTTCCTCGCCACGCTCTACCACGTGTCCGTGCCGGTGCGGACGAGCTGGAGCTTCAACCTCCCGGGGGCGGCCTTCGCGCTGGTCTGCTGGATCGCGGGCTCGTACGTCCTGCGCTGGGTGCTGACGGTCACGGCCGCGGAGTCGCGCACCATCTACGGCCCCCTGGCCGCTCCCATCGCGGTGCTGCTGTGGCTCTACCTGCTGGCGCTCGCCGTGCTGATCGGCGCGGCGGTCAACGCGGCGTTCGACACCGTCTTCCCGCAGAAGAACACGGCGCGCGCCCGGCGCGAGCTGGTGCAGCGGCTCCGCACCCGCATGGGCGTGAAAGACTCCTGACCGTGCACGTCGCGAGCAACCCCGCCAGCGTGGGTCGGGTGTCCCTGCCGGAGCGCACCCGGTCGCCGTGGTGGGAGCTCGGACGCCGCGTGTTGCTGGCCCTGGCGATCCTCATCGGGACCTGGCTGCTGGTCTGGTTCGACCGTGACGGCTACCGCGACGGCAACGACCCGACCAACACGCTCAGCCTGCTCGACGCGTTCTACTACACGACCGTCACGCTCAGCACGACCGGCTACGGCGACATCGCCCCGGTCTCCGACGGAGCGCGGCTGGTCAACGCGCTGGTGATCACCCCGGCCCGCATCGGGTTCCTGGTCCTGTTGATCGGCACCACCCTCGAGGTCCTCGCCTCGCAGGGCCGCGAGATGTTCCGGGTCTCCCGGTGGAGGAAGAAGATGGACGAGCACGTCGTCGTGATCGGCTACGGCACGAAGGGCCGCAGCGCGATCGAGACCCTCGTGAGCAACGGCTACGACCGTTCCGCGATCGTCGTCGTCGACCCCGGCCCCGTCGCCCTCGAGGAGGCCAACCGCGACCAGCTGGTCGGGATCGCCGGCGACGCCACCCGCCGGGGCGTGCTGCGCCAGGCGGGTGTGGAGAAGGCGACCCACGTCATCATCACCACCGACCGCGACGACTCCAACGTGCTCGTCACGCTCACCGTGCGCCAGCTCAACCCGGACGCCTGGATCGTCGCGTCCGTGCGCGAGCAGGAGAACGTCCCGCTGATGCGCCAGTCCGGCGCGAACTCCGTGATCACCTCCTCCGACGCGGTCGGGCGCCTGCTCGGGCTCTCGTCGATGTCGCCGATGCTCGGCTCGGTGATGGAGGACCTGATGACCTACGGCGAGGGCCTCGAGGTCGCCGAGCGCGACCTGCTGGTCAACGAGGTCGGCAAGCAGCCGCAGCGGCTGCCCGACCAGGTCATCGCGGTCATCCGCGACGAGAAGGTCTACCGCTACTTCGACCCCGTGGTGTCCCTGCTGGCCCGCGGCGACCGGCTCATCGTCGTCCGTCCGGCCAAGGAGCTCCCGTGGGCGCCGCGCCCCGGCACCCACGGCGAGGACACCTCCGACGAGGACGACTGAGTGGGCACCGCTCCGTGATCTGCTCGCACCGCCACCGCTTCGTCTTCGTCAAGACCCGCAAGACCGCCGGCACCAGCCTCGAGATCGCGCTGTCGCGCCACTGCGGCCCCGACGACCTCGTCACCCGGATCAGCCCGGAGGACGAGGTGCTGCGCGCCGCGGCCGGGGGAGTGGGCCCGCAGCACGACGACACCAGCCCCTCGTCGTATGCCCACATGGGCGCGCGGCGGGTGATCGAGGTGATCGGCCGCGAGACCTGGGACGCCTACTTCACCTTCGCCGTCGAGCGGAACCCGTTCGACGTGGTCGCCTCGTCCTACCGCTACAGCGCCCGCAAGCCCACCTTCACCAAGACGTTCGCCGAGTTCGTCCGCACGCCGCGGCGCATGGAGCGGCTCGCGCTCAACGAGCGGCTCTACCGCCTCGGCGGACGGATCGTCGTCGACGAGGTCTACCGCTACGAGGACCTGCCGGCCGCCGTGGCCGACCTGTCCTCGCGCCTCGGGCTCGAGCTCGACCTGCCGCACGCGAAGCAGGGGAGCGGGCCGCACTACCGCGAGCTCTACGGCCCCGGCGACGCCGAGATCGTGGCCGAGCGGTTCGCCCAGACGATCCGGCACTTCGGCTACGAGTTCTGAGCCGCCCCACCCGCACCGGCGGGGGCCGGGCGAATTACACGATTGTTATTCATCCAACGGCGTGGCGCGCTTGACTTCCGCACCCTACGATCGCCAATCGTGCACCAAAGGCCACACGAACCCCACACGTCACAGTGGCGTGTCGCTGCCCTGTCCGCTGTCGGCCACGTCGCGCGCCGGGCGATCCGCTCGACGCTGCTGGCCACCGGTGTGCTGGGCCTGCTGGTCGCGGTGGTGCCGCGGACGACGACCCCGCTCGAGCTGGCCACGTCGACCTACCTGTGCACCGGCTACCAGGGCTGCCAGGACGCCGGCTACGGCAACAGCGGCTACCGACAGGCGTCCTCGTCGATGTACTGGCGGATGTACGCGGGGCACAACTGCACCAACTACGTGGCCTACCGGCTGATCCAGAACGGGATGCCGACCACCCGCCCGTGGTCGGGCGACGGCAACGCCTCCAACTGGGGTGCGGCGATGGCCTCGATCACCGACCAGACCCCGGCGGTCGGGTCGGTCGCCTGGTACAAGCCGCACGTGACGCCGGCCGGCTCCAACGGCCACGTCGCCTACGTCGAGCAGGTCATCTCCCCGACCGAGATCATCGTCTCGGAGGACTACTGGGGCGGCGACTTCTACTGGCGCCGGGTGACCAAGACTGGCGGCGGCTGGCCGACCGGCTTCATCCACTTCAACGACCGCGTGGTCACGCCGACCACGCCGCCCACCATCTCGGGCTCGCCGATGGTCGGCGCGCCGCTCGAGGTGGCCAGCGGGGCGTGGACGCCCGCGCCGACCAGCGTGAGCTACCGCTGGCTCGCGGACGGCACGGCCATCCCCGGTGCCACCGGGCCGGCGTACGTCCCGACCCCGGACGTCAAGGGCAAGACCCTCACGGCCGAGGTCACGGCTGCACTGAGCGGCTACACCCCGGGCGAGGCCACGCTCGCCACCGCGCCCGTCGCGCCCGGCACGTTCACGCGGGCGGAGGTGCCGGCGATCCAGGGCAACCCCGAGGTGGGCTCCACGCTGTCGCTCACCGCCTCGTCGTGGACGCCGCAGCCCGCGAAGACCCAGACGCAGTGGTACGCCGACGGCAAGCCGCTGGACGGCGCCACGACGTCGAGCCTGACCCTCACCCGCGACCAGATCGGCGCCTCGATCAGCGCGCGCGTCATCGCCAGCGCGAAGGGCTACAAGAAGTCGCGCTCCACCGCCGCGGCGACCGCACCGGTGCTCGCCAAGCAGGTCGCGATCAGCACGGGGTCGCGGGTCAGGGGCACGGCGCAGGTCGGCCAGCGGCTCCGCGTGCGACCGGGCACCACCAGGCCCACCGGCGCCACGACGACGTACCGCTGGCTCCGAGACGGCAAGCCGGTCGCGAAGGCGACCCACGACACCTACACGATCCGCAAGGGCGACCTCGGCCACGCCATGTCGGTGGAGGTCACCTACAGCCGCCGCCACTTCCGCGACAACGTCGAGACGATCGCCGTGCCCGCTGTCATGACCACCCCGAAGGTGCGCGTCACGGCAGCTGCCACGCGGCGCAAGGTCGCCGTCGACGTCCGCGTGAAGGCCGTCGGCGCCCGCAAGCCGGCCGGGGCAATCACCATCAGCGTCGGTGGTCGTACGTGGCAGGGCGAGGTCGTCGACGGGCGGGTGCGCCTGGTGCTCCGCGACCTCAAGCCCGGCACGAAGAAGGTCGTCGTGCGCTACGCCGGCACCGACGTGGTCCGCGCCGCCGTCGAGCGCACCACGGTCGTCGTCCCGCGCGGCAAGAAGTCCTGAGGGGGACCGAGCGGATCGTGGTGCTCTCGAGCCACCAGGTGGCATGACGGCTCCACGACCACGCTCGGGCGTGGTGGTCCGGGGTCTCGTGACGGTCGCTGCGCGACCTCCTCGACCAGCGGGAGTCAGCGCGACCTCCTCGACCAGCGGGAGTCAGCGCGATCTCCTCGACCAGCGGGAGCCGGAAATAACCGAAGGGCCCCGGATCTCTCCGGGGCCCTTCGGTGCTGGTGGGCGATACTGGGTTTGAACCAGTGACCTCTTCCGTGTCAAGGAAGCGCGCTACCGCTGCGCCAATCGCCCGTGTTGAGTTGTGTGCGAGGTGGGTACGGGATTTGAACCCGTGTAGACGGATTTGCAGTCCGTTGCCTCGCCTCTCGGCCAACCCACCGTGGAGGCCCACGTGTGATGGGAGACCCCTCAGAGCGGACAACGAGACTCGAACTCGCGACCTCAACCTTGGCAAGGTTGCGCTCTACCAACTGAGCTATGTCCGCCTGTTTCCCCGGAGCGGCTGACCGCTCCTTGGAACGAGTGGAACAGTAGTACATGGCTCGCGCGGGTCCAAAATCGGGTCCCCCCGGGCGTGTTCGCGGGGCCCCTAGAGTGGCCGCATGCGCGCATGGATCGACGGGAGCCTGCTGGCCGACCCGGGGCAGGGAGCGGTCGCGGTGACCGACCACGGCTTCACCGTCGGGGACGGCGTCTTCGAGGCGGTCAAGACGATCCACGGGACGCCCTTCGCGCTCACCCGTCACCTCGCCCGGCTGGAGCGGAGCGCGGCCGGGCTCGGTCTCCCGGCGCCCGACCTCGACCACGTACGGGCGGGCGTGGCGGCGGTGCTCGCCGACGGCGCGGACGTCGACGCGATGGGGCGGCTGCGCATCACCTGGACGGCCGGGCCGCACCCGATGGGCTCGGGCCGCGGCGGCGGACCGCCGACGCTCGTCGTCGCCTACAGCGCCATCGAGCCGGCGCCGCGGTCGACCACCGTGGTGACGGTGCCGTGGACCCGCAACGAGAACGGCGCGACCGCCGGTCTCAAGACCACGTCGTACGCCGAGAACGTGATCGCCCTCGCCCACGCCCAGCGCCACGGCGGCAGCGAGGCGGTGCTCGCCAACACCGCCGGCCACCTGTGCGAGGGCACCGGGTCCAACGTCTTCTACGTCCTCGACGGCGAGCTGCGCACCCCGAGCCTCGCCTCGGGCTGCCTGGCCGGGATCACCCGCGACCTGGTCGTGGAGTGGTGCGGTGCCCGGGAGGTCGACGAGCCGCTCGCGGACGTGCGCGACCGGGCGAGCGAGGCCTTCCTGGTGTCCACGACCCGCGACGTGCAGGCCATCTCGCGCTGGGACGACCGCGACCTGCCGGCGCCCGGTCCGGTGACCGAGCGGTGCGCGGCGACGTGGGCCGACCGCGAGGCTGGGAGCATGGAGCCGTGAACACCCCGGTGAACCCCACGGAGTCCTCCCTCGACCCGACCGTGTCCGCGCGCATGCGCCACACGGCGGAGGACCTGGTGCCGGTCGTGGTGCAGCAGCACGACACCCGCGAGGTGCTGATGCTGGCCTGGGTCGACGACGAGGCGCTCGCCCGCACGCTCGCGACGGGGCGCGCGACGTACTGGTCGCGCTCGCGCCGCGAGTACTGGGTCAAGGGCGACACCTCGGGCCACGTCCAGCACGTGAAGGAGGTGCGCCTCGACTGCGACGGCGACACCCTCCTCTTCCTGGTCGACCAGGAGGGTGCCGCGTGCCACACCGGCGACCACACCTGCTTCGACGCCGACCTCGTGCACCGCTTCGATGGCTGAGGCGACCGCGCGCCGCACGTTCGGGCCCGTGGTCCTCGTCGGCCTCGCGTCGGCGGGGCTCGCCGCCACCGCCGGCACCAAGCCGTGGGTGTCCGGCAGCTCGGGCGCCCTCGACACCGACCAGGGCGCCTCGATGACGTCGGTGCTCTCCCTCGACTCGGCGCGCGACGCGCCGCTCGCCGGCGCGCTCGCGCTGGTGGTCCTGGCCTGCTGGGGCGTGCTGCTGGTGACCCGGGGCCGGTTCCGGCGCGTGGTGGCCGTCGTCGCGCTGGTCGCGTCGCTCGGCACGGCCGTCGTCACGGTCGAGGCGGCACGCAGCCTGCCGCCCAAGCTCGCCGACGCACTCACCGAGGCCTCGGGGAGCGACGCGGTCAGCACCTCGTTCACCGGCTGGTACGCCGCCGCGGTCGTGGCGTCACTGCTCTGCGTGCTGGCCACCGTCGCCGCCGTGCGCCTGGTCGGCAGCTGGCCCGAGATGGGCAGCAAGTACGACGCGCCGACCGGCGGCCGCGGCGAGGGGGCGGGGCCCGCGGACGCTGGGCCGGGCGAGGTGCCGGCCGAGAACATCGACATCTGGAAGGCCCTCGACGAGGGTCGGGACCCGACCGCCTAGACTGCGGCCCGCACGCACCGGATCGACGAAGGAGCTCAACCATGGCTGGTGGCCACGGCAACACCCCCGCTGCTTGGACCGCTGTCTCGGTCGCGATGCTCGGCTTCGTCCTGGGCAGCGTCGCGCTGCTCCAGGTCCCGACGCAGAAGACGCTGCTGTGGATCGGCATCATCGTGGCGGTCGTGGCCTTCCCGCTGTTCCTGGTGCTCTCGAAGCTCGGCTTCAACACCTCCGACCACTGATCCGCCGGCCCCGCCGGCGGCTGTCCGTCGGCTGGGCACCGGTGCCGGGAGCACTGGCGCCGGGTGAGAGGCTGGACCCATGCCTGCGTCCGGTTCCGTCCTCGACGACATCGTCGCCGGGGTGCGTGAGGACCTCGCCCGCCGCGAGGCCGCGCTCCCGCTCGACGAGCTGCTCGCCCACCTCGCGGAGGCGCCCGCACCGCGGGACCCGATGCCGCACTTCCGGGCCCGCGGGTCGAGCGTGATCGCGGAGGTCAAGCGGCGTAGCCCCAGCAAGGGCGACCTCGCCGAGATCCCCGACCCGGCCGACCTCGCGCGCGCCTACGAGCGCGGGGGAGCGGCCGCCATCTCGGTCCTCACCGAGGAGCGCCGCTTCGGCGGCAGCCTGGCCGACCTGCGCGCCGTCCGCGCCGCGGTCGAGACGCCGCTGCTGCGCAAGGACTTCATCGTCGAGACCTACCAGCTCGTCGAGGCCCGCGCCGCGGGCGCCGACCTCGCGCTGCTGATCGTCGCGGCGCTCGACGACGACACCCTGCGCCGCCTCCACGACGAGGCCGGCGAGCTCGGCCTCACCGTGCTGGTCGAGGTCCACGACGAGGCCGAGGTCGAGCGGGCCCTGGCCCTCGACGCCGAGCTGGTGGGCGTCAACAGCCGCAACCTCAAGACCCTGGCGGTCGACCCCGACGTGTTCGGGCGTCTCGCCCCGCAGATCCATGCCGACGTCGTGAAGGTCGCCGAGAGCGGCATCACCGGGGTCGGCGACGTGCAGCGCTTCGTCTCGGAGGGGGCCGGCGTCGTGCTGGTCGGCGAGGCGCTGGTCAAGGACGGCGACCCCGAGGCCGCCGTACGAGCCATGACAGGAGTGACCGCACCGTGAGCGTGCCCACCAGCCAGAGCAGCCCCACCAGCCCGATCCGCTACGAGGCCGACGAGCGGGGCTACTTCGGCGAGACCTGGGGCGGCCGGTTCATGCCGGAGGCCCTCGTGAAGGCCCTCGACGAGCTCACCGTCGCGTGGCAGGACGCGATGGCCGACGCGGACTTCGTCGCCGAGTTCGAGCGGGTGCTGCGCGACTACGCCGGCACGCCAAGCCGGCTCTACCACGCCGAGCGGCTGTCGGCGCAGGTCGGCGCGCGCGTGCTGCTCAAGCGCGAGGACCTCAACCACACCGGCGCCCACAAGATCCGCAACGTGATGGGCCAGGCGCTGCTCACCAAGCGGATGGGCAAGACGCGCGTGATCGCCGAGACCGGCGCCGGCCAGCACGGTGTCGCCAGTGCGACGGCCGCGGCGTGGTTCGACCTCGACTGCACCGTCTACATGGGCGCCGTCGACACCCGACGCCAGGCGCTCAACGTCGCCCGCATGCAGCTGCTCGGCGCCAAGGTCGTCCCGGTCGAGTCCGGCAGCGCGACCCTCAAGGACGCCATCAACGAGGCGCTGCGCGACTGGGTCGCCAGTGTCGACCACACGGCCTACCTCTTCGGGACGGCCGCCGGCCCGCACCCGTTCCCGAGCATGGTCCGCGACTTCTGCCGCGGCATCGGTGACGAGGCGCGCGAGCAGTGCCTCGAGCAGTACGGCGTGCTGCCGGACGCGGTCGCGGCGTGCGTCGGCGGCGGGTCCAACGCGATCGGCCTCTTCACCGCGTTCCTCGAGGACGAGGGCGTGGAGATCCACGGCTTCGAGCCCGGCGGCGACGGCGTCGAGACCGGACGGCACGCGGCCACCATCCACGCCGGCGAGGCCGGTGTGCTCCACGGCGCGCGCACCTACGTCCTGCAGGACGAGGACGGGCAGACGGTCGAGTCGCACTCGATCTCCGCCGGCCTCGACTACCCCGGCGTGGGCCCGCAGCACTCGTGGCTGGCTGCCTCGGGCCGCGCCCACTACACGCCGATCACCGACACGCAGGCGATGGACGCGATGGCGCTGCTCAGCCGCACGGAGGGCATCATCCCGGCCATCGAGTCCGCCCACGCGGTCGCTGGCGCGCTCGACGTGGCCCGCCGCCTCGGCGAGGAGAAGGGCCCCGACGCGACGGTGATCATCAACCTGAGCGGACGCGGCGACAAGGACATGGGCACCGCCATCGAGTGGTTCGGTCTCGGCGACGCCGAGGGCGAGGCGGAGCCCGTCGTCGCGACGGCGCCGGGGGAGGAGGCCTGATGGCGTCGACCACCACCGCCTTCGAGAAGGCCCGTGCCGAGGACCGCGCCGCGCTCATCGGCTACCTCCCCGCCGGGTTCCCCAGCGTCGACGGCTCGATCGCAGCGCTGCGCACCATGGTCGAGGCCGGGTGCGACGCCATCGAGATCGGTCTGCCCTACAGCGACCCGGTGATGGACGGCCCGACCATCCAGGCAGCCGCGCAGCAGGCCCTCGACGCCGGCACCCGCACCCGTGACGTCATCGACGTCGTGCAGGCGGTCGCGGAGACCGGTGTCCCGACCCTGGTGATGACCTACTGGAACCCCGTCGAGCGCTACGGGGTGGAGCGGTGGGCCACCGACCTCGCCGGCGCGGGCGGCGCGGGCCTGATCACGCCCGACATCACGCCCGACCACGGCGGTGAGTGGGTCGAGGCGGCCGATGCCCACGACCTCGACAAGGTCTTCCTCGTCGCCCCGAGCTCGACCGACGAGCGGATCGCGATGACCGCGGCGGCCAGCCGCGGGTTCGTCTACGCGGCGGCCGTCATGGGCGTCACCGGCGCCCGCGACGCGACGTCCGACCTCGCCGGACCGCTGGTGCAGCGCGTCCGGGCGACCGGTGACATCCCGGTCGCGGTCGGCATCGGGGTCAGCAACGGAGACCAGGCCGCCGAGGTGGCCGGCTACGCCGACGGCGTGATCGTGGGCTCCGCCTTCGTGCGCGCCCTGCTCGACCACCCCGGCGACGAGGCCGCGGGACTGGCTGCGCTGCGCGCGCTCACCGAGGACCTCGCCGGCGGCGTACGTCGTGGCTAGGCGGCGCGCGCTCGTCCTGGCGGCGCTGCTGCCGCTCCTCGCGGCCTGCGGTGGCGCGGGCTCGGCGCAGGGGACCGACCTCAACGGCACCGTCCTGGACCCGCCGTTCGAGGTGTCGTCGACCCCGCTCGTCGACACCGCCGGCGACTCCTACAGCCTCACCGACGACACCGACAAGCCGCTGACGCTGGTGTTCTTCGGCTACACCAACTGTCCCGACATCTGCGGACAGGTGATGGCCACCCTCGCCGGCACCCTCGCGCGGCTCGACGACGCCGAGCTCGACGACCTCGACGTCGTCTTCGTCACCACCGACCCCGCGCGCGACGACGAGGCGACGGTCGAGCGCTACGTCGACGCCTTCGACCCCTCGATCATCGGGCTCACCGGCGCGCTGGGCGACATCGTCACCGTGGGCAACAGCCTCGCCGTCGGGATCGACAAGGGCGAGAAGATGCCCAGCGGCGGCTACGACGTCACCCACGGCACGCGCATCTACGCCGTCGACGGCGACGACGAGTCGCCGATGATGTGGGACCAGGACGTCTCGCAGGCGCAGCTGGCCCACGACGTCACCGTGCTGCTCGACGAGGGATGATGCTGCCCATGACCTCACCGCTGGTGACCCTGATGTCGATCCCGAGCCCGTCGCAGGGCGTGTGGCACCTCGGTCCGCTCCCGATCCGCGGCTACGCGCTGTGCATCATCCTCGGCATCGTCGCCGCCATCTGGATCGGCGAGAAGCGCTGGGTCGCGCGCGGCGGAGCGCCCGGCGAGGTCAGCGACCTCGCCATCTGGGCGGTCCCGTTCGGGCTGGTCGGTGGCCGGCTCTACCACGTCGCGACCGACTGGGAGCTCTACTTCGGGGAGGGCAAGAACCCGGTCACCGCGCTCTACGTCTGGCGTGGTGGCCTCGGCATCTGGGGCGCGATCGCCCTGGGCGCGGTCGGCGTGATGCTGGGCTGTCGCGCACGCGGGATCAAGGTGCTCCCGCTGCTCGACGCGCTCGCCCCGGGCGTGCTGGTCGCGCAGGCGATGGGCCGGTGGGGCAACTGGTTCAACCAGGAGCTCTACGGCGGGCCGACGAACCTCCCGTGGGGGCTCGAGATCGACGTCGCGCACCGCGAGGCGCGCTACCTCGACGTCGCGACGTACCACCCGACCTTCCTCTACGAGTGCCTGTGGAACCTCGCCGCCTTCGCGGTGCTGATCTGGCTCGACCGTCGCTTCCGGCTCGGCCACGGACGGGTGGTCGCGCTCTACGTCATGCTCTACACCGCCGGTCGCGGATGGATCGAGAACATGCGCATCGACGAGGTGCAGATGAACGACGTGCTCGGGCTGCGGCTCAACGTCTGGACCTCGATCGTCCTGTTCGTCCTCGCCACGGCGTACTTCCTCTGGTCGACGCGGCGCCACCCCGGCCGCGAGGACGTCGTGCGGACCAAGCCGCCGCTCGGGGAGGAGCCCGCCGCCGACGAGGCGGAGGAGCGCTCGACCGCCGATCCCACGGCCTGAAACGTCGCGCGCCGGCCGGTCGCGCCGGTGATAGGTTGCGCAGTGCTCGGGCCAACGTCGTCCCCAGCGGATGTGCCCACCCCTCGCCCCCCCGGTCCCGCGTGGACCGGAGGCGAGACTGACGACGGGAGAACCAGTGTCGATGCACGCGTTCCCGCCGAGCTTCCCTCCTCCGCAGGGGCTCTACGACCCGCGCCACGAGAAGGACGCCTGTGGCGTCGCCATGGTGGCGACGCTCACCGGTGAGGCCAGCCACGACATCGTGGTCAAGGCGCTCACTGCGCTGCGCAACCTCGACCACCGCGGCGCCGCCGGCGCCGAGGTCAACTCGGGCGACGGTGCGGGGATCCTCCTGCAGGTGCCCGACGCGTTCCTCCGCGAGGTCACCCGCGACGCCGGCATGGAGCTGCCGCCGGCCCGCTCGTACGCGGTCGGCACGGCGTTCCTGCCCGGCGACGCCGACGCGGTCGCCAAGACCCGCCAGCGGATCGAGGAGATCGCCGACGAGGAGGGCCTCGCGGTCCTCGGCTGGCGCGAGGTGCCGGTCGACGACTCGACCCTCGGCGCCACCGCGAAGAGCGTGATGCCCGCGTTCGCCCAGCTGTTCGTCGCGGGCAAGGGCGCCCGCGTCAGCGGGATGGCGCTGGAGCGCCTCGCGTTCTGCCTGCGCAAGCGCGCCGAGTCCGAGACCGACGTCTACTTCCCGTCGCTGTCCTCGCGGACCCTCGCCTACAAGGGCATGCTCACCACCGACCAGCTCGACCAGGTCTTCCCGGACCTCACCGACGAGCGGGTCGCCTCGGCGATGGCGGTCGTGCACTCCCGCTTCTCCACCAACACCTTCCCGAGCTGGCCGCTGGCGCACCCGTTCCGGTTCATCGCCCACAACGGCGAGATCAACACGGTCATGGGCAACCGCAACTGGATGCGTGCCCGCGAGGCCCTCCTCGAGAGCGACCTGATCCCCGGCGACCTCGAGCGGCTCTTCCCGATCTGCACGCCCGGCGCGTCCGACTCCGCGTCGTTCGACGAGGTGCTCGAGCTGCTGCACCTCGGCGGCCGCTCGCTGCCGCACGCCGTGCTGATGATGATCCCGGAGGCGTGGGAGAACCACGCCGACATGGACCCGCAGCGGCGCGCGTTCTACGAGTTCCACTCCACCCTGATGGAGCCGTGGGACGGCCCGGCGTGCGTGGTCTTCACCGACGGCACCCAGATCGGCGCCGTGCTGGACCGCAACGGCCTGCGCCCCTCCCGCTACTGGGTCACCGACGACGGGCTCGTCGTGCTGGCCTCGGAGGTCGGCGTGCTCGACCTCGACCCCGCCACGATCGTCCGCAAGGGCCGGCTGCAGCCGGGCCGGATGTTCCTCGTCGACACCGAGGAGCACCGGATCATCGAGGACGAGGAGATCAAGGGCCAGCTCGCCGCGGAGCACCCCTACGACGAGTGGCTGCACGCCGGGCTGATCCAGCTCGACGACCTCGACGACCTCGAGCACATCGTCCACACCCACGCCTCGGTGACCCGGCGCCAGCAGGTCTTCGGCTACACCGAGGAGGAGCTGCGGGTGCTGCTCAGCCCGATGGCCTCCACCGGCGCCGAGGCGATCGGCTCGATGGGCACCGACACGCCCATCGCGGCGCTCAGCGACAAGCCGCGGCTGCTGTTCGACTACTTCGCCCAGCTGTTCGCGCAGGTCACCAACCCGCCGCTCGACGCGATCCGCGAGGAGCTGGTCACCTCGCTGGCCGGCTCGATCGGCCCGGAGGCCAACCTGCTCGAGCCGACGCCCGCGTCGTGCCGTCAGATCGTGCTGCCGTTCCCGGTGTTCTCCAACGACGACCTCGCCAAGATCCGCCACATCAACCGTAACGGCGACATGCCGGGCTTCCAGGTCCACATCGTCCGCGGCCTCTACGAGGTCGAGGGCGGGGGAGCCGCGCTCGAGGCGCGCCTCGACGAGCTGTGCGCCGAGGTGTCGGCCGCGATCGCGGACGGCGCCCGCATCATCGTGCTCTCCGACCGCCACTGCACCGCCGAGCTCGCGCCCATCCCGTCGCTGCTGCTCACCGGCGCGATCCACCACCACCTGGTCCGCGAGAAGACCCGCACCCAGGTCGGCCTGCTGGTCGAGGCGGGCGACGTCCGCGAGGTCCACCACGTGGCGCTCCTCGTCGGCTACGGCGCGGCCGCGGTCAACCCGTACCTCGCGATGGAGTCGGTCGAGGACCTCGCGCGGGAGGCCTACTACGTCAAGGTCGACCCGGAAAAGGCGGTCGCCAACCTGATCAAGGCGCTCGGCAAGGGCGTGCTCAAGGTGATGTCCAAGATGGGCGTCTCGACGGTCGCGTCCTACACCGGCGCCAAGATCTTCGAGTCGGTCGGGCTGTCCCAGACGGTCGTCGACCGCTACTTCACCGGCACCACCTCCAAGCTCGGGGGCATCGAGCTCGACACGATCGCCGAGGAGGTCGCGCGCCGGCACGCCGTGGCGTACCCCCGTGGCGGCATCTCGCCGGCGCACCGCGAGCTCACCATCGGTGGCGAGTACCAGTGGCGCCGCGAGGGCGAGCCGCACCTGTTCGACCCCGAGACGGTCTTCCGGCTCCAGCACTCGACCCGCTCGGGCAGCTACGACGTCTTCAAGCAGTACACCGACCGCGTCAACCAGCAGTCCGAGCGGCTGATGACCCTGCGCGGACTGTTCACCTTCAAGGACGCCGCCGGATCCGGGCGCGAGCCCGTCGACATCGACGAGGTCGAGCCGGTCTCGGAGATCGTCAGGCGGTTCTCCACCGGCGCGATGTCCTACGGCTCGATCAGCCAGGAGGCGCACGAGACGCTCGCCATCGCGATGAACCGGTTGGGCGCCAAGTCCAACACCGGTGAGGGCGGCGAGGACCCCGACCGGCTGCACGACCCGGAGCGGCGCTCGGCGATCAAGCAGGTGGCCTCGGGCCGCTTCGGCGTGACGTCGGAGTATCTCACCAACGCCGACGACATCCAGATCAAGATGGCGCAGGGCGCCAAGCCCGGCGAGGGCGGTCAGCTGCCCGGCCACAAGGTCTACCCGTGGGTGGCGAAGACTCGGCACTCCACGCCGGGCGTGGGCCTGATCAGCCCGCCGCCGCACCACGACATCTACTCGATCGAGGACCTGGCCCAGCTGATCCACGACCTCAAGAACGCGAACCCGTCGGCACGGGTCCACGTCAAGCTGGTCTCGGAGGTCGGCATCGGCACGGTCGCGGCGGGGGTGTCCAAGGCGCACGCCGACGTCGTGCTGGTCTCCGGCCACGACGGCGGCACCGGCGCCTCGCCCCTCACCTCGCTCAAGCACGCCGGTGGTCCGTGGGAGCTCGGGCTCGCCGAGACCCAGCAGACGCTGCTGCTCAACGGCCTGCGCGACCGGATCGTCGTGCAGGCCGACGGCCAGCTCAAGACCGGCCGCGACGTGGTCGTCGCCGCGCTGCTCGGCGCGGAGGAGTACGGCTTCGCGACCGCCCCGCTGGTCGTCAGCGGCTGCATCATGATGCGGGTCTGCCACCTCGACACCTGCCCGGTGGGCGTGGCGACGCAGAACCCGGTGCTGCGCGAGCGGTTCAGCGGCAAGGCCGACTACGTCGTGAACTTCTTCGAGTTCATCGCCCAGGAGGTGCGCGAGATCCTCGCCGAGCTCGGGTTCCGCAGCCTCGACGAGGCGATCGGCCAGGTCGGCACGCTCGACGTCGCCGGGGCCGTCGACCACTGGAAGGCCTCCGGCCTCGACCTCACGCCGATCCTCCACCAGGCCTCGGCGCACGGTGAGTTCGGGCAGTTCGAGGACCAGGACCTGCGGTGCACCAAGGCCCAGGACCACGGGCTCGACAAGGCGCTCGACAACGAGCTGATCGCCATCGCCGCCCCGGCGCTCGAGACCGGCGAGCCGGTGCGGGCGCAGGTCACGGTCCGCAACGTCAACCGCACCGTCGGCACGATGCTCGGCCACGAGGTGACCAAGCGCTACAAGGGCGAGGGACTGCCGGACGGCACGATCGACATCACCCTCACCGGCTCGGCCGGCCAGTCGTTCGGTGCCTTCGTCCCGCGCGGCATCACGCTGCGCCTCGAGGGCGACGCCAACGACTACGTCGGCAAGGGCCTGTCGGGCGGGCGGATCGTCGTGCGTCCCGACCGGGCCGCGACGTTCGACGCCGCCGAGCAGATCATCGCCGGCAACACGATCGGCTACGGCGCCACGTCGGGCCAGATCTTCCTCAGCGGTCGCGCGGGGGAGCGGTTCTGCGTGCGCAACTCCGGCGCCAGCGCCGTCGTGGAGGGCGTGGGCGACCACGCCTGCGAGTACATGACCGGTGGCGTCGTGGTCGTCCTCGGCCCCACCGGCCGCAACCTCGCGGCCGGCATGTCGGGCGGCTACGCCTTCGTGCTCGACCTCGACGAGTCGCTCGTCAACCGCGAGCTCGTCGAGCTCGCGCCCGTCGAGGGCGAGGCGGCCGAGGAGCTCGAGCAGCTCGTCCGCCAGCACGCGGAGGAGACCGGGTCGGCCGTCGCGCAGGCCCTGCTCGCGGACTGGGCGACGTCGCTCCCGCGCTTCACCGAGGTGATGCCGCGCGACTTCAAGCGGGTCCTCGAGGCGCGCGCCGCCGCGCTCGCGGACGGTCTCGACGAGGACCAGGCGAACGCTCGCATCATGGAGGTCCTCCATGGCTGAGCGCGACCACACCACGACGATGGGCAGTTCCGGGCGCTCGCCCGTGGAGAGAGGTGCCGAGAATGGCTGACCCCAAGGGATTCCTCAAGCACGGCCGCGAGGTCGCCTCGCGCCGCGACGTCGCCGAGCGGGTGCAGGACTGGGACGAGGTCTACCCCGACGGCATCGGGCGCGCCCTGCTGCCGATCATCAACACCCAGGCCGCGCGCTGCATGGACTGCGGCATCCCGTTCTGCCACCAGGGGTGCCCGCTGGGCAACATCATCCCGGAGTGGAACGACCTGGTCTGGCGGGACGACTGGGACGGCGCGATGGACCGGCTGCACGCGACCAACAACTTCCCGGAGTTCACCGGTCGGCTCTGCCCGGCGCCCTGCGAGACCGCCTGCGTGCTGGGCATCAACCAGGACCCGGTGACGATCAAGAACGTCGAGGTCTCGATCATCGACCGCGCCTGGGGCTCGGGCTACGTCCGCCCCCAGCCGCCGGAGTGGCTCTCGGGCAAGACCGTCGCGGTCGTCGGCTCGGGCCCGGCCGGCCTCGCCGCCGCGCAGCAGCTCACCCGCGCCGGCCACACGGTCGCCGTCTACGAGCGCGCCGACAGGATCGGCGGCCTCCTGCGCTACGGCATCCCCGAGTTCAAGATGGAGAAGAAGCACCTCGACCGACGGCTGGACCAGATGCGCCGCGAGGGCACCGTGTTCCGTGCCGGCGTCGACGTCGGCGGCGACCTCACCGGCGCGCAGCTGCTCGCCCGCTACGACGCCGTCGTGCTGGCGATGGGCGCCACCCAGGCGCGCGACCTGCCCGTCACTGGCCGCGAGCTCGGCGGCATCCACCAGGCGATGGAGTTCTTGCCGCAGGCCAACCGGGCGTCGCTGGGCGAGACGGTCGAGGACCAGATCCTCGCCACCGGCAAGGACGTGGTGATCATCGGCGGCGGCGACACCGGCGCCGACTGCCTCGGCACCTCGATCCGCCAGGGTGCGCGCTCGATCACGCAGCTGGAGATCATGCCGCGCCCGGGCGAGGACCGGCCGTCGGGCCAGCCGTGGCCGACGTACCCGATGACGTTCAAGGTCTCGTCGGCCCACGAGGAGGGCGGCGACCGGGTCTACGCGGTCTCCACCCAGGAGTTCGTCGGCGACGCCGACGGCAACGTGGCCGAGCTGCGCCTGGTCGAGGTCGACGCGAAGTTCCAGCCCGTGGAGGGGACCGAGCGCACGATCCCCGCCCAGCTGGTGCTGCTCGCGATGGGCTTCACCGGTCCGGAGCAGCCGGGCATCGTGGAGCAGCTGGGCGTGGAGCTCGACGAGCGCGGCAACGTGCGCCGCGACTCCTCCTACGCCTCGTCGGTCCCCGGCGTCTACGTCGCCGGCGACGTGGGTCGCGGCCAGTCCCTCATCGTGTGGGCGATCGCCGAGGGGCGCAGCGCGGCCGCCGCGGTCGACGCGTTCCTCACCGGCTCGACGACGCTCCCCGCGCCGATCAAGCCGCACGAGCGCCCGCTGACCGTCTGAGGCGTTCCGCCGCGCCGGCACAGCTGCCGGCGCGGCGGGAAGCCCTTGCTTGGAACGATCCAACGTCCGCTAGGGTGGACCCGTGCGTAGAGCCAAGATCGTCTGCACCATGGGTCCCGCGGTGAACACCCCCGAGCGGATCCGAGCCCTCGTCGACGCCGGGATGGACGTCGCCCGGCTCAACATGAGCCACGGGTCGTACGCCGACCACGAGGCGGTCTACCGGATGGTCCGCCAGGCCTCCGACGACTCGGGCCACGCGATCGGCATCTTCGCCGACCTGCAGGGCCCCAAGATCCGGCTCGAGACGTTCGCCGACGGCCCGCACAAGCTCAAGCGGGGTCAGCAGTTCACCATCACCACGCGTGACGTGCCGGGCGACGGCACCATCTGCGGCACCACCTACAAGGGCCTGCCCGGCGACGTCTCCGAGGGCGACCCGATCCTCATCGACGACGGCAAGGTGCGGCTGAAGGTCGTGTCGGTCGACGAGACCGACGTGGTGACCGAGGTCGTCGTGGCGGGCAAGGTCAGCAACAACAAGGGCATCAACCTGCCCGGCGTGGCCGTCTCCGTGCCGGCACTGTCGGAGAAGGACACCGAGGACCTGCGCTGGGCGCTGCGGATCGGTGTGGACTTCGTCGCCCTCAGCTTCGTCCGTCATGCCTCCGACGCCGAGGACGTCCGCGCGATCATGCGCGAGGAGGGCGTCTCGGTCCCGATCATCGCCAAGATCGAGAAGCCGCAGGCGCTGGAGAACATCGACGCGATCATCGACGCCTTCGACGGCATCATGGTCGCGCGCGGCGACCTCGGCGTGGAGTGCCCGCTCGAGGACGTCCCGGTCCACCAGAAGCTGCTCGTCGACAAGGCCCGCGCCAACGCCAAGCCCGCGATCGTCGCGACCCAGATGCTGGAGTCGATGATCTCCGCGCCGGCCCCGACGCGCGCCGAGGCCTCCGACGTCGCCAACGCCGTCCTCGACGGCGCCGACGCGGTCATGCTGTCGGGCGAGACGTCGGTCGGCGAGTACGCCGTCGAGGCCGTCGCCACGATGGCCCGCATCATCGCCTCGACCGAGGACCACGGCCTCTCCCACATGGCTGCCGTCACGTGGTCGCCCCGCACCCGCGGCGGCATCATCGCCAAGGCCGCAGCCGAGGTCGCCGAGTCGGTCGGCGCGAAGTACATCGTCGCCTTCACCGCCAGCGGCGACTCCGCGCGCCGCCTGGCCCGCTACCGCGGCAGGATCCCGGCGCTGGCCTTCACCACGACCGACCGGGTCCGCTCCCAGCTGTCGCTGACCTGGGGCATCGAGACCTTCAAGACCGGCGAGGTCGAGCACACCGACGAGATGGTGCGCCAGGTCGACGAGGCGCTGCTCGCCATCGGCCGGGTCAAGGAGGGCGACCTGGTCGTCCTGATCGCCGGCAGCCCGCCCGGGCTGCCCGGCTCGACCAACGCGATGCGCATCCACAAGATGGGCGACGCGATCAACGAGGTGGCCCCGGCCTACCGCCGGCGCTGACGAGTCCCGCTTCGAGCGGTGGCTGAGCCACGCTCTGCGCGCCCGGACCGTGGCTGGGACACCGCCCACGGGCGTGTCGGCGTACGGCGCGCGGGTGGGCGGTGGCTGAGCGACGTTCTGCGCGCCCGGAATGTGGCTGGGGCACCGCTCGTCGAGGTCTGACAGTGCCCCGGGTGAGATTCGAACTCACACTGAATGCTGTTTGAGAGCATCGCCTCTGCCGTTGGGCTACCGGGGCGGAATCGGCGTCGGAACCCTATCCGAACTAGCCTTGCGCCCGTGACCCAGCCCGCCGACGCCAGCACCGCCCCCGACGCCGTACGCCGCGTGGTGATCGCCGAGGACGAGGCGCTGATCCGGATGGACCTCGCCGAGATGCTCGGCGAGGAGGGCTACGAGGTCGTGGGCCAGGCCGCCGACGGCCAGCGTGCCATCGAGCTGGCCCGCGAGCTGCGGCCGGACCTGGTGATCCTCGACGTGAAGATGCCCCGGCTCGACGGCATCGCCGCCGCCGAGGTGATCGCGGGGGAGCGGATCGCACCCGTCGTCATCCTCACCGCCTTCTCCCAGCGCGACCTGGTGGCGCGCGCCCGGGACGCGGGCGCGATGGCCTACCTCGTCAAGCCGTTCCAGCGCGGCGACCTGGTGCCGGCCATCGAGATGGCCGTGAGCCGGTTCGCCGAGATCACGGTGCTCGAGAGCGAGGTGTCGGACCTGCAGGAGTCGCTGGCGACCCGCAAGTCGGTCGACCGGGCCAAGGGCGTCCTGCAGGAGCAGCTCGGCCTCAGCGAGCCCGACGCGTTCCGGTGGATCCAGAAGACCGCGATGGACCTGCGGCTGTCGATGCGCCAGGTCGCCGACGGCGTCGTCGAGCACGGGGTGGCCGGCCTCGGCGGTGCCACGCGCGGCTGAGCCGTTCGGAGCCGGGACGTTCCTCGAGCCGCCCGGTCGAGCCCGTTTTCCGCCGTTCGCTCCCGTTCCGCGACGATTCCACGGGTGTGACGCCGTGTTTCGGTTGCGTTTCCGGTACAGACCGGATGATCACGAAACGGCAACGGCACGCGATTCGGCGGCGTTATTCGTGTCCCACGCCACATTGCGGGTGTTAGGTTCCCGCCACGAGGCTGCCGAGGTGGACAGCCCATAGTGCTATGGAGGGATCCATGATCCGCTCGACCAGGACGTGGCAGGCTGTCGCGTTGACGGCGGTGGCCGGGCTGGCGCTCAGCGCCTGCGGCACGACCGACACCGACGGGGGCAGCGACGCCGACGGCGGCGACTGCAACTTCAAGATCGCGGCGATGGGCGCGCTGTCCGGCGCGAACGCCAGCATCGTCATCCCGTCGGTCGACGGCGCGGAGCTCGCGCTCGACCAGTGGGACAACGACGAGTGCGACGTGACCCTGCAGCGGTTCGACACCGAGGGTGACCCGGCCAAGGCGACCCCGGTCGCGACCCAGATCGCCGGCGACGACAACTTCATCGGCGTCATCGGTGGCGCGTTCTCCGGTGAGACCCGCGCGACCAAGACGATCTACCAGGACGGCGGCGTCCCGATGATCAGCCAGTCGGCCACCGCGACCGACCTCACCCAGGACGACCCGGTCGAGGTCTTCCACCGTCTCGTGCCCTACGACGACTACCAGGGTGCGGCCATCGGCAAGTACCTCCTCGACGAGGTCGGCGCCTCCAAGGTCTTCGTCGTCGACAACTCCGAGGCCTACGGCGAGCCCCTCGCGGACCGCGTCGAGGAGACCCTCGGCGACGCGATGGTGCAGCGCGACAAGACCGAGGTCGGCCAGACCGACTTCGCCCCGACCATCTCGAAGATGGAGTCGGCCCAGCCCGACGCGATCTTCTACGGCGGCTACATCGCCGAGGCCGCGCCGCTGCTCAAGCAGATCCGCGACGCGGGCATCGACGCCCCGTTCGTCGGTGGTGATGGTCTCTACGGTGCCGACTTCGGCAAGGCCGTCGGCGACGCCGGCGAGGGCGCGGTCGTGATGTGCCCCTGCGCCCCGATCGAGGCCGACAGCACCTTCGCCGCCGACTTCGAGGAGAAGTTCGGCGGAGCTCCCGGCGCCTACGCCGCCGAGGGCTACGACGCGATGAACGTCTTCCTGGCCGCGCTCGACGACGGTGCCCGCACCCGCGAGGACGTCCTGGCGTTCGTCAACGACTACACCGGTGACGGCCTCAGCAAGTCGATCGCCTTCGACGAGAACGGCGACGTTCCCGCCGACCAGGTCTCCTACTGGGCCTACAAGAACGAGGGCGGCACGCTGACGCCCGAGGTCGAGGTCAAGCCCGAGGGCTGATCCAGCACCTGTTCGACCACCGCGGGGGCGGCCGAGACCGGCCGCCCCCGCTCCATGGCCCCACGGGGCCACGACTGGGAGGCCCTGAGTGGACTTCGACGCCCTGATCAGCGGGTTGGACCGTCACACCCTGGACGGCATCACCCGCGGGTCCATCTACGCGCTCGTCGCGCTCGGCTACACCATGGTGTACGGCGTGATGAAGCTGATCAACTTCGCCCACTCCGAGGTCTTCATGGTGGGCACCTGGACCGTGCTGGGCGTCTACACCGTGATCGGCGCGACCGCCGGCATGGGCCTGGGCACGGTCATCGCCGCCACGCTCCTCGCGCTGCTGGCCGCGATGCTCGCCTCGGCAGGCACCGCCCTCGCCGTCGAGCGCATCGCCTACCGCCCGCTGCGCAAGAAGGGCGCCCCGCCCCTCATCTTCCTGATCACCGGCATCGGCTGCTCGATGGTCCTCGTCGAGACCTTCGGCCAGGTGCTGCGCGCGATCTTCGGTCCGCCGTTCGGCCGCGTGACGGTCAACATCCCGTCGGTCCTCGAGACGAGGACGGTCTTCACCATCCCGGGCCTCGACCTCGCGGTCAGCAACACCCGGATCCTGATCATCGTCGGCGCCGTCGTGATGATGGTCGCCCTCGACACGTTCGTGAACAAGAGCCGCCTCGGTCGCGGCGTCCGCGCCGTCGCGCAGGACCCCGACACCGCGTCGCTCATGGGCGTCAACCAGGAGCGCGTGATCATGCTGGTCTTCGTGCTCGGCGGTGCGATGGCCGGCGTGGCCGCGCTGCTCTACACCGTCCAGTACGACATCACGAAGTTCGACATCGGCTTCATCATCGGGCTCAAGGCCTTCACGGCCGCCGTGCTCGGCGGCATCGGCAACCTCCGGGGCGCCCTCGTGGGTGGGCTGTTCCTCGGCATCGTCGAGGTCTACGCCTCGGCGGTCTGGGACTCCAGCTGGACCAACGTCTACGCGTTCGTGGTCCTCGTGGTGATCCTGATGTTCCGTCCGACCGGCCTGCTCGGTGAGTCCCTCGGAAAGGCACGCGCATGAGCCAGATCGCAGCCGCCTACCGCGGCCTCCGGATCCGCGACCGGTGGGACAGCGCCCCGAAGCCGCTCCACTGGCTGGCGACCCTGCTCGTGGTCGCCTTCGCGTTCTACCTGCCCTACCTCAACATCCTGCCGTTCGCCTACATCCGCACCGACCTCACCTCGAGCGGCTCGGACTGGGCGAGCGTGCTGTTCCTCGTCGTCGTCTACATGATCGTGGCGGTCGGCCTCAACGTCGTGATCGGCCTGGCCGGCCTGCTCGACCTCGGCTACGTCGGCTTCTACGCCCTCGGCGCCTACTCGATCGCGCTGTTCGGCTCGACCGAGTCGCCGGTCGTCCAGGCGATGCAGAGCAAGTTCGGGCTGTCGGAGGAGTGGGCGGTGCCGTTCGCGGCCTGCATCCCGATCGCCATCTGCATGTCGCTGGTCGCAGGCGTCTTCCTCGGGGCGCCGACGCTGCGCCTGCGCGGTGACTACCTCGCGATCGTGACGCTCGGCTTCGGCGAGATCATCCGCATCACCGCGCGCAACCTCGACGACGTGACCGGCGGCGCCAAGGGCATCATCAACGTGCCCACGCCTCCCGGCCCGGAGATCGACGGTCGCGCGTTCTTCAACACGATCGACGCCGAGCGCTGGTACTGGCTGGCGCTGTCGATCCTCATCCTCATCATCTGGCTGGCGCGCCGCCTGGAGAACAGCCGGGTCGGTCGCGCGTGGCTCGCCATCCGCGAGGACGAGGACGCGGCCGCGGTCATGGGCGTCGCCGGCTTCAAGTTCAAGCTGTGGGCGTTCGCCATCGGCGCCACCCTGGGCGGCCTGGCCGGCCTGTTGTTCGGCTCGAAGCAGCAGTACGTCGAGCCCAACGCGTTCATGGTGCAGCTGTCGTTCCTCTTCGTCGCCATGGTCGTCATCGGCGGCTCCGGCAACATCTACGGCGCCCTGCTCGGTGCGTTCCTGCTCACCTACCTCCCCGAGCGCTTCCGCGAGTTCGTCGACTGGCGGCCCTTCGCCTTCGGCGTCGCGCTGGTGTTGGTGATGATCCTGCGTCCGCAGGGGCTGGTGCCCAGCAGACGCAGGGCGAGGGAGTTCGAGGATCGACGCCACGAGGCGGAGGAGGCTGCGGCCGATGTCTGAGCAGAGCCAGACGACGATCGAGGGCGCCGAGGTGCTGCCCGACACGTCCGACCACGACCAGATCGCGATCGAGACCTCGGGAGAGGTGGGGGAGACCCTGCTCGAGGTCGACCACGTCACCCTGCGCTTCGGCGGTGTCGTCGCGCTCAACGACGTGAACTTCCAGATCCGCCGCGGCGAGATCCTGGGCCTGATCGGGCCCAACGGTGCGGGCAAGACGACGTGCTTCAACGCGATGACCGGCGTCTACACCCCCACCGAGGGCAAGATCCGGTTCAAGGGCAAGGAGATCGCCGGCACCAAGCCGCACAAGATCAACCACCTCGGCATCGCCCGTACGTTCCAGAACATCCGGCTCTTCCCCGAGATGTCGGCGATGGAGAACGTGATGGTGGGATGCGACGCCCGCCACCGCTCCAGCGTGCCCGGCGTGCTGTTCCGCCTCTACCGGGTCCGCCCGTCGGAGGAGGAGCTGCCGGAGGGCGGTCTGCGGCGCTCGCTGGCGAAGGTGTTCGGCATCAGCCGGCACACCCTCGAGGAGCGGGCCGGTCGCCGGCGCTCGATGGAGCTGCTGCGCTTCGTCGGCATCGCCGACCGGGCCCACGAGCTGGCGCGCAACCTGCCCTACGGCTACCAGCGTCGGCTGGAGATCGCCCGCGCGCTCGCCACCGAGCCCGAGCTGATCTGCCTCGACGAGCCGGCAGCCGGCTTCAACCCGGCGGAGAAGGAGGACCTGATGGGCCTCATCCGCCGGATCCGCGACCTGGGGCACACGGTCCTGGTGATCGAGCACGACATGAAGCTGGTCCTCGGCGTGACCGACCGCATCGTGGTGCTCGAGTTCGGCCAGAAGATCGCCGAGGGCACCCCCGACGAGGTCGCCCGCAACCCGAAGGTCATCGCCGCCTACCTGGGAGAGCCCGACGATGCTGCTTGAGATGAAGGACGCCGTCCTCAACTACGGCAAGATCCAGGCCCTCCACGGCATCACCGTGGAGGTCAACGAGGGCGAGGTCGTCTCGCTGATCGGTGCCAACGGCGCCGGGAAGACCTCGACGATGCGCGCGCTCTCCGGCGTGCGCGGGCTCGCGGCGGGCTCGGTCGTGTTCAACGGCGAGGACGTCACGAAGCTGCGCGCCGACCAGCGGCTGCGCAAGGGCCTGGTGCTGTGCCCGGAGGGCCGCGGGATCTTCCCCGGCATGACGGTCACCGAGAACCTCAACATGGGCGCCTACACCCGCAAGGACAAGGCGGCCATCGACGAGGACTACGACCGGGTGTTCGGTCTCTTCCCGCGGCTGCTCGAGCGCAAGAAGCAGGTCGCCGGCACGATGTCGGGTGGTGAGCAGCAGATGCTCGCCATCGGGCGCGCGCTGATGTCGCGGCCCAAGCTGCTCATGCTCGACGAGCCGTCGATGGGCCTGGCGCCGATGCTGATCCAGCAGATCTTCGACATCATCACCGAGATCTCGCAGCAGGGCACCACGATCCTGGTGGTGGAGCAGAACGCCAAGCAGGCGCTCTCGCGCAGCGACCGGGCCTACGTCCTCGAGACCGGCAACATCGTGAAGTCGGGCACGGGTGCCGACCTCCTCGACGATCCGTCGGTGCGGGAGGCCTACCTCGGCGTAGCCTGAGGGGGACGCGGGCGCTATCCTCGCCCGCGTGTGTGGCGCCGGGACAGGCCGGTGGGGGGCCACGTGGTCGAGTGCATGGATGGTGGGTCGATGAGTCGGACGCCGGTGACCGTACGCGCGGCAGGCCCCGGGGACGTGGCCTCGCTGCGTGAGCTGTGGAGCGACATCCTGCGCCGCGGCGGGCTCGACGAGCAGCTCGCCGACGTGGGCCGGATCGTCGCGACGGCGGCCGAGCGCGACGACCAGTGGGTCGCGGTGGCCGAGGTCGACGGCGAGGTCGCCGGCGCGGTCTTCCTCGAGGCCACGACGTTCACCCCGCTCAACCTCGAGCCGGCCGTGCTCGCCGTCTCGCCCCACGTCCTCCCGCAGTTCCGCCGCAAGGGCGTGGGCAGCGCGCTGATGGAGGCGGCCTGCCGCTTCGCCGAGCAGCACGGCATCACCCACATCCAGACCGCCGCGGCCGCGGAGGCGCGCGACGCGAACCGGTTCATGGCGCGGCTCTCCTTCGCGCCCCAGGCGATGCTGCGCGCGGCCACGACGAGCGCGGTGCGCGCCCGACTGCCGAAGGCGCGCCAGGCGACGCCGGCGGCGAGCAGCAAGCAGCGCATCGACCGCGTCCTCGCCGCCCGCCGGGTGCGGCGCGGGGAGCGCGTCGCCGGCTGACCCGGCCGTCGTGCCGGGTCAGGCGCCGGGTGCGTCGATCAGGGCGCAGGTGATCCGCGAGGTGCACACCCGCTTGCCACGCTCGTCGGTGATGACGATCTCGTAGGACGTGCTGCTGCGCCCGAGGTGCACCGCCGTGGCCACCCCGGTCACGAGGCCGGACGTCGCCGACCGGTGGTGGGTGGCGTTGATGTCGACGCCCACCGCCACCTTGTGCGGGTAGGCGTGGATCGCCGACCCGATCGACCCGAGCGTCTCGGCCAGCACGACCGAGGCGCCGCCGTGCAGCAGCCCGAACGGCTGGGTGTTGCCCTCCACCGGCATCGTGGCCACGACCCGCTCGGCCGAGACCTCGACGAGCTCGACGCCCATCTTGTCGTTGAGCCGGCCGTTGCCCTCGGGCAGGAAGGCGATCAGCTCCTCGACGGTGAGGTCGGCGAGGGACTCGGGGCGGGACGCGGACGTGTCGGTCATGGCGCCATTGTGTCGCGCCGGGTGTCGCGCGGGGGAGCGGGGCTGCGCGCGGTCGGTGTCGGAGGAGGCCGCTAGAGTCGCCGGGTGCCCGAGACGAGCGAGCCCACCACCGACGAGTCCCGCCCCCGCCTCCTGCTGCTGGACGGCCACTCCCTGGCCTACCGGGCGTTCTTCGCCCTCCCGGTGGAGAACTTCGCCACCGCGACGGGCCAGCACACCAACGCCGTCTACGGCTTCACCTCGATGCTGGTCAACGTGCTGCGCGACGAGGTCCCGACCCACGTCGCGGTCGCCTTCGACCGCTCGCGCCAGACCTTCCGGCTCGAGCAGTACTCCGACTACAAGGCCAAGCGGAACAAGACGCCCGACGAGTTCAGCAGCCAGCTGCCGCTGATCCGTCGGATGCTCGACGCGCTGTCGATCCGCCACCTCGACCTCGCCGGCTACGAGGCCGACGACATCATCGCCACCCTCGTCACCGAGGCCCTGGCCGAGGGGATGGAGGTGCTGGTCCTCACCGGCGACCGCGACTCCATCCAGCTCGTCACCGAGAGCTCGACCGTGCTCTACCCGATGCAGGGCGTCAGCAACCTCGCGCGGCTCACGCCGCAGGCGGTCGAGGAGAAGTACGGCGTGCCCCCGCACCGTTATCCCGAGCTTGCCGCGATCGTCGGCGAGACCTCCGACAACCTGCCCGGCGTCCCGGGCGTCGGCCCCGGCTTCGCTGCGCGCTGGATCAACCAGTACGACGGCCTCGACAACGTGATCGCCCGCGCGGACGAGATCACCGGCAAGAAGGGCGAGGCGCTGCGCGAGCACCTCGGCGACGTCATCCGCAACCGCCAGCTCAACGCGCTGGTGCGCGACCTGCCGCTCGACCTCCACCCCCGTGACCTCGGGCGTCAGCCGTGGGACCGCACGGTCGGCCTCGAGCTGCTCGACGAGCTGGAGTTCCGCGGCGAGCTGCGCACCCGCCTGCTCGACACGATCGACCCCGAGCCCGACGGCGCCGTGGAGGCCGAGTCGGGCTTCGAGCTCGACGGCCGCCGGCTCGCCGCCGGCGAGGTCGGGGCGTGGCTCGAGGAGCACGCGCCGGCGGGCGTACGCGTCGGTGTGGCCGTCGGCGGCACCTGGCGGGCCGGGACCGGCGAGGTGCACTCCCTCTCCGTCGCGACCGCGTCGGGCGACGCCGCCTGGATCGACGCGGCCGACCTCGGTCCCGACGACGACGCCGCCGTGGCCGCCTGGCTCGCCGACCCCGCGCGCCCCAAGGCGCTGCACGACGCCAACGGCCCGAGCCTCGCCCTGGCCGCCCGCGGCTGGGAGCTCGAGGGCCTCGAGGTCGACACCGCCCTCGCGGCCTACCTGGTCCAGCCCGACCAGCGCTCCTACGACCTCGCCGACCTCACCCTGCGCTACCTCAAGCGCGAGCTGCGCCAGGACACCGCCGACGCCGACCAGCTCACCTTCGACGCGCTCGACGACACGACCGCCAGCGACGCCGCGATGCTGACCGCGCGGGCCGTGCTCGACCTGGCCGACGCCCTCGACGGTGCGGTCGAGGAGCACGGTGGCACCGCGCTGCTGCGCGACGTCGAGCTCCCGCTGATCGCCACCCTGGTGCGGATGGAGCAGACCGGCATCGCCGTCGACACCGACTACCTCGAGGGCCTGGAGGCCGAGTTCGGCGAGCAGGTGCGCGCCGCGGCCGAGGACGCGTACTCCGTGATCGGCAAGGAGATCAACCTCGGCTCGCCCAAGCAGCTGCAGGTCGTGCTCTTCGACGAGCTCGACATGCCGAAGACCAAGCGCACCAAGACCGGCTGGACGACCGACGCCGATGCGCTGCAGCAGCTGTTCGAGAAGACCGAGCACCCGTTCCTCCAGCACCTGCTGCGCCACCGCGACGTGATCCGGCTGCGGCAGACCGTGGAGGGGCTGCTCAAGACCGTCGCCTCCGACGGGCGCATCCACACCACCTACAACCAGATCATCGCCGCGACCGGCCGGCTCTCCAGCACCGACCCGAACCTGCAGAACATCCCGATCCGCACCGAGGCCGGCCGCCGGATCCGCGAGGGCTTCGTGGTCGGTGAGGGCTACGAGTCGCTGATGACGGCCGACTACAGCCAGGTCGAGATGCGGATCATGGCCCACCTGTCCGAGGACGAGCTCCTGATCGAGGCGTTCCGCTCCGGCCAGGACTTCCACTCCATCACCGCCGCCCGCGTCTTCGGGGTCGCCGCCGAGGACGTCTCGGTCGAGCAGCGCGCCAAGATCAAGGCGATGAACTACGGCCTCGCCTACGGGCTGTCCGCCTTTGGGCTCTCCCAGCAGCTGCGGATCAGCACCGGCGAGGCGGCCGGGTTGATGGAGGAGTACTTCCAGACCTTCGGCGGCGTGCGCGACTACCTCGGCGGGATCGTCGACGAGGCGCGTCGCTCCAGCTTCACCGAGACCATCCTCGGGCGTCGCCGCTACCTGCCCGACCTCACCAGCGACAACCGCCAGCGTCGCGAGACCGCCGAGCGGATGGCCCTCAACGCGCCGATCCAGGGTTCCGCGGCCGACCTGGTGAAGGTCGCGATGCTGGGCGTCGAGCGGGCGCTGCGCGAGGAGGGCCTGCGCTCGCGGATGCTGCTGCAGGTCCACGACGAGCTCGTGCTCGAGGTCGCGCCCGGTGAGGCCGAGGCGCTCGCCGCGCTGGTCCGCACCGAGATGGGCGGCGCCGCCGACCTCGCGGTGCCGCTCGACGTCTCAGTCGGCGTGGGGCGCAGCTGGCACGACGCCGCCCACTGACCGGTCGGGCTCCGTGCCCGCGCGGTCCGCGCGGAGGCTGGCGACGACGAGGACACCGGTCAGCGCCGTCGTCACCGCGATCATCACGGTGAGCAGCTGCGTCGGGGTGGTCGTGGCGGCCCCTGCTGCCACGGCGGCGACGAGGGCGACCCAGACGAGCAGGATCGATCGGCGCCCCTCGCGGGCGAGCGTGGCGTAGACCAGGAGCTGGGTCACCGAGAGCAGGGTGCCGAGCACGGCGAAGAGCCAGAGGTGGCCCTCGACCGCGCGCAGCTTCCCGCTGTCGAGCACGTCGGCGGCGACCCCGGCGAGCAGCACCACGCCGGTCGTGCAGACGGCGCCCAGCGCCAGGATCGCTGTGGTGCCGCGCAGGACGGCCCGTCGCCGCTGCGTCGCGGTGGCCAGCGACGGGAACATCACGATCACCACGAACTGGGGCAGGTAGAGCATGATCTTGGCGACCAGCAGGCCGACGGCGTAGAGCCCCGAGTCGTGGTCGTCGAGGACGTGCCGGGCGACCACGATGTCGACGTTGGCCAGCGCGAAGAAGGCCAGCAGCGCCTGGGCGCTGTGGAGCGCCTCGCCCACCACCTCACGTGCGCGTGGCGCCCGCGCCGGCGCCGTGCTGTCGGCGTGGACCCGCGGCCGGCGCAGCACCCACCAGCCGAGCACGACCGGCGCGATGTAGCCCAGCCCGCTGCCGAACAGCGCGATGCTCTCGGTCGGGTGCCACCACAGCACCGCCAGCCCGAGGATCCGCGGGACGCCGGCCAGGACGTAGACCCACGACAGCTCGGCCCACCGCTTCTCGCCCTGGAGGATGCCGACGTGGGCACCCATCAGCGTGGTTGGCACGGCGAGGGCCGACAGGACGATCGCCGGCACGACCGAGTCGAGCTGGAGCAGCCAGGTCACGGCGGGGGACAGCACCAGCAGCGCCGCCCCTACAGCCAGCGAGGTGGCGTAGGCGACGCGCAGGATCGAGGCCTCGACGGTCGCGACCGACGCCGGGTCGGCGACGATGCGACGGGCGGCGGTGGCCTGCAGCCCCATGTTGACGACCGAGACCACCATGAGCAGGTTGAGCAGGGCGAAGAACGCACCGTAGGACCCGGTGTCGAGGATCCCGGCCGCCACGATGGTGAACCCGAAGGTGCACACGTTCATCACGGCGGTGCCGACGACGATGCCGCCGGTGCCGGAGAGGAGGCCCCGCACGCGGGAGGTGCTCACCGGACCGGCACCGTGGCGGTGGTGGCCGTACGCCGTCCCGCCCACGAGCCCAGCAGGCCGAGGGCCAGCAGGAGGACCGCGTCGACGGCGGCGACGGTCGCCACCAGCTCGACGAGCGTCGTGGCCCGGAGACCGACCAGCACGGCCACGACCAGCGCGGCCCAGACGAGGACGACGGCGCGTCGCCCCTGGCGGGCGATCGCGGCGTAGACCTGGAGCTGGAGCATGGCGAGCACGGTGCCGAGGACCGCGAAGACCCACAGGGAGCCCTCGACCTCGGCGAACCTCTCGCCGCCGACGAAGACCATCGCGACGCCGGACAGCACCTTCGCCCCGGCGACCGCGACGACTCCCACCCCGCCGACCACCGCCAGGCTGCGCACGAGGGCGCGGTTGCGGCCGTCGGCCGTCGCCATGTCCGGGAAGGCGAGCACGACGACGAACTGGGGGAGGAACAGCATCACCTTGGTCACGATCAGGCCGGCGGCGTAGAGGCCGGCGTCGTGCTCGGTCAGGACCTGGCGGGCCAGGATGATGTCGACGCTCGAGAGCGCGTAGAAGGCCAGGAGCGCCTGCATGTTGTGGGCCGCCTCGACCAGCACGGCCCTCGCCGAGTGCTCGGTGTCGGGCGGGGTCGGTCCGGTGCGGCGCCCGCGCAGGACCCACCACCCGGCGGCCACCGGGAAGCAGAGCCCGACCACCACGCCGAGGAACGCACTGGTCGCGTCGGGACGCCAGACCACGATGCCGGTGCCGATGACCAGTCGAGGGAGACCGCTGGCCAGGTAGAACGCCGCGAGCGCACCCCAGCGCTTCTCGCCCTGGAGCACTCCCGCCTGCGCTCCGGCGAAGGTCAGCGGGACGGCGGCGAGGCCGACGAGCGCCGCGAGCACCGGGTCGTCGAGGTTGAGCAGCAGGCCGACGAGCGGCGAGGCGGCCAGCAGGACCACCCCGACGAGGACGGACACCTTCGCCCCGAGGGCGAGGACGACCCGCTCGATCGCGGCGACGTTCGCCCCGTCGACGGCGATCCGGCGCGCGGCGGCGGCCTGCAGGCCGTAGGCGACGACCTGCACCACGAGGGTCAGCCCGAGGCAGGCGACGAACGCGCCGTACTCCTTCGGGCCGACGAGCCGCGCGGTCACCATCGTGTAGCCGTAGGTCGCCACGTTCATCACGCTCGTGGCGACGGCGACCGCGCCGCCGTCGAAGGTGCGGCGCGTGGCTGCGCTGCTCGGGGCCGTCACGAACGGCATCCTAGGTTCACCGGACGGGTCCGCTCAGTAGGGGTCGGCGGTGTCGTCGTGCCCCAGCAGGCGGGCGAGCGGGCGCGCCCGCAGGCGCAGCAGCACCTTGACGACGAGGTTGCGGGCGAACCACGGCAGCTCGCGCAGGACACGTGCGCGGTCGGCGAGCCGGGGACGGCCGACCTCGAGGCGCGCGAGCGAGCCGGTGCGGGAGACGTAGCGGTGGCGGCTGCCGCCGACGGCGTCGCGCAGCACCGCGAGGGTGACGCCCAGCGACGAGAAGGCGTCGTGGACCAGCACCACGTCGCCCGGCTGGAGGAACCTGCTCCAGCGCAGGTCGTCGAGGCAGGACCACACGTCGTGCTTGCCGTCGACGTAGACCATCCGCACCGGCTCGTCCCACTGCTCGCGCGCCTGCCGGCTGGTGGTGACGCGGACGTCGACGTGCTCGGCGACCCCCGCTGCGGCGAGGTTGGCCCGGAGGCGTGCCTCGGTGTCGGGGCGGCCGTAGCGCCAGTCGCCCGGGAACGGGTCGATCGCCGTGACCGCGGCGCCCGAGGCGGCCAGCACGACCGTCGACCGGCCGAGGTGGCTCCCGATCTCGACCACGCGCGCGGGCGCGACCGCCCGCGCGGTGGCGTAGAGGTCGGCGGCCTGGGCCTCGGTGAGCCAGCCGGGCACCTGCTGCGCGGCCGCCCACGCAGCCTCGAGGTCGAGGACCGGCAGGGTCGGGTCTGGCACGTGCGTCCTCGTCGGGCGGGGTCAGGGATCCGGCACAGCATAGGCTGGCGCCGTGGCGTCGACCCCCGGAACGGCAGCACCGGCGGCGCCCTCGTGGCAGGACCGGGCGGTGCTCGCGTGGCCCCTCGCGCTGGCCCTGCTGCTCTGCCTCCCGCTCTACCTCCGCGGGGGTCACCCGCTCGCGCGCGACCTCGTCTTCGTGCCCCGCCAGCCCTTCACCGACGCCACGTGGGGACTCGGTGACGTGGCGCCCCGCGCCGTGCCGCTCGACGCAGCCGTCGCCGCCCTCACCCACGTGGTCGACGGGGGAGTGCTCGCCCGGGTCGTCCTCCCGCTCACCCTCGCCCTGCTCGGGTGGGGCGTCGCCCGGCTGGTGCGCCCGCTCGGTCGCACCGCCCAGCTCGCGGGGTCCGGCTTCGCGGTCTGGAACGCCTACGTGGTCGAGCGCCTCGCGCTCGGGCAGTGGGCCCTGCTGCTCGGGTGCGCCGCGCTGCCCTGGCTGGTGGCCGCCGCGATGCGCTACCGGGCCCGCGGCCGCGTCGTCGACCTCGCGGCCGCCGTCGCCTGGGCCGCGCTCGCGTCCCTCACGCCGACCGGCGGACTGCTCGCGGTGGCCGGCCTGGTCGTGGCGTGCGCCCCGCACCTGCGCCGGACGGCGGTGGTGGCCACCGGGGGACTGGTGCTGCAGCTCCCGTGGGTGGTCGCGGCCCTGACCGGACCGGTGCGGTCCACCTCCGACGCGTCGGGCGTCGCGGCCTTCGCGCCGGACACCGAGTCGCCCTACGGCGCGGTCGTCGCACTCCTCGGCCTGGGTGGGATCTGGGACCGTGCGTCCGAGCCGGCCACCCGAGCCACGGCAGCGGCGGTCGTGGCGGCGGTCGTGGTCGTGGGCGTCCTGGTCCTCGGCGTGCCGCTGCTGCGCCGGGTGTGGGGCTCCGGCGACACCGTCCGGTGGGTGGTGCTGTCGCTCCTGCTCGGGGGGACCGCGCTCGCTGCCGCGACCCCGTGGGGCGCGAGCGGGCTGGTGTGGCTCGTCGAGCACGTGCCCGGGTCCGGCCTGCTGCGCGACACCCAGAAGCTGCTGGCCCCGGCGGTCGTGCTGGTCTCCGCCGCGTTCGGCGCCTGCGCCGCCCGTGCCACGGCCCTTCTCGGCCGGACCGAGGGGGCGTGGGCCGGCGTCGTGGTCGTCGCGCTGCTTCCCCTGCTCCTGCTGCCGGACGCCACCGTCCGGACGTGGGCGACGGTCGCCCCGGTGCGCTTCCCGGACGACCTCGACCGCGCGGCGGCTGTCCTCGACGGGGTCCCGGGCGTCGTGGTGACGCTGCCGTGGCGCGCCTACCGCTCCTTCGACTGGGCGCACGACGGCATCACCTCGTCCGACCCGGCGACCCGGATGGTCGACGCCGACGTGGTCACCAGCGACTCGCTGCAGGTCGGCGACGTCCTGGTGCCGGGGGAGGGCCCGCTCGCGGCGAGGATCGGCGCCGCGCTCGAGCGCGGCACCCCCGCCGAGGTGCTGCCCGACCTCGGGGTCACCTGGGTGGTGCTCTACCCCGACGACCCGGACGCGCCGCAGGTCGACACCACCGGGCTCGAGCCGGTGCTGCAGACGCCGGTCGTGGAGGTGCTCCGCGTCCCCGGCGGTGAGCCGGCCGCACCGGCCGGCGGTGCCGCGCGGAGGCTCGCGGTCCTGGGGTCCCACGCCGTGGCGCTCGGCGTCCTGCTCGCGGCGCTCGGCACCCTGCTGGGGGCCGCCGCGCGCGGACGGGCCCGGCCCACGCACGGACGTCACAGGTCGACGCGCTGAGTGCGAGACGCGGGGGCTCGGTTCATGTACCCTAACGCTCGGTAACTTCGGCAGAGGGAGACAGATCAGTGAGCAGCACGGGCACCTCCGGATCGGCACTGAGCGGCTGGCTGGCCATGTTCCTCCCGATCCTCATCGGCTGCATCCTCGCCGCGATCGGTCTGTTCAGCCTCGTCTACAGCCAGACCACCGCGCCGGACAAGAACCCCGCGAGCCAGCAGATCCTCGTCTACGGCGACTGATCCGCCGCACCGCCGGCCGCCAGCAGCACCTGCTCGGCGCGCACGGCGCACGCCTCCCACGTGAGGGAGGCAGCCATCTCGCGCGCCGCCGCCCCCATGCGTCGGCGCGCGTCGGCGTCCGCCAGCAGGTCGCGGGTGACCGCGACCATCTCGTCGAGGTCCTCGACCAGCCGTCCGGTGGTGCCGTCGTGGATGGACTCGGTCACGCCGCCCGCACCGGCGTAGGCCACGCTCGGCGTGCCCTGCGCGCCGGACTCGGTGATCGCGAGGCACCAGCCCTCCTTCACCGACGGCATGAGCATCACCCAGGCGCGACCCACGAGCTCGTCGCGCCGCGCGTCGCTCACGTGCCCGTGGAAGGTGACCCGGTCGCCCACGCCGGCGGCACCGGCCGCGGCGACGAGCTCGTCGCGCCACCAGCCGTCACCCACGACGTCGAGGTGCAGGTCCGGCACCTCGTCGGCGAGCCGCCGCACGACGGTGAACGCGTGCTCGATCTGCTTGTGCGGCACCAGGCGCGAGAGGACCGCGACCCGGGGCGTCGGTGACTTCGCGGGCGGTTGCTCCGGTGGCGCGGAGGACAGGCCGTTGCGCACGACCGTGATCGACGTCGGTGGGACGCCGAGCGCGGCCAGGTCGCGCGCCGAGGCGTCGGAGACGGTGAGGAACGGGCGTGAGCGGTAGAGGCGCGGGACCACGCGGCTCTCCACGAACCAGCCGACGCGCCCGCCCCACCCGGGGTAGATGATGCGCCACTGCGCGGCGTGCACGTGGTGGACCAGTGCGACCACGCCGCGCCGGCGCACCAGCGGGCTGGCGAACGGCAGGCCGTTCACGACGTCGACGACGACGTCGACGTCGCGTCGGTGGCGCAGCAGCCAGGCCAGTCCCCACGGGTAGACGGTGAGCCGCCCGCCGAGCCGCCGCAGTCGCACGCCGTCACGTTCCTCGCGACCCGCCGACCCGGGGTGCCGGGCGCACAGCAGGGTCACCTCGTGCCCCCGCCGGGCCAGCTCACGGCCGACCGCCTCGACGAACACCTCCGAGCCACCGCCGTCGGGGTGCGTGGTGTCCCGCCAGGACAGGAGGGCGACGCGCATCGTCGGTCAGGACCCCGCGAGCGTGCGTGCAGCGCCGGCGAGCTCCTCGCACAGCGGCATGTCGAGACCCTCGAGCTGCTCGAGGCTGACCCCGACCCGCGCCGCGGCCGCGGCCGACCCGACCCACTCCAGCGGCGCCGGGCGGGTGTACCAGTCGTCGTCCGTCGCCGTCGAGCGCAGGAACCCGACCGGCCCCGACGGCATCGCGGAGATCTCGTAGAAGCCGAACTGCGTCTGGTTGCGCAGGTTGAGGTCGGCGTAGCCGCTGGGCGGGAAGTCGAACGTGTTGGCGCCGTACTCGCCGTCGGGGCCGGTGAGCACGAACCGCAGCTCGCGCTCGTCGGTCACCTCCAGCAGGACGGTGTCCTGGGAGCCCTCGATCCGGAAGAGCGGGACGCGTCCCGGGCGCAGGCGACCATCCGGACGGATCCGGACGGCACGACCGCGTGCCTGCACCGTGGTCCACGGCTCGTACTCGTCGCCGGTGTTGAGGTAGAGCGCGTCGCAGTCGCCCACCACCCGCAGCTCGTCGGTGCGCCCGCCGTCGAGGGAGTCGGCGAACGTCACCAGGCGGGCCTGCGCGGTCGGCGTGGCGGCGCGCTGCCACTCGAGGTAGCGCTCCAGGTCGGGTCCGCGGGCCGCCACCGACGCGGTGCTGATGCCGATGGCGAGCTGGGCGGCGACGGAGAAGGCCGCGAGCACCGTGGCCACCACGGCAACGGGTCGGAACAAGCGGCGACCCCTGAGGTGGTGGCCGACCAGCACCGTGCCGATGGCGCCTCCGAGGACGAGCGCCGGGACGAACTCGCTGGCGTAGCGGGCGGCGAAGTAGCCGTACGCCATCACGCCGCCGGTGACCAGGACGGCCGCGACCATCGGTACCCGCAGCACCCGCAGCCGTTGGGGCGCGCGCGGCCAGAACACCACGAGCGTCGACAGGACCTGCAGCGCCATCAGCAGCGGCATGAACGCGGTCGCGCTGCCGGTCCGGTAGGCCTGGTCGACGAAGGCGCCGGCCAGGGCCTCCGGCGGCCGCGCCGGCAACGTGATCCAGGGGAAGTAGTCGACGAACCGGATCCCGGTCGGCCACAGGTAGGCGTGGAACGCGGTCGGGAAGAACTGCAGGCCGGTGATGGCGCCCCCGTTGACCTCGAGCGCCTCGCGCCGGTGGGCGTTGACCTGGGTCCACACCTGGTCCTGCAGCGGGAACATGTAGACGTGGTCGAACTTGTGCAGGTTGTAGAGGATCGACAGCGTGAGCGGGATCGCGCCGGCGAGGAGGATGCCCCACCAGGTGCGACGCCGTTCGGGGGTGGTGCGGCGCACCGCGAACCACGCCGCGACCGCGACGACCGTGAGGCAGAGCGCCCAGCCGGCAGTCGCGCGGGTGCCGATCGCGGCCAGGCAGAAGGCCCCCAGCCAGCGCACCTCGTGCCAGCCCGGCGCGGTGAGCACGCGCAGGAGCCAGTAGAGGGCGCCGACGGTGGAGGCGATCGCCCAGGCGTAGACCTCGTGGTAGACCCACGGCAGTGACGCGTCGTAGGTCATGAAGGTGCCGCCGCTGGCGGCGGCGAGGAACACCCCGACCAGCCACGCCTGCCCGCGTGAGACCTGCGTCGACCCGTTGACGCGGGCGTGCAGCCACCACACCAGCTTGGTCGTGCAGACGACGAACACGATCCACGCCAGCGCCATCGACAGCACGGTGAGCTTGCCGTCGAACTCGTGCGTCGTCATGAGGACCGGCAGGCGCAGCAGCGCCGGGAACGGCGGGAAGTACATGTAGGTCACGCCGTGGCGGATGAACCCCTCGATGGCCATGCTGCCGTCGGGGACGGCGATGCGTCCGTCGAGGAAGGCGCGTGCCTGGAGCTCGTAGACGCCCGAGAAGAACCCGGACGCGGCAGTACGCCCGAGATCGCGCGAGACGTTGAAGAGGGTGAGGAGGTGGATGATGCCACCGATGGTGAGCCCTGCTGACGTGCTGATGACCCGGCGCTGGTGGTCGGGATCGGTCACGCCACCTCCAGTCGGTAGAGGAACTGGTAGCCGAACAGGCGCGGCCACGCCCGCACCATCGCGGTGTCGGCGCGGGTCACGCCGTTGACGAGCCGGCGCCGCGCGGGCGGGGTGCCGGGACGGTCCACGACGGACTCGAAGGGCGTGCCGACGGTACGGCGCTCGACCACGCGGAGCCCGGACTCGGCGAAGAGCCGCTCGATCGTGTCGCGGGTGAAGAACCGCACGTGGCCGCGGTCGAGCGGGCCGCGCTGGTCGTAGTCGAACTTGCCGACGGCGATCCGCCCGCGGGGGTACCAGTGGCCGAAGTTCGGGACGGACACGAGGATCTCGCCGCCGGGGACCAGCTTGGAGACCAGGTCGTCGAGGAGCTGCTGGGGCTCCATCACGTGCTCGAGGATGTCGCCGGCGACGACGACGTCGTACTCCGCCCGGATCGCGTCGGGCAGCGGCTGGTTGAGGTCGGCCTCGATGAAGGCGTTGACCCGCTCCGCGACGCCGTCGAACTTCTGGCGGTCGAGACCGGTGACGTGGTGGCCCTGGCGGCGCACCAGGTCGGCGAACCGGCCGTCGAAGCAGCCGGCGTCGAGGACCTTGGCGGGCTGGCGGCCGGACAGCCACTCGAGCAGCACGCCGTGGGACCCGGTCGCCTTGAGCTCGTAGAGGTCCGACTCGGTCGAGGCGACGCCGCCGCCGAAGCCGCGCTCGGTGGCCCAGTGACGCAGCACGTCGCCCGCGACGTCGCGGGCGTACTTCATCCCGTTGACGTAGCAGATCTCGTCGCCGTAGTAGGTGGGGATCGGCACCTCGACGATCCGCTTCCGGGCGCGCACCAGGCCGAGGATGATCTCGGTGTCGAAGTCGAAGTCGTCGGAGTAGGACGCGAGGTCGAGGTCGCTGAGCGAGTCGGTGCGGTAGGCGCGGTAGCCGGAGTGCCACTCCGAGAGGTGCTGCCCGGTCAGGGCGTTCTGGAAGCCGGTGAGGATCCGGTTGCCGACGTACTTGTAGGCGGGCATGCCGCCGGACCGGGCGCCGCCCTTCTCCATCATCCGCGAGCCGAAGACCGCGTCGGCGTCGCCGCTCACGAGGGGCGCGACCAGGTCCTCGATGCACTCGGGGGCGTACTGGCCGTCACCGTGGAGCAGCACCACGACGTCGAGGCCGTGCTCGATGGCCCAGCGGTAGCCGGCCTTCTGGTTGCCGCCGTAGCCGAGGTTGCGCTCGTGCTTGACGACCGTGACCGGGAACGTCGCGGTGTCGCGGAACCGCATCCCGATCTCGTAGGTGTCGTCCTGGCTCGCGTCGTCGCAGACCATCACGTGGTCGACGGAGGCGGCGAACGACTCCGGCAGGCGCGAGAGCGTGCGCTCCAGGGTCGAGGCGGCGTTGTAGGCGACGACGAGCACTCCCACACGGGGGGTGCGGGCCTCCTGGCCGGTGACCTCCGGCACGTCGACAGACTTCACGGGACTTCCTCCAGGGGGGCGTGCCAGCGGGCGCTCCACGTGACGTGCGCCTCACGAACCGGCCGAGTGTAACCCGTGAGTAGCCCCCGCAGGCGCGGTTCGCGCGAAGGCCCGGGCAATGGTCGGGAGTGCTCCTCCCGCAGCGGGTCGTGGTGGCATGATGCGCGCCATGGAGACCGCCCTGCAGCTCGTCGACATGACGCGCCTCGACGCCGGCCGCGACGCCACGGCCGCGCAGTACCAGTCCGCGACACCCTTCCCGCACGTCGTCCTCGACGACGTGCTCCGGCCCGAGGCGTTCGCCGCCGCGGTCCGTGACTTCCCGGGGATCGACGACGAGTTCTGGAAGGGCTACCTCCACGTCAACGAGACCAAGTTCAGCAACACCGACCCGGACACCTGGGCGCAGAGCCTCCAGGCGGTGGCCCAGGAGTTCTGCTCGGCCGAGTTCGTCGCCTACCTCGAGGACCTCACCGGCATCGCGAACCTGATCCCGGACTACACGATGGACGGGGGCGGGCTGCACATGACCAAGCGCGGCGGCCACCTCAACATCCACGCCGACTTCACCACGCACCACACCCACGAGAACTGGGCGCGGCGGGTCAACATCCTGCTCTACCTCAACGAGGAGTGGCACGACGACTGGGGCGGCAAGCTCGAGCTCTGGGACCCGGCGATGACGGCCTGCCAGGGCACGGTGACGCCCGCCGGCAACCGGATGCTGGTCTTCACCACCACCGAGGACTCCTTCCACGGCCACCCCGACGGGCTGACCTGCCCGCCCGACGTGGCCCGACGGTCGCTGGCGATGTACTACTTCACCGAGGAGGCGGCCCCGGTCCGCCGGTCCACCAACTACCAGGCCCGCCCCGACGAGGGCCGCGCCCGCAAGGCAGCGATCGTCGCGGACCGCACGGTGCTCGACGTCTACGACCGGCTGAAGCGTCGTCTCGGGATCTCCGACGAGGCGGCCCACAAGGTCCTCGGGCGGCTCTCCAAGCTGCGCAAGCGCACGTGACCGTCCCGGCGGGACGGCGTCGTCTGCGCCCCCCGCCTCTCGGCTGGGACTCGTGGATCCTCCTCGCGGCGCTCGTCGTGCAGGGTGGTGTCGCGCTGTGGCTGGGCGGGCGGGGCTGGTTCAGCGGGGACCTGCTGCACTACTACGTCGAGCGGGGCGGTGCGCCCGGCGGCACCGAGAGCCTGATGGCTCCGCACGCGTCGCACTGGCAGCTCACGCTCGTGCTGGTCTACCTGCTGCCCTTCAAGCTGGTCGGCCTCACGGCGTACTGGCCCTACCTCGCTCTCACCGTGCTCGTGCACCTCGCCCTCGTCGTCGTGCTGCATCGCCTGCTGCGGCGGCTCGGGTGCGGACGCGTCGCGTCCCTCGTCGCCGCCCTCGCACTGCTCACCTACGGGGCTGGGTCGGAGGCGTTCCTCGTCGAGGCCCCGGTGGCGCTGACCTCGTCGATCCTGCTCGGTGCGGTCGCGATGCTGGTGCTGGTCCGCCGCGACGCCGACCGGCGCGGCAGCCTGGCGGCCGGGGTGCTGCTGCTGGTCGCGGTGACCATCTCCCTCGGGGGCGTGGTGGCCGCGGTCTGGGTCGGTGTGTTCGCGCTGTCGCGCGGGTTCGTCGCCATGCTGCGGGTCGTCGCCGTGCCCGCGGTCGCGTTCCTCGGCTGGTACGCCGTGTGGGGCCGCGGGTCGACGCGCATCCTGCTGAGCCGGGAGGACGTGCTCCAGGTCCCGGAGTCGGCGGCCGCGCTCCTCGTCGCTCCCTTCGACAACGTGTCCGGCGGCTGGGGTGCCGGGCCCGTCCTCATGCTCGGCGTCGTGGTCGCGATCGTCGTGTCGGCGCGGCGCCACCCGCTCCTCGTCCAGGCTGCCGTGGCCGGTGTCGTGGGTGCGGTCTTCCACGCCGTGGTCAGCGCGATCGCCCAGGTGCCCTACGGCATCGAGCAGGTGACGACCAGCCGCTACCGCTACGTCGTCCTCGCGCTCCTCCTGCCCGGCCTCGCGGTCCTGCTCGACGTCGTCGTCGCCGCGGTCGCGCGTGCGATGGACGTGCGCACCCGCCGACCCGCCCTCGTGCTGGTCGGTGTCGTCGCGTGCCTGGGGCTGGTGCACGCCTCCCTCGGTCAGTACCGCGTGGGGCAGTCCGTCGTCGCGATCGGCGACCTGACCCGCACGCACCTGGCCGGCACGATGCTCGCGTCGGAGGCGCAGGAGAAGCTGCTGACCGACGCCGTCCGCGGGTCCTACATCAGCGGGGAGGACCTCGAGCGCCTCGCCGACCCGGCGTTGCGCTCCGAGCTGCCCGACCTGGACCCGTCGGAGCAGGACCGCCTCGACGCCGAGAGCAACTACTACGTCGCGGTCAGGGGCGAGGAGCTCGAGCTCGCACCCCCGCAGAGCCTGGACTCCGACTCCTTCACACCGGAGGTGACGGGGCGCTCGAGCTGCCGGACGTTCCAGGCCACCAACGCGACGCCCACCCTGGTGCTCACCAGCTATCTCGGGGCGGGGTTCCGCTTCCGCGGACCGGCCGGCTCGGTCACCACCGTGCTGTCGCGTCCCGACGAGGACCTGACCTCGGACCCGGTGACGTGGAGGTCGGCGCCCGACGAGTGGACCTACGTCGCGACGACGGCCCAGCTCGCGGACCTGGCCGTCACCTTCGACGCGGGCGGCACCTACACGTTCTGCTTCGGGTCCTGAGCCCCGTCCGCCGGACCGGCGGCCACCGGGACCGACAGGTCGTCGGCAGCCAGCTCGTCGCGGCGTGGACCGGCGGCGGCGACAGGGCCCCGCGGCCGCAGGCGCAGCCAGACCGGGTGGCGCAGCAGCCGCGCGACGTGGCGCTCGAGGAGGTAGTGGGTGGCCACGCAGAGCACCGCGGTGACCACCAGCGCGACTGCTGCGCGCGGCGGCCAGTCCCACGAGCGGGTCCGCGCCTCGACGGCGGCGAACGCCGGGTAGTGCCACACGTAGATGACGAGGGAGTGCCGCCCCAGGAAGCTGAGCGCCGAGAGGCGCGGTGTCGTGAGCACCCGCGCGCCGAGGGCGATCGTCCCCAGCAGGACGGCCACGTCCAGCTCGAGGAGGGTGACGCCCCACCCGAGGAAGCGGGCGTCGTCGGAGCAGTACCAGAAGAGCGGCACCAGCGCGGCGAGCGCGGCGCCACCGGTCCAGGTGAGCGCCCGCTCCGAGAACCGCCCGGGCGGGACGAAGGTCAGCAGGACGCCGAGCAGCACGCCGACGACGACGGCGTCCATGCGAGCGGTGGTGCGGAGCAGGACGTTGATCACCGACTCGAGGTCGGCGACGTGCATGCGCCACCACGTCAGCAGCAGCAGCAGCCCCGTGAGGGACGCGACCTGGGCGACCGGCCGCCGGCGCACGAAGTAGAGGAGCAGGGTGAGGGCGACGAAGGCCTGCATGTCGACCGAGAGGTACCAGAGGTGCCCGAGGTCCCACCGCGAGTCGATGGCGTCGGTCTGGAGGTACCAGTTCCACGTGTAGGTGAACACGTGGAAGGTCGTGCTGGCGTTGGTGCTGCTGGAGTTCGGGTCATCCACCAGGGCGCCGGCGACGATGACCGCCGGGACGGCGACGAGCACCACCGGCGCCACCCGGATGACGCGCCGGACGATGCCGACCGCGGGGTTCATGGTGGCCAGGCCGTGTGCCGACAGCGAGCGGTGGACGAGGAACCCGGTCGCGACGAAGAAGATGGTGACGGCGAAGTTGCCGCTGCGGAACACCGGTCGCACCCACGCGTGGTCGTCGATCCACTCGATCGGCCACAGGATCCACCCGTGCGAGAGCACGACGACCACGATGGCGAGGCCACGCAGGCTGTCCATCGCCCGGAGCCGCTCGGAGCCGACGGGGGCCGGGGCACCGGTGCGCGACACCCGGGCGCGGGCGGTCCTCACGATCGACATGCGCGGACTCTAACCCCGACGTGAGGTGCTGCGAGGAGCGAGCGAAAAAGTGCGTGTCAGATTGGCTACCGGGAAGTCACTTCGCTGCTAGAGTCGCCCAGACTTTGAGGCGACCGGGAGGAAAAACGCTATGCGCAAGGGCTTCGGCATCGGTTTGTCGGTGCTGGGTGGATTCTTGGTCACCCTGGCCATCCTGGCCCAGTTCTGGGCCCCGGGGCGGCTGATGAAGACGCCTCTCGACACCGACAGCCTCACGCTGCTCGACGGCACCGCGGAGCTCTCCGACGGCAACGGCGGCACCACCGAGTTCCCGGTGAAGGCCTTCAGCGTCACGCGTGCCGACTCCGAGCGCTCGGACTCCGACGTCATCGTCTTCCAGAACTCCAGCTGCCTCGTCAAGGACGAGGGCGGCATCGACGAGTGCGTCAGCGCCGACGACCCGGAGGAGCGCCTCGTCTCGGCGAGCACCGACAACTTCGCGACCAACCGCCGCACGGCGCTCGCCGTCGACGACCCGAAGTACCTCCCGCCGAGCGCCGAGGACAAGCAGGGCCTGATCAACAAGTGGCCCTTCGAGGCGGAGAAGAAGACGTACGAGTACTGGGACGGCTACGCCGGTGAGCCGGTCGACGCCGTCTACGACCGCACCGAGGACGTCGACGGGCTCGAGACCTACGTCTACGCGATCAACGTCTCCGACGCCCCGATCGAGCTGAGCGACGGCGTGCAGGGCACCTACTCGGTCGAGCGGGAGATCTGGATCGACCCCACCACGGGCGCGATCATCAACCAGTCCGAGCACCAGGAGCGCATCGACTCCGACGGCAACCCGTTCCTGATCCTCGACTACGGGTTCACCGACGAGCAGGTGGCCGGCAACGCCGACGACGCCAAGTCCAACTCCAGCGCGCTCGACCTGGTCACCAAGACCGTGCCGCTGATCGGCTGGATCGTCGGCATCCCGGCGCTGCTGATCGGCATCGCGCTGCAGCTGATGCGTCGCCGCTCCGCCTGAGCCCGCCGCACGATCCCCGAGAGGTAGCTCCGCCACCGCATGCCTGACATCGCCACGGTCCACAGCGACGACGTCCGGTGGTACTCCGAGACCTTCGACCGCGCCGTGGGCAACATGGAGTCCGCGGTGCTCGGCAAGCGGCACGTCGTGCGCCTCGCGCTGACCTGCCTGGTGTCGGGCGGGCACCTCCTCCTGGAGGACCTGCCCGGCACCGGCAAGACGATGCTGGCGCGCTCGCTGGCCAAGTCCATCGACTGCTCGTTCGCGCGGATCCAGTTCACGCCGGACCTGCTGCCCTCCGACGTGACCGGCGTGACTGTCTACGACCAGGCCCAGCACCAGTTCACCTTCCACCCCGGGCCGATCTTCCACAGCGTGGTCCTCGCCGACGAGATCAACCGGGCCTCGCCCAAGACGCAGTCGGCCCTGCTCGAGGTGATGGAGGAGGGGCACGTCACCGTCGACGGCCGCACCCACGAGGTGCGCAGCCCGTTCATGGTGATCGCCACCCAGAACCCGATCGAGCAGGCCGGCACCTACCAGCTGCCCGAGGCGCAGCTCGACCGGTTCCTGATGCGCACCAGCGTCGGCCACCCCGACGCCGAGTCGACCGAGATGCTGCTGGCCGAGTCGCGGGTGCGCGACCGGGCCGCCGGCCTCGGCCCGGTGATCAGCGCGACCGAGGTCCAGCAGATGGCGCAGCTGGCCGACATGGTGCACGTCGACCGGTCCCTGATCTCCTACGTCCGGCGCCTCGCCGAGGCGTCGCGCGAGCTCCCCGACGTCCGGATCGGCCTCTCCACGCGTGGCGCCCTCGCCTGGGTGCGCACCGCCAAGGCGTGGGCCCTGGCCGAGGGCCGCGGTCACGTCGTGCCCGAGGACATCGCCACCCTGGCCCACCCGGTGCTGGTGCACCGGCTCCTCATGTCGTCGGGCGCCGCGTTCGGCGGCCTGACGCCGGACCAGGTCATCGACGACCTGCTCGCGCAGGTCCCGGTGCCCCGCAGCGGCGCGTGAGCCCTCGGAGCCGGGACGACGCGCGCAGCAGCGGCCGGCTCGGCGCGCTGGCGGTCTCCGCGCGACGGTGGCCCGACCTCGTGACGCCGCTCGGCCGGGGCGTGCTGCTGACCGGTGTCGTCACGCTCGTCGTCGCGACCACGCTCAACTGGCAGGAGTTCGTCCAGCTCGGGGTGGCCGCGATCGCCCTGGTCGTCCTCGGCCTGTGCTGGCAGGCGCTGCCGGGTGCGCCGACGGCCTCCCTCGTGCTGCGCCCGAGCCGCCTGGTCGAGGGCGGTCCCACCGCCACGGCGGAGGTGCGCGTGCACGCCGGTGCCGTCCCGATGCTCTTCCCGAAGGTCGTCGTGCCGGTCGGTCCGCGCGAGGTCGGGATCCGGCTGCCGTTCCTCGGCCCCTACGCCGACCACGCCGCGACCGTCGCGCTGCCCGCACTGCCGCGCGGCGTGCACCCCGTGGGCCCGGTCGCGCACGAGAAGGCCGACCCGGTCGGGATGGTGAGCAGGAGGGTGGCGTCCGGGGTGCCGATCGAGCTCTTCGTCGCGCCCCGGGTGGTCGAGCTCGCCGTGTTCGCCGGGGGACTGACCAACGACCTCGACGGCGCCACCAGCCAGCAGCTGTCGATGAACGACCTGGCCTTCCACGCGCTGCGGGAGTACGCGCCCGGCGACGACCTGCGCCACGTCCACTGGCGCAGCTCGGCCAAGGCCGGCGAGCTGCTCGTGCGCCAGTACCACGAGACCCGGCGCGGGCACGTGACGATCCTGCTCGACGACTGCGCCGACTCCTACACCCGCCTGCGCGACTTCGAGCTCGCGGTGTCGGTGGCCGCCTCGGTCGCGCTGCGGGCGGTGCGCGACGACTTCGACACCTACCTGCGCTGCGGGCCGCACGTCGCCCGCGGGCGGAGCGCGGCCGCGATGACCGACGCGAGCTGCCGGTTCGTCACGACCCGCGACGACGCGTACGCCGCGCTCTCGGTCGAGGCGGCCGGGACGGTCGGCGGCACCGGGCTGGTGGTCCAGGTCACCGGTGCCCGGCGGGCCGGCGCGGACCTGCACGCGGCCGTCGGATCCTTCGGCCAGGGCGTAGACCGGCTGGTCCTGCGGGCCGACAGCGAGGGTCGACCGGCCACCGACGACACGGCGGGCGTCCACCAGGTGGTCGTGCCGGACCTCGGCCTGCTGCCGGAGCTGATGGCTCGGGGACGCCGATGAGCACGCAACCGGTTGCGCCGGACCCCCGCGACGGGCGCGCGACGCTCGTCGACTCGCTGGTCGTCGTCGCGGTCGTCGCGCTCGTCCTGACCCTGCTCGACGAGAGCTTCTGGTCGCGCGACTACCTGGTCGCCGGGCTGGTCCCCGTCGTGTTCCTGCTGGTGCTGGCGTGGACCCTGCGCCGGTCCGCCGACGGCGTGTGGCTCTACGCGCTCGTGGCCGTGCTGGCCTACGCGCCGCTCGGCGCGCTGGCGGCCCTGCGCCGACCGGGACCGTGGGTGCTGCCCACGGTCGAGACGATGAGCCGGGTGCTCGGTGACACGTGGTCCGCCCCGGGCCTGTTCGTCAGCACGCTCCCGCCCGTGGAGGCCTCCGGCAGCGTGATGCTGCTGCCCTACGCGATCGGCTTCGGCACCGCGCTCCCGGCCGCGTGGCTGGCGGTCGCCACCCGTCGCCCGCTCGCTCCCGTGGTCGCCCTGCTGGGTGGGCTCGCGGCGACGATCCCGATGGCGGTGCTCGTCCCGGACCACTACGTGCTGCGCGGCGTCGTCCTCACGATCGTCCTGCTGACCTGGGCGGCGGCGCGCAGCCGGCGCCGCGAGGCGGTCGTGGCGTCGTTCCGGTCGGGACTGGTGGGCACCGTGGTGGCGGTCGTGGTGGTGGCGTCCGTGTCGGCCCTGGTGGGCGTGCTGACGCCCGACGACGACCAGACCGACCGCACCCGGCTCGACCCGCAGGGCGACGGCGTGGCCGCGCGGACGGTGGACTCGCTCATCGCACCGGCGCCGGGGCGCGAGCCGCTCCTCAAGGCGATCGGCCTGCCCGAGGGCGCACGCGTGCGGTTCGGGGCGCTCGACTCCTACACCGACGAGGCGTGGACCGCCGCCGACGAGTCGCCGGGGGCCGGCCCGGACGGGACGTTCCGCCGGCTGTCGCCGGAGGTCGAGCCGCTGCACGCGGGTGAGGAGGTCGGGGTCCGCGTCCGGATCCGGCCCGCCTACGCGAGCGACTGGCTGCCGACCTTCGGTGAGCTCACCTCGATCCGCCTCGAGTCGACCGACGGTCGCACCCAGCTCGCGGACGTCCGCTACAACCAGGCGTCGTCGAGCGCGCTCGTCGTCGGGGGCGTCAACCCGCGCGACGACTACACCTTCACCGCCGTGGCGCCGCCCGACGGCTTCACCCCGGACGAGCCGACGATGGAGCCGACCGACGACCAGCTCCAGCCCGGCGGCGCGTTCCTCGACCAGTTCCTCGAGCCGTTCGACCGCGCGGACCTCAGCCCGCTGCGCCGGGTCCTGCTGATGGCGCGCTACCTGCGGCTCAACGGCGAGGTGCGGCTCAGCGGCACCTCGTCGCAGGCGCCCGTCGACCTCGGGCTGCGGCTGATGGGTGCCAAGCACATCGTCGCGACGCCCTTCCAGTACTCCGCGGTGACCGCGCTCGCCGCGTCGCGCCTCGGCGTACCGGCCCGGGTCGTGGTCGGCGCCGCGCCGGGCCGCGGCGGCGTGGTCCTGCAGTCGGACGTGGAGTCCTGGGTCGAGCTCCAGTTCGCCGACGGCACGTGGCGCACCCTCGAGCCGAGCCGCTACACCGGCGTGCACCCCTACACCGAGGACGAGAGCGACCAGGTCGTCGACGCCGGCGAGTGGGTCACCCGCGAGCTCGAGATCGACGACTCCGAGATCAAGATCCCCAAGGGCGCCGACATCGACCTGCCGCCCGACGCGGTGATCGAGGAGCACCACGGCCCGTGGTGGGTCGTCGGGGTCGCGGTCGCCGTCCTGGCGGGCGCCGCGCTGCTGCTGTGGGCGGCCGTACCGGTCCTCAAGGCGGTCCGCCGCAGGCGGAGGTCGTCGGGCGCCCCGACCGCCGTGCACGTCGACGGCTGGCAGGAGGTCCTCGACACCGCCCGCGACCTGGGTCGTCCGGTGCCGGAGGGCTGGAGCCGCGTCGCCCAGGCCCGGGCGCTCGGCACCGGTGTCGAGCTCGCCCGGCGCGCCGACGCGACGGTCTTCGCCCCGGTCGCCGCGGATCCCGAGGACGGCCGCCGGTTCTGGGACGACTGCCGGGCGACCAGGCGCGAGCTGCTGGGCCGGGAGGGCCGGCGCCGCCGTGCCTGGTCGTACGTCAACCCGGCGTCGCTGCTCGCCGGTCGTGCGCGCCGACGGTCAGCTGGCGCGCCCGGCGGCGCCGAGGTGCGCCACGAAGATCGCGGTGCCCGGCGTCAGCCGGCCGCGCACCTGTGACCAGCCGCCCCACACCCGATCGTGCCCCTCGGGCCACTCGGGCTCCACGAGGTCGGCGAGGGTGAAGCCGTGGGCGGCGAGCAGCCGGACCCAGTCGCCCAGCGTGCGGTGGTGCTCGACGTAGGACACCACGCCGGACGCGTCGTCGATCTCGACGTAGGGCGTGCGGTCCCAGTAGGACTGCGTGGCGGTCAGGCCGGCGGGACCCGGGTCGTCGGGGAACATCCACCGCGTCGGGTGGGTGACCGAGAACGCGAACCGGCCCCCCGGCCGCAGCACGCGGGCGACCTCGGCGAGCGCGTCGTCGATGTCGCTGACGAACTGCAGGGCGCCGAAGGAGCAGAAGACGACGTCGAAGGCGTCGTCGGAGAAGGGCAGGTCGGTGGCGGTGCCGCGGACTGACGGGACGACCGTGCCGGTCTCCTCGTCGAGGCGCAGCGAGTGCTGGAGCTGGCGGTGGGAGAGGTCGAGCCCGTACGCGCGACCGCCGCGGGTGCGCACCCAGCGGGAGCACTGACCCGCTCCGCTGCCCACCTCGAGGACGTCGCGGCCGGCGACGTCGCCCAGGATCGCGAGCTCGTCCTCGGTGTGTCCCTCCGGACCCCAGACGAAGCCGGCGTCGCCGAGGAAGGCGCCGTGGGTGGCCTGGTACTCGTCGGCGTACCGGTCCCAGTCGGGTCCGTTGGCCCGCCGCGACTCGCGCTCGGTGACCGGACGTCTCTCGACCCGCACGGACTGCGGCAGGTGGTCCTCCACGTCGACGAGCGTAGCCACCGGCACCGGGCGGTGGGGCACCGGGCGACGTCGCGCCCGGTGCCCCACCTCTTCCCAGGGGTCGGTCAGCCCATGGAGCCCGGCAGCCGGTCGCTGCGACCGGTGCGTGCCATCGGGCGCCGCGGACCGGAGCGGACGTCGCTCGGGTTGGACCCCGCCCGGACCTCCTTGCCGTCGCTCACGCCGCCGCGGTCGGTGTCGCACGTGCTGGGGTCGGACTTCGCCTTGCCGAACCGCTTGTTGGCCTTGCCGGTCTTCTCGACCTTGTCCTTCAGGCCGTCGCGGTCGGTGTCCTTCTTGCGTGGGTTGGTGCGCGTCTTGCCGATCACGATCGTGCGGACGCCCTTCCCCTTGCCGCGCACCTGGACGCGCTGCTTGATCGTGTAGCCCTTGACCTCACGGCCGTCGGAGATCCCGTCGCGGTCGGTGTCCTTGCGCAGCGGGTTGGTCCGGACCCTGATCGACGAGCGGGCCTTGCGGCCGCACACCTCGAAGCGCTCGCGGATCCTCATGCCGTTGACCTCGCGACCGTCGGTGAGGCCGTCGCGGTCGGTGTCCTTGCGGAGCGGGTCGGTGCCGTGGGTGGTGACCTCTGCGCCGTCCGTGAGCCCGTCGCCGTCGGTGTCCGGGTTGCCGGGGTCGGTGCCGAGCGTGCCCTCCTGCTGGTCGTCGAGGCCGTCACCGTCGGTGTCGCCGCTGCCGTTTCCGTTGCCGTTGCCGGGTTGCGGACCGGGCGCCGCGACCACCGTGAAGGTCGTCGTGTCCGCCTCGCTGGTGTTGCCCGACGCATCGGTCTGCGTCGCGGTCACGGTGTGCTGCCCGAGCGCGAGCTCGCGGGCGGGCGTGCAGGCCCAGGTGCCGTCGCCGCCGACGACCGCCGTGCACAGGACGGTCCCGCCCTCGCTGACGGTGACCGTGGCCCCCGACTCACCGGTGCCGGTGATGCGCGGCGTGGTGTCCTGGAGGGACGCGCCGTCCGCCGGTGCGGTGATGACCGGTGCCGCCGGAGCAGTGGTGTCGCCGCCGCCGATGAACACGACGGTGAAGGTCGTCGAGGCGTCCGCCGAGTTGCCGGCCGCGTCCACGGCGGTCGCGGTGAAGGTGTGCTCCCCGAGGACCAGCGGGACCCCGCCGGTGCAGGACCACGCCCCGTCGCCGTCCGCGGTGGTGGTGCACACGGTGGTGCCCCCCTCCCGCACCGTGACGGCGGCTCCCGGCTCGGTCACGCCGGTGACGGTCGGGGTCGGGTCGGTGGTCGCCGAGCCGTCGGCCGGCATGAAGACGGTGACCGGCGGGGCAGTCGTGTCGACGGTGATCGTGGTGGAGTCGGCACCCGACGTGTTGCCGGCCGCGTCGGTGGCCGTCGCGGTGTAGGTGTCACGCCCGTCGGGCAGCGCGGTGGTGGGGGTGCAGCTCCACGCACCGTCGGCGTCGGCCTGGTCGGTGCAGACCTCCTCGCCGCCCGGCCCGCGGACCACGACCGTCGAGCCGGGCTCGGCGGTGCCGGAGAACCCGGGCGTCGCGTCGTTGGTCACGGTGCCGTCGGCCGGCGCGGTGATCACGGGTGCCGCAGGGGCGGTCGTGTCGTCGGCGCCGCACTCGACGCCTCCACCTGGCGCGGTCGCCTCGACGCTCATCGGGGCGACGGCGAGCGTCACGTCGGCGGCCGCGGGGGCGCCGGGCAGCAGGCCGAGCACGTCGAGGTCGATGCGCAGCAGCGCGTCGAGCGTGCCGCGTCCGGTGGCGCCGGACGAGGCGTTGGTCGGGGTGAAGGCAGTGATCGACAGGTCCGCGAGCGGCTCGAGGGCGGCCGGGAGGTCGATGCGCTGGGGCTGGCCGTTGAGCGGGATGGCGATCGGGGTGCCCCCGACGGTGGCGGTGATCGTCGGCGGGCTGACGAAGCCGGCGCTGCCGGTCGTGCCGTCGGAGCGGGCCTGGAGCACGACCGGGTTGGTCACGTCGACGGTCACCTGGCCACCGAGCAGGTCGATGGCGCCGACCGTGGTCGTGGTGCGCGCGACCACGTCGGACGTGGCCCCGCGGTCGACGAGCGCCGTCCGGCTCCGGGTCTGCGACGCCTGCACCTCGGCGAGCGTGCCGACGGGAGCGGGCAGGTCGACGAGGGTGACGCCGGCCAGGCTGGTCCGTGCGTCCGACAGCACCCGCTCGCCGCCGGTCGCGGGGACGCACGCGTCCGTGCCGGCCCACGCGGCCTGGACGTCGCCGGTGACCGCGCCGACGCCGGCGACGAGGTCGAGCGGCAGGTCGACGAGGCTGCGCTCCGGCGGGTCGCTGGACGGCGGCGCGGTCGCGCTCTCGCGGTCCGGCGTGATCGGGACGCCGCCGAACAGCAGCTGGGCGTCGAGGTTGGCCGAGGTGGCGTCGCTCGTGCCGCCGGAGGCGGTGCTGGCGACGGTGCTGCGGCTGTGACCGATCACCGCCCCGGCGAGCGACCCGGTCCCGAGGACCCGGGCGTCGAGGTCGACGATGTCGCCGTGCGCGGTGGCGCCGTAGGTGGCCGGCAACGGCGCGGCCGACGCCGCGGACTGGCCGAGCGTGACGAGAGCGGTCGGTGCGAGCAGCGCGAGGACGACCCCCGCCGCGGCTGACCGCCGTGGTGTGCGTGCGTGCATCTGCAGTTACCCCCTGGTTGGTGCCACGGGCTGCTCCACGTGTCGGCAACAGCCCGGTGACAAGGATGTCTTGACAGTCAACGAGAGATTCGCAGCAAGGTAACGGCCCGGATGGGTGTGGTCCTCGATCCGTCGATCTGGCAGGTCCGTGGCACCATCCCCGCGTGAGCGACCTCGACGGCGTGCTGGCCCCGCTGCCCGGCGGTCACTCGGGTCGCACGTTCGCCGCCCAGGTGGCGGGGGAGCGGGCGGTCGTCCGGATCTACCCGCCCGCGGACGACCGCGGCCACCGTCCGCCCGAGGTCGACGAGGCAGTCCTGCGCCTGGTGCGGGGCCTGGTCCCCGTAGCGGAGGTGCTCGAGGTCCGACGGGTGCTGCCGGGCACGGGCGTGCCCGGCCTGCTCGTCACCAGCCTGCTGCCGGGGGAGCGCGGCGACCTGGTCCTCCCGGGCCTCGGCGACCGCGCGGCCGGGCGCCTGGGCCGGGCGCTGGGCACCGTCGCGGGCACGCTCGCGGGGATGCCCTCGCTGCGTCCGGGCGTCTTCGTCGACGCCGACCTCGCGCTCGGCGCGCTGCCCGGAGACGGTCTCGTCGAGTGGGTGCGGACACGGCTCGGTGCGTGGTCCGAGCGCGACCGCGAGCAGCTCGAGGACGTCGCCGTACGGGCCCAGGACCTGCTGGACACGGTCGGTCGGGCCTGTCTGGTCCACGGCGACCTGAACCCGAAGAACGTGCTGGTCGAACCGGCGGGGCCCGACGTCAACGGCGTCGTGGACTGGGAGTTCGCACATGCCGGCCACCCGTGGACCGACGTGGGCAACCTGGTCCGGTTCGACCGGCGGCCGGACTACGTCGAGGGGGTGCTCGCGGCGTGGACGGACCTGCGCGGCGGGAGCGCGGACGACCTGCTCGAGGGGGCTCGTGCGGCGGACCTCTGGGCACTGGTGGACCTCGCGGCGCGAGCGGGGGAGAACCCGGTCGCCGACCGCGCGGAGGTCCTGCTCCGGGCCGTCGCCGAGACGGGCGACCTGCACGCGTGGCCGTTCGACCACTGAGCGTGGCACCCGGGGGCGCTCGGACGGGCCACGCCGGTTGGACGGGGGCCCGCGCGCACGCGTAGGCTTGCGAGTTGCGCCAGTCGTCTGCCCGGTTCCCGTACCGAGCGGACCCGGGCTCGCCGAGTCCCCCACGACGCCTCACGCGTCGGGAGGACCAGTGAAACAGACGGCTGCGTGCGTCCGCACGACTCCATCCATCCAAGGAACCTCCTTCCACATGACGAGCACCCTCTCCACTCTTCCGGACTACGACGCGCCCCAGGTGGCCGTCAACGACATCGGGTCCGAAGAGGACTTCCTCGCGGCGATCGACGCGACCATCAAGTACTTCAACGACGGCGACATCGTCGACGGCACCATCGTCAAGGTGGACCGCGACGAGGTCCTCCTCGACATCGGCTACAAGACCGAGGGCGTCATCCCCTCGCGCGAGCTGTCGATCAAGCACGACGTCGACCCCAACGAGGTCGTTTCCGTGGGCGACAAGGTCGAGGCCCTGGTCCTCCAGAAGGAGGACAAGGAGGGTCGCCTGATCCTGTCCAAGAAGCGCGCCCAGTACGAGCGCGCCTGGGGCACGATCGAGCAGGTCAAGGAGGAGGACGGCGTCGTCGAGGGCACCGTCATCGAGGTCGTCAAGGGCGGCCTCATCCTCGACATCGGCCTGCGCGGCTTCCTGCCGGCCTCCCTCGTGGAGATGCGTCGCGTCCGCGACCTGCAGCCCTACGTCGGCCAGACCCTCGAGGCCAAGATCATCGAGCTCGACAAGAACCGCAACAACGTGGTCCTGTCGCGCCGCGCCTGGCTGGAGCAGACCCAGTCCGAGGTCCGCCACGGCTTCCTGACCCAGCTCCAGAAGGGCCAGATCCGCAAGGGTGTCGTGTCCTCGATCGTCAACTTCGGTGCGTTCGTGGACCTCGGCGGCGTCGACGGCCTCGTCCACGTCTCCGAGCTGTCCTGGAAGCACATCGACCACCCGTCCGAGGTCGTCGCCGTGGGCGACGAGGTCACCGTCGAGGTCCTCGACGTGGACATGGACCGCGAGCGCGTCTCCCTGTCGCTGAAGGCGACCCAGGAGGACCCGTGGCAGCACTTCGCCCGCACCCACCAGATCGGCCAGATCGTCCCGGGCAAGGTCACCAAGCTGGTGCCCTTCGGTTCGTTCGTCCGCGTCGAGGAGGGCATCGAGGGCCTGGTGCACATCTCCGAGCTGGCCGAGCGCCACGTGGAGATCCCCGAGCAGGTCGTGCAGGTCAACGACGACGTCATGGTCAAGATCATCGACATCGACCTCGAGCGTCGCCGGATCTCGCTGTCGCTCAAGCAGGCCAACGAGACCGCCGCGGCCGCCGACGTGGAGGAGTTCGACCCGACCCTCTACGGCATGACCGCGACCTACGACGAGCAGGGCAACTACGTCTACCCCGAGGGCTTCGACCCCGAGACGGGCGAGTGGCTCGAGGGCTTCGAGGAGCAGCGTGCGGTCTGGGAGGACCAGTACGCCAAGGCGCACGCCCGCTGGGAGGCGCACGTCAAGCAGCAGGAGGAGGCCAAGCAGGCCGAGGTCGAGGCCGGCGAGGCCACCTCGTACTCCTCGGGCGGCGACGTCGCGGCCGAGACCGGTGGCGACACCGGCGGCTCGCTCGCCTCCGACGAGGCGCTGCAGGCGCTCCGCGAGAAGCTGACCGGCGGCCAGGCCTGATCGCCTGATCCGCTGATCGACCGCACGACACGACGGCCCGCCGGGACTCCCGGCGGGCCGTCGTCGTGCGCGGACCGGCGCTGTCAGGGCGTGTCCGCTAGAACTGCCCCATGACAGGCACAGGCACCTCGGCCCTCGTCCTCGGTGGCGGGGGCATCACCGGCATCGCGTGGGAGCTCGGGATCCTCACGGGGCTCGCCCGCGCGGGCGTCGACCTCACCGACACCGACGTCGTGGTCGGCACGTCGGCCGGCTCGGTCGTGGGCGCCCAGCTCGGGAGCGACTGGTCCCTGGAGGACCTCTACGCCGCGCAGCTCGAGCCCCCGGACGCCGAGCTCGGCGGGCGGATGTCACGGGTCGCGGCGCTGAAGCTCGTGCCGCCCTACGTCCTGCCCGGCACCGACCGGCAGAAGCTGGCCCGCGTCGGCCGGGTGGCGCGTGCCGCGCACGCACCCGGCAGCGTCGACCGTGAGGCGGTGATCCGTGCGCGGCTCCCCGCGCACGCCTGGCCGGACCGCGACCTCCGGATCACCGCGGTCGACGCCGTCAGCGGCGAGTTCACCGTCTTCACCCGGGGGTCGGGGGTCGACCTCGTCTCGGCGGTCGCAGCCAGCTGCGCCGTGCCCACGGTCTGGCCGCCGGTGGAGGTGGGCGGCCGGACGTACGTCGACGGCGGGATGCGGTCGACCGCCAACGTCGACGTCGCGGCCGGCGCCGCACGCGTCGTCGTGCTGGCACCCCTGCCGCGGTCGTTCAGCAGGCGGACCTCGATCCGCGCCCAGCTGGAGGGCATCGGGCCGCGGGCCTGGTCGGTCGTGACCCCCGACGCCGACGCGCTCACGGCGTTCGGGAAGAACCTGCTCGACCCGTCGCGCCGCACGGTCGCCGCCGAGGCCGGCCTGCGGCAGGCCGCAGACCACGTCGAGCGCCTGCGCGGCGTCTGGGAGGCCTGACGCCGCTCAGTCGCCCGCCCGGACCCGGACCCGGACGACGTCGCGGGAGTCGCCCACGGTCGCGACCAGGCGCAGTGCCCCCGGCCGCACCTGCGCCGACGGCGGCCACCGCAGCACGAGGCGCAGGCGCGCCGTCGAGCCGGGCGCGAGCCGCGCGGTCCGGAAGGTGCCGTTGCGCACGCGCGACGTGACGTCGTTGCCCCCGACCCACCAGCGCCCGGGGAGCCGGCCGCCGGCCCGCGCCGACACGAGCACCCGCCCACGGGCATCGCCGGCGTTGCGCACCCGGAACCGGACCACGGCTCGCGAACCCGCACGCGAGCGCACCGTGACGGTCTGCCTGCGTCCGCCGTAGGTGTCGCGCCCGGCCCACGGGCCCGACGGTCCGCGGGCGAGGAGGTCCGCCCGGGCGGTCCGCGCCGGTGTCGGCGTGGGCTGCGGGGTGGGCGTCGGGGTGTGTGTTGCCGTCGGGGTGGGGGAGGGGGTGCCCGGTGCCGCCGGCGTGACGACGTAGGTGATCGTGGTGGTCTCCGTGTTGCCCGCCCGGTCGGTCGCTCGGGCGACGAGGTCGTGCTCCCCGGGCTCGTCGGTGCTCGGGGGTGCGTCGGTCCCGCAGGCTGCCAGGTTGGAGCCGCCGGTGTCCACGCACGAGACCTCGACCGGGAGCTCGGCGCCCTGGGCGACCTCCTGGCCGTCGACGGGCGAGGTGACGGCGATGCGCGGCTCGATCGCGTCCGGCGCGTCGAGCTTGAAGGCGCGGTAGGAGAAGAACGAGCCGGCCGACACCGACCAGATCTCCTCACCGGAGCGGGTGACCTCGGTGGCGACGGGTGCCACCTGGCCCTGCGGCACCTGCGACTGCGACCAGCCCACCATCACGTTGCCGTCCGGGAGCGGCTGGGCGTTGCCGGCGAACGGCGCGTAGCGCCCCTCGGGCACGTGGCTCCAGACCAGACGTGCGGTCGGTGGTGCGGTGGTGGTGTCGAGCTCGTACTCGCTCACCCGGCTCTGCGGGCGCGCCACCCGCGGACCGGAGGGATCGCCGGGCGCGGGGCACATGTCGGCGGTCTGCGGCGCGATCGGCCCGACTCGTCGCGGCGTGCGCCGTTGTCGAAGACCATGAGGTGCCCGTCGGGCAGCAGGGTCGCGGCGTGCTGCGCGCACGGACCGCCGTAGGGGTCGTCGACGAAGGTGAAGTCGTTGCGGTTCCCTCCGAAGCGCCAGAGGACGTCGCCGGCGTCGCGGCCCGGACCGTCGCTGCCGGCGATCAGCATGACCTGGCTCAGGTTGCGGAAGGACGCCAGCACGTCGCCGCCGGGCAGCAGCTGGAGGGAGTTGATGTGGGCGTAGTCCGCCGCCGAGCGGTCGACCAGGCCCTCCGCGGGGTCCACGTGGTCCTTGCTGTTCCAGCTCCACGTGGCCTCGCCAGCGGCGTCCTGGAGCTCGATGACGGCGTCGGTGAGGACGGTGCCGTCGCGGGTGACGGGCCAGTAGCCCATCAGCAGGGCCCCGCCGTCGGGCAGCAGCACCGAGTCGTGGAAGTCGGTGGTGTCGGCCGGGGCGGTCGTGAGCTGGTGCGACCGGAGCTCGTGGAACTGCTCGTCGAGCTCGGCGATGCGCCAGCCGCCGCCTGGGGCAGGGAGCGCCGCGGAGTAGCGGGTCGGGTCGGCGGCTGACTGCTTGAGGTCGCTGATCTGCTCCGCCACCGCTCGGACCGGCACCCCCCACTCGTCGACGACGGCGGTGTAGTTGCCGCCGAGGAACGAGCCGAGGGTGAGCGCCACCTCGCCCGCAGCCAGGTCCGAGTGGGGCCCGGAGGCGGTGAGCCGGGGGAAGCCCGGCGGGAGCACGATCCACGACTGGTTGGACGTGCCGGCGGAGTCGGCGATCTGGACGTTGACCTCGTCGCCGCTCGCGAGTCCCGCGAGCACCAGCGGGTCGCCGCTCGTGGCCGGGCGGCCGTTGACGACGATCCTCGCGTCGGGGTCGCTCGACGTCGCCGTCACCCGCACCTCCGGGGTCGCCGACCCCGTGCGGAGGGCATAGCGCTCGACGGTCGCGGCGTACGCGGGCCAGGTCTCGGCCGCCGGGTCGGAGACGACGCCGACCACGACGTCGTGGACGGGGGCAGGCGCCGCCGCGGACCGCCCGGGGTCGACCGCGAGGAGGGCGAGCGAGGCGGAGATGAGGGCGAGGACCACGAGACGGGACATCCACCGACCCTATGCGGGTACCGGCCCGCGCGGGCCCGAAGCCGACGCGAACGTCACGGCGCGGGGTCGACGGCGCCGCCCAGGAGCAGGTCCGCCAGGCGGTCGCGCCGCACCTTCCCGGTCGGGGTGAGCGGCAGCTCCGCGACCGGCAGGTAGTCCTTGGGTCGCTTCGCCGGCGCCAGCACCTCGCGTGCGTGGGCGCGCAGCGTCTCGGGCTCCACGTCCCCGACCACGGCCGCCACCACCCGCTGGCCCCAGTCGGGGTCCGGCGCCCCGAGCACGGCGACGTCCCGGACCCCCGGCACCTCCCGCAGCGCGTTCTCCACCTCGAGCGGGTAGACGTTGACGCCGCCGGAGATGATCAGGTCGGTGCGACGGCCGTCGAGGAAGAGGTAGCCGTCGTCGTCGATGCGTCCGACGTCGCCGACCGTGAAGGCCGGCCCGTCCGGGGTGTCGCGCCAGGCGGCCGCGGTCTGCTCGGGCGCACCGAGGTAGGTGAAGCGGGCGTGGTCGGGCACGGCGCACCAGATGTGGCCGTCGGCGTCGACGGAGAGCGTCCGGCCGGGTCGTGCGCGTCCGACGGTGCCCGGGCGGCGCTGCCAGTCCTCGGAGCGGCACGCGGTGAACTGGCCCTCGGTCGAGCCGTAGAACTCCCAGGTGGAGCCCGACGGGAACAGCTCGACGAGCCGCTCCTTGATCGCCGGTGGGCACGGCGCCCCGGCGTGCGCGACGAGGCGGAACGAGGTCAGGTCGGGGACGCCGACGTCGTCCCAGTGGGCGAGGAGCCGTTGGAGGTGGGTCGGGACGCAGAACATCGTGGTCGGCCGCTCGTCGCGGATCGCGGCGGTGACCCGGGCGGGGTCGAACTTCCCGGGGACGACGAGGCGACCGCCGGCGAGCAGCGTCCCGGTCGCGAAGCGCAGCGGCGCGGAGTGGTGCAGCGGGCTCAGCACCAGGTTGACGTCGTCGGCGCAGAAGCCCCAGAGCTCCCTCTCCTCGGCGACCAGGGCTGCCGCCTGGTCGTCGGGGAGGAGCCCGGAGAAGACCCCCTTGGGGGTCCCGGTGGTGCCGCTCGTGCAGTGGATCGGCCGCCCGCGCGGCACGGCCCTGGTCCGGTCGGTGCGGCCGGCCAGCAGGTCCTCGACCTGCTCGGCCCGGTCGACGACGAGGTCGGGGGCGATCGGTGCGAGGATGCGACGTCGCTCGGCCCCGGTGAGGGCGGGGTCCAGCGGGACCGGGAAGATCCCGTCGGCGAGCAGCGCGAGAACGAGGTCGACGTAGGCCGTCGAGCCGGGCACGAGCAGCGCGACGCGCGACCCGGGTCCGAGGGCGTCCGCGGTGCTCGTCGCTGCCATGGCGGCATTGTGCCGCGCCAGGGGCAGCGTCGAGCGGTCAGGCGCGGGGGACGAGGTGGCGGCGCTCCTCGACCGGCCCGAGCTCGTCGCGCGGGTGGGCGGAGACGGAGGGGCCGCCGAAGCGGTCGTGGCGGGCGTACCCGACGAGGAGCGGGACGAGGGCGGCGAGGACCAGGAGGGCGAGGATCGTGTTCATGGCAGTAATTCTCCGCTCGCACGAGTCCTGCCACGAGTGGCAGGAACGACAGGATCCGTTGACTTCCTGCCACGTGTCGGCGACGCTGGTCGGGTGAAGAAGGTCGCCGTCGTCGTCCAGGAGCAGCCCGAGCCGTTCGGTCTCGGGGCGCTGTGCGAGGTGTGGGCCGAGCCCTACCACCCCGAGGACGACAACCCGGTCTTCGACTTCCGGGTGGTCACGCCGCGACCGGGCCGGCTGCGCACCCGCGCGGGCTTCGACCTCGTGGTCGAGCACGGCCTCGACGAGGCCGCCGACGCCGACCTGGTCTGCCTGGCCCCCAAGAGCGACCACCGGGGGACCTCGCCCGAGGTCTCCGAGCTCCTGCGGGCCACCCACGCACGCGGCGCGATGCTCTTCGCGCACTGCTCGGCCACCTTCATGCTCGGCGAGGCCGGCCTGCTCGAGGGCCGTCGCTGCACCACCCACTGGCGCTACGCCGCCGAGCTCGCCGCCACGTTCCCCGGCGCGATCGTCGACCCCGACGTGCTCTACGTCCAGGACGGCACCGTGGTCACCGGTGCGGGCTCGGCCGCCGCGCTCGACGCCGCGCTCCACGTGATGCGCCAGCACTTCGGTGCCCGCGTCGCGGCCACGACGGCGCGGCGGATGGTCGTCCCGCCCCACCGCGACGGCGGACAGGCGCAGTTCATCGAGCGCCCGGTGCCGGTGTGCGAGTCCGAGGCGCTCGCCCCGCTGCTGGCGTGGATCAGCGCCCACCTCGCCGACGAGCTCGACGTCGAGACGCTGGCGCGCCAGGTGCACATGTCGGCGCGCACCTTCGCGCGCCGGTTCAAGGAGGAGACCGGCACCACGCCGTACTCCTGGATCCTCGGCGAGCGGGTGCGCGCGGCCCAGGAGCTGCTGGAGCAGACCGACCACTCCATCGACTGGGTGGCCGGCGAGGTGGGCTTCGGCAACGCCGCGACGCTGCGCCACCACTTCGGGCGCTCGCGCGGCGTCAGCCCGCAGGAGTACCGGCGCAGCTTCAAGACGCCCGCCTGACCCGGTCGCGGACCTCGGTAGCCTTGGGGTCGTGAACGCGACCCCGCTGGCCGACCTGTCCGCCGACGACCTCGCCGCGCTCCTCGAGGAGCAGCGCGCAGCCTACGAGGAGCTGAAGGGCAAGGGCCTCAAGCTCGACCTCACGCGCGGGAAGCCCTCGGCCCAGCAGCTCGACCTCGCCGAGGACCTGCTGCGCCTGCCCACGACCCACCTGGACTCCCGGGGGGTCGACGTCCGCAACTACGGCGGGCTGGAGGGCCTGGCCGACCTCCGCGAGATGTTCGCCGAGCTGCTCTGGGTCGAGCCCGAGCAGCTCGTCGCCGGCGGCAGCTCGAGCCTGACGATGATGCGCGACTGCCTGTTCTACCTGATGCTCTTCGGCGGCGTGGACTCCGAGCGCCCGTGGGGCCGTGAGGAGAAGGTGCGCTTCGTCTGCCCCGTCCCCGGCTACGACCGGCACTTCACGCTGCTGGAGAGCCTCGGCATCGAGATGGTGACGGTGCCGATGGGTGACGACGGGCCGGACGCCGAGGCCGTCGCGGCGCTGGTCGCCGACGACGCGAGCATCAAGGGCATGTGGGTGGTGCCCACCTACGCCAACCCGACCGGTGCCGTGGTCAGCCAGGAGGTGGCGGCGCGGCTCGCGTCGATGCCGACGGCGGCGCCCGACTTCAAGATCTTCTGGGACAACGCGTACGCGCTGCACCACCTCACCGAGGACGAGGCCAAGAGCGCCGACGTGCTCACCCTCGCGTCCGCGGCCGGACACCCGCACCGCCCGATCATGTTCGCCTCGACGTCGAAGATCACCTTCGCCGGCGCCGGCGTGGCCTTCCTGGCCGCGTCCACCGACAACGTCGCGTGGTACCTCCGCCACCTCGGCAACGGCTCGATCGGGCCCGACAAGGTCAACCACCTGCGCCACGTCGAGTTCTTCGGCTCGCCGCAGGGCGTGCGCGACCACATGGCCCGGCACCGCGAGATCATCGCGCCCAAGTTCGCCGAGGTCGACCGCGTCCTCTCCGAGCGCCTCGGCGGTCGTGACGTGGCGACCTGGAACACCCCGGCCGGCGGCTACTTCGTCAACCTCGACGTGGTGCCCGGCACGGCCTCGCGCGTGGTCGAGCTGGCCAAGGCGGTCGGCGTCGCGCTGACGCCCGCCGGGTCGTCGTACCCCTACAAGCAGGACCCGGACGACACCAACATCCGCCTCGCGCCGACGATGCCGCCCGTCGCCGAGGTCACCGCGGCCATGGAGGTCGTGGCGACCTGCGTGCTGCTCGCGGCTGCCGAGAAGGCGTCCGCCTGACGCAGGCTCAGGCCGCGATCCGGTCCCCGGTGAGCCCTCCGCGGACCAGGGCGGCGTAGCGCCCGCCGAGGAGCAGCAGGTCCTCGTGGGTGCCGAGCTCGACGACTCGGCCCTGGCTGAGCACGGCGATCTGGTCGGCGTCGCGGACCGTCGAGAGCCGGTGGGCGATCGTGATCGTCGTACGGCTGCGGGTGACGTCGTCGAGCGTGGCGAGGATCGAGCGCTCGGTCTCGTTGTCGAGTGCGCTGGTGGCCTCGTCGAGCACCAGCACGGCGGGATCGCGCAACAACGTCCGCGCGATGGCCAGTCGCTGCTGCTCGCCGCCGGAGAAGCGGTGGCCGCGGGAGCCGACGATGGTGTCGTAGCCGTCGGGCAGCGATGCGATCAGGTCGTGGATCCGAGCCTCCCGCGCGGCCTGCTCGATCTGGGCGTCGGTGGCCTCGGGGCGGGCGTGACGGAGGTTCTCGCGGACCGAGGCGTGCACCAGGTAGGTCTCCTGGGTGACCACGCCGACGAGCTCGGCCACGTCTGACGAGGGGAGGTCGCGGACGTCGACCCCGTCGATGCTCACGCTGCCGTCGGTGACGTCGTGGAGACGGGGGACCAGCGAGGCGAGCGTGGACTTGCCGCTGCCGGTCTCGCCGACCAGGGCGAGCGTGGTGCCCGCCGGGACGTGGAGGTCGATGCCGGTCAGCACCGGCCGGTCGGGGTCGTACGCGAAGCCGACGTGGTCGAAGCGCACCTCGCCGCGGGCGTCGGCGCGGTCGAGGTGGGTGGGGGACCGGGGCTCGGCGATCTCGACCGGGAGGTCGGCGTACTCGAAGATCCGGCTGAACAGCGCCATCGACGCGGTGAGGTCGACGCCGACGTTGAGCAGGCCCATGAGCGGGCGGAACAGGCTGCCCTGCAGCGCGATGAACGCCACCAGCGTGCCGATCGTCATCCCTCCCGACGTGGCGGGGAAGCCGGCGGCGAGGTAGATCGCGGCCGGTACGGCGGCGAAGACGATGGTCATCGTGGCCATCCGCCAGCGACCCGCCAGCTGCGAGCGGATCTCGAGGCCGACCAGGTCGGCCGAGGTGTCCTCGAACCTCGCGGTGAGCCGGGGCGAGGCGCCGAGGGTCTTGGTGAGCAGCACGCCGCTCACGGAGAGGCCCTCCTCGATCTGGACGTGCAGGTCGGCCAGGCGGCGCTGGCGCTCGCCGGTGACCCGGTGCCGCATCCGCGCGACCTGCCGGGTGAGCAGGACGGCCGGCGGGAGCACGACGAGGGAGATGAGCGCGAGGCGCCAGCTCAGTGCGACCATCGCGACCGCTGTGCCGATCACGACGGTGAGGTTCGCGGCGATCGACGTGGCGGTCTGGGTGACGACGCCCTGCATGCTGCCGATGTCGTTGACCAGGCGCGACTGCACCTCGCCCCCTCGGGTGCGGGTGAAAAAGCCGAGCGACTGCTGCTGCAGGTGCGCGAACAGGTCGCTGCGCAGGCGGTGCATGACCCTCTGGCCGACCGAGGTGGACAACAAGGTCTGCACGACGCCGATCACGGCGGTCGCGACGGCGACGCCGACCATGGCGCCGACCAGCAGCAGGAGCAGGCGTACGTCCTGGCGCGGCAGCGCGTCGTCGATGACGTGGCGGACCAGGAACGGCTGCGCCAGTCCGACGACCGAGCTCAGCACGATGAGGGCGACGACGACCGCGAGGGTGGCCTTGTGGGGCGTGAACAGGCGCGCGACACGGCGCAGGGAGACGGGGGAGTCCGCGAGCTGGCGGAGGTCGGCGGGGTCACGACGACCGACTCGCGAGCCGCGCGGGCCGCGAGCCTCACGGGCCTCGGCCGGCGGGGAGGACGGGGTGGAGCGTGCGTGGTCAGCCATGCGACCAGCTCCTCTCTCTGGGAGACCGGGATAACGTGAGGTAACCTCACTATGAGGTAGCAACCCGATGCAGGCAGGACGTATTCCCGTGGGGCGAGAGACCCAGACCGGAGACCTGGTGATGGCCGCCGCGCGCCGCGTCCGGCGGGCCCACCTCGACGCGCTCGCGCGGTGGCAGGTGACGCCGTCCCAGTCGCGCGCGTTGCGGGTGCTCGCGTCGCGGCCGGACGGCATGCGTCCCTCCGCGCTCGCCGACGACCTGCACATCGCGCCCCGCTCGGCCACGGAGGTCGTCGACGCCCTCGAGGAGCGTGGCTGGGTGGACCGGGCGCCCGATCCGACGGACCGACGGGCGACCACGCTGACCCTCACCGACACCGGGCGCGCGCTGGTGGCGCAGATCGACGACGTACGCCGTGATGCGTCCGAGCGGGTCCTCGACGTGCTCACCCCCACCCAGCGTCGTACGCTCCACGAGATCCTGACCGTCGTCGTGGGGGAGGACCAGTGACCGTACGGGTCGGCCTGACCGGGGGCATCGCCTCCGGCAAGAGCACCGTCTCGCGGATGCTCGCCGAGCTGGGAGCCGTCGTGATCGACGCCGACGTGCTGGCACGTGAGGTCGTGGCCCGCGGCACGCCCGGGCTGGCGGCGGTGGTCGAGGAGTTCGGCCCCGAGGTGCTGACGCACGAGGGCGACCTCGACCGGCCGGCGATGGGCCGGCTGGTCTTCGGCGATCCCGGGGCTCGCAAGCGGCTCGAGGCGATCATCCACCCGCTCGTCCACCAGCGGGGTGCCGAGCTCGAGGCGGAGGCGCCCCCGGACGCGGTGGTCGTCCACGACATCCCGCTGCTCGCGGAGGGCGACCGGGCCGCGTCCTTCGACGAGGTGGTCGTCGTCGACGTCCCGACCGAGGTCCAGGTCGAGCGGATGGTGCGCGACCGGGACTGGACCCGCGAGGAGGCGGAGGCGCGGATCGCCGCCCAGGCCGGACGCGAGCAGCGGCTCGCGATCGCCACCCGGGTGTTGGACAACACCGGCACGCAGGAGGACCTGCGTCGCGCGGTGGAGGAGCTCCACGCCGACCTGGTCGCGGGCGCCTGACGTTTCCTCGTCGTCAGGGTCCGGCCGGTAACCTCCCGGGCGTGCTCTCGCTCCGACCCCGCCTGGCCGTGATCGCGACCGGACTGCTGCTGGTCAGCGGGTGCGCGAGCCTCGGCGCCGACCCGGCGGAGCCCCCCGCGACCTCGTCCGCCTCGTCGTCCGGCTCGTCGTCCGGCTCGTCGACGCCGTCCGAGCCGGCGCCCTCGGCGTCCCCGACGGTCGACGCCGACACCCCCACCTCCTGGGGACCGACGGTGGGCGAGCTCGAGCAGGCGCAGGAGATGGTGGCGGGCTGGAGCGACGAGCGGCTCGCCGGCCAGGTGATCGTCGGACGCTTCCACGGCACCGACCCGGCGGTGCCCGCGCAGATGGTGCGCGACCTGCACCTCGCCGGCATCTCGATCACGGCCGACAACGTCACGGACGGCGACCAGGTGCGGGCGATGACCTCCGCGATCGCCGAGGCGTCGGCCGCCGACGGCCGTGACTTCCCGCCGGTCATCGGCGTCGACCAGGAGGGCGGCTACGTCTCCCACCTGCGCGGCATCGCCACCGACTTCCCGCACTTCCAGTCCGCGGGCCTCGCGATCCAGGCCGACGCCCGGCTCGGCCGACGGGTGACCCGCGCGGCCGCACTGACCACCGGTCTCGAGCTGCGCAGCCTCGGCTTCACCTGGGTGTTCGCGCCGGTCGCCGACGTCACCATCGGCGCCGCCGACCCCACCATTGGAGCCCGGTCGCCGTCGATGGACCCGCAGGTCGCGGCGCAGGCGGTCGGCGCGGCGATCAAGGGCTACGACGACGCCGGCGTGGTCTCGACCGTCAAGCACTTCCCCGGTCACGGCACCGCCACGACCGACAGCCACGACACCCTCCCGGTGGTGGGCTCGACGCTCGCCGAGATCCAGGAGCACGACCTGCCGCCCTTCGAGTCGGCGATCAAGCACGCGGCGCCGGCGGTCATGCTCAGCCACCTCGACCTGACCAGCATCGCCCCCGACGTCCCCGCCAGCATGGCGCCGGAGGTCTACTCGATGCTCCGTGACGACCTCGGCTTCGAGGGCGTCACCATCACCGACTCCCTCGGCATGGGCGCCGTCGCGGGCCGGCCCTACCCCGCGCTGCAGGCGCTGGAGGCCGGCGCGGACCTGCTGCTGATGCCCGTCGACAACGCCGCCACCCACCAGGTCGTCGTCGACGCGCTCCGCTCGGGCGACGTGTCCCGCGCCCGGGTCGAGGAGGCCGCGGCCCGCGTGGTGGCGGTGCAGATGTGGCAGGCGCGCCTGGCAGCACAACGGCCCGTGCCGGCCGACGTGGTCGACCGGGCACGGGCCGCGAGCGCGGACCTGGAGTCCGCGGCGTACTGACCAGGCGGCGTACCGGTCAGGCTCTCGCTGAACATGTCAGGGCGTGCACGGCCTGACATGTTCAGCGATCCCCGGCTGACCGGGGATCGCTGAAAGGACCGGTACGCGCCCCCGGATCAGGCCGCGAGGTCGGGGTCGCCGGCGCGGCGGAGCTTCTGCAGCGCCTCCCGCTCGAGCTGGCGGACCCGCTCGGCGGAGATGCCGTGGCGGGCACCGATGTCGGCGAGCTTGTGCTGGCGTCCGTCGGCCAGGCCGTAGCGCGCCCGGACGATGTCGGCCGACCGCTCGTCGAGGATCCCGACGAGGTCCTCGAGGCGCTGACGGGCCTCCGCGTCGAGCACGTTCAGGTCGGGTCCGGGGGCGGTCTCCTGCGCCATCAGGTCACCGAGCGAGGTGTCGCCGTCCTCGTCGACAGGGGTGTCGAGCGAGACGTGGTCGCGACCCCAGCTCATCAGGTCGAGGACCCGGTCGAGGTCCATGCCGAGCTCGGTGGCGATCTCCTGCGGCTCCGGCTCGCGGCCGAGCTGGCGCTCCAGCGTGCGACGCGCGCTGCCGACCTGGTTGAGCTCCTCGACGACGTGGACGGGGAGCCGCACGACGCGCGCCTGCTGCGCGATGCCGCGGGTGATCGCCTGGCGCACCCACCACGTGGCGTAGGTGGAGAACTTGTAGCCCTTGGTGTAGTCGAACTTCTCGACCGCACGGATCAGGCCGGTGTTGCCCTCCTGGATGAGGTCGAGCATCGGCATCTGCGAGCGCCCGTACTTGCGGGCGATCGACACCACCAGGCGCAGGTTGGCCTCGATGAACCGGTCGACGGCGAGGCGCCCCTGCTCGGCGAGCCACTCGAGCTCCGCCTCGTTGGCGCTCATCGGCGCGCCGCCCTTGCGACGGCCGACGCGTCCGGTGTCGAGGAGGTGCTGGGCCATCAGGCCGGCCTCGATCGTCTTGGACAGCTCGACCTCGGTCTCGGCGTCGAGGAGCGGGGTGCGCGCGATCTCGTCCAGGTAGAGCCCGACGCTGTCGCGGCCCTCGATCTCGCGGGTCGTGGTGGTGCTGCGGTTGGCCTGTGCAGTGCTCATGCGGTCCTCCTGCGTCCTGTGCGACCACCCCGTGTCGCACGCCTGTTCCAACACCTGTGTTCGACGCGGTGTTCCCCGCCGATTGCCGGTGCCTTCACCTGCCTTGACGACTCAGGTACCCCGTGAGTTGCACGATCGACGAACTCTCAGGGACTTCTCAGGGGTTCCCGATCGGGTCCGTGCACCCGGACCGAACGTCCCGGCACCTGTGGAGGGCCGTCGCCCCGCTGTGGAGGACCGGACGACTTCTGTGGGCAACCCTGTGGGACCCCGGGTTTGTGCCGCCAGGCCCTTGTGCCGGCGGGGACGAGGGGCATAGAACTCTGCCTACCGACGCCGCTCCTGCGGGGTCGGGGATCGGATCGGACGGCACGAGTTCCACCCGGCGAGCGTGCTCGCCGCGCAGGCCCGGTGACGGGGCAGGCGGGGACGCGGTGCCCGGTCCGGTGGGCCGGACGTCACCACACCCGGCCGAATCGAGGGGCTCCCGGCGCTCATACCGCCGGGAGCCCTTCACCATGTCGGGCCCGTGCCGCGGGAGCGGTGGGCGGCCGCGACCTCAGTCCTCGGCGGGAGGCTCGACGCGATGCAGGGCGGGGTCGTCGCTGCGATAGCTGCGCACCGGCCCGGGCGGCGTGTGCGCAGTCTCGAAGCGGACGGTGACGACACCCGACCCCGACCCCCACACCCAGCCCGGGCCCATCTCGTCGTGGACGACGTCCGCGCCCGGTGGCCACAGCCGTCGCGGCGGCGCCGGCAGCTCGACCTCGACGTCCTCCTCGGAGTCGGTGTCCGTGCCGAACAGGTCCTCCTGCACCCAGTCGGCCAGCCCCGAGACGCCGACGCCGAGGAGGCGGACGCCGCCGGTCGTGTCGAGGTCGGCGAGCAGCGAGCGGGCGACGCGGGCGATCGTGGCGCCGTCGTCGGTCGGGCTGGACAGGGTGCTGGAGCGGCTGAGGGTGGTGAAGTCGTGCAGCCGGACCTTGATCGTCACGGTGCGCCCCGAGTGCCCGCCCTTGCGCATCCGGGCGCCGACGTCGCGCGCCTGGCGGGTCAGCAGCCCCTCCATCAGCCGCCGGTCGGTGAGGTCGGAGTCGTACGTGCCCTCGACGCTGATCGACTTCGCCTCGCGCTCGGCCACGACGGGGCGGTCGTCGCGCGCACGTGCGAGCTGCCACAGGCCGTGCCCCTGCGCCTTGCCGAGCAGCGCGACCAGCTCGTCCTCGCCGGTGCCCTCGAGCTCGGCGATGGTGTGGATCCCGGCACGCCTCAGGCGGTCGGCCGTGGCCGGCCCGACGCCCGGGATGACGCCCACCCGCATCGGCCGCAGGAGATCGAGCTCCGTCCCGGGAGCGACCACCGTCATGCCGTCGGGCTTGTCAAGCTCGCTGGCCACCTTGGCGAGGAACTTCGACGAGGCGATCCCGACCGTGGCGGTCAACCCCCCGGTCACCTCCTGCACGCGGCGGCGCAGCTCGGCCCCGACCTGAGTCACCGTGGCCACCTCGAGGTCCGACAGCCCGGCCGCCGCCAGGTCGACGAACGCCTCGTCCAGCGAGAGCGGCTCCACGAGCGGGGACAGCTCGCGCAGCACGTCCATGACCTGCCTGCTGGTCTCGCGGTAGGCGTGGAAGCGTCCGCTGAGGAACGCGGCGTGGGGGCACCGTGCCCGCGCCTCGCGACCCGACATCGCCGAGCCCACGCCGTAGCGCCTCGCCTCGTAGGAGGCCGTGGCGACGACGCCGCGTCCGCCCGTGCCGCCGACGATCACCGGCTTGCCGCGCAGCGACGGCTTGTCGCGCTGCTCGACGGCTGCGAAGAACGCGTCGAGGTCGACGTGGAGGATCGAGGCGGTGGCGCGCATCAGGCCGGGGACCCGAGGCCAGGGGTGGGGGAGTGCGACGTCACCGGACCAGTCTCCCAGTCCACCAACCATCCACAGGCGAGCCCCGCGGGCCTTCCTCCACAGGCCGGCGGACCGGGAGGCGTGGGAGGTCGGTGGGTGCGGGAAGCGTCCTCGTCATGACAACGAACCCCATCGCTCCCGAGCCGGGCAGGGTCCCGGTGCCCGACCCCGCGCGGCCTGCCACCCTGATGCGCGCTCGCACGCCCGCCGACCTCGTCGCCTTCGTCCCGCTCGCGCTCGGCTTCCAGCCCCAGCACTCGGTCGTCCTGGTCAGCGTCGGCGCGCCCGGCGGCCTGCACGCCCGCGTCGACCTCCCGCACGACCCCGACGACGTCGACGACGTCGTCGAGGCGCTGGTGCGGCCGGTGCGGCGCCACCGCGTCCGCGAGGTGGTCCTCGTGGTCTACGACGACGACACGACCGTCGCCGACGAGGCGGCCTGGGCGCTCCACGACGAGCTCACGGCCGAGGGCGTCACCGTCCACGAGGTGCTGCGGGTCCACGACTCGCACTGGTACGCGGTGCTGCCCGGGGCTCCCCTCGAGGCCTACCGCGGCGTGCCCTTCACCCTGACCGACCACCCGTTCACCGCCCAGGGGGTGCTCGACGGACGCGTCACCCACCCGAGCCGCGACGCGCTGCGCGCGACCATCGCGCCCGACCCGGAGGAGGCAGCACGGACGGCCGCCCGGATCCGCGACGCGGTCCCGCTCGCGCCCGGTGGGCTCGGCGCGCTGTGCCGCCGGCGGACCGCGGGGACCAGGTCGTTCACGACGGCGGAGCTGGCGCGGGTCGCGGTGACGGTCACCAGCGGTCCGCTCCGGGACGAGGCGTGGGTGTCGCTGACCCGTGAGCAGGCGCGGGCCGCGGTCGACCTGTGGTCCGACGCGGTGCGCCGGCTGCCGCTCGAGCACGTCGCGGGTCCCGCGGCGGTCCTCGCGTTCGCCGCGTGGCTGCTCGGCGACGGCGCCCTGGCGTGGTGCGCGGTCGACCGGAGCCGCGAGGGGTGCCCCGACCACTCGCTGGCCGGGCTCGTCGCCCACGTCCTCGACGGAGCCGTGAGCCCCGACGCGTGGGAGGGCCTGCGTCCGGTGCTGGGTGGTTCGGGGGACCCCGCGGCGTGAGACGCCGCCGCGCGGGCGTTCCCGCCGCCCCGTGCGCCTGACTAGGGTGCGCCCATGGGAGAAGAAGTCGATCAGCAGGAGTTCAGCCGGGCTGACCGGACGCGCCACCGCGAGAAGATCCGTCGCAACCTCGACGTCTTCGCCCGGATGCTGCGCGAGTCGCGCTTCGACACCGACGACCCGATGACCGGGCTCGAGATGGAGCTCAACCTCATCGACGACGCCGGCGACCCGGCGCTGAAGAACGCCGAGGTGCTCGAGGCGCTCGCCGACCCCGACTTCCAGACCGAGCTCGGCCAGTTCAACATCGAGGTCAACCTCGCGCCCGCCAAGCTGCGCGAGGGCGGGCTCTCCACCTTCGAGGACAGCCTGCGGCGCTCGCTCAACAACGCGGAGGAGAAGGCCGCCGAGGTCGGGGCGCACCAGGTGATGATCGGGATCCTCCCGACCCTGGCCGAGGGCCACATGAGCGTCTCCGCGCTGAGCGCGAACCCGCGCTACAAGCTGCTGTCCGAGCAGATCCTCAACGCCCGCGGCGAGGACATCACGATCGCCATCTCCGGGCGCGAGCGGCTCACCGCCACCGCCGACTCGATCGTGCCCGAGGCGGCCTGCACCAGCACCCAGTTCCACGTGCAGACCTCGCCCGACCAGTTCGCCGCCTACTGGAACGCGGCGCAGGCGATCGCCGGGATCCAGGTGGCCGTCTCGGCCAACTCGCCCTTCCTGCTCGGCAAGGAGCTCTGGCGCGAGACGCGCATCCCGCTCTTCGAGCAGGCCACCGACACGCGCAGCGAGGAGCTCAAGGCGCAGGGCGTGCGCCCGCGCGTGTGGTTCGGGGAGCGGTGGATCACGTCGGTGTTCGACCTGTTCGAGGAGAACGTCCGCTACTTCCCGGCACTGCTGCCGGTCACCGACGAGGAGGACCCGCTCGAGGTCCTCGACGCGGGCGGCACCCCGCAGCTCCACGAGCTGCGCCTGCACAACGGGACCATCTACCGCTGGAACCGGCCCGTCTACGACATCGCAGGCGGCGTGCCGCACCTGCGGGTCGAGAACCGGCTGCTCGCCGCCGGACCGACGGTGGCCGACACGATCGCCAACGCAGCCCTGTGGTTCGGCCTGGTCCGCCACCTCGCGGAGAGCGAGCGCCCGCTCTGGTCGCAGATGTCGTTCTCGGCGGCCGAGGAGAACTTCCAGGTCGCCGCCCAGATGGGCGTCGACGCCCAGGTCTACTGGCCCGGCATCGGACAGGTACGGGCGACCGAGCTGGTGCTGCGCCGGCTGCTGCCGATGGCGCGTGCCGGCCTCGACTCCTACGGCGTGCCAGCGGAGGAGAGCGACCGCTACCTCGGCATCATCGAGCAGCGCTGCCTCAAGGAGACCAGCGGCGCCGCGTGGTTCGTCGGCCGGGTGCACGAGCGCGGGGGAGCCGACCGCTACGACACGCTCCGGGCGGCCCTCCTCGACTACCGCGAGCGGATGCACAGCAACCAGCCGGTCCACGAGTGGGACTGACCGTCATCCCGGGGCGCGCGGCCGCATCCGCTGCCACTCGCGCTGCACGCCGGAGACGGGGTCGAACCAGCCGCGGGGCGTGACGACGACCAGCCCGGCCGGGAGGCCCAGCGCCTGCGCCGCCCACGCCGTCGGCCCGAGCCACCGGAGGTCGTCGTCGTGCACGCTCAGCTCTCCGGGACGGGTCAGCCAGACGAGCGGCTCCCGGTGCAGCGCCCGCGCCCGGCGCAGCAGCGCGAGGGCGAGGTCGGCACGCAGGCCGGCGTCGTCCACGGGAACGGCACCCGCGGACCCGGGGCGGGGGTCCTGGTGGCGCACCGCGAGACCGGGGCGTCCGGCGTGGAGGACCGGCGCGAAGCGTCTGCCGGGTCGCGCGTCGACCAGCGCCAGCACGGCGGCGCGCAGCACCGCGTGGGTCTCGCGGTCGATCGGTGCGTGGACGGCACTGCGGAGCACCGTCCCACCCTGACGGACGGGAGGCGCCCCGGCGCGCCTGTCCACAGGCTGCCCAACCCACGAGGTTTCCGTTACGGTGCCAGCAGGCCAGCCACACGGGGCTGCGGCCGCGAGAGGAGACCCCATGGGCACCGTTGTCGTCGGATACGTCCCGAAGCCGGAGGGCGAGGCCGCCCTGGAAGCCGGCATCAGCGAGGCGAAGCTGCGCGGCGGCAAGCTGGTCGTGGTCAACTCCCACCGGGGCGGCCAGGAGTTCGACGGCGTCAAGGCCCGGGCCGCGGAGGACGACATGGCGACGATCCGCGAGAAGCTCGAGGCATCGGGCGTCGAGCACGACGTGCGCCAGCTGGTGCGCGGCTTCGAGCCCGCCGAGGACCTGATCAGCATCGCCGAGGCCAACGACGCCGAGCTGCTCGTCATCGGCCTGCGCCGCCGCTCGCCGGTCGGCAAGCTGATCCTGGGCAGCAACGCCCAGCGCGTGCTGCTCGACGCACCCTGCCCGGTCCTCGCCGTCAAGGCCCAGTGACCACCAGGGCGACGTGACCACCTCGCGGTGACGCCCACCCGGCACACGCCGGACGGGCCGCGGGACTGGCACAATCGCCCGCATGGGCTTCCAGATCACCGGTGACCCGGCCGCCGACAAGGTCCTCGACGACTCCGCCTTCGCCCTGCTCGTGGGGATGATGCTCGACCAGCAGTACCCGATGGAGCACGCGTTCCGCGGGCCGGCCAAGGTCCTCGACCGCTTCGGCACCGTCGAGCCGGGCGCGATCGCCTCGGCCGACCCCGAGGAGTTCGCCGCGATGGCGTCCACCCCGCCGGCGATCCACCGCTTCCCCGGGTCGATGTCGGCGCGGATGCAGGAGCTGGCCCGGATCGTCGAGGACACCTACGGCGGTGACGCGTCGCGGCTGTGGACCGAGGCCCGCGACGGCAAGGACCTGCTGAAGCGGGTGATGTCGCTCCCCGGGTTCGGCAAGCAGAAGGCGCAGATCTTCGTCGCCCTGCTCGCCAAGCAGCTCGGCGTACGTCCGGACGGGTGGGAGGCCGCCGTCGGCGACTACGCCCTCGAGGGCCACCGGTCGGTCGCCGACGTCGTCGACGCCGACTCGTTGCAGAAGGTGCGCGACTTCAAGAAGGCGAAGAAGGCGGCGGCGCGCGACGCGCAGTGAGGGCGATCCACGCCTCCGTGGACCCTCGTGGCAGAATGACCGAGCGGCTCTTGACGTCTCCGGGCCTCGCCGCGCCCCGAAGTTGCTTGACGAGAGGTGTTCGTGTCCTCACACGCACGCAAGTTGCTCCCCGCGGAGGTGCTGTCGCACCCCTCCATCACCGCCCTGGTCGAGGGCGGCGCCCCGACCGGCACCGTGTCCCCCCAGGACGTGCGCCGGGCCAGTGACGAGGCGGGGGTCGAGCCTCGTCACCTGAAGGCGCTGCTCGTGCACCTCGGGGAGCTCGGCATCACGGTCCAGCTCGATGCCTCGAGCCTGCGCGCGGTCGCCGCCACCAGCAAGCGGGCGTCCACCTCGGCAGCGGCCAAGAAGGCCCCGGCGAAGAAGGCGGCCGCGTCCGCCGCCGCCGAGCCCGCCGCGCCGGCGAAGAAGGCCGCGCCCGCCAAGAAGGCCGCGCCCGCCAAGAAGGCGGCGGCGAAGAAGGCCACTGCCACGGCGACCGGCGCCGACGAGGTCGTCGACCTCGGTGCGGTCGAGACGCCCGCCGTGGGCCCGGACGGCAAGAAGGTCCTCCCGGACATCCCGGACGACCAGTTCGAGAAGGACGTCGCCGCAGATCCGACGATCAAGGAGGACGAGAAGCAGGCCTTCACCGTCTCCGCGGCCGACGAGACCGACGAGCCCGAGCAGCAGGTCATGGTCGCCGGCGCGACCGCCGACCCGGTCAAGGACTACCTCAAGCAGATCGGCAAGGTCCCGCTGCTCAACGCCGAGATGGAGGTCGAGCTCGCCAAGCGGATCGAGGCCGGCCTGTTCTCGGAGGAGAAGCTCGCCAAGGGCGGTCGGATCAGCGCGAAGATGCTCGAGGAGTACGAGTGGATCGCCGAGGACGGTCGCCGCGCGAAGAACCACCTCCTCGAGGCCAACCTCCGCCTCGTGGTCTCCCTCGCCAAGCGCTACACCGGACGCGGCATGCTCTTCCTGGACCTGATCCAGGAGGGCAACCTCGGCCTGATCCGCGCGGTCGAGAAGTTCGACTACACCAAGGGCTACAAGTTCTCGACCTACGCGACGTGGTGGATCCGCCAGGCGATCACCCGCGCGATGGCCGACCAGGCCCGCACCATCCGCATCCCGGTGCACATGGTCGAGGTCATCAACAAGCTCGCGCGCGTGCAGCGCCAGATGCTCCAGGACCTGGGCCGCGAGCCCACGCCGGAGGAGCTGGCCAAGGAGCTCGACATGACCCCGGAGAAGGTCATCGAGGTCCAGAAGTACGGCCGCGAGCCGATCTCCCTGCACACCCCGCTCGGCGAGGACGGCGACTCCGAGTTCGGCGACCTGATCGAGGACTCCGAGGCGATCGTCCCCGCCGACGCCGTGTCGTTCACGCTGCTGCAGGAGCAGCTGCACGCCGTCCTCGACACGCTCTCCGAGCGCGAGGCGGGCGTGGTGTCGATGCGCTTCGGCCTCACCGACGGCCAGCCCAAGACGCTCGACGAGATCGGCAAGGTCTACGGCGTGACCCGCGAGCGGATCCGCCAGATCGAGTCGAAGACGATGTCCAAGCTGCGCCACCCGAGCCGCTCGCAGGTGCTGCGCGACTACCTGGACTGAGCGTCAGGCGCACGACGCGACGAGGGCCCGACCGCAGCCGCGGTCGGGCCCTCGTGCGTCCGACGGGGCGTCCGGACGGGCATCCGGGGACGAGTACGCGTCAGCGGCGGTCGTCCGATCCGTGGTCGTCGGTCTCGTCCTCGTCGTGCTGGTCGTCGTCGGATGAGCAGTGGTCCTCGGTGGAGTCGTCGTCGTCGGAGTCGCTGACGCCGTCGTCGTCGCTGTCCTCCTCGCCGTCGACCGTTCCGTCGTGGTCGCTGTCCGCGACCCCGGCGCGCGTGCCGTGCTCGTTCTCGTCCTCGTCACGCACGCCGTCGTGGTCGCTGTCGTCGTCGTCGGCCGCGCACGACTCGAGCAGGTCGTCCTCGTCCTCGTTGTCGACGCCGTCGTGGTCGGCGTCCTCGTCGCCGTCGCGCACGCCGTCGTCGTCGGTGTCACGGTCCGAGGGGTCGGTGGAGCGGCTGTCGTCGTGCACCTCGTCGCCGTCGTCCATGCCGTCGTCGTCGGAGTCCTCGTCGCGGGGGTCGAGCCCGAGACGGCGCTCGACGCGGTTGCGCAGGCCGTCGTCGTCGCGGTCGCGCTTCGCCGCGCGGTCGCTCGTCGTGGCGCCGGCGGAGCCGTCGCCGGCAGCGGTGGAGGCGGGGACGGTGAGCAGCACCAGGCTCGCCGCGGTGGCCGCGACGGCGGATGCGGCCGCGGCGGCGCGGTAGGAGGCGGGACGCAGGAGGGTGGTCATGGGGATCCTTTCCGGGGGCAGGTGGGGAGATCGTGCCCCGCACCGGCGTGCGTCGTCCTCAAACCACCCTCAAGTCGAGGTCAAGCCCGGGCGCACGGCCCGCGGCTACGGTGGTCGCATGGACGCCGGCGGCTCGAGGGCGACCCGGCTCGCGGGTCTCGCGGTCGCGTGCGTGGCGCTCCCGGCGCTCGCGGCCGGCTGCTCGGACGACGAGGGGCCGGACCGGTCCGCACCCGCCGGGCCCACCACGTCGACCAGTGCGGAGCCACCGCCACCGCAGTCGGAGCCGGGGCGGGATGCTGAGCCGCCGAGTCCGGTGTCCCCGGACGACCTCGACCCGCGCCGGGCAGTCGCGGCCGTCGCGCACCTCGCGGGGCGGATCGGCCCGCGGGAGGCCACCGGGCGGGCGTACGCGCGGGCGGCACGCTGGGTCTCCACCGAGCTCCGGGGGCTGGGCTACGAGGTCGAGCGCCAAGGATTCAGTGTCCCGGCGGGGGAGTCGTGGGGCGTGGCGGTACCTGCCGGCCGGTCGGTCAACGTCGTGGCCGCGCGGCCGGGCCTCGACCGCGCGGAGCCCCACCTGCTGGTGGGCGCCCACCTCGACACGGTCCCGCAGGCCCCCGGGGCGGAGGACAACGCGTCGGGGGTGGGCGTGCTGCTGGCCGTCGCCGAGGCGCTGTCCGAGCGGCGCGCCCGGCTGCCGGTGGTGCTGGTGGCCTTCGGCGCAGAGGAGCCCCGCGGAGCAGGCGACGACCTGCACCACTTCGGCTCCCGGGCCTACGTCGCCGCGCTCGGCGGGCGCGAGCGGCGCGCCGTGCGGGGAATGGTGTCGCTCGACCGGGTCGGGGTCGGCGACGTGGTGCCGGTCGGGTCGGCGAGGGACGGGGACGCGGTGCAGCGCGCGCTCCTCGCCGCGGCCGGCCGTTCCGGGGTGCCGGTGGTGGCCGAGGGCGGGCAGCGCAGCAGCGACCACTGGTCGTTCGTCCGCGAGGGCCTGCCGGGCGCGCGCCTGGGATCCACGCCCTACGCCGGCTACCACTCGTCCGGGGACGTGCCGCGCGTGGTGTCGCCCGACCAGCTCGAGCGGGTGGGCCGCCTGGTGCTGGCCTGGCTGGCGCCCCGACGGGGCTAGCCGAGCCCCGCGCACCTGCGCAGCGAGCGCCGCTCGGCACGGGACCCCGCCGCTTCCGGTCCGGTGGCCTCGCGGGGCACGCCGTCGTCTCCGATGGCCGCCGGCCACCAGCGGGTCCGGGTGACGCGCGCCCGCTCGCCGCGGGTGACGGCCGGCCGGACGCGGAGGGTCAGCACACCGGAGGGCCCGGGGGAGTACCAGGCGAAGTTGCCCAGCCCGTAGGCGACGTAGCCCTCACCGAGCCGGCCGTCGCCCTGCAGGAGGTGGGTGTGGGCGCCGGCGACGACGTCCGCGCCCGCGTCGACCAGGCGCCGGGCCAGGTCGCGCTGGTCCGGTGACGGGCACCGCTCGCCCTGCACGCCCCAGTGCAGGTAGACCAGCACGACGTCGGCGACCGCCCGCGCGCGCCGCACCTCGCGCAGGAGCCCGGTGGGGTCCAGCGCGACGGCGATCCCGGGTCGCCCCGGGCCGGCGGCCCAGTGGCCGGTCGGGTCCGCGGTCGGGTCCTGGTCGGCCACGGAGGCGGCCACGGTGGCCACGCGGGTGCCGCGGACGCTCGTCACGACGGCGCGCCGGGCCGACCGCGCGTCGCGCCCGATCCCGGCGACGTCGACCCCCGCGACGCGCGCGGCCCGCAGGGCCTGCCGGACCCGCGCCCGGCCCAGGTCGAGGGCGTGGTTGTTGGCCATCACGGCGACGTCCACGCCGACGGCGGCCAGTGCCTCGAAGGCCGCGGGAGGGGCGGTGAAGACGAAGCGCTTGCCGGGCTCGGGCCGGCCCCCGGTGCCCACCGATGTCTCGAGGTTGAGCACGGCGACGTCGGCGGCGCCCAGGACGCGTGCAACAGGAGCGAGGGCGTCGCGAGGCACCCGCCGCAGCCGGTCCGCCAGCGCACTCTCGAAGTGCACGTCGCCGGCCAGGGCGATCCGGACCGGCTCGCGGCGTGACGCGGTGGTGTCATCGGGCGGCGCCGGCGCCGGTGTCGTGCTCGGCCGCGCCGGCTGCGGCCCGCCGGGGCCGGGCGCCGGCCGATCGGCGGCGGAGCATCCCCCACCCGCCACGGCGGCGAGGACGAGCGCGGCGGCCAGGTGCGGCCGTACGCGGGTGCGTCCGGTCGCCCGCGCCTGCCCGCCCATGCGGCCATGGTGCCACCGCGCCGGTGTCGACCCCCCAGAAGTGGGTGGACGCGCACCGGGGGCGGGGTGCCACACTCGATCCATGAGAACTCGGATCTCTCTCGCCGCCGTGCCCGCGCTGCTGCTCGCCGGTCTGGTCGCGGCGCCCGCCGGGGCGGAGTACTACAGCATCGACGACCCGGCGGACGCGACCGCCTCGCTCAGCGACATCACCGGCTTCGACGCGATGCACGGCAGCCGGAAGCTCCTCGTCAAGGTCAGGTTCGCCGAGCTGGTGCGCTCGAGCGCGGCCGGGTTGTCGGTCTACATCGACACCGACCGGGCCGCCCGCGGACCTGAGTACGTGCTCAGCAGCGGCCTCGGGGACGGGACCGACTACGTGCTGACCAAGGCCCGTGGGTGGCACGGCAGCGACGACCGGGTCGACTGCGACTACTCGGCGCGCCCCAAGTGGCGCAAGGACGTGTTCCGCGCCGTCGTGAGCCGGGCGTGCCTGGGCGACCCCGCCGAGGTCCGGGTGTCGGTGAAGATGGTGGACGAGGCCGACGGCTCGCACCCGGTCATGGACTGGGCGCCGAAGCGACACCGCTGGAGCCTCCCGATCGCCCCCGGCCTCGGGGCGTGACGGGCGCAGCTCAGGCGGCGGCGACGAGCCCGACGGCGAGCCCGCACAGGAGCAGGCCGACGCCCTGCGACCCGTGCACCCGCTCGCGCAGCACGGCGGCCGCGAGCGCGATGGTGACGGCGGGGTAGAGCGACGTCACCACCGACGCGACCGTCAGCAGCCCCGTCTGGGTGGCGAGGAGGAAGGCGACGACGGCTGCCGTGGCGAGCAGTCCCGCCGCCGCGCCCCAGGCCTGCGACGGATGGTCGGGGATCCAGCGTCCGCCCAGGACGGTCGCCGTGACGGCGACGCACACCATACCCACCGCCTGGCCCACCGCCAGCGGTGCGAAGCCGGCCTCCTCCGGCACCTGCCCGGTCGCGGCGAAGAGCAGCCCGAAGCCGGCCCCGGCGAGGACGCCGTCGAGGATCCCGGCGGCGAGGTCGCCGCTTCCGCCGGGCTCGCGGCTGACCAGCCAGATGCCGGGCACCGCGGCGAGCAGGCCGAGCCACACCAGCAGCGCCGGTCGCTCGCCGGTGGCCACGCCGACCACGACGGGCAGCAGCGCGGCCCCGACGGCCGACACCGGTGCGACCACGCCCATCCGGCCTGCCGCGAGCCCGCGGTAGAGGAACGCGCCACCCGTCCCGGTGCCGACGCCGGCCAGGGCATCCCAGCCGAGGTCGGCGGCGGTGGGAGCCCCGTCCGTCACCAGCGCGAGGACGACCGCCCCGACGCACGCCGACGCCGTACCGACGAAGGCGACCGGCCACGCCGAGGTCCGGCGCGAGGCGAGCCCGCCGACGAAGTCCGAGAGGCCGTAGGCGACCGCCGCGGCGAGGGACAGCAGGACCGCCACGTCAGGTCACCACGACGCCCACGACCCACGCCGTCGCGGCGAGGAAGGCGGCGACGAGCTCGATCAGGATCGAGACCCCGACGGCGCGCAGCGCCGCCCGGGTCGACGGGCCCGCCGCTGCTGCGCCCACGCGGGCGCGCTCGGCGAGGTAGACGCCGAGCACGAACCCGATGAACATCCCCACGACGGGCACGACGAAGAAACCCACGAACGCGAGGAGAGCGCCGACGGCGAGGGTGCGGCTGGGCACGCCGGACGCCTTGAGCGAACGGCCCGGCACGAGGAACTTCACGACCGAGCCGCCCGCGAGCAGCACCGTGCACACCGCGAACACGACCCACGCGGTGGACGTGTCGACGTCGAGGGCCCACACGAGGACCGCGCCGAGCACGAGCAGCGTGCCGGGCAGCACGGGGACGATGATGCCGGCGATGCCGACGGCGATCGCGACGGCGACGAGGACTTCGGTGAGGCTCACCGGGCCAGCCTCCCAGACCGACGGCCCGAACCGGGCCCGGACGCAGCACGACCCCGGAGAGCGTGTCCGGGGTCGTGCTGGGAGTCGGTGTGGCGGTGCCGGTTCAGGCCTCGCTGCCCGCGGCCGGGGTCTCGAGCTTGTGCGTCTCGTCGTGGACGGTGGCTGCGACCTCGCGCAGCTTCTCGCCGTGCTCGCGGGCGTGGTGGGCGCAGAACAGCAGCTCGCCGCCGGTCTGGAGCTCCACCCGGAGGTAGGCCTGGGCGCCGCAGCGGTCGCAGCGGTCACCGGCCGTGAGGACGGCCTGGGTGGGTGCGGTGGCAGTGGTCACGTCAGCCTCATTTCTGTTCATCGGTGTCTGGCCCAACGTAGCCAGTGGGACAAAGATTCCCCGCTGGCGCCCTCGTGTCGTGCTGTCTTCCAGTGAATCACGCCACGTCGTCCGACGTGGGCGTTGTCCGCAAGCGTGTACCGGATGTTGTGGACGAGGGACCAACGTCCGGACGTCCAGGCTAGACCGGGTGGGTGTCGGCCCCCACGCCCCTGCAGGCGGGCCTGCAGGCGTGCCTGCGCGGCGCGACGGCGTGTCGCGGGTAGTGTCGGGGCGTTCCGAGATCCACCCGAGCACGACAGGACGTCCGTGGCAGCACCGGCAGACAACACCTACAACGCAGCGCACCTCCTGGTCCTCGAGGGCCTCGACGCCGTGCGCAAGCGCCCGGGCATGTACATCGGGTCGACCGACACCCGCGGCCTCATGCACTGCCTCTGGGAGATCATCGACAACGGCGTCGACGAGGCGCTGGCCGGTGTCGCGCGACTCGTCGAGGTGACGCTGCACGACGACGGCTCGGTCGAGGTCTACGACGACGGCCGCGGCATCCCGACCGACAAGGAGCCCAAGACGGGGCTGCCGGGTGTCGAGGTGGTGGCGACCAAGCTGCACGCCGGCGGCAAGTTCGGCGGTGGGTCCTACGTCGCGACCGGCGGCCTGCACGGCGTCGGCCTGTCGGTCGTCAACGCGCTGTCCTCGCGGATGGACATCGACGTCGACCGCTCGCCGGCCCAGCAGGGCCTCTCGTTCCAGCGCGGCGTGCCCGGCGTGTTCGACGGGGACGGTCCCGGCGCCGCGTTCACGCCGCAGTCCGGGCTGACCCGCAAGGGCAAGCGCGTCGCCAAGGGCAGGACGGGCACCCGGATCCGCTTCTGGCCCGACCGCCAGATCTTCACCAAGGACGCCCGCTTCGAGATGGACGGCCTGGTCGGGCGCGCCCGCCAGACGTCGTACATCGTGCCCGGCCTCGAGCTCGTCATCCGTGACCAGCGCGCCGGCGAGATGGTCGAGGAGAAGTTCCGCCACGACGGCGGGATCGCTGAGTTCGTGGAGTTCCTCTCCCACGGCGAGCCGGTCACCGACATCCTGCGCCTGCAGGGCACCGACACCTTCACCGAGACCGTGCCGCTGCTCGACGACCAGGGGCACATGACGCCGCAGGAGGTCGAGCGCGAGCTGGCCGTCGACGTGGCCGTGCGGTGGGACACCGCCTACGACACCGAGCTGCGCTCGTTCGTCAACGTGATCGCCACCCCCAAGGGCGGCACGCACGTCGGCGGGTTCGAGGCCGCGCTGACCAAGACCTTCAACGACGCCATGCGCGGTGCGAAGGTGCTCAAGGCCGCCGACACCGACGTGATCAAGGACGACGTCCTCGAGGGCCTGACCGCCGTGGTCACCGTCCGGCTCGCCGAGCCGCAGTTCGAGGGCCAGACCAAGGAGATCCTCGGCACGCCCGCCGCGCGCAGCGTGGTCCGCAAGGTCGTGGCCGGGGAGCTCAAGGCGTTCCTCACCTCCACCAAGCGCGCCGAGAAGGCGCAGGCCAAGCTGCTGATGGAGAAGGTCGCCGGGGCGTCCAAGACCCGGCTGGCCGCCCGCCAGCACAAGGAGAACCAGCGCCGCAAGAACGCGCTGGAGTCCTCCGCGCTGCCCGCCAAGCTCTTCGACTGCCGCAGCACCGACACCGACCGCACCGAGCTGTTCATCGTCGAGGGCGACTCGGCGATGGGCACCGCGAAGGCGGCGCGCAGCAGCGAGTTCCAGGCGCTGCTGCCGATCCGCGGCAAGATCCTCAACGTCCAGAAGGCCTCGGTCGGCGACATGCTCAAGAACGCCGAGTGCGCCTCGATCATCCAGGTGGTCGGCGCCGGGTCGGGGCGCACCTTCGACCTCGAGGCCGCGCGCTACGGCCGGATCATCCTGATGGCCGACGCCGACTCCGACGGCGCCCACATCCGCTGCCTGCTGGCGACGCTGTTCTTCAAGTACATGCCCGACCTGGTGCGCGACGGCCGGCTGTACTCCGCCGTCCCCCCGCTGCACCGCATCGAGCTGTCCAACCCGAAGAAGGGCATGGACAAGTACATCTACACCTACTCCGACGCCGAGCTGCAGCGGAAGCTGGCCGACCTGAAGCGCAAGAACGTCCGCTGGAAGGAGCCGGTCCAGCGCTACAAGGGCCTCGGCGAGATGGACGCCGACCAGCTCGCGGAGACGACGATGGACCCGCGCCACCGCACGCTGCGCAAGCTCACGATCGACGACGTCGACGAGGCCAGCCGGGTCTTCGACCTGCTGATGGGCTCCGACGTCGCCCCGCGCAAGGAGTTCATCGTGCAGGGCGCCTACGAGGTCGACGTGGAGACGCTGGACGCCTGAGGTCCGCGCCGGGGCCACCCGATGCCGCTAGCCTGCTCGCATGCTGGAATCCGCGGTGCCGCTGCTCCTGTTGCTCGTGCTCTGGGCGCTCGCTGCGCTCGTCGTCTACTGGATCATCCGGCTCGGCGTGCGCCACGGGACGCTCGACGCGTACCGGATCGACCGGACCGACCAGCGCATCGCGCAGATGCAGGCCGAGGGTCGGGGCACGGGCGGACGCCAGGGGTTGTCAGGCCCTTCCTGAACTTGTCAGGCCGTGCACGCCCTGACATGTTCAGCGATCCCCGGTCGGCCGGGGATCGCTGAAAGGCGTCTCAGCCCCGCGCTCAGACGTGCTGGGTGAGCAGCCCGGAGTCGACGTCGTAGAGGAAGCCGCCGACCTTGGCACGGTCGCCGATCAGCGGGTGGGTGCGGACCTTGGCGACGTCCTGGCGCAGCTGGTCGAGCTGGTCGGTGACCACCCCGAAGGACGCCCAGCTGGCGTCGACGCCCGCTGACTCGCCGACCTTGACCCGCAGCTCCTGCTCGCTGGCCGAGGCCATCGCGCAGCGGGTGTGCGGGACCACGAGGATCCGCTGGACGTTGAGCAGGTGGACGCCGAGCACCAGCGCCTCGAGCGCCTGCGGCGTGACCCGCGCACCGGGGTTGCGGAAGATCTTGGCGTCACCCTGCTTGAGCCCCAGCATGCGCAGTGGGTCGATGCGCGAGTCCATGCAGGTGATCAGGCCGATCCCGGCGTGGGCCTTGCCGTCGAACCCGCCGAGGTCGAAGGCGTCGGCGAAGGCGCGGTTGGCGTCGAGCAGGTCGTCGAAGTCGTGCGAGGAGTCAGCCACGACCCGCAGGCTAGCGCCCGTCAGCCACCGGAGGCGAAGAGGTCCCGGGTGCTGAGCCGGGTGGGCCGGACCTCGCGGAACAGCACGAGCGCCAGCACCGCCGCCACCACCGCGCACCCGGCCGCGCCCCAGAACACGGCGTGCTCCTGGGCGATGCCGGCGACGCGGAGCAGGTCGGAGAACGCCGTGCACCGGCTCTTCCCGTCACACACGTCCTGGACCGGGGGGATCGCCTGCTGCTCGGAGTAGTAGCGCCGCAGCCCGATCGTGGTGAGGGCAGAGATCCCGACCAGCATGCCGACCATCCGGGCGACGACGACGAAGGCACTGGCGACGCCGTGGACGTCGTCGTCGGTGAAGGCGAGGAGCGCGGCGTTGACCGGTGCGAGCGCGAGGCCGAAGCCGAGGCCGCCGACGACCAGCGCCACGTTGGCGACCGGCTCCTCGATGGTCGTGAGCCCCCACCGGGTCATCAGCACGAAGCCGGCGGCGGCGAGCAGCATGCCACCGGCCGTGACGACGCCCGGCGCGACGCTGCGGATCAGGTAGCCGCCGGCGACCGCGCCCACCGGCAGCGCGAGGAGGAACCGGACCAGCACCAGCGCCGCCGGGAGCTGGTCGTCGGGGTAGACCGTGGTGCGGGCGAAGAGCGGGATGTCGATGAGCGCCGCGATCAGCGCCGCGCCGACGAAGAAGCTGACGAGCAGCGCCCCCCACGCGGGCGTACGCCGCAGCGCGCCGCGGGGCACCAGCGGCGCGGCCGCGCGGCGTACGTGCCAGACGAAGGCGGCGGTGGCGACGAGCGCGCCGAGGAGGTACCAGCGGCCGCGCGGGGAGAAGACCTCGACCTTGGGGTCAGCGGTGGCGAACGCGAGGATCACCCCGCCGAGCGCCAGGGCCAGCAGCAGCGCCCCGACGAGGTCGGCCTCGAGCAGCACCCGCACCCAGCCGCGCAGGTCGAGCAGCGGGCGAGGGGCGAACCACGACCACGCGAGCAGGAGGGCGAGCGCCGCGACCGCCGCCGTGCCCGCGGGAGTCAGCCAGCGGCCGTCGCCGGCGAACGGGATGAAGAGCTGCCCCCACGTCAGGTCGCGCATCAGCGCCGGCGGGCGCAGGAAGACGACGCCGCCCGCGACGAGGGTGAGCACGACGAGGAGGAGGCCGACGAGGTCGGGGCGGGGTTTCGAGGCTCGCTCCGCTCGCACCTCAACCACCGAGGTATCGGCTCGCACCTCAACCACCGAGGTATCGGCTCGCGCCTCGACCACCGAGGAGCGGGCCAGCGCGCGGACCGCGGCGGCGAGGACCAGGCCGACCGCGAGGTTGACCGCGAAGATCGCCCGCCAGTCGGCGACCGCCAGGACGAGCGCGCCGAACAGCGGCCCCAGGACCGACCCGACCTCCTGGACCGCCGACACCACACCGAGCGGGACGCCGCGGCGGTCGACGGGGTAGAGGTCCGCGACGAGCGCGAGCGTCGCGGGGACCAGTCCGCCGCCGCCGACGCCCTGCAGGAAGCGTCCGGCGACGATGCTGGGCATGTCGTAGGCGAGCGTCGTCACCAGCGACCCGAGCGCGAACAGGACCAGCGCCATGACGAGCACCGGGACGCGTCCGCGCAGGTCGGCGATGCGCCCGATCAGCGGGAGCATCGCGACGTAGCCGAGCAGGAAGCCGCTGACGATCGGGGCGGCGCGCTGGAGCTGGTCGATCGGGATCCCGACGCCGGTCATCATGTCGGGCAGCGCGAGGACCACCACGTAGGTGTCCGCCGCGGCGAACGCGACGGCGACCGCGGCGATCGCGAGCAGGAGCCGCGAGCTGCGCGGCACCGTGTCCGTGGACGGCTCCGAGGGCCGGCTCACGGCGCGGTGATGTCCTTCTCCGTGCCGTAGTCGGCGAACTCGACGGTGTAGGTCATCGGGTCGGTGTGGGGGTAGAACACCCCGGTGAGCGTCGCCTTGCGCAGCTCGCCGTCGTCGCTCACCTGCCACTCGGCGTCGAAGGAGTCACCGGAGGCCGACGGGATCACGGCGTCCATCGCGTCGCCGGGGAGGGTGCCGGAGTAGGTGGTGAGCACCTCCTTGTTGTCCGCGCCGCCGCGCACGCTCTCGCCCGCCTCGGGGGAGTCGGTGAGGTTGAGCAGGCCGGCGAACCCGTCCTGGCCGACGAGGCCCGACGGGTCAGGGGCGCCGTACTCCTTGGGGTTGACCTTGTTCCACCCCGGTGTGAACGGGAGCTGTGCGTAGACCGTGTCGTCGACCGAGACCACGGGGACGTCGACGGTCTGCCCGGCGAAGACCACGGTGATCGTGCCCTCGAAGGCGGGCGCGTCGGTCACCGTGCCGGCGGCCTCCTTGATCCCCGCGACGCCGTCCGGCAGGGCGGGCGTCGACAGCGTGAGGTCGACGCCGCTGGTCCGGGCGAGCTTGGTGGAGGCCTCGGACAGGACCTCCTCGGGCGACGTGCCGTCGGCGGCCTGGGAGTCGTCGCCCGAGCAGGCGGCGAGGGTCGGCAGGGCCAGGAGGACGGCCGTGGCCGTCGCGGTGAGACGGGTTCGTCCGGTGAGGGGAGCACGCATGCGCTCAGCCTTCCACAGGCGCGGTCGCCGGCGGCTCCGACGCGTCGGCGTCGACCTGGCTGGCCGCGGGCGGGGCGACCGCGGCGATCGGCTGCGGGGCCGGCACGCCCGAGCCGTCGCGCTTGCCGGTGGCCGCCGGCAGCTCGACCGGCGCCCCGCTGGCCGCCGCCGCGCGGGCGGGCCCGGGGCCCGCCCAGGCGGTGACGAGGACGTCCTCGCCCTTGAGGAAGCGGTGGCTGCGCACGCCGCCGGTGGCGCGGCCCTTGCCGGGGTACTCGCTGAACGGCGTCACCTTGACCGCCCCCGGCTCGGTGCCCTCCAGCGCGGTCGAGGAGCCCGAGGCCGTCACCACGACCGCGTCGGCGGGGTCGAAGGCGCCGAAGAACGCGACCCGCTGCCCGAGGCCGAGCTTGATGCCCGCCATGCCGCCGCCCGAGCGTCCCTGGGGGCGTACGCCCGAGGCGGGGAAGTGCAGCAGCTGGGCGTCGGTGGAGATGAAGCAGAGCTCCTCGTCGCCGGTGCGCAGCTCGACGGCGCCCACCACCTCGTCGCCGTCCTTGAGCCCGATGACCTCCCAGTCGTCGCGGTTGAGCACCTCGGGGTTGACCCGCTTGACGACGCCGTCGCGGGTGCCGAGCGCGAGGCCCCAGCCGTCGCTGGCGAGGGTGGTGAGGGCGAGGACCCGCTCGCCGGCCTCCAGCGAGACCAGCTCGGTCAGCGGGACACCACCGGCGACGTTCGGGTCGTTGGCGGTGGCGGGCAGCTCGGCGCCGATGTCGAGGACGGCCACCTTCACCAGCCGGCCGCGGTTGGTGAGCAGCCCGACCTCGCCGCGCCGGGAGGTCAGCACCGCGGACACGACGACGTCGTGGTTGGCCCGGTCGCCGCCCGAGCCCAGCGCGGACGTGTCGCGCGTACGGGCGAGCAGGCCGGTCGAGGAGAGCAGCACGAAGCACGGGTCGTCGGACACCTCGACGGCCGTCGCGGCGGCCGAGACCGCCGGCGCGGCGCCGAGCAGCACGGTCCGGCGCGGGGTGCCGTGCTCCTTGGCGACGTCGCCGAGCTCGTCGGAGACGACCTTCCGCAGCAGCTTCTCGTCGGCGAGGATCGCGTCGAGGTGCTCGATGGTGCGCTCGAGCTCGGCCTTCTCCTTGTCGAGCTCGAGCTTGGAGAACTTCGTGAGCCGGCGCAGCGGCATGTCGAGGATGTAGTCGGCCTGGACCTCGGAGAGCTCGAAGACCTGGATCAGGCGCTCCTTGGCCGCGGCGGCGTTGTCGGAGGAGCGGATCACCTGGATGACCTCGTCGATGTCGAGGATCGCGATGAGGAGGCCGTCGACGAGGTGGAGCCGGTCGGCGGCCTTCGTGCGCCGGAAGACCGAGCGCCGCCGCACCACGTCGAAGCGGTGGCCGAGGAAGACCTCGAGCAGCTGCTTGAGGCCGAGCGTGCGGGGCTGGCCGTCGACGAGCGCGACCGCGTTGATGCCGAACGAGTCCTCCATCGCGGTCTGGCGGTAGAGCTGCTCGAGCAGCGCCTCAGGGACGAAGCCGTTCTTCACCTCGATCACCAGGCGCAGGCCGTGGTCGCGGTCGCTGAGGTCCTTGATGTCGGCGATGCCCTGCAGCTTCTTGGCCAGGACCAGCTTCTTGATCTGCTCCATCACCCGCTCGGTGCCGACGCCGTAGGGCAGCTCGGTGACGACGATCCCCTTGCGGCGGGCGGTGACCGACTCGACCCGGGCCGTGGCCCGCATCTTGAAGGTGCCGCGCCCGGACTCGTAGGCGTCGCGGATCCCGTCGAGCCCGACGATCTTTCCCCCTGTGGGCAGGTCGGGACCGGGGACGAACCGCATCAGGTCGTCGAGCGATGCCTTGGGGTGGGTGATCAGGTGCTTGAGCGCCTGGACGACCTCGACCAGGTTGTGCGGCGCGATGTTGGTGGCCATGCCGACCGCGATGCCGGCCGAGCCGTTGACGAGCAGGTGCGGGATCGCGGCCGGCAGCACGACCGGCTCCATCTCGCGCGAGTCGTAGTTGGGCTTGAAGTCGACGGTGTCCTCGTCGATGGAGGCGGTCATCGCGACCGCGGCGGGCGCCATCCGGCACTCGGTGTAGCGCATCGCGGCGGGGGAGTCGTCGGGCGAGCCGAAGTTGCCGTGCCCGTCGACGGTGCGCAGCCGCATCGACCACGGCTGCGCCATCCGGACGAGGGCGTCGTAGATCGCGACGTCGCCGTGCGGGTGCAGCCGGCCCATCACCTCGCCGACGACGCGGGCGCTCTTGACGTGGCCGCGGTCGGGCCGCAGCGACATGTCGTCCATCGTGTAGAGGATCCGGCGCTGGACGGGCTTGAGGCCGTCGCGGGCGTCGGGGAGCGCGCGGGAGTAGATGACGGAGTAGGCGTACTCCAGGAACGACGTCTGCATCTCGTCGCGGATGTCGGTGTCGAGGATGTGCTCCTCGAAGTCGTCCGGGAGGGGCTGCTTCGTCGTACGTCGTGCCATGCCGGCCATTGTCCCCGGTCGGGGCGCGTCCGCCGACAGGGGCACGCCGGGCGGGGTATCACCGATAGATTGCCGGTGTGAGCGACGTGGACGCGACGACCGACGAGCCGGGTACGACGGCGCCGCCACGGCACTGGGAGGCCGACGTCCTGCTGCGCGACGGCCGTACGGCGCACATCCGCCCGATGCAGCCCGAGGACCGGGCGCTGCTCGTCGAGTTCTACGCGCGCGTCTCGGACCAGTCGAAGTACTACCGGTTCTTCTCGCCGATGCCCGAGCTCTCCGAGCGCGACCTCGACCGCTTCACCCGCGTCGACCATCGCGACCGGGTGGCGCTGATCCTGCTGGTCGCGGGGAAGATGATCGCCGTCGGTCGCTACGACACCATCCGCCCCGGCTACGCCGAGGTGGCGTTCCTCGTCGAGGACAAGCACCAGGGGCGCGGGATCGGCCAGCTCCTGCTCGAGCACCTCGCCCAGGCGGGGCGCGAGCGCGGCGTCGAGGAGTTCGTCGCCGAGGTGCTGCCGGACAACCAGGCGATGATCCACACCTTCAAGGACGCCGGCTACCAGGTGAAGAGCGCCTTCGAGGACGGCGTGATGGAGCTGGTCTTCCGCATCGACCCGACCGAGACCGCGATCGGCGTGATGGAGCAGCGCGAGCACCGTGCGGAGCAGGCGTCCATCGAGCGGTTCTTCTCGCCGAAGTCGGTCGCGATCATCGGCGCGAGCCGCCGCCAGGACACGATCGGCCGCGCCCTCGTGCGCCACCTCGTGCTCGGCAACTTCTCCGGCCGCATCCACGTGGTCAACCCGAGCGCGGACTCCGTCGCCGGCATGCCGGCGTGGAAGTCGGTGGGGGAGATCCCCGGCGAGGTCGACGTCGCGGTCGTCGCCGTGCCGGCCGAGGCAGTGCAGGACGTCGTGCTCGACTGCGCCGCGAAGGGCGTCCACGGGCTGGTGGTGATCTCCTCGGGGTTCGCCGAGACCGGCGAGGAGGGCCGCCAGCGCCAGCGCCGGCTGGTCGGGCTGTCGCGCTCCTACGGCCTGCGGCTGATCGGCCCCAACGCGCTCGGCATCATCAACACCGACCCCGAGGTCTCGCTCAACGCCTCGCTGTCGTCGGTGATGCCCCCGCGCGGTCGTGCCGGCTTCTTCTGCCAGTCCGGCGCGCTGGGCTCGGCGATCCTGGAGAAGGTCCAGAACCGCGGCCTCGGCCTCACCACGTTCGTCAGCGCCGGCAACCGCGCCGACGTGTCCGGCAACGACCTCCTGCAGTACTGGGAGGAGGACGACGCCACCGAGGTGGTCCTGCTCTACCTCGAGTCGATCGGCAACCCGCGCAAGTTCTCCCGGATCGCGCGGCGGGTGAGCCGGCGCAAGCCGATCGTCGCGGTCCGCTCCGGGCGCAGCTCCCAGGGCGTGCCGATGGGCCACGCGGTCCGCAAGATCGCGGCGCCCACCGAGGCCGTCGACGCGATGTTCCGCCAGGCCGGGATCATCCAGGTCGAGTCGCTGGAGGAGATGTTCGACGTCGCCCAGCTGCTGGCGCACCAGCCGCTGCCGCGCGGGCGTCGGGTGGCGATCGTGGGCAACTCGGACGCGCTCGGGCTGCTCGCCGCGGACGCCGCCAACTCGGTCGGCCTCGTGGTCAACAAGCAGGTCGCCCTGGGCGCCGACGCCACGGCGGAGGACTTCGAGGACGCGCTCGACGCCGCGATCGACGACCCCGAGGTCGACTCGGTGGTCGCGATCTTCATCCCGCCGCTCAACGTCGCCGGCGCCCGCGAGGACGTCGCCAACGTGCTGGCCGCGGTCGGTGAGCAGTCCGACAAGCCGATCGTGTCGACCTTCCTCGGCACCGAGGGCGTCCCCGAGCTGCTGCGCGTGCCGGACGTCGCCGGCTCGAGCGCCGGACGGGGATCGGTGCCGTCCTACCCCGAGGTCGAGGCGGCGGTCCGGGCGCTCGCGCGCGTCGTCGAGTACGCCGTGTGGGTCCGCGTGCCACAGACCGGTGGCGGCGAGGCGGAGGTCAACGACCGCGACGCCGCCCGGCACCTCGTCAACGAGCTGCTGATGAAGCACCCCGAGGGCCGCGAGCTCGACTTCCCCGAGCAGCACCGGCTGCTGGCCGCGTACGGCATCCACCTGTGGGAGACCTACGCCGTGGAGTCCCTCGACGAGGCGGTCGCCGCGGGCGAGCAGCTCGGCTGGGACGTCGTCCTCAAGGCGACCGCCGAGCACCTGCGCGACCGCCCCGACCTCGCACACGTGTGGCGCAACATCGACACCCCGGAGGAGATGCAGGACGCCTGGACGACGCTCAACCAGGTCATCACCGACGCGGCACGCGCCGGGTTCGTCGTCCAGCGCAACGCGCCGCCCGGGGTCCCGGTCACCATCGCGACGATGGAGGACCCGCTCTTCGGCCCCGTCCTGTCGTTCGGCATCGGCGGCCCGCTGAGCGAGCTGCTCGGCGACCGGTCCTACCGGATCCCGCCGCTGGCCGACCACGACGCGCAGGACATGGTCCGCGAGATCAAGGCATCGCCCCTGCTCTTCGGCTACCGCGGCAGCGAGATCGTCGACGTCGCGGAGATCGAGCGGCTGGTGCGCCAAGTCGCCCAGCTGCAGCACGACCTGCCGCAGGTCCGGGCGCTCCAGCTCCCGCTCGTGCTGGCGGGGGCCGACGGCGCCACCGTCCTCGGTGCGAGCGTGCGGGTCGAGCCGGTCAAGGACCCCCGCTCGGACTGGTTCGTGCGGCGGCTGTCCACGATGCCGGGGGACACGCTCCCCGGTTGACCGGGGTTGCGTGACAGACTTCATCCATGCCCCGCTCCACCCGCGTCGCGGACGTCTCCGACGAGCTCCGCCAGGCGATCCACCGCACCGGCTACTACCCGGAGGTCGTCGCCGACGGCGTGTTCTCGGCCGCCGGGGGCGAGGACGTCGTCTCCTACTTCGTCCACCACGAGACGACCTTCGACCACGAGGAGGTGCGCCGGCACCTCACCGCCCTGCTGCTGACGCCGACCCGACTGGTCATCGCCCACACCGACGAGCACCCCGGGGACGACCTGCTGCCCGAGCCGTACACGTCCACCACGACGGAGGCGGTGACCCTGGCCTCGATCCGCACGGTCGTCGTCACGCGGATGGTCGCGAACCCGACCGCCGGCGTCGCGCCGCCCGCCGAGGCGGTGCTCACCATCGGCTGGGGCGGCGTCGGACGCCTCGACCTGGAGCCGGCCGGCTGCTCCGACCCTTCCTGCGACGCCGACCACGGCTACACCGGCACGCTGGCCGGCGACGACTACACGCTGCGCGTCTCCGCCGCGGCCGAGGGCGCCGACGCGGTGGGCGGGCTGCTGGCCTTCGCCGACGCCCTGTCGGCGAGCACCCGCGGATGACCGCCCGGTGACCTCGGTGCCCCCGGTGCCCTCCGCGTCGCAGGGGGCCGGTCTGACCGAGCCCGCGTACGGCGACCGCTCGCTCGCCGACGTCGTCCCCTCGGTCGCGCGCGCGCTGGGGGTGCCGCTGGCCGACCACCCGACGGGCCTCGAGCTGCCGTCCGCGCCGTCCTACGTCGTCTTCCTCGTCGACGGCCTCGGGGCCGAGCTGCTCGCCCGCCACGCCCACGCGGCGCCCTACCTCGCCTCGCTCGTGGAGGGCAGCGTGACCGGGACGGCCGGGGTCCCGTCGACGACCGCGACCTCGCTGACCTCGCTCGGCACCGGTCTGCCACCCGGCGCGCACGGCCTGGTGGGCTACACGGCCCGCATCCCGGGCACGAACCGGCTCATCAACCACCTCGGCTGGGACAAGCACGTCGACCCGCTCGAGTGGCAGCCCCACCCCACCGCGTTCGGTCGGCTGGCGCGGGCCGGCGTGCACGTCACGTCGGTCAACAAGCGCGACTTCGACGGATCCGGGCTCACGGTCGCCTCGCAGCGCGGCGCGACCTACGTCGGCGCGGACCGGGTCGGCGAGCGCATCGCGGCGGTCGTGGCGGCCTCCGCGCACACCCCGTCGCTGACCTACGTCTACGACTCCGACCTCGACTGGACCGGGCACAAGTTCGGGGTCGCCTCCTCCCAGTGGCTCCAACAGCTGGCGATGGTCGACGCCGAGGCCGAGCAGCTCCGCGAGGCGCTGCCGTCGTCGACCCGGCTGCTCGTGGTCGCCGACCACGGCATGGTCGACAGCCCCACGCAGGCCCGGGTCGACGTCGACGCGGTCGACGGGATGCGCGACGGCGTGGCCCTCCTCGGCGGGGAGGCCCGCTTCCGCCACGTGTACTGCTCCGCCGGCGCGGTCGCCGACGTGGTCGCGACCTGGCGCGAGGTGCTCGGACCACGGGCCACGGTGCTCGCCCGCGAGGACGCGGTCGCGCGCGGCTGGTTCGGCGCCGTCCACCCCGGCGTCCTGCCGCGGCTGGGCGACGTGATGGTCGCCTGCCACGAGGATGTGGCCGTCGTGTCGTCGCGCGACTTCGCCTACGAGACCACGCTCGTCGGCCTGCACGGGTCGCTCACCTCGGCCGAGATGAGCATCCCGATCCTCCTCGGCTGAGCCGGGCTTTCCGGGGTCCCGGCGCCACCTTGCACGAGTGAGTCTCCCGGAGACTCAACCTCCACTCACCCCCCATGGCATGTTGAGTCCCTGGGAGACTCAACCGACATCAGCACCTGAGTCTCCAGGAGACTCAGCCGTCATCGACGGCAGCTGAGTCTCTGGGCGACTCAACCGCCCAGGGCTCATCCGAAGGGGAGCGGCTCCGGCGCCAGGCTGACGGCCTTGGCCCGCGCGGCGGTGAGTCGCCGCCGGTGGTGCTGGCGGCACAGCACCTCGTACGCGACGTGGGCGGGCGGCTCGTCGACCTGGTCGACGTCGCCGACCACGACCACTTCGCCGTCGGTGACCATCACGCCGTCCTCCGTGCGCGCGTTGTGGGTGGCGCGCTTGCCGCACCAGCACAGCGCCTCGACCTGCAGGACGTTCATCCGGTCGGCGAGCTCGACGAGCCGGCCGCTGCCCGGGAACAGCTGGGAGCGGAAGTCGGTGAGGATGCCGAACGCGAACACGTCGATCTGCAGCTCGTCGACGACCTTGGCGAGCTGGTCGATCTGGGCGGGGGAGTAGAACTGGGCCTCGTCGCAGATCAGGTAGTCGATGCGACCGCCGCGGGTGAGGGTGTCGACCACGTAGGTCCAGAAGTCGAAGTCGGTGTCGACCTCGAGCGCGTCGTGGGTGAGCCCGAGCCGGCTGGAGAGCACCGCCTGGCCGGCGCGGTCGTGGGTGGTGAAGATCCGCCCGACCCGTCCGCGCGCCGCGTGGTTGTGGTTGGTCTGGAGCGCCAGCGTCGACTTGCCGGAGTCCATCGTGCCCGTGAAGAAGTGCAGTTCAGCCATGTCCGGGCGATCTTGTCACAGCGACCCTCCGGGGCGACGGCTACCGTGCCGGGCATGGACGACTTTCCCCGGGCCCTGTCCGACCGCGGCCCGCTGGTCACGCCGGACGCCCTCGCCCGCGAGCTGGGCGACGTCACCGTGCTGGACGTGCGCTACCGGATGGGCGGGCCACCCGGCCGGGACGAGCACCGGGCCGGCCACGTTCCGGGAGCGGCGTACGTCGACCTCGACGCCGACCTCGCGGCACCGCCCGGCGACGGCGGGCGCCACCCGCTGCCGGACGAGGGGACCTTCGAGGCAGCGATGCGCCGTGTCGGCGTGCTCGGAGACCGCCCGGTGGTCGTCTACGACGACTGGGAGGGTCGCGCCGCGGCCCGTGCCTGGTGGCTGCTGCGCTACCACGGTCACCGCGACGTGCGGGTCCTCGACGGCGGCCTGAGCGCCTGGCGTGCCGACGGCCACCCGGTCGAGGCGGGGGACGTCCGACCGGAGCCCGGGGACTTCCACGTCAGCCCCACCAAGCAGATGCGCGTCGTCGGCCCCGACGACGTCACCGACGTCGAGGTCCTCGTCGACGCCCGGGCCGTCGAGCGGTACGCGGGGGAGACCGAGCCGGTCGACCCGGTCGCCGGGCACATCCCGGGCGCGGTCAACGTGCCGACCACGGCCAACCTCGACGAGCGGGGCCGGTTCCTGGCGCCCGAGCGGCTGCGCGAGGTCTACGCCGCCGTCGGCGCCGACACCGCTCGAACCGTCGCGGCCTACTGCGGGTCGGGGGTCACGGCCGCCCACGACCTGGTCGCGATGGCGTCGGCGGGCATCGACGCCGCGCTCTACCCCGGCAGCTGGAGCGGGTGGGTCACCGACCCGTCCCGCCCGGTCGCGACCGGGCGTTGATCAGTCGGCGACGACCTCGTCGCCCACGCTCACCCGGCCGGAGGTCTCCGGCACGAGGTGCACCGCGAACAACGTCTTGCCGTCGTCGAGCCGGCGACGCGCGAGGGTGCGGACCGGCTCCTTGCCGGTGGTCAGCGTCCCCGGGTCGATGGTGGTCATCACGCAGCGGCCGACCGGCTTGGCCACCCGGAACCGCACGGCGCCCACGGTGACCGATCGCCAGCGGTCCTCGGCGAACGGCTCGTCGCCGTCGACGACCAGGTTGGGGCGGAAGCGCTCCATCGGCAAGGCCTCCGGCGGCTCCTCGCCGCGCTCGAGGGCCTGCTCGGTGATCCAGTCGTCGAGCCGGCGCAGCGAGGCGAGCGAGGCGATGGTGACGGGGAAGGAGTCGGCGAACGCGGTGTGGTCGGTCTCGACCGAGAAGCCCGGCTGGAGCCGACGCCGCGTGGGGTCGTCGCACCACACCAGGCGTACGTCGTCGCGACCGAGCGCCTTCGCCAGCCAGGCGTCCGCCTCCGGCACCGGGACCGCGTGCAGGTCGAGGGAGTGCAACCGGATCGGCACGGTGTCGCCCGTGGGGACCGCCAGGTCGAGGTCGTCGAGGTCCGGCGCCCGCAGACGCAGGCCGGCGGCCACGGTCGGGTCGGTGGTCGACGTGTCGGCCACCACGGTGAGCAGCGCACGCGACTCGCGGGCGGACACCAGGCGCCCCTCGGCGTCGACGAGCATCCACGACCGGTCGTCGCGCAGGCCACGCGGCAGCACGGAGGCGGACGTGACGGAGCGGGCGGCGCCGGACTTGAGCGGGTGGACGCCGATGTGGGTCAGGCGCACCGTCAGTCGTTCTTGCCGCCGCCGAACATGATCTCGTCCCAGCTCGGGACGGAGGCACGGCCCCGCTTGCGCGCGGGCTTGCTGCGCGGCTCGGAGGCGGCCGGCGCGGCCGGCTGCTCGTCGGGGGCGTCGTCGGTGCCGGCCGGCTCGGACGACCCGGCGCGGGCGACGTCGTCGGTGCCCTCGAGGTAGGCCTCGACGGGCTGCTCGGTGCCGAGCGCGGCCAGCTCAGCCGTGGGGGCGTCGTCGGTGTCGTCCTCCGCGGTGGCCGATGGCTGCTCGCCGGAGACCATCTCGAGGGCGTCGTCGCCGAGCGGGAGGTCCTCGTCGCCCACCGCGCTGAGCCGGCGCTGGCGCGCGGCGGCGAGGTCGTCGGACGCAGGGGTCGCGGCGGCGGGTGCCGCGTCGCCGACCAGCCAGCGGGCGTCGTCGTCGTCGACCGTGACGAAGTTGCCGCGCGGGTCGTGGGAGAAGGTCGCGATGCCGGCGCGGCCGGCGACGTCGTAGAGCCCGGTGAGGGTCCAGCGACCGTCCTCGCGGCGCCAGGCGTCCCACTCCACCGTGCTCGGGTCGACGTTGTGGGTGCGCAGGTGGGCGCTCACGGCCTCGCCGAGGGTGCGGGCACCCGACTCGGGCGAGCGGCGCCGCACCGAGGCGAGCTGAGCGCGGTCGGCGACGTGGGCTCGCTCGGCCAGCACGGGTGCCGCGAACGGCATGATCTTCTCGACCGACGTACCGGCGGCGTGGGCGACCGACTCCGGAGTCTCACCCGCGCGGATGCGCGTCTGGATGTCGCGGGGACGGAGGCTTGATTCCATCGGGATCTCCAACTGGCCGGTGCTGTCGGGCACGCCCGTGAGGGCGCGGCGGAGCCGTGCGTCGATCACCACGGAGTGCTCGCGACCCTCGTCGTCCACCAGCAGCAGGCGCTTGCCGTCACCGCTGCGTCCGCGGAACGTCAGCTGTGCCATGGCCGGCGGGCTCCTGACTGCGATCGGGTGGTCTGGGCGGGTCGCGGATGGGTCCGTCGTGGTGCGCGGCATCCGTTCCGGCGAGCCTACGCCAGCGCCGCGCCCCGGCGGCGCTACGCCTGCGGCGCGCCTGCCGCGGGTGTGCGACTAGCCTGTGCGTCCGTGCCCTCTCCCGAGCTCGCCGTGACGCTGGTCGTGCTCGACCTGCTCGGCATCTTCGTGTTCGCGGTGACGGGCGCCCTGGTCGCGGTCCGCAAGCACCTCGACCTCTTCGCCGCGACCGTCCTCGCCGGCGTCACCGGGCTGGGCGGCGGATTCATCCGCGACGTCCTCATCGGAGCCACCCCGCCGGCCGCGCTCGCGGACTGGCGCTACCTGCTCGTCCCGGTCGCCGCCGGCGTCGTCACCTTCGTCTTCCACCCGACCGTGGGCCGCCTCGAGCGGGTGGTCACCCTCTTCGACGCCTTCGGGCTGGCGCTGTTCTGCGTGACCGGCGCCCTCAAGGCCGTCGACTACGGCCTCGGGCCGCTGCCCGCGGCGCTGCTCGGCATGGTCACCGGCATCGGTGGCGGCGTGCTCCGCGACGTCCTCGCCGGCCGGGTGCCGGTGATCTTCGAGGGCGCGCTCTACGCCACCCCGGCGCTGGCCGGGGCCGCCGTCGCCGTGGTCCTCGACCGGGCCGACGTCTCGTTGCTCGTGGTCGCCGCGGCGGGCTTCGGTACCTGCCTGGGCTGGCGACTGCTCGCGCTCGTGCGCGGCTGGCAGGCCCCGATGCCGCGCGGGCCCGCCAACGTCTGACGCCGGTCCGACGCCGGCTCGTCCCCGGTCAGTCCCCGAGGACCCGCCGGAGGTAGGCGTTGGCGAAGACCCGGTCCGGGTCGAGCCGCTCGCGCATCGCGAGGAAGTCGTCGAACCGGTCGTACGCTGGAGCCAGGTCGGCCGCCGTGCGGGTGTGGACCTTGCCCCAGTGCGGTCGCCCGCCCGCCTCGCGGAGCACCGGCTCGAGGCCGTCGAAGTACGGCCGATGGTCGGTGTCCATCGGGACGTGGAAGGCGAGGTAGAAGCTGTCGCGGCCGTGCGAGGTCGACAGCGCGATGTCGTCGGCCGGCGCGGTCCGGACCTCGACCGGGAACGCGATCCGCCAGTCGCTCGCGTCGATGACCCGGCGGCACTCGCGCAGCACGTCGAGGCCGACCTCGCGCGGGACCGCGTACTCCATCTCGCGGAAGCGCACCCGCCGCGGGCTGACGAAGACGCGGTGCGCCAGGTCGGTGTAGCGCCGCTCGGAGAGGGCGTGGCCGGCGACCCGGTTGATCCGGGGGATCAGTGCTGGGGCGCGCGACCCGACGCGGCACAGCACCCCGAAGAGGGTGTTGGAGACCAGCTCGTCCTCGCGCCACGCCGCGAGACGCGACGGCGGTTCCTGCTCGCCCGGCTCGAGGTCGGTGCGGTGGTTCTGCTTGACCATCATCGCGTCGGTGTGGGGGAACCAGTACATGTCGACGTGGTGGGCGTCGGCGACGAGGTCGTCGTAGGACGCCAGCGCCTCGTCCCAGCGCATCGGCTGCTCGTGCGCCTCGATCACGAAGAGCGGCTCCACGCGGAAGGTCAGGCTGGTCAGCACGCCGAGCGCGCCGAGGCCGACGCGCGCGACCTCGAGGACGTCGGGGTTCTCCCCCGCCGAGGCGCGCACGACCTCACCGGTCCCGTCGACGAGCTCGAGGGCGGCGAGCTGGGCGGCCAGGCCGGCCGCGACGCCGCCGGTGCCGTGGGTTCCGGTGGAGGTGGCGCCCGCCAGCGTCTGCTCGGCGATGTCGCCCATGTTGTGCAGCGACAGCCCGAGCCGCTCGAGGGCGAGGTTGAGGTCCGCGAGACGGGTCCCGGCACGGGCGGTCACGGTCATCGCCTCGCGGTCGACGGCGAGGATCCCCGCCATCGCGTCCGGGGTGAGCAGCGTGTGCTCGGGCGCGGCGATCGCGGTGAAGCTGTGCCCGGTGCCGGTCATCTTGACGGTCGTGCCGTCGCGGCGCGCCCGGCGTACCGCGTCGACGACCGCGGCGGTGTCGGCCGGTGTCTCGACGTGCTGGGGGACGGCCTCCTCGAGGCCGGACCAGTTGCGCCAGCGGGTGCCGTCGAAGGGCGTCGTCATGGCCGCACGGTAGGCCATCTGCGCGTCGATGGGCGGGCGGTCCGGACCAGGAGTGCCCGCGGAGCGCATCGGGGCGCTCTCTATCCTGTCGACATGACTTCCGCGGGTCCCGACGTGCAGCCCTACGACGCCCTCCTCGTCCTCTCGTTCGGAGGCCCCGAGAAGCCCGAGGACGTGGTCCCGTTCCTCGAGAACGTGACCCGCGGCCGCGGCATCCCGCGCGAGCGGCTCGAGCAGGTGGGGGAGCACTACTTCCTCTTCGGCGGCAAGTCCCCGATCAACGACCAGAACCGCGCCCTGATCGCGGCGCTGGAGAAGGACTTCGCCGAGCAGGGGATCGCCCTGCCGGTCTACTTCGGCAACCGCAACTGGGACCCGTACCTCGCCGACACGCTCGCGCAGATGACGGCGGACGGCGTCCAGCGCGCCGCGGTCTTCGCCACGTCGGCGTACTCGTCGTGGTCGTCGTGCCGGCAGTACCGGGAGAACCTCTACGACGCGGTGCAGCAGGTGCCGGGCGCCCCGCGGCTGGACAAGCTGCGGCAGTACTACAACCACCCCGGCTTCGTGGAGCCCGCCGTCGATGCCGTGCTGGCCGCGCTCTCGGAGCTGCCCGACAACGGGGACACGGCCCGGCTCGTGTTCGTGACCCACTCGGTCCCGACGGCGATGGGGGAGACCAGCGGCTCGCTCGACCCGGCGGGGCAGCCGCGCGGCGCGTACGTCCGGCAGCACCGCAGCGTGGCCGACGAGATCGCCCGGCGGGTGCGCGAGGCGACGGGGCGTGCGCACCGCCACGACCTGGTCTACTGCTCGCGCTCGGGCGCGCCGTCCACGCCGTGGCTCGAGCCCGACGTCAACGACCACCTCGAGGAGCTGGCCACCGACGGGGTGAGCGACGTCGTCCTCGCCCCGATCGGCTTCGTGTCCGACCACATGGAGGTCATCTACGACCTCGACACCGAGGCGATGGCGACCGCCGAGCGCCTCGGCATCCGCGCCGCCCGCGCCGCGACCGCCGGCACCGACCCCCGGTTCGTCGCGATGGTCCGCGACCTGGTGCTGGAGCGCGCCGCCGCCGAGCGGGGCGGATCCCCCGAGCGCCCGGCCGTCGGGTCGATGCCCGCGGGCCCGGACGTCTGCGGCGTCGGGTGCTGCCCCAACGCCCGCGGCGAGCGCCCCGCGCTCTGCGGGGCCGACTCGTGACGGCAGCCGAGCGTCCGGATCCGGCCGCGCTCCGCGACCTGGCCGTCGCGCTCGCGCGGGAGGGAGCCGGCCTGGCCCGCGACATGCGGCGCGGCGGCATCGAGGTCGCCGACACCAAGACCAGCGCGGTGGACGTGGTGACCGAGGCGGACCGAGCCGTCGAGGACCTGCTGCGGCGCCGGATCGCCGAGCACCGGCCCGACGACGCCGTCCTCGGCGAGGAGGGCGACGACCGGCCGGGCACGAGCGGCGTGCGGTGGATCGTGGACCCGATCGACGGGACCGTGAACTACCTCTACGGCCTCGCCGACTGTGCCGTCTCCGTGGCGGTCGAGGTCGACGGCGACGTCGTCGCCGGCGCCGTGGTCGCCATCTGGACCGGGCTCACCTACGCGGCCGCGGCCGGCGCGGGCAGCACCCGCGACGGCGTCCCGCTCGCGGTGCGACCCGTCCCGCCGCTCGCCGAGCGGCTCGTGCTCACCGGGTTCGGCTACCAGCGCGAGGTGCGTGAGCACCAGGCGGCGTGCCTCGCCGCGCTGCTCCCGGAGGTGCGCGACATCCGCCGGATGGGATCGTGCGCGCTGGACCTGTGCCACGTCGCCGAGGGGGCCGCCGACGGCTACGTCGAGGCGGGACCGCAGCCCTGGGACCACTCCGCGGGCGGGCTGGTGCTGCGCGAGGCGGGTGGTCGCTTCGGGGTGCTGCGCGGGCGCCACACGGCCGAGGCCGAGCCCGCAGACGTCGTCGTGGTCGGAAGCCCCGCGGCCGGCTGGGACGAGTTCGTGACGGCACTGGAGTCGGCCGGCTTCCTCGAGCCCGTCCACGCCTGAGCGGGTCCTCCGGCGTCGTTCCCGACCACCCGAACAGGTGGTCGGTTCCGATCAGGATCGCCGCAGCAACGCCCCGGGCTCCCGGGGAATAGGGAGACGGTGGCCACTGTTCAGGCGACACGTCGCGGACCGGCTCACCACGGAACCGGTTCATGGTGCACAATCTGGCGCCGACGACGAGCACAACTGGCGACGCCCCTGCCGTGACCCGGCAGGGCGCCTCCACAGCATGGGGAGAGGGAGAGATGGCCACCGACTACGACGCACCGCGCAAGTCCGAGGAGGACCAGAGCGAGGAGAGCATCGAGGAGCTCAAGGCGCGGCGCCACGACAAGAACTCGGGCAAGGTCGACGAGGACGAGACGGAGGCTGCCGAGTCCTTCGAGCTGCCCGGTGCCGACCTTTCGCACGAGGAGCTCGCGGTCGAGGTGATGCCGCGCCAGGACGACGAGTTCACCTGCATGAGCTGCTTCCTGGTCCACCACCGCTCGCAGCTGGCGGACGAGAAGAAGCTCATCTGCCGCGACTGCATCTGAGCCGCGACCGGACCTGTACGCGACAGCGCCCGTTCCTCGTTCGAGGGCGGGCGCTGTGTCGTGCCCGGGGTCAGGTCGCCGGGGTCAGGCCGCCGGATGCGGGTGGCCGTTGCCGGCTGCACGGCGGCGCGCCTCGCGCAGGTCGTCGAGGGACTGGACCTCGGCGACCATCTGGTGCAGCGCGGGGTGGTCGTCCGGGGTGCCGAGGAGGAACCGTTCGACCCGCTTCCAGTGCGGCGACGTGCGGTGGCGGATCAGCGGGACCAGCGCAGCCCGCGAGCGCCGCTGGCACGCCCACGCCTCGATCGACGTCCACGTCCGCAGGTGACGCGGCAGCCACCATCCGGTGGCGCGGATGTCGGTGTGGGCGGGGAACCGGCTCCCGCCCCGCGTGCGCGCCCCGTCGTCACGCATCGGCTCGACCAGCTCGCCCGACTCCTCGTCGTGGACCGTGAGGGCCAGCCGCGCGAGCCCCAGGATCCGCTGCAGCATCGCGACGCGCGGGCTCGTCCGCCCGGTCTCCCAGCGCGCCACCACCGACTGCGACACCCCGAGCAGCGCGGCCAGTCCTCGTTGCGACACGTCCAGGATCCGACGTACGCGCCGCACCATCCCCGGCATCCCGCCGTCGAACGGTCCCAGGCCCCACGCCACGCGTTCCGCCTCGGTCCAGTCCGCCATGTCGGGCGACGGATCCTGGGCGACGGCTCCGGCCCAGCTCCGGCGCGTGTGCGGACCGCCGTGCCGGTCGTGTGCCGTCGCGCGCTCGCCCGCCCCGCCGTGTTCCTCGCCGGTGATGTCCATGCCCTCGCCCGTCCTGTCGTCGCCCGCGTCCCGGTCGGACGCGTGTCCTGAAGCCATCTGACGACGGACGTGCGACAGCGCGCCGCGGCCTCTCCACAGGGCCCCCTCCAGGCCGGCCCGGACCCGTCCTGTGGACGCTTCGTGGTCCAGGGGCCGCACACCGACGACGCTGGGGACGGTGCCCCGTCGGGCGGGACAGGCGGGCCGAGGGGGTGGATGACCCTCTCGGCTGAGTCTCTGGGCGACTCACTGTCGAGGGTCGACCCGGTCGGCGCGTCCGTGCTCTGCCATCGTGGTTGAGTCTGCGGGAGACTCGACCGCCGAGGCAGCAGGCAGGGCGGTCAGCGCCTCACACGCATTGAGTCTCGGAGAGACTCAGCGGGGAGCGTCGACCCCGGGCTCCAGGACGGGCGTCCGGACCGAGCGTCAGGACCGGCCGTTCGGGACCGTCGTGGGTCAGGACTGGGGCGCGGGCGCCTTCGCGGCGTCCTGGTCGTCCTTCTGGAGCTGGGGCGGGAGGTGACCGGTGGACTTCGCGTAGTAGTGGGCGGCGCGGCGGGTGGCGAGCATCCGCGCCACGCCGATGAGGGTGCCGCTGACGGTCGCCCACATGACGGCCTCGGCGAGGCTCACGTCGGGATCGGCGGGGTTGGCCGGCGGGTTCTTGCCGGTGGTCGCCCGCCACGTGGTGTTGAGGGCCTTCTTGGCGATGGAGGCGGCGCCGATCGCCGCGACGAGCGAGAACGCCGAGTAGAACTTGCTGTTCGAGTCCGTGGAGGCCATGGCGGCAACCCTACCCAGCGTGCGGGCCGGTGTGGTTCACCCGCACGGCCGAGACCAGCCGGTCGGGGCGCCGGCAGCTGATCAGCCAGTACGGCGTCGGGTCGGCCGGGTCGGTGACCTCGACACGGACGCCCCGCTTCACGTACGGCCGCAGGAGCAGGTGGGCGCGCGCGTCGGCGTCGCGTCCGGCCAGGCGGCGCATCTCCTCCGGCTCGAGGGCCACGACCTCGCCGACGTGGGTCAGCGGGATGTGCGCGCGCCCGGCGCGCAGCTCGCCGCCGGCCACGCCCACCCGGACGTTGCCGTAGGACACGAAGAGGGCGACCATCAGCGCCAGCGCGCCGAGGGTGGTGGACCAGGCGACCGGGCCGGGGGTCGCGGCCAGCACGGCGAGCCAGAGCGACGCCACGAGCATCGTGCCCTGCGCCCACCAGCGCAGCGGCACGGTGAGGCGTTCGGCGTAGTCCACGGCGCAGAGCCTATAGATTGCCTCCTCGTGCCCGACCACGACCCGAGCCCCACGCCCGACCCCACGCCCGACCGCACGCCCGCAGCAGACCTCGAGGTCGCGGTGGTGCGCCTCGACCCGGGCCTGCCGCTGCCGTCGTACGCCCACCCGGGCGACGCCGGGGCCGACCTGCACACGACCGTCGACCTCACGCTCGCCCCGGGCGAGCGGGCGCTGGTGCCGACGGGGCTGTCGGTCGCGCTGCCGGACGGCTACGTCGCGCTGATCCACCCGCGCTCCGGCCTGGCGCACCGCCACGGGCTGTCGATCGTCAACACGCCCGGCACGGTCGATGCCGGCTACCGCGGGGAGATCAAGGTGCTCCTGGTCAACCACGACCCCGTCGAGCCGGTGACGCTCGCCCGCGGGGACCGGATCGCGCAGCTGGTCGTCCAGCGCTTCGAGCGGGCGCGCTTCGTCGAGGTGGGGGTGCTCCCGGAGTCGTCCCGCGGCGCCGGGGGCTACGGTTCTACAGGTACCGGTTCGCGCCCGTGAGCCGGAACGAGCATGAAGGAGCTATGACGTGAGGTTGCGCCGCAAGGCCGAGCAGACCGCCACGACGGAAGCCGCGGCCGACGCGCCCCAGGCCGCCGGCACCGGGGCCACGCAGCCCGACGGCGGCCCGTACGACGTCTCCGACGTGGAGGGCGACGGCGTCGAGCGCGCCGACCTCGGCTCCGTGCTGGTCCCGCCGATCGCGGACCGTGAGCTGCGGCTGCAGGTCGACGAGGCCTCGGGCGAGGTGCGCGCGGTGATGCTCGCCGGCCCCGACGGCGCCTGCGAGTTCCAGGCCTTCGCGGCCCCGCGCGGCGGCGACCTGTGGTCGACCGTGCGTCCGCAGATCGCCGAGGACATCGCCCGGCGCGGCGGCACGGCCGAGGAGCGCGAGGGTCGCTGGGGCACCGAGCTGGTCTGCCAGCTGCCGGTGCAGCGCCCCGACGGCACGGCGGCCACCCAGCCGTCGCGGATCGTCGGCGTCAACGGCGCGCGGTGGATGCTGCGGGCCTCCTTCCTCGGACGCCCGGCCGTCGAGCCGGACGCCGTGCCGGAGTGGGACGACGCGCTGGCGCAGATCGTCGTGAGCCGCGGCGAGCACGCCATGCCGGTCGGCGAGCCGCTGCCCGTGCGGCTGCCGGACGACGCCCGACGGGTGAGGTGAGCGGTGCCCAAGAGCCGGGTCCGCCAGGCCCTGTCCCGGTGGGCCGACAGCCAGGACCAGCACCAGCGCGACCTGCGTCAGACCCACACCAGCCAGGACGCGGTCGCGATCGCCGACGCCCCCGAGCGTGAGCACGTCGTGGTCAACGGCGTCTTCCGGACCGTCACGCTGCGCCCCCGCGGCGGGGTCCCCGCCCTCGAGGCCGAGCTCGACGACGGGTCGGGCACGATCACGATCGTGTGGCTGGGTCGCCGCCGCATCTCCGGGGTCGAGCCGGGCCGGTCGGTGACCGTCGCCGGCTGCATCGGTCGCCAGGGCGGCGTACCGATCATGTTCAACCCGCGATACGAGCTGCGCCCGTGACCGCTCCGGACGACGACAGTCCCGCGACCGCGGCCCGGCCGGTGGGGGAGGAGACGGTCGAGGAGGTGGTCCGCGGCCAGCTGGCCAAGGCGCTCGGCGGCCGGCGCGGGATGGCGGAGGCCGCCGTCCCGACGATCCTCTTCACCGTCACGTGGCTGACGCTGCGCGACCTCGACACGGCGCTGGTCGTCAGCATCGGCGCGGCGCTCGTGCTGCTCGCGGTGCGGCTGTTCCAGCGCTCGACGGTGCAGTTCGTGGTCAACGCGCTGTTCGGGATCGCGATCGGGTGGTACTTCGTGCACCGCTCGGCCGCCTCGGGCGGCTCCGCGGAGGACCAGGCGCTGGCCTACTTCCTGCCCGGCATCCTCTACAACGGCGGGTACGCCGTGGTGCTCGCGCTGACCTGCCTCATCGGCTGGCCGCTGGTCGGCTTCATGGTCGGCAGCATCACCGGCGACGCGACGGCGTGGCACGGCGACCGCCAGGTCGTGCGGCTCTGCAGCCGCCTCACCTGGCTGCTGGTCCTGCCGTGCGCGGTCCGCGTCGCGGTCCAGGCGCCGATCTGGCTCGCCGGCTCGTCCGGTTCCCTCGACCCGGACGCCGCGGTCGCCGCGCTCGGCGTGCTCAAGATCGTGCTGGGGTGGCCGCTCCAGCTCGCCGCGCTCGGCTCGATGGTGTGGCTGCTCTCGCGCAACCGCACGCCGGTGGCGTCAGCCGACGCCGCGACCGGGTGACAGCAGCTGCTCGAGCTCGCCCTCGACCTCGGCGGGGACGACGAACAGCAGCTCGTCGCCGGCCTCGAGCGGCTGCTCGGCGTCCGGGGTGTAGACCTGCCCGTCGCGCAGGATCGTGACCAGCGCGCAGTTGTCGGGGAACGGCACGAGCCCGCTGGGCGTGCCGACGTAGGGCGAGTCCGCGGCGAGCGTGAGCTCGACGAGGTTGGCGTTGCCCTGGCGGAAGGTGAACAACCGCACCAGGTCACCGACCGAGACGGCCTCCTCGACCAGCGCCGACATGATGCGCGGCGTCGAGACGTTGACGTCGACGCCCCAGGCCTCGGTGAAGAGCCACTCGTTGTTGGGGTGGTTGACCCGGCCGACGGTCCGCGGGACGCCGAACTCGGTCTTGGCCAGCAGCGACGTCACCAGGTTGGCCTTGTCGTCGCCGGTGGCGGCGATCACCACCTCGCACGTCCCGAGCTGGGCCTCGGCCAGCGAGGACAGCTCGCAGGAGTCGGCGAGCAGCCACTCCGCGTTGGGCACCCGCTCGGGGCGGATGGAGGAGGGGTTCTTGTCGATGAGCAGGACCTGGTGGCCGTTCTCGATCAGCTCACGGGCGATCGAGCGGCCCACGGCCCCGGCTCCGGCGATGGCGACGCGCATGTGTGCAGTGCTCCTGGTCTCGGGTGCGGGTCAGTCGGCTTCGGGGCCGGCCTCGAGCACGGCGTAGGCGTGGGCGGCCTGTTCCTCGCGGATCACGAGGTGGAGCATGTCGCCCTCCTGCAGCACGCTCTCGCGGGTCGGGAGCATGCCCTCGCCGAGGCGGTCGATCCACGCGATCCGGCTGCGCGACTGCATCTGGAACTCGACGGTGCGGCTGCCGATCCAGGCCTCCGGCACCGGGACGTGGTCGACGCGGATGGTGCCGGACGGGTCGCGGAAGTCGGGCTCGGCGCCCGCCGGCAGCAGGCGGCGCAGCACCTGGTCGGCGGTCCACTTCACCGTGGCGACGGTCGTGATGCCGAGGCGCTGGTAGACCTCGGCGCGCCCCGGGTCGTAGATGCGGGCGACGACCTGCTGGAGGCCGAAGGTCTCCCGCGCGACCCGGGCGGCGATGATGTTGGAGTTGTCACCGCTGGACACCGCGGCGAACGCGTCGGCGCGCCGGATGCCGGCCTTCTCCAGCACCTGCTGGTCGAAGCCGTAGCCGGTGATCTTGTCGCCGTTGAACTCCGGGCCGAGGCGGCGGAAGGCGTCCGGCTCGCTGTCGATGATCGACACGGTGTGGTTGCGGTCCTCGAGGCTGCGGGCGAGCGTCGAACCGACGCGGCCACAACCCATGATCACGACGTGCACCCGTGAACCGTATCCCAGCAAGGATTCTGGCGCGCCCGGGTCTAGGCTCGCGCCCGTGAGTGTCGGTGACGTGTCCAAGCGGATCCTGCTGGGCCGCAAGCTGCGCAGCAGCCAGCTGGGGGAGACCCTGCTGCCCAAGCGCATCGCGCTGCCCGTGTTCGCCAGTGACGCGCTGTCCTCGGTGGCGTACGCCCCGGACGAGGTCTTCATCATGCTCGCCGTGGCCGGCGCGTCGACCTACGTGTGGTCGTGGAAGATCGGCATCGCGGTCGCGCTGGTGATGCTCACGGTCGTCGCCAGCTATCGCCAGACCGTGCACGCCTACCCCTCCGGCGGCGGCGACTACGAGGTGGCCACGGTCAACCTCGGCCGCAACGCCGGCGTGACCGTCGCGAGCGCACTGCTCGTCGACTACGTCCTCACCGTCGCGGTGTCGATCTCGTCGGCCGCGCAGTACGCCGCAGGTGCGATCAACGGGCTGATCGGCCACGAGGCGACGATCGCGGTGATCGCCGTGCTGCTGCTGACGGCGATGAACCTGCGCGGTGTGCGCGAGTCGGGGGCGTTCTTCGCGGTCCCCACCTACCTCTTCATGGTCGCGATCCTCGGCATGTGCGGCTACGGCCTGCTGCGCCTGCTCGTCGGCGACCTCCCGCAGGCCGAGAGCGCCGGGCTGCAGATCGAGCCGCAGGAGGGCTGGGAGGGCCCGCTCAACCAGGTCGCCCTGCTGTTCCTGCTCGCCCGCGCCTTCTCGTCGGGCTGTGCCGCGCTCACCGGTGTCGAGGCGATCAGCAACGGCGTGCCCGCCTTCCGCAAGCCGAAGAGCCGCAACGCCGCCACCACGCTGCTCCTGCTCGGCATGATCGCGATCTCGATGATGATGAGCGTCATCGTGCTGGCCAAGCAGATGGCCATCCGGTACGTCGACCCGCACGAGCTCGAGCGGCTGCGCACCGCCTCGGGCGGTCCCGTCCCCGACTCCTACGACCAGCACCCGGTCATCGCGCAGATCGCGGCCGGCGTCTTCGACCACTTCACGCCGGGCTTCTACTTCGTCCTCACCGTGACCGGCATCATCCTGGTGCTGGCGGCCAACACCGCGTTCAACGGCTTCCCGGTGCTCGGCTCGATCCTCGCCCAGGACGGGCTCGCCCCGCGCTCGCTGGGCTCGCGCGGCGACCGGCTGGCCTACAGCAACGGCATCGTCTTCCTCGCCGCCATGTCGATCCTGCTGATCTGGATCTTCGACGCCGAGACGACCAAGCTGATCCAGCTCTACATCGTCGGCGTCTTCGTGTCCTTCAACCTCAGCCAGCTCGGCATGATCCGCCACTGGACGCGCCACCTGCGCACCGAGCAGGACCCGGCGGTGCGCCGGCGGATGATGCGCTCGCGCGCGATCAACACGTTCGGCCTCGGCATGACCGCGGTCGTCCTGGTGATCGTGCTGCTGACCAAGTTCCTCGCCGGCGCGTGGATCACGATCCTCGCCATGGGCTTCTTCTTCCTGCTGATGAAGGCGATCGGACGCCACTACGCCCGGGTCGAGCTCGAGCTCGCCGCCGACGAGCAGGACAAGGTGATGCCGACGCGCGTCCACGCGATCGTGCTCGCCTCCAAGCTCCACAAGCCGACGCTGCGCGCGCTCGCGTTCGCGCGGGCGACCCGCCCCAACGTGCTCGAGGCGATCTACGTCAGCATCGACGCCAAGGCCACCAACCGGCTGCTGGAGGAGTGGGACGACCGGCACCTCGACATCCCGCTCAAGGTGCTCCACTCGCCCTACCGCGAGGTGGTCCGGCCGATCGTCGAGTACACCCAGGAGATCCGGCGCGCGTCGCCTCGCGGGGTCGTCGCGGTCTACATCCCCGAGTACGTCGTCGGGCGCTGGTGGGAGCAGCTGCTTCACAACCAGACCGCCCTGCGCCTCAAGGGCCGCCTCCTGTTCACGCCCGGGGTCATGGTCATCTCCGTCCCCTACCAGCTGCGTTCCTCGCAGGTGGCGCGCGAGCGCGAGGCCCGCGACGAGGTCCGCGTCCACGCCGGCGACCTGCGCCGCGGACGGGTGCTCTCGCGCGGCGACTCGCCCCGCCGGAACGACGACCTGTGAGCCGGAACGCGCGGCCCCGCAAGGCCCGTGGCCGGTCCCGGGTCGGCGAGCGGTTCGAGGTCGAGGTCGGCCCGGTCGCCCACGGCGGCCACTGCGTCGCCCGGCTCCCGGAGCCGGACGCCCGCGTGGTCTTCGTGCGGCACGCGCTGCCCGGCGAGCGGGTCGTCGTGCAGGTCACCGAGGGCACCGACGGCGACCGCTTCTGGCGCGGTGACGCCGTCACCGTCCTCGAGCCGTCCGCCGACCGCGTCGACTCGCCGTGCCCGGTCGCCGGCCCCGGCCTCTGCGGCGGCTGCGACTTCCAGCACGTCGCGCTGCCCGCCCAGCGCGACCTCAAGACCGCCGTGGTGCGCGAGCAGCTGGTGCGGCTCGGCCGCCTCGACGCCGGCTCCGACCTCGTGTCGGGCCTGCACGTCGAGGCCGTCCCGGTCCCGGGACGTCCCGACGAAGGCCTGCGGTGGCGCACCCGCCAGCGCTACGCCGCCCTCCCGGACGGCACGCCGGCGATGCGCGCCCACCGCTCGCACGCCCTGGTCCCCGTCGACGACTGCCTGATCGCCGCCGAGGGCGCCCGGCCCCAACCGTTGGTCGAGGAGGGCGCGCAGCGCCAACCGTTGGTCGAGGAGGGAGCGCAGCCCCAATCGCTGGTCGAGGAGGGCGCGCAGCGCCCGTCACGAGACCCCGTCACCCACGACGTCACAGCCGCTGGCGCCACCCACGCCTTCACCGTCGCGGCTGACGGCTTCTGGCAGGTCCACCCCGAGGCACCGCGTGTCCTGGTGGAGACGGTGATGGACCTGCTGGACCCGCATCCGGGGGAGCGGGCGCTCGACCTCTACGCCGGCGTCGGCCTGTTCGCCCGCTTCCTCGGCGCGGCCACCGGTGCCCGGATCGTCGCGGTCGAGGCCGACCGCGACGCCTGCCGGCACGCGAAGGCCAACCTGGCCGGGCTGGAGCGCGCCCACGTCGAGTGCGGCCCGGTCGACCGGGTCCTGCGCCACGGCCACGACGAGCCGTTCGACCTCGTCGTGCTCGACCCGCCGCGCGAGGGCGCGAAGCGGGCCGTCGTGGAGCAGGTGGTCGACCGCCGCCCTCGCGCCGTGGCGTACGTCGCCTGCGACCCCGCCGCGCTCGGCCGCGACGTCGCGATCTTCGCCGAGCACGGCTACGAGCTCACCGCGGTCCGCGCCCTCGACCTGTTCCCGATGACCCACCACGTGGAGTGCGTCGCGCTCCTGGAGCGCCGCTAGTCGACCAGCCGGGCGAGCGCGTCGAGCGCCGCGTCCCGGTCGGTGGTGTCGACCACCGGCCAGTCCCGCTCGCCCGCCAGGTCGAGGAGCTGCCGGCGTCCCTCGAGGACCAGCGGGTCGCCCCCGCGCTCCTCGATGATCCGCGAGATCACCGCGGTGACGGGCGTGACCTCGCGGGCGTGGAGCCGCTCGAGCAGCGTGTCGGGCGCGACGTCGAGCACGACGCCGACGTAGGTCGCTCCCGCCTCGGCCGCGGCCGCCTCGAACCGCTCCACCTGGGCCGGGGTCACGATGAGCTGGGGGAGCACCACGTCGCGCCCGCTGCGGAGGTAGGCCGTCATCAGTGCGAGCGCGGTCTGCCGGACCGCCTCGCCGGTGCCGACGAAGTCGTCCTCCCAGCCCGACACCCACGACCGCAGCTCGTCGATGTCGCACAGCAGCGTCCCGGGGTGGGCGGCGGCGTGCGCGCGGGCCAGGGTCGACTTGCCGACGCCGGAGGGACCGTTGAGGTGGAGGAGTACCGGCACGCCGGGAGGGTACCGAGGGGCATCGCGCTCTGTGGTATCTTGACGTCAAGATACTGCGACGTCTGAAGATGCGGGACGTGCGCCTTCCCGTCACCTCGCCAGCGAGGGCAGGATGGCGGCGTACCCACGAGATCCCCGAGGAGATGGCTGATGGCCAGTCAGGACAGCTTCGGTGCCAAGGGCACCCTGGACGTGGACGGACAGTCCTACGAGATCTACCGCCTCAGCGCGGTCGAGGGAGAGGGCCTCGACGTCGAGAGCCTGCCCTTCTCGCTGAAGGTGCTGCTGGAGAACCTGCTCCGCACCGAGGACGGCGCCGACATCACCGCCGACCACATCAAGGCGATCGCCGGCTGGGACGCGTCCGCCGCGCCCGACCAGGAGATCCAGTTCACGCCCGCCCGCGTGATCATGCAGGACTTCACCGGCGTGCCGTGCGTCGTCGACCTCGCCACCATGCGCGAGGCGATGGCCGAGCTCGGCGGCGACGCCACGAAGATCAACCCGCTCGCCCCCGCCGAGATGGTCATCGACCACTCGGTCATCGCCGACGTGTTCGGCTCGCCGGCCGCGTTCGAGAAGAACGTCGAGATCGAGTACGAGCGCAACCGCGAGCGCTACCAGTTCCTCCGCTGGGGCCAGGGCGCCTTCGACGACTTCAAGGTCGTCCCCCCGGGCACCGGCATCGTCCACCAGGTCAACATCGAGCACCTCGCCCGCGTGGTCATGGTGCGCGACGGCGTGGCCTACCCCGACACCTGCGTCGGCACCGACTCCCACACCACGATGGTCAACGGCATCGGCGTGGTCGGCTGGGGCGTCGGCGGCATCGAGGCCGAGGCCGCGATGCTCGGCCAGCCGGTCTCCATGCTGATCCCGCGCGTGGTCGGCTTCAAGCTCTCCGGCGAGCTGCCCGAGGGCTCCACCGCCACCGACCTGGTGCTCACCATCACCGAGATGCTCCGCGAGCACGGCGTGGTCGGGAAGTTCGTCGAGTTCTACGGCGAGGGCGTCTCGGCGCTGCCGCTGGCCAACCGCGCCACGATCGGCAACATGAGCCCGGAGTTCGGCTCGACCATCGCGGTCTTCCCGATCGACGAGCAGACCGTCGACTACCTCCGCCTCACCGGCCGCTCCGAGGAGCAGCTCGCGCTCGTCGAGGCGTACGCCAAGGAGCAGGGCCTCTGGCACGACCCGAGCGCCGAGCCGCGCTACAGCGAGCAGCTCGAGCTCGACGTGTCGACCGTCGTCCCGTCGCTCGCCGGCCCGAAGCGTCCCCAGGACCGCGTCGAGGTCAGCAAGGCGCAGGAGAGCTTCGAGAAGGCGCTCGCCGACTACACCGAGGACAAGGACGCCAAGGCGAGCGTCACCCTCGACGGCCAGACCTTCGAGATCGGCCACGGCGCGGTCACCATCGCCGCGATCACGTCCTGCACCAACACCTCCAACCCGAGCGTGATGATCGGCGCGGCGCTGCTCGCCAAGAACGCCGTCGACAAGGGCCTGACGCGCAAGCCGTGGGTCAAGACCACCCTCGCGCCCGGCTCGAAGGTCGTCTCGGACTACTACGAGCGCGCCGGCCTCACGCCGTACCTCGACAAGCTCGGCTTCAACCTCGTCGGCTACGGCTGCACCACCTGCATCGGCAACTCCGGCCCGCTCATCCCCGAGGTCAGCGCCGCCGTCAACGAGGCCGACCTCGCGGTTACCTCGGTGCTGTCGGGCAACCGCAACTTCGAGGGCCGGATCAACCCGGACATCAAGATGAACTACCTGGCGTCCCCGCCGCTGGTGGTGGCCTACGCGCTGGCCGGGTCGATGGACCTCGACCTGTTCAACGACGCGCTCGGCCAGGACCAGGACGGCAACGACGTCTTCCTCAAGGACATCTGGCCGAGCCCGGCCGAGGTCGAGGAGACGATCGCCCGCGCGATCAACTCCGACATGTTCGGCGAGTCCTACAAGGACGTCTTCGCCGGCGACGAGCGCTGGCAGTCGCTCCCCACCCCGGAGGGCAACACCTTCGAGTGGGACGAGGACAGCACCTACGTCCGCCGCGCGCCGTACTTCGACGGCATGCCCACCGAGCCGGAGCCGGTCACCGACATCGTCGGCGCCCGCGTCCTGCTCAAGCTCGGCGACTCGGTCACCACCGACCACATCAGCCCGGCCGGTGCGATCAAGAAGGACAGCCCCGCCGGCCGCTACCTCGCCGAGCACGGCGTGGAGCAGCGCGACTTCAACTCCTACGGCTCGCGCCGCGGCAACCACGAGGTCATGATCCGCGGCACGTTCGCCAACATCCGCCTGCGCAACCAGATCGCGCCGGGCACCGAGGGCGGCGTGACCAAGGACTTCACCAAGGACGGCGAGGTCACCAGCGTCTTCGAGGCCTCCCAGAGCTACCAGGCCGCCGGCACGCCGCTGGTCGTCCTGGCCGGCAAGGAGTACGGCTCCGGCTCCTCGCGCGACTGGGCCGCCAAGGGCACCGCGCTGCTCGGCGTCAAGGCCGTCATCGCCGAGTCCTACGAGCGCATCCACCGCTCCAACCTGATCGGCATGGGCGTCATCCCGCTGCAGTTCCCGGCCGGCAAGACCGCCGAGGACCTGGGGCTCACCGGGGCGGAGGTCATCTCGATCTCCGGCATCACCGAGCTCAACGACGGCACCACCCCGAAGACCGTGACGGTCAAGGTGGAGCCGGCTCCCGGCTCCGACATGGCGCACGGCGAGACCAGCGAGTTCGAGGCCGTCGTCCGGATCGACACCCCCGGCGAGGCGAACTACTACCGCAACGGCGGCATCATGCAGTACGTCCTGCGCAACCTGCTGCGCGGCTGACACGCTGCTGAGCGGACCCTGACGGGCCGCGTCCGGGACCTCCCGGACGCGGCCCGTCGGCATTCCCGGCGGAATTTGCCCGGTGGACCCCTCCGGTCGGCCACCTCGCGGCGTGTGGAGGTGTGAGGCTGTCCACCGCACCCGAGGAGCACCCCATGACCGCACCGCCCACCGACGTCGTCGACCGGCTCGAGCGCCTCGCCGCGCACGCGCCGGCGCACGGGGTCGACGCCGACGCGGTGTGGTCGCGTGGTCGTCGGCGGCAGCGGCTGCGCGGTGCGGCCGCGGTCGCCGCGGTCCTCGTCGTCGGGCTGCTCGGCGCCACGACCGCCCCACTGGTGCTCCAGCGGGTCCAGGACGCGCAGGTGGCGGACGCCGCCGCGAGCATGGTGCTGCCCGACCTGCTCCGCCAGCCCGGCGGCTGGGAGCCCGCCTTCCCGGAGGCGCCGGGACGTCTCTCCGCTGTCGGCTTCGGGACCAGGTCGGGCCTGTGGTCGAGCCGGGCCGCGTGGTGGGGCGTGTCCGCGACGACGGGCGAGTCGCGCTTCCTCGACCTGCCCGACGCGGCGGACACGGTGGACGCTCCGGCGCTGTCGGCCGATGGCTGGCGCCTGGCGTACTGGGTCACGGGCGAGGTGCCGGGCGAGCCACTGACGATGGGCGGCCCGACGGTCGAGGACACGCAGCCCGCGGTCGGGGTCGCCGTCCTCGACCTCCGTACCGGCGACCGGGACGTCTGGAGGCTCGACACCGAGCACGGGCTGGCGACGAACGGGCTCGCCTGGGCAGGTGACGTGCTGTGGTGGTCGGCCGGCCAGGTCACGCGGTTCGGGGAGACCGCGGTCGGTGGGACGGACATCGCCACCCGCCGCTGGGACTTCGCGAGCGGCGAGCGCGGCGTGCCGACCGGTGCCGAGGCCCGCGTGAGCCCGCTCGAGGTGCGGAGCGCACCGGACGGGTTCGTCGCGTATCCCCGACGCCGTGGCCTGGTCGTGGTCAGCGGCGACGAGCGCCGGACGCTCGACCTCGTGCTGCCGTCCGGCGCTCCGCCATCCGCCGGCGTCGTCAGCGCCACGCTGTCGCCGGACGGTGCGAGCGTCGTCGCCCTGCTCCGGCCGGACGCGACCGTCTCGACCGGGGAGCCCGACCAGCTGGTCGTCGGAGCGGTCGAGGACGGTGTGGTCCGCCTCCGGGTGGTCGACGACGTCCTGGCCTTCGACGTGCTGGGGTGGCGGTCCCCGAGCCAGGTCGTCGTCGCCTCGGTGGCCGAGGGCGAGGACGGGCGGCCGTCGCAGGTGTTGCAGGCGTCGTCGCTGGACCTGGGCACGGGCGAGACGACCGACCTCCTGGAGGTCTCCGGGAACACGCCGCAGGTCGCGGCCGACGCCTGGGCGGCGGAGCTCGTCCCGGCGCCCGACCCACCGTTCGCTCCGGACCCGCGCCTGGTCGGCGTCGGGGTGCTGGTCGCCGGCCTCGCCCTCTGGCGGGTGCTGAGGTGGAGGGGGCGACGTGGCCACGCCTGAGGGGTTCGCCGAGTTCGTGGTGGCCCGCCAGGCGGCGCTGCTGCGCACGGCGTACCTGCTCACCGGTCACGCGCAGGACGCCGAGGACCTCGTGCAGGCGACCCTGGTGAAGGCGGTGCCGCACTGGCGCCGGATCCGCGACGACCCCGAGGCATACGTCCGCCGCACGATGGTCCACGAGAACGTCACGCGGTGGCGGCGGCGCCGCTGGCGCGAGCAGGCCGCCGACGTGCTCCCCGAGCCGCTCGCCGACGCCCCCGACCAGGACGACCTGCTCGCGGTGCGTGCCGCCCTCGCGACGCTCGCGCCGCGCCAGCGCGCCGTGCTGGTGCTGCGCTACTACGAGGGCCTGAGCGAGGCCGAGATCGCCGCGACCCTCGGGATCCGGCCCGGGACCGTGAAGTCCCAGACCCGCGACGCGCTGGCGCGGCTGCGGCAGGCGCTGCCGGTCGACGACGGGGCCGCGGAGGGCGCCGGTAGCCTGACCCGGTGATCGAGGACGACGAGCCCGGGCAGCCCGAGCCTGCCGCGCCGAGCCACCTCCCGCTGGTGCTCTCGTCCGCCCTCGCGATCGTGGTGCTCGGTGGCGCGCTGGTCGCGCCGCTGGTGGACCGCGCGATCCGCGGCGACGAGGCGGCACGCAGGGCCCTCGACCTCACCCTGGTCCGGACCTACGACATCGAGGACCGGGCACACACCGCGGGCGACGTGGCGTACCCGCAGGACCCGCCGGCCGGTGGTCCGCACGCCCCGATCTGGCTCGACTGCGGCGTCTACGACGAGCCCGTGCGCGAGGAGAACGCGGTGCACGACCTCGAGCACGGGTCGGTGTGGATCACCCACGACCCGTCGCTGCCCACCGCCGACCTCGAGCGCCTCGCCGACGCGCTGCCGGACAACGGCATCATGTCGCCGCGCGAGGACCTCCCGTCACCGGTCGTCGTGACCGTCTGGGGCGCCCAGCTCGAGCTCGATGGGGCTGACGACCGTCGCCTGGCGCTCTTCCTCGAGGAGTACGGCGACGGGCACACCGCGCCCGAGTTCGGCGTGAGCTGCCAGGGCGGCACGCCCGACCCGCAGGGCGCGCTGCCCGGCGAGGGCACGAACGCCTGATCGCCCTCGGTTCCAGGGCCCTGGGCGGCTGAGTCCCCGAGAGACTCAACCGCCACTCGCCCCTTGAGTCTGCTGGAGACTCAACCGTTCATGCCCTTGAGTCTCCAGGAGACTCAAGGGCCAGCGCGGGCACGGCTCAGCGCGCGAGGAAGTCGACCAGGGCACGGTTGAACTCGTCGGCGTGGCTGACGTTGAAGCCGTGCGGGGCGCCCCCGACGACGACGAGCTCGGAGCCCGCCACCGCCTCGTGGGTCCGCTGTCCGGAGCCCTCGAGCGGCACGATGCCGTCCGAGTCGCCGTGGATGACGAGCGTCGGGACCGTGATCTTGGTGAGGTCGTCGCGGAAGTCGGTGGTGCCGAACGCCTCCATGCAGCCGAGGGCGGCCGTCTGGTCGCTCTGGTGGGCCAGCGCGATGGCCTGCTGGCGCTGCTCCTCAGTGACCTTCAGCTCGCCGTTCGCGGTGAAGAAGTCGCGGGTGAACCCGTCGAAGAACGCGGTGCGGTCGGCCTTCAGGCCGTCCTCCATCTGCTGGGCCGCGTCCGCGGTGAGCGGGCCGTCCGGGTTGTCGTCGGTCTGCATCAGGTACGGCGGGACCGCACCGGCGAAGACGACCGAGTGGATCCGGTCCTCGCCGTGCCGAGCGACGTAGCGCGCGACCTCGCCACCGCCCATCGAGAAGCCGACCAGCGTGACGTCGGAGAGGTCGAGCTCGGACAGGACGCCCTCGAGGTCGTCGGCGAGGGTGTCGTAGTCGTATCCCTTCGACGGCTTGTCGCTGCGGCCGAAGCCGCGACGGTCGTAGGCGACGACGCGGTGGCCGGCCGCGGTCAGCGGGCCGACCTGCTCGCTCCACGACTCGCCGGAGAGGGGCCAGCCGTGGATCAGCACGACGGGCCGGCCGGAGCCACCCGAGTCCTCGACGTGGACCTTCGTGGAGCTGAGGAGACCGGAGTGTGCGGTGACTTCGGGCACGGTGTTCCTTTCGTCCGGGCCCCGCCTGTGCGGGACCGCTCACGGATCCTTCGACCGTAGGCAGCGGTCCGGATGGCACGCCCACCCGCGCGGGTGGGGGCGCCGACGGCGTGGCCTAGCGTGGGCCGCATGATCGTGGCCTTCTCGCTCTCGCCCATGTCCAGCGACCCGACCGGGTCGGTGACCGAGGCGGTGGCCGCCGCGGTCCGCGTGGTCCGCGAGTCGGGCCTGCCCCACGAGACCAACGCGATGTTCACCAACATCGAGGGGGAGTGGGACGAGGTGATGGCCGTGGTGAAGAGGGCCGTCGACGTCGTCGCCGAGGTGTCCCCGCGGGTCGGCCTCGTGCTCAAGGCCGACATCCGCCCGGGCTACGACGGCCAGCTCACCGCCAAGGTGGAGCGGATCGAGCAGGCGCTGCGGGACTGACGCTGCCGCTCACGGCACCGGGACGTGGTGGACCAGGTCGGACGTGAACGAGGTCACCCACACCTCGTCGCCGGCGACCGCCACGTCGAGGTTGGCGCTGTCGTAGAGCGCCGTGGCGTCGCCGAGGACCACCTCATCGACCACGCTCGCCGACCCCGGGTCGACCACCACCAGGCGGGGACCCTCCTCCGCGACCACGAGCAGCCGTCCGTCGTGCGCGACGACGCTGTCGGGCAGGCCCGGGACGTCGATCTCCGCGGTCGCGCGCAGGGTCGCCGGGTCGATCGCCACCACCCGGTCGTCGAAGGTGCACGCCACCCAGAGCCGTCCGTCGAGCTCGGCCATGCCCTGCGGCCCCGAGCACACCTTCGGGCCCCGCGTCACCTCGAGCGTCCGCGGGTCGACCCGGAGCACCCGGTCGTCGGCGAACGCGGCGACCCAGAGGGCCTCGCGGCCCGCGGCCACCAGCCGCGAGCCCACGCCGATGTCGGCCCGGGCGGTGACCCGCCGCGTACGCGGGTCGACCCGCACCAGCCGGCCCGCGTCCTGCTCGACCAGCCAGACCGCACCGAACCCGGTGGTGACGCCCTCCGGTCCGGCACCGGTGCGGAGCCGGTCCGTCACGCGGCCGGTGGCGGTGTCGATGCGCACGAGGCGCTCGCCGCGGAACGACGTGACCCAGGCAGCAGCGTCGTCGACGGCCACCCGCAGCGGCGTGCCCGGCACGTCGACGACCAGGTCGGGCTCGTCCGACCCCGGGGGGATCCGTACGACCTGGTCGGCGCCGCTGCCCACCACCCAGACCGAGCCGTCGTCGCCGGCCGCCACGCCGACCGGGCCGGCGCCCACCTCGACCGACGGGGCGGCCTCGGTCGCAGGCGAGCTGCTCGGGGCCCGGGTCCGGTCGGTCTCCGCGCCTCCGTCGCCGGCCGGTCCCGACCCGCCGCCGGAACAGCCGCCGAGGACCGCGAGGCAGGCCACCGCGACGGCTGCTGCCGCCGTGCGGCGGGGTCCGGGAGAGGCCATGACCGGGAGGCTAGACCTGTTCGGGGTCCGGAGGTGTAGACCTGACGCCATGGATCTCGCGCGGGCAACGACGGCAGAAGCCGCTGCGTCGCTCCCGGGCGACGACCTGGTCGACGCCGACGTCGTGATGGACCGCGGCCTCGACCTGCCCGCGCCGCCCGAGGAGGTGTGGCCGTGGCTGGTGCAGCTCGGCAAGCGGCGCGCCGGGTGGTACCTCCCGCGCGCCGTGGAACGGTTCGTACCGTCCTCGCGCCGCGCGCTGCGGCGCGTCGACCCCGCCCTGCTCGCCCACGAGGTGGGGGACGTGATCCCCGACTGGGGCGGCAGGGACGCGACGTTCACGCTCGCGGCGATCGAGCCTCCCCGGCTGCTGCTCTACACCTCCCGGCGTGGACGCACCGACCTCACCTGGTGCCTGCTGCTCCGCCCGGCAGGGGACGGAAGCAGGCTGCACCTCCGGCTGCGGCTCGGACCGGTGCGCCGTCGCCGGCTGGCGGAGGTGGTGGGAGGCGCGTTCGACGCGCTCACCGTCGCCGGGATGGGCGCCGGACTGCGCGAGCGGCTGCAGGACTAGCGTGGCCGCATGCACTCCGAGACGAGGACCTACCGGACCGGGGGCGACGAGGCGGTGCTCGACCTCACGCGCGACGCCGCCGCGTACGCCGCGGACCGGGGTGACGGCCTGCTGCACGTGTTCGTCCCGCACGCCACCGCCGGCATCGCCATCATCGAGACCGGCGCCGGCTCCGACGACGACCTCCTCGCCGCCCTCGCCGACCTGCTGCCGGCCGACGACCGCTGGCGCCACCGGCACGGCTCCCCGGGCCACGGGCGCTCGCACGTGATGCCCGCGATCGTCCCGCCCCACGCGACCGTCCCGGTCCTCGGTGGGCGGCTCGCCCTCGGCACCTGGCAGAGCATCTGCCTGGTGGACCTCAACGTCGACAACGACGAGCGCACCGTGCGCTTCTCGTTCGTGGCGGGCTGAGTGGTGGGCGTGGCGAGCACGGTGGAGGTCCGCGAGGCCGGCGACAGCGACACCCCGGCCGTGGAGGCGGTGGTGGAGGGCGCGTTCGGCGACCAGGGCGCCGCGGTCAACGACGTGATGGCGCGACTGCGGGGCGTCGAGGACATGGGTGTCGAGCTCGTGGCCATCGACGACCGCGAGGTCGTCGGGTGCGTCGCGCTGTCCCGCGCGTGGCTCGACGCGCGCGAGCGGCTCGTCGACGTCCTGGTGCTCAGCCCGCTCGCGGTCGCGCCGGACCGTCAGGGCCGCGGGATCGGCACCGCGCTGCTGGCCGCGGTCCCCGAGGCCGCCGCGCGGCTCGGCGCTCCGCTCGTCTTCCTCGAGGGCGCACCCGGCTACTACGGCGCGCGCGGGTGGCGGCCCGCGTCGGCCCACGGGCTCGAGCGACCCTCGCTCCGCATCCCGGAGCCGGCCTGCCAGGTGCTGCTCGTCGACGGGCACGAGCCGTGGATGACCGGCCGGCTGGTCTACCCCGACGTCTGGTGGCGGCTCGACCTGGTCGGCCTGCGCGACCCGGAGCTGGCGGAGGTCGAGGCCGCGCTGCGCGAGAGCTGACGCAAACGAACATGCGTTCGATAGACTCGGCTCGTGTTCCCTGCCCCGAAGCCAAAGCGCCGGCCCGAGCCGGCCGTCGGGTACGACGGGGTGGCACCGCCGGGATGGCCGCGCGAGGTGCGTCCGCCGGGCGCACCCGACTGGGAGGCGACCGCCGCCTCGTGGCTGCTCGACCTGTGCCCGCCGGACTACCGCCGGTTCCCGGGCCTGCGTCGGCACGTCGTGGTGCTGGCCAGGTTCGCCGTGCTGCACGTCGAGGCGCAGCAGCTCGCCACCCGGCGCGGGCTGAGCGACATCCGCGGTGACCTGCGCGACGTCGCGACCGAGGCCGTGGTGCGCGCCGCGGTCCAGACGTTCCAGCTCGAGGACGCCCGGCTGATGGGCGTACGCCGCGAGGTGGGGTTGGTCGAGGACGCGCTGCGCGGTCGGCGCTACCGGGAGCGGATGTGAGTGCTGGCTAGGGTCGCGGCGTGACCGGCACCCACTTCGCTTCCGTCGTCCTCGTCGACCCGCGCGGATGGCTGCTGATGCAGGAGCGCGACGACCACGCACCTGAGTGGCCCGACACGTGGGGGTTCCCGGGAGGAGGCCTGGAGGACGGAGAGACACCCGCGGCCGGCGCCGTTCGCGAGCTCGCGGAGGAGACGGGCGTCGTCGTGGACGTCGCGCAGCTTCACGACCTGGGCCACTTCGAGCAGGGAGGGCCGCGTGGAGTCCTCGGCTTCCGGTGCTTCGCTGCACCGACTGAGCTCGGCAACGACGACGTCGACTGCCGGGAGGGCCGCCAGATGGTGTTCGTCGATCCGGCCACGCTCGACGACCTGACCCTGGCCGGTCCCGCTGCCACCGCGCTGCCAGCCGTCCGCGCCTGGGCCGTCCACCACACGCCGGTCCCGCCGGACGACGCCCGCGGCTTCGCGGGGGTGATCCTCGTCGACCCTCGCGGCTGGATCCTGCTGCAGGAGCGCGACGAGCACCCCCGGATCGACCCCGACTGCTGGGGGCTGTCGGGCGGGCACCTCGAGCCCGGCGAGACCCCGGCCGAGGGTGCGCTGCGCGAGCTCGAGGAGGAGACGGGCGTACGCCTCGACCCCGGTGACCTGCGCGCGGTCGGCGCGTTCGCCAACGACCACCGCGCGTCCTACGGCACGTGGGACCGGATGTGGGTCTACGCCGCGGCGAGCGACCTCACCGACGCCGACATCGACTGCCGCGAAGGCCGCCGGATCGTGTTCGTCGACCCCGCCACGGTCCCGTCCCTGCGGGTCACCAAGGGCGCCGAGGCGATCCTGCCGGCCTTCCTCCGCAGCGACGTCTACGCCACGATGGCGCCATGAGCCACGGCGCCCCCACCGTCCACCCCGTCCCGTCGATGGGCGCGGAGGACGTCGTCGTCTCCGCCGACGGCACGGTGTTCACCGGCACCGAGGACGGCGTGGTCTGGGCCGTCGACGCGACCACGGGCAGCGTCCGGCGGGTCGCCGACACCGGCGGCCGCCCCCTCGGCCTCGAGCTGATGCCCGACGGAGACCTGCTGGTCTGCGACGCCCGTCGGGGCCTGCTGCGGCTCGACCCGGGCAGCGGCGAGGTGACGGTGCTGCTCGACCGTGTCGACGGCCGGCCGATGCAGTTCTGCAACAACGCCGCCGTGGCCGCCGACGGCACGATCTGGTTCAGCGACTCCTCGCTCCACTTCGGGGTCGAGCAGTGGAAGGACGACTTCGTCCAGGACACCCGCACCGGGCGCCTGCTGCGCCGCGACCCGGACGGGACGGTCACGGTCGTGCTCACCGGCCTCGCGTTCGCCAACGGCGTCGCGCTGGCGGCCGACGAGTCCTACGTCGCCGTCGCCGAGACCCGCGGGCGCACCGTCGTACGCCTCTGGCTCACCGGCCCGCGGGCGGGGGAGCGCGACCACCTGGTGACCGGGCTCCCGGGCTATCCCGACAACATCAGCCGGGGGAGCGACGGGCTCGTCTGGGTCACGATCGCCAGCCCCGTCGACCCGCTCGTCGAGCGCCTCGGGTCGGCCCCGATGGTGCTGCGCCGCGCCGTGACGCGGATCCCGGAGGCGCTCCAGCCGAAGCCGAAGCGGTCCATCCGGGTGCAGGCCTACGCCGACGACGGTCGGCTGGTCCACGACCTCGACCTCGCCGCGCCGGCGTCGGGTCCGGGCTACCACATGGTGACCGGCGTGCGGGAGCACGACGGGCGAGTGTGGCTCGGCAGCCTCCACGAGCCGTCGGTGGCGGTCGTCGACCTGGCATGAAATAGACTCAACCCCCATGGGACTCCTCGACTCGATCGCGTCTCCGCAGGACCTCCGCGGACTCTCGCCGGAGCAGCTCGACGAGCTGGCCGCCGAGATCCGTGACGTGATGATCCGCACCGTCGCCACCAACTCCGGTCACCTCGGTCCCAACCTCGGGGTCGTCGAGCTGACGCTGGCGATCCACCGCGTCTTCGACTCCCCGCGTGACCGCGTCGTCTTCGACACCGGCCACCAGTCCTACGTCCACAAGCTCGTCACTGGGCGACACGCGGACTTCGGCACCCTCCGCAAGGAGGGCGGCATCAGCGGCTACCCCAGCCAGGCCGAGTCCGAGCACGACATCGTGGAGAACTCGCACGCGTCGACCTCGCTGTCCTACGCCGACGGCCTCGCCAAGGCCTACGCAGTCAAGGGCGAGGACCGCCACGTCGTCGCGGTGATCGGCGACGGTGCGCTGACCGGCGGGATGGCGTGGGAGGCCCTCAACAACATCGCCATCGCCCGCAACAGCCGGCTGGTGATCGTGGTCAACGACAACGAGCGCTCCTACACCCCGACGATCGGCGGCCTCGCCACGGCGCTGACGTCGCTGCGCACCAACCCGCGCTACGAGCAGGTCCTCGACCTCGTGAAGAAGCGGCTCAACGCCGTGCCGGGCGTCGGCCACGCGGCCTACGACGCACTGCACGCGGTGAAGAAGGGCATGAAGGACGCGCTCGCCCCGCAGGGCCTGTTCGAGGACCTCGGCCTGAAGTACGTCGGCCCGGTCGACGGCCACGACCGCGCCGCGATGGAGCAGGCGCTGACCAGCGCGAAGCGGTTCGCCGGCCCGGTGATCGTGCACGCGATCACCCGCAAGGGCCAGGGCTACGACCCGGCGCTACGCCACGAGGCCGACCAGTTCCACGCGCCCGGTCCCTTCGACGTCCAGACCGGCGCCGAGAAGCCCAAGGGCAAGATCTGGACCGACCACTTCTCCGAGGCCATCGTCGGGATCGGCGAGCGGCGCGAGGACGTCGTCGCGATCACCGCGGCGATGATGCACCCGGTCGGGCTCGACACCTTCGCGCAGAAGTTCCCCGAGCGCACCTTCGACGTCGGCATCGCCGAGCAGCACGCCGCGACGTCGGCCGCGGGGCTCGCGATGGGTGGTCTCCACCCGGTCTTCGCGGTCTACGCCACCTTCCTCAACCGGGCCTTCGACCAGGTCCTGATGGACGTCGCGCTGCACCGCTGCGGCGTCACGTTCGTCCTCGACCGCTCGGGCGTCACCGGCGACGACGGCGCGAGCCACAACGGCATGTGGGACATGTCGATCCTGCAGGTCGTGCCCGGGCTGCGGCTCGCGGCCCCGCGCGACGTCACGCGGCTCCACGAGCTGCTCGACGAGGCCGTCGAGGTCGACGACGCCCCCACCGTCGTGCGCTTCCCGAAGGGCCCGCCGCCGGCCGACGTACCGGCGATCGACCGCGCCGGCGGTGCCGACGTCCTCGTCCGCGAGGGCGAGCAGGACGTGCTGATCGTCGCCGTCGGCTCGATGTGCACCACCGCGGTCGAGGTGGCCGAGCGGCTCACGGCCCAGGGGATCGGCGTCACCGTCGTCGACCCCCGCTGGGTCAAGCCGGTCGACCCCGCGATCGTCGAGCTGGCCCGCGAGCACCGGCTCGTGGTCAGCGTCGAGGACAACGGCCGCGTCGGCGGCTGCGGCGCCACGCTGCTGCAGACGCTCAACGACGCCGGGGTCCGTACGCCGTTCCGGCTCCACGGCATCCCGCAGGAGTTCCTCGACCACGCCAAGCGCGACGTGATCCTGGCCCGCATCGGCCTCGACGCCCAGACCATCGCCCGGGGCATCGTCGAGGACGTCACCGCGCTCGACGAGGGCGCCGCGCTCGTCGAGGTGGACCACCCCGCCTGAGCACGGCCCGCGACGCGCCGTGTCCGCCGCTGCACGGTGACCCGCCGGTAGCGGGCCGGTGTGGCCTAGGTTGCTCAGATGAGCATCTGGCGCACCAAGTCCATCGAGCACTCGATGGCGGACACGGAAGACCCCGAGTTCAAGCTCAAGAAGAGCCTGACCGCCCTCGACCTCACGGTGTTCGGCATCGGCGTGATCATCGGGGCCGGCATCTTCACCCTCACCGGCCGCGTCGCGCAGGCCTATGCCGGGCCCGGCGTCGTCTTCTCCTTCATGGTCGCCGCGGTCTGCTGCGGCCTCGCCGCCCTCTGCTACGCCGAGTTCGCCTCGACCGTCCCGGTCTCGGGATCGGCGTACACGTTCTCCTACGCCACGCTCGGCGAGATGATCGCGTGGATCATCGGCTGGGACCTGATCCTCGAGCTGATGCTCGGTGCGTCGGTCGTCGCGCAGGGCTGGTCGTCCTACTTCGAGACCTTCCTCGGCGAGATCGGCCTCACCTGGCCCGCGAGCATCGGCTACGGCGACACGTTCGACGCGCCGGCGTTCCTGCTCGTCGCCGTCCTCACCGCTCTGGTGGCCTTCGGCATCAAGGAGTCGCTGCGGGTCAACCTCGTCCTCGTCGCGCTCAAGCTCTTCATCGTGCTGTTCGTCATCATCGCGGGCATCCAGTTCATCGACACCGACAACTACAAGCCGTTCGTGCCGCCGAGCGCGCCGGGCACCACCGGCGAGGGCTGGCTGCACACGCCGCTGATCCAGACCGTCTTCGGCGCACCGGGCGTCTACGGGGTCGCCGGCATCCTGTTCGCCGCGTCCCTCGTCTTCTTCGCCTACATCGGCTTCGACGTCGTCGCGACCACGGCCGAGGAGGCACGCAACCCGCAGAAGGACCTGCCGCGCGGCATCATCGGCTCGCTCGTCGTCTGCACCGTGCTCTACATGGCGGTCGCGCTGGTCATCACCGGGATGGTGAAGTACGACGACATCAACCCCGACGCCGCGCTCGCGACGGCGTTCATCGACCAGGGCAAGGACGGCTACGCCACCCTGATCTCAGCGGGTGCCGTCGCCGGTCTCACGACCGTCGTGATGACCCTGATGATCGGCGCCGTGCGCGTCTTCTTCGCGATGAGCCGCGACGGACTCATGCCGACCGCGCTGGCCCACGTCAACCCGCGGACCGGCACGCCGGTGCGGATCACGCTCGCCATCGGCTTCGTGGTCGCGCTGGTCGCCTCGCTGACGCCGATCGGCAAGCTCGAGGAGATGGTCAACATCGGCACGCTCTCGGCGTTCGCGCTCGTGTCGATCGCAGTGCCGATCCTGCGCAAGAACCGTCCCGACCTCGAGCGGTCCTTCCGGGTGCCGTTCTCGCCGTTCCTGCCCTGGCTCTCGGCTGCGATCTGCGTCTTCCTGATGCTCAACCTCACCGCCGAGACCTGGCTGCGGTTCCTGGTCTGGATGGCGCTCGGCTTCGCGATCTACTTCGGCTACGGCTACAAGCACAGCCGCGTCGGCCAGGGCATCGGCGAGCCGGCGCGCGACTACTCCGCCCGCGACTGACCTACGCCGGCTCCGCATCCGGCCCGAGCGGTGCCCCACCCACATTCCTGGGCGCGGGAACGTGGGTGGGACACCGCTCGTCAGGGCTCGAGGTGGATCCCGATCGGCAGCTGGAACGTGCTCGGCAACGTGACGGCGTCGCCGCAGGCGCCCGTCGGCACCTCGCACGTCAGCAGGTGCGGCACCTCGTCCTGGCTGCTGTCGAGGCCGGAGAAGGCGAGGACCACGACCGTGTCGTCGTCGAGCCACTGGTAGGGCAGCGCCCACGCGAAGCCAGTGTCCAGGGTGACCTGTGCGCCGGTGTCGGTGTCGAGGAGCACGCCCGTGTCGTCACTCTCCGAGGCGACGTGGGAGCCGTCGGGTGACAGGTTCGCGAAGCCGTCGGTGGCCAGCGTGAGGACGCGTCCACCCGGCCCGGTCACCCGCGCCTCCCGGTCCCCGGTCTCCCGGACCAGGGTGCCGCCCTCGGCGTCGATGACGGTGCCACGGGCGTCGTCCACGAGCGTCTCGAAGCCGTCGGGACTGGTCGGCTGCCACACGTGCACACCGCCGGACCCAGCGGCGTAGACCACGGCGCCGTCGATCGCGGTGACCCGCAGGTCACGTCCGGGCAGGCGCGGCCCGGTCACCACCTCCCCGGTGGACACGTCGAGGCGTACGGGCCTGCCCTGCGGGTCGGCCCAGGCCACGCGCGTGCCGTCCGCGACCAGCTCGGCCTCGTCGCTCGGCGGCTTCGCGACCTCGCCCACCACGTCGAGCGCGTCACCGCTCCAGACCCGGACCCGGAGATCGGGGTCGGTGAAGACGACGTCGTCACCCGCCCACACCCAGGCGCGGACCTCGACGCCGAGGTCGACGTCGGGCTGGCCGGCACGGTGCAGCGTCGTCCCCTCGACCCAGGACAGCGCGACGGGGGTGGAGTCGGTGCCGTCGGCGAGCCGATCCCGACCAGAGTCGGGTGAGGGGCTGGGGCCGCCGCCGAGGAGAGCGACGCCGGCGACGACGGAGACGGCCGCGGCGGTGAGCCCGCCGAGGACGGCGGTGCGCCGGTGGCGTACGCGCCGCTCGCCGTCGCGGGTGATCGACGCCAGGTCGACGTGCGGTGCGCCGGCCTCGTCGGCGCGCTCGTGGAGCAGGTCCTGCAGCATCCCGGTCATCGGGTCACCTCCAGCAGGTGCAGGGGGAGCAGGTCGCCGTCGGCGCGCTCGCCCAGGTGGTCACGGAGCTTGCGGAGCGCGGCCGAGGCCTGGCTCTTGACGGTCCCGGGCGCACAGCCGAGGACCTCGGCGGTGCGGGCCTCGGAGAGGTCCTCGTAGTAGCGCAGCACGATCACGGCGCGCTGCCGTGGCGGCAGCGCCTGCAGCGCCGACCACAGCAGGTCGCGGGTCGACACGTCATCGGCGTGGTCGGCGCTCGACCTTCGCTCGGGCACGGTGTCGGTGGGACGCTCGCCCCAGCTGCGGCGGCGGTACCACGTGATAGCGGTCGTGGTGATCGCCTTGCGCGTGTAGGCCTCGGCCGCTCCGGGGTCCCGCAGCCGCGGCCACGCGACGTAGGTCCTGGTCAGCGCCTCCTGCAGCAGGTCCTGGGCCAGGCCGCGGTCGCCGACCATCAGGTACGCCGTGCGGTGCAGCGCCGTGGACCGCGCAGCCACGAACTCGGCGAAGTCCGCCGGGTCGCGTCGGGTCATGGGTGCTCCTCGTGGGTGGGAGTGGGTCACCCCTACCGACGACCTGACCACGCGATCCGGTTCGTCGGGCGGTGGCCCAGCCACATTCTGCGGTCGGCGAGTGTGGCTCCGTCACCGCTCTCGGGCGTGTCGAGGGCCGACACGCGGAGGGGCGGTGCGCCAGCCACCTTTCCCGCGTACGGAATGTGGCTGGCGCACCGCCCCTCGGTCGCGCCGAATGGGTCAGCGCTCGGTCAGTGGAACCGCTGGCCGGTCGCCTTCTCGGAGATGCCGGCGACGTCGAGCATGAAGGTCAGCCCGCCGTTCCAGAAAGAGAAGCCGGCGCCGGTGATCATCGCCAGGTCGATGTCCTGCGGCGCCGACACGACGCCCTCGTCGAGCATCAGGCGCGCCTCCTCGGCGAGACCGGCGAGGGTCTTCGCGCGGACCTCCTCGGCCGTCAGCACGACCGGCTGCTCCGGCTTCTCCAGCAGCGCCTCGACCTCGGGGTCGATGGAGAAGTCGGGCAGGTAGTACGACGACTTCTTCGCCGCGACCACCCGCTCGAGGGCGGGGGAGACGTAGAAGCGGTCGGGGAACGCGCCCTTCAGCGTCTCGTTGTTGTGCAGCGCGATCGCCGGGCCCACCAGGGAGAGCAGGAAGAACGGCGGCATCGGGGCGACGCCGGCGAACGCGCCGTCGGCGACCTGCAGGGGCGTGCCCTCGTCGACGATCCGGCCGACCTCGCTCATGAACCGGCCGAGCAGCCGGTTGACGATGAAGGACGGGCTGTCCTTGACCAGGATGGTCGTCTTCTTCAGCGCCTTGCCGGTGGCGAACGCCGTGGCCAGCGTCGCGTCGTCGGTGGCGTCGCCCTTGACGATCTCGAGCAGCGGCATGACCGCGACCGGGTTGAAGAAGTGGAAGCCGACGACGCGCTCGGGGTGCTCGAGGTCGGACGCCATCTCGGTGATCGACAGCGACGACGTGTTGGTCGCGAGCACGCACTCGGCGCTCACGACCTTCTCGACGTCGGCGAAGACGGTCTTCTTGACCGACATCTCCTCGAAGACGGCCTCGATGACGAAGTCGGCGTCGCCGAACGCGACCTGCTTGTCGGTCTCGCCCGAGACGAGCGCCTTGTGGCGGTTGGCCTTGTCCTGGTTGATCCGGCCCTTGGCGAGCAGCTTGTCGATCTCGGCGTGCACGTAGGCCACGCCCTTGTCGGCACGCTCCTGGTCGAGGTCGGTCAGCACGACCGGCACCTCGAGGCGGCGTACGAACAGCAGCGCGAGCTGGCTGGCCATCAGGCCCGCGCCCACGATGCCGACCTTGGTCACCGGGCGGGCCAACGACGTGTCGGGCGCACCGGCGGGGCGCTTGGCACGCTTCTGCACCAGGTCGAAGGCGTAGAGCGACGCGAGCAGCTCGGCGGTCTGCGACATGGCCTCGAGGGCGTCGTCCTCGGCGGCGAAGCCGGCGTCGCGGTCGGTGTCACGGGCGGCGGCGATCAGCTCGACGGCCTTCGCGGCCGCAGGTGAGGCGCCGCCGGTCTTGCTGGCGACGATGCCCTTCGCGCGCTCGATCGCGGCGTCCCACGCCTCGCCCCGGTCGACCTCGGGCCGCTCGACGGTGGTCTCGCCGCGCACGACCGAGGCCGCCCACAGCAGCGACTGCTCGAGGTAGTCGGCGCCGTTGAACACCGCGTCGGCCAGGCCCATCTCGAAGGCCTTCTGGCCGGTGAGGGTCTTGCCCTGGTTGAGCGGGTTCTCGAGGATCAGCGTCACGGCCTGGTCGGCGCCCACGAGGTTGGGCACGAGGTAGGCCCCGCCCCAGCCGGGGACCAGGCCGAGCATGACCTCGGGCAGGCCGACGGCCGGCGCGGAGTCCATGATCGTGCGGTAGTGGCAGTGCAGCGCGACCTCGAGGCCGCCGCCGAGGGCGAGGCCGTTGACGAAGCCGAACGACGTCTTGCCGCCGTCCTGGAGCTTGCGGAAGACCGCGTGGCCGAGCTCGGCCACCGTGCGCACGGCGTCGGGGCCGCCGCCCTGGATCGACGTGAGGTCGGCGCCCGCAGCCAGGATGAACGGCTTGCCGGTGACGGCGATCGCGTCGATCGAGTCGTCGGCGAGCGCCGCGTCGATTGCGGTGTTCAGGGCCAGCAGCGAGCCCGGACCGAACGTGTTGGGCTTGGTGTGGTCCTCGCCGTTGTCGAGGGTGATCAGGCCGAACGTCACGCCGGGCAGCGTGACCTTGCGGAGGTGGGCCTGCGTGACGCGCTCGGCGTCGGAGACGATCGCCTGCGCGCGCTCGAAGATGTCGGTGCTCACTTGGTGTCTCCGTTCCAGTGGGGGTTCTCCCAGATCACGGTGCCGCCCATGCCGATGCCGATGCACATGGTGGTGAGGCCGTAGCGGACCTCGGGGCGCTCCTCGAACTGCCGCGCGAGCTGGTTCATCAGCCGCACGCCGGAGGACGCGAGGGGGTGGCCCATGGCGATCGCGCCGCCGTAGGGGTTCACGCGGGCGTCGTCGTCGGCGATCCCGTAGTGCTCGAGGAAGGCGAGCACCTGCACGGCGAAGGCCTCGTTGACCTCGAACGCGTCGATGTCGTCGATGGTGAGGCCAGCGAGCTTGAGGGCCTTCTCGGTCGCCGGGATCGGGCCGGCGCCCATCACCTCGGGCTCGACGCCCACGAAGGCGTAGGTCACCAGGCGCATCTTGACCGGGAGGCCGAGCTCGCGCGCGGTCTCCTCGTCGGCCAGCAGCGCGGCAGTCGCGCCGTCGTTGATGCCCGCGGCGTTGCCGGCGGTCACCTTGCCGTGCGAGCGGAACGGCGTCTTCAGCGAGGCGAGCGACTCCAGCGTCGTCTCGGGGCGCATCGGCTCGTCGAGCGTGGCGAGGCCCCAGCCGGCGTCGGCCGAGCGGGTCGCGACGGGCACCAGGTCGGGCTGGATCTTGCCGGCGTCGTAGGCGGCCTTGGTCTTCTGCTGGCTGCGCACGGCGTACGCGTCGACGCGCTGCTTGGTGATCGTGGGGAAGCGGTCGTGCAGGTTCTCCGCGGTCTTGCCCATGACGAGCGCGTCGGGGTTGACGATCCGCTCGGACAGGATCCGCGGGTTCGGGTCGACGCCCTCGCCCATCGGGTGGCGGCCCATGTGCTCGACCCCGCCGGCGATCGCGACGTCGTAGGCGCCGAAGGCGATGCCGGACGCCGTGTTGGTGACCGCGGTCATCGCGCCCGCGCACATGCGGTCGATCGAGTAGCCCGGGACGCTCTGCGGCAGGCCGGAGAGCAGCGCGGCCGTACGGCCGATGGTGAGGCCCTGGTCGCCGATCTGGGTCGTGGCGGCGAGCGCCACCTCGTCGACCCGCTCGGGCGGCAGGGACGGGTTGCGGCGCATCAGCTCGCGGATGCACTTGATGACGAGGTCGTCGGCGCGCGTCTCGGCGTACTGGCCCTTGGCCTTGCCGAACGGGGTGCGCACGCCGTCGACGAAGACGACCTCACGCTGGGGACGGGGCACTGGCTGCTCCTGGGTGAAGGTACGGACAGGGTGGGATCACGTTACCCCTCGGTAACAATGCCTGCCCAGACACGCGGGTGTGTGTCGGGTCACGGCGTCCGACTCACTAGGCTTCCCCCATGGTCGAACGACTCGTGCACATCGTGGACGACGCGGAGGTGCTGGCCGAGGCCGGCGACCTCACCCTGGTCTGCGTGCTGACCGGCTTCCTCGACGCCGGGAAGTCCGCCGAGCTCGCCGCCTCCCACCTCGCGGGGCTCGGTCGCGGGCAGGGCGCCGGCAAGGTGGTCGCCACCTTCGACGTCGACGCCCTCCACGACTACCGCGCCCGCCGCCCGCCGATGTCGTTCGTGCGCGACCACTACGCCGACTACGAGGCGCCGCGCCTGGTCGTCCGCGCGCTGCGCGACACCGGTGGCACCCCGTTCCTGCTGCTGACCGGCCCGGAGCCGGACATCCGGTGGGAGGCGTTCGCCCGCGCGGTGCGCGAGGTCGTCGAGCACTTCGGTGTCGCGCGCACGGTGAGCCTCGGCGCGGTGCCGATGGCCGTGCCGCACACCCGCCCGATCGCGATCACCCCGCACGCCAACCGTCCGGACCTGGTGCCGGGCGAGAGCCCGTGGCAGGGCGAGCTGCGGGTCCCGGCGAGCGCGCAGGCGCTGCTCGAGCTCCGGCTGGGCGAGTGGGGCCTCGACGCGCTCGGCTACGTCGCGCACATCCCGCACTACCTCGCGCAGATGGAGTACCCCCAGGCCGCCCTGGTGCTCCTCGAGCACCTCGAGATCGGCGGGCGGCTCACCATCGACCTCGCCGACGTCCGCGAGGCCGCCGAGATCACCGAGACCGAGGTCGACCGCTACCTCGCCTCGCACGACGAGGTCGGCGAGGTGGTGCGCGGGCTGGAGCAGCAGTACGACTCCTTCCGCGAGGCCGAGGCCTCCGGCTCGTCCCTGCTGGCCGGCGACGGCCCGCTGCCCACCGGCGAGGAGATCGGCAGCGCGTTCGAGGCGTTCCTCGCCGAGCTCGACGAGCCCGGCAAGGGCGAGGCCGACGACGACGCCACCGGCTGGGAGGACCGCTGATGGCCGGCAGCGCCGCCGAGCTCGCGAGCCTGCTCGAGCTCGAGCAGCTCGAGGTCGACCTGTTCCGGGGCGGCCAGGCCCGCACCGAGCGCCAGCGCGTCTTCGGCGGGCAGGTGGCCGCCCAGGCCGTCGTGGCCGCGACCCGCAGCGTCGAGGGCGACTTCGTCCAGCACTCGCTGCACTCCTACTTCCTGCGCCCCGGGGACCCGGCTGTGCCGATCGTCTACGACGTCGAGCGGATCCGCGACGGACGCTCGTTCGCGACGCGGCGGGTGTCGGCCCGCCAGCACGGGCGCCCGATCTACTACATGACGGCGAACTTCCAGATCCCCGAGCCGGGCCTCGAGCACCAGGACCGGATGCCGGAGGTCGCGCCGCCCGAGCAGGGCCTGCCGCTCGTCGAGATCGCCCGCGAGCGCGGGGCGGAGGCGGCCGAGCACTGGGAGCGCGAGTGGTCGGCGCTCGACGTCCGCCACGTCGGGATCACCGGCCGCGGGCTGCCCGACGACCCGGAGCACCCGGCACAGGCGCGGCTCTGGATCCGGGTCGACGACCGGCTGTCCGACGACCCCACGGTCCAGGTGGCGGCGTTCACCTACGCCAGCGACCTCACCCTCCTCGGCGCCGCGCTGGTGCCGCACGGGGTCCACATCGCCTCGCCGCGGCTGCAGCCGGCGTCGCTCGACCACACGATCTGGTTCCACAAGCCGTTCCGAGCCGACGAGTGGTGGCTCTACGACCAGTTCTCGCCGTTCGCCGGCGGTGCGCGCGGCCTCGCGCTCGCGCGGGTCTTCTCGCAGTCCGGCGAGCTGGTCGCCACCGTCGCTCAGGAGGGCCTGATCCGGATGCGCGACGCCCGCGCGTAGCGAGCCGTCGGCCGCTCAGGCCGGTGTCGCCCTCCCGACGAGGTGTGGGGCACCGTCGGCGGGACGGGTGAGCGAGAACGTCATCGCGTCGCCGTCGCGCCGGGCGGCATGGGCGACGGTGCCCGGCAGGAAGACCGGCTTGCGGAACGCCGCCTCGACGGTGACCGCCGCCGGCAGGCGGTTCTCGATCGCGGCCACCGACCTCGCCAGCGTCCACATCCCGTGCGCGATCTGGCGCGGGAAGCCCAGTGCCCGCGCGGTGAGGGGGTGGAGGTGGATCGGGTTGTGGTCGCCGGACACCGCGGCGTACGACCGACCCAGGTCGGCGGGCAGGCGCCACTCGAGCACCCCGACCGGGGCGTCCGGGACCTCCAGCCCCGGAGCGGGTTCGCCCTCGACGGTGCGGCCGCGGCGCAGGTAGGTCGACCGGGACTCCCACACCGGGTCGCCGCCCGCGGTCACGACGGTGTCGAAGTCGAGGAGCACGCCGCGCGTGTGCGGGCGGGCCGGTCCCACGGAGGCGCGGACGTCGAGCCGCTCGCCGGCGGCGACGTCGCGGTGGGCGGTGATCACGTTCTCGACGTGCACCATGCCGAGCGCGGCGTAGGGGAACGCCGGGTCGGACATGATCGCCATGTGCAGCGGGAACGCGAGCAGGTGGGGGTAGGTCACCGGCACCGCCTCGCGGCGCGGGAAGCCGCACACCGCGGCGTACGCCTCGACGTGGTCGCGGTCGACGACGACGCCCGGCCGCCGCCAGGTCAGGCCGCCGAAGCCCTTGGCGGGCGCCTTGCGGACCCCCGGCAGCAGGTTCAACCCCGGGACGGCCGGCAGCGCGGCGCGGACCAGGGTCGCGACGCCGCCGGACGGTCCGGTGAGGGTGCGCGGGGTGGCCATCAGGCGCCCAGCATCATCTGTCCGCAGACCCGGACCACGTTGCCGTTGACGGCTCCGGACCCCGGGCTGGCGAACCACGCGATGGTCTCCGCGACGTCGACCGGCAGGCCGCCCTGGGCCATCGCGTTGAGCCGCTGGCCGACCTCGCGGGTCGCGAACGGGACCGCGGCGGTCATCTGGGTGACGATGAACCCCGGCGCGACGGCGTTGACGGTGATGCCGTCGCCCAGCTCGTCGCGCAGGCTCTCGACGAGCCCGATGACGCCCGCCTTCGACGTCGCGTAGTTGGTCTGGCCGACGTTGCCGGCGATCCCGGCGATGGAGGCGACGCCGATGATCCGCCCGCCCTCGTTGACCACGCCGGCGTCGAGGAGCTCGCGGCTGATCAGCTCCGGGGCGGTGAGGTTGACGGCGATCACGCTGTCCCAGCGGGCGTCGTCCATGTTGGCGAGCTTCTTGTCGCGGGTGATGCCGGCGTTGTGCACCACGACGTCGACGCCACCGTGGTGCTCGCGCAGGTGGTGGGCGATGCGCTGCGGAGCATCGGGGGCGGTGATGTCGAGGACGAGGTGGTCGCCGTCGAGCTCGGTCATGAGGGTCTGCAGCTCGCTGGCCGCCTGCGGCACGTCGACGCCGACGACCGTCGCGCCGTCGCGGTGCAGGACGCGGGCGATCTCCTCGCCGATGCCTCGGCTGGCGCCGGTGACGAGCGCGACCCGCCCCTCGAGCGGGCGCGACCAGTCGCTGACCTCGCCCGGGGCGGTCGAGCCGTGGGCGCCGATCCGGACGACCTGTCCGGACACGTAGGCCGACTTGGGGGAGAGGAGGAAGGCGAGCGTGGAGGCGATCGCGCCGTCCGCGGCGGGCGCGACGTAGACCAGCTGGACGGTGCCGCCGCGGCCCACCTCCTTGCCGAGGGAGCGGGTGAAGCCCTCGAGCGCGCGCTGCGCGACGCGCTCGGAGCCGGTGCACTGCTCGGGCGGGGTGCCGAGCACGACGATGCGGGGGCAGGTCTCGAGGCGGCGCAGGAGCGCGGTGAAGAACTCCCGCAGCGCTGCCAGGCCGGGCGTGTCGGTGATGCCGGTCGCGTCGAGGACGAGGCCCTTGGCGCGTACGCCGTCGTCGAGCGTGGTGGTCGAGGCCACGCCGAGGTCGTCGAGGACCGTCGGCAGCGCCCCGGCGAGCCGGCCGTCACCCCCGACGACGACGAGGCCGTCGACCAGGGGGGCGCCGTCGTGCCAGCGCTCGAGCGCCGTCGGGTTCGGCAGGCCCAGGTTCCTGACCACGAGTCGGCCGATGGGGGAGGACGCGAAGCCCTGGTAGCGGTCGCTCATCTGACGTGCTCTCCTCTGCGTGACGGCTCTGCCGGGGTGGGACGAGTCGTGTGTAACTCAGTGTTCGACTCGGAGTCCACTTTTCGTGACGTGTCCCTCACGTCGTTGGCGGACCGGTGCCCACGGGCAAGGATAGGAACATGCAGCCCACCACCCGCCCCGTCGCCGTCGTCGGCGGCAACCGGATCCCGTTCGCCCGCTCCAACACCGTCTACGCGGGCGTGTCCAACCAGGAGATGCTCACCGCCGCGATCGACGGGCTGGTCGAGCGGTTCGACCTCCGCGGCGAGCGGCTCGGCGAGGTCGTGGCCGGGGCGGTGCTCAAGCACTCGCGCGACTTCAATCTCACCCGCGAATCGGTGCTGGGCTCGCGGCTGGCGCCGGAGACGCCCGCGACCGACATCCAGCAGGCGTGCGGGACGGGTCTCCAGGCGGCGATCCAGGTGGCGAACAAGATCGCGCTCGGTGTCATCGACGCCGGGGTCGCCGGCGGCACGGACACCACCTCCGACGCCCCCGTCGCGATCAGCGACCGGCTGCGGCGCAAGCTGATGAAGGTCAACGCGGCGAAGGACACCGCGAGCCGGCTCAAGGCGCTCGGTGCGATCCGGCCCGGCGACATCGGTCTCGACATCCCCCAGAACGGCGAGCCGCGCACGCGCCTGTCGATGGGTGAGCACGCTGCCCTGACCGCGCTGGAGTGGCGGATCACCCGCGAGGCCCAGGACGAGCTGGCGGCACGCTCCCACCACAACCTCGCGCGGTCGTGGGACGAGGGCTTCCACGACGACCTCGTGACCGCGTTCCGGGGCGTCGAGCGGGACAACCACCTCCGCCCCGACTCGACGGTCGAGAAGCTCGCGACCCTCAAGCCGGTCTTCGGCAGGGGGTCGGCCGCCACCATGACGGCCGGCAACAGCACCCCGCTCTCGGACGGCGCGTCCGTCGCCCTGCTGGCCTCCGACGAGTGGGCCGAGGAGCGCGGCCTGCCGGTGCTGGCGCACCTCGTCGACGCCGAGACCGCCGCCGTCGACTACGTCAACGGCCACGAGGGCCTGCTGATGGCCCCGGCCTACGCCGTCCCGCGCATGCTCGCGCGCAACGGCCTGACCCTCCAGGACTTCGACTACTACGAGATCCACGAGGCGTTCGCGTCCCAGGTTCTCGCCACCCTCGCCGCGTGGGAGGACCCGGTCTTCTGCCAGCAGCGCCTGGGCCTCGACGGGCCGCTCGGTGCCATCGACCGGGACAAGCTCAACGTCAACGGCTCCTCGCTGGCCGCGGCGCACCCGTTCGCCGCGACCGGGGGCCGGATCCTGCCGGTGGCCGCCAAGCTGCTCGCGCAGCGCGGCTCGGGCCGCGCGCTGATCTCGATCTGTGCCGCCGGCGGCCAGGGCGTGGTGGCGATCCTCGAGCGATGAGTGCCCGCTCGATCCGGTAGGGTCGGGGCCGATCGACATCCTTTAACGAGCCGTCCCGTGAGGCGGAGAAGGAGGTCCGGCGCGCAGATGCCTGCACCCGATGCCCCACCTGGACACGAGTCCGCCCGGACGGACCGCACCGTCCTCGACGCCCGTGACATCTCCCGGGCCCTCACCCGCATCTCCCACGAGCTGCTCGAGCGCAACAAGGGCGCGAGCGACCTCGTGCTGCTCGGGCTGCACACCCGCGGCGTGCCGCTCGCCCGGCGGATCGCCGAGAAGATCGCCGCGGTCGAGGGCGCGCCGGTCGAGGTCGGCGAGCTCGACGTGACGATGTACCGCGACGACCTGCGCTCCCAGCCCACGCGGCGCGCCCACAAGACAGCGCTGCCCGCCGGTGGCATCGACCGCAAGGTGGTCGTGCTGGTCGACGACGTGCTCTTCTCCGGTCGTACGATCCGTGCCGCCCTGGACGCGCTGGCCGACCTCGGGCGGCCGTCGGCCGTCCGGCTCGCGGTCCTGGTCGACCGCGGCCACCGCGAGCTGCCGATCCGGGCCGACCACGTCGGCAAGAACCTCCCGAGCGCCCTCGCCGAGCGGGTCAGCGTCCGGCTCAGTGAGGTCGACGGCACCGACGAGGTGACCATCTCGTGAAGCACCTGCTCTCCGTGGACGACCTGTCCACCGACGAGGTCGAGGCGATCTTCGCCACCGCCGCCGACATGCACGACGTGCAGTCCCGCGAGGTCAAGAAGCTCCCCGCGCTCCGCGGCCGCACGGTCGTCAACATGTTCTTCGAGGACTCCACCCGCACCCGGTCGTCCTTCGAGATCGCCGGCAAGTGGCTGTCGGCCGACGTCATCAACGTCAGCGCCAAGGGCTCGAGCGCATCGAAGGGCGAGAGCCTGCGCGACACCGTGCTGACGGTCTGCGCGATGGGCGTAGACGGTCTCGTGATCCGCCACCCCGCCAGCGGTGCGGCGCTGCAGGTCAGCCAGTGGGTCGACGCCGCGGTGGTCAACGCCGGCGACGGGATGCACGAGCACCCGACCCAGGCGCTGCTCGACGCGTACACCCTCCAGCGCCGCCTCGGCTCCCTCGCCGGGCGCCACGTCGCGATCGTCGGCGACCTCACCCACAGCCGCGTGTTCCGGTCCAACGTCCAGTGCCTGACCAAGCTCGGGGCCCACGTCACCGTGGTGGCCCCGCCGACGCTGATGCCCAGCGGCATCCGTGCCTGGTCGGAGTCGGCGGGCTTCGAGACGTCGTACGACCTCGACGCGGTGCTGCCCGAGGCGGACGCGGTGATGATGCTGCGCGTCCAGCGGGAGCGGATGTCGGGCGGCTTCTTCCCCAGCCCGCGGGAGTACACCGTCGGCTACGGCCTGACCCGCGACCGGCTCTCGCGCCTGCGGCCCGACGTGCCGATCTGCCATCCCGGCCCGATGAACCGCGGCCTCGAGATCGCCGCCGACGCCGCCGACGCGGCCCAGTCGGTCGTGCTGGAGCAGGTCTCCAGCGGGCTGGCGATCCGGATGGCCGTGCTCTACCACCTGCTGGCAGGGGAATCCGACGGAGGGATCAGCTGATGTCGCTCGTGATCACCGGAGCCTCGCTGCTCGGGGAGAAGACCGTCGACCTCTACGTCGACGACGCCGGCATGCTCGTCGACGCCCCGCCCGCGGGCGCGGAGACGATCGACGCCGACGGCCTGGTCGCGCTGCCGGGCCTCGTCGACCTGCACACCCACCTGCGTGAGCCCGGCCGGGAGGACGCCGAGACGGTGCTCTCCGGTTCCCGCGCCGCCGCGCTCGGCGGCTACACGGCGGTGCTGGCGATGGCCAACACCTCGCCCGTGACCGACACCGCCGAGGCCGCCACCCGCGTCTGGGAGCTCGGGCGCGAGGCCGGGCTGGTGCACGTGCAGCCGGTCGGTGCGGTCACCCGCGGGCTGGCCGGTGAGGAGCTCGCCGAGCTCGGCCTGATGCACCGCTCGCGCGCAGGCGTCACGGTCTTCTCCGACGACGGCAAGTGCGTCCACGACGCCCGGGTGATGCGCCGCGCGCTGGAGTACGTCAAGGCGTTCGGCGGCGTCGTGTCCCAGCACTCCCAGGACCCGGCCCTCGCCGGCCCGACCGCCTGCTGCCACGAGGGCGAGGTCTCCGGCCGGCTCGGCCTCCCCGGTTGGCCCGGGATCGCTGAGGAGGTCATCGTCGCCCGCGACGTGATGCTCGCGCGGCACACCGGCTCCCGCGTCCATGTCGCCCACGTCTCGACCGCGGGGTCGGTGGAGGTGCTGCGCTGGGCGAAGGCCCAGTCCGAACGTGACGGGCACTGGTCGGTCACGGCCGAGGTGACGCCGCACCACCTGCTCCTGACGACCGACCTCCTCACCGGCTACGACCCGACCTACAAGGTCAACCCGCCGCTGCGTCCGCAGGAGGACGTCGACGCGCTGCGTGCCGCGCTCGCCGACGGCACCATCGACGCGGTCGCCACCGACCACGCGCCGCACGCCCGGCACGACAAGGAGCACGCGTTCGTCGACGCCGCCTTCGGCATGCTCGGCCTCGAGACGGCCCTCGGAGTCGTCCGGACCGCGATGCCGGACCTGTCGTGGGCCGACCTCGCGCGGGTCATGTCGGTGGCGCCGGCCCGGATCGCCGGCCTCGCCGACCAGGGCCGCGCGCTCGAGCCGGGATCACCCGCGCACGTCGTGCTGGTCGACCCCGACGCCTCCGTGACGGTGGACCGTGACGCCTCGGCGTCGCTGTCGCGCAACAACCCGTGGCACGGTCAGACGCTGACCTCGCACGTCGTCCACACCGTCTACGGCGGCCGGGTGACGGTGCGCGACGGCGCGCTCGCCTGAGCGACCCTGCGCACCTGAGTCTCCCGGAGACTCACGGCGCACGCCGGGCGTGTCGGGGCGACTCTGGGCACCTGAGTCGCTCAGAGACTCAACCTGCACACCGGGCGTGTCGGGGCGACCCTGGGCACCTGAGTCGCTCAGAGACTCAACCTGCAGGCCGGGCGTGTCGGGGCGACCCTGGGCACCTGAGTCGCTCAGAGACTCAACCTGCGGGCCGGGCGTGTCGGGGCGACCCTGGACACGTGAGTCGCTCAGAGACTCAAGGTCGAGGGTCGCTCGGCTCAGGCGCGGCCGCCGGTCCCCGGATCCCGGTCGGTGAGGCAGTAGACCTGACCGCCGGGGGCCTCGAGGACGGTCCAGAAGTCGTGCTCGGCGCGGACGACCGCGCCGAGCTCGCGGTGCCGGACCGTGTCGGACGCGCGGTCGGCCGTCGCGAGGTCGGGGTGCGCGCGCACCGGCCCGTCGGCGTCAGCGGTGCGCTGGAGCAGGATCCGGGGCTTGCCGGCCTCGACGAGCCGGACGAACTCGGGGAGCGCGCCGACCTCCGGCGTACGACCGCTGAGGCCGGACCAGAAGTCGACCTCGGCGGTCCAGTGGGCGGGCGGCACGTCGATGCAGACCTGGTCCAGGATCGTGCGACCGTCCCGCTCGAGGATGGTGGGGCCGTGGACGAGGGTCTGGCAGAACGTGAGACCGCCGGGGGAGCGCATCACCTCGACGTCGTGGTAGGTCCACGCGTGGGTCGCGCCGAGGGCGCGCGCGGCCTCGGTCGCGCCCGGTCGGTCGTCGGAGTCGAGGTCGAGGTGCACCCCTCCCGCGCCGTCGACCGCCTGGAGCTTGACCCAGCCCGGCCCGGAACCGGGCAGGAGCGTCAGGAACTGCCCGTCCTCCCCGCGCCGCTCGGAGGGCCGCCAGCCCGTCACCGCGGACCAGAAGGTCACCGCCTCGTCGAGGTGCACGGCGGGGGTGTCGAGGAACATCTGGATCCACGGGACCATGGCCCCGATCCTGACACCCTCGTAGGGTCGGGTGATGAGCGACGCCCCGCAGCTGCTGCACACCGTCCTCGACGCCGTCGACGTCCGCGGGGAGGCGGAGTTCTGGCGGCGCCTGCTCGACCTGGCCTACCGCGCCGGCGACGAGGTGCCGTCCGACGGTCCGGATGACGCCGACTGGCTGGTGCTGACCCGGCCGGACGGCACCCGCATCCTGGCCATCCAGGGGGTCGACGCGCTCGAGCCGAGCCGCTGGCCCGAGCCCGGCCACCCGTCGGTCTCGCACCTCGACACGACCGTCGCGACGAGGGCGGCCCTCGACGCCGCGCACGACCGGGTGCTCGCGCTGGGCGGCGAGCTGCGGTTCGACCGCACCGACGACCCCGACGAGCCGCTCCGGGCCTACGCCAGCCCGGCCGGTCACGTCTTCTGCGTGTTCGTCGCTTGACCGACACCCAGCGCGACATGCACCGCGACGACAACCCGACGCGGCGCAGGCGCGTCCCACCGGGGTGATCCGACGTACGCCGCTGCGGCTGCTGGCCGTGACCGTCCTGCTGGCCCTCCCGGCCTGCGCCGCCGGGAGGCGGCGAGGTCCCCGTCCCCCGCACCAGCGACCTCGACCGCTGCGAGCCCGACCGCCGCGAGCCCGACGGATGCAACCAAGCCGCACCGCGTCGTGGGCGCGGGCCCGGACCTCGTGGTCCCCGTCCCGGACGGGTGGCACGTTCTGCGCTCGGCCCACCCCGTGGCGGGCGTCGCGGAGACCTCGCTGTGCCTGCTGCCGCCGGGCCGGGCGGTACGCAGCTGTGCGGGCATCCGGATCGCCTGGGGCCCGGACCTGCCCGGCCCCCGGGGCGCCGGCGACTACGCACCCGGTCGGCACGCCGGCTGGTACGACGGCACCGAGACGGCGCAGTGCCCGGTCGGTCGCGCGACCGACGTGGTGGTCCGCCGTCGGACCGGCTGACGGCATCGGGCACCCGGCTCCTGGGCGGACACGACGCCGCGTGGGACCGGTGGCACGCCTCGTGCACCGACGGGTCGACCTTCGACCCGCAGGTGTGGTTCCTCGAGGACGAGCAGGTGCTCGCGCGCGACCTCACCGGCCACGCCGAGACGGCGCAGGTGTTGCACGGGGCGAGGTTCCGGGAGGACGGAGCCCGGATCCCCGCCGAGGCGACCTGGGACCTCGTCGTCGCCGAGGAGGTGCGGGGGACGACGCTGACGGTGCGTGCCGCCCTGGTCCGGGGCGGCCGCGCCGTCGCGTCCGGGCCGCCGCAGCGTGTCGACGCCGCGCCTGCCGTGTGCACGGGCGTGCTGGCGCTGCCCGGTGACGTGGCCGCTCCCGTGGTGCCGTGCGCCGACCTCGGCCGGATCCTCTCGGACGACCCCGACGGCGCGCTGGCGGTCGTGGTGTGGCGCGAGGCCGACGGCACGGTGGCGCAGGTCTCGGCCCAGCCCTGGCTCTGACGGGCCCGCTCAGGCCAGCCCGAGCGCCCGCGCCTCCTCCCAGAGATCCTCGCGGACGGCCGGGTGGGCCGCCTGCTCGATCAGGTTCCGCGCCTGCTCGCGCTCGTCGCGCCCCCACATCCACGCCACGCCCTGCTCGGTCACGACCGCGCTGTGCTGGAAGGACGTCACCGGCTCGTCCACCAGCGGGACGATCGTCGACACGTCGGCCTTCGGGTGCCAGCTGCGCAGCGCCATGAACGCGCGGCCGCCGGGGGAGTGGCTCGCCCCGACCGTGAAGTCGGTCTGGCCGCCGAACCCGCTGTGGATCCGGGCGCCGATCCGCGACGCGTTGGCCTGGTCGAACAGGTCGACCTGGAGGGCGGTGTTGATGGAGGTCATCGCCGGCTGCTGCGCGATCTCGGCCGGCGCGTTCGTCGTCTCGGTGCGCAGCATCCGCACCCGCGGGTTGTCGTCGACCCAGTCGTAGAGCTCGTGGCTGCCGAAGACGAACGAGGTCCGCACCGGCGTGCCCCGGTCGAGGGCGCCCGCCTTCTCCAGGGTCAGCACGCCGTCGCTGAACATCTCGGTCCACACGCGCAGGCCGCGCCGCTCGAGGACGCCGGCGATGGTCGCGTCCGGCACCTCGCCGATCCCGGCCTGGAGCGTCGCGCCGTCGCCGATCTCGGCCGCGACCAGCGACCCGATCAGGCGGGCGTCGTCGCCGGGGGCGGCCGCGACGTGCGCGGCCATGGGCTCGTCGACCTCCACGCCTAGGTCGAACGCGTCCAGCGCCAGCTCGGCGTCGCCGAAGGTCCACGGCATCCGCGGGTTGAGCTGCGCCACGACCAGCGCGCCGCGGGCGCGGGCCGCCTCCACCGCGGCGGGCAGCACGTTGACCTCGAGGCCGAGCGAGACCTTGCCGTCACGCGGCAGCGTCGTGTGCACGACCACGACGTCGGGCGCCAGAGGTCCGTGGAACAAGCGGGGCACCATCGAGAGCCGGCACGGGACGTAGGACAGACGCGGGTGGCGCCGGTAGCCGGGGCCCACGAACGTCGTCTCCGGGACGATCCCGTCGTGCAGCGGCAGGGAGGCCTGGGCGTTGAGCGCGTGCAACCGGGCCGCGGGCAGCTCGGCCAGCAGCGGGCCGAGCACCGTCACCGGCGACGCGAAGTTGCCGCTCGTCACCACGCGGGGCGAGGTCAGGTATCCGCAGTGCTCCCGCACTGCGCGGACGGCTTGGCCGAGGTCGACGACGCGCATGCGTCCAGCGTGCCAGCCGGGGCGGTCGGCGGGCAGCATCCACGGGACCTTCGGCCCCCGGGCTCAGGCCTTCCGGTGCACCCGCACCACGTTGTTGGCGCCGCGCACGGTCACGGCCGTACGCCCCTTCGCCACCGTGACCCGGTTGTTGGCCCCGACGACCTTCAGCGTCGGGAGGCGACCGACCCGCACGGTGTTGTTGGCGCCGCGCACGACGACCTTGCTGGCGCGGTCGGCGCGGAGGGTGGCGTTGGACGTGCGCACGAGCACGGCGCCGGTACGGCCCGCGACGAGGCGGGTGTTGCCGGCCAGCAGGCGCACCCGGCCCACGGTGCCCGCGATCCGTGCCGAGTCGTTGCCCTCGCCGAGGGTCACGGTGCCGGCGGCGGGCGCGGTGACCGAGCTGTTGCCGGCCGACACCTCGAGGTCGCCCACCGGCCCGGACGACGTGACGTCGGTGTTGGCCCCGGTCACCGACAGGCTGGTGGCGCCCGGCATCGTCACCACCGTGTTGCTGCCCGAGACCACGACGTCGGTGCAGGTGCCGGTCAGGGTCACCGTCTCCACGCTCTGGTCGACGGTCACGGCGCCACCGGCGCAGTCGATGACCACCTCGGCGTGGGCGGGTGCCGCCACCAGAGCGGCGGGGCAGACGAGGGCGGCCGCAGCGAGAGCGACGCGGGACAGGACGGTCGTGGAGGGGGTCATGCGACGGGTGCTGCCCGCCGCGCGGGCGACGCAAACCTGCGCGTGGGCAAAACCGGTTGGCGGGCAGCACCGCCGCGGCTAGGCTCGACCCACCATGTGGATCCAGGACTGACCCGACTCGCGACCGCGGCGGCGCACCCCGTGCGCCCGTGCCCGGCGAGTCCACCCGCTGACCCGCAAGGACTCCGCATGTCATCCGCCTCCACCCGCCCCGTCCCGGGCGTCGCACCCCTCGTCGTCACCGGGCTCTCGGTGAGCTTCCCGGACCGCACCGTGCTGAGCGGGATCGACCTGCTCGCCCAGCCGGGGCGCCGGATCGGGCTCGTCGGCGAGAACGGCGCCGGCAAGTCGACCCTGCTGCGCGCCGTCGCCGGCCGGCTTCCCGACCGGGCGCGGCTCGCGGGCAGCATCGACGCTCCCGACGACCTGGTGCTGCTCGGCCAGGAGCCGCCATTCCGCGACACGGACACCGTGGCCGAGGTGCTGGCCCTGACGCTGGCGCCGCTGCGCACCGCGGTCGCGGACGTCGAGCGGCTCGCCGCCCACCTCGACACCGACGACGGCGCCGCGGCGTACGAGCGTGCGCTGGAGCTCGCGGTCGCGCACGACGCCTGGGACGCCGACCGTCGCGCCACGGTGGCGGCGGCCCGCCTCGGGCTCGACGGGATCGACGCCGACCGACCGGTCGGCACGCTGTCGGGCGGCCAGCGCACCCGTCTGGCCCTCGCGACGATCATGACCACCCGCCCCACCTGCCTGCTCCTCGACGAGCCCACCAACCACCTCGACGACGACGCGATCGAGGTCCTCACCCAGTTCCTCCTCGACCTGCCGGGCGTGGTGCTGCTGGCGAGCCACGACCGCGTGCTCCTCGACGACGTGTGCACGGACCTCGTGGACCTCGACGCCGGCGAGCTCGGCACCGACGGGAGCGGGGGCCGGCGCTTCGGCGGGGGCTGGAGCGCCTACGAGGCGGCGCGCGCCGACGCCCGCCGCCGGTGGGAGGAGACCTATGCCGCGCAGCAGGAGGAGATCGCCCGGCTCCGCGCCGCGACGCGGATCGGGACCGGCACGATCGCCCACGACCGGGGGCCGACCGACGGCGACAAGTACATCTACGGCTTCAAGGGCGCGCGGGTCGAGCAGACCCTCTCGCGGCGCAAGAAGGACGCGCAGCGCCGCCTCGAGGTGGCCGAGCGGGAGCAGGTCCGCAAGCCCGCCGCGCCGCTGCGGTTCCGCGGCGACCTGACGTCCGCGGCCACCGGCCGGCTCGTGCAGGCCCGTGACGTCGTGGTCGACGGGCGGCTGCGACTGCCGCGGCTCGACCTCGCGGCGGGGGAGCACCTGCTCGTCAAAGGCGCGAACGGGGCCGGCAAGTCGACACTCCTGGGCGTGCTGTCCGGCCGCCTGGCACCGACCGCGGGAACCCTCGAGGTCACCGCCCGCACCGTCCGCGAGCTGACCCAGGACCCGGACGTGGCCGATCCGACGCGGTCGGCGGCGGCGACGTACGACGACGCGGTCCGTGCGCTGCCGGGCGCACCCGCGCTGCGCGACCTCGGCCTGCTGCACCCGCGGGACCACCGCACGCCCGTGCGGAGCCTGTCGGTGGGCCAGCGGCGGCGGCTGCTGCTCGCGGTCGCGATCGCCGCCGCGCCCGACCTGCTGCTGCTCGACGAGCCGACCAACCACGTCTCGCTGGCGCTCGCCGGCGAGCTCGAGGACGCCCTCGCGACGGCTCCGGGCGGCGTCGTGCTCGCCTCGCACGACCGCTGGCTGCGACGCCGCTGGGAGGGCCCGGAGCTGGGACTCGCGGCGTGGACGCGATGAGGCCGTGACGGCCTCGCGCTGGTAGTGTCGCGGACGGCTCGAACATCCTTTAACGATCCGTCCCGTGAGGCGGAGAAGGAGGTACGGCATGGCTCTGCCTGCCCCAGCGCTCTTGGTCCTCGAGGACGGGCGCATCTTTCGCGGTGAGTCCTTCGGTGCCGAGGGCGAGACCTTCGGCGAGGCGGTCTTCTCCACCGGCATGTCCGGCTACCAGGAGACGCTGACCGACCCCAGCTACCACCGCCAGGTCGTCGTGATGACGGCCCCGCACGTCGGCAACACCGGCATGAACGACGAGGACCCCGAGTCCTCCCGGATCTGGGTCGCCGGCTACGTCGTCCGCGACCCCGCCCGCGTGCCGAGCAGCTGGCGCAGCACCCGCACCCTCGACGACTCGCTGCGCGAGCAGGGCGTCGTCGGCATCAGCGGCGTCGACACCCGCGCGCTCACGCGCCACCTGCGCGAGCGCGGCGCGATGCGGGTCGGCATCTCCACCACCGAGACCGACCCCGAGCGCCTGCTCGCCCGGGTGCTCGAGTCCGGCGAGATGGCCGGCGCCAACCTGAGCGAGGCGGTGAGCACGAGCGAGGCGTACGTCGTCCCTGCCGTCGACGAGAAGCGCTTCACCGTCGCGGCGGTCGACCTCGGCATCAAGGCCAACACGCCGCGGATGATGAGCGAGCGCGGGATCGAGGTCCACGTGCTGCCCGCCACCGCGACGCTCGCTGACGTGCAGGCGACCGGCGCCGACGGGCTGTTCTTCTCCAACGGCCCCGGCGACCCGGCGGCGACCACCGGCCAGGTCGCGCTCCTGCAGGACGCGCTGCGCGCCGGCATCCCCTACTTCGGCATCTGCTTCGGCAACCAGCTCTTCGGCCGCGCGCTCGGCTTCGGCACCTACAAGCTGAAGTACGGCCACCGCGGCATCAACCAGCCCGTCATGGACCGCACGACCGGCAAGGTCGAGGTCACCGCGCACAACCACGGCTTCGCGGTCGACGCCCCGCTCGAGGGCTCGACCACCACGGAGTTCGGTGAGGTGTCGGTCAGCCACGTCTGCCTCAACGACGACGTCGTCGAGGGCCTCGAGCTGCGGGGGCCCGACGGAGCGCTGAAGAGCTTCTCCGTCCAGTACCACCCGGAGGCCGCCGCCGGCCCGCACGACGCGGCGTACCTGTTCGACCGGTTCTGCGACCTGATGGGAGGCACCCTCTGATGCCCAAGCGCACCGACATCCAGTCCGTCCTCGTCATCGGCTCCGGGCCGATCATCATCGGCCAGGCGTGCGAGTTCGACTACTCCGGCACCCAGGCCTGCCGCGTGCTGCGCCAGGAGGGCCTGCGGGTCATCCTGGTCAACTCCAACCCGGCGACGATCATGACCGACCCGGAGTTCGCCGACGCGACCTACGTCGAGCCGATCACGCCGGACTACGTCGAGAAGGTGATCGCGAAGGAGCGCCCCGACGCGCTGCTCGCCACCCTCGGCGGCCAGACCGCGCTCAACTGCGCGATGGCGCTCGACAAGGCCGGCATCCTCGAGAAGTACGGCGTCGAGCTGATCGGCGCCTCCATCGATGCGATCGAGCGCGGCGAGAACCGCCAGCAGTTCAAGAAGATCGTCGAGGAGCTCGGCGGCGAGTCGGCCCGCAGCGTCATCTGCCACTCGATGGACGACCTGCTCGCGGCCGCCGGCGACCTCGGCTACCCGATGGTCGTCCGCCCGTCGTTCACGATGGGCGGCACCGGGTCCGGCATGGCCTACGACGAGGCCGACCTGCGCCGCATCGGCGGTGCGGGCCTGGCCGCGAGCCCGACCACCGAGGTGCTCCTCGAGGAGTCGATCCTCGGCTGGAAGGAGTACGAGCTCGAGGTGATGCGCGACCGCGCCGACAACAGCGTGATCGTCTGCTCCATCGAGAACCTCGACCCGATGGGCGTCCACACCGGCGACTCGATCACCGTCGCGCCGGCGCTGACGCTCACCGACCGCGAGTACCAGAAGATGCGCGACCTCGCGATCGCCATCATCCGTGCGGTGGGCGTCGACACGGGCGGCTGCAACATCCAGTACGCCGTCAACCCCGCCGACGGCCGGCTCATCGTCATCGAGATGAACCCGCGCGTGTCGCGCTCCTCGGCGCTGGCGTCCAAGGCCACCGGCTTCCCGATCGCCAAGATCGCGGCGAAGGTGGCCATCGGCTACACCCTCGACGAGATCCAGAACGACATCACGGAGGAGACCCCGGCCTCCTTCGAGCCGACGCTCGACTACGTCGTGGTGAAGGTCCCGCGGTTCGCCTTCGAGAAGTTCCCCGAGGCCGACCCGACGCTGACCACGCACATGAAGTCGGTCGGCGAGGCGATGGCGATCGGCCGCAACTTCACCGAGGCCCTGCAGAAGTCGCTGCGCTCGCTGGAGAGCAAGCACGCGCCCTTCGACTGGCACAAGGAGTTCGTCGAGCTCGACAAGGCGTCGCTGCTCGAGGAGATCACGGTCCCGCACGACGGTCGCCTGAAGAAGGTGATGGACGCGATCCGCGCCGGTGCCACGCCCGAGGAGATCTTCGAGGCCACCAAGATCGACCCGTGGTTCGTCGACCAGCTCGCGCTGATCAACGAGGTCGCGGTCCAGCTCATCGACGCCACCGAGCTCACCCCCGAGCTGCTCCGGCTGGCCAAGCGGCACGGCTTCTCCGACGAGCAGATCGGCAAGATCCGGGGCCTGAGCGCCGACGTGATCCGCGGTGTGCGCCACGCGCTCGGCATCCGCCCGGTGTTCAAGACCGTCGACACCTGCGCGGCCGAGTTCGCCGCCCGCACGCCGTACCACTACTCCTCCTACGACGAGGAGACCGAGGTGCGCCCGCGCGCGGAGGGCAAGGAGGCCGTGATCATCCTCGGCTCCGGCCCGAACCGCATCGGCCAGGGCATCGAGTTCGACTACTCGTGCGTCCACGCCTCGCTCGCGCTCGCCGACGCGGGCTACGAGACGATCATGGTCAACTGCAACCCCGAGACTGTCAGCACCGACTACGACACCTCCGACCGGCTCTACTTCGAGCCGCTCACGCTCGAGGACGTGCTCGAGATCGTTCACGCCGAGCAGCAGGCCGGCCCCGTCGCCGGCGTCGTGTGCCAGCTCGGCGGCCAGACCCCGCTGGGCCTCGCGCAGGGGCTCGCCGACGCGGGCGTGCCGATCGTCGGCACCACCCCCGAGGCGATCCACCTCGCCGAGGAGCGGGGCGCCTTCGGACGGGTGCTCGCCGACGCCGGCCTCCCGGCGCCCAAGCACGGCACCGCGACGTCGTACCCGCAGGCGCAGCGGATCGCCCACGAGATCGGCTACCCGGTCCTGGTGCGCCCGTCCTACGTCCTGGGTGGACGCGGCATGGAGATCGTCTACGACGACGCCGCGCTCGAGGCCTACCTGGAGAAGTACGTCGCCAACGGGCTGATCAACGAGCGCCAGCCGGTCCTCGTCGACCGGTTCCTCGACGACGCGGTCGAGATCGACGTCGACGGGCTCTTCGACGGCGAGGAGCTCTTCCTCGGTGGCGTGATGGAGCACATCGAGGAGGCCGGCATCCACTCCGGTGACTCCTCGTGCGCGCTGCCGCCGATCACGCTGGGCCGCGAGGAGATCGAGCGGATCCGCCGCTCCACCGAGGCGATCGCCCGGGGGCTCGGCGTGCGCGGGCTGCTCAACATCCAGTTCGCGCTCGCCTCCGACGTGCTCTACGTCCTCGAGGCCAACCCCCGCGCCTCGCGCACCGTGCCGTTCGTCTCCAAGGCGACCGCGACGCCGCTCGCCAAGGCCGCGGCCCGCGTGATGCTGGGGGAGTCGATCGCCGACCTGCGGGTCGCGGGCGTGCTGCCGGCCGAGGGCGACGGGGGCCACCTCGCCGACGGGTCGCCGATCGCGGTCAAGGAGGCGGTCATGCCGTTCGACCGCTTCAAGACCGCCGACGGCCGCACCGTCGACGCGCTGCTCGGGCCGGAGATGCGCTCGACCGGTGAGGTGATGGGCTTCGACGCCTTCTTCGGCACCGCGTTCGCCAAGGCGCAGGCCGCGGCCTACGGCTCGCTGCCGCTGGCCGGCAAGGTCTTCGTGTCGGTCGCCAACCGCGACAAGCGGCACATGATCTTCCCGGTCAAGCAGATCGCCGACATGGGCTTCGAGATCCTCGCCACCGCGGGCACCGCCGAGGTGCTGCGCCGCAACGGCGTGGAGGCGACCGTCGTGCGCAAGCAGTCGGAGGGCGAGGGCCCCGACGGGGAGCCGTCCATCGTCGGCCGGATCCTGGACCGGGAGGTCGACCTGGTGATCAACACGCCCCACGGCGCCACCAGCGGCGGGTCGCCGCGCGCCGACGGCTACGAGATCCGTACGGCCGCGGTGCTGACCGACATCCCGTGCATCACCACCATCCAGGGCCTCGGCGCCGCCGTGCAGGGCCTGGAGGCGATGCGCCGCGGCGACATCGGCGTGCGGTCGCTGCAGGACTGGGCGGGCCGTCTGACCACCACCCCGACCACGAGCCCGACCATCGGTGGTTGAGGTGCGAGCGCAGCGAGCCTCGAGACCACGTCCCTACGACGTCCTGTTCCGGCAGGGGCTCGCACGGGTCGACCCCGAGCGGATCCACCACGCGGCGTTCCGCGCGATCCGGGCAGCGGCACCGCTGACCGGCCGCGCGGTGCGGCTGCCGTCGGCGCCGGTGGAGGCACTCGGCCTGACCTTCCCGCACCCGCTCGGCCTCGCCGCCGGCTTCGACAAGAACGCCGTCGGCATCGACGGGCTCGCCGCGCTCGGCTTCGGCCACGTCGAGGTCGGCACCGTCACGGGCGAGGCCCAGCCCGGCAACCCGCAACCGCGGTTGTTCCGGCTGACCGACGACCACGCGATCGTCAACCGGATGGGCTTCAACAACGACGGCGCCGAGGTGGTGGCGCGCCGGCTTGCTGCCTGGAGATCACGTAACCCCCCGGTGGCTGAGGCCGCTTCGCATCACGGCCGGACCTCGTTCCTCGGTCCGCCCGTTCTGGGCGTCAACATCGGCAAGTCCAAGGTCGTCCCGGAGGCCGAGGCCGCCCGCGACTACGAGAAGTCGGCCGGCCTGCTCGCTCCGCACGCGGACTACCTCGTGGTCAACGTGTCGTCGCCCAACACCCCGGGCCTGCGCGACCTGCAGGCGGTCGAGAAGCTCGAGCCGATCCTCGCGGCCGTACGCCGCCGGGCCGACGAGGTGCGCCCCGACCACCGGGTCCCGCTGCTGGTGAAGATCGCGCCCGACCTCAGCGACGACGACGTGCTCGCGGTCGCGGACCTCGCCACCGCCGCCGGCCTCGACGGGATCATCGCCACCAACACGACCATCAGCCGCGAGGGCCTCGCCACGGCGGCCGCCGACGTCGAGCGGATCGGCGCCGGGGGCCTCAGCGGCCGGCCGCTGACGTCCCGGTCGGAGGACGTCGTGCGGATGCTCCGCGACCGCGTCGGCCCCGGCCTCACGCTGGTGGGCGTCGGCGGGATCACGACCGTCGACGACGCCCGGCGGCGCCTGGCCGCCGGCGCCGACCTGCTCCAGGGCTACACCGCCTTCGTCTACGAGGGGCCGCTGTGGCCACGGCGGATCGTGCGGGGGCTGGTCGCGGGTGGCTGAGCGGGTGGCGGTCGGGCCGCACGAGCCCGTCCACGTCGTGGGCGAGATGGTCGCCACCAGGCGCGCCGGCGCCTACCGCCACCTCACCCTCACCGCCCCCGGGGTCCCCGAACGCTTCCGCGCGGGCACCTTCGTCGCGGTCAGCGTCCCCGGCCACACCGCGCGCCGCGCGCTCTGGGTGCACCGCGTGCGCGCGTCCAGCGCCTACGGCCCCACCCTCGACGTCGTCGTCGAGCCGACGGGCCCCGGCACGACGTGGCTGGCCTCCCAGCCGGTCGGGACGCCGGTCACCCTCACCGGCCCGCTGGGACGGCCGTTCGCCCTGCCCAAGGACCCGGTCGCGTGCCTCCTCGTCGGCGACGGCTACGCAGCCGCGCCGATGTTCCCCCTCGCCGAGCGGCTCCGCGAGCGCGGCTGCGCCGTCGCGCTGGTCGTCTCCGCGCCCGACGAGTCCCGCCTCCTCTCCGCGCTCGAGGCCCGCCGCTCCGCGCGCTCGGTCACGGTGCTGACCGCCGACGGGTCGGTCGGTCGTCGCGGCACCGCGGCCGACCACGCCGACGAGCTCGTCGCCCGGGACGTCGACGTCGTCTACGCCGCCGGTCCGGCCCCGGTGCTGCGCGCCGTCGCCGCGGCCGCCGAGCGCCACGGCGCGTGGAGCCAGGTCGCGGTCGAGGTGCCGACGCCCTGCGGCACCGGGCTGTGCCACGGCTGCCCGCTGCCGGTGGTCGGCGAGGACTCCGTCGACCGCGTCGTCCGCGCCTGCACCGAAGGGCCGGTCGTCCGCGGCGACCGGGTCCGCTGGGACGTCCTGTGAGCGCCGTCGTCCCGGGGCCGGTCATGGTCGCGGCCGGCTGCGGCGGCACCGGCCGCGAGCTCGCGGCGTACGCCGGTCCCGACGGCCTCGCAGGCCTGGTGTTCGTGACACGGTCGCTCACCCTCGACCCGCGCCCGGCGAGCACGGACCCGCGCGTGGCGGAGGTGCCCGGCGGCCTGCTCCACGACGTGCGGCTGCCCAACCCCGGCCTCGAGCACTTCCTCGCCACCGAGCTGCCGTGGCTCGTGCGCGCCGGGGTCGAGGTCGTCGTGTCCGTCGCGGGCTCCACGATGGGGGAGTACGCCGACCTCGCGCGCCGGCTGTCGCGGGCACCGGGCGTGGCCGGCCTCGAGGTCCACCTCGGCTCACCGGACGACGTCGCGGCCGGTGTGTTCGAGACCCGCGAGCCGTTCCACGCCGCCAGCGTCGTCGCGGCCGTGCGGCGCGAGTTCCCTGCCGACCGCCCGGTCCTCGCCAAGCTCCGCCCCGACGCCTCGCGGGTGGTCGAGGGCGCCCGCGCCTGCCACGAGGCGGGTGCCACCGCGGTGGTCGTCGGCAACGCCGTGCCGGCCGCCTTCCCCGACGGCCGGTCGGCGGGTCTGGGCGGACCGGCGGCCGCTCCGGTCGCGCTGCGCTGCGTGCTCGCCGTCGCGCGGGCCCTGCCCGCGGTCCCGGTCGTCGCGTGCGGCGGCGTCCACGACGTCGCCTCCGCCCGCATCTACCTCGAGGCCGGCGCCGTCGCGGTGCAGGTCGGCTCCGCCCTCGTCCACGACCCCACCACCGTCACCCGGCTGCGCGCCGACCTCGCCGCGCAGCACGTCTCCCACTCCGACCCGCAGGAGGACGCATGACCCCGTTCGGCACCCGGCTGGCCCAGGCGATCGAGGACCGCGGCCGGTTCTGCGTCGGCATCGACCCGCACGCCGCGCTCCTCCACGAGTGGGGCCTCGGCGACGACGTCGCCTCGCTAGAGCGGTTCGCGCTGACCGTCGTCGAGGCGGTCGCCCCCGTCGTCGGGGTGGTCAAGCCTCAGAGCGCGTTCTACGAGCGGTTCGGCAGCCGCGGGGTCGCGGTGCTGGAGCGGGTGGTCGCGGAGTCCCGCGCCGCCGGCGCGCTCGTGCTGCTCGACGTCAAACGAGGCGACATCGGCTCGACCAGCCAGGCCTACGCCGACGCGTACCTCGACCCGACGTCGCCGCTCGCGTGCGACGCGATCACCGCGAGCCCCTACCTCGGCTTCGGCTCGCTCGACCCGATGGTGGAGTCGTGCCGGCGCCACGGCGCCGGGCTGTTCGTCCTCGCGCTGACCTCCAACAAGGAGGGTCCGGAGGTCCAGCACGCACGGACGTCGGAGGGGACGGTGGCCGGGACCGTGCTGGCGCGCCTGCGCGAGCTCAACGCCGGCGCCGAGCCGGTGGGGTCGTTCGGGGCGGTCGTCGGCGCGACGATCGGGGAGACGGGGGAGGACCTCGACGTCAACGGACCGCTCCTGGTCCCCGGCTACGGCGCCCAGGGCGGCACCGTCGCGGACCTGGAGCGGATCTTCGGTCGTGCCGCGCGGTGGGCGCTGCCGAGCTCGAGCCGTGAGGTGCTCCGCGCCGGACCGGACGTGGCCGCCCTGCGCGACGCCGCGCTCCGCGGCAACGACGCCGTGCGAGGGTTGGGGGCGTGACCCGGGCCCGTCTCCTCCTCGGCGCCGTCACCCTGGCGCTCCCGCTGGCGACCGTCGCCTGCTCGGACGACCCGCAGGCCGACTACTGCGAGGCGGTCCGCGACCACCAGGCCGACCTCACCGAGGTGGCTGCCTCCGACGACACCGGCGCCCTCTTCGACGCGCTCGACGCCTACGACGACCTCGCCGAGCAGGCGCCGCGCGACGTCGCCGACGACTGGGACGCCGTCGTGACCCCGCTGCACGACCTGCAGGACGTCCTCGACGCCCACGACGTCGACCCCTCGTCGTACTCCGCCGAGGACCCGCCTGCCGGGCTCGACCCCTCCGCCCGGCGCGACATCGAGGCAGCGGCCCGGGAGGTCGGCTCCGAGCGGACGGTCACCGCCATGGTCGCGGTGGAGCAGCACGCCCTCGACGTCTGCGGGACCCCGCTCGCGCGCTGACGAGTCGGCCCGGACATGGTGAACATCACCTCTGCGCCGGGCGGCCGGGCGCTCGATTGCCTGCCTCCGTCGGACCTGACTAGATTGACCCGCACCCGCCGACCACACCCGACGAAGGACAGCTTTCGTGGCCTTGCCCCCTCTGACGCCCGAGCAGCGCCAGGCAGCCCTCGACAAGGCTGCGGCCTCGCGCCGTGAGCGCGCCGAGGTCAAGAACCGCCTGAAGAACTCCGGGGGCTCGATCCTCGACGTCCTCCAGGAGGGCCAGACCAACGAGGTCATCGGCAAGATGCGGGTGGTCGAGCTGCTCCAGTCGGTCCCCGGCCTGGGCCGCGTGCGCGCGCGCCAGGTGATGGAGCGGCTCAACATCGCCGAGAGCCGGCGCGTGCGGGGGCTCGGCGTGAAGCAGATCGCCGCCCTCGAGCGCGAGTTCGGCCCCGACGCGTCGTGACCGGACCGGCAGCAGACAGTGCCCCGGGTCGCTCGCGGCTGATCGTGCTCGCCGGACCCACGGCCGTCGGCAAGGGCACCGTCGCCGCCGCCGTGCGCGAGACGCACCCCGAGGTCTGGATCTCCGTCTCGGCCACCACCCGGGCCCCGCGCCCCGGCGAGGAGAACGGCGTCCACTACTGGTTCGTCTCCGACGAGGAGTTCGACGCCATGGTCGACAAGGGCGACCTGCTCGAGTGGGCCGTCGTCCACAAGGCGGCCCGCTACGGCACGCCCCGCGGACCGGTCGACCTCGCGCTCGCCTCGGGCCACCCCGCGATGCTCGAGATCGACCTCCAGGGCGCCCGCCAGGTGCGCGAGACGATGCCCGAGGCGCTCTTCGTGTTCCTCAAGCCGCCGTCGTGGGAGGAGCTGGTGCGCCGGCTGGTCGGCCGCGGGACCGAGACCGAGGCCGAGCGCGAGCGCCGGCTGGAGACCGCGCGCGAGGAGCTCGCCGCCGAGCCGGAGTTCGACGTCACCATCGTCAACCACGAAGTTCACGCTGCTGCGGACGAGTTGGTAGCCTTGATGGTCGGACCGGCTTCACCGACATCCTGACGAACACGACTAGCGAGGCACCCACACCGTGGCTTCTCCCACCATCGCCGCCGAGGGCGTGACCAACCCCTCGATCGACGACCTGCTCACCAAGACCGACAGCAAGTACAAGCTGGTGCTCTACAGCGCCCAGCGTGCCCGCCAGATCAACGCGTACTACTCCCAGCTCGGCGAGGGCCTGCTGGAGTACGTCGGCCCGCTCGTCGACACCCACGTGCAGGAGAAGCCGCTCTCGATCGCCCTGCGCGAGATCAACGACGACCTCCTGACCTGCGAGGACATCGACCCCGCCGCCGAGGCTGCTGCTGCCGAGGCTGCCGCCGCCGGCGACGCCACGGAGTGACGCGGGCACCGCGATGAGCCGCGAGGCGCGTCCCGCGCCGAAGGTGGTCCTCGGGGTCGCCGGCGGCATCGCGGCCTACAAGGCCTGCGAGCTGCTGCGCCGGTTCACCGAGTCGGGGCACGACGTCACCGTCGTGCCCACGGCCGCCGCGCTGGAGTTCGTCGGCGCCCCCACGTGGGCGGCATTGTCCGGCAAGCCGGTCTCCACCGACGTGTGGGACGACGTCCACCAGGTCCCGCACGTGCGGATCGGCCAGGAGGCCGACCTGGTGGTCGTGGCCCCGGCGACGGCCGACCTGCTCGCCCGTGCGGCCCACGGCCTGGCCGACGACCTCCTCACCAACACGCTGCTCACCGCACGGTGCCCGGTGGTCCTCGCGCCGGCGATGCACACCGAGATGTGGGAGCACCCGGCGACCCAGGCCAACGTCACCACCCTGCGCGCGCGCGGCGTGGTGGTCGTGGAGCCCGCCGAGGGCCGGCTGACCGGAGCCGACACCGGCAAGGGCCGCCTGCCCGACCCGGCCGAGATCTTCGAGCTCGCGAGCGCCGTCCTCGAGCGCGGGCACGCCGCACCCCAGGACCTGTCCGGCCGCAAGGTCGTGGTCTCGGCCGGCGGCACCCGGGAGTACCTCGATCCCGTGCGCTTCCTCGGCAACCGCTCGTCCGGCCTCCAGGGCCACGCGCTGGCGCGTGCCGCCGCGGCGCGGGGCGCGCACGTCACCCTGGTGAGCGCCAACGTGACGCTCCCCGACCCTGCGGGCGTGAGCGTGGTGCGCGTCGAGACGACGGCAGAGCTGCGCGACGCCGTCCTCGCCGCCACCGCCACCGCCGACGCGGTCGTGATGGCCGCGGCGCCGGCCGACTTCCGGCCGACGGCGGTGAGCGAGGCCAAGATCAAGAAGGCTCCCGACGGTTCGGCGCCGGCGATCGAGCTGGCCCAGAACCCCGACGTGCTCGCCGAGATCTCCCACGACCGCGCCCGTCCGGGAGCGGTCATCGTGGGCTTCGCCGCCGAGACCGGCGACGACACCGGCACGGTCCTCGAGCTCGGTCGCGCCAAACTGGCGCGCAAGGGCTGCGACCTGCTGGTCGTCAACGACGTCAGCGGCGGTGCGGTCTTCGGCAGCGCCGACAACGAGGCCGTGATCCTCGCCGCCGACGGTGCTGCCGTCGAGGTGCCGCGGGGGAGCAAGACGGCGCTCGCGCACGTCATCTGGGACGAGGTTGTACGGCGAGTCGTCGACTGAGACGGCCGTCCCGGATGCCGGGCGCCGGGTAGATTTGAAGTCAACTGATCGACACGAGAATCGAGATCCAACGTGGCTGGACGCCTGTTCACCTCCGAGTCGGTGACCGAGGGGCACCCCGACAAGATCGCTGACCGTATCAGCGACTCCGTCCTCGACCACCTCATGGCCGAGGACCCCGACCGCGCGAACCTGCGCGTGGCCGTGGAGACGCTGCTGACCACCGGCCTCGTGGTCGTGGCCGGCGAGGTCCGCACGACGGCGTACGCCCCGGTGGCCGACATCGTGCGCAAGGCGATCCTCGACATCGGCTACGACTCCTCCGACAAGGGCTTCGACGGCACCACGTGCGGCGTGCAGGTCGCCATCGGTGCGCAGTCCACCGACATCGCCGCCGGCGTCGACGCCGGCCACGAGTCGCGCGTGGGCTCCAGCGAGGACGAGCTCGACAAGCGGGGTGCGGGTGACCAGGGCCTGATGTTCGGCTACGCCTGCGACGACACCCCCGAGCTCATGCCGCTGCCGATCACCATCGCCCAGCGCCTCGCCCAGCGGCTCACCGAGGTGCGCAAGAGCGGCACGCTCGACTACCTCCGTCCCGACGGCAAGACCCAGGTCACCATCGAGTACGACGAGGACGACCGGCCGCTGCGCATCGACACCGTCGTGCTGTCGACCCAGCACGACCCGGGCATCGACCACGCCACGCTCGAGGCCGACATCAAGCAGCACGTGATCGACCCGGTCCTCGCGACGTTCGACATCCCCTCCGAGGGCTACCGGATGCTGGTGAACCCCACCGGCACGTTCGTCATCGGCGGCCCGATGGGTGACGCCGGCCTCACCGGCCGCAAGATCATCGTCGACACCTACGGCGGCATGGCCCGCCACGGCGGCGGTGCCTTCTCGGGCAAGGACCCGTCGAAGGTGGACCGGTCCGCGGCCTACGCGATGCGCTGGGTGGCGAAGAACGTGGTCGCGGCCGGGCTCGCGCGTCGCTGCGAGGCGCAGGTCGCCTACGCCATCGGCAAGGCAGCCCCGGTCGGCGTCTTCATCGAGACGTTCGGGACCGGCGTGGTGCCCGACGAGCGGATCCAGGAGGCGGTGCTCGAGGTCTTCGACCTGCGCCCCGCCGCGATCATCCGCGACCTCGACCTGCTCCGCCCGATCTACGCCCAGACCTCCGCCTACGGCCACTTCGGCCGCGAGCTCGTGGACTTCACCTGGGAGGGCACGGACCGGGCCGACAAGCTCAAGGCTGCCGCTGGGGTATGACATCCGGCGTCGGTGGACGCTGACACAATCGCGGCCATGACGTCGCACGAGGCCCCGGAAGCAGACATGCTCCCGGGGCTTCGTGCTGCCGTGGACGACGCCCGCGCCAAGGCGGCCGCGACGCGGCGCCGCAAGGCCGCCGACTGGGAGCCTGCCACCACCGACCCGGTCGCGCGGGTGCTCGTCGACATCGCCCTGGCCCACCTCGACCGTCCCTTCGACTACGCCGTCCCGCAGACGATGGCCGACACGGCCGCGCCCGGCGCGCGGGTGAAGGTCCGCTTCGCCGGCCAGGACGTCGACGGGTTCGTCGTCGAGCGGGCCTCGACGACCGACCACACCGGGCGGCTCCAGCCGCTGCGCCGTGTGGTCAGCCCGGAGCCGGTGCTGCTGCCGGAGGTGGTGCGGCTGACCGAGACGCTGGCCCGGCGCTACGCCGGCGCCCGCTCCGACGTCCTCCGGCTCGCCGTGCCGCCGCGGCACGCCCGCGCCGAGAAGGACACCTCCGTCCCGGCGCCTCCCTTCACCGGCGGGCCGACCACGACGTGGGGCGACGTCGCGCACGCCGATGCGTTCCTGCGCCGCCTCGCCGCGGCCGAGGCGCCTCGCGCGGTGTGGTCGGCGGCACCAGCCGACGACTGGCCGGCCATGGTCGCCGACGCCGTCGCCACGGCGTACGCCTCTGGCCGCGGCGCGCTGGTCTGCGTCCCGGACCGGCGTGACGTCGATCGGGTCGACGCCGCGCTGACGGCACGACTGGGGGAGGGCCACCACGTCTGCCTGACCGCGGACGGAGGCCCCGCCGCCCGCTACCGCGACTTCCTCGCGGTGGCGCGGGGCGCCCGCAGGGTCGTCGTCGGCACCCGCTCGGCGGCCTTCGCGCCGGTGCACGACCTCGGCCTGGTCGTGGTCTGGGACGACGGGGACGACCTGCACGCCGAGCCCCGCGCCCCCTACCCCCACACCCGCGAGGTGCTCCTGACGCGGGCCGAGCAGCAGGGCACCGCGGCGCTGCTGGGGGCGGTCGCCCGCACCCCGGAGGCCCAGCACCTGCTCGCCTCCGGGTGGGCCCGCGAGCTGGCCACCCCGCGGTCCGTCCTCCGCGCCCGGGTCCGCGTCGAGGCCGTCCCCGCCGAGGACCGCGCCGTCGGCACCCGCATCCCGAGGCCGGCCTACGAGGCGATCCGCCGCGGACTGGAGTCCGGGCCGGTCCTGGTGCAGACCCCGCGCGCCGGCTACGCCGCCGCCCTCGCCTGCGACACGTGCCGCACCCCGGCCCGCTGCTCGGTCTGCACCGGTCCGCTGAGCGTCCCCGGTCCCGTCGACCCACCGCAGTGCCGCTGGTGCGGCCACACCGAGCCGGCGTGGGCCTGTCCTACCTGCGGCGGGCGCGGGCTGCGGGCGCCGGTGCGGGGCGAGGCACGCACCGCCGAGGAGCTCGGCCGGATGTTCCCCGGCACGACGGTCCGCAGCTCGAGCGGCGACCGGGTGCTCGCGTCGGTGGGGGAGCGTGCCGACGTCGTCGTGGCGACCGTCGGCGCCGAACCGGTCGCCGCGAAGGGCTATGCCGCCGTCGTCGTCCTCGACACGTGGCTGACGCTGGCCCGCGACGACCTGCGCGCCACCGAGGAGGCGCTGCGCCGCTGGCTCAACGCGGCCGCGCTCGTGCGCGCGGGCGGCCACGTCGTCGCGGTGGGCGACCCGGCCCACCCGATCCTGCAGGCGCTGGTCCGCTGGGACCCGGCCGGGTTCGCCCGGCGCGAGGCGGAGGAGCGCGCCGCGGCGCACCTGCCGCCGGCGGCCCGCATCGCGACCCTCGCCGGCGACCTCGGTGCGCTCGACGACGCGCTGCACCTGCTCGACCTCCCCGACGGTGCCGAGGTCCTCGGGCCGGTACCGGTGGCCGACGAGCACCGCGTCGTGCTGCGGGTGCCGTGGGCGCACGGTCCGGCCCTGTCCGGCGCGCTCGGCGACCTGCAGCGGCTCCGGTCGGCCCGCAAGCTCGACCCGGTGCGGGTCCAGGTGGACCCCCTCACCATCTAGCGGGGCGCCGCCCGTCTGGGGCGCGCGGTCCACGCGTCCCTAGACTGGGGCGTTCGTGCACCGCCCATCCATGCCATCACTAGGAGCTCCGTGGCCGTCCAGCCCATCCGTCTCTTCGGCGATCCCGTCCTGCGCCAGCGCGCGGTCGAGGTCGACGACTTCGACAAGGAGGTCCGCCAGCTCGTGACCGACCTGACGGACACCATGCTCGCCGCTCCCGGCGCCGGGCTCGCCGCCCCGCAGATCGGCGTCGGGCTGCGCGTCTTCACCTGGAACGTCCACGGGGAGGTCGGCCACCTCGTCAACCCGTCGCTGGAGCTCTCCGACGAGACCCAGGACGGCGCCGAGGGGTGCCTCTCGCTGCCCGAGCTCACCTACGACTGCCTCCGCGCGCTCTCGGTGATCGCCACCGGCTTCGACATGCACGGCGAGCCGCAGCGCATCGAGGCCTCCGACCTGCTCGCCCGGGCCATGCAGCACGAGACCGACCACCTCGACGGGATCCTCTTCATCGACAAGCTCGACACCGCGGCCCGCAAGGCGGCCATGAAGGAGATCCGCGAGTCCGAGTGGTTCGGCCTGGAGAAGCCCACGGTCAAGGTCAGCCCCCACGCGACGCACGGGTTCGGCCGATGAGGGGGCACCGCTGATGCGCGTCGTCTTCGCCGGCACCCCCGAGGTCGCCGTGCCCGCCCTCGACGCGATCGCAGGCAGCCGCCACGAGCTGGTCGGCGTCGTCTCCCGGCCCGACGCGCCCAGCGGTCGCGGACGCAGGCTCGTCGCCAGCCCGGTCGCGCAGCGTGCGGAGGAGCTCGGCGTACCGGTGCTCAAGCCGGAGCACCCCCGCGACCCGGACTTCCAGGCCGAGCTGGCCGCGCTGCGCCCCGATGCCTGCCCGGTGGTCGCCTACGGTGCGCTGCTGCCGCAGTCGGCCCTCGACCTCGTGCCGCACGGCTGGATCAACCTGCACTTCTCGGTGCTGCCGTCGTGGCGGGGAGCCGCGCCCGTGCAGCACGCGCTGTGGGCCGGCGACGAGGTGACCGGCGCCACCACCTTCCGGATCGTCAAGGCGCTCGACGCCGGCCCGGTCTTCGGGGTGATGACCGAGCGGGTGCGTGCCGACGACACCGCCGGCGACCTGCTCGCCCGCCTGGCCGAGGGCGGCGCCGGGCTGCTGGTGCAGACCCTCGACGGCATCGAGGACGGCACGCTCCAGGCCCGCGAGCAGCAGGAGGAGGGCGTCTCCTTCGCCCCGAAGATCCTCGTCGACGACGCGCGCGTCGACTGGTCCCACCCGGCGGTCGCGATCGACCGGCAGGTGCGCGCCTGCACGCCGGCGCCGGGGGCGTGGAGCACGTTCGAGGGCGAACGGATCAAGCTCGGTCCGGTGCGTCCCACCGACCGCGAGCCCCTCGGCCCGGGGGTCCTGGACGTCACCAAGAACGCCGTGTTCGTCGGCACCGCGACCGCGCCGGTCGAGCTCGGCGACGTCAAGGCGTTCGGCAAGAAGCAGATGCGCGCCGCCGACTGGGCCCGCGGCGTGCGGCTGGAGTCCGGCGCACGCCTCGGCGACGGGGCGTGACGGCGTGACGGCCCCGGACGACCGGCCCGCCGTGCCCGAGGACGTCGACGACATCTGCGCCGCGCTCCCGGAGACCGAGCTGGGGACGTCGTGGGGCGACGTGCCCACGTGGAAGGTCCCGCGCGGGGACAAGGGCAAGGGCTTCGTGCTCTACCGCCACCCGCACCACACCGCGGTCGACCCCGACACCGGCGAGATGTACGACGACCTGGTCGTCATCGTCACCCCCACCGAGGCCGACAAGCTGGCGCTGGTGGAGGACGACGCGACACCGTTCTTCACCATCGACCACTTCCGCGGCTACAACGCCGTCCTCGTCCAGCAGTCCCGGCTCGGCGAGATCAGCCGGACCGAGCTGGTCGAGGTGATCACCGAGGCGTGGGCCCACCGCGCGCCGAAGCGGCTGGTGAAGGAGCACCTCGGTGGCTGAGCGACGCAGGCGGCCGGTCGACCGGCCCCGCCGGGCCGCGCTCGACGTGCTCACCGCGGTCCGCGCCGAGCGGGCCTACGCCAACCTCGAGCTGCCGCAGGTCCTGCGCAAGCACGGCCTCGAGGGCCGCGACGCGGCGCTGGCGACCGAGCTCGCGTCCGGCGCGATCCGGATGCACGGCCTCTACGACCCGGTCATCGACGCGTGCCTGACGAAGCCACGGCTCCAGGCCGAGGTGCGCGACGTGCTGCGCCTGGGCGTGCACCAGCTGCTGTCCATGCGCGTGCCGGACCACGCGGCGATCTCGACGAGCGTCGACCTCGTCCGGGCCACCGTCGGACAGGGACCGGCGGGCCTGGTCAACGCGGTGCTCCGCACCATCAGCCGGCGCTCGCGGGAGGAGTGGGTGGCCGAGGTCGCCCCGGACCGCGACCTCGACCTCCACGGCCACCTGGCTGTGGCGCAGTCGCACCCGCGCTGGGTCGTGGACCTGCTCGCCGAGGCGCTCGGCTCGGACGACGAACTCGACGACCTGCTCGCCGCCGACAACGCTGCGCCGCGCGTCACGCTCGTCGCCCGGCCCGGTCTCGCCGACGTCAGCGAGCTCGAGGCGGCCGGCGCGACGCGTACCAGGCTCTCGCCCCACGGTGCCGTGCTGGCGGGCGGCGACCCCGCGGCCATCCCGGCGGTCGCCGAGGGCCGCGCCGGCGTGCAGGACGAGGGCTCGCAGCTCGTCGCGCTCGCGCTCGCCGACGCCGACCTCGACGGCCGCGACGAGCGGTGGCTCGACCTGTGCGCCGGGCCCGGCGGCAAGGCCGCGCTGCTGGCCGCCCTCGCCGCCCAGCGGGGCGCGCGCCTCGTCGCCCACGAGCGGCAGCCGCACCGTGCGGCGCTGGTCGCGTCGGCGATGGCTGCCCTGCCCGCAGGCTCCGTCGACGTGCTCGCCGGCGACGGGACCCGACCCGCCTGGACCCCGGGCACCTTCGACCGGGTGCTGGTCGACGCGCCGTGCTCGGGGCTCGGGGCGCTGCGGCGCCGACCGGAGTCGCGGTGGCGCCGCTCGCCGGCCGACGTCGACGTGCTCGTCGGCCTCCAGCAGGTCCTGCTCGACGTCGCGCTGGAGTCGGTGCGCCCGGGCGGGGTCGTCGTCTACGCGACCTGCTCGCCGGTCCTGGCCGAGACGACCCACGTCGTCGACGCGGTCCTGGGCCGCCGCGACGACACCGACCGGGTCGACGACTTCCAGCTCTGGCCGCACCGCGAGGGCACCGACGCGATGTACGCCGCCACCCTGCGCCGTCGCTCCTGATCCCGCCCGGCGGATCGGCGACCGGATCAGTCCGACAGGTGGCGCAGGTAGGCCGTCGGGTCCGCGAGGTAGCGGCGCCAGTGGTCGACCAGCTCCAGGTCCTCCCACGTGGTGTCGCGCAGGCCCCACGGGCCGGCCTCGAGGATCCGTGCGCCCGGCAGCGCCGCGAGCACGGGGGAGTGGGTCGCGCACAGCACCTGCCCGCGCTGCGCTGCGACCCGCTGGAGCACCGCCACCAGAGCCAGCGTGGAGGAGAACGACAGCGCCGCCTCCGGCTCGTCGAGGCAGAACAGCCCGGAGCCCGAGAAGCGCCACTCGAGCACCTTCAGGAACGACTCGCCGTGGCTCATCTCGTGGAAGCGCGGCTCCGGCTCCGGGTCCTTGCTCGTCGACGGGTGCTCCTCGAGGTAGGAGTACCACCCGTGCATCGTCTCGGCACGCAGGAAGAAGCCCCGCTTGCTCGAGCCCACGCCGCGCACGAGGTGCAGTGCGTCGCCGAGGGCCGACTCGGTGGGCCGGGTCGAGTGCCTGCTGCCGGTGGTGCCGCCCTCGGGCGACAGGCCGAACGCGGTCGCGACGGCCTCCACCAGCGTCGACTTGCGGGACCCGTTCTCCCCGACGAGGAGGGTCACGCCCGGACCGAGGTCGAGCCCGTCGGCGAGGACCTGGCGCACCGCGGGGATCGAGGCGGGATAGGCGTCCGGCGCGAGCCCGTGGCCGGCGCGCGCCTCCACCCGGCGTACCGGGTGACGCGGCACGGGCGTGCTCCTCAGCGGCATGGGACCGAACCTAGCCACCCGGTTCCGGCACCCACCCCACATTTGGGGGTTTCCGCTGCGCGTCGCGGGTTCCCATCCTTGGTGTGGGCAAGCATGATGGGTGCACGCTCGCGGCATCGGAGGGGTGCCGCAGGTCACGGGGAGCAGGAAAGACGTATGCGGGTGCGCAGGACAGGGACGATGCTCGCCGCGGCGAGCCTGGCGGCGGTCGCCGTCGCCGGGCCGGCGCAGGCCGCGCCGCGGACGGTCAGCGGTCCCTCCACCGGTGACGACGGGCTGTTCCTCACCTACCTCTCGTGCGACGACGTGTTCGGCGCGGGCACCGCACCGGTGCCGCGGATCAACCTCGGTCCCTACGACGCTCCCGTCGGACGACGCTCGCTGGGGCTGGTGCCCCGGGGCGGGGGCACGGCGTCCGGCCCCTACGCGCGCATCGACTCGATCGCGGCTGTCGACGCGTCGCTGGAGGTCGCCGCGACCGGTGGGACCACCGGGGTGGCGCACCTCGTCACCGTGACCGCCGCCAACCCGCCCGGCACGGCGTGGGTCGGCCGCTCCGGCCTCAGCGTCGCCCCCGGGTCGTGGACCCGCATCGCCGCCCACGACCTGACCTTCGACTGGTCCCTGGTCGACCTCGGCACGCGTGCCACCATCTCCCGTGCCGGGTCGGCGACGCCGGCCGCGTTCGCCGCCGAGCACGGCGACGGTCCCGGGTTCGTGGTGACCGGCTTCGGCTGCGACGGGCACGCCTTCAACCTCGACGCGATCAGCACCGGGGGAGCCGCCATCGACTTCGAGGGCGTCGCCCTCGCCACGACCGCCGCCGTCGACCGCTCGCAGGACGCGGTGGTCGTCTCCGGCCGCGTGACCGATCCGTCCGGGCGACTCACCGGCGACCCGCTGGTGCTGGAGTCGCGCACCGCGGGCGGCGCGTGGCGCGCCGAGGGCGGCCCCGTGCTCGCCGACCCCGACGGCGTCGCCCGAGCGACCGTGCAGGTCACCGAGACGACGCAGTACCGCTGGCACCGCCCGCAGAGCCAGTACGCCGACGAGGGCTGGTCCGACCCGGTCACGGTCGACGCACCGGCCGTGCGCGGCTCCGCCACGCCCGAGTCCCAGACGCAGTCGACGCAGTAGCCGTCGGCGCTAGGGTCGGCCCGTGGCGTCTCCGTTCATCGAGGTCGAGGTCGACGACCGGGTCGTCAAGGTCACCAACCCCGACCGGGTCTACTTCCCGGAGACCGGGGCGACCAAGCTCGACCTGGTCGAGTACTACCTCAGCGTCGGCGACGGGATCGTCAACGCGCTGCGCGAACGACCCTGCATGCTGCACCGGTTCCCGAAGGGTCTCGCCGGCGACAAGGTGCACCAGAAGCGCCTGCCCGCCGGAGCGCCGGAGTGGGTCGAGACCGTGCAGCTGTTCTTCCCGCGCTGGAAGCGCACCGCCGACGAGCTCTGCGTGACCGAGCTCGCCAGCGTGGTGTGGGCGGTCCAGATGTCGACGGTCGAGTTCCACCCGTGGAACAGCCGCCGCGACGACACCGAGAAGCCCGACGAGTGGCGCATCGACCTCGACCCCGGGCCGGACTGCGACTGGGCGACGGTCCAGCGGGTCGCCCACGTCGTCCACGAGGTGCTCGACGAGCTCGGGGCGACGGGGTTCCCCAAGACCAGCGGCGGGTCCGGGCTCCACGTCTACGTCCGGATCCCGCCCGACCACGGCTTCCAGGACGTACGCCGCGGCGCGCTCGCCTTCGCCCGGGAGGTCGAGCGCCGGGCCGGGGGAGACGTCACCACCGCGTGGTGGCGCAAGGACCGCGACCCCTCCCAGCTCTTCGTCGACTACAACCAGAACGCCCGCGACCACACCATCGCCGCGGCCTACTCCGTGCGCGGTGTCGCCAACGCGCGGGTGTCGGCGCCGGTGCGGTGGGACGAGGTCGACGACTGCGCGCCCGACGACTTCACGATCGACACCGTGCCGGGGCGCTTCGCCGAGATCGGTGACCTGCACGGCGACATCGACGCCCACCCCTTCGACATCGCCCCGCTGCTCGAGTGGGCCGACCGCGACGAGGCCGAGGGGCGAGAGACGCCCGACCTCGCCGAGGAGTGAGGCAGCCGACACCCGCGTCTCAGGCGGCGCACAGGTCGTCCTCACGGTCCTCTCACGCACGCTGCCTAGGTTCGACGGCATGCACACCCAGCCGTCCACCGACCGGGTCGCGGTCGTCGTCAACACGGCCGCCCGCTCGGGAGCCCGGGCGCTGCCGCTGGTGGAGCAGGCGCTGCGCGGCCGCGCCGGAGACGTCGTCGTGCACGCGGCCGAGGGAGGTGGCGGCCTCGCCGCAGCGCTCGACGCGGCGCTCGCCGACGGCCCCGACCTGCTCGTCGTCGGCGGCGGCGACGGCACCATCGGCTGCGCGGCGGCCCGGGTCGCCCACACCGGCACCGCCCTCGGCGTGCTCCCGCTGGGCACGGCCAACGACTTCGCCCGCACGCTCGGCATCCCGACCGCCGTCCCAGCCGCGGTCCGCACCCTGACGGACGGCCACGTGGTCGACGTCGACCTCGGTCGGGTGGACGGTCGCGCGTACCTCAACGTGGCGTCGCTCGGGCTGTCGGTCGCGGTCACCCGCCGGCTCACCCCGGGTCTCAAGCGCCGGCTGGGGCGCTTCGCGTACCCCGTCGCCACGCTCGCCGCCTATCGCTCGCACCGCCCGTTCGCAGCCCGCCTCGAGCTCGCCGACGGCGCCACCCTCGAGCTCGACGACCTGCTCCACGTCGCGGTGGGCAACGGGCGCCACTACGGAGGCGGGCTGACCGTCTCGCCGACCGCGTCGATCGACGACCACCTCCTCGACGTCTACGCCGTGGAGCGGGGCCGCCTGCGCGACCACGTCTCGGTGGCGCGCCTGCTCCGCACCGGCCACCTCGTCGAGCACGAGCGGGTGCACCACGTGACGGGGCGCCGGGTCCGGCTGGTCACCGACGAGCCGCTCGAGGTCAACCTCGACGGCGAGATCGCCGCGACCACGCCCGCCACGTTCGAGGTCGACCGCAACGCGCTGCACGTCGTCGTGCCGCGGGGGAGCGGTGCCGCGCGGATGGACGGGACGACGAGTCCCTAGGATCGTCGTCGTGGGCATCCAGATCACTCCGAGCATCCTCAACGCCGACCTGTCCCGCCTCGCCGACGAGGTGGCGCGCATCCCGAGCGCCGACTGGGTGCACGTCGACGTGATGGACAACCACTTCGTCCCCAACCTGACGCTCGGGCTGCCGGTCGTCGAGGCGCTCAGCAGGCACGCCGCGCAGCCGCTCGACGCGCACCTGATGATCGAGGACGCCGACCGGTGGGCGCCCGCGTACGCCGAGGCGGGCTGCGGCTCGGTGACGTTCCACGTCGAGGCCGCCAAGGCCCCGGTGCGGCTCGCCCGCGAGATCCGGGCGCAGGGGGCCCGAGCGTCGATGGCCCTCAAGCCGGCCACCCCGATCGAGCCCTACGAGGCGCTGCTGCCCGAGCTCGACATGGTGCTGATCATGACCGTGGAGCCGGGCTTCGGCGGCCAGAAGTTCCTCGACCTGTGCCTGCCGAAGATCCGCACCGCCCGCGCCCTGATGGACAAGCACGGCGTCGAGACCTGGCTGCAGGTCGACGGCGGCGTCTCGCTCGAGACGATCGAGCGCTGCGCGGAGGCCGGCGCCGACGTCTTCGTCGCCGGGTCGGCCGTCTACTCCGCCGACGACCCGGACGCGATGGTCGAGGCGCTGCGGACGACGGCGGCCTCGGTGTCGGGCTGATGCAGCCCTACGCGCGCCTCTGGGAGCGGCTCCTGGACCTGCTGGCGAGGATGGGTGAGGTCGACGCCTCGACCCCTGGACGCATTCGTCTCCGGACCGGCCGGCGTCGCGTCGAGATCGTCATGACGGAGGACGACTGGAGCAGTCTCGTCGGGCCCATCCACGGCTCCTTCGACGGCGCGGCCGAGCACCTGCGCCGCGCGCTCGCCGAGGCCGAGGCGGCGGATGCGCCCTACCTCGTCTACTACACCTACGAGCTCGAGCCCAGCCAGACGCCCGAGAGCCCGACGCGACTGCAGGAGGAGGCGGACCTGCGTCGGGTGCAGGAGCACCTGCGGGACCACCCGGGCAGCCGCGGCGAGTGGCGCGCGTACCCGCCGGGACACGAGCCGGGCTGAGCGTCCGTCCACAGACCCGCCTGACCCACCCCGGTAGTCCGGGGGGTGTGGAGGACGGGCGCCGGATTGGCGGCGGTTCCTAGAGTGGCGCCATGACCGAGCCGACCGAGTCCGTGTGGGACTACCCGCGCCCGCCGCGGGTCGAGCCGAGCGACGAGCACGTGGTGGTGACCCACGGCGGGGTCGTCGTGGCAGACACCACGGCGAGCCTGCGGGTGCTGGAGACCAGCCACCCGCCGACCTACTACCTCCCGCGCAGCGCCTTCGCCGACGGCGTGCTGCGTCCCGGCGACGGCGCGTCGTGGTGCGAGTGGAAGGGCCAGGCGTCCTACCTCGACCTCGTCGTCGGCGACGAGGTGCTGCCGGCGATCGCCTGGACGTACCCGACGCCGTCGAAGGGCTTCGAGGCGCTCGTCGACCACGTCGCGCTCTACCCCGGTCGGGTCGACCGGTGCACCGTCGACGGCGAGGTCGTGCAGCCCCAGCCCGGCAGCTTCTACGGCGGCTGGATCACGTCCCGGGTGACCGGGCCGTTCAAGGGAGCGCCGGGCACCTCGGGCTGGTGACCCCAGCCGGTCGGTGCCGCCCGCTCAGTGCAGGCCGCGGTCGTCGACCTGCTGGCTGAGCAGGTGCGAGCCGTGCCGCTGCTGCTCGGCGATACGCCGGTCGTCGGCGACCCACGACTCGCCCTCGAGCTCGTCGGCGCGGGCCTGCGCCTGCTCGAGACGCGCGGTCCACGCGTCGACCTCGCGGGCGACGTCGTCGAGCCGGGCGCGGGGGAGGACGACCGCGTCGCCCTCGCTGCGCACGTCCGGCTGGCTGGCGGCCAGCGCGTCGACCTCGTAGGCGGTCAGGGCGCGGGTCAGACGCATCCGCACCGGGTAGGTCTCGCGGTCGACGTCGGCCGGGTCGACGGCCAGCTCAACGATCCCGATGGCCGGTCGACGGGTCGTACGGGAGAACCTGCTCATCTGCCTCATCCCCTCGGCGGGGCCCGAGCGACCCCTCCTCCCGAGCAGACCACGGGCGGGCGCGGGGCGCCATGGGGTCCTCACCCCATGGTGGGACCGGCGCCCGTCGGACGTCAGCCGGCGAAGAGGGTCAGCCGCTGCCGGATGATCTTGCGGCGCAGGACGACGCGGCGCTTGCCGTCGTTGCCGATGCGGAGCCGGTCGAGCTCCCAGCCGCCGTGCTCGGCGCGCTCGACGAGCAGTCGGGTGACCACGTTGCGCGAGAAGTCCTTCGGCAGCACGAGCGTCTCGAACTCCCACTCGATGCCGCGCCCCGGAGGACGGCGGTGCACCCTGGCCATGGCGGTCTCCTCTCGTCGGTGGTCAGTCGGCCGAGACGTCGTCGAGGGCGGCGACGATCTCGGGGGGAAGGGTCAGGTCCTCGACGCCGAGGGCGCCGTCGAGCTGGGCCGCGGTGCGGGCGCCCACGATCGGGGCGGTCACCCCGGCGCGGTCGCGCACCCACACCAGCGAGACCTCCAGCGGCGACCAGCCGAGCCCGTCGGCCGCGCGCGCGACGGCCTCGACGATGCCGCGACCGCGCTCGTCGAGGTAGGTCCCGACGAAGCGTCCGAAGTGCTCTGTGGCGGCCCGTGAGTCCGACGGCGTGCCGGTGCGGTACTTGCCGGTGAGCACCCCGCGCCCGAGCGGCGACCACGGCAGCACGCCGAGGCCGAGCGCCTGGGCGGCGGGCAGCACCTCGTGCTCGATCGTCCGGTTGAGCAGGGAGTACTCGACCTGGGTGGAGGCGAGCGTCGTACGCCCCGGGACGGCGCGCTGCCACGTCGCCGCCTGGGCGGTCTGCCAGCCGGTGTAGTTGGAGACCCCGACGTAGGACGCGCGTCCGGACGTGACCGCGTGGTCGAGCGCGGACAGCGTCTCCTCCAGCGGCGTCTCGTCGGTCCACACGTGCACCTGCCACAGGTCGACGTGGTCGACCCCGAGCCGCTTCAGCGACGCGTCGAGGGCCGGCAGGAGGTGGCCGCGCGAGGTGTTGGTGACCCGCTCGCCGGTGCGGCGGGAGATGCCGGCCTTGGTGGCCAGCACCACCTCGTCGCGGGCGACCACGTCGCCGAGGAGGCTGCCGATCAGCTCCTCGCTCGCGCCGTCGCCGTAGCCCGCGGCGGTGTCGAGCAGCGTGCCGCCGGCCTCGACGAAGGCCACGAGCTGGTCGCGCGCCTCGTGCTCGTCGGTGTCACGACCCCAGGTCATCGTGCCGAGTCCGAGCCGGGAGACCTTGAGGCCGGTGGCGCCGAGCGAACGCTGCTGCATGGAGGTGAGGGTAGCCACGGGTCGTGCGTGGCGCGGCACGGACGCGCCCGTAGGCTGACCCGCTGTGACGGATCTCCTCAAAGCGGTCGTGCTCGGCATCATCCAGGGGCTCACCGAGTTCCTGCCGATCTCGAGCAGCGCGCACCTGCGGATCTTCCCCGAGCTCTTCGGCTGGGGCGACCCGGGCGCCGCCTTCACCGCGGTGATCCAGATCGGCACCGAGCTCGCGGTGCTCATCTACTTCCGCAAGGACATCTGGCGCATCGGCAGCGCGTGGGTCCGCTCGCTGTTCCAGCCCGAGTACCGCGGCGGCCTCGACGCGCGGATGGGCTGGTACATCATCGTCGGCTCGCTGCCGATCGTGGTGCTCGGCGTGCTGCTCAAGGACGTCATCGAGCGCGACTTCCGCAACCTCTGGATCATCGGCACCACCCTCATCGTCCTGGGCGTCGTGCTCGGTATCGCCGACCGCGTCGGGCGCACCGACCGCTCGCTCGGCAAGATCACGCTCAAGGACGCCGTCCTGATGGGGGCCGCGCAGGCGCTGGCGCTCATCCCGGGCGTCTCGCGCTCGGGCGCCACGATCTCGGCCGGGCGCTTCCTCGGCCTCGAGCGGGAGGCCGCCACCCGCTTCGCCTTCCTGCTCGCGATCCCGGCCGTCGTGGGAGCCGGGCTCTTCGAGCTCAAGGAGATCCCGCACGGGCACAACGACTTCGGCTGGGGACCGACGATCACCGCGACGGTGGTCTCGTTCGTGGTCGGGTACGCCGCCATCGCATGGCTGCTGCGCTACGTCAGCACCCGCTCCTACACCCCGTTCGTGCTCTACCGGATCGCCCTCGGCGCGGCGACCCTCATCCTGCTGGGCGCGGGCGTGCTGAGCGCCTGACGGTGCCCAGCAGCAGCACCAGCGCCAGCGCCTGGGTGAGGACGACGACCACCACCAGGGCCGGCAGCGAGCGCTCGTAGAGCCACCCCGCGCCCACGCCACCCACGACGGCGAAGAGACCCTGCACGCCGGCGAACACGCCGTACGCGGTGGCGCGCCGCGGTGCCTCGACCAGCTCGGCGACGACCGCCTTGACCGTCGAGTCCTGCACGCCCTGGGCGAAGCCCCACGCGAGGACGCCGAGCAGCACGGCAACGAGCGCAGACCCCAGCGCCAGCGCCGGGACGAGGGCGACGAGGACCGGCACGACCAGCAGGACCTGCGGTCCGGTGCGGTCGTAGACGGCTCCGACGCCCAGCGCCGCCACGGCCTCGACGGCCATGGCGGCGGCGTAGACGAGGGGCACCGAGGCGACCGGGAGCAGGTCCGCGGTGACGAGGTGGTAGCCGATGATCCCGAAGGTCACGAGCGCGCCCGTGGTGAGGGACGCGGCGACGGCGTAGCGGAAGAACTCGCGCGGCAGCCCGGCGCCGACGGCCGACGCCCACCACCCGCGGGGCGGGTCGGGGGCGACGTGCTCAGCAGCGGGCGCGTCGTCGTAGACGGCCGGGTCCGGCACCTGGCGGCGCAGCGCGAGCAGCAGGAGCATCGCCAGTGCCCCCGGCACCGCGAGCACCCCGACGCCCCACCACAGCGACCCGACCGACACGACGGCTGCGACCGTGAGCGGACCGGCGAACGCTCCGACCTGGTCGAGCGCCTTGTGGACGCCGAAGCCCCGTCCGCGTCCGACGGCGGACGCGGCATGGGCCAGCAGCGCGGACTTCGAGGGCGAGCGGACCGCCTTGCCGAGCCGCTCGAGCAGGATCATCGTCGAGGCGAACGCGAGCCCGGCGGCCCCCAGCCGCGGTGCGAGCGCCAGGAGCGGCACGCACACGGCAGTCAGGCCGTAGCCCGCGATGGTCAGGCTCCAGTAGCGGCCGGTGCGGTCCGCGAGCGACCCGAACGCCAGGCGCGCGACCAGTGCCGCGGCCTCGCCGGCCCCGGTGACCAGCCCGACCGCCACCGCGGACGCCCCGAGCGCGGCGAGCAGCGGGCCGTAGACCGACCGGGCACCCTCGTAGACCATGTCGGCCGCGAGGCTGACGAACCCGAACCACCACACCACCCGCCACGCGGACGGCGGGGTGCGGCTCACAGCCAGCCGGACTTCTTGAAGAACGCCCAGAGCGCCGCGACCATCGACGCCATGACGAGCAGTGCGTAGGGGTAGCCGTAGCGCCAGTGCAGCTCGGGCATGTGGTCGAAGTTCATGCCGTAGACGCCAGCCACGAGGGTCGGCACCACGACGAGCGCGGCGCCGGCCGAGATCTTGCGCATGTCCTCGTTCTGCTGGACCGAGATCCGGGCGAGGTGTGCCTCGAAGGCGGTCGACAGCAGCATGTCGAGGTTGTCGACGACCTCGGCGACACGCTGGAGGTGGTCGGCGACGTCGCGGAAGTAGGTCGCGGTCTCGGGGGTGATCCGCTCGTCGACGCCCATCGCGAACTTCCGCATCGGCTCGCGCAGCGGCAGGACGGCACGTCGGACCTCCGCGATCTCGCGCTTGAGCACGTAGATCCGGGTCGAGTCGTCGGTGCGGGCGGGGGAGAAGACGGACGCCTCGACCTCGTCGACGTCGATCTCGAGGGCGGCGCCGACGCGCTCGTACTCGTCGACCACGCGGTCGCAGATCGCGTAGAGCACCGCCATCGGGCCGTGCTCGAGGACCTGGGCGCGCCGCTCGAGGTCGCGGCGCGCGGAGGACAGGTCGATGCCCTGGCCGTGGCGGACGGTCACCACGAAGTCGGGGCCGACGAACATGTTGATCTCGCCGGTCTCGACCGCGTCCTCCTCGTCGACGTACCAGAGCGTCTTGAGGACCAGGAACAGCGTGTCGCCGTAGCGCTCGAGCTTGGGGCGCTGGTGGGAGTCGCCGGCGTCCTCCACCGCGAGCGGGTGCAGGTCGAAGGTGCGGGCGATCTGGTCGAGCTCGTCGGCGGTGGGGTCGTGCACGCCGATCCACTGGAAGTCGCCCGGGTCGCACGGCACCCGCGCGTGGCCCAGGCTCTCGTGCCCCTCCGCGCCCAGCGGGACCCGCTGGCCGCGGTGGTAGAGGGCGTTGTCGACGATCACCTCGTCAGGCTAGTCGCTGGGAGCGCGCCGCTTCGGCAGCCACCACTAGGGTCGGGACATGGCAACCGTGATCCTCGTCCGCCACGGTCGGTCGACCGCCAACGCCACCGGCGTGCTCGCGGGTCGGCTCCCCGGAGTGCACCTCGACGACACCGGGGTGGCGCAGGCCGCCGCGGTCGGCGACCGGCTCGCCGGCGTACGCCTCTCCGCGGCGGTGACGAGTCCGCTCGAGCGCTGCCGCGAGACCGCCCGCGAGGTCCTCCGGCGCCAGGCAGAGCCGCTGCGTCCCAGCACCGACAAGCAGCTGTCCGAGTGCGACTACGGCGACTGGCAGGGCAGGGAGCTCAAGGAGCTCGCGAAGGAGAAGCTGTGGAAGGTGGTGCAGGCCCAGCCGTCCGCCGCGACCTTCCCCGGCGGGGAGTCGATGCGCGCCATGCAGGACCGGGCGGTGGCGGCGGTGCGCCGGCACGACGCGCGGGTGACCGCCGAGCACGGACCGGACGCCGTGTGGCTCGCGGTCAGCCACGGCGACGTGATCAAGTCGGTCCTCGCCGACGCCCTCGGCACCCACCTCGACCTCTTCCAGCGCATCCACGTCGACCCGGCGTCGGTCTCGGTCATCCGCTACACCGAGTCGCGGCCCTTCGTGCTCGGCACCAACACCCACGGTGGTGACCTGTCGTGGCTGACCCCGCCGAAGAAGGCCCGCCGCGGCGCGCGAGCCCGCAGCGGCGACGCGGCCGTCGGCGGCGGAGCCGGACCTGGTGCGCAGACGGAGAGGTCCTAGGGTGAGTGACATGCCCGTCGTCCACCGTTTCGACCCGCCCGAGCGCTTCGTCGCCGGGACCGTCGGGGAACCCGGCCAGCGCACCTTCTTCCTCCAGGCCCGCCAGGGTGCGCGCCTGGTGAGCGTGTCGCTGGAGAAGCAGCAGGTCTCGGCGCTGGCCGAGCGCGTCGACGAGCTCCTCGACGAGCTGATGGGCGCCGCCGGCGACGAGGTGCTGATCCCGGCGATCGCGCCGCGCGACCTGGTCGACAACCAGCCGCTCGAACAGCCGATCGAGGAGGAGTTCCGCGCCGGCACCATGACGCTGTCGTGGGACTCCGACGACGAGCGGGTCGTCATCGAGGTCTTCCCCTTCTCCGAGGCGGCAGTCGTGTCGCCCGAGCAGCTCCAGGAGGACCTCGAGGACCTCCTCGAGCCAGAGCCCGAGGAGATCTTCCTGGTCCGCATCACCGCGGCGGCTGCGCGGTCGTTCGTGGAGCGCTCGCGCACCGTGATCGGCGCCGGACGCCCGGACTGCCCGTTCTGCGGGGAGCCCGTCGACCCCGACGGGCACCTCTGCGTGCGTGCGAACGGCTTCCGCCGCCGTGAGCCCTGACCGACCCGTCGACGCGCAGGTCCCCGAGGGCGAGATCACCCTGCACGGCCGGGTCCTGCCGGCGTCGAACGCGACGTTCGTCGGCGAGGTCGACGGCGTACGGGTCGTCTACAAGCCGGTGGCGGGCGAGCGGCCGCTGTGGGACTTCCCCGACGGCACCCTCGCCGCCCGCGAGGTCGCGGCCCACGCCGTGTCGGAGGCGCTGGGCTGGGACGTCGTCCCGCCGACCGTCCTGCGCGAGGGCCCCCACGGCATCGGGATGGTCCAGCTCTGGCGGGACGAGGACCCCGACCAGGCGCCGGTCGACATCGTCGCCGAGGGCACCGTGCCCGACGGGTTCCGGCACGTCTTCGACGGCCTCGACGCCCACGACCGGGGCGTCTCGCTGGTGCACGAGGACTCCCCGGCGCTGCGCCGGATGGCGGTGTTCGACGTGGTCGTCAACAACGCCGACCGCAAGGGCGGCCACGTCCTGCCGATGCCCGACGGTCACCGCCACGGCGTCGACCACGGGCTGACCTTCCACGTCGAGACCAAGCTCCGCACCGTCCTGTGGGGGTGGGTCGGGGAGGCCCTGGTCGAGGAGGAGCTCGACGGCCTGCGCCGCCTCGCCGCCGCGCTCGACGGCGACCTCGGCCAGGCGCTGGCCGGGTTGCTGACCGGTCCGGAGGTCGCCGTGACGCGTCGTCGGGTCGAGCGGCTGCTCGCGCGCGGCGAGTTCCCGGCGCCCGCCTCCTCGTCGTACCCGGTCATCCCCTGGCCGCCGTTCTGACGCCGCGCCCCTTCTCCCGGTGGCGCACGGCCGGTCGATAGTCTTCCTGCCATGCGCGCCTGGACGTCCCCCGAGGTTCCCGAGCTCCCCGTGACCGGCCCGGCCGTCCGGGTGCACGACACGGCTGGCGGCACGCTCGTCGAGACCCGGCCCGAGGGCCCGGCGCGGATGTACGTCTGCGGCATCACGCCCTACGACGCCACCCACATGGGCCACGCCGCGACCTACGTCGGCTTCGACCTGCTCCACCGGGCGTGGCGCAACGCCGGGCACGAGGTCACCTACGTGCAGAACGTCACCGACGTCGACGACCCGCTGCTCGAGCGCGCCGCCAAGGTCAAGGTCGACTGGGTCGAGCTGGCCGAGCGCGAGACCCAGCTGTTCCGCGACGACATGGAGGCGCTGCGCGTCCTCGCCCCGCACCACTACACCGGCGCCGTCGAGTCGATCCCGCAGGTCATCGCGCTCATCCAGCGGCTCGAGGAGACCGGCTCGGTCTACCGCGTCGAGGACGACCTCTACTTCTCCGTCACCTCCGACGACGCCTTCGGTGACGTCTCCGGCTGGGACCGCGACACGATGCTGCAGATCTTCCCCGACCGCGGTGGTGACCCCGACCGCGCCGGCAAGAAGGACCCGCTCGACTGCCTGCTGTGGCGCGCCGAGCGCCCGGGCGAGCCCGCGTGGGACAGCCCGTGGGGCCCCGGTCGTCCCGGCTGGCACATCGAGTGCTCCGCGATCGCGCTCGACCACCTCGGCACCTCGTTCGACGTCCAGGGCGGCGGCAGCGACCTGGTGTTCCCGCACCACGAGATGTCGGCCGGGCACGCCCAGGTCGCGCACCCGGGGGAGCGGTTCGCGCGCGCGTACGCCCACGCCGGGATGGTCGCCTACGACGGCGAGAAGATGTCGAAGTCGCGCGGCAACCTCGTCTTCGTCTCCGCGCTGCGGATGAGCGACGTCGACCCGATGGCGATCCGCCTCGTCCTGCTGCGCCACCACTACCGCAGCGACTGGGAGTGGACCGACGACCAGCTCTGGGACGCGGTCGACACCCTCGCCACGTGGCGGCGTGCGCTGTCCCTCGGCGCCGGCGCCCCGTCGGCGCCGGTGGTCGAGCGGGTGCTCGCCGCGCTGGCCGACGACCTCGACGCCCCCACCGCCGTCGCCGCCGTGCAGGAGTGGGTGGACGCGACCGTCGGCACCACGGGCCTGGCCGACACCTCCGACCGCGACGCCGCCGCGACGGTCCACCGGCTGCTCGACGCCGCGCTGGGCCTCGCGCTCTGACGTACGCCGTCCCGCACGGGCGGTGCCGCCGGGCGGACGCAGGGCGTTCGCTCCAGGATGCCCTTGACGTCCCACGACCGGATCGGTCGATGCCAGGACGTCATGAGCTCTCGCGGTTCGAACCGCGGATTGTCATGACGTCATGAAGGAGCCGCGCGTCCGCACGGACAACCGCACGTGCGGTGGAGGTGGCCCCGCGCTGACATCGGCGAGGGCGCGAACCGCCGCACGTGCGCGGATGTGGTCTCGCTCCGGCTGCTGGACGGGGCCATCACCGCGGCACGGGCTGTCGAGCGGACGTAGGTCCGCTCGAGTAGACCCGTGGACGCTTGTCGACCGCCGTGGACGCTTGTCGACCGCCGTGGACGCTTGTCGACCGCCGTGGACGCTTGTCGACCGCCATGGCGTGCGTCAGGCGGCCATACGTCCGCTCGAGCAGCGGTAGACGCCGCTGCTCAGTCGGTGTCGCGGCGCTTGAGGTAGCGCTCGAACTCCCGCGCGATCGCCTCGCCGCTGGCCTCGGGGAGGTCGGCGGTGTCGCGGGTCTCCTCCAGCGCCCGGACGTAGTCGGCGACGTCCTCGTCCTCCGCGGCGAGCTCGTCGACGCCGCGCTCCCACGCCTTGGCGTCGTCGGGGAGGTCGCCGAGCGGCATCGGCGCCTGCAGCAGCTCCTCGAGCCGGTGGAGCAGCGCGAGGGTCGCCTTGGGGCACGGCGGCTGCGCGACGTAGTGGGGGACGGCCGCCCAGTAGGAGACCGACGGGATGTCGAGCTGGGTGCAGGCGTCGTTGAAGACGCCGACGATCCCGGTGGGGCCCTCATAGCTGGACTGCTCGACGTCGAGGCGGTCGACCAGCTCGGGCTCGCTGGCGGTGCCGGAGACCGGGATCGGGCGGGTGTGCGGGCTGTCGGCCAGCAGGGCCCCGAGCGTCACCACGAGCTCCGCGCCGAGGTCGTCGCAGGCGGCGAGCAGCTCGGCGCAGAACTGGCGCCAGCGCATGTTCGGCTCGATGCCGCGCACGAGGATCACGTCGCGCCCGAGGTCGGCCGGGCGGGCCACCGCGATCCGGGTGGTCGGCCAGGTCAGCCGGCGGTGCCCGTGCTGGTCGGTGCCGATGACCGGGCGGTTGACCTGGAAGTCGTAGAACTCCTCCGGGTCGACGGCACCGATGACCTCGGCCTGCCACTGCTCCATCAGGTGGTCGACGAGCCCGGAGGCGGCGTCCGCCGCGTCGTTCCACCCCTCGAAGGCGGCGATCACCACGGGGGAGTCGAGGTCCTGCACGTCGTCGAACTCGATCACCTGCCCAGCCTAGGGCGCTTCCCCCAGCGAGCCGTGGAGATTTCGCTGGCCGTCGCGCGCGGTGCCACCATGTGGGAAACCGGTCCGTCTGTCGGACACCGTTCCTAGGCTGGTCGTGATCGACGCCCGAGAGGACCACCCCACCCGTGAAGCCGCAGCACCGTCCCGACGCCACCGCCGCCCTGACGGCCATCCTGCGCGAGCGGATCATGGTGCTGGACGGCGCGATGGGCACGGCGATCCAGCGCGACCGGCCCGACGAGGCCGGCTACCGCGGCGAGCGCTTCGCCGACCACCCGAGCGACCTGGTCGGCAACAACGACCTGCTGACGATCACCCAGCCGCAGATCATCCGGGCGATCCACGACGAGTACCTCGCGGCAGGCGCCGACGTCATCGAGACCAACACCTTCAACGCCAACGCGGTCTCGCTCGCCGACTACGGCCTCGAGGACCTCGCCTACGAGCTGAACCTCGAGTCGGCCCGCCTGGCGCGGGCCGCCGCCGACGCGGTCGCCACCGACGAGCACCCGCGCTGGGTGGCCGGCGCCCTCGGCCCCACCACCCGCACGGCCTCCATCTCGCCCGACGTCAACGACCCGGGTGCGCGCAACGTGTCGTTCGACCAGCTCGCCGACGCCTACCTCGTCGCGGCCCGCGGGCTGGTCGACGGTGGCGCCGACCTGCTGATGATCGAGACGATCTTCGACACCCTCAACGCCAAGGCCGCGATCTTCGCCGTCGAGACGCTCTTCGAGGAGCAGGGGCGCCGCTGGCCGGTCATCATCTCCGGCACCATCACCGACGCCTCCGGCCGTACGCTCTCGGGCCAGGTCACCGAGGCGTTCTGGAACTCGGTGCGCCACGCCCGGCCCCTCGCGATCGGCCTCAACTGCGCGCTCGGCGCCCGCGACATGCGGCCCTACGTCGCCGAGCTCTCCCGCCTCTCCGACACGTTCGTCAGCGTCTACCCCAACGCGGGCCTGCCCAACGCGTTCGGCGAGTACGACGAGACCCCCGACCAGACGGCGGCCGTGCTGGCGGAGTTCGCGGAGGCCGGCTTCCTCAACCTCGTCGGTGGCTGCTGCGGCACCACGCCCGACCACATCGCGGCGATCGCCGCGGCGGTGCGCGACAAGGAGCAGCGCACCCCGGTCGAGGTCGAGCCGGTGATGCGGCTCTCGGGCCTCGAGCCGCTCACCATCACCGCCGAGAGCCTCTTCGTCAACGTCGGCGAGCGCACCAACATCACCGGGTCGGCGCGCTTCCGGACCCTCATCAAGGACGGCGACTACGACACGGCGCTCGGCGTCGCGGCCCAGCAGGTCGAGGCCGGCGCGCAGGTCATCGACGTCAACATGGACGAGGGCATGATCGACGGCGTCGCCGCGATGGACCGCTTCCTCAAGCTGATCGCCGCCGAGCCCGACATCAGCCGCGTCCCGGTGATGGTCGACTCCTCGAAGTGGGAGGTCATCGAGGCCGGCCTGAAGTGCGTGCAGGGCAAACCGATCGTCAACTCCATCTCGATGAAGGAGGGCGAGGAGCCGTTCCGCGAGCACGCCCGGCTGTGCCGCAAGTACGGCGCAGCCGTCGTGGTGATGGCGTTCGACGAGGACGGCCAGGCCGACAACCTCGAGCGGCGCAAGGCGATCTGCGAGCGGGCCTACCGGATCCTCGTCGACGAGGTCGGCTTCCCGCCCGAGGACGTGATCTTCGACCCCAACGTCTTCGCGATCGCCACCGGCATCGAGGAGCACGCCACCTACGGCGAGGACTTCATCGAGGCCACCCGCTGGATCAAGCAGAACCTCCCCGGGGCCAAGGTCAGCGGCGGCATCTCCAACGTGTCGTTCTCCTTCCGCGGCAACAACCCGGTCCGCGAGGCGATCCACGCGGTCTTCCTGTTCCACGCCATCCGCGCCGGCCTCGACATGGGCATCGTCAACGCCGGCGCCCTCGCGGTCTACGACGAGGTCGACCCCGAGCTGCGCGACCGGATCGAGGACGTCGTCCTCAACCGCCGCCCCGACGCCGCCGAGCGGCTGCTCGAGGTCGCCGAGGCGCACAACCGCACCGCCGCGTCCGAGGAGGCGGCGGAGGACGAGTGGCGCGCCCTCCCGATCGGCGAGCGGATCACCCACGCCCTCGTCAAGGGCATCGACGCCCACGTCGAGTCCGACACCGAGATCCTCCGCGCCGAGATCGCCGAGCGCGGCGGGCGCCCGATCGAGGTCATCGAGGGCCCGCTGATGGACGGGATGAACGTCGTCGGCGACCTCTTCGGCGCCGGCAAGATGTTCCTGCCGCAGGTCGTCAAGAGCGCACGCGTGATGAAGAAGGCGGTCGCCTACCTCATCCCCTTCATCGAGCAGGAGAAGCTCGACAACCCCGACCTGGCCACCGCGAAGGACACCAACGGCACGATCGTCATGGCCACGGTCAAGGGCGACGTCCACGACATCGGCAAGAACATCGTCGGCGTGGTGCTGCAGTGCAACAACTACGAGGTCATCGACCTCGGCGTGATGGTCCCCGCGCAGAAGATCCTCGACACCGCCCAGGAGGTCGGTGCCGACATCATCGGCTTGTCCGGCCTGATCACCCCGTCGCTCGACGAGATGGTCAACGTCGCCACCGAGATGCAGCGCCAGGGGCTGACCATCCCGCTGCTGATCGGCGGCGCGACGACCTCCCGGGCGCACACGGCGGTCAAGGTCGACCCGCGCTACGAGGGCCCCGTCGTCTGGGTCAAGGACGCGTCGCGCTCGGTGCCGACCGCGGCGGCGCTGCTGCACGAGACCGGCCGCGACACACTGATGGCCGACGTGCAGGCCGACTTCGACTCGCTCCGGACCCGCCACGCGGCCAAGAACGACCGGCCGCTGATCACCCTCGACCAGGCCCGCGCCAACGCGACGCCGATCGACTGGACCGGCTACCACCCGCCCAGGCCGCGGATGCTGCTCCAGCAGGACCACGCCGTGTCGCCGCTCACCGGCACGGCCGTCACCCAGCACGTCCGCGTGATCCGCGACCAGGACCTCTCGGTCCTGCGGCGCTACATCGACTGGCAGCCGTTCTTCAACGCGTGGGAGATGAAGGGCGCGTTCCCCGACATCCTCAACAGCCCCAGCTCCGGTCCGGCGGCCCGCAAGCTCTACGACGACGCCCAGGCGATGCTCGACCGGATCGTCGAGGAGCGGTGGATCCGCGCCCACGGCGTGGTGGGCTTCTTCCCCGCGGCGTCGGTCGGCGACGACGTCGAGGTCTACCTCGGCGAGGACCGGTCGCAGGTCCACGCCACGCTGCACCACCTGCGTCAGCAGGGCCAGCACCGCGACGGCGTGCCCAACCGCGCGCTCGCGGACTTCGTCGCGCCCAAGGGCTCCGGCCTGCGCGACCACGTCGGGGCCTTCGCCGTGACGGCTGGCGACGGGCTCGGCGAGCGGGTGAAGGCGTTCCGCGAGTCCCTCGACGACTACGACGCGATCCTGCTCGAGTCACTGGCCGACCGGCTCGCCGAGGCGTTCGCCGAGCGCCTGCACGAGCGGGTGCGCAAGGAGCTGTGGGGCTACGCGCCCGACGAGCACCTCGACAACGTGGGGCTGATCAAGGAGCAGTACGACGGCATCCGCCCGGCCCCGGGATACCCCGCGTGCCCCGAGCACACCGAGAAGCAGACGCTCTGGGAGCTGCTCGACGTCGAGGAGCACACCGGCATCCGGCTGACGGAGTCGATGGCGATGTGGCCGGGTGCGTCGGTCAGCGGCTTCTACTACTCCCACCCGCAGTCGCAGTACTTCGTGGTCGGCCGCCTCGCGCGTGACCAGGTCGCCGACTACGCCGAGCGCAAGGGCTGGACCCTCGCCGAGGCGGAGCGCTGGCTCTCGCCCAACCTGGGCTACGACCCGGAGGACTGAGGCCGGGTGTCAGGATGTCCGGGTGCCTGAGACCTCCACAGCGCCCCTGACCGACCACCAGCTGCCGGCCGCCGTCCTGTGGGACATGGACGGCACGCTGGTCGACACCGAGCCGTACTGGATCGAGACCGAGTACGCGATGGCCGAGAAGTACGGCGGCACCTGGTCGCAGGAGCACGCGATGAACCTGGTCGGCAGCGCGCTGCTGGACTCCGGCGACTACATCCGGGTCCACATGGGCATCGACCGCACCCCGCAGCAGATCGTCGACGAGCTGCTCGACGGCGTCGTCGCCCGCGTCGAGGACGAGGTGCCGTGGCGTCCCGGCGCCCGCGAGCTGCTGACCGACCTCGTCGGGCGCGGCGTCCCGTGCGCGCTGGTGACGATGTCGTGGCAGCGCTTCGTCGACCCGATCCTGGCCCAGCTGCCCGAGGGGTCGTTCAGCACCGTCGTGACCGGTGACCGGGTCGAGCTCGGCAAGCCGCACCCCGAGCCGTACCTCACCGCGGCCGCCGAGCTCGGCGTCGACCCGGCGGAGTGCGTGGCGATCGAGGACTCCAACACCGGCGCGAAGTCGGCGGTGGCGGCCGGCTGCACGGTGGTGTGCGTGCCCCACCACGTCCCGATCCTGGAGGGGGAGCGCCGGGTGTTCGCCGACACCCTGGTGGGAGTCGACACCGATGCGCTGGCCAAGCTGGCCCGCGACGCGTGATGCGTTCGTGATCGGGACGTGACCGGGGTGGTGTGGCCCGGATCACGTCCGTGCGCATAGGGTTCGGGACAACTTGGACCGGATAACGGACGGAAGGATCTCGGGATGTCTCCACGACGTACCGCGGCGACCCTGGCGGCAGCAGTGCTGACCGCCGCCACCCTGGCGAGCTGTGCGGAGAGCCAGCGCGACGACAACAGCGAGGGCGGTGGCGACGACGGGACCTTCGTGTTCGGCGCGGCCGGCGCCCCGGAGATGTTCGACCCGTTCTACGCCACCGACGGCGAGACCTTCCGGGTCACGCGGCAGATGTTCCAGGGCCTCGTCGGCATCGAGCCCGGCACCGCCGAGGTGGTGCCCGAGCTCGCCACCGAGTGGACGCCCAACGACGACGGCACCGAGTGGACCTTCGAGCTCCGCGACGACGTGACCTTCCACGACGGCACCGACTTCAACGCCGAGGCCGTCTGCGCCAACTTCGAGCGGATGTTCGACCAGAACGAGGCCGGCCAGACCGCCGGCGAGTACTGGGGCTACGTCATGGGCTCGTTCAAGAACGACGCCGCGAACTCGCTCTACCAGGGCTGCGAGGCGACCGACGAGTTCGAGGCCACGATCTCGATCAGCGGTCCGACCTCCGGCTTCCCGACGATGCTGTCGCTCGCGTCGCTGGCCATGCAGTCGCCCACCGCGATGGAGGAGGGCGACGCCAACGGCATCGCCGCCGAGGGCGAGGGCTTCAGCTTCCCCGACTACGCCGACAACCCGGTCGGCACCGGCCCGTTCACCTTCGGCGAGTACGACGAGGCCAACGGCACCATCACCCTCGAGCGCAACGACGACTACTGGGGCGACCCGGCCCAGGTCAGCGAGCTCGTCTTCCGCGTCATCCCCGACGAGAGCACCCGGCGCCAGGAGCTCGAGGCCGGCAGCATCAACGGCTACGACCTCCCCAACCCGGTCGACTGGGCCGGTCTGGAGGACGCGGGCAACAGCGTCGAGATCCGCGACGCCTTCAACATCCTCTACCTCGGGCTCAACCCCGAGGCCAACCCGCAGCTGAAGGACCTCAAGGTCCGCCAGGCGCTCTACCACGCGCTCAACCGCGAGCAGCTGGTGCAGACCCAGCTCCCCGAGGGCGCGACCGAGGCCACGCAGTTCATGCCCGACACGGTGAGCGGCTACAACACCGACCTGCAGCCCTACGAGTACGACCCCGAGGAGGCCAAGCGCCTGCTCAAGGAGGCCGGCGCCGAGGGAATGGAGCTCACCTTCGCGTACCCGACCGAGGTCAGCCGCCCCTACATGCCGGACCCGCAGAAGATCTACGAGGCGCTGCGCACCGACCTCGAGGCCGTGGGCATCAAGGTCAACGTCAAGACGGCTTCCTGGAACGGCGGCTACCTCGACAACGTCACCGCCGGTCGCTACGACGCCTACATCCTGGGCTGGACCGGCGACTACGACTCGCCGTTCAACTTCATCGGCACGTTCTTCGGCAACCTCAAGGAGAACGACTTCGGCACCCGGGCCTACCCGTGGGGCCAGCAGCTCTCCGAGGACCTGAAGTCGGCCGACGCGATCGTCGACGACGAGCAGCGCGCGGCGGCGTTCGAGGACATCAACCAGCAGATCATGGAGGACTACCTCCCGGGCCTGCCGATCAGCCACTCGCCGCCGGCCCTGGTCGTCGGTCCCGGCGTCGACGGCGTCGTGCCGAGCCCGCTGACCGCCGAGGAGTTCGCCTCGGTGTCGGTCGAGGGCGGGCAGTGACGGGAGGGCGCTGACGCCCACCCGTTGACCGATCCATCTGCGTGAGGCCCGGCGGTCGCCGTCATCGGCGGCCGCCGGCCCACGCAGGCGTGTGAGGAGATCCCCCTCGTGGTTCGCTTCGTCGTACGACGGCTCCTGCAGATGGTGCTGGTGGTCGTCGTGCTGTCCATGCTCGTCTTCGCCTGGCTGCGCTCGCTGCCGGGCGGCCCCGTGTCCGCGATCCTCGGAGAGCGGCAGACCGAGGAGCGCCGGGCGGCGCTCGAGGCCGCGCTCGGCCTCGACCAGCCGCTGCCCGTGCAGTACCTCAAGTTCCTCGACCGCGCCGTCCACGGCAACTTCGGTGTCTCCACCAAGGTGCTGCCGGGCGAGGACGCGCTCCAGATCTTCCTCGACCGGCTCCCCGCGACGATCGAGCTGTCCGCGCTGGCCCTGCTGATCGCCGTCGCCCTCGGCATCCCGCTCGGCTACATGGCCGCGCGTCGCCGCGGCTCCGCCGCCGACACCGGCGCCGTCATCTTCTCGCTGGTCGGCGTCGCTGTCCCGGTGTTCTTCACCGCGTTCCTGCTGAAGTACTTCTTCGCCGTCGAGTGGAACCTGCTGCCCGTCTCCGGGCGCCAGAGCACCGGCCTCGACGCCACCCGCGTGACCGGGATGTTCGTCCTCGACGGCATCCTGACCCGCGAGTGGGACGCCGCGTGGGACGCCCTCAAGCACCTGATCCTGCCGGCCGTCGCGCTCGCGACGATCCCGTTCGCGGTGATCTTCCGGATCACCCGCGCCTCGGTGCTCGACGTCCTCGACGAGGACTACGTCCGCACCGCCGAGGCCAAGGGCCTCACCACCAAGGTGATCCGCGCCCGCCACGTGCTGCGCAACGCGATGCTGCCCGTGGTCACCACCATCGGCCTCCAGGTCGGCGGACTGCTCGCCGGTGCGGTGCTGACCGAGACCGTCTTCTCCTACCAGGGCGTCGGACAGGCGCTCGCGACCGCGTTCCGCGACAAGGACTACGCCGTGCTGCAGGTGCTGATCCTCGCCGCGGCGGTCATCTACGTCCTGGTCAACCTGCTGGTCGATATCGCCTACGCGGTGATCGACCCCCGGATCCGGACGAGGTGAGCCCGGTGACCGAACCCACCGAACCCACTGACCGCCCCGACCGCACGGACCGTCCCACCTACGGCGGGCTGCGCCGCGAGCGGATCGACACGCTCGCCGCCGGCGCGGCCGCCGAGGAGCAGGGCGTCTCCCTCCTGCGCAGCGCCTGGCAGCGGCTTCGCCGCAACCCCGTGTTCCTCGTGGGCGCCGGCATCACGCTCGCCTTCGTCGTGCTGGCGATCATCGCTCCGTGGGTCGCGCCGTGGGACCCCACCGCAACCCCGCTGCTCGACAAGGTCCGGCCGCAGACCAACCCGGTCCCCGGCCCCGAGGCCGGCCACCTCCTCGGCGGCGACGACCGCGGCCACGACCTGCTGTCGCGGCTCATCGTGGGCAGCCGGCAGACCCTGATCGTCGGCGTCTTCGCCACGCTGTTCGGCCTCATCGGCGGGCTCACGCTCGGCACCCTCGCCGGTGCCTTCGGCGGCTGGGTCGACTCGTTCGTGATGCGCGTCGTCGACGTGATGCTCTCCATCCCGTCGCTGCTGCTGGCCTTCACCATCGCCTCGCTCGCCCGCAGCCCCAGCCAGTGGACGCTGGTGGTCGCGATCGCGATCATCCAGGTGCCGGTCTTCGCCCGCCTGCTGCGCGGGTCGATGCTCGCCCAGCGCTCCAGCGACCACGTCCTCGCGGCGCGCTCGCTCGGCGTACGACCGCGGGCGATCGTGTTCCGGCACATGCTGCCCAACTCGCTCGGTCCGGTGATCGTGCAGGCCACGCTCTCGCTGGCCGTCGCGATCATCGACGCCGCCGCCCTGTCCTTCCTCGGACTCGGCAACCCCGACCAGAGACAACCCGAATGGGGGCAGATGCTCGGCCTGGCCCAGCAGTACATCTCCGAGGCACCGCACCTGGCGTTCTACCCGGCCGGCTGCATCATCGTCGTCGCGCTCGGCTTCACGCTGATGGGCGAGTCGCTGCGCGAGGCCCTCGACCCGAAGTCGCGGAGGTGACCGGCATGACCCGCCACCCCACAAGCGGCTCCGAGCCGCTGCTGTCCGTCCAGGACCTGCGCGTCACCTTCGCCCGGCGCGGGCAGGAGCCGTTCCACGCCGTCGACGGCGTCAGCTTCGACGTACGCCCCGGCCAGACCGTCGGCCTGGTCGGCGAGTCCGGCTGCGGCAAGTCGGTGACCTCGCTCGCCGTGATGGGCCTGCTGCCCGACCGCGGCAACACCGTCGAGGGCCGCGCGGTCTTCGACGGCGAGGACCTGCTGGCGCTGTCGCCGTTGGCGATGCGCGACCGGCGCGGCGCCGACATCGCGATGATCTTCCAGGACCCGCTGTCGTCGCTGAACCCGGTCGTCACGATCGGGCGCCAGGTCACTGAGGTGATGGAGCGCCACCAGGGCCTGAGCCGCCGCGAGGCGACCCCCAAGGCCGCCGAGCTGCTGGACCGGGTCGGCATCCCGGACCCGAAGGCACGGCTGGTCAACTATCCCCACCAGCTCAGCGGTGGCATGCGCCAGCGCGCCCTCATCGCGATGGCGCTCGCCTGCAGCCCGCGCCTGCTGATCGCCGACGAGCCCACCACCGCGCTCGACGTCACCATCCAGGCGCAGATCCTGGCGCTGCTCAAGGAGCTGGTGGTCGACACCGGCACCGCGCTGGTGATGATCACCCACGACCTCGGCGTCGTGGCCGGGCTGTGCGACGAGGTCAACGTGCTCTACGGCGGCAAGATCGTCGAGCGCGGCGAGCGGCACGGGCTGTTCCGCCAGCCGCGCCACCCCTACACCACCGGCCTGCTCGACTCGATCCCGCGGCTCGACGCGGAGCGGGGCGAGAAGCTGTCGCCGGTGCCGGGCTCGGTCGCCGACAACCTGCCGTGGACCTCGGCCTGCGCCTTCGCACCGCGGTGCTCGCGCAGGCTCGACACGTGCACCAGCCACACCCCGCAGTGGGACGGTGACCACGTGGTGGGCTACCGCTGCTTCAACCCGACGGGAGGCGCGCAGTGAGCGGCACGGTGCAGGACGAGAAGATGGAGGACCGGCCGGCGCACGACGAGGACGTGCTGGTCGAGGTCAGCGGCCTCGAGGTGCACTTCCCCATCAAGAGCGGGATCGTGTTCGACCGCACCGTCGGCCACGTCCGCGCGGTCGACGGGGTGGACCTCACGATCCGTCGCGGCGAGACGTACGGCCTGGTGGGGGAGTCCGGGTGCGGCAAGTCCACCCTCGGCAAGGCGATCCTCAACCTGGAGCCGCCCACGGCCGGGTCGGTGGTGTTCGACGGCCGCGACATCGCCTCCCTCAAGGGCGAGGTGCTGCGCAAGGAGCGCAAGCGCTTCCAGATGGTCTTCCAGGACCCCATGTCGAGCCTCGACCCCCGCCAGACGGTGGAGTCGCTGCTCCTGGAGGGGATGCGCGCCCACGGGCTCGACCAGGACAAGGCCGCCACGCGTGACCGGCTGCGCGAGCTGATGTCGTCGGTGGGGCTCCCGCCGTCCGCGCTGTCGAAGTACCCCCACGAGTTCTCCGGCGGCCAGCGCCAGCGCATCGGGATCGCGCGGGCGCTGTCGGTCGGTCCTGACCTGATCGTGGCCGACGAGCCGGTCAGCGCGCTCGACGTCTCGATCCAGGCGCAGGTGATCAACCTGCTCCAGGACCTCCAGGACGAGCTCGGGCTGACCTACCTCGTGGTCGCCCACGACCTGGCCGTGGTGCGCCACATCAGCGACCGGATCGGCGTGATGTACCTCGGCGGCCTGGTCGAGGAGTCGGAGGCCGGCGAGCTCTACGACGTCCCGCTGCACCCCTACACGCGGGCCCTCATGTCGGCCGTGCCGGTGCCGGACCCGACCGTCGAGGACAGCCGCGAGCAGATCCTGCTCACCGGCGACCTGCCCTCACCCGCCAACCCGCCCACCGGCTGCCGGTTCCACACCCGCTGCCCGTGGCGCCAGGAGACGCGCTGCGACACCGAGCGGCCGCAGCTGCGGGTCGTCGAGGTCGACGGGGTCTCGCCCGGCCACCGGGTGGCCTGCCACTTCGCCGAGCAGATCGCGGCGGGGGAGATCCAGCGGCACGAGGTCGCTCCCGAGCTGGTGACCGACGGGTTCGCGGCCCCGGCCGAGCCCGACGTGCCGCCGGAGGCGTTCATCGCGCCCTAGCCCGCCGCAGCGGTGCCCCACCCACATTCCAGAGCCGCAGAACGTGGCTCAGCCACCGCCATCGGACGGGCGCGTGTACGCCACGCTGGCAGCGGTGCCCCACCCACACTCGGGGGCCGCGAAATGTGGCTCAGCCACCGCCATCGGACGGGCGCGTGTACGCCACGCTGGCAGCGGTGCCCCACCCACACTTCGGGGACGCGGAATGTGGCTCAGCCACCGCTCCCGACGTCCGCTCGGCGTCGGGTCCGGGGAGGTCAGTCGTCGGACTCGTCGACCGAGGCGTCGACTGGCTCGGGCTCGAGGTCCGGCAGCGGCGGGATCGTGCCGCCCTTGGTCGGGCAGTAGGCGTGGAACGAGCACCAGTCGCACAGCCGTGACGGGCTCGGGCGCCAGTCGCCGGTCTCGCGGGCGAGGGCGATCGCCCGGTGGATCGCCTCGACCTTGCGCTCGGTGGCGCGCAGGTCGTCCTCGTCGGGCTCGTAGCGCAGGGTCTCGCCGTTGCCGAGGTAGATCAGCTGGAGGACCGACGGCACCACGCCGCGCAGCCGCCAGAGGACGAGCGCGTAGAACTTCATCTGGAACAGCGCCTTGGCCTCGTAGCCCTCCTTGGGGGACCGCGAGGTCTTGTAGTCCACCACCCTGATCCGGCCGTCGGGGGCGACGTCGACCCGGTCGACGAAGCCGCGCAGCAGCAGCCGGGAGTCGAGCAGGGCCTCGACGTAGAGCTCGCGGTCGGCCGGCTCGAGGCGACGGGGGTCCTCGAGGTCGAAGTAGCGCCTCAGGACGGTCCGGCACGAGTCCATCCACGCCACGACGTCCGGCCCCTCGTCGCCGAACATCCCGGCGAGCGCGGGCTCGGCCTCGAGCAGCGCGTCCCACCGGGGCGCGAGCATCTCCGCGGCGCGCTCGGGCGTGCGGTCGGGGGCGGGAAGGTCGAAGAGGTCCTCCAGGACCTTGTGGACCAGTGTGCCGCGCGTGGCGTCGGGCGAGGGCTCCTCGGGGAGCCGGTCGATGGTGCGGAAGCGGTAGAGCAGGGGACAGGCCATGAAGTCGCCCGCCCGGCTCGGCGACAGCGCACCCACCACCTCGACGCCGTCGACCGGCGTCGACAGGCGCTCGGCGGGGGACGGGTCCTGCGTCGGTGCGGTCATGACGCGGCGACTCTAGGCGACGGCACCGACAGACCCGCGCGACGAGCCGGGCGTGGGCCGCGTTGGTTAGGGTCGTCCCGTGTCCACCCCCGCACCGCCCCGCCCTCCGGGCACGCTCCGGATCGGCTCGATCGCGGGCATCGACGTGCTGATCACCAGCTCGTGGTTCGTCGTGGCGTTCCTCATCGCCGTCACGTTCGCCCCCCGCATCGAGGTCGTGCAGCCGGGCCTCGGGGTCCTGAAGTACGTCGCCGGGTTCGTGTTCGCGGTGATCCTCTACCTCTCCGTCCTGCTCCACGAGGCCTCGCACGCCGTCACGGCCAAGCGGCTGGGCTACGGCGTCACCTCGATCACGCTGCACTTCCTCGGCGGGATGACCGAGATCGACGGCCAGTCGCGTCGCCCGCGCCACGAGTTCTGGATCGCGGTCGTCGGGCCGCTGACCTCCATCGCGATCGGGGTCGCGGCCGTCGGGCTGTGGTTCGTCGTGCCCGACGGACTGCTGCAGGTGGCCGTCGAGGGCCTGGCCGGGGCGAACCTGGTGATCGGGGTCCTCAACCTCGTGCCGGGTCTGCCGCTCGACGGCGGGCGGGTGCTGAAGGCGCTCGTCTGGGGCGCCTCCGGCAACCAGCACCGTGCCACGATCGTCGCCGCCTGGGGCGGACGGGTGGTGGCCCTCGCCCTGCTCGCCTGGCCGCTCGTCCAGGACCGGGTCATCGGTGAGCCGCCGACGATCCTCGACCTCGTCCTGGTCTTCATCCTCGGTCTGTTCCTGTGGACCGGCGCCACCGCCGCCCTCGCCCACGCCCGCATGCGCCAGCGTCTCCCCGCCCTCGTCGCGCGCCCGCTCGCGCGGCGTACGCTCACCGTCCCGGAGGACCTCCCGCTCGCGGAGGCGGTCCGGCGGGCGCAGGAGGCGCAAGCCGGCAGCATCGTCACGGTCGCCCCCGACGGCAGCCCCCTCGGCATCGTCAGCGAGGCCGCCGTGGCCGCGATGCCGCCCGAGCGACGCCCGTGGGTCGCGGTGTCCACGGTGGCGCGGGCCTTGGAGGAGGGCCTGACGCTGCCCGCCACCGTGGCGGGGGAGGAGCTGATCCTCGCGATCAGCCGCCGCCCGGCCGAGGAGTACCTCCTCGTCGAGGAGGACGGCCGGATCTACGGCGTGCTGTCGACCGCCGACGTCGACCGGGCCTTCCGAGCGAACGCCGCCGGCTGAGTGGATCGGCCCCTCGGCCACTAGGGTCTGCGCCATGTCCGAGCGCACCACCGAAGACCGGTCCGACGTCCCCGCCGAGGCGTGGTCGGGCGTCCACCGCGGCCCCCTCCGCGAGGGCGAGTGGGTGCGGCTGACCGACCAGAAGGGGCGCAAGCACAACTTCGAGCTGGTCGCCGGCAAGCGGTTCTTCTCCAACAAGGGCCACCTCGACCACGACGAGCTGATCGGTCGCGAGGAGGGCTTCACCGTCACCTCGTCGGCCGGCGGGCAGTACCTCGTCTTCCGTCCGCTGCTCAACGAGTTCGTGGTCTCGATGCCGCGCGGCGCGGCGGTCGTCTACCCCAAGGACGCCGCGCAGATCGTGGCGCTCGCCGACATCTACCCGGGCGCGCGCGTCGTCGAGGCAGGCGCCGGCTCGGGAGCGCTGACCTGCTCGCTGCTGCGGGCCGTCGGCCCCTGGGGATCGGTGACGTCGTTCGAGCTGCGCGAGGAGTTCGCCGAGGTCGCCCGCCGCAACGTGCACCAGTTCTTCTCCGCCCCCGAGGGTCAGACCCACCCGGCGTGGGACCTGCGGCTCGGCGACCTCAAGGAGGGCCTGCCCGCCCTCGGCACGCAGGTCGACCGGGTCATCCTCGACATGCTCGACCCGTGGAACTGCGTCGACGCGGTCGCCGACGCGCTGGTCCCGGGCGGCATCCTGTGCGCCTACGTCGCCACCACCACGCAGCTGTCGCGGGTCGTCGAGACCCTCCGGGCGCACGGCGGCTTCACCGAGCCGCAGCCGTGGGAGTCCCTCGTGCGCGACTGGCACGTCGAGGGTCTGGCCGTCCGCCCCGGGCACAAGATGATCGGCCACACCGCGTTCCTCGTCACTGCCCGCCGGATGGCGCCGGGGGAGCGGCCGCCGCGCAAGACCCGCCGCCCCGCCCCCGGCGCGTACGGCCCCGACTACACCGGTCCGCGTCCGGCCGACGTGCCGAGCCTCGAGGACGTGACGGCCGCGCGGGCAGACGCCGACCAGTGAGCGCCATCGAGGTCGTCGACTGGTCTCCCCGGTGGGCGGAGCAGTTCGGGGCGGTCGCCGCCGTCCTGCATGACGCCCTCGCCGACGTGGCGTCGGCGCGCGTGGAGCACGTCGGCTCGACGTCGGTCCCGGGGCTGGCGGCCAAGCCGATCCTCGACGTCGACGTGGTGGTCGACGCCGCCGACGCGTCCGCTGCCGTGGCCGCCCTCGAGTCGGTCGGCTACGTCCACCGGGGCGACCTCGGGGTGGCGGGACGCGAGGCGTTCCACGCGCCCGACGACGACCCGCGGCGCCACGTGTACGTCTGCACCGACGGCACCGCCAACGTCCGCAACCACCTCGCGGTCCGCGACGTGCTGCGACGCGACCCGGACCTGCGCGAGGCGTACGGCTCGGTCAAGCGCGCCCTCGCGGCCGATCCCGACATGGACATCGACACCTACCTGGCCGGCAAGTCGGCCGTCCTCCAGCAGGTGCTGGAGGCGTCCGGTGCCTTCAGCGAGGCCGAGCTCGCGGCGATCCGTCGGCTCAACGACCCGATTGGCTGACCAACACTCCGAGATATCGCCGTCGGTCCCTCCGGTTGGTGGGTAGTGTCACTGGACAGGAGGTGCGAGATGACCGAGATGTCCGAGCCCACCCGAGAGCAGCTGGCCACCCAGGTGCGCTACCTGGAGGCCGAGGTCTCCGACCTGCGCCGCCGTCTCGACGACGCGCCCGGCCAGGCCCGCGGCCTCGAGCACCGGCTCGACGAGGCGCAGCGCTCGCTGGCCGCGGTGTCGAGCCAGAACGAGCGGCTCGCGCAGACCCTGCGCGACGCCCGCGACCAGATCACCACGCTCAAGGAGGAGGTCGACCGGCTGGCGCAGCCGCCGGCGGGCTTCGGCACCTTCCTGACGCGCAACGACGACGACTCCGTCGACGTCTTCACGGGCGGTCGCAAGCTGCGGGTCAGCGTCAGCCCGGCCGTCGACCTCGACGGGCTCGTGCGCGGCCAGGAGGTCATGCTCAACGAGGCGCTCAACGTCGTCGCCGCGCTCGACTTCGAGCAGGTCGGCGAGGTCGTGATGCTCAAGGAGATCCTGGCCGACGGCGAGCGCGCGCTCGTGATCGCCAACGCCGACGAGGAGCGGGTCGTGCGGCTCGCGGAGCCGTTGCGCGCCGAGGACGTCACGATCCGGGCCGGCGACTCGCTGCTGCTCGACACGCGTGCCGGCTACGTCTACGAGGTCGTCCCGAAGTCCGAGGTCGAGGAGCTCGTCCTCGAGGAGGTCCCCGACATCGAGTACGGCTCGATCGGCGGCCTCACCGCGCAGATCGACGCGATCCGCGACGCGGTCGAGCTGCCCTACCTCTATCCCGACCTGTTCACCGACCACGAGCTCAAGCCGCCCAAGGGCGTGCTGCTCTACGGCCCGCCCGGTTGCGGCAAGACGCTGATCGCCAAGGCCGTCGCGAACTCGCTGGCCAAGAAGGTCGCCGAGCGCACCGGCGCGTCGGGGAAGTCGTACTTCCTCAACATCAAGGGCCCCGAGCTGCTCAACAAGTACGTCGGCGAGACCGAGCGCCACATCCGCCTGGTCTTCCAGCGGGCGCGGGAGAAGGCGTCGCTCGGCACGCCGGTCATCGTGTTCTTCGACGAGATGGACTCGCTCTTCCGCACCCGCGGCTCGGGCGTGTCCTCCGACGTGGAGAACACGATCGTCCCGCAGCTGCTCAGCGAGATCGACGGCGTCGAGGCGCTGGAGAACGTCCTGGTGATCGGCGCCTCCAACCGTGAGGACATGATCGACCCGGCCATCCTGCGTCCCGGGCGGCTCGACGTGAAGATCAAGATCGAGCGTCCCGACGCCGAGTCGGCGCGCGACATCTTCTCCAAGTACCTCACCCCGACGCTGCCGCTGCACGCCGACGACCTCGCCGAGTTCCACGACGACCGCGCGGCGACGGTCAACGCGATGATCCGTGCCACCGTCGAGCGGATGTACACCGAGTCGGAGGAGAACCGCTTCCTCGAGGTGACCTACGCCAACGGCGACAAGGAGGTCCTCTACTTCAAGGACTTCAACTCCGGCGCGATGATCCAGAACATCGTCGACCGCGCCAAGAAGATGGCGATCAAGGACTACCTCGACAGCGACCTCAACCCCGCCCAGCGGGGGCTGCGGGTCCAGCACATGCTCCAGGCGTGCGTCGACGAGTTCAAGGAGAACGAGGACCTCCCCAACACCACCAACCCGGACGACTGGGCGCGGATCTCGGGCAAGAAGGGCGAGCGGATCGTGTTCATCCGCACGCTCATCACCGGCAAGCAGGGCACCGAGCCGGGGCGGTCCATCGACACGGTCGCCAACACCGGCCAGTACCTGTGACGTGATGGAGCGCGAGGAGGGTCTCGGCCACGGCGACATCGAGGCCGCCCTCGCGACCCGGCGCGAGCTCGGCGCCCGCTACGACGCCGAGCTCGTGGACGGGTTCGCCGAGCGCATCGAGCGGGCCGTCGACCGTCGGGTCGCGGACCAGGTGGCGCTCCAGCAGCGACGCGCGGCGGCGGTCGCCGGCGGCGGCGCCCGCCAGCTGGCCCTCGGCATCGTGTCGCTGGTGGCCTTCATCCCGATCAGCATCGTGCTCGGCGTCAACGACCAGTTCCTGGCACTGCTGGTGACGCTCGCCGGCATCGTCGCGGTCAACGTCGCCCACGCCTGGCAGTCGCGCGGGCGCTGAGCGCGCCACCCCGGAGGAGGGGGTGCGCAGGGGGCCGGCGCACTAGGTTGACCGGATGAAGACCATCCTCATCATCGTCGTCGTCGTGCTGGTCGTGCTGTTCCTCATGGGGTTCCTGCGGCGCGGGCGCTGAGCCTGGTCACGTGGACCCAGGGCCGCGAGACGGCCGGGCCGGGGAGGTAGTCCTGCACGACCTCCTCGACCGTCCACCCGGCCTCGCGGACCATCGCCGGCACGTCCCGCGTGAGGTGGCAGCCGCCGGCGACGGCGCGCTGCACCGGCTCCAGGCGGCGCTGCCAGCGGCGTACGTCCTCGTCGGGCGCGCTGCCGTGCTCCAGCACGTGCAGCCGTCCGCCAGGTCGCACCACCCGCCGCGCCTCGCGCAGCGCGAGGACCGGGTCGGGGATCGTGCAGAGGCTGAAGGTCACCAGCGCGCCGTCGTGGGAGTCGTCGGGGAGGTCGAGCGCCTGCCCGTCCAGCCCGGCGCGCTCGACCGGCACCGTCGAGCGCTCGCGGCGTCGCTGCGAGAGCTGCCACCCGAGGTCGGACGGCTCGATCGCGGTCACCGCGGTGACCTCAGGCGGCCACCACCGCACGTTCAGCCCGCTGCCGAAGCCGATCTCGAGCACCCGACCGGCGAGCCCCGCACACGTCAGCCCGCGCAGCTCGCCGACCTCGTGGCCGCGCAGGCTCGCGTCGGTCAGGCGGGGCACCACGCGTTCGTCCCACAGCCGTAGGCTCATGACCATGAGCGTACGACGCGTGATGGGCACGGAGGTCGAGTACGGCATCTCGGTGCAGGGGCAGCCGACCGCCAACCCGATGGTCGCCTCGTCCCAGGTCGTCAACGCCTACGCCAGCTCCACGGTGCGCGCCCGTCGGGCCCGCTGGGACTTCGAGGAGGAGTCGCCGCTGCGCGACGCCCGCGGCTTCGACATGGCCCGGCAGGTGGCCGACCCCAGCCAGCTGACCGACGAGGACCTCGGCCTGGCCAACGTGATCCTCGCCAACGGCGCACGGCTCTACGTCGACCACGCCCACCCCGAGTACTCCTCCCCCGAGGTGACCTCGCCGCTCGACGTGGTGCGCTGGGAGAAGGCGGGGGAGCAGGTCATGCTCGACGCGTCCCGGATGGCCGGGCAGGTCCCGGGTGCGGCGCCGATCCTGCTCTACAAGAACAACACCGACAACAAGGGCGCCTCCTACGGTGCCCACGAGAACTACCTGATGCGGCGCTCGACGCCGTTCGCGGAGATCGTCCGGCACCTCACGCCGTTCTTCGTCTCGCGCCAGGTCGTCACCGGTGCTGGGCGGGTGGGCATCGGCCAGGACGGCCGCGACACGACCCCCGAGCGCGGGTTCCAGCTCAGCCAGCGCGCCGACTACTTCGAGGTCGAGGTCGGCCTGGAGACGACGCTCAAGCGCCCGATCATCAACACCCGCGACGAGCCGCACGCCGACCCGGCCGTCTACCGCCGCCTGCACGTGATCATCGGCGACGCGAACCTCGCCGAGACCTCGATCTACCTCAAGTCCGGCACGACCGCGTTGGTGCTCGCGATGATCGAGGACGGCTTCATCGGCACCGACCTGTCGGTCGAGGGGGCGGTGCGGGCGCTGCGCGACGTCTCCCACGACCCGACGCTGACGCACCTGGTCGCGCTGCGCGACGGACGCCGGCTGACCGCGGTCCAGCTCCAGATGGAGTACCTCGACCTGGCCCGCAAGTACGTCGAGGACCGCTACGGCGCCGACGCCGACGACCAGACCCGCGACGTCCTCCAGCGCTGGGAGTCGGTGCTGACCCGGCTCGAGCGCGACCCGATGGAGTGCGCCACCGAGCTCGACTGGGTGGCCAAGCTCAAGCTGCTCGAGCAGTACCGCGACCGCGACGGGCTGGCATGGGACGACGCCAAGCTGCACCTCATCGACCTGCAGTACGCCGACGTGCGGCCCGACAAGGGGCTCTACCACCGCCTCGCCGCCTCGGGCCGCATCGAGCGGCTGCTCGACGACGCCGCCGTGGAGGCGGCGATGCACGAGCCGCCGTCGGACACCCGCGCGTACTTCCGCGGCCGGTGCCTGGAGAAGTACGCCGACTCGGTGGCCGCGGCGTCGTGGGACTCGGTGATCTTCGACCTCCCGGGACGCGAGTCGCTGCAGCGGGTGCCGACCCTGGACCCGCTGCGCGGCACCCGCGCCCACGTCGGGGAGCTGATCGACCGCAGCGCGACCGCCCAGGAGCTGGTCGCGGCGATCACCCGCTGAGGCGCGCGACGCGCCGTCCGCCCACGGTGAACGCGCTTGTGGCGTCGGTGGGAGTGGATAGGGTCGAGCCATGGCCCAGGAGCAGAAGCAGCCGCGCAGGTCCTCGCAGGAGGAGACCTCGACCGAGGAGGTCGTGGAGACGGACGTCGCCGAGCGCAAGGAGATGATCGACGAGGACGTGGACGCGATCCTCGACGAGATCGACGAGGTGCTCGAGACCAACGCGGAGGACTTCGTGAAGTCCTTCATCCAGAAGGGCGGCCAGTGAGCCGCACCGGCGACCCGCGCCTGCCCACCTCGTTCATGGCGCCGGGCACGTCGAGCTTCGCCGACTTCCTCGGCGCCGAGGCGCCCGACCTCCTGCCCGGACGGCGTGCCGTCCCCGCCGGTGACGCGGGCGACCTCGCGCCGCACGGCACCACCATCGTCGCCGCGACCTTCGCCGGCGGCGTCGTGATGGCCGGCGACCGGCGCGCGACGATGGGCAACATCATCGCCCAGCGCGACATCCAGAAGGTCTTCCCGGCCGACGAGTTCTCCGTCGTCGGCATCGCCGGCACCGCGGGCCTCGCGGTCGAGATGGTCCGGCTGTTCCAGACCGAGCTCGAGCACTACGAGAAGATCGAGGGCAGCACGCTGTCGATGGACGGCAAGGCCAACCGGCTCGCCGCCCTCATCCGCGGCAACCTCGGCCTCGCCATGCAGGGCCTCGCCGTGGTGCCGCTGTTCGCCGGCTACGACCTCGTCGCCGACCAGGGCCGGATCTTCAGCTACGACGTCACCGGCGGCCGCTACGAGGAGACCGCGTTCCACTCGGTCGGCTCCGGGTCGCTGTTCGCCCGCGGCTCGCTGAAGAAGCTCTACCGCGACGACCTCGACGAGACCGGGGCCGTCACCGCGGTCATCCAGGCGCTCTACGACGCCGCCGACGACGACTCCGCCACCGGCGGGCCCGACATCACCCGGCGGATCTTCCCGGTCGTGCACGTGATCACCCCGGCCGGCGGCCGACGGATGCCTGACTCGGAGGTCTCGGTCATCGCCGACGCGATGCTCGCCTCCCGGATGCAGCGCCCCGACGGTCCCGCCGCCTCCCTGACCTGAGCCAGGAGCCCCTTCGCATGAGCATGCCCTTCTACGTCTCGCCCGAGCAGCTGATGAAGGACCGGGCCGACTTCGCCCGCAAGGGCATCGCCCGCGGCCGGTCGGTCGTGGCGATCCACTACGCCGACGGCGTCCTGTTCGTCTCCGAGAACCCCTCGCAGGCGCTGCACAAGGTGAGCGAGATCTATGACCGGATCGCCTTCGCCGCGGTCGGGCGCTACAACGAGTTCGAGAACCTGCGCATCGCCGGCGTCCGGCTCGCCGACATGCGGGGCTACGCCTACGACCGGCGCGACGTCACCGGGCGCGGGCTCGCCAACGCCTACGCCCAGACCCTCGGCACGATCTTCTCCTCCGGCGGCGAGAAGCCCTACGAGGTCGAGATCTTCGTCGCCGAGATCGGCGACAACGAGGCCGACGACCAGATCTACCGCCTCACCTACGACGGCCAGGTCGCCGACGAGCACGGGTTCGCGGTCATGGGCGGCGCGGCGGACGTCGTCGCCGGTCACCTCCGCGAGCACTACCAGGGCGGCGCGTCGCTCGAGGACGCGCTGCGCCTCGCGGTGGCCGCCCTCGGCCACAGCGAGACCGACGACCGGGTGATCCCGGTCGAGGACCTCGAGGTCGCCGTGCTCGACCGCACCCGCACCCAGCCCCGCAAGTTCCTGCGGCTGCGCGAGTCGCGTCTCGCCGAGATCCTGGGCGAGCGGGGAGCGGCCGCGTCGGAGGCGCCCGAGGCACCTGGTGCGCCGGTGGCACCGCCGGTGGAGCCCGGTCAGGGCTAGCGCAGGTTGAGCCCCGGCCACTGCTGCGTCGGCGTCGTGGGGATCCCGCTGAGCCGGCGCCGGTAGCGCACGGACGGGGCGAACTCCTCGAGCGCGCCCCACAGCCGCTGGTGGGCCGCCCACGGCAGCGGCCCGGTGGGACGCACGTTGCCGTCCGGCCCGAACTCGTGCCAGGCGTCGCCGAACCCGATCCACACCGGCGTCCACCCGGCCGCGTCGTCCCACTCGCCCCGGCGCTGCTCGACCAGCCGCCGCCTCAGCTGGAACTCGAGGCGGGGACCGTCGAGGACCACCGGGGCCGTGCGGACCGGCCACAGCCACAGGTCGTCGGTCATCACCCGCAGCTCGAGGTCGGTCACCACCGCCGGGTCGGCGAGGACCGTCGCGACGAGGTGGCGGGCTCCCATGGCCCCACGCTCACCCGCGGGCGTCGGGCCCGTCAAGGGTGGTGTCCTCGGGCGCGGGACGCTCGGGGCGGGTCGCTGCCCGGCGCTCGGCCACGCTCATCGCGAGCGAGATGCCGGCGGCACCCACCCCCATCCACAGCCGCGGGCGGCGTACGCCCCGTGCGGCCAGCCGGCGCTCGACCCACGCGTCGGCGCCCTGCCCGCCGCGGCTGACGGCAGTCGTCAGCAGTCCCAGCGCCCCGGCGAGGCCGGCCAGCGTGGCGATGGGCACCGGCTCGGCCTGCGGGTCCCGGCGGCGCACCCGCCCTCCGACCAGCGCCCCGGTGGCCGCCAGCGCGCCGAATCCGCCGTGCATGCTCCACTGCGCCCGCCGGCTCCAGCGGTGGGCGGGGAGCCACGCGGTGATCGCACCGGTGGCGGCGGCCGTGGCCAGGTCGGTGAGGTCAGGGGTCCGAGACGTGCGGGTCGGGGCGGTCATGCCGACAACCTTGGCAGCCCGGACAACCCGGACGGCGCGCCCGGGACGCGATTTCGCCTCGGTTCCGGCGGCAGACGTGGTGTGCGGACCTAGGGTGGGGTCATGGACCGTCGGATCTTCGGGATCGAGAACGAGTACGGCGTCACGTGCACGTTCAAGGGCCAGCGCCGCCTGAGCCCCGACGAGGTCGCGCGCTACCTGTTCCGCAAGGTCGTCAGCTGGGGCCGCTCGTCGAACGTGTTCCTGCGCAACGGCGCCCGGCTCTACCTCGACGTGGGCAGCCACCCGGAGTACGCCACGCCCGAGTGCGACGACGTCGTCGAGCTGGTCACCCACGACAAGGCGGGGGAGCGGATCCTCGAGGGGCTGCTGCTCGACGCCGAGAACCGCCTCCACGAGGAGGGGATCGCCGGCGACATCTACCTGTTCAAGAACAACACCGACTCGGCCGGCAACTCCTACGGCTGCCACGAGAACTACCTCGTGGGCCGGGCGGGGGAGTTCAGCCGCCTCGCCGACATCCTCATCCCGTTCCTCGTGACGCGGCAGATCGTGGTGGGCGCCGGCAAGGTGGTGATGACCCCGCGGGGCGCGTCCTACAGCGTGAGCCAGCGTGCCGAGCACATCTGGGAGGGCGTCAGCAGCGCCACCACCCGCAGCCGGCCGATCATCAACACCCGCGACGAGCCGCACGCCGACGCCGAGCGGTTCCGGCGCCTGCACGTCATCGTCGGCGACTCCAACATGAGCGAGACCACGACGATGCTCAAGGTCGCCTCGTGCGACCTGGTGCTGCGGATGATCGAGGAGGGCGTGGTGATGCGCGACCTCACGATGGAGAACCCGATCCGCGCCATCCGGGAGATCAGCCATGACCCGAGCGGGCGCCGCAAGGTCCGCCTGGCCAACGGGCGGGAGGCGAGCGCGCTGGAGATCCAGGCGGAGTACCTCTCCAAGGCGCGCGACTTCGTCGACCGGCGCCAGATCTCCACGCCGACGATCGAGCGCGCGCTCGACCTGTGGGAGCGCGGCCTGAAGGCGGTCGAGTCCGACGACCTCGGGCTGGTGGACCGCGAGATCGACTGGGTGATCAAGCTCAAGCTGATCGAGCGCTACCGCGCCAAGCACGGGCTGTCCCTCGGGGACGCCCGGATCGCCCAGCTCGACCTCGCCTACCACGACATCCACCGCGGTCGCGGCCTCTACTACCTGCTCGAGAAGCGGGGCGCGGTGGCGCGGGTGACCAGCGACCTCAAGGTCTTCGAGGCCAAGAGCGTCCCGCCCCAGGACACCCGGGCCCGCCTGCGCGGCGAGTTCATCCGCAAGGCCCAGGAGCGCCGCCGCGACTTCACCGTGGACTGGGTCCACCTCAAGCTCAACGACCAGGCCCAGCGCACCGTGCTGTGCAAGGACCCGTTCAAGGCCTACGACGAGCGCGTGCAGCGGCTGATCGACGGGATGTGACCCCGGTCGTCCCCCGAACCGGAGTGTCCGCCCGCGTGCTGGGCCGTGCTGGATAGGGTGACCCGGCAACTCTGTGACGACTGATGAGGTTTGGACCCGTGACCCGTGTACGTTCCGCCGCGCTCGGCGGCCTGCTCTCCCTCAGCCTGGTCGGACTCGCCGCGTGCGGGTCGTCCTCCAGCGACAGCGAGGAGGGCGGCAAGTCCCTGAGCTCGGTCACCATCGAGGGCAAGCAGGGCGTGGAGCCGAAGGTCACCTTCGACGGCCGCCTCGACGGCTCCGACGAGGAGACCGAGGTCCTCGTCGAGGGTGACGGCGACACCGTGGAGGACGGCCAGACGGTCGAGGCCAACTGGTGGATCGGCAACGGCTTCACCGAGGAGGAGGCGCAGAGCACCTACACCAAGGACGCCGACGCCACCCAGTCGGTCGAGCTCACGAAGGACGTGCTTCCCTTCCTGCGCGACGCGATGATCGGCAACCAGGTCGGCGACCGGGTGGTCGTGCTGACCTCGGCGGACCAGGCCTACGGCGAGGCGGGCAACCCGTCCATCGGCATCGGCAACAAGGACTCCGTGCTGGTCGTCGTCGACATCATGGGCGCCAAGGAGACCGTGCCCCCGGTGCCGCCGCTCGACGGCCCGCAGGGCGAGGACAAGAAGCCCGCCGGCTGGGCGCCGACCCTCATCGAGAAGGACGGCGTGATCACCGGCCTCGACTTCACCGACGCCCACCAGCCGAGCGGCAAGCTCATCGCGACCACGCTCGTCAAGGGTGACGGCGCGAAGGTGAAGAGCGGGCAGACCATCACCGTCGACTACCTCGGCCAGGTCTACGACGCCAAGGCGCCGTTCGACGAGTCCTACACCAAGGAGCCCGCCGAGTTCCCGATCGGCGTCGGCTCGGTCATCAAGGGGTGGGACGAGCGCCTCGTCGGCCGCACGGTCGGCTCGCGGGTGATCCTCGAGATCCCGCCAGCCGACGGCTACGGCGCGACGGGCAACGAGGGCGCCGGGATCAAGGGCACCGACACGCTGTTCTTCGTCGTCGACATCCTCGGCGTGAAGTGACCCGGAGCTGACCCGGATGGCGCAGCCCAGGGCCGAACGGCTGATGAACCTGCACATCCTGCTGCTGGGTGCGAAGCGGTTCGTCGGCAAGGACGTGATCCGTGCGGCGTGCTATCCCGAGCACGCCCACGGGCCGGCCGGCGACGAGGCGTTCGAGCGCGCCTTCGAGCGGGACAAGGACGCGCTGCGCCAGATCGGTGCCGTGATCGAGGTCGGGAGCGCGGACGCGTTCTTCGACGACGAGATCGGCTACCGCATCCCGACCGAGCAGACCTCGCTGCCCGAGATCCGCTTCGAGTCCGACGAGGCGGCCGTGCTCGGCCTGGCCGCGCAGGTGTGGCAGCAGGCGACCCTGGCCAAGGCCACCGGTCGGGCGCTGGCCAAGCTCAAGGGACAGGGCGTCGAGATCGACCCGAGCCGGCTCGAGGTCGTCGCCCCCTCGATCAGCGCCGACGAGCCGGCCTTCGAGCCGCTCTGGGACGCCATCGGCAAGCGGCGCCAGGTCGCCTTCCCCTACCAGCGCGCCGACGAGACCGAGCCGACCAACCGACGCTTCCAGCCGTGGGGGCTCGCGCGCTCCTCGGGCCGCTGGTACGTCGTGGGGCACGACGTCGACCGGGGCGCCGAGCGCGTCTTCCGGCTCTCCCGGATCGTGGGCCCGGTCCGGGCCACCGGCAAGTCGGGCGCCTACACCGTGCCGCCGGGGACCGACGTACGGGCGATGGCCCGCCGCCTCTCGCGGACCTTCCCCACGGTCCGCGCGGACCTGAGGGTGCGGCAGGGGACCGGCGTGGGGCTCCGGCGTCGCGCGGAGGCCGTCGCGGCCCTCGCCGACCGCCCGGGCTGGGACGCCGTCACGGTCGAGGGCCCGGTCCACGAGCTCGCCGACGAGGTGCTCACCTACGGCGCGGACGTGGTCGTCGACGCACCGGAGGCGCTGCGCGACGAGGTCGTGTCCCGCCTCCGCTCGATCGTGGAGGGTGCCCGATGAGCACGCAGGGCGACACCGCCCCCGACCAGGTCGCGCGACTGCTGGCGATGGTGCCCTACCTCCTCGCTCGCGGGGAGGTACGCCTCGACGACGCCGCGGCCCACTTCGGCACCGACGCCGAGCAGGTCGAGCGCGACCTGCGGCTGCTGTTCATGACCGGCCTGTCCCCGGGGCTCCCGGGCGACCTGATCGAGGTCGACCTCGAGGCGCTCGAGGGCGACCGGGTCATCCGCGTCGACAACGCCGACTACCTCGCACGACCCGTGCGGTTCTCCCCGGCAGAGGCGACGGCTCTGGTGGTGGCGCTGCGCACGATGGCCGACTCGGCACCCGAGGGCGCTGCCGACGTGATCGCGCGCACGCTCGCCAAGCTCGAGGCGGCCGCCGGCGCGGAGGGCGAGGACCTGCTGCGCCTGCACGTCACGCCGACGCCGCTGGAGGCCAGCGCCGTCGTGCCGGTGCTCCGCTCGGCGATCGCCCACGGGCACCAGGTCGAGATCACCTACCACGTGCCCTCGCGCGACCAGGAGTCCGTCCGGGTCGTCGACCCGCGCGGCATCGCCCGGGTGGAGGACCTGCTCTACCTCGACGCGTGGTGCCACACCGCGCAGGGCGACCGCGCGTTCCGCGTGGACCGCATCCTCGCCGCGACCGAGCTGGACACCGACGTCGCCGACAAGGGGGCGCGCCCGCGCGACCTGACCGGCGGCTGGTTCACCGACGCGGAGACCACCACCGTGACCCTGAGGCTGGCCCCGCCGGCGCGGTGGGTCGTGGAGTACTACCAGGTCACCGACCAGCGCCCCGGTCCCGACGGCACGATCGACGTCGACCTCGAGGTCGCCAGCGAGCAGTGGGCCCAGGCGCTGCTGTTCCGGCTGGCGCCCCACGGCACCCTCCTCGCCCCCGCCGCGTGGGTCGAGACGTTCGCCGACCAGGCCCGGGCGGCGCTCAGGCTCTATCAGGACGACGGCGTAGACTCGTAGGGGTCCTCGACGGACCGCCCCCAACCCCAATGACGGAGTGACTTCCATGATCAACCCGATGATCGGCATGCCGCAGGGTGCGGAGTGGCTGGTGATCCTCGCCATCGTCGTGCTCGTGTTCGGTGCTGCCAAGCTGCCCGAGCTCGCCCGCAGCTCGGGTCAGGCGCTCAAGATCTTCAAGTCCGAGACCAAGGGCCTGCGCGACGACGACGACGCGCAGAAGCTCGAGGCCGAGCGCGAGATCCAGGCGCGCAACGCCCAGGCCGACGCGCACGACGAGACCTCGGGCGAGGTGCTCCGCGAGCGCCGCGACGACACCACTGCCTGAGTGAGGCTCGGAGGCCTCGTCGGCCTGTTCAGGGGAGGCCCGCGCCACGCCGTCGGGCCGGACGGTCGGATGGCGTTGTCCGACCACTTCCGCGAGTTCCGCGCGCGCCTGCTGCGCTGCCTGCTCGCGTTCACGGTCGCCTTCGCGGTGGCGCTGGTGTTCCGCCACGTCCTGCTCGACACCGTCTTCGGCCCCTACGAGGACGCCCAGCGCAAGCTCGCTGACGGCGTCACCGAGGCCACCACCAGCGGCGCCGGCGCCGGTCTGACGCTGTGGCTCAAGCTCGCCGGCTTCGCCGCCGTCGTCGTCACGGCTCCCTACTGGCTCTACCAGATCTGGGCGTTCGTGCTCCCCGGGCTCTACGCCCAGGAGCGCAAGATGACGCGCATCTTCGTCGCGATCGCCGGTCCGCTGTTCCTCGTCGGGGTCGCACTTGGCTACTTCACGCTGCCGGTCGCGCTCGAGGTGCTGATCGGGTTCAACCCCGACGGGGTCACCAACCTGATCGACTTCAACGACTACCTGCAGTTCTTCACCCGCACGCTGCTGGTCTTCGGCCTCGCGTTCAACATCCCGGTCTTCGTGGTGCTGCTCAACTTCGCGGGCGTGGTCAAGGGCAGGCAGCTCGCCGCCTACCGCCCCTGGATCGTGATCGGCACGTTCGTCTTCGCCGCGGCGGCCACGCCGTCGACCGACCCGTTCTCGATGTGCCTGATGGCCGTGCCGATGATGCTGCTCTTCTTCGCCTCCGAGGTCATCGCCCGGCTCAACGACCGCCGGCGTGCGCGCGCACGCGCCGCCACCCTCGCCGGGGGCGTCTGACAGGGTTGGCTCCATGCACGCCACCATCGACCACGTCGACCCGTTCGACCTGCCGGAGTGGCTCGGGACCGCCGACGTCGTCTGGCGCTCCGACGAGGGGCTCGCGACGGGTCACCTGGTCGCCGGTCGGCTGACCGCCGTCGGCGAGACCGACCTGGTGTGCGACCTGCTCGCGGTCGACGACGCGTACCCCGAGCCCGTGGTCGACGCCGACACCCGGACGGCGGTGCACCAGGCCTGGCGCCACGGCCAGGTCGTCGTGGGCGAGGTCGGCGGCCGAATGGTGCTGGCCGTGCCCGGCACGCGCTTCGACCCCGACCTGGTCCTCGACGCCCTCGGACGCCTCGCCCGGTCGGTGGGCGCACACGTCGGCAGCTACGCCGCCCTCCTGCGCCTCGGCGGCTAGCACCGGGGATAGGGTCGCGCTCATGCACGACCCGACAGCGCCCGGACCCGTGCGCGGGCGCGAGATCGCGCTGCTGACCAACCCCACCGCCGGCAAGGGTCGCGGTGCCCGTCACCGCGACGCGGCGCTCGCCCGGCTGCGCGAGAGCGGATTCGTCGTGCGCAACCTCGCGGGCCGCGACGCCGACGAGGCGGCCGACCTCGCCCGCGGCTGCGTCGCCGACGGCGTCGAGGCGCTCGTGGTGTGCGGAGGCGACGGCCTCGTGCACCTGGGCGTGCAGGCCGTGGCCGGGACCGGGGTCCCGCTGGGGCTGATCCCCGCCGGCACCGGCAACGACGTCGCCCGCTACCTCGACCTCCCGCGCACCGACCCGGTCGCCGCAGCAGACCGGGTGGTGGCCTCCCGCCGCCGCACGATCGACCTGGCCCGCAGCGGGGACCGCTGGTTCGTGACTGTGCTCGCGGCCGGGTTCGACGCCATCGTCAACGAGCGCGCCAACGCCATGACCTGGCCGCGCGGGCAGATGCGCTACAACCTCGCCACCCTCGCGGAGCTGCGCACGTTCCGCCCGATCCCGTACGTCCTCGAGCTCGACCGCGGGTCCGGGCCCGAGAGCGTCGAGCACGAGGCGATGCTGGTGGCGGTCGGCAACGGTCCGTCGTTCGGCGGCGGGCTGCGGATCACCGAGGGCGCCTTGCTCGACGACGGCATGCTCGACGTCGTGGTGATCACCCGGATGTCCAAGACCAAGCTGGTGCGGTCCTACCCGCGCCTGTTCACCGGCCGCATCGACGGCGTGGAGGAGTACGTGCACCACCGCGTGAAGCGCGTGACCGTCGCCGCGCCCGGGATCGTGTCCTACGCCGACGGCGAGCGCTTCGGGCCGCTGCCGCTGACCGTCGAGTGCGTGCCCGGCGCGCTGGAGGTGATCGCATGAGCACCGGCACCCCGGACGACGAGCAGCTCAGCCCCGCCGAGCGCTACGCCGCCTTCCGCCGCGACAAGCCGTACCCGATGCTCAAGGACTTCGCCGGGCTCTACGGCTTCGCGCTGGACGACTTCCAGGTGCGGGCCTGCCAGGAGATCGAGGACGGGCGCGGCGTGCTGGTCGCCGCGCCGACCGGCTCCGGCAAGACGATCGTCGGCGAGTTCGCCATCCACCTCGCGCTCCAGACCGGACGCAAGGCGTTCTACACGACCCCGATCAAGGCGCTGTCGAACCAGAAGTACCACGACCTGGTCAAGCGCTACGGCTCCGAGAACGTCGGCCTGCTGACCGGCGACAACGTCGTCAACAGCGAGGCGCCGGTGGTCGTGATGACCACCGAGGTGCTGCGCAACATGCTCTACGCCGGCTCCCGCACGCTGCTCGGCCTCGGCTACGTCGTGATGGACGAGGTGCACTACCTCGCCGACCGGATGCGCGGCGCGGTCTGGGAGGAGGTCATCATCCACCTCCCGGAGTCGGTGACCCTCGTGTCGCTGTCGGCCACCGTGTCCAACGCCGAGGAGTTCGGCGAGTGGCTGGCCACCGTGCGCGGCGAGACCACCACCATCCTGGAGGAGAAGCGGCCGGTGCCGCTGTTCCAGCACGTGATGGTCGGCCGGCGCCTGCTCGACCTGTTCGCCTCCTCCGACGTCGACGCCAGCGCCGGGTTCGTGAAGGAGGGCGCGCCGGTCAACGACGAGCTCACCCGGATCGCCCGCGACGACTGGGCCAGCTCGCGGCTGATGCGCGACCGCCGCTCCCCACGCAAGGGCAAGCCGGGCTCGTCGAAGAACCCCCGCGCGGTCGGCAACGGCCGGCGGGTCTGGATCCCGACCCGCGTCGACGTCGTCGAGCGGCTCGACCGCGAGGGGCTGCTGCCGGCCATCGTGTTCATCTTCAGCCGGGCCGGCTGCGACGCGGCCGTGACCCAGCTGGTGCAGGCCAACACCCGCCTCACCACCGCCGCGGAGCGCGACGAGATCTTCGCGCGGGTGGAGGAGGCGTCGCGCACCCTGCCGGAGGAGGACCTGCACGTCCTCGGCTACCACGAGTTCCTCGACGGGCTGACCCGCGGCATCGCCGCCCACCACGCAGGGCTGCTGCCGGCGTTCAAGCAGGTGGTCGAGGAGCTGTTCCAGGACGGTCTGGTCAAGGTCGTCTTCGCCACCGAGACCCTCGCCCTCGGCATCAACATGCCCGCGCGCACCGTGGTGATCGAGAAGCTGTCGAAGTGGAACGGCGAGACGCACGCCGACCTCACCCCGGGGGAGTACACCCAGCTGACCGGGCGCGCGGGGCGTCGCGGCCTCGACATCGAGGGCCACGGCGTCGTGCTCTACCAGCCCGGCATGAACCCCCGCGAGGTCGCCGGCCTCGCGTCGACCCGGACCTACCCGCTCCGCTCGTCGTTCCGGCCGTCCTACAACATGGCGGTCAACCTCGTGCACCAGTTCGGACGGGCGCGCTCGCGCGAGCTGCTCGAGCAGTCGTTCGCGCAGTTCCAGGCCGACAAGGCCGTCGTCGGCCTCGCGCGTCAGGTCCACAAGGCCGAGGAGGCGCTCGACGGCTACCGCGAGGCCGCCACCTGCCACGTCGGCGACTTCATGGAGTACGCCGCGATGCGCCGGAAGATCTCCGACCTCGAGAAGGGCGCCGCCCGCGAGCGGCGCCAGGACCGCCGTGGCGAGGCCGCCGCGTCGCTCGGCCGGCTGCGCCCCGGCGACGTGATCCGGGTCCCTGCCGGCAAGTTCAGCGGGCTGGCGGTCGTCATCGACCCGGGCGCGTCAGGCGACGAGCCGCGCCCCTACGTCGTCACGGCCGACCGCCAGGCCCGGCGGCTGGCGATGATGGACTTCCCGGTGCCGGTCGAGTCGATCGGCCGGCTGCGGATCCCCAAGTCGTTCAACGGGCGCAACCCCGGTCAGCGGCGCGAGCTCGCCAACGCACTGCGTGCCCGGGCCGACTCGTTCGACGCGCCCGGCCCGCGCCGCGAGAAGCAGCGTGACTCCTTCAGCGACACCCCCACCGACCGCGAGATCGGCCGGCTGCGGGCGGACCTCAAGGCGCACCCGTGCCACCAGTGCCCCGAGCGCGAGGACCACGCCCGCTGGGCCGAGCGCTACTTCAAGCTCGAGCGCGACACCGAGACGCTCAAGCGCCGCGTGGAGAACCGCACCAACACCGTCGCGAGGACCTTCGACCGCGTGTGCGACGTGCTGACCGCGCTCGACTACCTCGAGGGCGACACGGTCACCGAGAAGGGCGTCCACCTGCGACGCATCTACACCGACATGGATCTCGTGGCGGCCGAGGCGATCCGGGCCGGGCTCCTCGACGACCTCGCACCGTCCGAGCTCGCGGCCGTCCTGTCCGCCCTGGTGTTCGAGGCGCGGCGCGCCGACGACGCGTCCTCGCCGAAGCTGCCGGGCGGCCAGGTGCGTCCCGTGCTCGGCGAGCTGGTCCGGCTGTGGGGCCAGCTGGACGCCCTCGAGCGCGACCACAAGCTCGACTTCCTGCGTGAGCCCGACGTGGGCTTCGCGTGGGCGGCGTGGCGCTGGGCCGAGGGCGACGACCTCGACGACGTGCTGATGGCGACCGGCCTGTCGGCCGGCGACTTCGTCCGCTGGATGAAGCAGCTGCTCGACCTGTGCGGCCAGGTGGCCGACGCGGCCGGCGAGGCGCCGCTGCGGAACACGGCCCGGGCCACGGCGAAGGCGCTCAAGCGCGGCGTGATCGCCTACAGCGTGCTGGCCGAGTGAGCCGTCGGTGAGCCGTGGGTGGGCTGTGGCAGGCTCACCCGCGTGACCGACCGCCTGCTGCTGCTCGACACCGCGTCCCTCTACTTCCGCGCGTTCTTCGGCGTGCCCGACTCGGTGAAGGCGCCCGACGGCACCCCGGTCAACGCCGTGCGCGGGCTGATGGACTTCATCAGCCGGCTGGTGGGGGAGTACGACCCGACCCACCTCGCCTGCTGCTGGGACGAGGACTGGCGCCCGCAGTGGCGCGTCGACCTGATCCCGTCCTACAAGGCGCACCGCGTGGTCCGGGAGGTCCCGGGCCCCCGCCCGGACGTCGAGGAGGTGCCCGACCCGCTGCAGGCGCAGGTGCCGGTCATCCTCGACGTGCTGGCCGCCTACGGCATCCCCGTCGTCGGCCACGCCGAGATGGAGGCCGACGACGTCATCGGGACCCTCGCCACCGACGCCGGGATGCCGGTCGACATCGTCACGGGCGACCGCGACCTGTTCCAGCTCGTCGACGACGAGGCGGGCGTCCGGGTGCTCTACGTCGCGCGCGGCGTCAGCAAGCACGAGCGCGTCGACAACGCGTGGGTGCGGGCGAAGTACGGCGTGGACGCCGCCCACTACGCCGACCTGGCCACGCTGCGCGGCGACACCTCCGACGGCCTGCCGGGCGTGGCAGGTGTGGGTGACAAGACGGCGGCGACGCTGATCAACCGCTTCGGCGACGTCGACGCGATCGTCGCCGCGGCCGCCGACCCCGACTCCGACATGGGCCCGGGACCGCGCGGCAAGATCAAGGCAGCCGTCGACTACCTCGACGTCGCGCCGGAGGTGGTCGCCGTGCGCCGCGACCTCGACCTCGGGTCGCCCGACCTCACCCGCCCACGTACGCCGGCCGACCACGACGCGCTGCTCGCGCTCGACGAGCGCTGGGGCCTCGGCTCGTCTGCCGTGCGCCTCGTGGAGGCCCTCTCCGGATCGCACTAGGGTGTGGCTGTGAGCACATCGGAGGTCGAGTCCAAGGACCGGCAGATCCTCGCCCTGCTGGCGACCGACGGGCGGATGTCGTTCACCGACCTCGGCAAGGCCACCGACCTCTCGACGTCCGCGGTCCACCAGCGGGTCAAGCGGCTCGAGCAGCGCGGCCTGATCAAGGGCTACGGCGCGACCGTCGACCACGACCAGCTCGGCCGGCCGCTCACGGCGTTCATCTCGATCACCCCGATCGACCCCTCGCAGCCCGACGACTACCCGGACCGGCTGGTCGGCATCCAGGAGATCGAGTCGTGCTGGTCGGTGGCGGGGGAGGAGTCCTACATCCTGAAGATCCGGGTGGCGACCCCCCGCGACCTCGAGGACCTGCTGGCCCGGATCCGCGGGGCCGCGAGCGTGTCGACGCGCACCACGATCGTGCTCTCCACGCCCTACGAGAACCGCCCGCTGGACTAGGAGTCGCCATGGCCGACCTGCACGCACTCACGCGGGCGGAGCGGCTCGCGCTCGTCGACACGCTGGCCGGGCTCACGGATGCGCAGTGGGACGCCCCCTCGCTCTGCGCGGGATGGCGCGGTCGACGTCGCGGCCCACCTCGCGTGGATGCCGGTCCTCGGTCCGTCCGGCGCCCTGTCCGCGATGGCCCGCCACCGCTTCTCGGTGAACCGGATGATCGCCGGCACGGCGGTCGACTGGTCGACCCGCGGGACGGAGGCGATCCTCGACCAGCTCCGCGACAACGGCGCGACGGCCGCACGGCCGTTCGGGATGCCGCCCGTCGCCGCGCTCGCCGACGCGGTGGTCCACGCGATCGACGTACGACGCCCGCTCGGCCTCGCCCACGACGTCCCGCCCGACGCGCTCGCCTCGGTGGCGGGGTTCGCCCTCGCCACCCCCGGCCCGCTCGCCGGCGTGATCGGCGGCAGCGCCCGGCGTCGCGTGTCCGGCGTGCGGCTGGTCGTCCCCGACGCCGACTGGTCGTGGGGCTCCGGCCCCGACGTGACCCTCTCCGTCGAGGCGGCCCTGCGCCTGGTCTACCACCGCCCCGTCACCGCTGACGAGCTCGCCGGCCCCGGTGCCGCCGTCCTCGAGCCCCGCCTCTGATCCGGGGGAGGCCGGGGCCCTTTCAGCGATCCCCGGCTGACCGGGGATCGCTGAACTTGTCAGGGCATGCACGGCCTGACACGTTCAGCGAGAGCCTGACCGATCAGGCGGCAGTGGCGCGGAACAGCGCCCGTACCCGCCCCGCGACCTCGTCGGCGCGGTAGAGGTCGGCCCAGGTGATGCGTACGCAGCGCCAGCCGGTCAGCTCGCAGATGCGCGACTCGCGCTGCTTCTCGCGCAGCACGCAGTCGACGACCGACTCACCCTCGCGGCGGTGCCTCAGGTACTTCTCCTTGCCGTCGAACTCGAGGAACACCCCGAGCGTCGGCCAGGCGAGGTCAACGCGAGCGATCTCGACGCCGCGCTCGTCGAGGATGGGGTAGTTCGGGATCGGCGCGGGCAGGTGCTGCGCCCAGCACAGATGGCGGGCGCGCGTCTCGCCGACCGACTCCGAGCGCGCGTCGACGAGACGGAGCACGAGGTCGGTGGTGAGGCTGTCCGGCCAGTGCGTCATCGACTCGTAGCGCGTGCGGAGGTCCGCCACCGTCGTGAAGCCCTGGTGGAGCAGGTGGTCGATCTCGACCATCGCGTGCTCGACGTCGAGGACCAGCGTGAGCTCGAGCGCGGTGCGCTCGGCACTCATCACCTTCAGCCCGTTGCGCTCGACCACGTCGCCCTCCATCAGCAGACCGCGGTGCTGACGGATGCCCGCCTCGGCGCGCCCGGCTCGCCGGTCGGGACGGGTCAGGTGGACCAGCGACAGGTCGCACTCCCACAGCGGGGCGTCGTACTCGCCGGCCGAGCTCGTGTGGCTGAGCACCACCTCGGTGTTGGCCTGCCGGACCGCGGCGCGGCACAGCACGGCGTACCTCTGGTTGGCCGTGAGTGACGCCCAGCCGTCCCCGAAGACGTACGCGCCACGACGCACGCGTACCCAGGCGCCGCTGCGGACGAGGGCGACGATGGCGTGGTCGTGGTAGCCGGCGGCCAGCGCCTCCTTCCGGAGGAAGACTCCGTGCTCGGCGACGAGGGCTCTCAGGTGTGCGTCCATGGGCACACGGTGGCGCGTGGACCGAGTGCTCGCGACCGAGATCGCCGCGGGCTGTGGACGGTGCCGTCCGAAGGGCGCCTGTGGACACCGAGCGGCCCGTACGGTGAGCGGACGTCTCGAGACTTCGGTCAGGCTTTCGCTGAACTTGTCAGGGGTTGCACGGCCTGACAAGTTCAGCGATCCCCGGCTGACCGGGGATCGCTGAAAGGAGGCCCGGGAGACCCCGGAAACCCTCAGTACGCCTGGAGCGCGGCGGTGCGGCGCGAGGCCTCGGCCATCTCGGCGGCCTTGAGGGAGGCCTCGTCGAGGCGACCGTGCTGCTCCCACCACTGCTGGCCCGACTCGGGCAGCGTGTGGATCGGGTCGTAGTACTCGTAGAAGCGCGACAGGGCCTCGGCGTCGTCTGCCTCGATGGACGTGCGGTAGTTCTTCGTCCAGTAGGAGATGCCGTGCTCGGTGTCGTAGTCGGCGTTCTGGTGCACCCAGCGCTTGCCGACGAACGGCACGTCGCACACGATGCGCGGCGTCGCGAAGCCCGGGAGGTAGCCCATGATGTGGTGCTGGAGGCGCTGGGCGTCGGCCAGCGAGACCCGCCAGTGCTCCGAGAACGGGATCATGTCGCACATGTAGAAGTAGTAGGGCATGATCTGCGCGCCGTCGAGCAGGCGGAAGCACAGGTCGAGCAGCGCGTGCGGGTCGGCGTTGACGCCGTTGAGCAGCACGCCCTGGTTGCGCACGTCGCGCAGGCCGGCGTCGAGCATCGCCCGCGCTGCCTCGGCGACCACCGGGGTCACGGAGTTCGCGTGGTTGGCGTGGGTGTGCATCGCCAGCGAGACGCCGCGCGAGCGGGCGACCGCGGCGACCCGGCCGACGCCCTCGACGACGTCGGGCTGCAGCCAGTGCTGGGGGAGGCCGATGAGGGCCTTGGTGGCGAGGCGGATGTCGCGGATGTTCTCGACCTCCATCACCGACATGAGGAACGCCTCGAGGCGGGGCCACGGCATGTTGGCCACGTCGCCGCCGGACACCACGACGTCGCGCACCGACGGCGTGCGGCGCAGGTAGTCGAGCATGTCGCCGAGGCGGTCGTTGGGCTTGCCGGCGAACTTGAGCTTGTCGATGACGACCGTGGAGTTGCCGACGAGGTCCATGCGGGTGCAGTGGCCGCAGTACTGCGGGCAGGTCGGCAGCAGCTCGGCGAGCACCTTGGTCGGGTAGCGGTGGGTGAGCCCCTCGGTCGCCCACATGTCGTGCTCGTGGAGCGAGTCGCGCGCCGCGTGCGGGTGCGAGGGCCAGTCGGTGCGGCGGTCGCTGAAGACGGGGATCATGTAGTGGCGCACCGGGTCGGCGTAGAACGCCTCGGTGAGCGAGCCGGCGCCGGCGGGCGTCACGGCCGGCACCATCGTGTTCATCATCTGCGGCGGCACGAGCATCGACATCGTGGCGCGCTCGGCCTGGTCACGCTCGAGGTCGGCGTAGAACCGCTCGTCGAGCAGGTCGCCCATCAGCTCGCGCAGCTGCTTGACGTTCTTGATGCAGTGGGCGCGCTGCCACTGGACCGAGGCCCAGTCGGCGGCGGTCACGTCGGCCCAGCCCGGGAACCGGGTCCAGTCGGGCTCGACCAGCTCGACCCGCTGGTAGGGGTAGGGCTGGCCGGTGTCGAGTGCCTGGCCGGGGGCGCTGGCGGTCTCGATGCTCATGAGATCTCCTTGAAGCGGGCTGACGGCGTGCCGGTTGTATGGGCGGCGCCACATCTGGGAGAGTACGCGGAGAAAGTGCGGTGCGTCCAATGCCACGCCGCAATATTTCCGGCCTGACAGCGCAGAACGAGAAGGATGACCTGAATTGACCACCCCCTCGGACATCCGAACGGACCAGAGGGCCGGTGACCCCACCGGTCTGCACCGCGTCCTGGACGAGGCCACCGTGCTCCCGCAGGCCGCGCAGCGCCTCGACACCCGTGCCGACCTGTGGCCCGACGAGGTGCGCGTGCGGGTCGAGCGGCTCAACCTCGACGCAGCGTCCTTCCGCCAGCTCGAGGGCAAGCACACCCGGTTCGGCGAGACCGACGGCGACGCCGTGCGCGCCGAGGTGCTCGACATCGTCGCCACCCGCGGCAAGATGCAGAACCCGGTCACGGGCTCCGGCGGCATGCTGGTCGGCACGGTCGAGGAGGTCGGCCCGGACTCGCCGCTCGGCCTCTCCGTCGGCGACCGCGTCGCGACGCTGGTCAGCCTGAGCCTCACCCCGCTCGTCATCGAGGACGGCCTCGCGCGCTGGGACGGCGCGAGCGAGCAGGTGCCGTGCGACGGCTACGCCGTGCTCTTCGGCCGCTCCATCGCCGCCGTCATCCCCGACGACCTCGACCCCGCGCTGTCGCTCAGCGTGATGGACGTCTGCGGCGCCCCGGCGCTCACCGCCCGCGTGGTGGAGGAGTACGCCGCGCGTGGCCAGGCCCCCACCGTCACCGTCATCGGTGGCGCCGGCAAGTCCGGCTCGCTCAGCCTGGCCGCCGCCCGCGCGGCCGGCGCCGCGCGGACCATCGGCGTGGTGCCCCACCAGGGCGAGCACGACCTGCTGACCGGGGCCGGACTGGCCGACGCCGTGACGATCGCCGACGCCCGCGACCCGGTCGCCCTGCGCGACGCGGTCACCGCGGCCGGCGGTCCCGCCGACGTCACGGTCGTGTGCGTCGACGTCCCGGGCTGCGAGGGCGGCGCCATCCTCGCGACCGCCGAGGGCGGCACCGTCATCTTCTTCTCCATGGCCACCAGCTTCAGCGCCGCAGCCCTGGGCGCGGAGGGCCTGGCCGCCGACGTACGGATGCTCGTCGGCAACGGCTACGTCCCGGGCCACGCGGCCTACGCCATGGAGCTGCTGCGCGCGGACGCCGGCGTCCGCGGACTGTTCGAGCGGAGGATCTGATGGCACGCACGAAGTCGCCGAGCCAGCTCGGTATCGACCGGGCCGACGTACGCCGCGCGCGCACCCTCGCCCGTCAGGTCGGCAAGCCGATCGTCGACCTCGCCCAGCGCCACACCACGGTGTCGGTGGAGCGCGCCACCCTGCGCCTGGCCGGCCTCGGCGGCGCCGACCCCGACGGCACCCCGTGGGTCAACCGGCTCGCCGACGCCGTGCGCGCCGACGTGGGCCTCGAGCACGGCGTGAGCCTCCCGGTCTGGGACGCGCTGCTGCGCGCCGAGGGCGACGACCTCACCACGCTCGCGCAGAAGGCCGCCGCCGGGTCCGTCACCTTCCGGGTCCCCGAGGGCAAGGACGCCGCGCGCGCCACCAGCGCGGCGCGCAAGGCGGTCGGTGCCGGGATCAAGCAGGTCGACCGCCAGCGGGTCGCCCGCGAGAAGATGATCGCGAAGGTCGGCGACGCGCCCAGCAAGCCCTGGATCTACCTGATCGTCGCCACCGGCGACATCCACGAGGACATCCCGCAGGCGCAGGCAGCGGCCCGCGAGGGCGCCGACGTGATCGCGGTGATCCGCTCGACCGGCCAGTCGCTGCTCGACTTCGTGCCCGAGGGCGCCACCCGGGAGGGCTTCGCCGGCACCTACGCCACGCAGGAGAACTTCCGCCTGATGCGCGCGGCCCTCGACGAGACGTCGAAGGAGCTCGGCCGCTACGTCCGGCTGACCAACTACGCCTCCGGCCTCTGCATGCCCGAGATCGCCGCCCTGGCCGGCCTCGAGCGGCTCGACATGATGCTCAACGACTCGATGTACGGGATCCTCTTCCGCGACATCAACCCGATCCGCACGTTCGTCGACCAGCGCTTCAGCCGCCAGGTGCACGCCCGCGCCGGCATCATCATCAACACCGGCGAGGACAACTACCTCACCACCGCCGACGCCGTCGAGGCGGCGCACACCGTCACCACCAGCCAGCTGCTCAACGAGTACTTCGCCAAGGAGGCCGGGCTCGAGGACTGGCAGCTCGGCCTGGGCCACGCCTTCGAGATCGACCCCGAGGTCCCCGACTCGTTCCGCCTCGAGCTCGCCCACGCGATGCTGGCGCGCGAGCTCTTCCCCGACGCGCCCCTGAAGTGGATGCCGCCCACGCGCCACATGACCGGCGACATCTTCAAGGGCTACCTCCTCGACGGGTTCTTCAACCTCGTCGGCGCCATGACCGGCCAGGGCATCCTGCTCGTGGGGATGATGACCGAGGCCGTGGTCACGCCCTGGATCTCCGACCGCGACCTCGCGCTGCAGAACGTCCGCTACGTGATGAACGCCGCGGGCAACCTGCGCGAGGACTTCCACCCGGCCCCCGACGGCTTCATCGCCAGCCGCGCCCGTGAGGTGCTGGGCGAGGCGATCGACCTGCTCGAGGACATCAAGGCAGACCGCAGCGTGCCGGGCGAGCCGCCGCTGCTGTCGGCGATCGCCGACGGCACGTTCGGCCTGATGAAGCGCCCCGCCGACAAGGGCAAGGGCCTCGACGGCGTGGCGCGCAAGGCCGACGGCTACTACAACCCCGCGACCGAGATCCTGGACGGAGACCAGCCGTGAGCATGAACCTGATCCGCCCCTACGGCGACACCACCGGCGACGGCATGGTCCAGCTGTCCTTCACCCTGCCCATCGAGCACTCCAAGGTCGCCGAGGGTGCCGCGGTCCAGCTCGCCAACAAGATGGGCATGGACCCCGCTCTCGTCGTGCACGCCAAGGCGATGGGCGACGGCTTCACGTTCTTCGTCGTCTACGGCCGGGTCAACCACCTCGTCGACCCGAGCACGGTCGAGGTCGTGGAGCGCGACTACCCGCTCCTGACGCCCAAGGAGGCGAACGCCGCGATCAAGCGCTCGATGCGGCGCCGGCTGGTCGTGGTGGGCGGGTGCATCGGCACCGACGCGCACACCGTCGGCATCGACGCGATCCTCAACATCAAGGGGTTCGCGGGGGAGAAGGGCCTGGAGTACTACCGCGAGCTCAAGGTGGTCAACCTCGGCGCCCAGGTCTCCGTCCCGCAGCTGGTGGAGGCCGCCCGCGCGGAGAAGGCCGACGCGGTGCTGGTCTCGCAGGTCGTCACCCAGCGCGACGCCCACCTGCTCAACACCCGCGAGATGTCGGCGGCGTTCCGGGAGGCGTACCCCTCGGACAAGCGGCCGCTGCTGGTCGTCGGCGGTCCGCGCTTCGACGAGACGATGGCCGACGAGCTCGGCGTGGACCGGGTGTTCACCCGCGGCACCACGCCCGGCGAGGTCGCCTCGTTCATCGTCCACCGCATCGCCGGCCCCCGTCCCGCCAGGAACCAGGAGAAGGCCTCGTGAGCGAGCCCACCAGCCGCGTCGGCACCGTCGTCACGCACCGTCGCTACGTCCCCTACGCGCACGCCCACTACGCCGGCAACCTCGTCGACGGTGCCTACAGCCTCGGGCTGTTCGGCGACGTGGCGACCGAGATGTGCATCGTCCTCGACGGCGACGAGGGGCTGTTCGCGTCCTACTCCGACGTGCAGTTCCGCGCACCCGTCCGCGCGGGGGACGTCCTGGAGATCACGGCCACGTTGGTGAAGGAGGGCACCCGCAGCCGGGTGATGGACTTCGCCGTGCACGTCGTCGGGCGCGGGGCCCCCACGGCCGACGCACCGGGCGCCGCCGAGGTCCTCGACCCGCCGGTGGTCGCCACCACGGCCACCGGCACGGTCGTCGTCCCGCCCCGCTGAGGATCGCGTGACGACCCCACTCGTCACACCCGCACCGCGGTCCCGGCGTGTTGTCCGCGACACGCCGGTGTCGGAGAAATTGCCCGAAGGTCCCGACCTCGGCGCGCCCGTCCCTGACCTGCACCGATGCGCAAAGTCGCAGGTCAGGGCGCTGTTGACAGCGCGCGTGCAGCGAGGCAGGGTTCCCGCGTCCGCCTGTGCAGCCCGTAGGCGGTGTTGTCGGCAACGGGGAGCAAGACATGCGGATCGCAGCGCCAGCGATGACCGCCGTCGAACGACCCGTCGACAGTGCCCTGCGGGGGCCGGATGCGGGAGGGACCCCGACGCCGTAGACAACTTCGCGCGATCGTCAGCCAGGCGGTCGTGCGTCGGTCCGAAGCGTCGTCGTCCCTCCCGCACCGCTGCAGGCTCGCCCCGGTCGGCTACGGTCTGACCCGTGCCGCAGCGCTGCCTCCTCGCCCTCGTCGGCGGACTCGTCCTGGCAGCCGCGTTCGAGCCGGTCGGATGGGCCGTCCTGATGCCGCTCGGCATCGCCGCGCTGGTCCTCAGCGTCCACGGCCTGCGCCCCGCCCGCGCGTGGATCCCCAGCGTGCTCTTCGGGCTCACCTTCATCTACGCCGTCATGGTCTGGATGCGCTCGGTCGGCACCGACGCCTGGATCGCGATGTGCGCGGTCGAGACCGCGTTCTTCGTGCCGCTCGGGCTCGGGCTCGCGTGGAGCATGCGGCTGCGCCTCTGGCCGGTGTGGACCGCCCTGTGGTGGGTCGGCGTCGAGACGTGGCGCAGCGGCTGGCCGTTCAGCGGCATGCCGTTCGGCCGGCTGGCCTACGCCACCGCCGACACCCCGTGGGGCCAGTCGCTGCCGTGGGTCGGGATGGTCGGCGTGAGCTTCCTGGTCGCCCTCAGCGGCACGACGCTCGCGTGGCTGCTGCTCACCCGTCGTGCGGCCAGCCGCCGGGCCCTGGTCGCCGTCGGCGCCCTGGTCGTGGTGACGCTCGCGCCGACACTGGTGCACCCCCCGGTCGAGCGGAGCGGCTCGGCCACGGTCGCCGCCGTGCAGGGCGACGTACCGGGCACCGGCCTGAACGTGCCGGCGGTCCACCGCGAGGTGACCGCCAACCACGTCCGTCTCACCACCGAGCTCGCGGACGCCGTCGACGCGGGGGAGGAGCCGCGACCCGACTTCGTGCTTTGGCCGGAGAACTCGACGGCGGTCGACCCGTTCCTCGACGCGCAGGTGCACGCCGGCATCGTGTCGGCGTCCGACGCGATCGGTGTCCCGATCGTGGTGGGCGGCACCAACACGAACCCGCTCGACGACACGCAGGTGCTCAACCAGGGCATCGTGTTCCAGCCCGGCGTGGGCGGCGGTGACCGCTACACCAAGCGGCACCCGGTGCCCTACGGCGAGTACGTCCCGTTCCGCGGCAACCCGCTGATGCCCTCGACCTACGGCCGGCTCACCGAGGTCCCGCGCGACATGGTCCGCGGCACCACCCTCGACCCGATCCGGGTCGCCGGGATCCGCGTCGCCGACGCGATCTGCTTCGACGTCGCCTACGACGAGGGGATCGGCGGCCAGGTGGCGCGTGGCGCGCAGCTGGTGACGGTGCAGACCAGCAACGCGATGTTCAGCCGGACCGGCCAGCTCGCCCAGCAGTTCGAGATCAGTCGGCTCCGCGCCCAGGAGACCGGCCGCTGGGTGGTCGTCGCGGCGATCAACGGCATCTCGGGGGTCGTCCGACCGGACGGGTCGGTCGTCGCCTCGGTCCCGGCGCGCGGGCAGGAGGTGCTCGTCGAGCGCGTCGGGCTCAGCACCTCGATCACTCCGGCCGTGCGCCTCGGGACGTGGCCGTCGCGTCTCGTGATGACCTTCCTCGTGGCGCACACGGTGTGGGTGCTGATCGCCTATCGTCGTCGCCGACGCGGGACGCCGCCCGCGCCTGCCCGCACCGAAGCCCCTGAGTGAGGTATCCCGCGTGAGTGTCGACGGACTCGGCCGCTGCGTCATGGTCATCCCGACCTACAACGAGTCGGAGAACCTGGAGTGGATCGTCGGCCGGCTGCGGGCCGCGCAGCCCGGCGTCGACGTCCTGGTCGTCGACGACAACAGCCCCGACGGCACCGGGGCGATCGCCGACCGGCTGGCCGCGTCCGACGAGGCCGTCAGCGTCGTGCACCGCACCGAGAAGGCCGGGCTGGGCGCGGCGTACCTCCACGGCTTCGACGTCGCCCTGGCCGCCGGCTACGACGTGGTCGGGGAGATGGACGCCGACGGCTCCCACCAGCCCGAGCAGCTCCACCGGCTGCTCGACGCGCTCCACGACGCCGACCTGGTGATCGGCTCGCGCTACGTCCCCGGCGGGTCGGTGGTGAACTGGCCGGTCCAGCGCCTGCTGCTCTCGCGCGGCGGCAACCTCTACGTCCGCCTGCTCCTCGGCATCCGCGTGAAGGACGCGACCGCCGGCTACCGGCTGTTCCGCCGGACGACGCTGGAGACGATCGACCTTGCGTCGGTGAGGTCTACTGGATACGTGTTCCAGACCGACCTCGCCTACCGCACCGTCTCGCGCGGGCTGCGCCTGACCGAGGTGCCGATCGAGTTCATCGAGCGCGTGCGCGGCGACTCGAAGATGAGCGGACAGGTCGCGAGCGAGTCGCTGAAGAAGATCACCCGGTGGGGCCTGTCGGAGCGTCGCGCGCAGCTGCGCCGGCGGTGGGGGCGGACGTGAGGCGCGGCTGGCTGCGGCCGCTGCTCGCGGCCGCCTTCGTGGCGATCCCGCTGGCCGAGGTCTGGGTGATCATCCAGGTCGGGCAGCTGATCGGTGCGTGGTGGACGATCGTGCTGCTCGTCCTCGACAGCATGGTCGGTGCCTGGCTGATCAAGCGCGAGGGCGGGCGCGCCTGGCGCGCGCTGCGCCAGGCACTCCAGGAGGGCCGGATGCCGGCCCGCGAGATCGCCGACGGTGCACTCATCCTGATCGGCGGGACGCTGATGCTGAGCCCCGGCTTCGTGCTCGACGTCGCCGGGATCCTGCTGATCCTGCCCTTCACCCGACCGGTCGCGCGGCGGCTGCTCACCTCCGTGGTGGAACGCCGCCTCGTCATGGTCCCGGGGACCGTCCCCGGAGGACCCGGAGATGGACGACGCCCCGGACCGGGTCCCGAGGGGCCGGTGGTCCGGGGCGACGTGGTCGACTGACGTCTGCGGTCAGGAGACCTTGCGCTTCTTGGCGTTGGCCCGGTGCAGGTGCGCCGGACCGATCTCCCCGCCGCGGAGCAGCTCGAGCCGCTCCTTGAGGATGTCCTCGAGCTCCTTCTCCGAGCGACGCTCGAGGAGCATGTCCCAGTGGGTGCGGGCAGGCTTCTCGACCTTCTCCTCGGGCAGGATGCCAGCGGTGCTGAGTGCCTCGGCCCCACAGCGGGGGCACTCCCACACCGCCGGGATGTCGGCCTCGACCGACATGGTCACCTCGAACTCGTGACCCTGCTTGCACTTGTAGCCGACCTGCTGACGGGCTGCGAACTCGATGCCGCGCTCGTCCTCAAAGCTCTGGCCGCCGAGCCTCGCGCCACGCAGTGTGCGCTCCGCCACCGTAGCCACCTCCAGATGGGTTGCTGACCCCGTTGATTGTGTGTTCGGGCAGTGAGGGGACGGGCCGGACGGTGATCCATGACGCCGCTCGTGAAGACGCGCTCGTCCCTCCTTGATCCTTCAACGGTAGCGGGATCGTCCACATTCCGTGGATTCGTGGGCGCCACCTCCACGCTCAGGCGAGACGAACTTCACCCTCAAGGGTGCAGTGGCTCAGATGACCGCCGGGACCTCGTTGCCGGCGTCGCGGATCCCGCGCTCGGTGTCGACCCGGAGCAGGAGCAGCCCGCCGAGCACGAAGAACACGATCAGGGCGAAGATGGCCGGCCGGTAGGAGTCGGTGAGCTGGAAGACCAGGCCGAAGACCAGCGTGCCGAACCACGACGTACCGCGGTCCATCGCGTGGTAGAAGCTGAAGTACTCCGCCTCCTTGCCACGCGGGATGAGCAGCGAGAAGTACGACCGGGCGAGGGCCTGGGTGCCGCCGAGGACGACACCGATCGCCACGCCGAGCAGCAGGAAGGGCACCAGGCCCTTCTCCGGCAGGAACAGCGCCGCCGTGACGATGAGCATCCACACCACGAGGCCGCCCAGGATCGTGTGCTTGGAGCCGAAGCGGGCCGCGAGCCGGCCGAAGACCAGCGCCCCGCCGAAGGCGACGAACTGCACCAGCAGGATCGTGCCGATCAGCACCGACTGCCCGAAGCCGAGCTCCTCGGAGCCGTAGGTGGAGGCCGAGGCGATCACGGTCTGGATGCCGTCGTTGAAGAAGAGGTAGGCGAGCAGGAAGTTGAGCGCGACCGGGTAGCGCGGCAGCTCGCGCAGCGTCTTGCCGAGCTGGCCGAAGCTCTGGGCGAAGATCCCGCCGTTGCCGCCGTCGGCGTCGGCGAGCGGGACCGGGTCGTGGTTGCTCAGGCGGAGGTAGGGGATCAGCGTGAACGCCGCCCACCAGATGCAGGCCGACAGCATGCTCAGGCGCGCCGCCTCGCCGGTCGACAGGCCGAAGGGCAGCAGCGTCACCACGGCGAGGTTGACCGCGAGCAGCAGGCCGCCACCGAGGTAGCCCCACGCCCAGCCGCGCGACGACACCCGGTCGCGGTTCTCCTCGTCGGAGATCAGCGGCAGGATCGAGTCGTTCACCACCAGCGAGGCGCCGAGGAAGATGTTGGCGAGGAAGAAGCCGATCGCGCCGATCTGCCAGTTCGAGCCGGTCGCGAAGAAGATCAGCGAGCCGCTGAGCGCGCCGAGCCAGGCGAAGACGGCCAGCAGCCGCTTCTTGTCGGCGGTGCGGTCGGCCACCGGGCCCATCAGCGGCAGCACGATGGCGGAGATGATCGTGGAGATGGTCACGAGGTACGACGGCAGCGAGCCCGGCGCGACCGAGATCCCCAGCAGGGAGATCCGGTTGTCGACCGCGGCCTCCTTGGCGATCGCGATGATGTAGGGCGCGAAGAGCACGGTGCTGACGGTGGTGACGTAGGCGCTGTTGGCCCAGTCGTACCAGTACCAGGCCTTCTGCTCCTTCGCCTGCGCGAGGGGGCGGAGGTCGGCGATGCCGTCCATCTGGCTCATGTGTCACCTCTCCACTGTCCGCGTGCGCGGAGGACGTCCCTGAGTATGTCCGTGCGATCGGTCATGATGCCGTCGACACCACGGTCGAGGAGGAGGTTCATCTCGATCGGGTCGTCGATGGTCCAGACGTGCACCTGCACCCCGGCGGCGTGCGCCAGCCGCACCAGGCGCTCGGACGCGACCACGAACCGGCCCTGCCGGTGCGGGACCTGGAGGGCCCGGGGCTGCCCGCGGGTGAGTCGCCGGGCGACCGCGGCGGTGGGGGAGAGCACGAACGCCGCCACCTCGAGCGGGTGGGCGGACGTGGCGACGCGCCCGCGCGTACGACGCCGGAACGCCTCGAGCCGCCGGGCCGAGAACGACCCGACCAGCACCCGGTCCCAGGCGCGGCGCTCCTCGACGAAGGCGGCGAGCGCGTCGACGGCCCCGGCCGACTTGAGGTCGATGTTGAAGCGTGCCTCGGGGAAGGCGTCGAAGAGCTCGCCGAGGGTCGGGACCGGCTCGGACCCACCGATGAGCGCCTGCTGGACCTCGGCGTACGTCGCCTCCGCGACGCTCCCGGTCCGGTCGGTCACCCGGTCCAGGACGGTGTCGTGGAAGGCGAGCAGGACGCCGTCACGGGTGACGTGGACGTCGGTCTCGAGGTAGGTGTAGCCCAGCGCGACCGCGTGGGCGAAGGCGGTCAGCGTGTTCTCGAGGCCCTCGATCTCGGGGTGGTAGGCCCCGCCCCGGTGGGCGAAGGCGAGGGGGAGCGGCGCGTCGAGGTAGCCCGGTGGGTTCACGCCCAGAAGTATGGGGGCAGGAGTACCTTCGGAGGATGGAGACGGAGATGGAGAGCATGACGTGTCCCCGCTGCGGCGCTGAGATGCAGGAGCGTGCGCTCGGCGGCGCCACCGTCGCCCAGTGCCCCGACGGGCACGGCGTCTTCCTCTCGCGCGCCGACCTCGGCGTCCTCGTCGAGGCCGAGAACGACTGGCACGCCAACGCCGGCCAGCACACGGCCCCGATGCCGCGGATCACCGCCGACATGACCGCTCCGCCGTCCGTCGGCAAGCAGTCGCGCGCCTGGGTGGAGACGCTCTTCGGCTGAGCCGGGCCTCGGTGGTCGAGGTGCGAGCGCACCCAGTCGGTGGTTGAGGTGCGAGCGCAGCGAGCCTCGAAACCACACCACCTGCTCGGCGGTTGAGGTGCGAGCGCAGCGAGCCTCGAAACCACACCACCGGACGCAGGTTTCGAGGCTCGTCGCTGGCGCTCCTCACACCTCAACCAGCGAGGCTTCTCAGATGTCGCGGAACGTCTCGATGTTCGCGCCGAGCTCGTTGAGCCGCTCGGCGAGGTCCTCGTAGCCGCGGTGGATGACGTAGGTCGAGCGCAGCACGCTGCGGCCCTTCGAGGCGAGCATCGCGATCAGCAGCACGACCGCCGGGCGCAGGGCCGGCGGGCAGACGATCTCCGCGCCGGAGAAGTGCGTCGGACCCTCGACGAGCACCCGGTGCGGGTCGAGCAGCTTGACCTGCGCGCCGAGCTTGTTGAGCTCGGTGAGGTAGATCGCGCGGTTCTCGTAGACCCAGTCGTGCAGGAGCGTCTGGCCCTCGGCGACCGCCGCGATGACGGCGAAGAACGGCAGGTTGTCGATGTTGAGGCCCGGGAAGGGCATCGGGTGGATCTTGTCGAGCGGCGCGCGCAGCTCGGAGGGGTGGGTGGTGAGGTCGACCAGGCGGGTCTCGCCGTTGAGCGCGACGTACTCCTCGGAGCGGTCGTAGCGGAAGCCCATCTCCTCGAGGATCGCCAGCTCGAGCTCGAGGAACTCGATCGGCGCCCGGCGGATGGTGATCTCGGACTTGGTCACGATCGCGGCGGCGAGCAGCGACATCGCCTCGATCGGGTCCTCGGCCGGCGCGTAGTCGACGTCGACGTCGATGGACTGCTTGCCCGTGATCCGGAGGGTGGTGGTGCCGACGCCCTCGATCTCCACGCCGAGCTTCTGCAGGTAGAAGCAGAGGTCCTGGACCATGTAGTTGGACGAGGCGTTGCGGATGACGGTGGTGCCGGGGTGCAGCGCCGCGGCCATCAGGGCGTTCTCCGTCACGGAGTCGCCGCGCTCGGTCAGCACGATCGGGCGCTCCGGCTCGATGGCCCGGTTGACGCTCGCGTGGTAGGCGCCGTCGGTCGCCTTGACCTCGAGGCCGAACGGCCGCAGCGCCGACATGTGCGGCTCCACGGTGCGCTCGCCGAGGTTGCAGCCACCGGCGTAGGGCAGGTTGAAGGTGTCGTAGCGGTGGAGCAGCGGGCCGAGGAACATGATCACCGAGCGGGTGCGCCGGGCGGCGGCCTCGTCGATGGCGACCAGGTTGAGGTCGGCCGGCGGGATGATCTCGAGGTCGTTGTCGTCGTTGAGCCAGCGGGTGGTGACGCCGAGGGAGTTGAGCACCTCGAGCAGGCGGTTGACCTCCTCGATCCGCGCGACCTTGCGCAGCGTCGTACGTCCCTTGTTGAGCAGGGACGCGCACAGCAGCGCGACACCGGCGTTCTTCGACGTCTTGACGTCGATGGAGCCGGAGAGGGTGGTGGGTCCGTCGACGCGCAGGTGCGTCGGGCCGGCGCCGAGCGCGACGATCTCGGAGTCGAGGGCGGCGCCGATGCGCGCGAGCATCTCGAGGGAGAGGTTCTGGTGGCCCTTCTCGATCCGGTTGATGGCGCTCTGGCTCGTGCCGAGGAGCTCGGCGAGCTGGTGCTGGGTGAGCCCGCGGTGCTTGCGGGCGTCGCGGATGAGGTTGCCGATGCGGCCCTTGTAGTCAGCCATGCCGACCAAGGTATCTCAGATATGAGATAAAGCCAGTCGCGGCGTGCCGGGGGTGGTCCGGCCCACCCGCCGGGGCGTGGGGGAGCGTGGCAGGATCCGAGCATGCGCGCAACGACCATCCACGCCCCCGGTGACATCCGCTTCGAGGAGGTCGACGACCCGACGATCGAGGAGCCGACCGACGCGATCGTGAAGGTCGTCGCCGGCTGCATCTGCGGCTCGGACCTGTGGCCCTACCGCGGCCACAACGACATCGACCCGGGCGCGACGATCGGCCACGAGTGCGTGGGCGTCGTCGAGGAGGTCGGCGCCGACGTGCGCGACTTCCGCCCGGGCGACTTCGTCATCGTGCCGTTCTGCCACAGCGACAACACCTGCCCGCACTGCCTCGCCGGCGTGCAGTCGGCCTGCCAGAACGGCGGGTTCACCGCCAGCGGCCAGGGGGAGTACGCGCGGGTGACCCAGGCCGACGGCAGCCTGGTGAAGACCGACGGGATGCCCGACGAGAAGCTCATCGCGTCGCTGCTGACGCTCTCCGACGTCTTCCCGACCGGCTGGCACGCCGCGGTGTCCGCGGGCGTCCGGCCGGGCGGGACCGCCGTGGTCGTGGGTGACGGCGCCGTCGGCCTCTGCGGCGTGCTCGCCGCCGTCGAGATGGGCGCGGAGCGGGTGATCGCGATGTCGCGCCACGAGAGCCGCCAGGAGATCGCCCGCGCCTTCGGCGCCACGGACGTCGTCGCCGAGCGCGGCAAGGAGGGCGGCGAGCGGATCGCCGAGCTGACCAACGGGGTCGGGGCCGACGCCGTGCTCGAGTGCGTCGGCACCGACGAGTCGATGAAGACCGCGTTCGCCATCGCCCGGCCGGGATCGACCGTCGGGTTCGTGGGCGTGCCCCACGGCGTCGAGCTGCCGGTGCGCCGGATGTTCCAGAAGAACGTCGGCCTGGCCGGCGGCATCGCGCCGGTGCGTGCGTACCTCCCCGACCTGCTCGAGCGGGTCCTGTCCGGGTCGATCGACCCGGGCCTGGTGTTCGACCTGACGCTGCCCATGTCGCAGTCGCCCGAGGGCTACCGCGCGATGGACGAGCGCCGCGCGACCAAGGTCCTGCTGCAGCCGTGAGCGGGTCGGACGGCCTGCTAGCCCTCGGTCCCCTCCTGCGCCACGTCGACGAGACGACGGCCGCCGTGTGGGTCGAGACGCGCGAGCGCGCGACGGTGACGGTGACGCGCGGCGAGCACGTCGCCCACGCGCGGACGTTCGCCGTGCACGGCCACCACTACGCGCTGGTCGAGCTCGACGGGCTCGCGCCGGGGTCGTCCGAGCCCTACACGGTCGCTGTCGACGACCAGCAGGTGTGGCCGGAGGCCGGCTCGCCGTTCCCGGCACCCGTGATCTCCACGCTGGAGGCCGGACGGCCCCTGCGGATGGCGTTCGGGTCGTGCCGGACGGCGGTCTCGCACGACGAGGAGGGCAACCGGACCCACGGCGTGGACGCCCTGCGTGCCTGGGCGCTCCGCCTCGCCGACCAGGTCGCGCCCGCCGACGCCGCCGACCCCGACCTCGCACCCGAGCTGCCGGACCTCGTCCTGTTCCTCGGCGACCAGGTCTACGCCGACGAGACCACCGCCGACATGCAGGCGTTCATCGAGTCGCGCCGCGACATCGAGCAGCCGCCGTGGACCGAGCTCCAGGACTACGAGGAGTACGCCCACCTCTACCAGCTCGCATGGACCGACCCCGCCAACCGCTGGGTGCTCTCGACGGTGCCGAGCTCGATGATCTTCGACGACCACGACATCCGCGACGACTGGAACACCTCGATCGAGTGGCGCCGCGAGATGGAGGCCACGTCGTGGTGGCACGGCCGCATCGTGGCCGGGCTGGCGTCGTACTGGGTCTACCAGCACATCGGCAACCTGTCGCCCGCCGAGCGGGCGCAGGACGAGATCTGGCGCCAGGTCGTCGCGTACGAGGGTGACGACGAGCACGACCTCGGCGAGACGCTCGACGCGTTCGCCGAACGCGTCGACCAGCAGCCCGCGACCTACCGCTGGAGCTACACCCGCGACTTCGACACCCAGGCGCGGCTCGTCGTGGTCGACTCGCGCGCCGCCCGTCAGCTCGAGGAGCACCACCGCGCGCTGCTCGACCCCGACGAGGCGTCGTGGCTCGACGAGCAGCTGCGCGGCGACGTCGACCACCTGCTGGTCGCGACGTCCCTGCCGTTCCTCCTGGCCCGCGGGCTGCACCACCTCGAGGCGTTCGGCGAGGCCCTCGCCGGTGGCGCGTGGGGCGAGCGCGGGGCGCGCTTCGGCGAGAAGGTGCGCCAGACGGTCGACCTCGAGCACTGGGGCGCCTTCCAGCGCAGCTTCCAGGAGGTCTGCGCGCAGGTCCTCGAGGTGGCCGACGGCAGGCGCGGTCGGGCGCCGTCGACCGTGACCTTCCTGTCCGGCGACGTGCACCACAGCTATGTCAGCGAGGCGCGGCCCGCCGACAGCCACCGGCGCGTGCGGTCGACGCTCCTGCAGGCGGTCTGCTCACCGATCCGCAACCCGCTCTCGCGCAACATGCGGTTCGCGACGGCGGTGCTGTCCTACGGCGTTGCCGGCCCGATCGGGCGGCTGGCGTCGAAGTCGACCCGGGTGCCCGACGCGCCGCTGACCTGGCGCTACGCGGAGGGCCCGTGGTTCGACAACAACCTGGCCTGCCTGCAGCTCGCCGGCCGCGGGCTGCGCATGTGGTGGGTCACCGGGGAGGTGGTCGATGCCCACGACCGGCCACGGCTGGCGAAGGTGGCGAGCTACGAGCTCGACGAGGACGGGCGCCCGCCGGCCCACGAGACGGTGCGGCAGCGCTTCGGTCGGGGGCTGCGACGCCGGGTGCGCGACAAGGTGCGCGACGGCGTCAGACAGCGGTGAGGAGATGGCCGTGCGCGCAGTCGCACGTGTCCGAGCAGGGCAGGTAGGTGTGGCCCGCGTGGCCGCACGCGCTGCACGGCAGGTCGTGCGACAGGTGGCTCGACCCGGTCTCGACGGTGTCCCACATGATGGTGCTCCCCACAGCAGTTCGGCGGTCCGAGATGATCGCCCGGTCTGTCTTCGAGGGTGGCACCGGCGCCGGGCGCTCAGGCGCGATTCGCGGGGAAGTGCCCGATTTCGGGGCCCAATGACCCGAACGGACCATGCCCGTCGCCCTACGATCGGGGCATGTCGGCAGGGGGAGTCGTGCGCGAGCTGACCCGGGTGCAGGCCCGGAGGATCGCGGTGCGTGCCCAGCTGCTCTCCGCCCCGCGCCCGACCGGCGTCCTCGACGTCGTGCACCACCTCGGCTTCCTGCAGGTCGACCTCACGCGGGTCGTGGCGCACCACGCCGACCTCGCGCTGTGGAGCCGGCTCGGTGCGGCGTACGCACCCGACGACCTCGAGGACCTGCTCGGCGACGGGGCGGTCGTCGAGCTCCAGGCGCTGCTGCGGCCGGCCGAGGACGTCGCGCTGTTCCGCGCCGACATGGACGCCTGGCCTGGCGAGCCGCCGCTGAAGGAGTGGCAGGAGGACCTGGCCGACTGGGTCGCGGCCAACGACGGCTGCCGCCGCGACGTGCTGGCGCACCTGCGCGCCGAGGGCCCGACCGCCGCCCGCGACCTCCCGGACACCTGCGAGGTGCCGTGGCGCTCGAGCGGGTGGACCAACGACAAGAACGTGATGAAGCTGCTGGAGTGCCTCGAGGCGCGCGGCGAGGTCGCCGTCGCCTCCCGCGAGGGCCGCGAGCGCCGGTGGGACCTCGCGAGCCGGGTCCACCCGGGCGATCCGGCGGTGCCGGCCTTGGAGGCGCACGTCGAGCTCGCCCGGCGCCGGCTCCGGGCGCTGGGGCTGGCCCGCCCGCGGGCGCTGGAGGCCTGGCACGAGCCCTACGACGTACGCCACGTGGGCGAGGCGGCGCGGGTCGAGGGGGTCCGGGGGACCTGGCGGGTCGACCCGTCGCTGCTCGACGACGACTTCGAGGGCCGCACGGTCGTCCTGTCGCCGCTCGACCGGCTGGTCTTCGACCGCAAGCGGATGGAGGAGCTGTTCGGGTTCGACTACCAGCTCGAGATGTACAAGCCTGCGGCCGCGCGCCGCTGGGGCTACTGGGCGATGCCGCTGCTCGACGGCGACGAACTCGTCGGCAAGGTCGACGCCACCGCCGACCGGGAGGCCGGCGTGCTCCTCGTCGACGCCGTCCACGAGGACGGCGACTGGTCGGCAGCGCGCCGCCGCCGGGTGCACGCCGAGCTCGACGCGCTGGGGGAGTGGCTGGGGCTCGAGGTCGCGCGGCCCTAGACGTCGCGGCGCCGGAACGACCAGACGCTGAGCACCACGACGAGCACCACCGGCACCAGGACGTACGCCAGCCCCTGCCACAGGGTCACGAAGCCGGTCCCGTTGCACATCTGGCGCATCGCGGCGTCCCACGCGGCAGGGTCGGCCCCGGGGAGCGAGCACTCCGCCGGCGGCGGCCGGTAGTAGGTGGCACGGCCCTGGAGGACCGCCAGGAGGTTGGTCGGCGGGAACCAGCGCTCCTTCTCGTCGCCGAGCGGCAGCGCGGCCACGAGGCCGGTGCCGGCGGCGGAGACCGCGAAGACCACGCCGAGCGTGAACACGGTGCTGCGCGAGAGCATGGTGAGGGCGTAGCCCGCGCCGGCACCGACCGCGGCCAGGAAGGTGGAGCGCGCGACCTGCCAGGCGATCTCGCCGGTCACACCGGGTGGTGGAGCGATGTCGCGGGACGCCGCCACGCCGGCGAGGACCAGCCAGTAGAGCGTCATCACGACCGCCGAGAGGAGGGTGGCGACCAGGCCCACGGCAGTGCCCTTGGCCAGCCAGACCCGCAGCCGGCGGGGCTCGAAGAGGAGCTGGTTGCTCATCGAGCCCGACGCCCAGTCGGCGCCGGCGAACGTGGTGCCCATCAGCACCACGAGCGCGAGCAGGACGCTCGCGGCGCCGATGCTGGACTCGCGGAGCTGGTCGCGCAGGTCGAGCGGCTTGCGGTAGAGGCCGCTCCACCACTCCGTGATCTGGGCCTCGCAGTCCGCGGCGTCGGCAACGCCGGTGCGGCGCGGGTGCTTCTCGCAGCGGCGGACCTCGCGGTCGAAGCCCGGCTGCGACCGGGCCAGCTCGGTGGCCTGCGCGACCTCGGCGTCGGAGTAGGGCCGGGTCGACCACGCCGTGCCGGCGGCGATGAGGAGCGGCACGACGACGGCGGCCGCGAGCAGCACGAGGACGGCGCGCCGCCAGCGCAGCCGGGTGATCTCGGTGCGGACCAGCGCGATCATGCGTCGTCACCGGCCTCTGCGGCGGCCGCCTGGCCGAGGGCCTCGCCCTCGGTCAGCTGGAGGAACACGGTCTCGAGGTCGGCCCGCAGCGGGCCCAGCTCGCGTACCCAGATCTCCTCGGCGGCGAGGACGCGGGTGATCTCCTCGGGCGCCCGGTCGGTCTCGACGCGCAGGGCGTCGCCCTCGCGGGTGGGGCTGAGGCCGGCGCGCTCGAGCACGGTCGCGGCGCGCTCCGGGTCGGCGACCACGACGCGGTGTCCGGCGCTGCCGCCGAGCAGGTCGTCGACGCGGCCGCTGGCGAGCATCCGGCCGTTGCCGATGATCGTCACGCCGTCGCACACCTGCTGCACCTCGGCGAGGATGTGCGAGCTCAGCAGCACCGTCACGCCCTGCTCGCCGAGCGCCGTGATGGTCTCGCGGATCTCACGGATGCCAGAGGGGTCGAGGCCGTTGGTCGGCTCGTCCAGGATCAGCAGACGGGGGTCCTTGAGCAGGGTTGCCGCGATCGCGAGCCGCTGCTTCATGCCGAGCGAGTACGACTTGTAGCGGTCGCCGTCGCGCCCGGTCAGACCGACGGTCTCGACCGCCGCGTCGATCCGCGCCGGGGCGATGCTGCGGGTGCGGGCCAGCAGCTCGAGGTTCTGCCGGCCGGTGAAGTTGGGCAGGAACTTCGGCATCTCGACGACGGCGCCGACCCTGTCGATCACCGCCGGGAGCTGGTGGGGGACCTCGGTGCCGAAGAGGCGCATGGAGCCCGACGTGGCGGCGGCGAGGCCGAGGAGCATCCGGATGGTCGTCGTCTTGCCGGACCCGTTGGGGCCGAGGAAGCCGTGCACCCCGCCCTCGGGGACCGAGAGGTCCAGCCCGGCGACGGCCACGCGGAGCTGGCCGCGGCGCGACCGGAACTCCTTGCGCAGCGCGCGCGTCTCGATGACGGTGTCGGACAAGCGGACCCCCCGGTGCCTCGCGGACCATCGTCCGCTCCGGGGACGCACACTGTCAGCAGGCCGCCGGTGCCGTCACGGCGCCACGCCGCCGCAGGCGGAGCCGGATCGGTCGCTAGGCGGGCCAGCCCACGCGCAGCACGGCGAGCACGTGCGGCTCGGGATCGTCGCCGATGGCGCCGGCCAGGTGCGGGCCCTCGCCCAGCGGCGTGCCGAGGACGCGGGCGAGGACGACGTGGTGCCCGCCAGCGTCGACGACGGTCGTCGCTCCCTCGTCGCGCAGCGCCTCGATCCGGTCGATCTGCGGGGTGTCGGCGGCGTCGCCGCTGCCGCGCACCTCCATCCGAGACGGGATGTCGACGCGCTCGCCGTCCTTCTCGAAGAACATCGGCGTCTGGCGCCCGCCGGTGAGGACCGTCCGGACGAGGGTGTCGGCCCAGACCGGGTCGCCGCAGCCGTCGTAGACCCACCGCGTGCCGAGGACCGAGTGCTCCATGGTGGTGACCAGGTGCTCCGCGGCGTCGGGCAGCGGGGCGGACCGGTAGGTCAGCGGCACCTGGAGCAGCACACCGTCGTCGGTGCGCCACACGATGGTCTCGACGCCGACCTCGCCGGCCGGGTCGTCGAGTCGGTACTCCGCGACCTTCTCCGCGATCAGTCGCCCGCCCGCCCACGGTCGGCTCGGGAGCCACGCCTCGACGAGCTCCTGCTTGGTCGGCGTGATGGACGCTCCGCGGTGCACGATTCCCATGGCGGCCACCCTAGGCCGGTCGGCACGGTCGTGTGTGTCGTGGCTGCGGCGGTGGGCGTGCGTCAGTTGGCGGCCGTCAGCACTCGACGCCGACAGCCTGCTTCCATGATCTCCCCGATGCCTCGACCGTGACCCAGGTGATCGCGATCGGCCCCTCGGTCCCGCGGCCGGTGGGAGGGAGGCACTCGGGACGCCCGCCCATGTGGAAGCCTCCCGTGGAATCGATCCAGGCGACGTCGCGCGGGACCCAGAACTCGCCGTGACCCGGGTCGGGGTCGTCGGTGCACGAGATGGTGTCGATGGCCGACAGACACCGGACCTCCGCCTCGTGCATGGCAGGGCGCTGCTGCCCTGCGATGTAGCCGATCGCCAGACCCACCACCAAGAGGGCTGCTGCAGCTGCACCACGTCGATTCAGGAGCAGACGCCAAGCACGCGAATGGCGAGGTGGCTCGTCCTGCCCGCTCGGCTCCTGATGACTCATGCGGCCCCCGTTCTGTGGTGTAGGCGGAGTCTCGCACCACGTGACTGCCGTGAGGTCTGCAGACACCCGAAGGGTTCGGAAGCAACGACGCTCTCGCCACGATCAGCTCGACCGGATCCGCCGAGACGCCGACGCGCCATCAAGACCCGATGATCGCGCGCACGACGTCCTTTCCGGTAGAGACGTGCACCGCGTCCTTGCCGAGCCCGTCGGGCAGGTGCGCGCGACCAGACTCGTCTGTGATCAGCACCGGACAGCCGACCGGCATGATCGCCCACCCAGCGGCCTTCGCTCCCTCGACGAGCAGGTCCCAAGACTGCTCGCCAGTGATGTTGTTGGCCAGCATGCTGTCATCGGAGAGGTAGACATCAGCAGCACCGTCACCAACGACGACGTGCGCGAAGGAGCTGTCCGGTTCGTCGCGAGCGACGTGGGCAGCGAGGACCGACCGCATGGCCGCACCCCCTCCCGGGGCGGCGTCACCGTCGCGGAACCGCTGGAAGAAGACGTCGAAGGACATGCCGGGAGGCTACTGACGAGATCGCGACCCGCGCGTCTGCTCCGGCCACTGTCAGGACGTCATGAGCTCTCGCGGTTCGAACCGGCGATTCTCATGACGTCATGGACGACTGTCGCGGGCGCAGCCAGCGGCCATGACGCTCCGCGAGGTCCTCGACGTCCGCACAAGCCGCTTTCCGGCGGGCGTTCAGGCGAAGTAGATGTCCACGCCGGGAGGCGCGTCGATGATCGCCTCCGCCCGGTCGGGGTGGATCGCGTGGGTGCCGAGGTGGTCGACGAGGAACGCCAGGCCGTCGGGTGTGGTCCAGACGTAGCGACCGTCGCCGCACTGACGTGACCGGTAGCCCGCGTGGGTCTTCCACCGGTGGTGTCGCCGACCGAGCGGGCCGGAGTTGTGCGAGCCGGTCTGGTGCCGGCCGGGGGGCCCGGTGTCGTCGTAGGGCGTGGGGTGGTCGTAGTCGACGTCGCGGCTCATCGAGGTGGCGTAGGGCCAGTAGTCGCCGACCGTGCGGAGGTAGGTCTGCTCCTTCAGCGACTCCGGGTGCTCGTACGCAGTGGAGCGCACGCGGGAGGACAGGTCCCGGACTGGCCGCACCACGAGGCCGGTGCGGCCGAGCAGCCGGCACAATGCGGACAGCGGGACGGGACCGAGACCCTCGACCCGGGCGACGGCGGCGGCTCCGGTGAGAGCGGCCTCGTGCAAATGGACGTGCAGGACGGCCTTCGGGCGCAGCACCGACAGGTCCGCCTCGCGCAGGGCGTCGAGCAGGTCCTCGGGGAACGCGGTCGCACGGCTGGGAGCGCCCTCGGACCCGAGGTCGACGTCGAGCGTCGGGTCGGCGTGCTCGAGCAGCAGCTGGAGCAGCTCGGCGGGGCGGGCGAGGTAGCCGAAGGCGATCGCGCGCAGCTCGTCGGCGCAGGTGTCGGGGTGGGTGGGGGAGAGGATCTCCACCACGCGCTCGAGGGTCGCCTTGATCCAAGCCGCGTCGCCCGCCTCGATGCGGGCGATGACCGTGCGCAGACCGTGCTCGTCGGTGCGGCCGTAGCCGACGTAGCGCCGGGCACGCTCGGCCTCCGCGCGCTCGTCGTGGAGCGCTGGGTCGGCCTCGATGATCTTGGCCTCGGCCACCGCGAGGACGCGCCCGCCGGCCTCGTGGGCGATGGTCCGCGCCACCGCGGAGTCGACGACGCCGACCCGGTCGGCCGGGAGGTGCCGGGAGAGGCGCGCGACCCGGCGCGCCACGAACACCTCGGCCTCGCCGCTGCGCACGGCGGCCCAGGTCAGGGGCAGCCGGTGCTGGAGGTCGAGCACGTCGGCCAGCGCATTGGTCGTGGCAGTGACGCCGGTGCCCCGCGCGAGCGCGATCTGGCCCAGGCAGAAGTCCTGGACGCGCGGCGTGCCGTCGCCGCCGAGCTCGACGAGCACGTTGCCGACCCGACGGGCACGAGCACCGTCGGGTCCCTCGGTCGGGTCCGTCGAGTGCACCGCCGCCCACTGAGCGAGCAGCTCGAGATCACGCACCTCCGCGAGACGCCGCTCCCGGACCGCGTCCGCCGCCGCGGCCAGCAGGCCGTGCGGGTCGAGGTCGAGGAGGGTGTCGGGCATGTGTTCGATTGTAGGTGCCGCCACCGACAACGGCTCGTGCTGCGGCCTACCCCAGAAGACCGGCCACGACCGCCTCAGATCCCGAACCCCAGCTCCTCCGCCAGCGCGTGCGGATCGGCGACCGAGATCGTGGCGCCGGGGTGGCGGATCACGCCGGTCGGGTCGATGGCCGGAACCGGCTCGTGGAACGTCAGGCAGAGCGCGGCGTCGCCGTTGGTGGTGAACGAGACGCCCCGGTCGGCGAGCGAGAGGTGCGGGGGACCGGCGGTCTTCACGAACGAGAAGCCGCCGCTCGGCTCGGCCGAGGCGATGTTGGCCCGCGGCGTGACCAGGCGCCACGGGCCGTAGCGGACGTAGAGCCACTGTGGCCCGACCTCGACCGTCGTGGTGGCCGGGCTGATCCCGAAGGCGCGGCCGGCGAGGGCGTACGCCGGGGCGAACGCGAGGTCGAACGTCCGGACCGGCTCCGGGGCCGCGCCCCCGGCATGCCCACCCGGATCGCCGACGAGGCGGCGCAGGGCCCCGGCCGCGGGGAGCCGGTAGGGCTGGAGCAGGGCGGTCGACGGCGGTCGGACCCGCAGCTGGGCGCGGCTGCCGCCGCCCGGGGCGGGGAGCACGTGGTGGTCCATGGTCACGGACACGCCGGCGCGTGAGACCCGCCAGGTCCACGAGCGCAGGACCGGGTCGACGTCGGTCACCTCGAGGTCCACCGCCACCGGACCGGGCCCGTGCACGACACCCGTCGTGCCGGGGCGCACCACGTCGTCGGCGCAGTCGACGTCCTGGATCAGCGGCGCCCAGCCCGGCCACTCGGCCGGGATGGTGAAGCGCCGCCACACCTCGTCGGGGTGGGCGGGGCCGTGCGCGTCGACGAGCACGCGGGCCTCAGAGGATGACGGTGTCGTTGTCGCCGAGGTCGGGACGGGAGTCCTGCAGCAGGCCCTTGGCCATCTGCACCACCGCGGTGACCTTGCCCGGCGACTCCCAGTACTCCGCGGTCGCGCCGTCGATCTCGAGCAGCACGTTGTCCGGGTCGTCCGGACCGCCGCTCATGAAGGCGCCGGCCGATGCGTCCCACAGCTCGTGCAGCTTGTCGCGGTCCCGGCTGACCCGCGCCGTGCCGGACAGCGAGACCCAGCCCGCCTTGCTGGAGTAGGCCACGTTGACCCGCGGGTCCGCCTCGATCGCCCGGGCCTTGTCCGAGCTGGCCTCGGTGAGGAACCACGTGGTGGCCGGCTCCTCGAAGTCCTGGGTGCCCATCGGCGTCGACACGAGCGCCCCCTCGAGCGACACGTACGTGAGCACCGCGATGTCGGTCTTGCGCATGATCTCGGCAACGGTCCCGAGCTGGTCGTCGTGGTCGGTCATGCCCTCGACACTCGCACGCGTCCGGGCCGGGACACACCATCCGCACGGGCGGTCACCGGGGCCGGTCACACCGACGCTCCGCCGGTCGTCGAACTGGCAGGATGACCCGCAGCCACGGGAGCGCGGGACGCGAGCACACAGGGGAGACAGCACGCCATGACGACGACACACGCCGCCGACGACCACGACGTGATCCGCGTGCAGGGCGCGCGGGAGAACAACCTCAAGGACGTCGACGTCGACCTGCCCAAGCGGCGGCTCACCGTCTTCACCGGGGTCTCCGGGTCGGGCAAGAGCTCGCTGGTCTTCGCGACCATCGCCGCGGAGTCGCAGCGGCTGATCAACGAGACCTACAGCGCCTTCGTGCAGGGCTTCATGCCGACCCTCGCGCGGCCGGACGTCGACCACCTCGAGGGCCTCACCACCGCGATCATCGTCGACCAGGAGCGGATGGGCGCCAACCCGCGCTCGACCGTCGGCACCGCCACGGACGCCAACGCGATGCTGCGGATCCTCTTCAGCCGGCTCGGCGACCCATACGTCGGGCCGCCGACGGCGTACTCCTTCAACGTCCCGACCCGCAAGGCCAGCGGGATGATGACCACCGAGAAGGGCGGGCGCACCCTGCGGCGGGTGGCCAAGCAGGAGGTCTACCTCGGCGGCATGTGCCCGCGCTGCGAGGGCATGGGCAAGGTCAACGACATCGACCTCACCGCCCTCTACGACGAGGACAAGTCGCTGCGCGACGGCGCGCTCACGGTGCCGGGCTACTCGATGGACGGGTGGTACGGCCGGCTGTTCGAGGGCATGGGCCTGCCGATGGACAAGCCGATCCGCTCCTTCACCAAGAAGCAGCTCGAGACGATGCTGTGGTCGGAGCCGACCAAGCTCAAGGTCGAGGGGGTCAACCTCACCTTCACCGGGATGATCCCGCAGATCCAGAAGTCGATGCTGTCGAAGGACCCCGAGGCGATGCAGCCCCACGTGCGGCGCTTCGTCGAGCGCGCGGTCACCTTCCAGACCTGCCCCGAGTGCGACGGCACCCGCCTGACGCCCGAGGCCCGGTCGTCGACGATCAACGGCAAGTCGATCGCCGACCTGTGCGCGATGCAGATCAGCGACCTCGCCGCGTGGGTGCGCGACCTCGACGAGCCGTCGGTCGGCCCGCTGCTCAAGGGCCTGCAGCACCTGCTCGACTCGTTCTCCGAGATCGGCCTGGGCTACCTCTCGCTCGACCGACCCGCCGGCACGCTGTCAGGCGGTGAGGCCCAGCGCACCAAGATGATCCGCCACCTCGGCTCCCCGCTCACCGACGTCACCTACGTCTTCGACGAGCCCACCATCGGGCTGCACCCGCACGACATCGAGCGGATGAACGACCTGCTGCTCCAGCTGCGCGACAAGGGCAACACCGTGCTCGTGGTCGAGCACAAGCCCGAGACGATCGCGATCGCCGACCACGTCGTCGACATCGGCCCCGGCGCCGGCTCCGGCGGCGGCACGGTCTGCTTCGAGGGCGACGTCGACGGCCTGCGTGCCAGCGGCACCACCACCGGGAAGCACCTCGACGACCGGGCGCGGCTCAAGGAGTCCGTCCGCTCCGCGAGCGGCGCGATCGAGGTCCGCGGCGCGAGCACCCACAACCTCAAGGACGTCGACGTCGACGTGCCGCTCGGCCTGCTCACGGTCGTCACCGGGGTCGCCGGGTCGGGAAAGAGCTCGCTCATCCACGGCTCCCTGGCCGGGCGCGAGGACGTCATCGTCATCGACCAGGGCGCGATCAAGGGCTCGCGGCGCAGCAACCCCGCGACCTACACCGGCCTGCTCGAGCCGATCCGCAAGGCGTTCGCGAAGGCCAACGGCGTGAAGCCCGCCCTCTTCAGCTCCAACTCCGAGGGCGCGTGCTCGACCTGCAACGGCGCCGGGGTGATCTTCACCGAGCTCGGGCCGATGGCCACCGTGGAGTCGCCGTGCGAGGAGTGCGAGGGGCGTCGGTTCAAGGCCGAGGTCCTCGAGCACACGCTCGGCGGCAAGGACATCGCCGAGGTCCACGAGATGTCCGTCGACGACGCGCTCGCGCACTTCAGCGAGGGCGAGGCCAAGATCCCCGCCGCGGTGAAGGTGCTCGACCGGCTCGTCGACGTCGGGCTCGGCTACATCACCCTCGGCCAGCCGCTCACCACGCTCTCCGGGGGCGAGCGCCAGCGCCTCAAGCTCGCCGTGCAGATGGGGGACAAGGGCGACGTCTACGTCCTCGACGAGCCCACGACCGGCCTCCACCTCGCCGACGTCGAGAACCTGCTCGGCCTCCTCGACCGGCTCGTCGACTCCGGCAAGTCGGTCATCGTCATCGAGCACCACCAGGCCGTGATGGCGCACGCCGACTGGATCATCGACCTCGGCCCGGGCGCCGGCCACGACGGCGGCACCGTCGTCTTCGAGGGCACGCCCGCCGACATGGTCGCCTCGGGGGAGCCCACCCTCACCGGCAAGCACCTCAAGGACTACGTCGGCGCCTGAGCCCGGTCAGGCCTGGCAGACCGGGCACCAGAACAGCCGCCGGGCCGCGACCAGGGCGTCCTGCACCGGCGTCGCGCAGACCCGACACGGCAAGGCGGCGCGGCCGTAGACGTAGTGGGCGTCGACGCGACGCGGGCGCCCTGACGGCCGCTCGCGGTCCTCCGGGTGGGTCGTGACGATCCGCCCGGCCCGGACGCCGGCGCGCAGCAGGCCGACCAGGTCGTCCCACACCGCGAGCACCAGGGACTCCTCGACCTGCCGGCCGGGCAGGAACGGGTCGATCCGCTGCCGGAAGAGCACCTCGGCGCGGTAGATGTTGCCCACGCCAGCGATGACCGCCTGGTCCATCAGCATGCGGCCGATCGGAGCCCGGCTGCGGCGTACGCGGTCGACGAAGGCGTCGACGTCGGGACGGCGCCGCAGCGGGTCCGGGCCGAGCCGGTCGAGCACCACCCTCCGCTCGGCGTCGGTCAGGACCTCGCACGCCGTCGGCCCCCGCAGCTCGAGCCACGACGCCTCGCCGAGCAGGCGCAGCCGGAGCGCGCCGCGGGGCGGGGGAGCGGGCAGTGCGCCGTCACGGAACTTGCCGTAGAGCCCGAGGTGCACGTGCAGCCAGAGGTCGTCGTAGCGGTGGAAGAGGTGCTTGCCCCAGGCGTCCGTCGCGTCCAGGACGCGACCGTCGAGCAGCCTCGCACCGTCCTCGAAGCGGCCCTGCGGGCTGTCGGCGGTGACTCGCTGCCCACCGAGGAGGCGCGCGTGACGTCGCGCGAGGCGGTGGATGGTGTGTCCCTCTGGCACGGGTCGATCCTGCCGAGCCGCGCCAAGACTCCCACCCGGAGGGGCGGGACGGCGCGGGGGTTGACAACTCGACGCGGTTCGGTGGAGGTTTGGACTAGACCAAAGGTCTATCTCGGGAAGGGACCTCCATGACCATGCGCCTGCTCGGGCCAGCATCCTCGCTCACCACCGCCACCGTCCTCGCCGCCGGCCTCTGCCTGGCCGTTCCGGGCGCCGCCCCTGCTGGTACCGCCGCCCGCCACCCGGGCGGCGGACACGGGCACGGAGACTGCGCACCGTCCGCGGCCACGCCGAAGCGGCAGATGCGCGCCGACTGGATCGCGAGCGTCGTCAACATCGACTGGCCATCGAAGCCCGGCCTCACGGCCCAGCAGCAGCGCGACGAGCTGGTCGCTCTGTACGACCAGGCCGCCGCCCGCGGGCTCAACGCCGTCGTCCTCCAGGTGCGACCGACCGCCGACACCTTCTGGCCGAGCGACCTCGAGCCGTGGTCGCGCTACCTCACCGGCACGCCCGGCGCCGACCCCGGCTGGGACCCGCTCGCCTTCGCGGTGCGCGCGGCGCACGAGCGTGGCCTCGAGCTGCACGCCTGGTTCAACCCCTACCGCGTGGCGATGGACACCGATCGCAGCGCGCTGGACCCCGGCAGCCCCGCCGCGCAGCACCCGGACTGGGTGGTGAAGTACGGCGGCAAGCTCTACTACGACCCCGGGCTGCCCGAGGTCCGCGAGCTCACCACACGGGTGATCCTCGAGGTCGTCGAGCGCTACGACGTCGACGGCGTGCACTTCGACGACTACTTCTACCCCTACCCGGTCGCCGGCCAGGACTTCCCGGACGACGCGACGTTCGCCGCCCACGGCGCGGGCTTCCCCGACACGGTCGAGGGTCGCGCCGACTGGCGCCGGTACAACACCGACCTGCTGGTCGAGGGGCTCGACCAGCGGATCCACGCCGCGAAGCCGTGGGTGCTCTTCGGCGTCTCGCCGTTCGCGGTGTGGCGCAACGCCGGCACCGACCCCGAGGGCTCGGCCACCCAGGCCGGCGCCGAGACCTACGACGACCTCTACGCCGACACCCGCCGCTGGGTGCGCGAGGAGTGGCTCGACTACGTCGCGCCGCAGGTCTACTGGAACATCGGCTTCGCCGTCGCCGACTACGCCGTCCTGGTGCCGTGGTGGGCCGACCAGGTCCGCGACACCGACGTCCAGCTCTACGTCGGCCAGGCCACCTACAAGGTCGGCGTCACCCCGGCCCAGTCGCCGGCGTGGCTCGAGCCCGGGGAGATGAGCCGCCACCTCACCTTCAACCGCGACGTGCCCGAGGTCGACGGCGACATCTACTTCTCCGCCAAGGACGTCCGGGCCAACCGGCTCGGCCACATGGACCTCGTCCAGGCCGACCACTACTCACGCCCGGCCCTCCTGCCGGTCACCGAGGACGTCCCCGGTCGGGCGCCGAGCGGCGTCCACCACCTGCGGGTCCACGAGGGCCGCGACGCCGTGCGGGTCGACTGGCGCGCGGTCCGCGGCGCCGAGCGCTACGCCGTCTACGCCGTCCCCGGCCGCCGCGCCTCGGCGTGCGACCTCGCCGACGCCGCGCACCTCGTCGCCGTCGTCGCGGACGGCTCGACCTCCTGGACGGGGGCGCGCGCGGGCGCCACCACGACGTACGTCGTGACCGCCCTCGACCGGGCTCACCGCGAGAGCCGCCCGGCCTCGCGCACCACCCACCGCCACCACCACCCCACGAAGGGCGGGCGATGACCACCCTCGAACGCGCCGACGGCTCCAAGCAGGAGCAGCTCCGCGCCGCCATCGACGAGCGGCTGCGCAGCCTCGGTCCCGGTGACCTGCTCCCTGCGGAGCGGGTCCTGGCCCAGGAGCTCGGCGTCGCCCGGATGACGCTGCGCCGCGCCATCGACACCCTCGTCGCCGACGGGCGACTGGTCCGCCGGCCCGGCTCGGGGACGTTCGTGGCCGGCCAGGAGAAGGTCTCTCAGCGCCTGGCGGTGTCGTCGTTCTCCGAGGACATGCGCTCGCGCGGGCTGCGGCCGGACAGCCACACCGTGTCGACGCGCCTGGCGCCCGCGGGCACCATGCTCGCGGCCGTGCTCGGCGTGCCGGCCCAGACCGAGGTGCTGCGCGTGCGACGCCTGCGCCTCGCCGACGACGTACCGATGGCGCTGGAGGACCTGCACGTCCCGGCGAGCGTCGCGCCCGGCCTCACCGGCGCGGACCTCGAGGGGGCATCGTTCTACGACCTCCTCGAGCAGCGCTACGGCACGCGCGTCGTGTCCGGCACCCAGAGCGTCGAGCCGGCGCTCGTGCCCGACGAGGAGGCCGGGCTGCTCGGCGTCGCACCCGGCGACCCCGTCTTCCTCTTCGAGCGGACCTCGCGACTGGCCGACGGCCGGGTCGCGGAGTTCGTCCGCTCCACCTACCGCGGCGACCGCTACCGGATCGTCGTCGACATCTTCCCCCCGTCGCCGGCGGACCCGGTCGACACCACTCGGACGAAAGAAGGAACGGCATGAGGCAACGACGCACAGCGGCCGCCCTGGCGGCCCTCGCCCTGCTGAGCGCGGGCTGCGCGGGCGGCACCGGCGGCGGCGACACCGAGATCGACAACGCCGGCGGTGACGTCGACGGCAGCGGCAAGACCCTCGACGTGTGGATCATGGAGGGCACCAACGCCGACGCGACGACCTACTTCGACGACCTGGGCAAGGCGTTCGAGGAGGAGACCGGCGCCGAGCTGGACGTGCAGATGGTGCCGTGGGCCGACGCGCACGACAAGTTCGTCAAGGCCATCGCCGGCGGCACCACGCCCGACGTGGCCGAGGTCGGCACCACCTGGACGCCAGAGTTCGCCGACGCCGGAGCGCTCGTCGACCTCACCGACGCCGTCTCCGAGGCCGGGCTGGACGGCGACCTGGTCGCCGGGCTGCAGGAGGCCGGGACCGTCGACGGCGGCCTCTACGGCATGCCGTGGTACGCCGGCGTCCGCTCCGTGATCTACCGCACCGACGTCTTCGAGGACGCCGGCGTCGAGCCGCCGACCTCGTGGGACGAGCTGGTCGAGGTGGGGGAGACGCTGAAGAAGGCCAACCCGGACATGATCACCTTCCCGGTCCCGGGCGACAGCGAGTACGGCCTCTACCCGTGGGTCTGGGGCAACGGCGGCGAGGTCGCGACCGACGAGGGCGGCACCTGGACCTCCCAGATCGACTCCACGGAGGCGCAGGAGGGCATCTCCTTCTACACCGGCCTCGCCACCGAGCACGGCTTCTCCACCCCGGCCGCCACGACGTGGGACGAGGCCGACCTGTCCGACGCCTTCAGCCGCGGCGACGTCGCGATGATGATCGCCGGCAGCTGGACGCCGGCCGCGCTCGTCGAGGCCAACCCCGACCTCGAGGGCAAGATCGGCGCCTTCCGGATCCCCGGCCCGGACGGTGGCCTGTCGCCGTCGTTCCTCGGCGGCTCGCACCTCGGCGTGTTCGACACCACCGACGACGCCGACCTCGCCTTCGCGCTGGTGCGCCTGATGAGCACGGGCGAGTACGGCGCGGAGTGGGGCGAGCAGACCGGGTTCTTCCCCGGCACCAACGACCTCGTCGCCGACGTCGCGGGCTCCGACGACCCCGTGGTCGCCCCCTTCGCCGAGCAGTTCTCGGAGGCCGGCAAGTCGGTCCCGGTGACCCCGCTCTACGGCCAGGTGCAGGGCAAGAAGACCGTCTCGGCGATGCTCCAGAGCATCCTCTCCGGCGACGCGAGCGTCGAGGAGGCGAGCTCGGCCGCCGCCGACGAGATGGACGACATCTTCCAGAAGGGCAGCTGACCCGCATGACCACCCAGCAGGTCGTCCACGACGACACCGCGCGCCGGGACACGACTCCGGCGGCACCGACACCGCCCCCGCGGCGCCACCGGGGGCTCACCCCCGGGTGGCTGCCGTGGGCGCTGCTGGCGCCCGCGCTCCTCGTCGTGGGCGGCCTGCTGGTCTACCCGCTCCTGTGGGTCTTCTCCCTGTCCGTGCAGGACTTCGGCCTGCGCGAGCTGCGCGAGGGCGGCTTCCACTGGACCGGGCTCGACAACTTCGCCGAGATCCTCACCAACCCCACGCTGTGGCGCACCGCCCTGCCCAACACGGTGGTGTTCGCCGCGGTGTGCGTGGTGCTCACGGTCGTGGTCGGCACCCTCGTCGCGCTGCTGCTCGCCCGGCTCGGGCCGTGGGGCCGCGGCGTGCTGACCACCGCGATCATGGCGGCGTGGGCGATGCCCGCGGTCAGCGGGACGTACGTCTGGGTCTACGTCTTCGACACCAGCGACGGCATGGTGATGCGCCTGCTGTCCTCGGTCGGCCTCGCCGACCCGGACACCACCAACTGGTTCACCGACCGGCTCGCGTTCTACTCCATCGCGACGCTCAACGTGGTGCACCACGGGTTCCCGTTCGTCGCGGTGACGGTGCTGGCAGGGCTGCTCACCGTGCCCAAGGAGGTGCTGGAGTCGGCCGCCATCGACGGCGCCGGGCCGTGGCGACGCTTCTGGCACATCACGTACCCGATCATGAAGCCGATCTTCGCCGTGGTCGTCGTGCTCTCGACCATCTGGGACTTCAAGGTCTTCACCCAGATCTACCTCATGCCCGGCGGGTCCGGCACCGACCGCGACCTGCTCAACCTCGGGACGTGGTCCTACCTCGAGGGCATCTCGCAGAACCGGTTCGGCTACGGCGCGGCCGTCGCGGTCGTCCTCACCGTGCTGCTGCTGGCGGTCACCAGCGTCTACCTCCGCACCCTCTTCAAGCAGAAGGAGCTCTGATGAGCGCCCTCACCACGACCGGCACCGCGCCGGCCGCGACAGGTGCCCGCCCGCCCAGGGTGCGCAAGCGCCCGGCGGTCCGCCTGGCCGAGGGCCTCGGCTTCGTGGTGGTGCTGGCCTTCAGCATCTTCCCGGTGCTGATCATGGTCTCCACCGCCTTCGACAGCCGCGCCAACGACGGCTCGCGCGCCCTGCTGCCGTCGGACCTGTCGCTCGCGAACTTCTCCTTCGTGCTCGGCGAGGGCGGCTTCGGGCGCTACCTGCTCAACTCGCTCGCGGTCGGGCTCGGGACCGTCGTGGTCAGCGGCCTGCTCGCCCTGCTGGCCGCGGTCGCCGTGGCCCGCTTCCGGTTCCGGCTGCGCACCACCGTGCTGGTGCTCGTGCTGGTCGTGCAGATGGTGCCGCTGGAGGCACTGGTGATCCCGCTGTTCATCCAGGTCAGCTCGCTCGGCCAGCTCAACAGCCTCATCGCCCTGATGGTCGTCTACGTCGCCTTCTCGCTGCCCTTCGCGATCTGGATGCTGCGCGGGTTCGTCGCGGCTGTGCCGCCCGAGCTGGAGGAGGCGGCCTACCTCGACGGCGCGTCGTGGCCGCGGATGTTCTGGTCGGTGCTGTTCCCGCTCGTCGGACCCGGTCTGGTCGCGACGAGCGTCTTCTCCTTCATCACGGCGTGGAACGAGTTCGTCTTCGCGATCACCTTCCTCGACGACGAGGACAAGTTCACCGTCGCCGCGGGCCTGCGCCAGTTCTTCACCCAGTACGGCACCGACTGGGGCTCGGTCATGGCCGGCTCCACCCTGATCACCGTCCCGGTCATGATCTTCTTCATCGTCGTCCAGAAGCGGCTCTCCGAGGGCATGGTCGCGGGGGCGGTGAAGGGATGAGCATCGACCCCACGCTGCGCCGGCTGGCGGCCGCGGTCCTGGTCCCCGGCTTCGACGGCACGACCGCACCGCCCTGGCTCCTCGACCTGCTCGACGACGGCCTCGCGGGCGTGTGCCTGTTCGGCCAGAACGTCGCCGATCCCGAGCAGGTCCGGGCCCTCACCGACTCCCTCCACGCGGTCCGGCCGGGCGTGCTGGTCACCTCCGACGAGGAGGGCGGCACCGTCACGCGGCTCGACGTGGCCGCCGGCTCACCGTGGCCCGGACACGCGACCCTGGGCGCGCTCGACGACGTCGCGGTGACCGCCGAGGTCGCCCGCGGGCTCGGCGCACGAGCCCGCGCGCTCGGCGTCGACGTGGTGCTCGGGCCGGTGGCCGACGTCGCTTCCGAGCCCGACAACCCGGTGATCGGGGAGCGCTCGTTCGGCGCCGACCCCGACCTGGTGGCCCGCCACGCCGCGGCGTTCGTGCGCGGCCTGCACGCCGGGGGAGCGGCGGCGTGCGCCAAGCACTTCCCCGGCCACGGCGCCACCCGCACCGACTCCCACCTGACGCTGCCCGAGCTCGACGTGGACGAGGCCACCTGGCGGCGACGGGACCTCGCGCCGTTCGCCGCCGCGGTCGAGGCCGGTGTCGACTGCGTGATGACGGCCCACGTCGTCGTCCGCGCCCTCGACGACCAGCCGTCGACCACGTCGCCGCGAGTCCTCGGGCTGCTGCGTGACGAGCTCGGGTTCGACGGCGTCGTGATGACAGACGCGATCGACATGAAGGCGCTCAGCGCCCGCGTCGGACGTGCCGGCGGCGCCGCCGCCGCGCTGCGGGCCGGTGTCGACCTCGTGTGCGTCGGCAACCCGGTCTTCCCCGAGCGCTACGACGACGAGGCCGCCGCCCGCGAGCTCGTCGACGCGATCGCGCTCGGCGTCCCGGGCGAGCGGCTCGAGGAGGCGGCCGCCCGGGTCTCAGCGCTGCGGATGCCGGCCCCCGGAGCTGCTCCGACCGACGCCGAGGCCCTCGCGCTCGGCGTCCGTGCGGCCGGCGCGGCGCTGTCGCGCCGCGGCGACGTCGGCCTCGCGCCCGGCGTCCCGGTGCTGCTCGCGCCCAGCGAGACCGCGTACGCGGCGGGCACCCGTCCGTCCCAGCTGGCCCGCCACCTCGACGACGTGGTGGCGGTCGACGACCCCGACGCCGCGCTGCGCCACGTGCGCGGACGCGAGGGCCGACCGGTCGTCGCGGTCGAGGGGCGCAGCGGGCCGCGCAGCCGGGCCGTCGTCGAGGCCGTCCTGGCCGAGCGTGCCGACACGCTCGTCGTCCACCTGGGGCCCGACGACCCGCACGCGCCGCCCGCCACCCACCAGCTCACCAGCCACGCCGGGGGGCGCGCCGCCGCCCTCGCCGTGCGCCACGCACTCGTCACGGACACGCAGGAGGACATGTGATCGTCGGGGTCGACCTCGGGAAGACCGGCTGCCGCGCCCGCACGGACGCGGGCATCGAGGCCGCCGGGACCGGTGCGCCCGGGCTGGCCGAGCACGGTGGCGTCGAGGCCGCGCTGCGGGCGGTCCTCGCCGTGCTCGACGAGCTGCCGCGGTCCGGCAGCGTCCAGGCGGTCGCCGTCCAGGCGGTCGCCGTCGGGGCGGCCGGCGCCGAGGCCGCTCCTGCCGCGGCGCGCGAGCTCGCACGTGCCCTGGCCGAGGCGCTCCCCGGCGCCCGGACCGCGGTGACGTCCGACTCAGTCGCCGCCCACGTCGGCGCCCTCGGCGGGCGCCCCGGCGCCGTCCTCGCGCTCGGGACCGGCGTCGTCGCGCTCGCCGTCGACGCAGGCGGGCGTCGCACGCAGGTCGACGGCTGGGGACCCTGGCTCGGGGACGACGGCAGCGGCGCGTGGATCGGTCGCGAGGGACTGCGCGCGGTGCTGATGCACCGTGAGGGACGGGGGCCGGCGACGGCTCTGACCGCTGCGGCCACCGCGCGCTTCGGCGACCTCCAGGCACTGCCGGCCACGCTCGCCGCGGCGGGCAGCACCGCCCGCACGACCGCGACCTTCGCGCCCGACGTCCTCGCCGCCGCGGCGGAGGACGACCAGGCCGCTGCCGACGTCGTCGCCCGCGCGCTCGCGAGCTGGGTCGAGCTCGGCACCAGCGCCGTGCAGGCGGCCGGTGTGCCCGAGCTCGCGCTGGTGGGCGGGCTCGCGGCCGCCGCCAGCCCGACGTGGCCGGCAGAGGTGCACCTGGTCGGCGCCGCGGGTGACCCCGCTGCCGGTGCCCTCCTGCTGGCCCAGCTCACCGACCTGCCCCACGAGGAGGCGGTGGTCCGCTGCGGCCCGATCCACGTCGCCGCGCCGCGCACCTCGTCGGTCGATGACGTCGACGTGCTCGCCACCGAGCAGAGCCGCCCGGACCTCGCTGACCTCGACACCTACGACGCCGATCAGCTCGTGCAGGTGCTCCTCGACGCCGAGGCGACGGTCCCGGCGGCGCTCTCCGCCGCGGCCCCGGCGCTCGCCCGGGCCGTCGACCTCGCCCGCGGCGCGCTGACCTCCGGCGGACGCCTGCTCTACGTCGGGGCCGGGACCCCCGGTCGGCTGGCCGCGGTCGACGCCGCCGAGTGCCCACCGACCTTCGGTGTGACGCCCGACCAGGTCGTGGCGCTCACCGCCGGTGGCGAGGGCGCCGCCACCCAGGCGGTCGAGGGTGCCGAGGACGACCGCGGCTCCGCCGTCGCCGACCTCGACGCGCGCGGGCTCACCGCGCGCGACCTGGTCGTCGGGATCACGGCGTCGGGTCGCACGCCGTACGTCCTCGCGGCGCTCGAGCACGCCCGCGCCGCCGGTGCCGCCACCGTCGCGGTGGTCAACAACCCGCACAGCCCGGTCGCAGCGGCCGCCGACGTCGCCGTGGAGGTGCTGACCGGCCCCGAGGTGCTCGGCGGCTCGACCCGGCTGAAGGCAGGCACGGCGCAGAAGATCGTGCTCAACGTCGTCTCGACGGGCGCCATGGTCGGTGCAGGCCACGCCTACGGCGCGTGGATGGTCGACGTCGCCGCGTCCAACGAGAAGCTGCGCCGCCGCGCGCGCCGGATCGTCCGCGAGGCCGCCGGGGTCGACGACCCGACCGCCCTCGCGGCGCTCGAGGCCTCCGGCTGGCGCACCAAGACCGCCCTGGTCGCCGTGCTGGCCGGGGTCGACGCGACCGAGGCCGACCGGCTGCTGTCCGAGGGCGGGGGCCGGGCCCGCGTGGCCGTCGAGCTCGCGCGGCCTCTGGTGCGGGCCACGTCGTGATTGTCCTCTCCGTCGCGTCGGGCACCTCGGCCGACGGGCTCGACGTCGGGCTGGTCGACCTGTCGCTCGACGACGGGGTCGTCGAGGCCGAGGTGCTCTCGACCTCGGCCGCGCCCTGGCCCGACGGTGTCCGCGAGCAGGCCCTCGCGGTGCTGCCGCCGGCGGTGACCACCGCGCGCGACCTCGCGCTGCTCGACGCGGCGGTCGGACAGGCCGTGGCGGCCGTCGCCCGTGCCGCGTGCGAGGACGCGCCGGTCCGGCCCGACCTGGTCGTGTCGCCCGGTCAGACCGTCCACCACGAGGTGGTCGGGGAGCGGTGCCTGACCACCCTCCAGCTCGGGCAGCCGGCCTGGGTGGCCGAGGCCACCGGGTTGCCGGTCGTGAGCGACCTGCGGACCGCCGACGTGGCCGCGGGAGGCCACGGCGCACCGCTCGCAGTCGTGCTCGACGCCCTGTGGCTCGCGGGCGGCGACGTCCGCGCGGCGCTCAACCTCGGCGGGATCGCCAACATCACCGTCGTCGGGCCCACCGGCGCCGCCGCCCGCGACACGGGCCCGGCCAACTGCCTGCTCGACGTGGTGGCGGAGCGGGTGACGGGCGAGCCGTTCGACCGCGACGGCGCCCTGGCCGCCCGCGGGCGGGTCGACCACGAGCTGCTGGCGCGCCTGCTCCGCCACCCCCACCTCCAGCCGGGGGCGGGCACCTCGACCGGGCGCGAGGTGTTCTCGGCGGCGTGGCTCGACGGGCAGCTCGACGGTCAGCCGTGGCCGGACGTGCAGGCCACGCTGGTCGAGCTGACCGCCGCCACGGTCGCCGACGCGGTGCTCCATGCGCGTCCCGTCGAGGTCGTCGCCTCGGGTGGCGGCACCGCCAACCCGGTCCTCATGGCCGCGCTCCAGCGCCATCTCGGTGACGTGCCGCTCGTCCGGAGCGAGGCCCACGGCCTGCCGGCGGACGGCAAGGAGGCCGTGCTGTGGTGCCTGCTGGGGTTCCTGTCCTGGCACGGCGTGCCCGTCTCCACGGGTGCGCACCCCGCCCGGGTGGCCGGCCGGTTCAGCCCCGGACGGCGCGGCCTCGCACTGCCACCGTCCACGGCCGGCACGCCGAGCCGGCTGCGCCTGCGGCGGTGAGACGATCGGGGCATGAGCGCCCCCGCCCGTCCCTCCCTGCGTGACACCGTCGCCGAACGACCCGTCGTCCTCGACGGCGGCCTGGCCACGCTGCTCGAACGACACGGCCACGACCTGTCCTCGCACCTCTGGTCGGCCCGCCTGCTGCGCGACGACCCGGACGCGGTCGAGGCCGCGCACCGCGAGTTCTTCGAGGCCGGCGCCGAGGTCGCGACGACCGCGTCCTACCAGGTGTCCTACGAGGGCTTCGGCTCCGACGGCGTCGACGCCGGGGAGGTCACCCGGTTGCTGCGCCGCAGCGTCGCGCTCGCGGCGTCCGCCCGTGACGCCGTGGCCCCCGGCGGCTGGGTCGCCGCCTCGGTCGGACCGTACGGCGCGGTGCTCGCCGACGGGTCGGAGTACCGCGGTGACTACGACCTCGACGTGGCCGGGCTGCGCGCGTTCCACCGTCCACGCCTGGAGGTGCTGGCCGCGACCGTGGGGGAGGGGGCCGACGTCCTCGCCGTCGAGACCGTCCCGTGCCTGGCCGAGGTGGAGGCCGTGCTGGCCGAGCTCGACGGCACCGGCGTGCCGGCGTGGCTGTCGCTCTCCGTGGCCGGCGACCGCACCCGCGCCGGCGAACCGCTCGCCGAGGCGTTCGCGATGGCGGCCGACGTCGCCGAGGTCCTCGCCGTCGGAGTCAACTGCACCACCCCGTCCGACGCCACCGCCGTCGTCGCGCTGGCGAGGGAGCGGGGCCCTGCCGTGGTCTACCCCAACTCCGGCCAGGGGTGGGACGCGCAGGCGCGCGCCTGGACGGGGGAGTCCGCGTTCGATCCCGCCGACGTGGCGTCCTGGGTCGCCGACGGGGCCCGTCTGGTCGGCGGCTGCTGCCGGGTCGGGCCCGAGGACGTGTCCGCCCTGCGTGCGACACTCGGCCGGTGACCGCCGACCGCACCCGACCGCACACCGGACAGGTCGTCACGGTGTTCCGCAACCGGCTGCGCGAGCCTGCACGCGAGGCCTATGCCGCCGAGCTCGAGGTCGTGGCCGACCTGGCCCGCTCGATGCCCGGCTTCGTCGAGACCAAGACGTTCGTCGCCGACGACGGCGAGCGGGCCACGATCGTGACGTTCTCCGACGAGGAGAGCCACCGCGGGTGGCGCGAACACCCGCGCCACCGCGCGGCCCAGCGCAACGGGATCTCCGACTACTACGAGGAGTACTCGATCGCGGTCGGCACCACGTCCTACGCCAGCGCGTTCGTGCGCGACGAGGTCAGCCGCTGAGCACCACCAGCTCCTGCGTCGCGCGGGTCATCGCGACGTAGCGGTCGACGGCGCCGGTGACGCCGTCGCCGAGCCGGTCCGGCTGCACGAGGACGACGAGGTCGAACTCGAGCCCCTTCGCCAGGACCGGCGTGAGCGCGCGCACCCGAGGGCCCCAGCGATCGTCAGTTCCCGCACCGATCACGACCGCGGTGCCCTCGGCGTGGGAGTCCAGCCACCCCGCCACGACGGCGTCGAGGTCGCCGGCGGCGCCGTGGCGCACCGGGATCCCGCTCTCGCGCACCGACGTGGGGACGTTGGCCTCCGGGAGCGCGGCGCGGATCACCGGCTCGGCGGCCGTCATCACCTCGGCGGGCGTGCGGTAGTTGACCGTCAGCGGCATCACCGTGGTGGCCGGCAGCCCGACCCGCGCGAGCCGCTCGGCCCACGTCCCGTCGAAACCGTGACGCGCCTGCGCGCGGTCGCCCACGATGGTGAGGCTGCGCGACGGGCAGCGCCGCAGCACCATCGCCCACTCCGCGTCGGTGAGCTCCTGCGCCTCGTCGACGACGACGTGCGCGAACGGCTGGGACAGCGGGTCGGCGTCCTCGTCGGGCAGGGCGCCGTCGTCGACCAGCGCGGTCTGCAGGTCGTCGTGGACGAGCATCGTCACCAGCCCCTCGCCGAACTCGTCCGCCCCCGTCTCCCGGGCGGTCGTGCGGAGGTCGTCGACCACCTCGTCCATCCGGGCGCGCTCGCGGGCCTCGGCGGCCCGCGCCCGGCGACGCCGGCGCGACGCCTCGGGGTCGCCGAGCCGCATCCGGGCGGCGTCGAGCAGCGGCAGGTCGGCGTGGGTCCACGCCTCGGGGTCGCTGCGCCGCAGCGCGCGGACCTCGTCGGGCGCGAGCCAGGGAGCGCAGTGGCGCAGGTACGCCGGAACGGTCCACAGGTCACCGACCAGGTCGGTGTGCTCGAGCAGCGGCCACGCGCGGTCGAACGCGTCGCGCAGTCCGCGGTGCCGGTCGAGGACCGTCCGGAGGTCGTCGGGACCCACCTCGTCGAGCCCGTCGGCGCGGTCGACGAGGATGGTGAGGACCTCGTCCCACACGTCGTCGCGGGCGAGGTTGTGCGGGGTCCCGGGGTCGGGGGCGTCGAACGCCTCCGCCCAGTCCTGCGCCGAGAGCAGGAGGTCGCCCCACGGCGTCTCGACGAGCAGCGGCTCGGTCGGCGGCTCCTCGTAGAGCGCGGCGGCGGGCTCGATCGCGGCAACCATCCGCAGGTCGGCCTTGAGCGCCGCCACGCGGTCGTCGTCCTCGGGCGTGGCGGTCGCCGCCTCCGGCACGAGGTCGTGCAGCGTGCAGGTCCGCACGCCCTCCTCACCGAGACTGGGCAGCACGTCGCCGACGTAGGCCAGGTAGGGCTGGTGCGGACCGACGAACAGCACGCCGCCGCGGCGGTGGCCCAGCCGCGGGTCCGCGTAGAGCAGGTACGCGGTGCGGTGCAGCGCGACGACCGTCTTGCCGGTGCCCGGCCCGCCGTCCACGACCAGCGCCCCGCTCGACGGCGCCCGGACGATCGCGTCCTGGTCGGCCTGGATGGTGCCGAGCACGTCGCGCATCCGAGCGGTGCGGCTGCCGCCGAGCGTGGCGACGAACGCCGACTGGTCGTCGAGGGCCGCCGTGTGGCTCAACGCCTCCTCGGTGAACGCCTCGTCCCAGAAGTCGACGATCCGTCCGCCGGTCCAGCGGTAGCGGCGACGGCTCGCGAGCCCGTGCGGCCGGGCGTGGGTGGCGGCGAAGAACGGCTCGGCGGCGGGGGAGCGCCAGTCGACCAGCAGTCGCCGCCCGTCGCGGGCGGCGAGCCCGAACCGCCCGACGTAGGTCACCTCGTCCCGGTCGGCGTGCACGACGCGGCCGAGGCAGAGGTCGAGGTCGTAGCGGCGCAGGGCGCGCAGCCGGGCGGACACCCGGTGCACCTCCTGGTCGCGCTCGAGGGCTGCGGTGCCGTACCGGGCGGGCGCGCGCCGGACCTCGGCGAGGCTCGCCTCGAGGTCGGCGACCGCGTCGCGGAGGCTGGCGCCGAGGGCGCGGAAGTGTTCCCGGTCGGCGTCGATCAGGGCGGGGTCGGACTTGGCGGAGAGGGCGTCGGGCAGGGCGAAGGGGAAGGTGTCCGGGTGCATCACGCCGTGCAGTGTGGGGCCTCCCCGGGGCCTTGCGGCAAGCCCCCTGATGGCCTATACGTTGAGAGTGGAGGAAGCAGCGGCGGTGCGGGCCGCGTCCGTCTCCTCCGTCCCGATCCTCGACGCGATGGGTGTCCGGCTGGTCGAGGTCGCTGCCGGGCACGCCGTCGCCGAGCTGCCCGCGGAGCCCAACCGCAACCACTTCGGCGTCACCTACGCGGGCTCGCTCTACAGCGTGGCCGAGATGCTCGGCGGGGTCCTCGCGCTGGCGACGTTCGACCTCGAGGACGAGCTCGCCGGGTTCGTGCCGCTGGTCAAGGAGTCGACCATCCGGTTCCGCCGGCCCGCACTCGGCGTCGTACGCGCCGAGGCCACGCTGTCGCCCGCGGACGCCGAACGGGTGCGGCGCGACGCGCTCGCCACCGGCAGGGGCGAGTTCGTGCTCGAGGCGACGCTCACCGACACGTCCGGCGAGGTGGTCGCCACCACGACCGGCACCTACCAGGTGCGCCGGCTCGGGTGATCTCGGCCGACTTCGCCCGCTACTGGCGGGCCGACGCCGTGTCCGGCATGGGCACCAACGTCACCCTGCTCGCGCTCCAGGCGCTCGTGCTGCTGACCCTCGACGGCACGGCCGGCGACGTCGGCTGGCTCAACGCCGCGCGCTGGTTGCCGTACCTCGTGGTCGGGCTGCTCGTCGGTGCGCTCGTCGACGGCCGGCGCCGGCTCCCGCTGATGGTCGGCACCGACCTCCTGCAGGCCGTGCTGCTGCTCACGATCCCGCTGCTGTGGTGGCTCGACGCGCTGTCGCTGCCGGTGCTGCTGGTGGTCGTGGTGGCCTACGGCACCGCCGCCGTGGTCAACATGGCTGCGTCGATGTCGTTCCTGCCCCGTCTCGTCGACGGCGCCGACCTGCAGCGGGCGCACGCCCGCATCGACGGGGCCGACGCGGTGTCGTCGACCGCGGGGCCGGCACTCGGCGGGCTGCTGGTGAGCACCGTCGGCGCGCCGCTCACCGTGGTCGTCGACGCGCTGACCTACCTCTTCTCCGCGCTCACGCTGCGCCGGATCAGGGTCGACGAGCCGCCGGCCCGGACCGGCGTCACGGTCCGCGGGCTCCTCGCGGACGTCGCCGAGGGGTTGCGCTGGGCCTACGGACCGTCCGGGCTGCGCACCCTCGCCCTCGTCACCCACGGGTGGTTCGTCGGCAGCGCGATCGTCGGCGTCGTCCTCGCGCCGTACGCCCTCGTCACGCTCGACCTCTCGGCGGCCCGCTTCGGCCTGGTCGGTGCGGCCGGGGGAGTCGGGGCGCTCGTCGGTGCGTCGATCACGACCGCCGTGGGGAGGCGGCTGGGCACGGGCCGCACGATCATCGCCTGCCACGTCGTGACGACCTGCGGGATCGCGGTGATGCTGCTCGCCGGCGGCGTCGGCTCCGCGACGGGCGCCTTCGCCGTGCTGGCCGCCGGACAGGCGCTCTTCGGGCTGGCGATGGGCGCGAGCAACTCCCACGAGATGAGCTATCGCCAGCTGGTGACGCCCGACGAACTCCAGGCCCGCACCAACACCACGCTGCGCTCGGCCAACCGCGCCGTCATCGTGGTCGTCGCCCCCGTCGCCGGCCTGCTCGCGGACGCCCTCGGCGTACGCGTGGTGCTCGCTGCCGCGGTCGTGGTCTTCGCGCTCGTGGCCGTCGCCCTGGCCGCGTCACCGTTCCGCTCGGTGCGCGCGCCGGTGGGTGCCGGCTGATCCCATCGGTGACATGCTGACCGGGAGGTCAGGAAACCGAGCAGGAGGACGCCCGTGCCCGCAGCGATCCCACCCGACGACCGGCTCGACCCGATCGAGCAGGTCTCCGTCGACGAGCTGCGCAGCGTCCAGCTCGACCGGCTGCGCTGGTCGGTGCGCCACGCGTACGACAACGTCGCGCACTACCGCGCCGCCCTCGACGACGCCGGGGTCGACCCGCGGGAGATCCGGGAGCTGTCCGACCTGGCGCGGCTGCCGTTCACCACGAAGGAGACGCTGCGGCAGAACTACCCGTTCGGGATGTTCGCCGTGCCGCGCGAGGAGGTGGTGCGCCTGCACGCCTCGTCCGGCACCACCGGCAAGCCGACCGTCGTGGGCTACACCCGCGCCGACCTCGACGTCTGGGCGACCGTCGTGGCGCGCTCGATCCGGGCCGCGGGCGGACGACCGGGCGACGTGCTGCACAACGCGTACGGCTACGGGCTCTTCACCGGCGGGCTCGGCGCGCACGCCGGCGCCGAGAAGCTCGGCTGCACCGTCGTGCCGGTCTCCGGCGGGATGACCGAGCGGCAGGTCCAGCTGATCGAGGACTTCCGGCCGGCGGTGATCATGGTGACGCCGTCCTACATGCTCAACATCGTCGACGAGATGGAGCGCCGGGGCCTCGATCCGCGCGCGAGCTCGCTGCGCGTCGGCATCTTCGGCGCCGAGCCCTGGACCGACGAGATGCGCCGGGCGATCGAGGAGCGCCTCGACATGCACGCCGTCGACATCTACGGCCTCTCGGAGATCATCGGCCCCGGCGTCGCGCAGGAGTGCGTGGAGACCAAGGACGGACTGCACGTCTGGGAGGACCACTTCTACCCGGAGATCATCGACCCGACGACCGGCGAGGTGCTGCCGGACGGCGAGGAGGGCGAGCTCGTCCTGACCTCGCTGACCAAGGAGGCGATGCCGGTCCTGCGCTACCGCACGCGCGACCTGACGCGGTTGCTGCCGGGGTCGATGCGCCCGATGCGCCGGATCGAGAAGATCACCGGCCGCACCGACGACATGATCATCCTGCGCGGGGTCAACCTGTTCCCGACGCAGATCGAGGAGCTCGTCCTGGGCGTCCCCGAGCTCACCCCGCACTTCCAGTGCGTACGCCGTCGCGCGGGCAACCTCGACACGCTCACCGTCCGGATCGAGCGCCGCGAGCACGTCGGCACCGAGGTGGGCGACGCCGCCGGACGCCACGTGGCCGACCTGGTGAAGCGGATGATCGGCGTGAGCGTCGAGGTGGAGGTCGTCGAGCCGTTCGGCATCGAGCGGTCGGTCGGCAAGATGCGCCGGATCGTCGACGAGCGGCCGAAGGACTGATCGGCCGGTGCCGTCCCGTTTCGTGCTGCACGACCACCGTCGCCCGAGCCCGCACTTCGACCTGCGACTCGAGGAGGACGGCGTGCTCCGCAGCTGGGCGGTGCCGAAGGGGCTGCCCGACGACCCGGCGCACGACCGCCTGGCGATCGCCGTCGACGACCACGAGCTCGACCACGTCGACTTCGAGGACGAGCACAAGTCCATCGCCGACACCGGCACGTGGACCCTCGAGGACCGCACGGACCGCCGGCTGCTGTTCGTGCTGTCCGGCCGGACCTCGACCCGTCGCTTCGCGCTGATCCACACCGGCGGCACCCAGTGGCTGCTGCACCTCGTCCAGGACCAGTCCGTCAACAAGGGTTGACTTTCCGTCCTTCGTCAATCATGGTTGACGCATGGGGACCGCTGTCGACGCCGAGGAGCCGGGGGAGGAGAGCCCTCTCGAGGAGCTCATGCGCATCGCCCGCGCCAAGCACGAGCTCGCCGCGGCCGAGGCCGTCGCCGTGCGCCGCGCCCGGATCCACGGCTTCAGCTGGGCCGAGATCGGCACGATGCTGGGCGTGAGCAAGCAGGCGATGCACAAGAAGTACGGCAAGTTCGCCTGAGCGGGCGTCACGTTATGTCAGTTGCTGCGATCGTGAAGCCCTGGTGCCACCAGGTGACGCAGGGACTCCACGGTCTTCTGACCAATCCCGTCGGCGTTCTCCCGTCGGCGTTCTCCCAGCGGCGTTCTCCCAGCGGCGTTCTCCCAGCGGCGTTCTCCCAGCGGCGTTCTCCCAGCGGCGTTCTCCCAGCGGCGTTCTCCCAGCGGCGTTCTCCCAGCGGCGTTCTCCCAGCGGCGTTCTCCCAGCGGCGTTCTCCCAGCGGCGTTCTCCAGGGTTCAGGTCGGTCAGGCTCTCGCTGAACATGTCAGGGCATGCACGGCCTGACATGTTCAGCGATCCCCGGTCAGCCGGGGATCGCCCGCCCGAGCAATACCGCCGATAACTGACATTATGTCAGATAGCGGATCCGGCAGCACCCCCGAGAACTACACCGCTGTTACCACGCCCCACCCCCACCTACCCTGACCACGTGGAGCTGCTGACCCTCGCCATCGCGGCGCTCATGGCCATCGTGGTCGCGGCGGTGCTGTCGCGGCGCACCGGCATCGCGACGCCGCTCGTGCTGCTGGTCGTCGGGATCGTGTTCAGCCTGGTGCCGAGCACGCCGGAGTTCGTCCTCGAGCCGGACTGGATCCTGGTCGGCGCGCTGCCGCCGCTGCTCTACGCCACCGCGGTCCAGGTGCCGGTCCTCGACCTGCGCCGCAGCTTCGGGATGATCACGTGGCTGTCGGTGACCCTCGTCGTGGTGTCCGCGCTCGCCGTCGGCGCCGTGGTCCACCTGCTCGTCCCGGGCGTCTCGTTCGCCGCCGGGGTCGCCCTCGGCGCGGTGGTGAGCCCCACCGACGCCGTCGCCGCCACCGCGATCGGCAAGCGGCTCGGGCTCCCCCATCGCCTGATGACCGTCCTCGAGGGCGAGAGCCTGCTCAACGACGCTTCCGCGCTGGTGGTCCTGCGCACGGCCCTCCTCGCCGTCACCGCCGGCTTCAGCCTCACCGACGCGCTCTTCGACTTCGTCCGCGCGGTCGTGCTCGCGCTGGTGATCGGCTACGTCGTGGGGCACGCGACCGTCTGGCTGCGCGCCCGCCTGGCCGACCCGGTCCTCATGACCGCGGTCAGCTTCATCGTCCCGTTCCTCGCCTTCCTCCCCGCCGAGGAGGCCGAGGCCTCGGGCGTCGTCGCCGTCGTCGTGGCCGGCCTCGTCACCGGTCACCACGGCGCGCGCCGCTTCACCGCGCGTGAGCGGCTCACCGAGCGGACCAACTGGCTCACCCTGCAGTTCCTCGTCGAGAACGGCGTGTTCCTGCTGATGGGCCTCCAGCTCGAGGGCCTGCTCCGAGACCTCGACAACTCCAACAACACCCCCGGCCAGGTCGCCGTGGTGTCCGCCGTCATCCTCGCGCTCCTGCTGGTGCTCCGGGTCGGGTTCGTCGGCGTGCAGGTCCTCAGCGAGCGCCGCCAGCAGCCGAGGCTCGACGCGATGCGTGAGCGCCTCGACGAGATCAGCGACCGCGTCGACTCGCTCTCCGACCGACCCAGCCCCCGGCTCGAAGGACCGCGGGGCGAGCGTCGCATCGGCCAGTTCCGGCGCCGCGTGGAGCGCGGCCGCGCGGACGTGGCCTACCAGGAGAGCGAGCCGGTGACCGCGCGCGGTGGAGCCGTGTTGTCGTGGGCCGGCATGCGCGGCGTCGTCACGCTGGCCGCCGCCCTCACCATCGGCGAGGAGATCGACGACCGCACGCTGCTGGTGACCGTCGCCTTCGTGGTCGCCGTCGTGTCGCTCCTGCTCTACGGCGGCACCCTGCCCTACGTCATCCGTCGCCTCGGGGTGTCCGGCACCGACCCCGACACCCACCGCGACGAGGTGCGCGACCTCTTTGGCGGCATCACCTCGCGCGCGGTCGCCGCACTCGGCCCCACGGACGCGATCGTCGTCGACGGCCGCCCGATCGACCCGGCCGTGGCCGAGGAGATGCTCGGCTGGCTCACCCGGGCCCGCGACCGCGGTGATGACTCCCCCGAGGCGCTCTCGCAGGCCTCGCAGCGCGTCCTGCTGCACCGCGAGTTCGTCGCCCGGATGCGCGACGCGCTCCACGAGGAGCAGGCGATCGGCGCCTACAGCACCGACGCACTGCGCCAGGCGTCGCAGATGATCGACGCCCAGGAGCTCCGCCTCGAGAACGGCTGACGCGTCAGTCGAGGGGCGCGTACGTCCCGGTGGTCGCGCCGAGCCCGCGGTCCAGCGACGCCAGGACCTCCTCGACGACCGCCTCGGCCGCCTCGTCCGGCAGCTTCTGCAGCGGCCCCTCCAGCAGCAGCATGGACAGGCCGTGGACCGCCGCCCAGCAGGTGTACTCCGCGCCCGGGCGCGCCGACGACGCCAGGAAGCCCACCGCCTCCATCTCGTCGAGGCAGCCGACCAGCTGGCCGAAAGGACCCTCCCAGGCGGCAGCCTCCGCCTCGACGTCCATGGTCGGCGTCCCGTCCAGTGACGGGTGGTCGGCGAAGGCGACGCGGAACAGCCCGCGCTCGGCCCGGGCGAACGCGACGTAGCCCCGACCCAGCGCGCGCAGCCGCAGCCGCGAGCGGCGTACGGGGTCCGTCTCCCCCACGGCGTCCAGGCGTCGACGACCCTCCTCGCCGAGCGCGGCCATCCCGGCGCCGGCGATCTCCCCCATCAGCTCCTCGCGGTCGGCGAAGTGCCGGTAGGCCGCGTTGTGGCTCACCCCCACCCGGCGGGCCAGGTCGCGCAGCGCCACGCCGTCGGGCCCGGACTCGCGGACGGCGGCGACCCCCGCCTCGACGAGGGCGGCTCGCAGGTTGCCGTGGTGGTAGCGCGCGGTGCTCACGGGCAGAGGCTAACCCACCGCGACGGAAATGTTGACAGCGGTCACATGAGGGTCCCATCATCGGGATGTTGACACCGACAACACCCACCAGCGAGGAACCCATGTCCCGACCCGTCCACCGGCCACTCGTGCTCGTCACGGTCTGCCTGGCCACCTTGAGCATCAACCTCGACACCACGATCGTGAACGTCGCGCTCCCCGAGCTCGCCACCTCCCTCGACGCCGGCACCCGCGAGCTGCTGTGGATCGTCGACGGCTACAACCTCGCGTTCGCCGCGCTCGTGCTCGCCATGGGCAGCCTGTCGGACCGGTTCGGGCGCCGCCCCGCGCTCGTCCTGGGCCTGCTCGGGTTCGCGATCGCCACCGGCGTCGCCGCGCTCGCCTCCACCGCCGGCCAGCTGGTCGCGCTCCGCTTCGCGATGGGCGTCTGCGCCGCCCTGATCTTCCCCACGACGCTCTCGATCATCGCCAACACCTTCCCCGACCGCCGCGAGCGGGCCGCCGCCCTCGGCGCCTGGGGCGCGAGCACCGGGCTGGGTGTCGCGCTCGGCCCGGTCAGCGGCGGCTGGCTGCTCGAGCACTTCACCTGGCACTCGGTCTTCTGGGCGCTCGTGCCGGTCGCGCTGGTGGCGACCGCGATGACCCTCGCCTTCGTCCCCGAGTCGCGCGACCCGGCCGTGCCCCGGCTCGACCTCCCCGGGCTGGCCGTGTCGGTCGCCGCGCTGGGGCTGCTGACCCACACCATCATCGAGGGACCCGACCGCGGCTGGTCCAGCGCCGCGACCCTCGCGGGCTTCGCCGGCGCGCTGGCGCTCATCTCCCTGTTCGTCCGGATCGAGCGCCGCGTCGAGCACCCGATGCTCGACGTCACCCTCTTCGCCGATCCCCGCTTCAGCGCCGCCTCCGGGGCCGTCACGGTCGCCTTCTTCGCGCTCTTCGGCTTCATCTTCCTGATCACGCAGTACTTCCAGTTCGTCCGCGACTACTCCCCGCTCGGTGCCGGCGCCCGCACGATCCCGGTCGCACTGGCCATCGCGGTGGCGTCGGCCCTCGGCGGTGTGCTCGCACCCCGGCTCGGCACCAAGGCCGTGGTCTCGACCGGGCTGGCGATGCTCGGCGCCTCGTTCCTGTGGATCTCGCGCAGCGGCGTCGACGTCGACTACGCCACCGTGATCGTCCCGCAGATGGTCCTGATGGGCATCGGGCTCGGCCTGGTCAGCACACCTGCGACGGAGTCGATCCTCCAGGTCTTGCCGCCGGCACGCGCCGGCGTCGGCTCGGCGGTCAACGACGCGACCCGTGAGCTCGGCGGCACCCTCGGCGTCGCCGTCATCGGCTCGATCTTCTCCAGCGTGTACGCCGACCGGCTCGCCGAGCTGCTGGCCGGCAGCCTGCCGTCCGGCCAGCTCGAGGCCGCCCAGGACGGCGTCGCCGTCGCCTCCGCGATCGGCGACCGGGTCCCAGCCGTGCAGGACGCCCTCGCCACCGCGTTCATGGACGGGCTCGCCGTCGGGTGCACGGTCATCGGCGTCCTGTGCCTGCTCGGAGCACTGGGTGCGCTGCTCGCGCTGCCCGGACGCCGCTCGCCTAGGTTGGACGCATGGCCCACACCCCAGTCCACGAGCTCAACGACGGCACCACCCTCCCCGCAGTCGGCTTCGGCACCTACCCGCTGACGGGCGAGGACGGCACCACCGCGCTGGTCGGCGCCCTCGAGGCCGGCTACCGGATGCTCGACACGGCCGTGAACTACGAGAACGAGGAGGAGGTCGGGGCGGCGCTGCGCCGCTCCGGCCTCCCCCGCGACGAGGTCGTCGTCGCGAGCAAGATCCCGGGCCGCCACCACGCGTACGACGACGCGATCGCCTCGGTGCGCGGCTCGCTCGAGCGCCTCGGCGTCGAGCGCACCGACCTCCACCTCATCCACTGGCCCAACCCGGGCCGGGGGAAGTACGTCGAGGCGTGGCGGGCGCTCGTGCAGCTGCAGCGCGACGGGCTGGTCCGCTCGATCGGCGTCTCGAACTTCACCGAGGAGCACCTCACCCGGATCATCGACGACACCGGCGTGGTCCCGGCGGTCAACCAGGTGGAGCTGCACCCGCGGTTCCCGCAGGAGCGGATGCGCGAGGTGCACGCGCGGCTCGGCATCGTCACCGAGGCGTGGAGCCCGATGGGCAAGCGCCGCGCACCGCTCGACGAGGACGCCGTCACGTCGGCCGCCCGGGCCCACGGCGTGACGCCCGGGCAGGTCATCCTGCGCTGGCACGTCCAGCTCGGGACGCTGCCGATCCCGAAGTCCGCCGACCCGGAGCGCCAGCGGCAGAACCTCGACGTGTTCGGCTTCGAGCTGGCCCCCGACGAGGTCGACGCGATCGGTGCCCTGGCCGAGGACGACGGCCGGCTCTTCGGCGGCGACCCCGACACCCACGAGGAGATGTGACGGGTGCTGGTTACGATCGGCGCCATGTCGAAGCGACCCTCACTGTCCCGTCCCGCCGCCGTGCTGGCCTGCCTGTCCGTCCTCGTCCTGGCCGGGTGCGGCAACGAGGGCGACGGCTCCTCCGACACCGCGCAGGAGTCGACCAGCGAGTCGCCGTCGTCCGACTCCTCGGCCGCCTCCGGCAAGACCGCCACGTGCGACTACCCCTCCGACGGCCAGGAGCCGGCCCGCGAGGTCGACGCCCCCGACGCGGAGGCGCCTGCCGAGGGCACCGTCGCGGCGACCATCACCACCAACTTCGGCGACATCGGCCTGACGCTCGACGCGGCCGACGCCCCGTGCACGGTCAACTCGTTCGTGTCGCTGGCCGAGCAGGGCTTCTACGACGACACCACCTGCCCGCGCATCGGCGACCAGGAGGGCTTCGGCATCCTGCAGTGCGGCGACCCGACCGGCACCAGCGCCGGCGGCCCGGGCTACTCGTTCGACGACGAGCTCAGCGGCGACGAGACCTACCCGGCCGGCACGCTGGCGATGGCCAACGCGGGCGCGAACACCAACGGCTCGCAGTTCTTCCTGGTCTTCCGCGACTCGCAGTTCCCGCCGAGCTACACGACGTTCGGCACGATCGACGAGGCCGGCCTGAAGGTCATCGACGCGATCGCCAAGGAGGGCAACGACGCCTCCAACCCGGCCGGCGGCGGGCAGCCCAACAAGGAGGTCACGATCGAGAAGGTGACCGTCAGCTGACGTCGTCCCCGGACGTCGTCGCGGGCTCGGGGTGGTCGTCGTAGACGACGTCCGCCCCGAGCTGCACCGTCCGAGAGACGGTGCACAGGCGGTCGCGCGACATCTCGATCGCACTCTGGACGCGCGCGCGTGCCGCGTCGCCGTCCGGCCCCTCGGGGAACGCGACGTCGAACGACACGCGCAGCCCGGTCATGTGGTTGCCGTCGGCGTCGCGGACCTTGTGGCCCTCGGCGTGCACGTCGAAGGTCGTGCTCGACACCCGCTTGTGCGTGATCGCCTCGACGTCGAGGGCGCTGCAGCCGGCGATGGCGGCCAGCAGCAGCTCGACCGGCGTGAAGTCCGGGTCGTCTCCCCCGGTGCCGAAGAAGGTCTCCCCGCCCCGGGCGTTCGTGGCCTTGAAGCGGGCCGGACCGATCCGGGTGAGGTCGATGCTGCGCAGGGAGTCGTCGCTCATGCGCGACAGCCTGCCAGAGCCGGCCCCGGGGGCCGGCCGGGGTCAGCGGGTCTTGCGGCGCGCGGCGCGTCGGGCGCGGCGCTCCTCGCGACGGGCGATCTCCACGTTGCGCAGGAGGGCGCGGTCCTCCGCCGAGTGCGCCCGCGAGTCGACGAGGCTGAAGGCGAGGTGCAGCTGCGTGGTCATGGAGATCTGTCCTTTCGAGGGCGTCCGGCCCTGAGTTCTGGCACTGGTGACGACTCCGATGTGTAAGAGTCGGCCGCTCCGTTGCGGCTCTTACATTCTACGTCTGTCGGAGCCGTCCACGGCATCGACGACGTGGTGATCTCGACCACCCACCCGGCTAGTGTCGGGGGCGTGAGCGACACCCGAGCCCGACGCCCCGGACCCTCCGTGCGGACCCGCGTCGTGGAGCACTCCGACGACCGCGAGCAGCCGCGCGAGGACCGGCTCGTCACGGAGGAGCCGCTCGAGATCCGGGTGCGCTCGCGCGGCGTCGCGCCCCGCCGCGCGTGGGTGACGATGCGTACGCCCGGGCACGACTTCGAGCTGGCCGCGGGCTGGCTCGTCCACGAGGGACTCACCACCGGCGCGGGCATCGAGCGGGTCGCCTACTGCACCGACGCCGACCTCTCGGCCGACCAGGAGTTCAACGTCGTCACGGTCGACCTCGCCGACGGCGCCGCGGTCCCGCACCGCCACGTCGCGTCCTCCTCCGGCTCGTCGGCCTGCGGGGTCTGCGGCAAGGACAGCGTCAGCGACGCGCTCACCACCCGGTCCGCCGCGCCGTGGGCCGGAGCACGGCCGGACGCCGACGTCGTACGCCGCCTGCCCGACGCCCTGCGCGAGAAGCAGGCGCTCTTCGACCGGACCGGCGGGGTGCACGCGGCCGGGCTCGCCGACGCCGACGGCACGCTGCGCGTGGTCCGCGAGGACGTGGGTCGCCACAACGCGGTCGACAAGGTCGTCGGCGCCCGCGTGCTGGCCGGCGAGCCGACCGCCACGGCGTGCCTCGTCCTGAGCGGGCGGGTGGGGTTCGAGCTGGTCCAGAAGGCGGCGGCCAGCGGCATCGGCTCGATCGTCGCCGTGGGCGCGCCCACGAGCCTCGCCGCGGGCCTCGCCGAGGAGGCCGGCATCGACCTGTGGGGCTTCACCTCGCCCGGGCGGACCGTCCGCTACTGCTGAGTGGCGCCCGCCACCCGCCGGACCGCCCTCCGGCGTGGGGGCACGCGGCTGTCGGTGGGGCCGCCTATTTTCGTCGCGTGCGCATCCTCCACACCTCCGACTGGCACCTCGGGAGGTCCTTCCACCGCGAAGGGCTCCTGGGCCACCAGGGTGCGTTCGTCGACCACCTGCTGGAGGTCGTGGAGTCGGAGCGGGTCGACGTCGTGGTGGTGTCCGGCGACGTCTACGACCGGGCCCTGCCCCACGTGGACGCTGTCGAGCTCGCCGACGACGCGTTCGCCCGGCTCGCCGCGTCGCGCGCCTCGGTGGTGGTCAGCAGCGGCAACCACGACAGCGCCCGCCGGCTCGGCTTCGGCTCCCGCCTGATGGATGCCGCTGGCGTCTTCGTCCGCACCGACGCCGCCGGCATCGGCACGCCGGTCGTCCTCGGCGACGAGCACGGCGACGTGGCCTTCCACGCCCTGCCCTACCTCGATCCGTCGGCGCTGCTCGAGCCGTGGTCGCTGCCGCGCCGCAGCCACGAGGCGGCGCTCGCCGAGGCGATGACGCGCGTGCGCCGCGACCTCGCCGTCCGCTCCTCCGGGACCCGGTCGGTGGTCCTCGCCCACGCGTTCGTCGCCGGGGCCACGCCGAGCGAGTCCGAGCGCGACATCAGCGTCGGCGGCGTCTCCCGGGTCGCCACCAGCCTCTTCGACGGGATCGACTACACCGCGCTCGGCCACCTCCACGGTCCCCACGAGCTCGCCCCCGCCCTGCGCTACTCCGGCTCGCCCCTGGCGTACTCGTTCTCCGAGGCCGACCAGGCCAAGGGGTCCTGGCTCGTCGAGCTCGACGCACGCGGCTTCTCCGCGGCCCACTGGATCGACGCACCGGTGCCGCGCCGCCTGTCCCGGATCGCCGGTCGCCTCGACGACCTGCTGGCCGACCCCGCACTCACCGTGCTGGAGGACCACTGGATCCAGGCGACCGTCACCGACGTGCCCCGCCCGCCCCGGGCGATGGAGCTGCTGCGGCGCCGCTTCCCGCACACGCTCGTCCTGCAGTTCCCCGCGCCGGTGGTGCGCGACGACGCACCCGCCGCCCCGGCCGCGGGGCGCAGCGACCACGAGGTCACCCTCGACTTCCTCCGCCACGTGCGCGGTGCGCCCGCGACGCCCGAGGAGTCGGAGCTGCTCCAGCAGGCCGTCGACGCGTGCTGCCACGACCCCGACCAGGACGTCCTGGTCGGGACGGGGGCCGCGTCGTGAGGCTCCACCACCTCGAGGTGACCGGCTTCGGACCCTTCGCCGACCCCGCCCGCATCGACTTCGACGCGCTGTCTGACGCCGGGCTGTTCCTGCTCAGCGGGCCGACCGGCGCCGGCAAGTCCAGCGTGCTCGACGCCGTCTGCTTCGCGCTCTACGGCGACGTGCCGGGCGACCGCGCCACCGCCAAGCGGCTGCGCTCGGACCACGCCGGCGACGACGTCGTCCCGCGCGTGGTGCTCGAGGCCACGCTCTCCGGGCGTAGGTTCCGCATCGACCGGTCCCCCGCGTGGCGTCGTCCCAAGAAGCGCGGCACCGGCACCACGACGGAGCAGGCCCGCGTGGTGATCTCGGAGCGGCGGCGCGACCCCGACGGCACCGAGGCCTGGCACCCGCTCAGCACCCGCCTCGACGAGACCGGCCACCTCGTCACGCGCCTCGTCGGCATGACCCTCCCGCAGTTCTGCCAGGTCGCGCTGCTCCCGCAGGGGCGCTTCCAGGCGTTCCTGCGCGCCCGCTCGGAGGAGCGCCACGCGCTGCTCCAGCAGGTCTTCCGCACCGGGCGCTTCGACCAGGTCGAGCGCTGGCTGCGCGAGCGGCGCGTGGAGCTGCGCCGCGCCTCCGACGACCACCGTTCCGCGCTGGCCGACCTCGCCAGCCGCGTCAGCGAGGTCAGCGGCGAGCCCGCCCCGGACGAGTGGGCGGACGAGCCGGACCTGCTCGTCGAGTGGGCGCGTGGCCTCGCGAGCGCGACGTCGACGCTCGCCGCCGCCGAGACCACCAGCGTCGCCGCGTCGACCGCGGCGGAGCAGGCGGCCACCGACGCGGCAGCCGCCGGCACCGAGCTCGCGGGCCGACGGGCCGACCACGCCGCGGCCGAGCGCGAGCTCGCCGGCCTCCTCGGCGCCGCCGAAGAGCACCAGCGTCACGTCGCGGCCGCGGCGGCCGCCGAGCGTGCGCTCGCCGTCCGACCGCTCCAGGAGGTCGCCGTCGCCGCACGGACGGCCGAGGACGCTGCCGAGCGCGAGGTCGTCGGTCTCCGGCGCGAGCTCGCCCACCTCGTCGGCCCCGACGACGACGGCCCCGACGACGACGGCGCCGAGCCCGACGACCAGCAGGTCGCCGAGCACCAGCGGGTCGCCGTCCGCGCGCTCACCGACCTCGCACGCGTGCGTCCCCTGCGCGAGCAGGCCGCGGCCCTCGCCGGCGACCTGGACCGCCTCGCACGCGACCGGGACACGGCGGCCACCCGGGTCGAGGGCCTCGCCGCCCGGGCCGCCGAGCTCCCGGCGCTGCTCGACGACCTCGCCCCGCGCCTCGCCCGCGCCGTCGACGCGGCAACGCTCGTGCCCGCGCTGGAGTCCGAGCTCGCCGCGCTCGACGTCCGGCTGCGCGCCGCACGCACCGCCGCGGAGCTGACGGTGCGGCTCGAGGAGGCCGAGCAGGAGCAGCGCGCCGCGGCGTCCGCCCGGCTCGTCGCGCGCGAGAGGCTGGTCGAGATCCGCGAGCAGCGCCTCGACGGGATGGCCGCGGAGATCGCGTCCCGGCTCGCGGTCGGCGGCTGCTGCCCGGTGTGCGGGTCCGCCGACCACCCCTCCCCCGCCGCGCCCGCTCCCGGAGCGCCCGACGAGGCCGCCGAGCGTGCGGCCCGCCGGGAGGTCGACGACCTCGAGGCCGTCGTGGAGGCCCACGCCCAGCAGGTGCGCGGGCTCGAGGCGCGCCGCACCGCCGCCGTCGTCGAGGCCGGCGGCACCCGGGACGAGCTGATCGCCGCACGCGACGACGTACGCGCCCGGCTCGAGGACGCCGCGGCGCTCGCGGCGGACGTCCCCACCCTCGAGCGGCGGGTGGCGGCGCTGCGCGACGACCAGGCCGCGACGGCCGACGAGCTCGACCGCACCACCGCCGACGCCGCCCGGCTCGCCACGGAGGTCGCCGTCGTGACCTCGCGGCTCGACGACCTGCGCTCCCGGGTCCGCGACGTGCTGGCCGACGACGCCGACCTCGAGGCGCTGGTCGCGCACCACCAGCGCGTCGACGGCGTCGCGGGCCGGCTGCTGACGGCCGTGGCCGAGCTGGACCGTGCCCGGGGCGAGTCCCTGCGGGCCGGGGACGCCGCGGCCGACACCGCCCGCGAGCACGGCTTCGGGTCTGCCGAGGAGGCCGCGCACGCCTGGCTCGACACCGACCGTCTCGCCGCACTCCGTCGTCGGGTCGAGCAGCACGGCCACGACCTCGCGCGGGTCCGTGCGCGACTGGCCGACCCGGCGCTCGTCGAGGCCGCGGCCACCACCGCGCCCGACCTCGAGGCCCTCGCCCGCGACCTCCACCGTGCCCGCGCCGAGGCACAGGCCGCCCGGCAGCGCGAGGCCCGGCTCCAGGACCGGGCCGCCCGCCTCGACGGGCTGGCCGCCGACGTCGACTCCGCGCTGTCCGCCTGGCACCCGCTGCTGGCCGACCTCGACGTGGTGGCCCGACTGGCCGCGACCGTCGAGGGCAAGCACGCCGACAACCAGCTCCAGATGCGGCTGTCCGCCTACGTCCTGGCCCACCGGCTCGGACAGGTGGTCGAGGCCGCCAACCTGCGGCTGTCCACGATGAGCGACCGCCGCTACTCCCTCGTCCACACCGGTCGCCGCGGCGCCGGCGAGACGCGCGGCGGGCTGAGCCTGCTGGTCCGCGACGACTGGACCGGCGACAGCCGCGACCCCGCGACCCTCTCGGGCGGGGAGACGTTCGTGGTGTCCCTGGCCCTCGCGCTCGGCCTCGCCGACGTGATCACCGCCGAGGCGGGCGGCGCCGATCTCGACACGTTGTTCGTCGACGAGGGCTTCGGCACCCTCGACGCCGACACCCTCGAGGACGTCATGGACACCCTCGACACGCTGCGCGACGGCGGCCGGGTGGTGGGCGTGGTCAGCCACGTGCCGGAGCTGCAGACCCGCATCCCCACCCAGCTGCGGGTCCACCGCGGACGACACGGCAGCCGGGTGTCCCTGCGCGTCGGGTGAGGACGACTTCGGTAGGTTCGTCCGCATGAGTGCGCCCGGGCTCGACCCGACCTTCAGCGACCTGCCGCACCGCCGCCTCGGCGACGTGGCCCTGGCCCGAGCCCAGGAGCTCGGCGCCAGCCACGCCGACTTCCGCTTCGAGCGCAACCGGTACCAGTACCTCGGCGCCCGCGACGGCGTGCTGCAGACCGCCAGCGACGCCGAGGACCTCGGGTTCGCGGTCCGCGTGGTCCACCGCGGCGCGTGGGGCTTCGCCTCCGGCGTCGTGCTCACCGACGACGAGGCGCGCCGCGTCGCCGAGACGGCGGTCGCGGTGGCGAAGGTCGCTGCGGCGATGACCACCACTCCCGTCGAGCTCGCACCCGAGCCGGTCCACGACGACGTCACGTGGGTCTCGAGCTACGACGTCAACCCGCTCGAGGTCCCGACGCGTGACAAGGCGGCACTGCTGGTCGACTGGACCGAGCGGCTGCGGGCCGCCGACGCGGTCTCCCACGCCACCGCGTTCCTCCAGCAGGTGCAGGAGAACAAGTACTACGCCGACCTCACCGGCACGCGCACCACGCAGCAGCGCGTACGCCTCCAGCCCGGCTTCGAGGCCAGCGGCGAGGACGAGAAGAGCGGGCTCTTCGACACGATGGCCTCCATCGCCCCGCCCGTCGGTCGCGGCTGGGAGTACCTCGACGGCAGCCACTGGGACTGGGACGCCGAGCTGGCCGAGGTCCCCGACCTGCTCGCCGAGAAGCTCGCCGCCCCGAGCGTCGAGGCCGGGTCCTACGACCTGGTCGTCGACCCGTCGAACCTGTGGCTCACCATCCACGAGTCGATCGGACACGCCACCGAGCTCGACCGGGCGCTGGGCTACGAGGCCAACTACGCCGGCACGTCGTTCGCCACCTACGACAAGCTCGGCACCCTGCAGTACGGCTCGCCGGTGATGAACGTCCGCGGCGACCGCACCACGCCCCACGGCCTCTCGACGGTGGGCTACGACGACGAGGGCGTGCAGACCCAGGAGTGGGACATCGTCCGCGACGGCGTGCTGGTCGGCTACCAGCTCGACCGGAGCATGGGCCACCTCAAGCCCGAGCTCAACGACGGCCGCTCGAACGGCTGCGCGTACGCCGACTCCCCCGGCCACATCCCGATCCAGCGGATGGCCAACGTGTCGCTGATGCCCGGCACCGACGACCTGTCCACCGACGACCTCATCGGCAAGGTCGAGCGCGGCATCTACGTCGTGGGCGACAAGTCGTGGTCGATCGACATGCAGCGCTTCAACTTCCAGTTCACCGGCCAGCGGTTCTACAAGATCGCCGACGGCCGGCTCGACGGGATGCTCCGCGACGTCGCCTACCAGGCCACCACGACCGACTTCTGGGGCTCCATGGAGGCGGTCGGCGGTCCCGACACCTGGGTCCTGGGCGGCGCCTTCAACTGCGGCAAGGCCCAGCCGGGCCAGGTCGCGGCGGTCAGCCACGGCTGCCCGTCCGCGCTGTTCCGCGGCGTGAACATCCTCAACACCATCGACGAGGCAGGCCACTGATGACGACCTCTCCCCAGCAGCTCGTCGAGCACGCGCTCGCGACCTCGACCGCCGACGACTGCGTCGCGATCGTGCGCGACGTCACCAGCGCCAACCTGCGCTGGGCCAACAACACGCTCACCACCAACGGCGTGATGACCGAGGTGTCGGTCACGGTCGTCAGCTTCGCCGCGGTGGGCGGCGGCATCGCGACCGGCTCGGTGTCCGGCAGCGCCTCGACGCCCGAGCAGGTGACGGCGCTCGTGGAGGCGGCTGACGCCGCGGCCCGCGCCGGGTCGCCCGCCGAGGATGCCGCCGACCTCGTTGAGGCCATCACGTCCCCCGACTGGGACGACGAGCCTGCCACCACCGACATCCGGGTCTACGACGCGTTCGCGCCCGCTCTGGGCGAGGCGTTCGGCCAGGCCGGGGCGGAGGGCCGCCTGCTCTACGGCTTCGTCAACCACGACGTCACCACCACCTACCTCGGGTCGTCGCGCGGCCTGCGACTGCGGCACGCCCAGCCCACCGGCCACTACGCCTGCACCGCGAAGGACACCTCGCTCACCCGCAGCGCGTGGGTGGGCGGCGCGACCCGCGACTTCCGCGACGTCGACGCCGCGGCGATGGCCTCCAACGTCGCACGCCGGCTCGCGTGGGCCGAGCGGCGCATCGACCTCCCGGCCGGCCGCTACGACACGATCCTGCCGCCCTCGTCGGTCGCCGACCTGATGGTCGACGCCTACTGGAGCGCCGGCGCCCGCGTCGCCCACGAGGGCGAGTCCGTCTACAGCCGCCGCGGCGGCGGGACCCGGATCGGCGACAAGGTCGCCGCGCCGGGCGTCACGCTGTTCTCCGACCCGGCGCACCCCGGGCTGGAGTGCGCGCCGTTCGCGGTCGCGGGCGCGTCCGACAACACCGACTCGGTCTTCGACAACGGCCTGCGCCTCGAACGCACCGACTGGATCCGCGACGGCCTGCTCACCGGCCTGCTCCAGACGCGCCACTCCGCCGGCATGACCGGCCAGCCGGTGACCCCGATGATCGACAACCTGGTCCTCGAGGTCGGCGACGGCGCCGGCACCGTCGAGGACATGGTCGCGGGCGTCCAGCGCGGCCTGCTGCTGACCTGCCTGTGGTACATCCGCGAGGTCGACCCGCAGACCATGCTGCTGACCGGCCTCACCCGCGACGGCGTCTACGTCGTGGAGGACGGCGAGATCGTCGGCGCCGCCAACAACTTCCGCTGGAACGAGTCGCCGATCGACCTGCTCAACCGCTTCAGCGCGGCGAGCGCGACGGTGCCGAGCCTCAGCCGGGAGTGGGGCGACGACTACTTCTCGCGCACCGCCACGCCGGCCCTGCGCATCCCCGACTTCAACATGTCGAGCGTCTCCCAGGGCGTCTGAGGGGCGGCCCTACACCGCGAACGCGACCACGAGCAGGCTGAGCACGGCGACGAGCGTCAGCCATCGCCCGACCAGCATCCACCCGTCGGTGGTGTCAGTACGACCGGCCTCCGCCACGGGACCGTGCGCCTGCACGTGAGCGAGCAGGTCGGTGCCGTGGGCGGCGTACCGCGCGGCGGCCTCACGGGCCCGTGCCTCCCGACGTGCATCCACCCCCACCTGCTGGCGCAGGTCGATCTCGATCACCTGGCGCGGACGAGGCACGGCAGGCAGGGCGGTCGGGGTCGCAGGGTGCGCCACGAGCGACCGTGACACCTCGTCCGCGCCCACCCGCACCGTCATGGGCGCGAACGTAGGCGCCACCGAGCCCCGGGCAGCGCCGATGCGCGCGACGTACCCCCAATCAGGGACGCGGAGCCTGCCCGGACCACGTGCCGGAGATCAGCGCGACGACCTGCCGGCGGTGGCCCACCCACGTTCGGCGCGCGCAGAACGTCGCTCACACACCGCCCACTGGCGCGTCACTCGTACGCCACGCCACCGGCGGTGGCCCACCCACGTTCGGCGCGCGCATAACGTCGCTCACACACCGCTCCCCGGCGGCCGGGCGCGCCGAAGGCGGGCGGTCAGCGCAGCCGGCGGACCCGCTCGCGGTACTTCGCGGAGTTGTCGCCGTCGATGTCGGGGTCGCGGGTGCGGGAGATGTGGTCGACCTTCTCCTCGTGTCCCTGCACCGGCTGCGCCTCGATGAGGGTGTCGCGCTCGAACGCGTGGGACTTGTCGGTGTTGCGGTAGTAGCGGTAGATCGCCCAGTAGGTGCCGAGGGCACCGGCCGGTCCGGCGGCCAGGATCCACAGCGGGGCGCCGTCGCCGCTCGCGAGCACCGTGACGAGCGCGCTCATGCGGTGCCCACCAGGATCGCGCCGGCGATGCCCTCGAGGAACGTGCCGACCGTGAGGGCGGCCAGGATCAGGCGCCACTGCGAGACCGGCACGCTGCCCATGGTCTCCCCCGTGCGCGCGTTGACCGCGATGTAGTGCAGCATCTTGGTGTTCTCCTGGTAGTAGGAGTAGATCCACACCGGCAGGTACATCGAGACCCAGCGCGAGCCGCCGACGTCGACCTTCTCGCCCTCCCACCGCACGCCGCGGTCGAAGCGGTCGAGCGAGCCGTGCACCTGCGAGCGGCCGATCGACAGCAGCTGGTCCTCGAGCTTGGGCGACAGGTCCGCGACGTCGAGGTCGCGCTTCTCGCTGGTGAACCCGACGAGATAGCTGGAGTTCCAGCGCACCGCGTTCTTCGTGTCGAACGGCAGGATCGTGTTGACGATGTTGTTGGTCGTGCTGGAGTCGAACTGCGCGCGGTCGGCCGCGCCCTCCATGGTGAGGTCGTCGACGGTGAACGACACCGACCGGTCGACCTGGTAGACGTCGGCGGCGTAGTAGGTGACCGAGTTGTCGCCGCTCTTCTCCGTCCAGCGGCGCGTCTGCACCTCGCCCCGCCCGGTGTACGACGCCTCCGCCCGCGCGTCGACGACGAGGTAGGGCAGGTAGACGCCGAGGACGTTCTCGGGGACGAACTCCTTGCGGAAGCGCGGGTGCGCGAAGAGCCGCCGCTTGCCGGCGAACTCGCGGATCTTCTCGACCGCCTCGTCGCGGGTGAGCTTGAACGGCAGCACCGCGTCGGGGACCGCACCGTTGGGCGTGCGCTGGTTGACGTTGAGGGTGTGGCGGCACCAGTGGCAGCGCGCGTTCATCGCGTGCGCGGTGTCGACGACCACCTCGGCGCCGCACCCGCCACAGGTGAGGGTGACGATGTCGTCGGCGCCCTCGGCGATCTCCTGCGCGCCGCTGGCGATGACGGTGCCCTCGAGCTCGTCGATGCCGACGCCGAGCCCGAACTCCTCCTCGACCCGCTCCTCCTGCCACTGGTGGCGGCAGAACAGGCAGACCAGCATCCCGGTCGACGCCCGCAGCTGGACGTCGGTCGAGCCGCACTTCGGGCACCGGTTGACGCCGTCGGCGAGGGAATCGTTGATCGTCTCGATGGTCGGCCCCGCCTCGGGCTCGGCGCGCGCGGCGGCGAGCTCCTCCTCCAGCGAGAGGGGCGGGCCGTCGAAGACGGGCTTGCGGGGCTCGGCGGCGGGGGCGTCGCTGTGCTGGTCGTCCTGGGTCATGTCAGAGACCGAGTGCCTTCGCCTTCGCCGCGTCGTAGTCCTCCTGCGTGATCAGCCCGGCGTCGAGCATGTCCTTGGCGCGCTTGAGCACCGCCATCGGGTCCTCGGCAGCCGGCGCGGCGGGCGCAGCCGGCGCGGCCGGTGCCGCGGGAGCCTGCTGGACGGGCTGCTGGAGGCCACCGAGACCGGCGCCGCCGGCCGCCATGCCCATCCCGATCAGCCCACCGGGACCGGCGTTCTCGCCGGCGTTCTCGAACCCGGCGGCCACCGAGGCCTGCAGGTTGGAGTTGCCGCGCTGGCCCGACAGCGCGTCGGCACGCTGGACGTTCTTCAGCAGCTCGCGGGTCGTGGCGTCGTACTCGATGGAGATGATCGCGGTCTTGACGATCTCCAGGCCGCGGTCGGTGCGCCACTGGTAGTTCTGCTCGACGGCGGCCGACAGCGACTGCGCGAAGCCGATGGAGTCCTGCTGGAGCCGGGCGATCCGGTTCCCCTTGGCGGGGTCGTTGGTGTACATCGAGAACGCCGGGGCGAGCGACCCGACGACCTCGTTGAACAGCTGCTCGCCGGCGGGGTTGTCGATGTCGGTGAAGTCGAAGACGGCGCGGCCGCTGATCACGTTGGCCGAGACGAAGTTGCGGATGAAGGTGAGCGGGTCGGTGATCCGCAGCGTGTAGGTGCCGCGGGTGATCGCGCCGACCTGGGTGTTGAGGAAGGCGTCGTCCCAGTAGATCTCCGACTGGGTGCCGAACTTGTTGTTCGGCAGCTCCTTGAGCGACACGAAGATCGCGTTCTGCTGCGAGCCGGGGCGTCCGCCGAACTTGAAGCGCTCCCAGCTCTGCTTGATGATCGAGTCGACCAGGCCGCCGCCGGAGAAGACCGACTGCGACGCGGCCTCGTCGGAGTTCCAGATGTAGCCACCGGGCTGGGCGGCGAAGCCGGTGAAGGCGCCGTCCTCCATCAGGACCAGGCCGTAGCCCTCGGGCACGACGATCTTCGAGCCGTTGGTGATGACGCCCTCGGACGCACCCGCGTTGGCGCCGCGTCCGGTGTTCTGGTCCTTGCGGACCGCCGGGAACAGCGCGGCCGTCGGCGGGAGGCCGTCGGGCACCCCGAAGAAGTCCAGCCACTGGTCGGCGAGCGTGCCGCCGATCGCGCCGCTCACAGCCTGGATGAGTCCCATGGTCCGTTCCCTCCGAATCCGGTGCCGGGCGGTCCGCCCGGCCGACACACTAGCGCCCGGTGGCCCACCGGGTCAGGGCTTCTGGACCTACCGCTCGCCGGTCTGGAGCGCCTGCCAGGTGGCGTCGTCCACCACGCCCGTCGGGACCAGCCCGACGCGCTTCTGGTAGCGCGCGACCCCGCGCGAGGTGCGGTCGGTGAGCACCCCGGTGACCTTGATCGAGCCCAGCCCGCCGGCGCGCAGCGCGCGCTCGAGCCGCAGCACGTCACGGCCCGCGGACCCCACCTTGAGCAGCGGGGTGCCGCCGCGGGCGAAGAGGGCGGTCCAGGTGCGGGGATCGACCTTCCCGGTCACCCGCAGGCCGGCGCGACGCTGGAAGGCGGTGACCACACGCACGACGTCGCGGTCGTAGGCCCCGTCGAGCCGGCCGCGGTAGCGCGCCTGGGTGCGGAGCACGCACTGGAGCACCTCGACCCTGGCTCCCCGGCTGCCGCTGCGCAGGCGCGGGTAGCGCGGCAGGTCGATCCGCCTCCCACCGCAGGCCCGGAGGTTCTTCGGCGCGCGTGAGCCGCCGTCGAGCTCGAGGAAGTTGCGGTCGATGGTGAGCGGTACGCCGCCGTAGGTGGCCGTCGTGTGCGCCTCGTACTGGTGCACCCGCTCGCCCTCCCAGCTCGACCCGCGGACCCACTGGGCGTCGACCTCGGTGTCGGGGCGGCCGTTGTACCAGGCGTACCAGACCTGGTCGGGCATGGCGTAGGAGCCGGGCGACAGGTTGTCGGCGTTGTCGAGGGCGTGGATGCCGGCCGAGATGCTCGAGTAGACGCCCGAGCGGTAGCCCAGGTCGTGCAGCGCCAGCGTCCAGCCGCTGAGGAACCGCAGCGCGGAGCGGCGGCAGTCGTCCGAGGCGACGTCGAAGCCGCCCTCGAGGTCGTACCAGAGGGTGCTCCGGCGGGGCAGCCCGAGCTCGCGGGCCCGGGCGACCGCCGCCACGGCCTCGGCACGGCCACGGGCGTCGGCCGCCGCGTAGTCGCCGGCGGGGGTCGCGTCGATGACGTCGGTGTAGCCGCTCGAGCAGGAGGCCTGCGGGCCCACCCAGATCGGGAGCAGCCGCCAGCCGGCCGCGCGCTGCCGGGAGACCCAGGTGGCGTCGAGGTGGGGCTGGCCGGGGTCGGTCGTGGTCGTCCGGCACGACATGCTCGACCCGCCGATGTAGATGCCGGCGCCCCAGAACGGCGACGACGCGAGCCAGGCGTCCATCTGGTCCTGGGTCGGCGCGCAGCGGGCGTCGAACGCGTAGCCGCTGAGGCCGTCGCGCTGGCGCGCGGCCGAGGCCGGACCGCCGGTGACCAGCAGGGTCGCGACGAGGCCGGTCAGCGCGGCCAGGACGAGTGCGCGCAGGCGCGCGGGTGTGGCGTGCATGTGGTGTTCTCCCCCGAGTACGTGTGTGCGCTCGGCACCCTAGCCGACCGGACCGACCTCGGGGTCGTAGGGCGTGCGGGTGTAGACGAACGTCGCGCACTCCAGGTTGCGCACCGACCCGTCCGGGCGGCGCACCACCTCGAGCCGCTCGCCGCGGTGGTAGCCGCCCACCCCGACCAGGGCGCCGTCACGCAGCTCGAAGCGGTCGGTCACCACGCCGCCGCGCGCCATCGACCGCAGCTCGAGGCCGTCGTTGTGCCAGCGCACGTCCTGGGCGGAGTTGCCCCAGAACCACAGGCCCGGGACGCCCTCGGCCTCACGCGGCAGGGCGATCGTCGGGCGCCACGGCTCCGGCCGGTCGTCGTCGGCGTCCGGGTCGCCCTCGATGAGGGAGACCGCCAGGGCCCGCGGGTCGGTGCCGGTGGTCGCGTTGGCCAGCACCGCGGCGCCGATACCGCTGTCCGGGTCGACGTGCAGCGCGGCGAGGAAGCCGGGCATCGAGCCGTTGTGGCCGACCAGTCGCCCGCCGGGGTGGACGCCGAGCATCAGGCCCAGCCCGTAGTCGGGCGAGACCGGCCGCTGCATCTCGGCGAGGCTGGCGGGTGCGAGCACGTCAGGGCGCGCGCCGCCGAGCAGCTGCCCCCACGTGACGAGGTCGGCGAGGGTCGACCACAGCTGGCCCGCGGGCGCCATCGCCCCGGTGTCGGTCAGCGGCTCGTGGACCCGGATCCCGGTGAAGTGGTCGACGCTCCACCCCGGCTGCGCGCCCGGCCGCGGGAGGTACGACGTCGCGCGCATCCCGAGCGGTCGCAGCAGCCGCTGGGCGACCAGCTCGCGCCACGGCACGCCCCACCGCCGGGCGACGACCTCACCGAGCAGACCGTAGCCGAGGTTGGAGTAGTGGAACCAGTCGCCCGGCGCCGCGACCCGGCCGGACCCGTCGTTGGCCGCGACGAGGGCGGCGAAGTCGCCGCCGCGGTTGCGCTCCCACCACGGGCCGCGCGGCTCGCTCTGCATCCCCGACGTGTGCGCCAGCGCGTCGCGCAGGGTGACCTCGCCGTAGCCGACGTCACCGAGGTGGTCGGCGAGCCGGTCGTCGAGGTCGAGAAGCCCCTCGTCGCGCGCCTGCACCACCAGCACGGCGGTCATCGTCTTGGTGATCGACCCGATCCGGTACTGCCCGTCGAGGCCGGGGGCACGTCCGGCTCCCCCGGCCCACACCGCGCCGTAGCGGTCGAAGACCGTGCCGACGACCGACGTCAGCCGGCCCTCGGCCTGCGCGACGTCCAGCAGTCGCTGCCTCTGGTCACTCACGCGGGCGACCCTACGACCTGGGAGCGGGCTCAGTCCTCCGCGAACGCCTCCGGCGACGGGCACGAGCAGACCAGGTTGCGGTCGCCGTAGGCCTGGTCGATGCGCGCGACCGGCGGCCAGTACTTGTCCGGGTCGATGCCCCGCGGGAAGACGCCGAGCTCGCGGGAGTACGCCCGGTCCCACTCGCCGACGAGGGCGCGGGCGGTGTGCGGCGCGTGCCGCAGCGGCGACTCCTCCGGGGTCCACTCCCCCGCCTCGACCCGCGCGATCTCCCCGCGGATCGCGATCATCGCGTCGCAGAACCGGTCGATCTCGGCGAGGTCCTCGGACTCCGTCGGCTCCACCATGAGGGTGCCGGCGACCGGGAACGACATGGTCGGGGCGTGGAAGCCGTGGTCGACCAGCCGCTTGGCCACGTCGTCGACCGTCACGCCGCTGGCCTTGGTGATGCCGCGCAGGTCGAGGATGCACTCGTGGGCGACCAGGTCGCCGTGACCGCGGTAGAGCACCGGGAAGTGCTCCTCGAGGCGGTGGGCGATGTAGTTGGCCGACAGGACCGCGACGGCGGTGGCCCGGGTGAGGCCCTCGGCGCCCATCATCCGGATGTAGGCCCACGTGATCGGCAGGATGCCGGCCGAGCCGTAGGGCGCGGCGCTGATGGCGCCGATCCCGGCGCGCTTGTCCTCCTCCGGGTGTGCGGCGTGGGACGGCAGGTGCGGCGCGAGGTGGGCGCGGACCGCGACCGGGCCGACGCCCGGGCCGCCGCCACCGTGCGGGATGCAGAAGGTCTTGTGCAGGTTGAGGTGCGACACGTCGCCGCCGAACTCGCCGGGCCGGGCGTGGCCGAGCAGCGCGTTGAGGTTGGCGCCGTCGACGTAGACCTGGCCGCCGTGGTCGTGGACGATCTTGCACAGGTCGGTGATGGTGTCCTCGTAGGCGCCGTGCGTCGAGGGGTACGTCACCATGATCGCCGCGAGCGTCTCGGCGTGCTGCTCGCACTTCGCGCGCAGGTCGTCGAGGTCGACCGAGCCGTCGTCGGAGGCCTTGACCACGACCACCTTCATGCCGGCCATCACGGCCGAGGCCGCGTTGGTGCCGTGGGCCGACGACGGGATCAGGCACACGTCGCGCCCGGTGTCGCCGTTGGCGTGGTGGTAGCCCCGGATCGCGAGCAGGCCGGCGAGCTCGCCCTGGGAGCCCGCGTTGGGCTGGACGGACACGCGGTCGTAGCCGGTGACCTCGGCGAGCCAGCGCTCGACGTCGTCGACGAGCTCTCGGTAGCCGGTCGCGTCCTGGGCGGGGGCGAACGGGTGCAGGTCGGCGAAGCCCGGCAGGCTCACCGGCTCCATCTCGGTGGTGGCGTTGAGCTTCATCGTGCACGAGCCGAGCGGGATCATGCCGCGGTCGAGCGCGTAGTCGCGGTTGGACAGCTTCGCGAGGTAGCGCAGCATCTGCGTCTCGCTGTGGTGGGAGCTGAACACCTCGTGGGTGAGGAAGTCCGTGGTCCGGGCCAGGTCGGCGGGCAGGCCGCTGGGAGCCTCCTCGACGGCCGCGACGCCGAAGGAGCGCAGGACCGACGACACCGTGGCCGGGGACGTGCGCTCGGAGGTCGAGACGCCGACGTGGTCCTCGTCGACCAGGCGCAGGTGGAGACCGACCGCGCGGGCCGCGGACACGACCTCGGCCGCCCGGCCGGGCACCGCGACGGTGAGGGTGTCGAACCACGTGCTGTTGACGACCTCCACGCCTCCCGCGCACAGCGCCGCGGCGATGCGCGAGGCGTGGTCGTGGGTGCGCTGCGCGATCCGGCGGATGCCGTCGGGGCCGTGGTAGACGGCGTACATCGAGGCGACCACGGCCAGCAGCACCTGCGCCGTGCAGATGTTGGAGGTGGCCTTGTCGCGGCGGATGTGCTGCTCGCGGGTCTGCAGCGCGAGGCGGTAGGCCGGACGTCCCTCGGCGTCGACGGACACGCCGACCAGGCGGCCCGGCAGGTGGCGCTCGAGGCCGGCGGACACGGACATGAAGCCGGCGTGCGGGCCGCCGTAGAACAGCGGGACGCCGAAGCGCTGGGAGGAGCCCACCACGACGTCGGCGCCGAACGTCCCGGGCGCCTCGATCAGCGCGAGGGCGAGGATGTCGGCTGCGACGACGGCGAGCCCGCCGCGCTCGTGGACGGCGTCGATCACCGGCCGCGGGTCGCGGACCTCGCCGGAGGCACCGGGGTACTGGACCAGCACGCCGCAGACGTCGCCCTCGGGCAGACCGTCGGTCAGGTCGGCCACGACCACCTCGATGCCCATCCCGGCCGCGCGCGTGCGGACCACGTCGATGGTCTGCGGCAGCGCGTCGGCGTCGACGACGAACGCGCCCGTCGCGCCGCGCTTGGCCCGACGCACCAGCGTCATCGCCTCGGCGGCGGCGGTGCCCTCGTCGAGCAGCGACGCGTTGGCCGTCGGCAGGCCGGTCAGGTCGGCGACGACGGTCTGGAAGTTCAGCAGCGCCTCGAGCCGGCCCTGGGAGATCTCGGGCTGGTAGGGCGTGTACGCGGTGTACCAGGACGGGTCCTCGAGCACGTTGCGCCGGATCACCGGCGGGGTGATCGTGGCGTGGTAGCCCAGCCCGATCATCGCCTCGGCGGGACGGTTCTGCGAGGCCAGGGTGCGCAGCGCCCGCGCGGTCGCCTCCTCGTCGAGCGGGGCCGGGAGGTCGAGCGCGGCGGCGGTGCGGATCCCGCCCGGCACCGCGGCGCTCATCAGCGACTCCAGCGACTCGTGCCCGACGGCGCGGAGCATGTGCGCAACCGCGGCGTCGTCGGGGCCGATGTGGCGAGCGACGAACTCGCCGGTCTCGGCGGCGGTCGGGGCGTGGCTGGCGTCCGGCACGTGGGGCTCCCTGAGGTCACGGAGGTGGCCTCCCCCTCTGTCGGCCCGGTGGCCTCCAGAGTGCCAACCCGTGCGGTCCGGGTGCCTGAGAGGTTCCGGGGAGGAATTGCCCCTTCGGCGCACGTACGGCCCGAGATGCGGACCGCGGTGACTCTCCCGCACGGGATGTCAGCACCCCCACTCTAACCCGCCGACGCCGGAAATCGACGAGGGCCACCCGGTGTCCGGGTGGCCCTCGTCGAGAGGATCGCGGTGGTGCTGTGTCGCGCCCGGGTGCTCAGCCGGTGTGGCGGGCTGCGCGGCGCGCGGCCAGCTCGTCACCCGGGACCGAGGCGGTCGGGTCCTGGGCAGCGCGCTCGCTGGGCAGCTCGGCGAGGGTGCCCTCGATCTCGCGCCAGACGCCGCCGATGGCGATGCCGAAGACGCCCTGGCCGCCCTGGAGCAGGTCGATGACCTCGTCGTTGCTGGTGCACTCGTAGACGGACGCCCCGTCGCTCATCAGCGTCACGCGGGTCAGGTCGTCGGTGCCGCGCTCGCGCAGGTGGGCGGTCGCGGTGCGGATCTGCTGGAGCGAGATGCCGGCGTCGAGGAGTCGCTTGACGACCTTGAGGATCAGGATGTCGCGGAAGGAGTAGAGCCGCTGCGAGCCGGAGCCGGCCGCGCCGCGGACGCTCGGCTCGACCAGGCCGGTGCGGGCCCAGTAGTCGAGCTGGCGGTAGGTGATGCCGGCCGCGTTGCAGGCCGTCGGGCCGCGGTAGCCGGTGTCGCTCGGCAGCGGCGACACGTCGTCGTCGAAGAGCAGGCCCTGCTCCTCGGCCAGCTCGGCGGCATCGGCCGCGGCCTTGATGCCGGCGGCGTCAGCGCCGTGCTCGTTCTCGTTGGTACCCACGCGACCCTCCAGGTCTGATCCTCCGCTGTGCAGTAACTCCTAGGGGGAAGGATCCGCGGATCGGCCCGGGGGCACCACAACGGTGGAGTTACAACGAAGACAGTTCACCGTAAGCCCGCACCCGGGGGTTGTCCATCCACGGGGCGGCGTGTCGCAACCCTCAACCTCAGGTTGAGGGTGAGTCCTCGGCGCGGCAGGGTCAGGGCGACTCGAAGTCGTCGGGCGAGACGTGGTCGAGGAACTCGCGGAACCGCTCGACCTCGTCCTCCTGCTCGACCGGGACCGCCAGGCCCGCCTCGTCGAGCACCGACTCCGCGCAGACGATCCGCGTCCCGGTGCGCAGGGCGAGCGCGATCGAGTCCGACGGCCGGGCGCCGACCTCGGCGCCACCCTCGAAGACGAGCTGGGCGTAGAAGATGCTGTCCTGCATGTCCACGATCCGCACCTCCTCGAGGCGCTGACCGGTCGCGGCGAGCACGTCGCGCATCAGGTCGTGGGTCAGCGGCCGTGGCGGCGTCACCCCCTGCTGGGCGAACGCGATGGCGGTGGCCTCGACCGCTCCGATCCAGATCGGGAGGTAGCGCTCACCAGTGACCTCGCGCAGCAGCACGATGGGCTGGTTCGAGGGCATCTCGACCCGTACTCCGACGACGTCCATCTCCCGCATGCCGACCACCCTACTCAGGTCCCCCCACGCACCCGGGCCGGGCTCAGCCGCGGTCGAGGCCGACCTTCACCAAGGTGGCGTGCAGCCGCACCGAGAGGGCCGCGATCTCGGAGGTGGCGTCCTCCGCGCGCCCGCGCGCGGCGGCGTCGCGTCCGCGCGCCAGCGGGGCGACGACCTGCTGGACCAGGCCCACCTCGCGGTCGGCGGCGGTCTTGAAGGCGCGCAGGTGGCGCGGCTCGAAGCCGTAGTCGGCGAGCTCGCGGGCGGTCTGGGCGACCACCAGCGCGTCGCTGTCGAAGTGGCCGGTCCCGGACAGCGCGCGCACCAGGCCGAACTGCTCGAGCTGGACCAGGAGGTCCTCGGAGATCTCCGCGACCTTGAGCAGCTCGCGGCGCGAGAGCCGCAGGTCGCTGGAGCGCCGGAACGACTCGGGGCTCGGCAGGCCGTCGGCGCTGAGCGCGACCTTCGGCACCGTCGGCACGACCGACTCGATCGGCGGGGGCTCGAGGCCCCGGTCGATGGCGTCAAGGTGGTCGCCGATCACCTTGAGCGGGAGGTAGTGGTCGCGCTGCATCAGCAGGATGTAGCGCAGACGCGCGACGTCGTCGCCGGAGAACTTGCGGTAGCCGGCGGCGGTGCGCTCGGGCTTGACCAGGCCCTTGTCCTCGAGGAACCGGATCTTGGGGATGGTCACCCCGGGGAAGTCAGGACGCAGCTGGTCGAGCACCTGCCCGATGTTGAACCGGGCGCCGCGGTGGTGTCCCGCGGACGGGGAGGCACCCACGGATCAGCTGTCCGGGTGGGAGGAGAAGAACACCAGGCGGTACTTGCCGATCTGGACCTCGTCGCCGTCGGTGAGCTCCACGGAGTCGATCCGGTCGCGGTTGACGTAGGTGCCGTTGAGGCTGCCGACGTCGCTGACCGTGTAGCCAGCACCCGAGCGGCGGAACTCGGCGTGCCGGCGCGAGACGGTCACGTCGTCGAGGAAGATCTCGCTGTCGGGGTGGCGGCCGGCGCCGACGACGTCGGTGTCGAGCAGGAACCGGCTGCCGGCGCTCGGGCCACGCTGCACGACGAGGAGCGCGTGGCCCTCCGGGAGCGCGTCGACCGCGGCGGCGTCGACCGGGCTCAGCTGGCGGTCCGAGGACTCGCGCTGGTCCGGCGCCCCGAAGGTGATGGTCGCGGTGGTCTCGACCGGGGTGGACCCGGTGTCCTCCCCCGCGAGCAGCTTCGTGCCGCACTGGGCGCAGAAGCGGGCATCGTCGGGGTTCTGCTTGCCACACGCGGTGCAGAACGGCATGGATGTCTCCTCGGCGGATCGACGCCCAACCCTCAGCCGAGGGTTGAGGTTGACGGTTGCCCCGAACCTATCAGCCCCCGGGTGGGGGTGGACCGGGATCCGGGGCTCGACGGTCGGTCGGCGGACGGTCGGCGGACGAGCGGCTCAGCCCTCGAGGCCCGACTGGTACGTCGCGGCGTCGAGGAGGCCCTCGAGCTGGGTGTCGTCGGCCACCGTGACCTCGAACAGCCAGCCCGCCTCGTAGGGGTCGCTATTGACCAGCTCGGGGGTCGAGTCGAGCGCGGCGTTGGTGGCGACCACCTCGCCGGTGACCGGTGCGTAGATGTCGCTGACCGACTTGGTCGACTCGAGCTCACCACAGGTCTCCCCCGCCGTGACGGAGTCGCCGACCTGCGGCAGCGAGACGTAGACGATGTCGCCGAGCGCGTCCTGGGCGAAGTCGGTGATGCCCACGCGGACCGAGCCCTCCGCGTCGCCGGGGGTGCGGACCCACTCGTGCTCGCTGGTGTACTTCAGGTTCTCCGGATACACGTCGGCTCTCCTCGCGAGGTCGGGACGCGGCAGACCCGTTCTGCCGCCAGGGCGCTCCGGCGGCAGGCTACTGGCCGGTGCCCAGCTCCGCATAGGCGGGTCGGACCGCCTCGCGGACGCTGGTGACCTCGACCCGCTCCGGCTCCTCGATGGTCACCTTGGCCCCGTCGAGGGTCTCCAGCGTCTCGACCGGGCCGGTGGAGAAGGTGAGCGCGGTCCGCAGGACGTGCGGGTCGCCGATGACGTCGAGGACGTAGGGCGGCTCGAGGAGCTGGTCGTCGAGCTCGATGCCGCCGACGGCGTTCTGGAACGAGCTGTCGGCGCCGAGCCGGATCTCGTCGTTGAACTCCATCGCCTCGGCGCCGGCCGTGCGCAGCTCCTGGACGGTGTCGAGGAGCGAGCCGACGCTGACCCGGCTGGTCGTCTCGGTGATCGTGATCCGCAGGCCCTCACCGGCGACGGGCACCAGGCCGGCGATGATGTTGAGCGTGCGGACGCGCTGCTCGGCCTCGTCGAGGGCGGCGGCGCGGGCCTGGTTCTCGTCGAGCAGCGCGTCGCGGCGCGACTCGAGCCGGTCGACCTCGCGCCGGGCCCGCTCGGCCGTGCCGGTGAGGCCGTCGAGGACCTGGATCAGCTCGCTCTCGCGCAGCCCGGCGTAGGTGTCGTTGGCCTTGGTGTCGCGCACCTGCACCACGAAGGTGAATCCGAGGACCGCGAGCAGCACCGCGACCACGGCCTGGCGCCGCGAGGGCCGGCTCAGCGCGCCGCGGAGCCGGTCGCGCCCGGGCTCGGGCCGGTCGGGCCGGTCGGGCTGATCGGGCTTGTCGGGCTGGTCGGGCTCGTCAGGCATGGAAGACGTGCCTCCGGATCGCGGCGACGTTGGAGAAGATCCGGATGCCGAGCACGACGATCACGCCGGTCGACAGCTGGGCGCCGACGCCGAGCTGGTCGCCGAGGTAGACGATCGCGGCCGCGATGACGACGTTGGAGACGAAGGAGACGACGAAGACCTTGTCGTCGAAGATGCCGTCGAGGTAGGCCCGCAGGCCACCGAAGACGGCGTCGAGGGCGGCCACCACCGCGATGGGCAGGTAGGGCTGGAGGCCGAGCGGCACGTCCGGGGCGAAGACCAGCCCTGCCACGATGCCGAACAGCAGTCCCAGAGCAGCGATCACGGCGCGCTCCCCTCCCCTCCACCTTGTCCGTCGGGATCCGCGTCGAGCTCGATCACACCACGGAGGTCGCGCGTCGGCGCAGCCGGCAGCCGCATGTCGTCGACATTCTCCGACCTGTAGTCGAATCCGAGGCCGTTGACCAGGGCGAACCACTCCTGGCCCTCGCTGGTCTGGAGCAGCCGCGCCTGGAGGGTGCGCGGGTCCCCGATCGCGGACACGACGTAGGGCGCGTTGACCGGGCGACCGTTGACGTGGATCGCCCGGCTGGTGTTGCGGATGCCGCCGAGGGCGTTGATCCGCTGGTCGTTGATCGCCACCGCCTCGGCGCCCGCCTCCCACAGCCCGTCGACCAGCACCGCGAGGTCCTCGTCACGGATCTCGCTGTTGACGTCGACCCCGGGGCGGTTGTCGACGGTGATCCGGACCCCCGGACCGTGGACGGCACCGAACCCGGTGACCAGCTCCGCGCGGCGCACGCGCGAGCCGAGGTCGTCGAGCTGGTCCTGCGCGGTCGCACTGCGGCCGACGATCGCCTGGTTGGTGGCCGTCAGGTCGGCGACCTGGCCCTGCAGCCCGCGCAGCTCGTCGCGCCGCGAGTCGATCTGCTGGGTCAGGGCGGCCCGGCTGAGCTCGTCGACCGCCGCCTGCCGGTCGGTCTGCGCGGCGACCACCGCCGCCATCACGCCGAGCGCGGCGATCGCGACCAGGCTGGCGACGTGCGGTCGGGCGCGTTGGGTCGTGGCGGTGCCGGCAGCGGCGCGCTGCTGGGCGACGTGGGCGTAGTCCTCGTCCATCGACCGCGCGGTGATCAGCGTGAGGAGCGGCGTCGTCACGTGGGGCGGCAGCGGGGCGCCGGTCCCCCGCGCGGGCTGCTCAGCCATGGTCGGTCGCGGGCGACGTACGACGCGGCGTCTCGCGCACCAGCGTCCGGACCTGCCAGGCGTAGAGCACGCCCGCCCACCAGTAGAGGCCGATCCCCCACCAGGCGAAGGCCCAGCCGAAGTTGCGGGCGAGGGTGGCGACGACCCCGGTCCCCTCCCCGAGCAGCAGCAGCGGGAAGGCGTAGAGCAGGTTGAAGGTCGCGGCCTTGCCGAGGAAGTGGACCGGCAGCGCGGAGAAGCCGCGCGTGCGCAGGATCGGCACGAGCCCCCACAGGCACAGGTCGCGCAGCGGGAGGGCGACCGCCACCCACCACGGGATGATGTCGCGCAGGAACAGCCCGACCACGACGGCCAGGATGTAGAGCCGGTCGGCGACGGGGTCGAGGATCTCGCCGAGCTTGGAGAACTGCCCCAGGCGGCGGGCCAGCCAGCCGTCGAGGAAGTCGGTGAAGCCCGCGACCATCAGCACCGCGAGCGCGATGGCGTCCGCCTCCGGGCCGAGGACCAGCCAGAGGAACAGGGGTACGCCGGCGAGCCGCACCAGACTGATCACGTTCGGCACGGTCCAGACGCGGGTCGCTTCCTCGGACACGTCCCGAACCCTATCCAGCCGTCATCCGGCGTCGGCGCCGGACACGTCGTGGTGCGCGGCGTCACGGATCTCGCCGACCAGCTCCTCGAGGACGTCCTCGAGGGTCACCAGCCCGACGACGCTGCCGTCGCGCTCGACGACGCGCGCCATGTGGGCGCCCTTGACCTGCAGGCTCTCGAGCGCGTCGTGCAGCAGGTCGTCGGGGTGCACCGAGGCGAACGGCCGCACCCACTTGTCCTCCACGACGCGCGAGCGCTTGTCGTCGTCGGTCTCCAGGACGTCCTTGATGTGGAGGTAGCCCAGCAGCTCGCCGTCGGGCGCGGCGACCGGGAACCGGCTGAAGCCGGTGGCGGCGCACAGCTGCTCGACGTCGACGACGGTCGACCTCTGCGCGACGGTGGCGAGCGTGCTCGACGGCATGAGGATCGACCCGACGGACTTCTCGATGAAGCCGAGGGCACCGGCGAGGCGGTCGTACTCCTCGGCCTCGATCATGCCCTCGCCGCGCGACTCCTCGACGAGGGCCGCGACCTCCTCGCGCGTGAAGCTCGAGCTGACCTCGTCCTTGGGCTCGATCCGCAGCATCCGGAGGACGCCGTTGGCGACCATGTTCATGCCGGCGATCACGGGTCGCAGCACCGTCACCACGGCGAGCATCGGCGGGCTGAGGACGAGCGCGGCGCGGTCAGGACCAGCCAGCGCGATGTTCTTGGGCACCATCTCGCCGAGCACCACGTGGAGGTAGACCACGATCGACATCGCGACGACGAACGACACGGGGTGCAGCAGGTCGTCGGGCAGGTGCAGCTGGTGGAACAGCGGCTCGAGGAGGTGGGCGACCGCCGGCTCGCCGATGGCGCCGAGGCCGAGCGAGCACACGGTGATGCCGAGCTGGGCGCCCGCCATCACCAGCGACACGTTCTCCATCGCCCACAGGGTGGTGCGGGCCGCGCGCGAGCCCTCCTGCGCCAGCGGCTCGATCTGGCTGCGGCGGGCGGACAGCAGGGCGAACTCGGCGCCGACGAAGAAGGCGTTGAGCGCCAGCAGCACGACGGCGAGCAGCACGCCGAAGAGGTCCCCGTTCACGAGCGCTCCCCCGTCGTCGGCGCCACCAGGCGCAGGTCGAGCCGGTCGATGCGCAGGCCGTCCATCCGCTCCACGGTCAGCATGACCAGTCGCTCGCGGGGCTCGTGCGGGTCGGACCGGTCCGGCACCGCGACCTCGATCCGGTCGCCCGGCGCGGGGATCTTGCCGAGCTCGCGCATGACGAGGCCGGCGACGGTGTCGTAGTCGTCGTGCAGGGGCAGCTCGACGTCGGTCGCGTCCTCGACCTCGTCGGGCCGCAGCAGGCCGGACAGGGTCCAGCTGCCGTCGCGGCGCTGGCGGATCCGCGCCCCGAGGCGGTCGTGCTCGTCGGAGATGTCGCCGACGATCTCCTCGACGACGTCCTCGAGGGTCACGATGCCCGCGTGGCCGCCGTACTCGTCGAGCACGATGGCCATCTGGAAGCCGTCCTGGCGCAGCAGCGCGAGCAGCGGGTCGAGCCGGAGGCTGTCGGGGACCACGACCGGCTTGACCATGATGTGCTTGATGCGCGTGGTCGCCCGCTCGTGGACCGGGACGGCCACGGCGTGCTTGACGTGGACCGTGCCGACCACGGTGTCCTCGGCGTCGAGCACCGGGAATCGCGAGTGCCCGGTCTGCCGGGCGAGCTCGATCACGCCGGACACGCGGTCGCCGTCCTCGACGGTCGTGGTGCGCACGCGGGGCGTCATGATCTCGCCGGCGGTGCGGGTGCCGAACTCGACCGAGCGCTCGACCAGCTCCGCCGTCTCGGCGTCGAGGGTGCCCTGGTCGGCCGAGCGCTGGACGAGCGAGGCCAGCTCCTGCGAGCTGCGGGCCGAGCGGAGCTCCTCCTGCGGCTCGATCCCGAGACGACGGACGATCCCGTTGGCGGAGCCGTTCAGCGCGCGGATCGGGGCCTTCGTGAGCGCGGTGAAGGCGCGCATGAAGCCCTGGGTGGTGCGGGCGGTCTCCAGCGGCCGGGCGATGGCGATGTTCTTGGGCACCATCTCACCGAAGATCATCGTCAGCACCGTGCCGAGCGCGAGGCCGAGTCCCAGCGCCAGCGGCGTGACCACGCCGTCGGGCACGCCGAGCGACGCCAGCGGGGTGTCGATCAGGTCCGCGATCGCCGGCTCGGCGAGGAAGCCGATGGCCAGGTTGGTGACCGTGATGCCGACCTGGGCGCCGGACAGCTGGGTCGACAGCGACCGCAGCGCGAGCTGGACGCCGCGGGCGCCCTCGTCGCCGTCAGCGGCGGCGCGGTCGACGGTGGCACGGTCGACGGTCACGAAGGAGAACTCCGCGGCCACGAACAGCCCGCAGGCGGCGATCAGCGCCAGCGCGACGAGCAACAACACGACGGGGGTCACGACGCGCTCCCGGTGGACGGGGCGGTCGTGCGGGGACTTTGACTCTCCATGGCGGGTGCTGGGGGTTCCTCGATCTCGGCGTCAGGAGGGCAGAAGCGTACCGGTTCGAACCTCGTCGGCCCCACTCGACGTGTCGTCTTGGGGAGCCGTGGTGCCGCGCCCTACTGTTGCGCCCACAGCCCGGGGTGGCACCCCGTGGCGGTGGTTCGGGCGAGAGATCAAGGGCCGTTGGGCTCGGGCGGGGACGACGACGGATGCGAGCGTGGGCGCAGTCGATCACGGCTGCACTGCTGGTGGTGCTCGTCGCGACCCTTGCGACCGTCTCGTTCGACGACGGCGGCCGCACCGGTGGCCCCGGGTCGGTGCGGATGGCCCAGGGCACGCAGTCGCCCTCGGCGACGCCCGGCACGACGCGGCCCAACCTGGTCTTCGTGCTCACCGACGACATGCGCGACGACGACCTGGCCGCGATGCCGATCACCCGGCGCCTGCTGGCCGACGAGGGCATGGAGTTCACCGACGCCATCTCGCCGCACCCACTCTGCTGCCCGGCGCGCGCCCAGCTCGCCACCGGCCAGTACGCGCAGAACAACGGCGTGCAGCACAACCGCGGCGTGCACGGCGGCTTCCAGGCCCTCGACCCGACCCGCGAGGCGAGCTCGTGGTTCCGCGACAGCGGCTACCGCACCGGCTTCGTCGGCAAGTTCCTCAACGGCTACGGCCCGCACGACGTACGGCCGTCGGGCTGGACGAGCTGGGACGCGCTGACCCGCGGCGTCTACGACTACGTGAACTTCTCGATGACCGGCGACGGTGACCCCCAGCGCTACACCGACAGCTACGTCACCTCCGTCATCGAGGACCACGCCAACCGCGACGTCCGGGAGTTCGCCCGCAGCGGCGACCCGTTCGTGGTCTACGCCTGGCACCTGGCTCCGCACTACCGGATCACCCCCGAGGGCGGCCGCGGCCTCCCGCCGGCCATGGCGCAGGACCGCGGGCTCTACGCCGACGCCCGGCCGACCTCGTTCGACTCCCCCTCCTTCGACGAGGCGGACGTGTCGGACCAGCCGAAGTACCTGCGCAACCTCGCCCCGGTCGACCGCGAGGAGGTGCGTGCCGAGAACTCGGCCCGTCTGGAGTCGCTCCAGGCCGTCGACCGTGCCGTCGGCTCCCTCGTGCGGACCCTCGACGAGGAGGGCGTGCTCGACGACACCTACATCGTGTTCTCCTCCGACAACGGCTACTCGCTCGGCGAGCACCGCTACACCGGCAAGGACGTGCTGACCGACGAGGCGCTCCAGGTCCCGCTGCTGGTGCGCGGCCCCGGGATCGCCCCCGGCACGACGTCGGACCTGCCGGTCACCCTCGTCGACCTGCCCGCGACCTTCGCGGACCTCACCGGGGTGTCGCCGCAGTGGCAGGTCGACGGGACCTCGCTGGCCGACACGCTGCTCGGCGGCGACCAGCCGTTCCGCGACACCACGCTGATCCAGACCGGCCGCACGCTCGGCGACGGCTGGTCGCACCGCGGCGTGCGGACCGACCGCTACCTCTACGGCACCGACGGCGTCGACGGGTTCCTCTACGACCACCAGGACGACCCCGACGAGATGGTGAACCTGATCGGCGACCCGGCCTACGCCGGCGTGCGCGACGCCCTCGAGCTGAGGCGCAGCGAGCTCGTGGACTGTGCGGGCTGGACCTGCAACCAGGTCTTCGGGCCGGTCCCCGATCCAGTCCTCGAGCGCCGTCGCGGCGCGGGCCGGCGCCCGCCATCCTGATCCCATGACAGAGGTCCTCGACCAGGTGCTGCCGGTGGCGGTGTTCCTGGTCGCCATCACCGTGACCGCCGAGGTCGCCCAGCTCGCCGGCGTCTTCGACGTCGCCGCGCACGCGCTCGCCCGCCGCGCGCGCCACCGCGTTGTGCTCCTCTGGCTGCTGTTCGCGTTGCTCGCGGTCGGCTGCACGATCGTGCTGAGCCTCGACACCACCGCGGTGCTGCTGACGCCGGTGGGCCTCGCGGTCGCCCGCCAGACCGGCGTCGCCCCGATGCCCTTCGCGCTGACCACCCTCTGGATCGCCAACACGGGGTCGCTGCTCCTCCCGGTGTCCAACCTCACCAACCTGCTCGCCGTGCACCGCTTCGAGGACCTCGGCGCGAGCCACGGCGACTACGTCCGGACGGCGGCGCTGCCCGCCGTCACGGCGATCGCCGCCACCCTCGTCCTGGTCGCGGTGCTCCAGCGGCGCCAGCTCCGGGGGACGTACTCCGTCGACCCGCCCCCCGAGCCGCACGACCGGGTGCTGCTGGTGGTCGGCGGCGTCGTGTGCGTCGCGATCGGTCCGCTGTTCGCGGTCGGGCTCGAGCCCGCGGTCGTCGCGCTCGCGTCCGCGACCGTGCTGCTGCTGGCCGCGCTGTGGCGGGCGCCGTCGCTGGTGCGCGAGGTGCGGCCGCCGTGGCTGATGGCCGGCGTCTTCGTGCTCGTGTCGGCGCTGCTGCGCCTCGCCCAGGGCGAGGGCCTGCTCGACTGGGTCGGCGCGCTCGTCGGGACCGGCACCGGGCCGCTCGACCTGCTCCACCTCTCCGGCGCGTCCGCGCTCACGGCCAACGCGATCAACAACCTCCCCGCCTACCTCGTCGTCGAGCCGGCCGCGGCCGACGACGTGCGCCGGCTCGTCGCGACGCTGGTCGGGGTCAACGCCGGTGCGCTCGTCACGCCGTGGGCGTCGCTGGCGACCCTGCTGTGGCTCCAGCGCTGCCGGTCGGCGGGCCTCCAGGTGCCGCTGCTGCGGCTGGCCGGGTGGGGCCTGCTCTGCGCGGTCGTGTGCGTCACGGCGGCCACCCTCGCGATCCGCTGAGGGCGGACGGCCGATACTGGGCCGGGTGAGCGACCTCCCTGCGCCCGTGACCCGCGACGACGTGCTCGCCGCCCAGGACCGGATCTCCGGTCGGGTGCGGCGCACCCCTGTCCTCGCGCCCGTCGGGGACGACCCCGTCTGGCTCAAGCTCGAGCACCTCCAGGTCTGCGGCGTCTTCAAGACCCGTGGGGCCTTCAACCGCCAGCTCGCCGGGCTGGAGCGCGGCGAGATCGGTGACGCCGGCATCGTCGTCGCGTCGGGCGGCAACGCGGGCCTCGCCCAGGCCTACGCCGCGCGCGAGCTGGGGATCCGCGCGACCGTCTTCGTGCCCGAGACGGCACCGGCGGTCAAGGTCGCCCGCATCGAGTCCTACGGCGCCACCGTGCGCCGGGCCGGCCGGGAGTACGCGGAGGCGCACGCCGCAGCGGTCGACTTCGGGGACGTGGAGGGCGCGGCGTTCGCCCACGCCTACGACCAGCCCGACGTCGTCGCCGGAGCGGGGACGCTCGCCGAGGAGCTCCTGGCCGACGAGCCGGGCACCGACACGATCGTCGTCGCGGTCGGCGGTGGTGGGCTCTACGCCGGCGTCGCCGCGGCCGCTCGCGGACGGGCGCGCGTGGTGGCCGTCGAGCCCGAGCTCGCCCCGACGCTGCACGCCGCCGTCGCCGCCGGTCGACCGGTCGACGTCGCGGTCTCGGGCGTCGCGGCCGACTCGCTGGGCGCCCGGCGCGCCGGCGGCCTGGCCGTCGCAGCGGCCCAGGCGGAGGCGCCGGTCTCCGTCCTGGTGGGCGAGGACGCGATCGTCGAGGCCCGCAGCCGGCTGTGGCGGGACGTCCGGATCGCGTCCGAGCACGGCGCGGCGACCGCCTACGCCGCGCTGCTGTCAGGGGCCTACTCCCTCGCCCCCGGCGAGCGGGTGGCCGTGGTGGTCTGCGGGGCGAACACGGACCTCGCGACGCTGTAGCTGCCTCGGCCGATCGGACGAGGAGGTCCGGTCGTGCGGCCGATCCGTGTCGTCGTGGATTCGGCGAGGGTGGTCAGACCGAGACCCACCACGCGAAGGACCACCTGATGAGCGCCTTGTCGAAGGCCGACCCGACGCCCGTGGCGCCGACCGCACCCGACACCCGACTGCGCGTCGTGGGCGCCGCCGCGCTGGCGCTGGCCGCGTCCCTGGTGCTCCAGAACGCGGTCGTCGTGTCGACGAGCGCGCCCGACTACGCCAGCCCGATGGCCGACGTCCTCGCCTTCCACACCGACCACCGGACGGCCGTCGCGGTCGCCGTGGGGCTCGAGGCGCTCAACCTGCCGCTGCTCCTCGGCTTCCTCGCCGGGCTGCACGGCATCGTCGTACGCCGGGGCGGGGCGGGGTCGGACTGGTCACGGCTCGCGCTGGCGGCCGGTGCGGCGCTCTCCGCCGCGCTCGGGCTCTACGCGATCCTGTGGAGCGGCGTGGTGCTGGCCGCCGACGGGCTCGCCGAGCCGAGCCCTCTGCTCGAGGTCGTGTGGCGGATGCACGCCGCAGCGTTCGGCCTGGCGCTCCCGGCGCTCGGCACCACCTTCGTCGCGGCCGCCCTCGCGGCGCGGGCGAGCGGGCTCGTGCCGGCGTGGCACCGGGTCCTCGCCGTGGCCGCCGGTGTCCTGCTCGTGGTGGCGGGCTCGGCGAGCCTGGCGATCGGGGACGGCTCGTCGCTGCTGTTCGTGGGGATGCCCGGCTACGCCGCCTGGATCGTGTGGCTGGTGCTGGTCGGGGTGCGGCTGGTGCGGGCACGTCGGGATTGATCAACCGCGGCCGAGCGGTCCGCGGACGGATCTGTCACTGACGAGGCCGGTGCCAGGCCAGGCTCAGCTCGCACCACTAGGCCGGCCACGAGCGCGCACGATGGCCACGGCCGTCACCGGATCCTCACCGAGCAGCAGCTTGATGCCGACCACCGCGCGGAGGACTGCTGCGACCACGACGAACGCGTCGAGGCACATCCCTGCGACCAGGTCAGGTCCGTCGTTCGTGGTGTCAGTTCTCTGCTCGCCCAAGCAGGGACTACCAGCCGCGAACCCCGAAATGACGAACACCCGGACCTACGTTTCCGTAGGTCCGGGTGTCCGGGATGTCCTGCGACATCACATCGGTCGGGCTGACAGGATTTGAACCTGCGACCCCCTGACGCTGACCATGCGGTCGGCGCCCACTTGGCGAAGCGTGCCCGAATAGGTCCTGACCTGCCGAAACAGCCGCATTCGGGCATGCAGTCGCTTGCGCTGATGGGGACGCGTCTGCTCGATCTCGCGGGGGTTTACGACCAGTAAACGTCCACGGACCCTGCAACAGCGGGATCAGCGCCCGCATCGGCACCTCGCCCAGTATCAGCTCGTCAGCTTGCGTACGAGCTTCTTGTTCGCGAACTCGTCGAGCCCGAACCGGCCGAGCTCGCGCCCGACCCCCGAGGCCTTGACCCCACCGAAGGGCAGGTCGGGAGCACTCTTGATCGTGGTGTTGATGCCCACCATCCCGACGTCGAGCTGGTCGGCGACCTGACGCGCGTGGTCCTCGTCTCCGCCGAAGACCGCGGCACCGAGGCCGAACGGCGAGTCGTTCGCGACCGCGACCGCCTCCTCAGCGGACCTCACCCGGTAGAGAACGGCGACCGGACCGAACAGCTCTTCCTGGTAGGCACGCATCGTCGTGTCCACGCCGGAGAGCACCGTCGCCGGGTAGTACGCGCCCGGTCCGTCTGGTGCGGATCCGCCAAGATGCACGGTCGCGCCCTTGGCCACGGCGTCCTGGACCTGCCCCTCGAGGTCGGCGCGCCCGGCCACGGAAGACATCGGACCGAGCTTGGTCTCGTCCCGGGCGGGGTCGCCGAGCTGCCAGGACGCAGCCTGACGGAGGAACTCCTCCAGGAACGAGTCCCAGACGGCGTCCTCGACGATGATGCGCTTGGACGACGTGCAGGCCTGTCCGGCGTTGGCGAAGCGGCCCGTCGCGGCCTCCCGGGCTGCAGCGGCGGGGTCCGCGTCGGCCAGCACGATGAAGGGGTCGGAGCCGCCGAGCTCGAGCACGCACTTTTTCATGTGCGCTCCGGCCACGCTGCCCACCGCCTGGCCGGCTCGCTCGGAACCGGTCAGCGAGACGCCCTGGACGAACGGGTGAGCGATCATCCGCGCGACCTGATCGTTGGTGGCGAAGACGTTCTGGTACACGCCCGCCGGCGCGCCGGCGGCCTCGACGAGGTCGGCGATCGCGAGCGCCTGCTGCGGGCAGTTGCTCGCGTGCTTCAGCAGGATCGTGTTGCCGAGGAGCAGGTTCGGCGCGACGAAGCGGGCCACCTGGTAGTGGGGGTAGTTCCAAGGCATGACGCCGACGAGCGCGCCGATGGCCTCGGTGCGCACGACCGCGCTGCCCTGGCCGGCGATGTCCAGCTGCTCCTCCTCGAGGAACTCCGGTCCCTTCGCGGCGTAATACTCGAAGATGGAGGCAGCCAGGGCGACCTCTCCCCTCGCCTGGGCGACGGGCTTGCCCATCTCCGTGGTCATCAGTGCAGCGAGCTCCTCGGAGCGCTCGCGGTAGGTGTCCGCGATCCGCTGCAGCAGGCCGGTGCGCTCCGCGACGTCGGCACGCCGCCAGGCGCCGTACGCCGTGTGGGCTGCCTCCACAGCCGAGTCCACCTCGGCATCGGTCGCGCTGTCGAACTCCTTCACCACCACACCGGTGGCAGGGTCGGTCGAGACGTACTTGCTCACTTCTCCGCTCCCTTCAGGACGATGCGGCCGGTGACGCCACCGGCGGCGAGCCGGTCCAGCGAGACCGTCACGCCAGCGAGGTCGAGCGGCGCGTCGTGGACCGGGATGCGCGGGATGTCGCCCCGCTTGGCCAGCTCGACGACCTCGTGGAGCTCGGGGAGGGTTCCGACGAAGCTCCCCTGGATGGTGATCATCTTGAGCGCCAACAGGGCGGTGGGGATGGTCATCTCGCCTCCGAAGAGACCGACCTGCACCATGTGGCCTCCCTTGGCGAGGGCCTCGAAGGCGACGGGCGCGGTGTGGTCGTTGTTGACGAAGTCGATCACGGCGGGCACCGGGCCACCCGTCGTCGCCAGCAGCTTCGCGGCCACGTCGTCGCCCTCGGCCGTCACCGTGTGAGAGGCGCCGAGCTCCTGCGCGGCTGCGAGGTTGGCGGGCGAGGTGTCCACGGCGCAGATGGCGCGGTGGCCCAGGGCGCTCAGGGTCGCCACGGCCGTCAGGCCTACTCCCCCGACCCCGATCACCACGATCGGCGCGTCGGCAGGGAGCGGCAGCACCTTGCGCGCGGCGCTGTAGGCGGTCAGCCCGGAGCAGGCCATCGTGGCGGCCCAACTGAGGTCGAGGCCCTCGATGTCCACGAGGTAGCGGGGGTGCGGCACGAGCACCTGCTCGGCGTAGCCGCCGGCTCGGGCCACACCGATGTTGCGGCCCCTGGGACAGGCGTTCTCCCGGCCGTCCAGGCAGGGCGGACACTCACCGCAACCCACCCAGGGATAGACCAGCCGGGTGCTGCCCACCTCGACGTCCTGGACGTCAGGACCGGCAGCGATCACAACGCCCACGACCTCGTGGCCCATGACCAGGGGGTACGGCACACCGCGGTCGGTGAGGCGCATCTGGCCGCGCCGGCCCAGGTCGTAGTAGCCCGCCCGGAGGTGGGTGTCGGTGTGGCACACCCCGGACCGGACCACCTCCAGCACCACCTCGGTTCCCGTAGGCGCGGGCGTCGGGAGCTCGATCTCGGTGAGGTCTGTGGTGGTTGCCTCGGGTACGGCGAATGCGCGCATGGTTCCTCGCAGGTGTTCGTGGGTGGATGGGATCGACCAGTCGGCCGGGCCCCATGAGGCCGGCGGCGGCCGCCGGATGGGGGCCGCCGCCGGATGTGTCAGGCGAGTGCTGGCTGGACGGCGGGGGTGAACTCGAACCCCTTGAAGCCGGCGTCCTCGACCTCGTCGAGCTGGGCGCGGTAGTTGGCCAGCCCGCCGATGTAGAACATGACGGTCTTGGTCTTGCCGGGCACGTTGGCGCCGAAGATCCAGGAGTCGACCTTCGGGAACAGGGTCATGTCGGCGATGGTCTGGCAGGTCTCGGTCCAGGCCTGCTCGGCCTCGGCGGACGGCTCGACTGCGGCGTCACGCTCCTGCGCCTCGGCGACGAGCTTGCCGATCCACTCGACCTGGGTCTCGATGCTCGGCGGAAGGTTCGTGAACGGACCGTTGGGACCCAGGATCATGAACATGTTGGGGAAGCCGTGGGTGGTGATCCCGAGGTAGCTGGTCGGAGCGTCCGCCCAGGCCTCGTTGATCGTCCGGCCCTCGCGTCCCCGGAGGTCCATCGCCATGTAGTTGCCGTCGACGGCGTCGAACCCGGTGGCGAGGATCAGCACGTCGAGCTCGTGGAGCTTGCCGTCCGCCGTGCGCACGCCCTCGGGCACGATCTCGACGATCGGGTGGGTCTTGAGGTCGGCGACGGAGACGTTCTCGCGGTTGAAGGTCTCGTAGTAGTGGTTCGCGCACAGGGGGCGACGGGCGTAGAGGTCCGTCGGCGTGAGGATGCGCGCCTTCTCCGGGTCCTTGACGATCTCCTTGATCTTCGACCGGATGAAGGACGCCGCGGCCTCGTTGGCCTCGGGGTCGGTCGCGATGTCGCAGAACGTGCCGAACATGAAGCGGAAGCCGCCGCCGATGTCCCAGTTCTCCTGGAACACACGCTGCCGCTCTTCCTCCGAGACGCTCATCGCGGGCACGGCGCTCTCCTCGAAACCGAAGGCCACCACCGAGCTGCGCACCTGGTCCCAGATCCCGTCGAAGTCGCCCTTGATGGCGGCGACCTCCTCGGGGGTCATCGGCCGGTCACCCGCAGGCACGCTGTACTGCGGAGTGCGCATGAAGACCGTCAGGTGTTCGACCTCGGGTGCGACCGCCGAGATCACCTGCTGGCCGGTGGACCCGTTGCCGATCACGCCGACTCGCTTGCCGGCGAACTCGTGCTCGTCGGGCCAGGCGCCGGTGTGGATGATGTCGCCGGCGAAGGTCTCGATGCCGGGGATGTTGGGCATGTTGATCTTCGAGAGCAGGCCCAGCGCCGTGACGACGTACGTCGCCGTGACCGTCTCGCCATGCTCGGTGGTGACCGTCCACCGGTTGGTCGCCTCGTCGAACACTGCCGCGGCGATCCCGGTCTCGAGCTGGATGTCCTTGGCCAGGTCGAAACGCTCCACGACGTGCTCGAGGTAGGCCAGGATGTCGGCCTGCTTGAGGTAGCGCGTGCTCCAGTCGTAGTCCTGCAGCAGGTCCTTGTCGAAGGAGTAGCGGTAGACGAAGCCCTCGGTGTCGGAGAGGGCGCCCGGGTAGCGGTTCCAGTACCAGGTGCCGCCGACGCCGCCCGCGCGGTCGTAGGCACGCACCGAGAGGCCGAGCTCGTTGCGCAGCTTGTGCAGCATGTAGATGCCGCCGAAGCCGGCGCCGATGACGATCGCGTCGTAGTCGACAGGAGCGGTGGCGTCCGGGCCGGGCCCGGTCGTGGTCAGGGTGGTCATGGGAGTCTCCGTGAGGGTGTCGGTGGACGTGGCCCGGCGGTCAGCCGGCGTACCACTTCGCGATGGCGGCGATCTGGTCGTCGGCGGCAGCGGTGCGGCCGGCGTTGAACGGGAAGACGTGCTGCTGGCCGTCGACGACGGAAAGGGTCACGTCGACCCCTGCGGCGGTGGCCAGCTCGTCGAGGCGCGTGGCGTTGTCGAGCAGCGACTCGTCGCCGCCGGCGGTGATGTAGAGCCGCGGGAAGCCGACGTAGTCGCCGTAGAGCGGGTTGGCCAGCGGCGCCGTGGGGCTGGTCTGGTCGCCGAGGACACCGGCGATCATGCCCTCGAGGAGCCCGACAGTGATGAGCGCGTCGGTGGCGTCGTTGGTCACCAGCGTCTCGCCCTTGTTCTCCATGTCGAGCCAGGGCGACAGCGCGATGACCGCACCCGGCAGCGGCTTGCCCTGCTGCTTGAGGGACAGCGCCGTGGCGACAGCGAGGTTGCCACCGGCCGAGTCGCCGATGGTGGTGACGTCCTCCGGCGCGACACCGCTCTCGACCAGCGCGTCGAAGACCGCGACTGCGTCCTCCAGGCTGGCGGGGTGCGGGTGCTCCGGAGCGCGTCGGTAGTCCAGCACGAAGGAGGTGACGCCGAGGGCCTTGGCGAAGTGGCCCGCCAGCTTGCGGTGGCTGGATGCCGAGCCGACCGCAAAGCCGCCGCCGTGGGTGTAGAGCAGGACCTTGGACTCGTCGGCACCGGCCGGGTGGACCCAGATGCCGGGCACGCCGCCGACGACGCCCTCGGAGTACGTCACGTCGGTCGGCTCGGCGGTGGGCTGGTGCCACTCGTCGAAGATGCTGCGGAACAGGCGGATCGTCAGGTTCTCGGTGGTGGCCAGGATGTCCGACCAGTCGGCGTAGAGCGCCTTGAGGGGATCCTGCTCGACTCCGGCGACGGGCTGCTGATCACTCATGTCACTGCTTCTTTCTCTGGTGTGGTTCGCCTGGGATGGCTGGTGTGATCAGCGACACTAGGTTTGGCGCGACGACACAACCTGTACCGATGTGGAACACCTCACTCGACACCTCGCCGAGGGACGCTGGCGTGACACCACGACCTGAGGAGAAGGCCCATGACTGACCAGGTGGAGCGTGCGACCGTCGGCGACGTCGACCTCGCCCACGAGTCCTTCGGAGACCCTGCCGACCCGCCGTTGCTGCTGGTCATGGGGCTGGCGACCCAGATGCTCGGCTGGGACGAGCGGTTCTGCGCCCGACTCGCGGACGAGGGGTTCCACGTCGTCCGCTTCGACAACCGCGACGTGGGGCTCTCCACGCACCTCGACGCGGCTGGTGTCCCCGACATCGGAGCGCTGATGACAGGCGACCCCGCTGCCGCTCCCCCGCCGTACACGCTGGTCGACATGTCCCGCGACGTCGAGGGGCTGCTCGACGCGCTGGGCCTGGAGTCCGCACACGTGGTGGGAGCCTCGATGGGCGGGATGATCGCCCAGCAGCTCGCCATCGCACGCCCCGGCCGCGTCCGCAGCCTCACCTCGATCATGTCGACCCCGTCACGCGAACTCGGTGCGCCGCGACCCGAGGCGATGGCGGCCCTGTTCCTGCCACCACCGACCGACGAGGACACAGCCGCCCAGCGCGCACTGGAGGTCTACCGCGTCATCGGCTCCCCGGCCTACCCACTCGACGAGACCCGTCTCGCCGACGTCGCGCGCCGCGCGTACGCCCGCGGCTACGACGCCGCCGGCGTGGCCCGGCAGTACGCCGCGATCCTGGCGTCACCCGATCGGCGGCCGGGACTTCGCGAGCTCGACGTGCCGACCCTCGTCATCCACGGCGAGGACGACCCGCTGGTCCAGGTGGCCGGGGGCCTGGCCACCGCGGACGCGGTCCCGGGCGCCCGGCTGGTCGTGGTGCCTGGGATGGGGCACAACCTCCCCGAGCCGCTCTGGCCGCAGCTGGTCGACGACGTCGCCGCCCACGCCCGCGCGGCCGAGGCGGCCCGGGCTGCCGTCAACCCGCCAGGGCGGTGACGGCCTGCGGGACGTCGATCTCGCGCTTGAGGATCTTGCCGGTCGGCCCCTTGGGGAGCGCGTCGACGACCCAGACGTGGCGCGCGTACTTGTACGCCGCCACGCGAGCCCTGACGTGCTCGCGGAGCTCCTCGGCGGTCGCGTGGCGGCCCGGACGCAGGGTGACCGCGGCGGCGACCTCCTCGCCCAGCGTGGGGTGGGGAACGCCGATGACGGCGGCCTCGAGCACCGCCGGGTGCGCGTAGAGAACCTCCTCGATCTCGCGGGGGTAGATGTTGAACCCTCCGCGGATCACCAGGTCCTTCTTGCGGTCGACGACGTAGTAGAAGCCGTCCTCGTCGCACCGGGCCAGGTCGCCGCTGTAGAACCACCCGTCGACGATGGCCGCTGCGGTGGCCCCAGGTCGGTCCCAGTACCCCTTCATCACGTTGTGGCCGCGGATGGCGATCTCACCCACCTCGCCAGGGCCCACCTCGACGCCGTGCCGGTCGACGAGCTTGAGCTCGACGCCGTCGAGCGGGACGCCGATCGAACCCACCCTCGAACGACCCGGGCGGTTGAACGTCGCGGTGGGCGAGGTCTCCGACAGGCCGTAGCCCTCGAGGACCGGTGTACCGAGGTCCTGCTCGACCCCGCACAGCACCTCCAGCGGGAGTGACGCACCGCCCGAGACGCACACCCGCAGGCTGGACGTGTCCGAGGCCGCGGCGCCTGCCTCCAGCATGGTGACGTACATCGTGGGGACGCCGGCGAACACGGTCGCCCGGTCCTGTGCGACGAGCTCGAGCACGGCACCGGCGTCGAAACGGGGCACCAGGCTCACGCTGGCGCCGACGGCGATCGAGGCGTTGAGCACGTTGCTCTGGCCGAAGGCGTGGAACAGCGGCAGGCAGCCCATGACGACGTCGTGCTCGGTCAGCTCGACGAGCCCGCCGAAGCCCAGCGCGTTGAGGCGCAGGTTCGCGTGCGTCAGCTGTGCGCCCTTCGGCGTACCCGTCGTGCCGGAGGTGTAGAGGATCACGGCGGTGTCGTCGTCGGAGCGCGCCACCGGCCCCGGCTCGGGCACCAGCGCCCGGACCGTCCGCAGCAGGTCGTCGTCGGCCTCCACGACCTCCGTGCCGACCGCCGCAGCGGCGAGCCGGGCTTCCGGAGCGGCGTGGGGTGACACGAGCACCAGCCGCGCACCCGAGTCGCGCAGCTGGTGCTCCACCTCGGGTGCCTTCAGCAGCGGGTTCATCGGGACGACGACGGCCCCGGCGCGGAGCACGGCGTAGTAGAGGACGGGGAACTCCAGCACGTTGTGCAGCATGAGGCCAACGCGGTCCCCCGGGCCGACACCGCGAGCGCGCAGGAGCCCGGCGGCTCGGGCGCTCAGGTCGTCGAGCTCGGCGTGGCTGAGGGCTGTGGCGTCGAGGCGGACCGCGGCCCGCCGTCCGTGCCGGGCGGCAGACGCGGTGAGGATGCTGGCGAGGTTGGTCATCTCGGACCACCCTTCTGGAGCAGGAAGTCGATGATCGTGGGGATGGTGGTCCTCGCGGCGGTGCGCCCCACCAGCAGCCCGACGTGCCCGCCGTCGAGCCGCAGCTCGTGCTTGTCCGTCGATCCGACGAGGTCGATGAGCGGCGACGCCGAGGCTTCCGGGACGATGTGGTCCTGGTTGGCGAGCACGGTGAGGAACGGCACCGTGATGTCGGACAGGTGCACCCGGTCCCCGCCGATGACGAGGCGGTCGTTGACGATCGCGTTGTCGTCGAGCATGTCCGCCAGCTGGCGCGCGACGCCGCCGGGCAGGGGCACGTGGTCGGTGGCCCATCCGATGAGCGCCTGGTAGGACGCCACGTAGTCGTCGTTCCACAGCCCCTGCCAGAGGTCGACGTACTGCGTGACTGCCGTTGTCGGCTTGAGGGACTTGAACGCCTGGTGAATGACGTGGGGAGGGACGTTGCCGTCGGGGTCGAGCAGCGACGTCACGTCCAGCCCGCCCCTGGTCGTGAGGTTGCTGAAGGGGCCCAGGTGCTCGAGGTCGACCGGCGTGGTCAGCACGGTGAGGCTGCGCAGGGGCGCATTACGGTGGTGTGCGGCGTAGAGCAGGGCAAGCACGCTGCCGAAGCAGTAGCCCAGCATGTCGACCTCCTCTGCTCCGGAGACCTCTCGGACCCGCTGGACGGCGGCCGGCAGGTAGTCGTCGACGTAGTCCTCGAGCCGGTTGGCGGCGTCGCGCTCGTCCGGGACGCCCCAGTCGAGCAGGTAGACGTCGAAGCCGGCGGCCAGGAGGTGCTCGACGAAGCTGTTGCCCGGCCGGAGGTCGAGGACGTAGCTGCGGGAGAACAGGCTGAAGACGAGCAGCAGCGGCGGTCGGGCGCTCACGTCCTCGTCGCCGTTCCCGTCGGCCCGGTAGCGCCAGAGCTCGACGCGGCCGTGCCGCCACACCACGTCCTTCGGCGTCTGGCCGACGGCGGGTCGTGCTGCCCCGGTGGCCAGCCTGACACCGTTGCGTGCGCGCTGACCTGCTCGTCCGACCTGTTGCCTCACGAGGGGGCCCAAGCCTGCCTGCGTCTGCGTGGTGGTCACTGCCCGCTGCCCTCGCGGTCCGTCCGGGACTGCTCCAGCTGCAGCGACAGGCGTCGCAGGTCGCGGTCGAGCGCGCCGATCTGCCTCCGAAGCTTCTGGACGTCGCTACGCGCCGGCAGGTTCACCAGGTGCCACCCGGTGGTGGCGACGCTGTCCAGTACGCGTCCGATCCTGCGCCGCACCCCGAGCGCGGCGGCGGTCACCTGCGCGTACTCCCCGCTGCGCACCCAGCGCTCTGCGTGCGGTGCCACGGCCCGTTCCGCGACGTCGTACGTCCTTCGCCAGGATGGGGTGCTCGTCATGGGTGTTCCTTCGTGGTCGTCCCGGCCGGTCAGGGCGAACCTAGGTCTGCCTCCTCACGCCGACCTGTACCGAAGTGGAACACCCGCGGACCCGACGTCGCGAAGATGCACGAGGCGCGCGGGTGATACTGCTCGCGGAACAATGTGAACCCGACTGGTATCAGACACACCTCGCCCCGGATGTGACCGTCGTTACATACTGGTGAGGTGAGCCCCGCCGACGACCCGAGTGCTGTGGCCGGCTCACGACGCCCGCGGGCCGACGACGAGCTCGTCCGCTCGGCGAAGGAGACGCTGATCTCCCTCGGCCTGCTGCACAGCGCGGACACCCAGCCGGCCCGGGTCTCCGACGAGATCGACCGCAGCTGGCGTCGCTCCATCAGCGCCGGGGCCACCCACACCACTGGCGCCTTCCAGTTCGTCAACGAGTACGACGAGGACAGCGAGCTCTCTCGTGCTGCGCGACCCGTCCTCGACCGGCTCGCCGAGACCTTGCAGGACATGGGCACGGCGATCTTCCTGGCGGACCGGTCGGGGCAGATCGTGGCCCGGCGGGTCGCCGGCCACACCGAGCAGGTCCGCTTCGACAGCGCGAACGCCGCGGAGGGCTTCGACTTCTCCGAGGAGAGCATCGGCACCAACGGGCTCGGCACCCCGATCCAGGAAGGTGCCTCGGTCTTCGTGCGCGGGGCCGAGCACTTCAACGAGGCCCTGGAGAGTCTCGCATGCGCGGGTGTGGGGATCCGGCACCCGGTCACCGGTCGGGTGATCGGCTCCCTGTCGCTGGCAGCCCCCGCGGACGCGGCCGAGATGATGATGCTGGCGATGACCCGGGAGGGTGCCAAGCAGATCGTGGACAACCTGAGCGCCACCGTCAGCAGGCGTGAGCTCACGCTCGGGCGGAGCTACCAGCGCCACCGGGCCAAGGGACCCGTGATCGTGCTCAACAGCGACACCGTGATGACCAACGTCACCGGACTGTCGTTCCTCAACGTCGAGATGCACGCACGGTTGTGGGACTCCCTGCTCGCGAAGGACTGGGGCCGAGGACCCCACGAGCTGGAGCTCGACCTCCAGTCGCTGCATGCCCGGGTGCTCGCCCACCGCCTCGACGACACCGACGACGCGGCCTTCGCCGTCGAGATCCTCGACCGCAAGCAGGCCCGCCCTACCGGCAGGCCGAGCCGCTCTGCCCCGGTCCGCGACGCGTTCGTCGTCAACCTGCAGCGCACCGCTGCTCGCTCGGCAAGTGCCATCACCGTGACCGGTCCGGGCGGGTCCGGCAAGTGGTACGTCGTGCGCGAGTGGCTCCGCACCGAGGGCCACGAGTCCCCGCTCGTCCTCGACGGAGGCGCGCTCGTCGGTCAGGACGCGTGGCGGGGCGACGCAAGGGACGCACTTGCGTCCGGCGGGGTCGTGGTGCTGCGCCGGTTCGAGGACCTCGACGCCGGCCAGGTCAGCGCCGTTAAGGCACTCGCGGACGACGCTGCGCCAGGACGACTGGTCATCACCGCGGATCTCGACAGGTGCTCGGAGTCCGCAGTGCGGATCCTGTCCCAGGTCGCGGTGGGGATCGACGTCCCTCCGCTCGCCAGCAGGAGCCAGGAGTTGCCCACCATCGTGCAGGCACTCCTGGCGGAGATCGATCCGCAGCACCGACCGGTGCTCTCCGCCTCGACCATGCAGTCACTGATGCGCTGGGACTGGCCCGGCAACGTCGCCGAGCTCCGCCAGGTGCTCCTGGGCCTCGCCGCCGAGCTGCCCGGCAAGTCGGTCAGCCCCTACCACCTGCCCGAGCGGATGTGGGAGACCGCCAACCGACGCCCGCTCACCCGGATCGAGGCGGCGGAGCGCAGCGAGATCGTCGCCGCGCTGCGCCAGGTCGACGGCAACCGGTCGAAGGCGGCCACCCTGCTCGGCATCGGTCGTACGACGCTCTACCGCAAGCTGACCGCCCTCGGGATCGACGACGAGGCGCTGCTCTCCTGACCTCGCCCCTCAGGCGCGGTGCCCTCGCCCGTCCGCTTCGAGGAAGTCGGTCACCGCCCGCGCGCTCGACTCCGGCCGGCTGAGCAGGAACATGTGGCCTCCGTGCGGGACCACCTCCAGCGTCGACCGCGGAGCCAGCAGGTGCATCAGGCGCGCGTTGTGGACCGAGAAGACCGGGTCGTCGTCACCGTGCATGATCAGGGTCCGCTGCGCCAGCAGCGGCAGGAACGGCACGCTCGTCCAGCCTACGAGCGCGAGCAGCTGACGTCGGTAGGCGCCCGCATCGACCTCGCGGACCAGGCCCAGTCGTTTCAGCAGCTCGGGGTCGTCGACGAAGTCGCCTCCGTAGACCCGCCGGACCAGCACCTCCCGGTTCGCCTCGCTGCGGTCCGGTCGCCAGAAGCTCGCGACCGTGGCTGGCGCGACCGGCACGCTCAGGAATCCCGGACTGGTGCTCGCCAGCACCACCCGCCGTACGCGCCGCGGATGCGTCAGCGCCAGCTGCTGGGCAGTGACACCACCCCAGGACAGACCCAGCACGTCGAAGCGCTGGACGCCCAGCCGGTCCATCACCCGGCTGACGAAGCGCGCGTAGCCCATGACGGTGGGCCACCGGCCGAGATGCTCGGGCTGCACGTCGAAGGCGATCGTGGTCCGGGGGATCTGCTCGCGGAACTCCCCCCACTTCGCCTGGTCCAGGCCGACGCCGTGACACATGAGCAGGGGCAGGCCCCGGCTCCCCACCCCGCCTGTCTTCCGCACGCTCACCACCACCGCGTGCTCGCCCACCCTGACCTCGCGCGCGTCCTCGTCTACCAGCTGCACTTCGAGCACCTCTTCCTCGTCCCGACATGACGCGGTCGAGGTGGCGTCCCCCGTGGGCGCCACCTCGACCGGATGCCGCGTGCTGCTACTTCTTCTTGGCGGCGGATGCGGTCTCGCCCGCGGGCTTCGGCGCCGACTGCGCGGCGGCGACCAGCTGGTGCCCGAACTCGCGCTGGTTGGCGATCACCTTCTCGAAGGCGTCGTAGACGCCGTCGACCAGCGCCGCGGGCTGCGGGAACCGCTCGGACCAGGCGGCCGCGTCGGGCTGCGAGCTCTTCGGGGTCAGCGACTGGGCGGTCTGCGTCCAGAATCCGACCGAGCTGACCGCCGCCGCCTGGGCGGTGCGGACGTTGGCGAGCACCTGGTCGGTGACCTTCTGGACGTACTCCTGTGCCTGTGTCATCTGTTTGCTCCTCTGGGTGTGGGTGACGACGACCTTGCAAACTTTATGCAGCACTTGCTCGATGCGTCAAGTACCTCGCAGATGCTTGGTACTGTTTGCGCATGGCCGACCCGTGGACTCCGCAGCTGCAGGCGCTGGGCAGCTACATCAAGACCCAGCGGCAGCTGGCCGACCTGTCCCTGCGGCAGATGGCCGAGCTCGCCGAGGTCTCCAACCCGTACCTCAGCCAGATCGAGCGCGGCATGCACCAACCGTCCGTACGAGTGCTCAGATCGATCGCCAAGGCGCTCAACATCTCGGCCGAGTCCCTGCTCACACAGGCCGGTCTGCTCGACGCAGCCACCGGCGGGACCGAGGGCTCGGCCTCCGGCGTCGAGGCCGCGATCAAGGCCGACCCGCGCCTGACCCAGCAGGCCAAGCAGACGCTCCTCGCGGTCTACCGCACCCTGCTGCCGGCCGACCGCGATCCGTCGGGCGCCGACGGCTCGTCCAGCTGATCGATCCCGAGCAGGGAGTCCCGCACCGCGCGCACGGCGGGACTGCGCTCGTCGGCCCGCCAGGCCGCCCGCAGGTGCACGTCGGGAAGTCCCTCGGCCTCGCTCGCCGCGATGGGGACGAAGGTGACGTGTGGATCCCCCTGGTTGGCCGCGACCGATGCCAAGGTGAGAAGGCAGCCCACCTCGGCGCTGACGAGGGCGAGCGCGGTCTGCGTGTCAGGCGCCACCTGCGCGACGCGGGGCAGGAAGCGCTGCGCCTGGGCCAGTCGTCGTAGCCGGTCCGTCAGCACCGACCCCTCGTCGACAGGCAGGGAGACCAGCCGCTCGTCGAGCAGCTCGGCGAACTGGACGGCGTCGACGCCGGCGAGCCGGTGAGTGGCAGGGACCGCGAGCACCAGGTGGTCCTCCGTCACCACCCGGGCGTCGATGCCCTCCGGGACGACGTCCCAGCGGCCCATCGCGACGTCGGTCTCGCGCGTGGCCAGCTTCTGGATCGCCGCCAGCGCGAAGTTCTGGCTGGAGAGCTCGAGCTCGATGCCCGGTCGCTCCGAGCGCACCCGGCGGGCGAGGGTGGCGACGAGGGGATGGGTCGAGACGCCGGCGAACGCGACCCGCACGAGACCGACCTCCCCGCGCTCGGCCGACCGCGCGGCTTCGGTGGCGCGCCGCAGCGCCTCCATCACTTCGCGGGCGGGCTCGACCATCGCCTGTCCGGCCGGGGTCAGCGCCACCGAGCGGGTGTTGCGGTCGAACAGCGTCGTGCCCAGCTCGCGCTCGAGCTGCTTGATGGTGCGCGTCAGGGGCGGCTGGGCCACGTGGAGACGCTCGGCAGCCTTGCGGAAGTGCAGCTCCTCGGCGACGGCGAGGAACGCGCGCAGCTGGGCGACATCCATGAGATGAAGGTATCACCGAATGAATGATCAGGTATTGGACGCGCAACAATACGACGCGCATAGTCGTGGGCATGTACACCGGCAACCCAGAGGTCCCCGACGACGTCTTCGCCGACGTCCTCAAGCAGATCACCGAGTTCGTCCACGAGCGCGTCGTACCGCGCGAGCTCGAGATCATGTCCACCGACGCGATCCCCGACGACCTGCGTCGCCAGGCCGCCGAGATGGGCCTGTTCGGCTACGCCATCCCGGAGCAGTGGGGCGGGCTCGGCCTCGACCTCGTCCAGGACGTCGAGGTCGCGATGGCCCTGGGCTACACGTCCCTGTCCTTCCGCTCGATGTTCGGCACCAACAACGGCATCGCCGGCCAGGTGCTCGTCGGGTTCGGCACCGAGGAGCAGCAGGAGCGGTGGCTGCCCGGCATCGCGTCGGGTGAGATCGTCGCCTCCTTCGCCCTCACCGAGGTCGGTGCCGGGTCCAACCCCGCCGGCCTGCGCACGAGCGCCACGCCCGACGGCGACGGCTGGGTGATCGACGGCACCAAGCAGTTCATCACCAACGCCACCGAGGCCGGCCTGTTCGTCGTGTTCGCCCGCACCGCGCCGGCGACCGAGAAGAGCACCGGCGTCGCGGTCTTCCTCGTCCCCGCGGACACGCCCGGCGTCGAGGTCGGCGTCAAGGACGCCAAGATGGGCCAGGAGGGCTCCCGCACGGCGGAGGTCAGCTTCGACCAGGTGCGTGTGGGCGCCGACGCGCTCGTCGGAGGCGACGGTGACGTCGGCTACCGCGCGGCGATGACGTCGCTCGCCCGAGGGCGCATCCACATCGCAGCCCTGGCCGTGGGTACAGCGCAGCGCGCGCTCGACGAGTCGGTGTCGTACGCCGCCAGCGCAACCCAGGGCGGCACGCCGATCGGGGACTTCCAGCTGGTGCAGGCGATGCTGGCCGACCAGCAGGCCGGAGTCCTGGCGGGCCGCGGGATGGTCCGCGAGGCCGCCCGCGCCTACGTGACGGGCGAGGACCGGCGCATCGCCCCCTCGGCCGCCAAGCTGTTCTGCACCGAGATGGTGGGCAAGGTCGCCGACCTCGCCGTGCAGGTGCACGGCGGCTCGGGCTACATGCGGGAGGTTCCCGTCGAGCGCATCTACCGAGACGTGCGACTCCTGCGCCTGTACGAAGGCACGAGCGAGATCCAGAAGCTCATCATCGGAGGCGGCCTCCTCCGCGCAGCTCGAAAGGCCTCCTGATGCTTCCGCTGGAAGGCGTCACGGTCGTCGCGGTCGAGCAGGCCGTCGCGGCCCCGCTGGCCACGCGCAACCTGGCCGACCTCGGCGCCCGCGTCATCAAGGTCGAGCGGCTCGGCGGCGGCGACCTCGCCCGCGGCTACGACCACGTCGTCCACGGCACCGGCGCGCACTTCGTCTGGCTGAATCGGGGCAAGGAGTCGATCGCGGTTGACCTCAAGAGCGACGAGGGCCGTGCCGTCGTCAGGCGGCTCGCGCTCGCTTCCGACGTCTTCGTCCAGAATCTCGCCCCCGGCGCAGCCGCTCGGCTGGGGCTCGGCGCCGAGGAGCTTCGCGCCGAGAGGCCCGCGCTCGTCGTGGCGAGTCTGTCCGGCTACGGATCGGGCGGGCCGCTGGAGGAGCGCAAGGCCTACGACATGCTCATCCAGGCCGAGGCCGGGCTGATCTCGATCACCGGCACTCCGGAGGACCCGGTCAAGACGGGGATCCCCACCGCCGACATCGCCTCGGGCATGTACCTCTCGCAGGCCGTCGTCGCAGCCCTGCTGCGCCGCTACCGGACCGGTGACGGTGCGACGATCGAGGTGTCGATGCTGGAGGCGACCGTCGAGTGGATGGGTCACGCCCTCTACACCCAGATGCACACGGGGAGCCAGCCCGCTCGCATGGGTGTGAGCCACAGCGCGATCGCGCCGTACGACGCGTTTCCCACCAGCGACGGCGAGATCCTGATCGGTGTGCAGAACGACTCCGGCTGGCGCGCCCTGGTCACCGCGGTTCTGGACGCACCCGCGCTCGCCGACGACCCCCGGTTCGCCACCAACGTGGCGCGCGTCGCGCACCGCGCGGAGTGCGACGCGGAGGTCGGTGCGCGGACCCGGCTGTGGAGCACGCGGGAGCTCGACGCGCGCCTGGCCGCCGCCGGCGTCCCGGCCGCCGAGATCAAGACCCTGGCCCACGTCGTCGACCACGAGCAGCTTCGCGCTCGTGACCGCTGGCGCAGTGTCGACATCGAGGGCGCGAGCATCGAGGGGCTGCTGCCTCCCGCGACCTTCGGCGACGTCGAGGCACCGATGGGGTCTGTCCCGGCTCTGGGCCAGCACACCCGCGCGCTGCTCGTGGAGTCGGGCGTTGACCCCGCGGAAGCCGATGCCGCCATCGGCCGTGGCGTCGCCTATCAGCTCCCTCGCAGCCCCGTCGGCGTCGCCTGACCCGGCCCCTCCCCCGAGCTCAACCCGCCTAGGAGACAACCCCTTGGAAGCATTCATCATCGCCGGCGCACGCACGCCGATCGGCCGGTACGGCGGCGCACTGGCCGGCGCCCGGCCCGACGACCTCGCCGCGCTGGTGCTGGGCGAGGCCGTGTCGAGGGCGGGCGTAGACCCCGTCGACGTCGACGAGGTGGTGTTCGGTGCGGCCAACCAGGCCGGCGAGGACAACCGCAATGTCGCCCGGATGGCCGCCCTCCTTGCCGGCCTTCCCGACACCGTCCCCGGCTTCACCGTCAACCGCCTGTGCGCCTCCGGCCTGACCGCCGTCGCCACCGCTCGCTCCCTGGTCGCGGCCGGTGACGCCGACGTGGTGGTGGCCGGCGGGGTCGAGTCGATGACCCGCGCCCCGTGGGTGACGGAGAAGCCTGCGAAGGCATGGGCCAAGCCCGGGGCGAGCTTCGACACTTCGATCGGCTGGCGTTTCTCCAACCCCCGGTTCGACGCGAGCACGACGCTGTCGATGCCGCAGACCGCGGAGCGGGTCGCCGAGCAGTGGAAACTCACCCGGTCCGAGCTCGACGAGTTCGCCCTCGCGTCCCACCAGCGGGCCGTCAAGGCCATCGAGAGCGGCCACTTCGCCGACGAGATCGTGCCCGTCGGAGCGGTCGACACCGACGAAGGGCCGCGGCGCGACACGAGCCTGGAACGGCTCGCCGGTCTCCGCCCGGTCAACGGTCCGGACGGCATCGTCACCGCCGGGAACTCCAGCTCGCTCAACGACGGGGCTGCTGCGCTGGTGATCGCCAGTGAGGCGTACGTCGAGCGGCACGGCCTCCGGCCCCGCGCCCGGGTCGTCGCCTCCGCCTCGGCAGGCGTCGCCCCCGAGATCATGGGGATCGGCCCGGTCCCCGCCACCCGCAAGGTGATGGAGCGCGTCGGCTGGTCGACCTCCGACCTCGGCGCGGTCGAGCTCAACGAGGCGTTCGCCTCCCAGTCGCTCGCGTGCATCCGGGAGCTGGGGCTCGACTCGGAGACCGTCAACGCCGACGGTGGGGCCATCGCGCTGGGGCACCCGCTTGGCGCCTCGGGAGCCCGGATCCTGCTCACCCTGCTCGGCCGGATGGAGCGCAGCGACGTGAGCCGTGGTCTGGCCACCATGTGCGTCGGGGTGGGACAGGGCACCGCGCTACTGGTGGAACGGCCGTGACGGCCTCGGTGGAGGTGGAGGAGCACGCCGACCGTGTCGTCGTACACCTCGCCCGCCCCGAGGTCCGGAACGCGATCGACCACCAGATGGTCACCGAGCTGCACGCGGTGTGCGACCTACTCGAGGCCGACCCGCGGGTACTGCTGCTCGCAGGCAAGGGCGACAACTTCGCGGCCGGAGCGGACATCTCCCAGTTGCGGGAGCGACGTCGCGACGACGCGCTCCGCGGCATCAACTCCGGTCTCTTCGACCGGATCCACCGCCTCCCGATGCCGGTGGTCGGGCTGCTCGACGGCTACGCGCTGGGCGGCGGCGCCGAGCTGGCGTACGCCTGCGACTTCCGCATCGGGACCCCGCGCCTGCGCATCGGCAACCCGGAGCCCGGACTCGGGATCCTCGCAGCGGCGGGCGCCACCTGGCGGCTCAGGGAGCTCGTCGGCGAGCCGGTGGCCAAGGAGATCCTGCTCGCCGGCCGGCTCCTCGACGCCGAGGAGGCGCTGGCCCTGCGACTGGTCAACGAGATCGTCGAACCGCACTCCCTGCTCGAGGCCGGCCACGGCTGGGCGGATCGGATCACCCGGCAGGCCGGCCTCGCCGTACGCCTCACCAAGTCGGCTCTTCACGCTCCGCGCGACGCTCACCCGTACATCGACGACCTGACCCAGGCCGTGCTCTTCGAGACCGACGAGAAGCAGGCACGCATGACCGCGTTCCTGGAGAGGAACAAGAAATGACCCTACCCACCCAGGTCGGCGTCTACGGCGGAGGCCGGATGGGCGCCGGGATCGCCCACGCGTTCCTCGTCGCCGAAGCACACGTCACGGTCATCGAGTCATCCACCGAGTCCGCCGACACCGCCCGGGAGCGCATCGAGACCTCGCTGGCGCGCGCGGCCGAACGGGGCCATCTCGCGGAGGGTGCACCCTCGGCCGTCGCACGGCTCGCGGTCTCCACGGAGCCGGCCCAGCTGTCGGGGTGCGGCCTCGTCGTCGAGGCGGTGCCGGAACAGGTAGCGCTCAAGCGCCAGGTGCTGGCCGCGATCGAGGTCGCAGCTCCGGGTGCCTGGGTCGCCACCAACACCTCGAGCCTGTCCGTGGACGAGCTCGCCTCCACGCTGGCCCGACCCGAGCGCTTCATCGGCCTGCACTTCTTCAACCCGGTGCCGGCCAGCCGGCTCGTCGAGATCGTCGTCGGGGCCAAGACCGTCCCGGAGCTCGTCGACCTGTCCAGGGGGTGGATCGCCGATCTCGGCAAGACCGCGATCACGGTGACGGACTCTCCTGGGTTCGCCTCCTCGCGTCTCGGCGTCGCCATCGCCCTGGAGGCGATGCGCATGCTCGAGGAGGGCGTCGCCACTGCCGAGGACATCGACACCGCCATGGAGCTCGGCTACAAGCACCCGGTCGGTCCGTTGCGGACCACCGACCTCGTCGGGCTCGACGTACGTCTCGCGATCGCCGAGCATCTTGCTCGGGAGGTGGGTGAGCGGTTCGCGCCACCTTCGATCCTGCGGGAGCTGGTCGCGGTCGGGCACCTCGGACGCAAGTCCGGCCAGGGCTTCTACAGCTGGCCCCCTGCATGAGGATCACCGGCGCCGTTCTGGAAGAGCTCGGCCGCCCGGGGCCGTGGGCGGAGACCCGACCGCTCACCGTGAGCGAGCTCGAGCTCGAGGGCCCTGGCCCCGGTGAGGTGCTCGTGCGGATCGCCGCTGCCGGGGTGTGCCACTCCGACCTGTCCGTGGTGAACGGGAACCGGCCTCGCCCCGTCCCGATGCTGCTGGGCCACGAGGCCAGCGGCCGGGTCGTCGCACTGGGCGACGGCGTGACCGAACTGCGCGTGGGTCAGCAGGTGGTCATGACCTTCCTCCCCCGCTGCGGACACTGCGAAGGGTGCGCGACGGACGGGCGGATGCCATGTGTCGCCGGCTCGGCCAGCAACGCTGCCGGTGAGCTTCTCGGCGGCGGCCGACGGCTGACCCGCGACGGGGTCCCGGTGCATCACCACCTCGGCGTGTCAGCCTTCGCCACCCATGCCGTGGTGGACACCCGATCGGTCGTCGCGGTCGAGGACGACGTGCCGCCCGACGTCGCTGCGGTACTCGGCTGTGCCGTCCTCACCGGGGGCGGTGCCCTTCTCAACGCGGCCCCGCCGGAGCCGGGCCAGAGCGTCATGGTGGTGGGACTCGGGGGCGTCGGCATGGCGGCGCTGCTCACCGCGATCGCCCTCGGCCGCGGGGACGTCGTAGCGGTGGACGGGGTGCCCGCCAAGCGTGATCAGGCCCGTCAGCTGGGGGCGTCCACCGTGCTCGACCCGGGCGACCTCGCGTCGAGCGGCATCAGGTGCGACGTCGTCGTCGAGGCGGCCGGCAACGCCCGGGCGTTCGAGGCAGCACTGGCCGCCACCGCGCCGGGTGGGCGCACGGTGACCGTGGGCCTTCCACCGCCCGACGCGCTGGCGCGCATCTCGCCGCTGCAGCTGGTCGCCGAGGCACGAACCGTGGTCGGCAGCTACCTCGGGTCAGCGGTCCCGGCCAGGGACATCCCGGTGTTCGCCCAGTGGTGGCGCGAAGGCCGCCTCCCCGTCGAAGAACTGGTCTCGTCGCGCATCACGCTCGATGACATCAACCGGGCCATGGACGATCTCGCCGCCGGCACAGCGCTGCGCCAGATCGTCGAGCTCTGAGCGCACCACCCCACCCCGCGACGCAGGATGCCGCAGTCGACTGAGCTTCCCGACGCTGTCGGGTTCCAGCTCATGATTGCGCTGCGAACACGGGCATCAGGGTCGAGACGAGCTGCTCCGCGAAGCCGGGACCGAGGGACTCGCCGCTGAGGAAGAGTCGGTAGTAGAGCGGTCCCAGCAGCATGTCGGTCACCAGCTCGGGGTCGAGGTCCGGGCGCAGCTCCCCCCGAGCCACACCTCGTTCGACGAGTGCAGTGACGTCGGCGACGCGTCGGCTTACGACCTGCTCGCGGTAGGTCCGGGCGAGCTCGGGGTCCGCCGCGATCTCAGGGACAAGGCCCTGCATGACACGCCCCAGGACCGTGGTGCTCATCAGCTCCGCCGTTCTGCCCACCAGACCGACCAGCTCGGTCCGGGTGTCTCGCCGGTAGGGCTGGGTGCTGACCTCTCCGACCATGTCGAGCAGGACACCGAGCGCAAGATCGGACTTCGAGCGGTACCGGCGGTAGATCGTCGTCTTGGCCACCCCGCTCCTCGCGGCAACACCTTCGACGGTCAGGCCGGAGAACCCGCTCTCGGCGAGCACCTCCCGGGCGGCGCCGAGCACCAGGCGCTCGGACCTCGCGCGGCGCCGATCGTGACCAGTGGGCGTCGCGGGTGCATCAGGGTGCACGTTCAATGGCAGACCTCCAGATGTTACGGAATAATGCTACGCAACGTAGCGTTTTTCTAGCGATAGCACAACCCCTACTTCTGAGGAGCACCCCGTGACCGAGATCAACACACCCACCGACCGTTACCAGCGAGGGTTGGACCGGATGATGGAGCTCGTCTCCACCGAGCACGCCGGCACCTTCGACCACGCCAAGCTGGTCGAGTCCTACCGCGACCTCGACGAGCACCTCGCCGACTACATCGTCTCGTTCGCCTTCGGCGACATCTACTCCCGCGACTCCGTGACGCAGCAGGAGCAGACGTTAGTGACGATCTCCATGCTCACGGCTCTCGGCATCGAGCCGCAGCTCAAGCTGCACATCAACGTCGGCTTCAACGTCGGCCTCTCCCAGGAGCAGATCGTCGGTGCCCTGATCCACGGCATCCCCTACGTCGGGTTCCCGCGCGTGCTCAACGCCCTGACCTTGCTCCGGCAGGTCATGACCGAGCGCGGCGCAACGGACCCCGCGGCCAACTGACCCATCGCGACGAAGGGAATTGATCATGAGCAAGAGAATCGGGTTCGTAGGACTCGGCACCATGGGGCTGCCCATGGCGGTCAACCTCAACAAGGCCGGCTTCGAGGTGATCGGCTACGACGCCTTCGAAGGCAGCCGCCAGAAGGCGCGCGCCGCAGGCATCACCGTCACCGAGACCCTCACGGAGGTGGCGGAGAAGTCCGACGACGCCATCGTGTCCATGGTGCGCGACTACGCCCAGAACGTCGATGTCATCCTGGGCGAGGACCGGCTCCTTTCCGCCAACCCGCAGGGCCTGACCATCATCGTCATGAGCACCCTCGATCCCGACTCGATGAACGAGCTCGGCCAGCGAGTGGAGGAAGCCGGCGACGTGAAGCTCATTGCCGCCGCCGTGTCCGGCGGTGCCTCCGGCGCCGAGGCTGGCACGCTGTCCATCATGGCTTCCGGTCATGAGGACCGAGTAGAGGCGGCACGCCCGTATTTCGAGGCCGTCGGCTCGCACACCTTCTACTACGGCACCAACCCGGGCAACAGCCAGGCCGCGAAGCTGGTCAACAACCTCGTCCTGGGGATCACGATGCATGCCGTCGCCGAGGGCCTCAGGTTCGGCGCGCATTACGACCTTCCCGAGTCCGAACTGCTGAGCCTCTTCAAGGTCTCCACCGGGGACAGCTGGGTCGCCCGCAACTGGGATTCCGTCTCAGGGTGGACCGCGGACACGGCCCTGGCGGTGCTGCTCAAGGACCTCAAGGCTGCACACCTCAAGGGCCTCGAGCACGGCATTCCCCTGCCGTTCAACGCGCTCTCCTCGACCCTGCTGTTCGACTCCTGGGGCCAGGAACCGCACGCAAGGTAGACCTCAATACGACCGTGTGCATTGAGAGAGCGCCTGCGCGCACACCTGCGAGCTGCGGCCGAGCGCACCAGAGGATTTGAACCTCAATCCTCTGGCTAAGAGCGCAAAACACAGCAAGCTCGATCACGACCCGCCCACCGACGTCACGTAGCAGCAGAGGGCGCCGAGAGAGTCCCGTCGGTCGGTCCAGTTGGCACCCCCCGCTCGGCGTGACACCTGCGATCGCTCCAGGAGGTCGAACAGGGATCAATTCTCCACAGCCTGCGCGGTGTGGGCTGCACACCTTCAGCTACGAGGGCAAACCTGGTCCTCGTGATCACGAAGGAGCACACGATGAGTACCACCGTCGACACGGGCCACGAGAGCATGATCCTCACCATCGACGAGGCGGCGGCCTACCTCGCGATCCCGAAGGCGACGCTCTACACATGGCGGACTCGCCGGCCCGGGTTCGGACCACGCGCCGTGAAGATGGGCGGTTGCCTGCGCTACCGCCGCGCGGACCTCGACGCCTGGATCGTCGAGCACCTCGAGCCCGCAGCAGGCGAGTAGAGCCATGGCCAGGCCGCCACTGCCCCTCGGCACCTGGGGAACCATCACTACCGAGAAGATCCGCGACGGAAGCTACCGAGCATTGACCCGGTTCCGTGACACCGACGGCAACACTCGTCGTGTCACTGCGACGGGTCCGAGCAAGGCGGCTGCGGAGCGAGCGCTTCGAGACGTCCTGAGCACGCGCACCGCGCCAGCAGGCGAGCTCATCACTGCAGAGACCCGGCTGATCGAGCTGGCCAACCTGTGGATCTCTGGTCTTGAGGCTGAAGGACGGATCGAGCAGACCACGATCAACGAGTACCGCCGGGTGCTGGACAACCTGGTGCTGCCCAGTGTTGGCGGGCTGAAGCTCCGCGAGGCCACCACGGGGCGCCTGGACCGGCTCCTGCTGCGGTTGCGCGATCAGAGCGTGAACCGGCAACGCAAGGCCAAGGTCGTCCTCGGGGCCATGCTGGACCTCGCGGTCAGACACGACGCCATCCCGACGAACCCTGCCCGCGGGACGACCCGGGTCCACCGTCCCAGGCAGGAGACCAAGGCTCTCCGGGTCGAGGACCTGATCGAAATCCGCGCAGCAGTACGCCGGTGGGTCAACGCGGACCGCCCTGGACCCAGGGCCACCAGTGACATGGCCGACATCATCGACCTGATGCTCGCCACCGGGTGCCGCATCGGCGAGGTCCTGGCCCTGCGCTGGAGCGACCTGGATCTCGATGGGGACCTGCCCGTCCTCACGGTGTCGGGCACGATCAAGACCGAGACCGGGAAGGGCACGTATCGCAAGCCCACACCGAAAACGGACACCAGCCGGCGAACCGTGGTGCTACCCCGGTTCGCGGCCGAGCTGCTACGCGTGCGCCGGGAGTTCGCGACACCCAACGAGAACGACGCCGTCTTCGCGACACGCAACGGCACGTGGCATCAGGTCGTCAACATCGAGCGGCGGTGGCGGCAGATCCGCAAAGACACCGGCTTTGAATGGGTGACCCCGCACACGTTCCGCAAGACGGTGGCGACACTGATCTCCGAGGCAGCGACGTCGGAGCTCGCCTCGCGACAGCTCGGCCACTCCTCGAGCCAGGTCACCCGAGACCACTACATCGCCAAGCCACCGGTCTCAGCCGACCTCTCCGAGGTCCTCGAGCGGCTCGCTGAGAGCGAAGACGCGAGCGCGGATTCGTAGACCGAGAAATCGTTTACGACCAGTAAACGACCATTCTGAGGATCCACGTCAATAACGGAAATCGCCTCTGCCCTGCGTGTCCGCAGGCCAGAGGCGATTTTTCGGTCGGGCTGACAGGATTTGAACCTGCGACCCCCTGACCCCCAGTCAGGTGCGCTACCAAGCTGCGCTACAGCCCGAGTGCTCCAGGCGCGAGGCCGGTGGAGCGAGGGGAACACTACCGCAGGACCAACGGCCTCGTTGAATCGACCCGCTGGTGGTCCGTCCGGGCTGCACGGAAGGGCCCGACCGGGCCATTTCACGCCGATCCCCGGACGTCCGGGACACCCCGCCAGACCATGGATCCTCCACCCCCTGGAGGAACCCGTGCGCGCCATCCCCCGTCCGGCCGGCCTGCTGCTCGCCGTCGTCGTCGCGACGTCCGGCCTGTCGCTCGCCGTTCCCCGCGCCGACGCCGCGCCGGAGTCGAACGTGCGCGAGGACGTCCACCAGGCACAGGCGATGCTGCTCCAGCGACGTCTCCGCGAGCGCCAGCGGTCGCTGGCCTCGCTCAACCGCCGCGCCGACGCCCGCGACCGGGCGCTCCTCGGGCGCCAGCGGGTGCTCGCGACGTACGGGTGGACCGGCGACCCCGACCGGGTGACGGCGGTCCTGCCGCTGGCGTCCTACTCGCTGTCTGCCGGCTTCGGCCTGACCGGGCCGCTGTGGGAGGCCGAGCACGGCGGGCAGGACTTCAGCGCACCGACCGGCGAGCAGATCGTCGCGGTCGCGGCAGGCACCGTGACCGAGGTCGCCGAGGCGGGGCCGTACGGACTGCGGACCATCGTCACCCTCCCGGACGGCACGGAGGTCTGGTACTGCCACCAGAGCGCGACCGACGTCGAGGCCGGGCAGCACGTCGACGTCGCCGACCCGCTCGGCGCCGTCGGCGACAGCGGCAACGCCACCGGGCCGCACCTCCACCTCGAGGTGCGTCCCGAAGGCGGAGCGCCGATCGACCCGTACGACTGGCTGGTCGCGGCCGGCGTCACGCCCTGAGCGGCCTCAGCGCTTGCGCTTCTCGCGCGGCTTCTGCTCGATCACGATCGGCGTGCCGACGAAGCCGAACTCCTCGCGCAGCCGGCGCTCGACGAAGCGCAGGTAGGCGGCGTCGAGCTTGCCGCTGGTGAAGAGCACGAAAGTGGGCGGGGCCACCGACGGCTGGGTCGCGAAGAGGATCTTCGGCTGCTTGCCGCTGCGCACCGGGTGGGGGTGCTCGGCGACGAGGCGGCCGAGGAACGTGTTGAGCGCGCCGGTCCCGACGCGCGTCTCCCAGCCCTCGAGGGCCTTGTCGATCGCGGGCACGAGGCGGTCGACGTGCCAGCCGGTGCGGGCGGTGAAGTTGATCCGGGGCGCCCACTGCAGCTGGACGAGGTCACGCTCGATCTCGCGCTCGAGGTAGTAGCGGCGCTCCTCGTCGACGAGGTCCCACTTGTTGAACGCGATCACCATGGCCCGGCCCGCGTCGCGGATGGTCTGGATGATCCGCATGTCCTGCTCGGACACGGTCTGGCTGGCGTCGAGCACCAGCACCGCGACCTCGGCGCGGTCGATCGCGGTCGTGGTGCGCAGCGAGGCGTAGTACTCGTGGCCCGAGGCCTGGTTGACCCGCTTGCGGATGCCCGCCGTGTCGATGAAGCGCCACGTGCGGTCGCCGAGCTGGATCAGCTCGTCGACGGGGTCGACGGTGGTGCCGGAGGCGTCGTCGACGACGACGCGGTCCTCCTTGGCGAGCATGTTGAGCAGCGAGGACTTGCCGACGTTGGGCTTGCCGACGATCGCGATCCGGCGCGGGCCACCGACCTCCTCGAAGGACTGCTCCGGCGTCTCCGGCAGCGCGGCGAGGATCGCGTCGAGCATGTCGCCCGAGCCGCGGCCGTGCAGCGCCGAGACCGGGAACGGCTCGCCGAGCCCGAGGTTCCACAGGCCGTACGCCTCGGCCTCGGTACGCTGGTCGTCGACCTTGTTGGCGGCGAGCACGACCGGCTTGCCGGACTTGCGGAGGATGCGCACGACGGCCTCGTCGGCGTCGGTGATGCCGACCGTCGCGTCGACCACGAAGAGCACCGCGTCGGCCAGCGACACCGCGACCTCGGCCTGCCCGGCGATCCGCTCCGCGAGGCCGCGGGCGTCGGGGTCCCAGCCGCCGGTGTCGACGACGGTGAAGACCCGGCCGTTCCAGTCGGCGTCGTAGGACACGCGGTCGCGGGTCACGCCGGGACGGTCCTCCACGACCGCCTCGCGGCGGCCGATGATCCGGTTGACCAGCGTCGACTTGCCGACGTTGGGGCGGCCCACGACCGCGAGGACCGGGGCGGGCCCGGCGGGGTCGGTCGGGTCGGACGACTCGACGCTGGTGGCGTCGTACTCACTCATGCGTGCTCACAGCTCTCTGGGGTGCTCGACGAGCCCGGTCTCGGGGTCGTCCTCGGATTGTCCCGCAGGAAGGGGCCCGGGCAAGGATCGCCGCGTCCGCGAGAGGGCGCCGTCCAGCTCGGACAGCATGTGTCCTCGCAACAACACCGACGCCGCGGCCACGTGTTCCCGCGTGCGCGGCCACGGCTGCTGTGCCGTGCGCCACGCCTCGCCGAGGACGATGTCGATCGGTGCACCGCGCGGCGGGAGCGCGTTGGTGCCGCCGCCGGGCGGGCGGGTGCCGATCATCGTCACCGGCACGACGGGCGCGCCGGTCACCAGCGCGAGGTAGGCCGCGCCGTGGTGGAACCTGTCCAGCAGCCCGGCGCCGCGGGTGCCCTCGGGGAAGACGCCGACCACTCCCCCGTCCCGCACGACCCGCAGGCACGAGCGGATCGCGGCCGGGTCGGGGTGGAACCGGTCGAGCGGCACCTGGCCGGCGCCGCGCAGGAAGGCGCCGAGGGGCCCGGCGAACATCTCCTGCTTGGTCAGCGCGTGCACCGGGCGCGGCGCGAAGATCGCCAGCAGCGGGCCGTCGACCGCGCCGACGTGGTTGGCGGCCAGGATCGCGCCACCTTCTGCCGGCAGGTGCTCGGCCCCGTGCACCCGGACGGTCCAGCGGCGCCGCAGCAGCCAGGCCGACAGCGGCCGGAGCCCGTGCAGCATCCGGGTGGGCGGGTGCTCCGTGCTGCTCGCCGGGAGGTCGGCGGCGATCACGCGTCCTCGCGGGTCGCCTGCGTGGCCAGCGCGACGATGCGGTCGATGACCTCGGCGAGGGTGAGGTGCGTGCTGTCGACGTGGACGGCACCGTCGGCCATCGTCAGCGGCGCGGTGGCGCGCCCGGAGTCGATCCGGTCGCGCTCGAGGAGCGACTGCTGGGTGGTGGCGAGGTCCGAGCCGCCCTCCTCCGCGGCGCGACGGGCCGCGCGGGCGTCGGGGTCGGCGCTCAGGTAGACCTTCACCTCGGCCTGCGGCCACACGACGGAGCCGATGTCGCGGCCCTCGACGACGATCCCACCGGCGCCGATCACCTCGCGCTGGAGGTCGAGCAGCCGGCTGCGCACCTCGGGCACGGCGCTGACCGGGCTCACCGCCGCGTTGACCTCGTCGCTGCGGATCTCGACCGACACGTCCGTGCCGTCGACCGTGATGGTCGGCCCGAGCGGGTCGGTGCCCGACTCGATGCGCGGGCGGCCGGCCGCCGCGGTCACCGCGGCCACGTCGTGGACGTCGACGCCCTCGCGCAGCAGCCACCAGGTCATCGCGCGGAACATCGCGCCCGTGTCGAGGTAGCGCAGGCCCAGCCGGTCGGCGACGCCGCGCGACGTGCTCGACTTGCCCGAGCCCGAGGTGCCGTCGACGGCGATGACGAGGGACCCGGGAATCGGTGCGGTGTCGGCGCTGCTCACGGGCGAGAAGGTTACCGGTGGGTGGTCCACCCGCGGGATTCGAGAGCCTCCAGCAGGTGCTCGGCGCGTGCCTCCTCGACGACGAGCTCGGTGAGGCCCACCGGGCGCCCGGGGTCGTGGTCGATGTGGACGTCCTCGATGTTGACCCCGACCTCGCCGGCGTCGCCGAACAGCCGGGCCAGCTCGCCCGGGTGGTCGGGCACGGAGACGAACACCGAGCGGGTCGGACGCACCGGACCGCCGTGCTTGCCCGGGATGGCCGCCGTGCCGGCGTTGCCGCGCGCCAGGATCGCGGTCAGGTCCGCCGAGCCGGGCACCGCGACGGCGCCGATGAGCGCCTCGAGGTCCGCGCGTACCTCGCCGAGGACGTCGAGCACCGCGGTGGAGTTGGCGCCCAGGATCTCGAGCCAGAGCGCGGGGTCGCTGGCCGCCACGCGGGTCACGTCGCGCACGCCCTGCCCCGACAGCGCGAGGTGGGCCGACGGGGCGTCGGCGAGCCGGCCGGCGACGAGGACGGCCGCGAGGTGCGGCAGGTGGGACGTACGCGCGACGGCGCGGTCGTGGTCGGCGGGCGACAGCCGGGTCGGCACCGCGCCGCACAGCCGGGCCAGCGCCTCGACCGCGTCGGCCGCGGCCGGGTCGGACCCCTCGTGCGGGGTCACCGCCCAGGGGCGTCCGTCGAACAGCGCGGCGCTCGCGGCCAGCGGGCCGGACCGCTCGCTGCCCGCCATCGGGTGCCCGCCGACGTAGCGCTCGAGGTCGTCCTCCCCCGTCTCGCGCAGCGCGACGAGCGGCGCCTCCTTGACGCTCCCGACGTCGGTGACGACGGCGTCGGGCCACGTGTCAAGTGCCGCCCGGATGCTCACCGCGAGGTGCTGGGGCGGGGTCGCGACGACGACCAGCCCCGGCTGGTCGCCCTCGAGCAGCGGGCGTCCGGCGCCGAGGCCGGACGCGGTGCGCAGGTGCTCCGAAGACACGTCCTCGAGCAGCACCTCCAGCCCGACGCGGCGGCAGGCGAGCGCCAGCGACGTGCCGAGCAGGCCGGTGCCGACGACGAGGACCGGCCCCGGGACGTCCCCCGGACCGGCCGGCTCAGTCATGGCTCGTGGTGCGGGTCAGGTCGCGGCGCAGGTTGGCGGCGCCGTGCAGGTAGACGTGGGTGACGTCGGCGCGCGGCAGGTCGGTCTCGACGTGCGCCATCAGCCGCACGACGCGGGGCATCGAGCCCTCGATCTCGAGCTCGCGGGCGCACACCAGCGGCACGTCGGAGAAGCCGAGCTGGCGCGCGGCATAGGCGGGGAACTCGCTGGTGAGGTCGCTGGTCGCGGTGAAGATGATCGAGATGAAGTCGTCGACCGCGAGCCCGTTGGCCGCCATCACGTCGGTGACCAGCTCGGCGACCCGGTCGAGCATGTGCTCACGGGTGTCCTCGTCGAGCTGGGTCGCGCCTCGCACTGCCCGTACTGCCATGGCAGAACCCTAGGCCAGCGTGGCCGGCTCCAGACCGGGGTGTCTCGCCTGCCGGTGATCAGGCGGGCTGGTAGCTCCCGAAGGACCAGTGGTTTCCCTCCGGGTCCAGCACGCTGCCGCCGCGCCCGCCGTAGTCCTGGTCGACCATCGGCCGCACGACCGTCGCTCCGGCCGCGACCGCAGCCTCAAAGACCGCATCGGGATCGGGGGTCACGAGGTACGCCGCGGCCGGCCCGGTCCCGTCGAGCACGCCGTCGGGTCGCACCGAGCCGAACATGATCCCGCCGCCTCCGGGCCACGCCCACTCGGCGTGGACCACGACCGAGGGGTCGGTCTCGTCGCGGTAGGTCGCGTGCTCGGTGAAGCCGACCGCGCGCAGCCACGTCGTCATCGCGTCGGCGTCGCGCACGGAGAAGGTGTGCCAGAGGGTCGTGCGGGAGATGTCGGTGCTGGAGGTCGTCATGCCGTCAGCGTGGCGCGTCGGGACCGTGCGTGGCTTGGACGGAGGGGAACTCCCGCCGCGCCCACTCCGTCGGGCTGCACCCGGCGAAGGCGTTCCACTCCCGCGCGAGGTGCGCTTGGTCGGCGTACCCCGACGCGGCCGCCACGCCTGCGAGCGAGCCGGTGCCTGCGAGGAGGCAGGCGCGCCACCGTCGGTGCGCTCCGGTGAAGCGCCCGAGCCGCTGGAGGTCCTGCGGGGTCACGCCCACCTCGTCGCGCACGAGGGTGGAGAGGCGACGCCGGCTGAACCCGACGTCCTGCGCCGTGGCCTCGACCCGGGCGCCCCGGGTCAGCAGCGCCATCGCGCGTCCGACCTCGGGCCGCAACACCGGGGCGTCGTGCCGACGCAGCGCCCGCAGCAGCGCGCGCTCCACGAGCGCCACGCGAGCCGACCAGGTCGGTGCCTCGGCGAGCCGCTCCGGCAGGTCGGCCCACCCGGGATCGACGTCGCGCAGGTCGAGCAGGCAGCCCGCCAGGTCCGCGGCCGGCGTGCCCCACAGCGCGCGTGCTCCGGCGGGGGTCAGCGCCAGCTGGACGCCCCGCTGGCGTGGGCCGTGGTGGATCGACGCGGGCCAGGTGTGCAGGCCGGAGGCCGACGCCCAGGTCGTGGTGCGCGAGCCCGGGTCGCCCGCCCAGGAGACCTCGAGCGGCTCGCCGACCGGCAGCACGAACGTCAGCTCGGTCGACGGCATCCCGATGTGCACCCCCGACGGCGCGGCGTGCACCACGTCGTAGGCCGTCACGGAGACGACGTACGGCGCCAGCACCGGGTGCACGGGGGCCATGTCGCCACCGTACGCGCGTCCAGTCGGGATCAGGTCCGGTCCGCCTCACCAGCGGTGCGCCACCCACGTTCTGCGTCCGTGGAATGTGGCTGGGCCACCACCGCCGGGCGCGTGGTTCTGACGCCACGTCACGAGCGGTGCGTCACCCACATCCAGGAGCTGCAGAATGTCGCTCACGCACCGCCAAGGGCCGCCCTGCTGTCAGAGCTCCGCGGAGTCCATCAGCTCACCGAGCTCGGCGACGGTCAGCTCGCGCATCTCCCCCGACCGCAGCCGGGCCAGGGTGACCGGGCCGATCTCGGTGCGGGTGAGGCGGCGCACCGGGTGGCCGACGTGGTCGAGGAGCCGGCGCACGATCCGGTTGCGGCCCTCGTGGATCGTGAGCTCGACGATCGAGCGGTTGCTGCCCTCCTTGCGCGGATCGCCACCCACGACGCGTGCGCGGGTGACGGTCACCGGCCCGTCGTCGAGGGTCACGCCGGCGAGCAGCTCGCGGACGGTGCGGACGTGGACCTCGCCCTCGACCTCCGCGACGTAGGTCTTGTCGACCTCGTGCGAGGGGTGGGCGAGGTGCTGGGCGAAGTCGCCGTCGTTGGTGAGGATGATCAGGCCCTCGGTGTCGGTGTCGAGCCGGCCCACGTGGAACAGCCGCTCGGGTCGGTCGGCGACCAGGTCGCCGAGGGTGCGCCGGCCCTCGGGGTCGGACATCGTCGACACCACGCCGCGCGGCTTGTTGAGCACGAGGTAGACCTTGTCGCTGATCGGCGGCAGGCGCTTGCCCTCGACGCGGATCACCGCCGTGCGCGGGTCGACCTTGGTGCCGAGGCGGGTGACGACCTCGCCGTCGACCTCGACCAGGCCGTCGAGCATCAGCTCCTCGCACTTGCGCCGGCTCGCCACGCCCGACTGGGCCAGGAGCTTCTGCAGGCGGATCTGGCCGTCGGCGTCGGTGTCGGGCCGCTGGGAGGCGGGCTGGTCGTTGTCGGGGGCGTCGTGGGGCTTCATGCGGTCTCCGTCCCGCCGTCGGGCTCGGTGCCGTTGCCGCTGTGCGGCGACGGGTGCGGCCGCGCGGCGGGCTCGTCGTTGTCGGGGGCGGACGTCTCGGCGGGGGTCGCTGGCGCGTCGAGGCCGGCGACGCTGGCCAGCTCGTCCTCGAGGTCGTCCATGTCGGGGAGGTACGGCGCGAGCTCGGGCAGCTCGTCGAGGGAGCCGATGCCGATGCGCTCGAGGAAGTACGACGTCGTGCGGTAGAGGTGCGCGCCGCTGTGCTCGTCCTGCCCGGCCTCCTCGACCAGGCCGCGGCTGAGCAGCGTGCGCATCACCCCGTCGACGTTGACGCCGCGGATCGCCGAGACCCGCGCGCGGGAGACCGGCTGCTGGTAGGCGACCACCGACAGGGTCTCCAGCGCCGCCTGGGTGAGCCGCGCCTGCTGGCCGTCGAGCACGAAGGACTCGACGACGGAGGCCAGCTCCGGGCGCGAGTAGAACCGCCACCCGCCGGCGACCTGGCGCAGGTCGAACCCGCGACCCTGCGCGGTGTAGTCCGCGGAGAGCTCCTCGAGCGCCGCCTCCACGTCGGCGACCGGGTGGCCGACCGCCGACGCGAGCCGCACCCGGTCGAGCGGCTCGTCGGTGACCATCAAGATCGCCTCGAGCGCGGGGCGCAGCTCGACGAGCGGCACCTCGAGGGTGTCGGGCTCCGCGGGCTCGCCCGCGGGATCCGGCTGGTCGGTCACTGCTCCTCCTCGGGGGCGTCCGTCCCGGGCGCCCCGGCCTCATCATCGTCCGCCGGCGGCGCGCCGTCGAACTCGTCGTGGATGTCGACGTCGCCGTCCTCGGCGCCGGTCCAGCGCACGGTCAGCTCGCCCAGCGGCGTGACCTGGTCGAAGGCGACCGCGCCCTCGCGGAACAGCTCGAGCAGCGACAGGAACCGCGCCACGGTGGTGAGCCGGTCGGGCGAGTCGCCGCAGAGCGCGCGGAAGGTGAGGGTGCCGCTGCGGCGCAGCCGGTCGACGACGACCTGGGCCTGCTCGCGCACGCTGACCTTGGCGGCGTGGATGTGCTGCAGCGAGACCTCGAGCACCGGCTTGGGCTCCATCGCCCGCGCGGCAAGCTGGGCGAACTGCTCGAGCCCGACCCCGATCAGCACCTCGGGGAGCAGCGTCGCGAAGCGCTCCTCGAGGCCCACCGCGCGCGGGTGGCGCAGCGCCTCCGCCGCGAGCCGCTGCTCCAGGACGGCGGCCACCTGCTTGTAGGCGCGGTACTGCATGAGCCGCGCGAAGAGCAGGTCGCGCGCCTCGAGCAGCGCGAGGTCGTCCTCGTCCTCCACGTCGCCCTGCGGCAGCAGCCGCGCGGCCTTGAGGTCGAGCAGCGTGGCGGCCACGACGAGGAACGACGTGGTCTGCTCGAGGTCCCACGTCTCGCCCAGCGCCTTGACGTGGGCGATGAACTCGTCGGTGACCTGCGACAGCGCGACCTCGGTGATGTCGAGCTTGTGCTTGGCGATGAGCCCCAGCAGCAGGTCGAAGGGGCCTTCGAAGTTGTCGAGCCGGACGGCGAACGCGGGCGCCTCGGGCGCCTGGTCGGCGGGTGCGCTCACTCGTCGAGCAGCCGCTGCACCAGGGGGCTGTCGACGCCCTGCGCCTCGAGGTCGGCGAGCACCAGCGCGAGCGCCTCGCGCACCAGCCGGCCGCGGTCGACGGCGAGGCCGTGCGCACGGCGCAGGGTGAGGCGGGCGTGCTCGATGTCGAGCAGCTCGTCGGCGGTGACGTAGACGGTCATCTTCTCGTCGTGCCGCACCCGGCCGCTGGGCCGGCGCGGGCCCGGCTCGGCCTCCTCGACGGCGCGGACGCGTCGCGGCCCCGGCTCGGCGGGGGTGGTCGGGGCGTTCGGCGAGGTCGGCCGGAACAGGTCGTCCGCGGCCGGCATGCTCACTCGGCGGGCCACCGGGTGAGCACCTCCTTCGCGAGCTGGCGGTAGGCGTCGGCACCGGTCGAGGACGACGCGTAGGACGTGATCGGCTCGCCGGCGACCGTCGCGTCGGAGAACTTGACGGTGCGCCGGATGACGGTGTGGAACACCTTGTCGCCCCAGGCCGAGACCAGCCGCTCCATGACCTCGCGGCTGTGCAGCGTGCGTCCGTCGAACATCGTGCCGACGACCCCGTCGATCTCGAGCTTGGGGTTGAGCCGCTCGCGCACCTTGTCGATCGTGGTCTTGAGCAGGGCCACGCCGCGCAGCGCGAAGTACTCGCACTCCAGCGGCACGATGACGCCGTCGGACGCGGTGAGCGCGTTGACGGTCAGCAGGCCCAGCGAGGGCTGGCAGTCGATGAGGATGACGTCGTAGTGCTCGAGCGCCGGCGCCAGCACCCGCTGGAGGGTCTGCTCCCGGGCCACCTCGTGCACCAGCTGCACCTCGGCGGCGGACAGGTCGATGTTGGAGGGCAGCAGGTCCATGCCCTCGATGCCCGACGGCACCACGACCTCGTCGAGGGCGACCTCGCGGTCCATCAGCAGGTTGTAGATGGTGAGGTCCATCTCGTGCGGGTTGAGCCCCAGCCCGACCGACAGCGAGCCCTGCGGGTCGAAGTCGACGAGCAGCACCCGGCGGCCGAACTCGGCGAGGGACGCGCCGAGGTTGATCGTGGTGGTGGTCTTGCCGACGCCACCCTTCTGGTTGCACATCGAGATCACCCGGGCGCCGCCGTGCTCGCTCACCGCGACTGGCTCGGGGAAGACCGGCATCGGCCGGCCCGTGGGGCCGAGCGGCACGTCGGCCGCGGGCGCCTCCGCGACCAGGGGGCGCTCGAACGGGATGGGCTGGGTCACGGTGTGCTCGTCTCGAGGGGAAGGTCCCGGCTGGGCGCCGGCGGACGTGGCGGTGCTGGCGGGTGCGGTGCTCGCGCCGGGTTGCGGTGGTCGGACCAGCGGCGGCATCTGCGCCGCGTTGCTCCCGACGTCCCCCGAACCCGGGAATCCGGCACCGCTCATGTCCGCTCCTCACGCGTCGACGACTGCTCCGATTGGACCACGCCCGACACCCCGGACTTTGTCGACACGTCGACAGTTCCGAGATCGCCTCCGCGCGACTCTAGGACCACCCCTGCAGCACCTCCAACACCGACCCGTGGTCCCACAGGCGCGGGCGGTGTGCTGTGCACGGTGCCCCGGTCCCGTGCACAGGGGCGGCCCCGGTTGTGGACGAACCTGTGTACGCGCTCAGCCGCCGAGCCGGCGCACCGCGGCGGTCGCCAGCACCAGCTCGCCGGAGGAGTCCGTGGCGTCGCAGTCGACCACCGCCTCGATCACCCAGTCGTGGTCGCCCTCCGGGTCGTGGATCGTCTGGCGGACGTCGCGCAGCCGGGCCGTGGTGCCCTCCTCGGCACCGACCGGCTCGCCGGTGCGCTCCTCCCCCACGACCAGCAGGTCGGGCCCGCGCGCGTCGGCGTCGGTGAGGACGCGGTCGTGCTCGGCGTAGTAGTCCTCGAGCGCCGCGTCCCACACCGAGCGACCCACGACCACCTCGCGCGGCGGGTCGGTGCGGTCGGCCGCCGCCCGCTCGAGGCGTACGAGCGTGGTGAGGTCGTCGCGCGCCACCGCCTCGACACGGGCCCACATCGCGTTGCGCACCATCACGCGGAACGGGCGCTCCTGGCGCGACAGCGGACGGGGCGGGGGCGGCGGCTCGTGGTGCGACACCGAGCTCGAGGCGTGGTCGGGGTCCGACAGCGCCTCCCACTCGTCGAGCAGCGAGGAGTCGGTCTGGCGGACCGTCTCCCCCAGCCACTCGATGACGTCCTCGACCTCGGGCGAGCGGTGCGCCTCCGGCACCGTCTGGCGCAGCGTGCGGTAGGCGTCGGTGAGGTAGCGCAGGACCAGGCCCTCCGACCGCGCGAGCTGGTAGCGGGACACGAAGTCGGTGAACCCCATCCCGTTCTCCCACATCTCGCGGACCACCGACTTGGGCCCGAGGGCGTCGTCCGGCAGCCAGGGGTGGGTCTGCCGGTAGGTCTCGTAGAGCGCCTCGAGCAGCTCGCGCAGGGGCTGTGGCCAGGTGATCTCCTCGATCAGGGCCATCCGCTCGTCGTAGTCGAGGCCGTCGGCCTTCATCTCACCGATCGCCTCGCCCCGCGCCGCGTGCTGCTGCGCCATCAGGATCTGCCGGGGCGCCTCCAGCACTGCCTCGACCACCGAGACCACGTCGAGCCCGTAGCTCTCGGCCTCGGGGTCGAGGACGTCGAAGGCGGCGAGCGCGAAGTGGGCGAGCGGCTGGTTGAGGGCGAAGTCCTCGGGCAGCGCCTCGGTGAGCACGAACCGGCGCCCGTGCTCGTCGGGCTCGTCGAGCCGGGTGACGATGCCGGTGCGCAGCAGCGACCGCGAGAGCCGCAGCGCCCGCCGCGCCAGCCGGACCCGCCCGCGGGCGTCCTCGTGGTTGTCGGTCATCAGCCGGCGCAGGACGGGGAAGGCGTCCTCTTCCCGGGACAGCACGTTGACCAGCATCGCGTTGTCGACCTTCATCCGGCTGACCAGCTGCTCCGGCACGCCGGCCACGAGCTTGTCGAAGGTCTGCTCGGTCCACACCACCGTGCCCTCCGGCGGCTTCTTGAGCTGCGCCTTGGACTTCTTCTTCCCGGCCGCGACCCGGGCGGCCGCCTTGGCCTTGGCCTGCTCGTTCTCGATGACGTGCTCGGGCGCCTGCACGACGACGTAGCCGGCGGTGTCGTAGCCGGCCCGCCCGGCGCGCCCCGCGATCTGCTGGAACTCCCGCGTGCGCAGCACCCGCTGGCGGCTGCCGTCGAACTTCGCCAGCCCGGTGAACAGCACGGTGCGGATGGGGACGTTGATCCCGACCCCGAGGGTGTCGGTGCCGCAGATCACCCGCAGCAGCCCGGCCTGCGCGAGCGTCTCCACGAGCCGGCGGTACTTCGGCAGCATCCCGGCGTGGTGGACCCCGATCCCGTTGCGCACCAGCCGCGACAGGGTCTTGCCGAAGCCGGCGCCGAAGCGGAACGCGCCGATCCGCTCGGCGATCGCGTCCTTGTCCGCGCGCAGCCCGTTGGTCGAGGAGGGCGCTCTCACGCCCGTCGCGAGACCGCGGAGCAGGTTCGTGGCGTGCTCGACGGCGGCGGCCTGGGTGAAGTGCACGACGTAGACCGGGTCCTGACCGGTCGAGACCAGCTCCTCGAGGGTGTCGTCGATCGGCTCCATCGACCAGCGGAACGACAGCGGGACCGGGCGCTCCGCGTCGTCGACGACCGCGGTCCCGCGACCCGTGCGACGCAGCAGGTCCTCGACGAACGACGACACGTCGCCGAGCGTGGCCGACATCAGCAGGAACTGCGCGTCGACCAGCTCGAGCAGCGGGACCTGCCACGCCCACCCGCGGTCGTGCTCGGCGTAGAAGTGGAACTCGTCCATCACCACCACGCCGACGTCGGCCGACCGGCCCTCGCGCAGCGCGATGTTGGCGAGGACCTCGGCGGTGCAGCAGATGATCGGGGCGTCCGGGTTGACCGCGGCGTCCCCGGTCAGCATGCCGACGTTGTCGGCGCCGAAGACCTCGATCAGGGCGAAGAACTTCTCGCTCACCAGCGCCTTGATCGGCGCGGTGTAGAAGCTCACCTCGTCGCGGGCCAGCGCGGCGGCGTGGGCACCGAGCGCCACCATCGACTTCCCCGACCCGGTCGGGGTGGCGAGGACGACGTGGTTGCCGCCGAGCAGCTCGATGACCGCCTCGTCCTGGTGCGGGTAGAGCGGCAGCCCACGGTCCGACGCCCAGCCGGAGAACGCGTCGTAGACCGCGTCGGGGTCCGTCCCGGCCGGCACGAGCGTGTCGAGGCGTACGCGGTCCGGCATGCACCGATCCAACCACCCGCCGCCCGGGCCGGCGAAGCCGCCGTGCATCCGCCGTGCAACCGCCGTGAAACCGAGCGGCGCCACGCTCGTCCCATGACCACCCACACCCACACCGGCCGCGAGCCGGCCGTGCTTGCCCGCGGGCTCGTCAAGCAGTTCGGCGGCCAGCGCGCCGTCGACGGCATCGACCTCGAGGTCGCCCGCGGCGAGGTCTTCGGCGTCCTCGGGCCCAACGGCGCCGGCAAGACGACCATGCTCCGGATGCTCGCCACCCTCCTCCACATCGACGAGGGCGACGCCGCGGTCTTCGGCCGCGACGTGCGCACCGAGCCCCACGCCGTACGCCGCCTCCTCGGCGTCACCGGCCAGTACGCGTCGGTCGACGAGAACCTCACCGCCACCGAGAACCTCTGGTTGTTCGCGCGGCTCCAGGGCATCGGCCGCACCGAGGCTCGCACCCGCGGCGCCGAGCTGCTCGAGCAGTTCGACCTCACCGAGGCGGCGAAGAAGCCGATCTCGGCGTTCTCCGGCGGCATGCGCCGCCGGCTCGACCTCGCCGCCAGCCTGCTCACCCGCCCACCGTTGATCTTCCTCGACGAGCCCACGACCGGCCTCGACCCGCGCACCCGCGGGCAGATGTGGGACACCATCCGCGACCTGGTCCGCAGCGGCTGCACGGTGCTCCTCACCACGCAGTACCTCGACGAGGCCGACCAGCTCGCCGACCGCATCGCGGTGATCGACCGCGGCGTCAAGGTCGCCGAGGGCACCGCCGACGAGCTCAAGTCGTCGGTGGGCCAGTCCACGCTCCAGCTCCAGCTCGCCGACCCGGGCGACCTCGCCGTCGTCGCCGAGGAGGCCCGCCGGCTGGTCCGGGAGGAAGCCGTCCTGACGCCCGAGGCCCGCCGCGTCAACGTCCCCCTCACCCGCACCGACCAGGCCGTCGACGTCCTCGTCGCGCTCCGCGACCGCGGCATCGCGATCGAGTCGGTGACGGTCCAGAAGCCCTCGCTCGACGAGGTCTTCCTCGCCCTCACGGGGCACGACACCACCACGGACCCCGAGCCCGGTGCCGCTGACCACACCGACGCCGCACACGACGACCAGACCATGGAGGCAGCCCGATGAGCGCCGTGACCGTCACCGACCCCACCGAGCACCAGACCGGCACCGCCGACGAGCGGGTCACCCTCGCAGACACCGTGAGCCAGACCCTGACCCTGGCGTGGCGCGCGACCATGAAGATGCGCCGCAGCCTCGAGGTGATGTTCGACGTCACCATCCAGCCGCTGGTCTTCACCGCGATGTTCGCCTACATCTTCGGCGGCGCGATCTCCGGCGACGTCGGCAGCTACCTGCCGCTGATCATCCCCGGCCTGATCGGCCAGACGGTGCTGACCGCCTGCGTCGCCACCGGCGTCCAGCTCCGCACGGACATGGACACCGGCGTCTTCGACCGCTTCAAGGTGCTGCCGATCTCGCGCATCGCGCCGCTCGCGGGACCGATGGTGGCCGACCTGCTGCGCTACTTCATCGCGTCGGTGCTGACCTTCGTCGTCGGCATCGCGATCGGCTACCGCCCCGGTGGCGGGATCCTGGGCGTCGCCGGAGCGATCGTGCTCGCGATGGTCGCCGGATGGTCGCTGGCGTGGATCTTCACGCTCTTCGGCATCCTCGGCCGCAACGCCCAGGGCGTGCAGGGGATCTCGCTGCTCGTGATGTTCCCGCTGACCTTCCTCTCCAACGCGTTCGTCCCGACCGGCACGATGCCCGGCCCGCTGCGCGCCTTCGCCGAGGTCAACCCGGTCTCGCTGGTCATCTCCGCGATCCGCGACCTCGCCAACGAGGGAGCGGTGACCGCCGACGTGGGGTGGGCGTTCGTCGGCTGCGCGGTGGTCATCGCGATCTTCGCGCCGCTCTCGGTGCGGGCCTTCAACCGGCGGATGTGATCCAGGCCCGCCGCAGCCGGTCGACGATGGCGGCGGTCTCCCCCACGAGGCCCGGTCCCGGACGGTCGGCGAGCTCCGCGACGAGCGCGCCGACCCGCCCCGGGACGCGGGCGTCGGCCAGCTCCACGAGCGGCTCCCACGCCATCACCGGGATGCTGCGGTTGTAGGCCCAGCGGTGCGCCACCGCGAGCAGCAGCGCGGCGTCGTCGTGCTGGTCGTCGGGCCCGAACCGCAGGGTCCACGCAGCCAACGCGACGAGCAGCACGCCGTTGAGCGGCAGGTCGGTGAACCAGAGCGACCCCGCCACGGGTCCGCCGTCTGCGACCACGAGGTCGCGCAGCTCGTCGGCCCGCGGGTCCGGGTCGTCGGTCCCGTGCCGGACGCGGCCCACCAGCGCCGCGGACGCCGCGAGCGCCACCCAGGGCGATGCGACGGGTCCCGCCCCCGCGACGGTGTCGGTGGCCATGTCCACCACGGCGTCGTAGCCGCGGATCGCCTCGTCGAGCCGGCCGCGCGCGAGGGCCACTTCCGCCCGTGCGACCAGCCACGTCATCCGGGCACCGGTCTGGGCCGTGTCCCCTGCAGGCGGACCGAACCGGTCGAGGATGGCCTCCGCCTCCTCGACCCGGCCCTCCAGCAGCGGCGAGATCGCGGTGGCGACCTGGAGGCTGTAGGCGTCGGTGACGGCGTGCATGCGCTCCAGCAGCGGCCACGCCACCTCGGCATGCCGCGCCGCCCGGTGGTGGTCGCCGACCGCCATCGCGAGCTGGCTGAGCTCGGCGTGCACCGACGCCTCGAGGTACGGGGGGAGCCGGTGGGCCAGAGCCGCCTCGGCATGGGTGCGCGCGACCTCGACGTCGCCGTCGTTCTCGGCGACGATCGCCGCCCACAGCAGCAGCGCGCCAGCCAGCTCGGGACGCGACTGGCCGGCCGCCACCTCCGCGAGCCGGACGGTGGCCGGGCCGTCGTCCACGTGGACCGTGTGCGCGATGAGGGCCCACGTCCCCTCCGGAGCGCCGCCCTGGAGCAGCAGGTGGCGGAGCCCGCCCAGCTCCACCCCGGGCATCCAGCTGAGGTGGATCATCAGCACGCCGGCGGCCTCCTGGGCGTCGCGGCGCAGGTCGTCCGGCACGTCCCACCCGGTCAGCACCTCCGCTGCGGCGTCGCAGACCGCGAAGACGCGGGGCTGGTCGCCGGTGATGGTCCACAGGCTGCCCAGCAGGGCGACCAGACGGGCCACGAGCGGTCGGTCGCCCGTCCCGAGTCCGTGGCGCAGCACGTCGGTGAGGTTGTTCTGCTCGCGCACGAGGACGTCCACGAGGTCGGCCTGGTCGGCCGCGACCACGAGGTCGCGGCACCGGTCGGCCAGGCCGAGGGCCCACCGGCGCTGCGCCCCCGCGGCCTGGTCCGCGCTGCCGCTGCCGGCCAGCCGGGCCGCGGCGTACTCGCGGATCGTCTCCAGCGCGCGCAGCCGCGCGGTGCCGGCGTCCTCGGTGAGCACCAGCAGCGACTGCTCCAGGAGGACGTCGACGAGGTCGGAGCCGTCCGGCCCGAGGACGCTCACGGCAGCCGCGCGGTCAAAGCCGTCCTGGAACACCGACAGCCAGGCGAGGGCGCGCTGCTCGTCGGGCGCGAGCAGGTCCCACGACCACCCGATGACCGCCTCGAGCGTGCGGTGCCGGTCGGGGGTGCTGCGGTCGCGGCTGCGCAGCGTGGCGAACCGGTCGTCGAGGGCGGCCGCCACCTCCGACAGGGTCATCGTGCGGATCCGCGCCGCGGCCAGCTCCACCGCCAGCGGCAGACCGTCGAGCCGCTCGACCACCGCACGCACCGCGTCCGGGTCGAGTCCCGCGTCGGGGCGCACCGCACGCGCACGCCGCACGAACAGCTCGGCGGCATCCTCACCGGCGAGCTGGGTCAGCGGCACCACCCGCTCGGCGGCGAGCCGCAGCGGTGCGCGGCTGGTGGTGAGGACGACGAGGTCACGCGTCGAGGCGAGCAGGAAGGCGACCAGCGAGGCGACCGGCTCCAGGACGTGCTCGCAGTTGTCGAGGACCAGCAGGGTCGGGCCCTGGTCGAGCTCCTGCACGAGGCGACCCCTCACGTCGGCCTGCTGGGCCGGGGTGAGGGCGAGCCGCGTGGTGACCGAGCCGCGGACGCCCAGCGCGGCGCCGACCGCCGCGACGACGTCGTCGCCGGTGCCGACGCCGACCAGCTCGACGACGTGGACCCGCGCCAGCGGGGACTCCCGCGCGACGAGCTGCGCCGCGCTCGTCTTGCCGATGCCGCCCGGTCCCACGATGGTGGTGAGGCGGCCCGTCGCCAGACCTGCCCGGATCCGGGCGAGGTCCTCGGTCCGTCCGAGCAGGTCACCTGTGCCGAGGTCGACGCCCGTGCGCACCGGACGGTCCGCGGCGAGCAGCTCGCGGTGCAGGCGCTGGAGCTCGGGGCCGGGGTCGACGCCGAGCCGGGAGGCCAGGTCGCTCCGGTACGCCTCGTACCTCCCGAGCGCGACGGCCGGACCCCCGACTGCGGCGACCGTGCGCAGCAGGTCGGCCAGCACCGCGGAGTCGTCGGTCCAGCGCCCGGCGGCCGCCTCGAGGAGCGGCAGCGCCTCGACGTGGCGGCCCTGACGTCCGAGCGCGCGCCCGAGCAGGTCGTCGGCGGCATCCGCCGTCCGTCCGGCGAGCGACCGCAGGCGGCCGAGCGGGCCGGCGGCGCCCTCGGGGTCGGGGTCGGGCCAGCCGCGGGCCTCCTCGGCCAGCACCGCCGCCCGGACGGCGTCTCCCTCGCGCAGCGCGTCGCGCGCCGCGCCGACCTGCAGGCCGAGCGCCAGCACGTCGACCTCGGTCGGCTCGAGGCCGAGGCGGTAGCCGGTGGGGGTCAGGTCCACCACGTCCGGGGAGGTCGCCGCGCGGACCCGCGAGACCAGGACCTGGAGCGCCTTGCCCGGGTTGGCCGGCGGCTCGTCCTCCCACACCTGCTCGACCAGCTGGGCCACGCTCAGCCCGCGCGGCTCGAGAACCAGCGCGGCGAGCAGCGCCTGCGGGCGGGCGCCGACGATGGGGGCGCCGGCCCAGGTCGGGGCGTCCAGGAGGCGCAGCCGCACCGGCGATCCGGTCACTCGCGGGCCCGCGGGTGCGCCGTGGCGAACACCTCGCGCAGGTTGTCGACCGTCACGAGCGTGTAGACCTGCGTCGTGGTCACCGACGCGTGCCCGAGCAGCTCCTGCACGACGCGGACGTCGGCGCCGCCGTCGAGGAGGTGGGTCGCGAAGGAGTGCCGCAGCGTGTGCGGCGAGACCGACGCGGTCACGCCGGCCCGCTCGGCCGCCTTCACGAGCACCGCCCACGCGCTCTGTCGCGAGAGCCGTCCGCCGCGGGAGTTGAGGAACATCGCCGGTCCCCCGCGTCCGGAGCCGACGAGCTCGGGCCGGGCGCGGGCGACGTAGGCCGCCACCGCCTCGCGGGCGTACCCGCCGACCGGCACCAGCCGCTCCTTGCCACCCTTGCCGCGCAGCAGCACCGTGCCGTCGACCGTGTCGAGGTCGTCGACGTCGAGGCCGACGGCCTCCGAGATCCGCGCGCCGGTGCCGTAGAGCACCTCCAGCAGCGCCCGGTCGCGCAGCGCCAGCACCGTCTCCGGCGCGCCGGCGGCGTCCAGGATCGCCTCGACGTCCGCGAGCGGCAGCGCCTTCGGCAGGCGCTTGGTCGGCGACGGTGGCTTCACCGCCGCGGCCGGGTCGGCGGCGGCCAGCCCGTCGGAGACCGCGAACTTGTGGAAGCCGCGGACCGCGACGACCGTGCGCGCCGCCGAGGTCGCGCTCAGCGGCGGGTGGCCCTCGCTGCCCTCGCGCAGGCTCACCAGGAACGCCGTCACCGTCGCCTCGGTGACGGCGTCCAGGTCGTCGACGCCCTGCCCGTCCAGGAACTCCTGGTAGCGAGCCAGGTCGCGCCGGTAGGAGCTGAGGGTGTTGGCCGCCAGGCCCCGCTCGACCGCGAGGTGGTCGAGGTAGGTCCTGGCGGCTCGTCCCGGTGTGGCCCCCGCACTCACCCCGGGATCATCCCAGGACGCTGTCCAGGTCCACCGACTCGATGCCGACCGCGGTGCCGACGGGCGCGTTGGTGAGGTGGCCGTCGTGGGTGTTGAGGCCGAGCGCGAGGCTGCGGTCGTCGCGCAGCGCCTGCTTCCAGCCCTTGTCGGCCAGCGCGACGGCGTAGGGCAGCGTCGCGTTGGTCAGCGCGTAGGTCGAGGTGTTCGGCACCGCGCCCGGCATGTTGGCCACGCAGTAGAACACCGAGTTGTGGACCTCGTAGGTCGGGTCGTCGTGCGTGGTGGCGTGGGAGTCCTCGAAGCAGCCACCCTGGTCGATCGCGATGTCGACGAGCACGGAGCCCGGCTTCATCCGCGACACGAGGTCGTTGGTGACCAGCTTGGGCGCGGCCGCGCCGGGGATCAGCACGGCGCCGATGACCATGTCGGCCTCCATGACCTGCTGCTCGATGGCGAGCTTGGAGGACGCGAGGCCGTGGACGCGGTTGTTGTAGCGCCAGAACGACATCCGCAGCTTGTCCAGGTCGGTGTCGAGCAGCGTGACGTCGGCGCCCATGCCGAGCGCGATGTTCGCGGCGTTCTGGCCCGAGACGCCGGCGCCGATGATGACGACCTTCGCGTTGGCCACGCCGCCGACGCCGCCCATCAGGACGCCGCGGCCGCCGTTGGCCTTCATCAGCGAGTACGCCCCGACCTGGGGCGCGAGGCAGCCCGCGACCTCGGACATCGGGTAGAGCAGCGGCAGCCCGCCGGACGGCAGCTGCACCGTCTCGTAGGCGATGCCGGTCACCTTGCGGCTGATCAGCTCCTCGGTGAGGGGCTTGTCGGCGGCGAGGTGGAGGTAGGTGAAGAGGGTCTGGCCCTCCCGCATCCGCGCGTACTCCTCGGCGACGGGCTCCTTGACCTTGAGGATCATGTCCGCGGATCCCCACACGTCGTCCGCGGAGTCGAGCATCGTGGCGCCCGCCGCGACGTACTCCTCGTCGGGGATCTGCGAGCCGACACCGGCGGACTTCTCGATCACGACCTCGTGACCGTGCTGGACCAGCTCGTGGACACCGATCGGGGTCAGGGCCACGCGGTACTCGCGGTTCTTGACTTCCTTCGGGACTCCGACCTTCATCTGCCTTGCTCCTAGGGATCAGAGAGGGGCCACGGGTGTGGCTCGCCTCACAGCGGGAGCGAGACTACTCCCGATCCGCCCCCGCCGACGGGGAGGGGGCGTCGAGGGTCCCGCGCTGCCGGTGCACCTCGTAGGCGAGCACCGCCTGGACCAGCGGACCCTGCCGGACCCGGCCCTCGAGCACCGCGTCGAGGAGGTCGGCGAACGGCGCCCAGAAGCGCTCCATCTCCGCCTCCTCGTGCCGCATCTCGAAGTCGCCGCGGGGCGCGTGGGTGAGGCCCCGGGCGAGGAAGATCTCGTGCACCTCCTCGCTGATCCCCGCGCTGGCGTACGTGCTCAGCAGCCGCCGCCAGCTCGACGCCTCCAGCTCGACCTCCTCGCGCAGCTCGCGCTTCGCCGTCTCGACCGCGGGCTCGTCGCCGGCGTCCCGCAGGCCGGCCGGCAGCTCGACGAACTCGTGGGCGGTGGTGTGGCGGTACTGCCGCAGGCACATCACGCGCTCGTCGTCGTCGACGGCGAGGACCACGACCGCTCCCGGGTGCTCGAGGCTGACCCTGCTGAACTGCTCCGGGTGGCCGGGCCGGGTGATCACGTCCTCACGCAGCGCGACCACCCAGTCGTCGCGGTGCAGGTCGCGCGTCGAGACCACCGGCCACGTCTGCGGACGGTCGGAGATCGCGTCGACGGGAGGTCCAGCGCTCGGGTCGGTCATGCCCCGCACGCTAGCGCGGCGCCCGGAGTGAGTAGCGTCACCTTCATGACGTTGACGTTGTCGAGCCTGACCCAGGACGAAGCCGCCGCCCGCTCCGCGCTGCTGGAGGTGCAGCGCTACGACATCGAGGTCGACATGACCGGGCTGCTCGAGGGCGAGCTGTTCGCCTCGCGGAGCACGATCACGTTCACCTGCTCCGAGCCGGGCGCCACGACCTTCGTCGACGTCGCGATGGACGTCGCGCGCGCGACCCTCAACGGCGCCGACCTCGACGTCTCGGCCTGCGCCGACGGCCGGCTGCCGCTGCCCGCGCTGGCCGCCGACAACGTGCTCGTCGTCGAGGCGTCCACCACCAACACCTCGTCCGGCGAGGGGATCCTGCGCACGGTCGACCCGACCGACAAGCTCGTCTACGTCTGGACCAGCCTGGAGCCTGACGAGGCGCGCCGGGTGTGGGCCTGCTTCGACCAGCCCGACCTCAAGGCGCCGCACCGCTTCGTCGTCACCGCCCCGTCCTCGTGGCTGGTGACCTCCAACGGCGCCCCCGAGTCGGTCGTCGACGCGGAGGACGGCGACGCCCGCGTGTGGACCTACCCCGACACCCCGCGCCTGTCGACCTACGTCGTGGTCGTCAACGCCGGCCCCTTCCACGAGGTGCGCCGCCAGCACGACGGCCACGACCTCGGCTTCTACTGCCGCCAGTCCCTGGTGCCGGTGCTCGAGCGCGACCTCGACGAGCTGGTCACCCTGACCCGCCAGGGCCTCGCGTTCTTCGGCGAGCGGTTCGCCTGTCCGTTCCCGCAGGAGCGCTACGACCAGGTCTTCGTGCCGAACCTCGGCGGGGCCATGGAGAACTGGGGCTGCGTCACCTACGGCGACGGCCAGCTCTTCCGCACTCCCCCGACCCACGCCCAGCGGGGCGTCCGCGCGGAGTTCATCTTCCACGAGATGGCCCACATGTGGTTCGGGGACCTGGTGACCATGCAGTGGTGGGACGACCTGTGGCTCAACGAGGCGTTCGCGTCGTGGGCCGCCAACTGGGGCATGGCCGGTGCCAGCGAGTTCACCGACCAGTGGGCCACCTTCCTCGCCGCCGGCAAGCGCACTGCGTACGAGATGGACATGAGCCCCGCGCGCCACGCCATCCGCGGCGACGTGGCCGACGTGTCGTCGGCGATGTCGAACTTCGACGCGATCACCTACGTCAAGGGCCAGAGCGTGCTCCACCAGCTCGTCGCCTACATCGGCGAGGACGCCTTCGTCGAGGGCCTGCGCGACTACTTCGCGCGCTACGCCTTCACCAACACCCGCCTCGACGACCTGATGGACTGCTACTCGCGCGCGTCCGGCCGCGACCTGTCGGCGTGGACGAAGGCGTGGCTCGACGAGGCCGGCACCGACGTGATCTCCCTGGAGGGCGACACCCTCGTCGTCGAGACGCCCGACGGGCAGGAGCCCCGCCCGCACCGCCTCGACGTCGCGGTGTTCGACGCCACCGACGAGGGCCTGTCCCCCGTCGGGCGGACGTCGGTGGAGATCGGCGGCACCTCGACGCCGGTCGACCTGCCCGCCGGCGACCTGCGCCTGCTCAACGCCGGCGACCTCACCTTCGCCGCGGTCAAGCCCGACGCCGACTCCCTGCGGCTGATGCTGGAGCGGATCGACCAGCTCGACGACCCGCTGGACCGGTCCCTCGTCGCCGCGACCGCCGGCCAGCTGCTGCTGCTCGGTGACGTGGCCCCGCGCGACGTGGCCGCCGCGCTCACCCGCGCGCTCGCCTCGGAGACCAGCCCGGCGCTCGTCGAGCCGTTCCTCGCCCAGGCGCTGCTCGTCGCCGACCGGTGGGCACCGGCCACCGAGTCACCCGCCCTCCTGCGCGCGCTGGCCGACGCCGTCGTGGGCCTCGTCGACGTCCCCGACGCCCGGCAGGCCGCCCTGCGCACGCTCGCGGCGTCCGCCTCGACCGACGAACACTGGGCCGTGCTCGACCGCGCGGTCGAGCAGGCCACCGACCTCGACCTCGCGTGGCGGTGCGCCGTGCGCCGCTCCGAGCTCGGCGACCTCGACGAGGACCGGGTGGCGCGGCTGCTCGAGTCCGACCCGGACCCCGACGCCGGGATGCGCCGCCTCGCGGTGCTCGCGGCCCATCCCACGGTGGAGGCGAAGGAGGAGGTCTGGAAGGCGTTCTTCGTCGACTACGCCGTCCCCGCCAGCCGCGAGACGCTCGTGCTCGGCTCCACCTTCTGGCGTCCCGGCCAGGCGGAGCTGCTCGCGCCCTTCACCCACCGCTACCTCGACGAGCTGCACATGCTCAAGGGCGGCCTGCTCAACCAGGGCCTCACCATCCGGGCGATGTACCCCCTCGGCGCCGGCGACGAGACCTTCCTCGCCGCCGCGGAGGCCGCGGCCGACGACACCAGCCTGATGGCCTACGCCCGCAACCAGCTGCGCTCGAACTCGTTCGTGCTCGGCCGGGTCCTCGCCGCCCGCCGCCTCTGACCGGGCCGACCGGGCGCTTCCTCGCGCCCTTTCAGCGATCCCCGGCTGACCGGGGATCGCTGAACATGTCAGGCCGTGCACGGCCTGACATGTTCAGGAAGAGCCTGACAAGTCCGGCCGTACGGGCGTCAGGCGTCGGCGGGCGACTCGTCCTTGCGGCGCAGGCCCGACTCGTCGAGCGGGAAGCGCTCGGAGCGCTGACGCTCGATGGCCGCACCGACCAGACCGGCGAAGAGCGGGTGCGGGCGGGTCGGACGCGAGCGCAGCTCGGGGTGCGCCTGGGTCGCGACGTAGTACGGGTGGACGTCGGCGGGCAGCTCGACGAACTCGACCAGCCCGAGCTCGGGGTTGACGCCGGAGAAGACCAGCCCGGCCTCGGCGAGGGTCTCGCGGTAGGCGTCGTTGAACTCGTAGCGGTGGCGGTGCCGCTCCTCGACCGTGCCGGAACCGTAAGCACCGCGCACGACGCTGCCCTCGGCGAGCTCCGCCTTCTGCAGGCCCAGGCGCATCGTGCCGCCGAGGTCGCCGGCACCCTCGACGTACTTCTTCTGCTCCTCGATCGTGGAGATGACCGGCTCGACCGTGTCCGGGTCGAACTCGGTGGACCCGGCCTTCTCGAGGCCCGCGACGTTGCGGGCGTACTCGATCACCATGCACTGCAGGCCCAGGCACAGCCCCAGCGTCGGGATGCCGTGGGTGCGGGTGTAGCGCAGCGCGCCGAGCTTGCCCTCGATCCCGCGCACGCCGAAGCCGCCGGGCACCAGCACCGCGTCGACGTCGCCGAGCTGCTTGGCGGCACCGGCCTCGGTGTCGCACGTGTCGGAGGCGACCCAGCGGATGTTGACCTTGGCCTCGTGCGCGAAGCCACCGGCGCGCAGCGCCTCACTGACGGAGAGGTAGGCGTCGGGCAGGTCGATGTACTTGCCGACCAGCGCGACCGTGACCTCCTCCGACGGGTGGTGCACCCGGCGCAGCAGGTCGTCCCACGTGGTCCAGTCGACGTCGCGGAAGGGCAGGTCGAGGCGACGCACCACGTACGCGTCGAGGCCCTCGCGGTGGAGCACCTTGGGGATGTCGTAGATCGACGGCGCGTCCGCGGCGGTCACGACGGCGTCGTCGTCGACGTCGCACATCAGCGCGATCTTGCGCTTGATGCCTTCGGGCAGCTCGCGGTCCGCGCGGCACACGATCGCGTCGGGCTGGATGCCGATCGAGCGGAGCGCGGCGACCGAGTGCTGGGTCGGCTTGGTCTTCAGCTCGCCCGACGGGCCGATGTAGGGCACCAGCGAGACGTGGATGAAGAAGCAGTTGTCGCGCCCGATCTCGTGGCGGGTCTGGCGCGCGGCCTCGAGGAACGGCAGCGACTCGATGTCGCCGACGGTGCCGCCGACCTCGGTGATGACCACGTCGATGTCCGGACCGCCCATGGCGAGGATCCGGTCCTTGATCTCGTTGGTGATGTGCGGGATCACTTGCACCGTGTCGCCGAGGTAGTCGCCGCGGCGCTCCTTGGCGATCACCGTCGAGTAGACCTGCCCGGTCGTGACGTTCGCGATCTGGTTGAGGTCGGTGTCGAGGAACCGCTCGTAGTGACCGATGTCGAGGTCGGTCTCGGCCCCGTCGTTGGTCACGAAGACCTCGCCGTGCTGGAACGGGTTCATCGTGCCCGGGTCCACGTTGAGGTACGGGTCGAGCTTCTGCATCGTCACGCGCAGACCGCGCGACTTCAGCAGGTTGCCCAGGCTGGAGGCCGTGAGCCCCTTGCCGAGGGAGGAGGCGACGCCTCCGGTGACGAATACGTGCTTGGTCGGCGTCGGGCTCTTCACGGGCTTCGATCCTACCCGAGAGGAAGGGCGCCGTCCGCACCCGACGCACCGAAGGCACCGCCCGGTGCGCTCAGGGAGCGCTGCAGTGTGAGAAGAGTCGCGAGGCGGCCGGCCGGCGTGTCGATCCCGTCGACGGTCGCCACGGTGGCGGCGGCCGGAGTGGCACGGAAGCGGCCGAGCTGGCCCGCGCCGCCGTCCGCGGTGGTCCCGGCGACCACGACACCCGCGGCCTGCGCGCCCAGGCCCTGCGCGAGGCCGCCGATCACGGCGTCCGCACCCTCGTCGTTCGCGTCGGGCCCGAGGACGAGGAGCACCAGCGGGGCACGCTGCGAGACGTCGCCGGGCTCGGCCAGCAGGCCGGCGCCGGCGACGGCCTCCACGACCGCGCGCGACTTGCCGCTGACCTCGTCGCCCTCCGGAGTCTTCGTCGCGACGGCGAGGCCGAGGAGCTGGCCCATCCGGTCGTAGGTCGACGCCTCGGCCGGTACGGCGTCCTTCACCTGCTGGGTGACCAGCTGGGCGCCGAGGGTGTCGACGAGCGACTTCTGGCCGGGGTCGACCAGCTCGTCGGTGAGCGTGTAGCGCCCGCTGACCGATCCGCCCGCTGCGGCGATGCCGTCCGCGAGCGCGGTCACGAGCCGCTCGTCGGCGCCCGGCACGCTGACCACGGCGACGGACCGCTCGGCGAGCCGTCCGGCGACGTAGGAGGGCGCGAGCGCCTCCAGCGACGCCGCGTCGTAGGCGGCGCCGGGCTGGTCACCGGCGGCGGCCGTGGGCTCGTCCTGGCTCGAGCTCGCGACCGAGGCGCCGACGTCGGACAGCGGACCGCCGCCGAGGACGATGCCGGCCGCGAGCGCCAGGAAGACGGCGACGATGGTCAGGAGGTGGTGGCGCAGGGTGATCACGAAAACAGTCCTCGTACGTCGTGGAGCAGGTCGGAGGTGGTCCGGGAGACGACGGGGGTGGCGTCGTCGACCCACTGCTGGCCGACCGGCGTCACGCTGATCGCGGCGGCGACGGCGAGCACGCCCGCGACGACCGCGCCGAGCAGGTGGCGCGGACGGACGGCGCCGTCGTAGAGGCGTGGGATCGCGGCCGCGTCGACCAGGTCTGGCCCGAGCTTGAGCCGGGTCAGGAAGGTGCTGGCGAGGCCGGAGCGACGCCGGTCGAGGAACTCGTCGAGCGTGGCGTGCATCCCGACGCCGACGACGAGCGCGGGCTCGCGGGCGGCGGCGAGGAGCAGCGCGGCGTCCTCGGTCGTCGCGGAGGTCTCGAAGCGCAGCGGACGGATGCCCATCCGCTCGAAGTTCTCGGTCACGCTCCGCGGGGCGTCGCGCTCGACGAGCACCACCACGTCGCGTGCCTTGCGCAGCACCGCTCCGCTCGGCAGGTCGTCGGTGCCCCCGGTGACCACGACGACGTCGGGACGGTGGCCGGCGCTGGCGAGCGCGTCCGCGCCGTGGTCCACCCCGATGAGGACGGGTCGCTGCTCGCGCACGAACGCCTTGATCCCGCGCAGCTCGGTCTCCCAGCCGTGCGACCGCACGACGACCACGACCGGCCGACCGGCCATCGAGGTCTCCGTGCGCGGGACGCCGTGGCCGTGCAGGAGCAGGTCCTGCTCGCGGCGCAGGAACTCGGTGCTGTTGTGGGTGAAGCTCTCGAGCTGGGCGGCGAGCCCGCTCCGGGCTGCCGTCATCTCGCTGCGCACCAGCTCCGGAGTCAGCTCGCGCGCGGTGGCGACGAGGGTGTCACCGGCGTGCACCACACCCGCGTCGAGACGGACGGTCGTTCCGTCCTTGAGCCGGTCGAAGACCTCGGCGCCCGCGTTGTCGACGACGACCACACCGGCCTCGACCAGCAGCTGGGGACCGAGGTTGGCGAAGCGCCCGGAGATCATCGGGCCGGCGTTGACGACCCCCACCACGCCCGCGTCGACCAGGGCCTGGGCGGTCTCGCGGTCGAGGTCGAGGTGGTCGAGGACGGCGACGTCACCCGGCGCGAGCCGGCCGAGGATCGCGGCGGTGCGCCGGTGGAGCCGGGCGGGCCCCTGGACGCCGGGCAGGGCGTGGGCTGGACGGGTGCGGACTGCGAACTTCATGACCGCGCCATGGTGTCAGCCGCGACCCTGCCCTTCGGGGAGGCACGCCCGCTCGGGCGCGGCGGCGTCGAGCAGCTCGCGGGCATGCGCGCGGGCACTGTCGGAGTCCTCGACCCCGGCCAGCATCCGCGAGAGCTCGCGCTCGCGGTCGGCCTCGTCGAGGGTCACGAGACCCGACGTGGTCACCGACCCGTCGCTGGACTTGTGGACCACGACGTGGCGGTCGGCGTACGCCGCGACCTGCGGCAGGTGGGTCACCACCAGCACCTGGGAGGACCGGGCGAGTGCCGCGAGCCGGCGTCCCACCTCGATGGCGGCCCGACCGCCGACACCCGCGTCCACCTCGTCGAACACGAACGTCGGCACCGACCCGGTCTCGGCGAGGGACACCTCGAGCGCGAGCATCACGCGGGACAGCTCGCCGCCGGAGGCGCCCTTGTGCAGGGGCCGGGCGTCGGCGCCGGTGTTGGCGGCGAGCAGGAACTCCACCTCGTCGACGCCGTGCGCGGTCCCCCGCACCCACCGGCCGTCGACGAGGAGCTGCGGTCCGGCCGGGGTCGTGGGCGTCGGTACCTCGGCCTGCGAGACCGCGATGGTCACGGTCGCGTGCGGCATGGCCAGCGACGTCAGCTCGTCGCTGACCGCCTTCCCGAGCTTCTTTGCTGCCGCCACGCGCTGCTTCGTCAGCTTCGCGGCGAGCGTGCCCAGCTCCGCGCGGATCGCGTCGCGACGCTCCTCGAGCTCGGCGATCTGGCCGTCGGTGTCCTCCAGGTCGAGCAGCCGCTTGGCGCCGTCCTCGGCCCACAGGAGCACCTCGTCGATGCTGTCGCCGTACTTCCGCGTCAGCGCGCTGAGCGCCGCGCGCCGCTCCGAGACGGCGGCCAGGCGGGCGGGGTCGGTGTCGAGGCTCGAGGCGTACGACGCGACGTCGCCCGCCACGTCGACCAGCAGGTGACCGAGCTCGGCGAGCCGGTCGGCGAGCTCCCCGGCCGTCGGGTCGTGCTGTCGTACCCCCTCGAGCGCCTGCCGTGCGGCGCTCGTCGTGCCGAGCGCGTCCGGCGCGCCCTCCTCGCTCGAGAGTGCCTCGCGTGCGGACTCCGCGGCGGTGCGCAGGGTGTCGGCAAACCCCAGACGGGTCTCCTCGGCCGCCAGGTCGGCGTCCTCGCCCGGCTGCGGGTCGACCGCCTCCACCTCGCCGAGGCCGAAGCGCAGCTGGTCGGCCTCCCGCGCCCGCTCGCGCGCGGAGCCCACGACCTCGACGAGGGTGCGCTCGGTGCGCGCCAGCTCGGCCCAGAGGTCGGCGTACGTCGCCGCGGTCGCCGCGAGAGCCGGGCCGCCGAACCGGTCGAGCGCCGCCCGCTGGGCCCCGGAGCGCAGCAGCCGGTGCTGGTCGGACTGCCCGTGCACGGCGACGAGCGGCTCGGCCACCTCCGCGAGGGTCGTCACCGGGACCGACGCGCCTCCCACCCACGCGCGCGAGCGACCCTGGGCGGCGACGTTGCGGGCGAGCACGACCTGCTCGTCCTCGACCTCTCCCCCGGTCTCCTCGACGGCTTCGCGGAAGGACCCGAGCGTGGACGACGCGTCGGCGGTCGACACGACGCCCTCGACCCGCGCCTGCCTGGCACCGGAGCGCACCGCACCGCTGTCGGCCCGGCCTCCCAGCAGGAGGCCGAGCGCGGTCACGACCATGGTCTTGCCTGCGCCCGTCTCACCAGTGATGACGGTCAGGCCCGGGCCGAGCTCGAGGGTCGAGGAGTCGATGACCCCGAGCTGGCTGATCCGGATCTCCTCAAGCATCGCTCTCGCCCCCGTCCCGGCGTCGCCGCTCGCGCTCCGCCGCGCCGCGCCACCCGTCGACCGGGAGGTCGAACTTGGCGACCAGGCGGTCGGTGAAGGGCGCCCGGTGCAACCGCACCAGCCGCACCGGCCGGTCGCCGCGCCGGACCTCGATCCGTGCCCCCGGCCGGAGCTCGACGGTGCGCCGGCCGTCGCACCACAGCACGCCCGCGCTCACCGTGGTCGAGAGCACCTCGACCGCGAGCACCGACGTGGGAGCGACCACCATCGGACGGGCGAACAGCGCGTGCGCGCTCAGCGGGACCATCAGCAGCGCCTCGACCTCGGGCCACACGACCGGGCCACCGGCGCTGAAGTTGTAGGCCGTCGAGCCGGTGGGTGTCGCACAGACCACACCGTCGCAGCCCCAGCGCGACAGCGGGCGCCCGTCGACCTCGACGACCACCTCGAGCATCCGCTCGCGCGACGCCTTCTCCACCGACGCCTCGTTGAGGGCGAAGGTCGACGCCACGACCTCCTTGCCCTGCAGGACCCGCACATCGAGGGTCAGCCGGTCCTCGGCGGTGTAGGCGCGGTGCACGATCGCGGCGATGGTGGACTCGACGTCCTCCTGCTCGGCCTCGGCGAGGAAGCCCACGTGGCCGAGGTTGACGCCCAGCAACGGCGTGCTGGTCTCGCGAGTGAGCTCGGCCGCGCGCAGGATGGTCCCGTCGCCGCCGATCACCAGTGCGAGCTCGCAGCCCTCGCCCGGACCGGACGCGGCGCTGGTCGTCTCGATGCGACCGTCCTCCGGCACCAGGCCGAGGTCGGACGCCTCGTCCGTCAGCAACCGGACGGCGAGGCCGTGCTCGTTGAGGGCGACGACGCAGGCACGGGCGACGTCACGCACCTCGGCGCGGCCGGTGTGGGCGAGCACGAGTACCCGGCGGCCGGGGCTGGCTGTCGTCACGGGTCCACCCTCTCACCCGCCACCCCCAACGACGCGGCGCGCTCCACCTCCGCACGAACGTCCTCGGCACCGATCGCCGCGGGCCCGTGTCGCAGCAGCAGGAAGAACTCCACGTTGCCCGACGGCCCGGGCAGCGGGCTGACCGTCACGGCGACGGCGCCCCAGCCGCGCTCCGCGGCGAGGTCGGCGATCGACGTGACAGCCTCGGCACGGAGCGCGAGGTCGCGGACCACCCCGCCCTTGCCCACGCGTTCCTTGCCGACCTCGAACTGCGGCTTGACCATCAGGGCCAGTGCGCCGTCGTCCCGGGTGACCGAGAGGAGCGGGTCCAGCACGAGTGCCAGGGAGATGAAGGAGAGGTCGCCGACCACGAGGTCGACGGGCTCCCCGACGACCTCCGGGGTCAGCTCCCGGATGTTGGTGCGGTCGTGGACGACGACCCGCTCGTCGCTCTGCAGCGACCAGGCGAGCTGGCCGTAGCCGACGTCGACCGCGACGACCTCGCGGGCACCGGCGCGCAGGAGCACGTCGGTGAAGCCACCGGTCGACGCGCCCGCGTCGAGGCAGCGGCTGCCCTCGACCTCGAGCCCGTGGGCAGCGAACGCGCGCAGCGCGCCGGCCAGCTTGTGGCCACCGCGCGACACGTAGTCGACCCGGTCCGGGTCGTCGCGGACCACGATCGCGACGTCGGTCGTGACGCCCGTCGCGGGCTTGCTCGCCACGGCGCCGGACACGGTCACCCGTCCGGCGGCGACGAGCTCGCTGGCGTGCTCGCGCGAGCGGGCGAGGCCACGGCGGACCAGCTCCTGGTCCAGGCGGAGTCGGCGTGGCGGCACGGTCGCTCAGGCACCCCGCTCGTCGGCCACAGGGCTCGCGGGAGTCGCGTCGAGGGCACGGCGCAGCTGCTCGTGGGCTCCCTCGAAGACCGCGACGTGCTCGGCCACGGGGCGGTCGGCCAGTGCGGCCACCTCGGTCAGGACGCGGTCGACGGACTCGACACCCGTGGGCTCGAGGTCGGGCAGCGGCGCAGCAGGCACGCGGTCGCGTCCGCTCTCGACTGCTTCGTCCATGGCGGGGAGCCTACTCGCGTCGCGAGGGGCGGACAGGTCCGGGAGGCGTCGTGTCGGAGACGTCGGCCGGCTTCCCGGAGCTGTCGAGGTGCAGCCAGCACGCCGTTGCGGCTACCCGCCACCAGTCGGCCTCGGCACCGGAACCGGACACGACGAGGCGCCCGTCCTCGACCCTGGCCGACCAGCCGCCGAGCTCGACCCGGTCCTCGTCTGCCGTGGGCACCGGGTGCGGCTCGAACAGGCCGCCCAGGGTGGGCGAGATGTAGGTCGGGCGCAGGTCCGCCCCGGCCGACGCCAGGTCGGCCAGCCCACTGACCCCGGTCAGGACCAGCAGGGACGGTACGCCGACGGCGTGCGCGCCCTCGATGTCGGTGTCGAGCCGGTCACCCACCATCAGCGGCCGCTCTCCCCCGACCCGGCGGACGGTCTCGTCCATCAGCGGGCGGGCCGGCTTGCCCGCCACCGTCGGCGTCACTCCGGAGAACCGCGCGATCGTCTCCACCAGCACGCCGTGGCCGGGCGCCAGCCCGTAGGCCGTCGGGATCGTCAGGTCGGTGTTGCTCGCGACGTAGGGCAGCCCGTCACGCACCAGGGTCGCGACCCGCATGATCTCGCGCCACCGCACGTCCGGGCCGTAGCCGCTCACGACCGCGACGGCCCCGTCGGGGTCAGCGACCGGCCGGAGCCCGGCCTCCTCCAGGGCGGTCCAGAGTCCCTCGCCGCCCAGCGCGAGGATCCGCGCCCCCTCGCCGTGCTCCTCCACGAGCAGGTGCGCGGCCGCCTGGGCGGAGGTGACGACGTCGGTGGGCGCCGCTCGGACCCCGACCCCCTCGAGCTTCGCGGCGACCTGCGCCGGGGTGCGCGAGGCGTTGTTCGTCACGAACGCCACGTGGGCACCGGCCGCTCGGACCTCCTCGATCCGGTCGGCCGCGCCGTCGACGCCGGCGTCACCGACATAGACCACGCCGTCGAGGTCGAACATGACCAGGTCGTGGTCCTCCAGGACCGGTCCCGCGGACTCCTCGAGCATGTTCCACCCCTCTCCGGGCTGTGACGGTCGTCCCCCTACGATGCTCCGATGGACGTCGCGGCGATCGTGCCCCCCTACGTCGCGAAGCCGTTCCGGCTCGTGCCGTTCACGGCGGTGATGCTGGCTCCCGGACGCGTGGGGGACCCGGCCTCTGCCCGGGCACTCGCGCGACCCTACCGCGACGTCGCGACCCGGCTGACCCGCTGGATCGACGAAGGACGCGCGAGCGCGGACCAGGCACCTGCGATCTACCTGCACGAGTACACCGTCGAAGGCCTCACGGTCCGGGGACTGGTCGGCGCGCTCGACGTCGCACGTCGCGCCGCCGACGCCGCCGACCGCGCGGTGTGGCCGCACGAGGCCATCCACCCGGACCAGGCCGGTGAGCTCGCCGACCGGATGCAGCAGATGGCGCTCAACCCCGCACCCATCCTGCTCGTGCACCACGGGTCCGCGGACCTCCGAGCGCTGCTGGACGAGGTGGCGCGGCTGGCGCCCGACTGGTCCTACCTCGACCGCACCGGCCAGCGTCAACGGATCTGGGCCGTGCGCGACCCGGACCGGCTCGCACGCCTCGACGACCTGCTGGCCCGGACGACCTGTCTCATCGCCGACGGCCACCACCGCTACGCCGCCTATCTCCGGCTCCAGCAGCAACACCCGGGCACGGCGTGGGACAGCGGGCTGGCGATGCTCGTCGACCAGGACGACACGCCGCTGTTCCTCGGCGCGATCCATCGCACCCTCGCCGGCAGCAGCCTCGACGAGCTCGTCTCTGCCGCACGTGCGGCCGGCGCAGACGTCGCCGCAGCATCTCGCGACGCTGCGCTTGCCGTCCTCGACAGCACGCATCTCGCGCTGACCGACGGCACCGCCTGGGTGACCATCGCCCCCCACGGTCTCGAGCACCGCGCAGCGGTGGCCTGGCTGCACGAGGAGGTCCTGCCTCTCCTCCCCCGTGCCGTCAGCCGGGTCGACCACCACCACAGCGTGGAGGAGGCACTCGCGCTGGCCGGACCATCGTGCCCGGCGATCCTGCTCCCGAGCCCCGACTTCGAACAGGTCAAGGACCTCGTCGAGGCCGGCGGGCTCCTGCCCGAGAAGGCCACCTCGTTCCAGCCCAAACCGAGCCTCGGCGTGCTCATGAGGCCGTTGCGCGACGCATGACGCGGGCCGAGGTCACCTCGACCTCGATCCGCGACTGGGTACTACCGCCTGCGTGGAAGAACCGGACCCGGACCGGACCGGTCACCTCGACGACGTCTCCGGGCCGCCAGGTCAGCACGCTACGGCGGGCGCGACCCGCCCACACGATGCACGGCACCGAGTCCGTACCGGGCGCCCCACTCGATGTCCTCCCGAGGGCACGGTCGCCCCGGGGCACCGACACCCGCAGCGTGACGACCTCGTCGCCGCTCGGCATCGTCCTGGCCTCGGGGCGTCGCGTCACCGTCCCCACGAGCCGTGCTTCGTTGACCAGCTCGACCTGGTCCGTCGTTCGTGTCCGCTCCACAGCGTCACCTCCTGGGACCACCCTGATCGAGACGACCGACGATCACCGACCGTGCGACCTGGGGCCTGTGGAGGATGCGTGCTGAAAGGGCGCTGTGGACAGTTGCCGGCGTACTCCGGCGTGTGGGTATGCAAAAGTGGGGCCGCCCCGAAGGGCGACCCCACTTTCACAATGGTTGTCCGGCGGCGTCCTACTCTCCCACAACCTCTCGGTTGCAGTACCATCGGCGCTGAAAGGCTTAACTTCCGGGTTCGGTATGGGACCGGGTGTTTCCCGTTTCGCTATGGCCGCCGTAACTCTTTCAACCTCATCCCCTACGTTCCAGCTGGTGCTGGTGGTGGTGGGTGTGTTGGTTGGGAACTGCCTAGTGGACGCGAACATGTGTGTTCGTCTTTGCGCGTGTACGCACACGTGGTCGTGTGTGCGTGGGTGTGTGTGGTTTTGTACGTGGTTGGGACAAGCCCTCGGCCTATTAGTACCGGTCGGCTGGGCATTACTGCTGTACACCTCCGGCCTATCAACCCCATGTTCTGTGGGGGGCCTTACCCACTTACGTGGTGGGAAACCTCATCTTGAAACGTGCTTCCCGCTTAGATGCATTCAGCGGTTATCACTTCCGAACGTAGCCAACCAGCCGTGCTCTTGGCAGAACAACTGGCACACCAGAGGTTCGTCCATCCCGGTCCTCTCGTACTAGGGACAGCCTTTCTCAAGTTTCCTGCGCGCGCGGCGGATAGGGACCGAACTGTCTCACGACGTTCTAAACCCAGCTCGCGTGCCGCTTTAATGGGCGAACAGCCCAACCCTTGGGACCTACTCCAGCCCCAGGATGCGACGAGCCGACATCGAGGTGCCAAACCATCCCGTCGATATGGACTCTTGGGGAAGATCAGCCTGTTATCCCCGGGGTACCTTTTATCCGTTGAGTGACCACGCTTCCACATGCCGTGGCCAGATCACTAGTTCCGACTTTCGTCCCTGCTCGACATGTCTGTCTCACAGTCAAGCTCCCTTGTGCACTTACACTCGCCACCTGATTGCCAACCAGGCTGAGGGAACCTTTGAGCGCCTCCGTTACATTTTAGGAGGCAACCGCCCCAGTTAAACTACCCATCAGGCACTGTCCCTGATCCGGATAACGGACCTAGGTTAGACATCTAGTACGACCAGAGTGGTATTTCAACGTTGACTCCACCCCAACTGGCGTCGAGGTTTCACAGTCTCCCACCTATCCTACACAAGCCGTACCAAACACCAATACCAAACTATAGTAAAGGTCCCGGGGTCTTTCCGTCCTGCCGCGCGTAACGAGCATCTTTACTCGTAGTGCAATTTCGCCGAGTCCATGGTTGAGACAGTGGGAAAGTCGTTACTCCATTCGTGCAGGTCGGAACTTACCCGACAAGGAATTTCGCTACCTTAGGATGGTTATAGTTACCACCGCCGTTTACTGGGGCTTAAATTCTCAGCTTCGACTCCCGAAGGAATCTAACCGGTCCTCTTAACCTTCCAGCACCGGGCAGGAGTCAGTCCGTATACATCGTCTTACAACTTCGCACGGACCTGTGTTTTTAGTAAACAGTCGCTTTCCCCTGGTCTCTGCGGCCATCACCGCTTCCCCCAGCAAGTGGGTTCACGGATCCGGCCCCCCTTCTCCCGAAGTTACGGGGGCATTTTGCCGAGTTCCTTAACCATGGTTGTCTCGATCGCCTTAGTATTCTCTACTTGATCACCTGAGTCGGTTTGGGGTACGGGCGGCTCGTTTCTCGCTAGAGGTTTTTCTCGACAGCATAGGATCACCCACTTCGCCAGTATTGGCTCCGCGTCACGTCTCAGACTCCACACCCAAGTGGATCTGGCGGATTTGCCTACCAGACGTCCTACACGCTTGCCCACAGACAACCATCGCTGTGGTTGGGCTACCTTCCTGCGTCACCCCATCGCTTGACTACTACCAGCTCGGGTCCCACGCTCCACCCACCAGCCTCGCCCCGAAGGGTCCGGTCCGATGAGCTTCGGGTGGTTAGCATCACCAGGTTCGTCATGGGCGAAACTTCGCCGGTACGGGAATATCAACCCGTTGTCCATCGACTACGCCTGTCGGCCTCGCCTTAGGTCCCGACTTACCCAGGGCAGATTAGCTTGACCCTGGAACCCTTGATCATTCGGCGCACGGGTTTCTCACCCGTGATTCGCTACTCATGCCTGCATTCTCACTCGTGTGGCCTCCACACCTGGATCACTCCGGCGCTTCACTGCCCACACGACGCTCCCCTACCCATCCAGCGCACTGAACACCCATCAAGTAGGTGCTGATGTATTCGCTGAATGCCATAGCTTCGGCGGATGACTTGAGCCCCGCTACATTGTCGGCGCGGAATCACTTGACCAGTGAGCTATTACGCACTCTTTCAAGGGTGGCTGCTTCCAAGCCAACCTCCTGGTTGTCAATGCGACTCCACATCCTTTTCCACTTAGTCACCGCTTAGGGGCCTTAGCTGATGGTCTGGGCTGTTTCCCTCTCGACTACGGAGCTTATCCCCCGCAGTCTCACTGCTGCGCTCTCACTTACCGGCATTCGGAGTTTGGCTAACGTCAGTAACCTTGTAGGGCCCATCGGCTATCCAGTGCTCTACCTCCGGCAAGAAACACACAACGCTGCACCTAAATGCATTTCGGGGAGAACCAGCTATCACGAAGTTTGATTGGCCTTTCACCCCTATCCACAGGTCATCCCCTCAGTTTTCAACCTAAGTGGGTTCGGTCCTCCACGTCGTCTTACCGACGCTTCAACCTGCCCATGGATAGATCACTTCGCTTCGGGTCTTGAGCGCGCTACTGAATCGCCCTATTCGGACTCGCTTTCGCTACGGCTTCCCCACACGGGTTAACCTCGCAACACACCGCAAACTCGCAGGCTCATTCTTCAAAAGGCACGCCGTCACCCCCACACAAGGTGTAAGGCTCCGACGGATTGTAGGCACACGGTTTCAGGTACTATTTCACTCCCCGCCAGGGGTACTTTTCACCTTTCCCTCACGGTACTTGTCCGCTATCGGTCATCAAGGAGTATTTAGGCTTAACGGGTGGTCCCGCCAGATTCACACGGAATTTCAGGGGTTCCGTGTTACTTGGGAACACTCTCGGAAGCCAGCGCTTGACGTCTACGGGCCTATCACCCTCTACGGTACGGCTTTCCAACCGACTTCGACTTCCACACTGGTTTCTTACTTCCTCCACGCACGGCAGCACGTGATGAGAGGTCCCACGACCCCGCGACTGCAACCCCTGCCGGGTATCACACAACCGCGGTTTAGCCTCATCCGATTTCGCTCGCCACTACTCTCGGAATCACTGTTGTTTTCTCTTCCTGTCGGTACTGAGATGTTTCACTTCCCGACGTTCCCTCCACACACCCTATGTGTTCAGATGCGGGTAACACGACATGACTCGTGCTGGGTTTCCCCATTCGGACACCCCCGGATCACAGCTCGGTTGCCAACTCCCCAGGGCTTATCGCAGGCTCCAACGTCCTTCATCGGCTCTTGATGCCAAGGCATCCACCATGTGCCCTTCATAGCTTGTCTCAACAACGTCAAAACAACACACGTCCCAAAACAAACACAAAGAACAACACCAGCCCACCCCACAATCACAGGGCAGACCAGCAACGCCGGCCAGCCCCCTCAAGACAAGGAAGAACCAGCCAGCAAAAACACTATCCACAACCAGTTCTCAACCAACCAGCCTCACCCGAAGGATCAACCAGCCAGAAAACACCTGATTGTGAAAGATGCTCGCGTCCACTATGCAGATCTCAAACAACAACCCCACCAACCCCCACCCACACCCCACAGGCGCGAACAGGTAGCAGGAGGAACCAGAAGACACCAACCCAAGCCAAGGAACAAACCCCGGCCCCGAAGACACACACCTCACGGCATGCACCCCACGGCTGATCCTTCAGGACCCAACAGTGTGTCCAACCACGCCCCCACCAACGCGGGGCCCATGACCAGGCGCCCCTGCATCTGCGAGCACAGCAAGCTGCACCCACCAGACACCACGAGACACCTGGCAGTCGACGATTCCACTAGTGAGACACCACCATGCGCCACCAGACAGCACTGGACCTTGTGGCCAGCCAGCTGATGGTCGGGGTGCGTGCTCCTTAGAAAGGAGGTGATCCAGCCGCACCTTCCGGTACGGCTACCTTGTTACGACTTCGTCCCAATCGCCAGCCCCACCTTCGACGGCTCCCTCCACAAGGGTTGGGCCACCGGCTTCGGGTGTTGCCGACTTTCGTGACGTGACGGGCGGTGTGTACAAGGCCCGGGAACGTATTCACCGCAGCGTTGCTGATCTGCGATTACTAGCGACTCCGACTTCATGGGGTCGAGTTGCAGACCCCAATCCGAACTGAGACCGGCTTTTTGGGATTCGCTCCCCCTCACGGGATCGCAGCCCTTTGTACCGGCCATTGTAGCATGCGTGAAGCCCTGGACATAAGGGGCATGATGACTTGACGTCATCCCCACCTTCCTCCGAGTTGACCCCGGCAGTCTCCTATGAGTCCCCACCACCCCAAAGGGCGTGCTGGCAACATAGAACGAGGGTTGCGCTCGTTGCGGGACTTAACCCAACATCTCACGACACGAGCTGACGACAGCCATGCACCACCTGTACACCCCCAAAAGAAGCCCCATCTCTGGAGCGGCAGGGTGTATGTCAAACCCAGGTAAGGTTCTTCGCGTTGCATCGAATTAATCCGCATGCTCCGCCGCTTGTGCGGGCCCCCGTCAATTCCTTTGAGTTTTAGCCTTGCGGCCGTACTCCCCAGGCGGGGCGCTTAATGCGTTAGCTGCGGCACGGAATCCGTGGAATGGACCCCACACCTAGCGCCCAACGTTTACGGTGTGGACTACCAGGGTATCTAATCCTGTTCGCTCCCCACACTTTCGCTCCTCAGCGTCAGGATATTCCCAGAGAACCGCCTTCGCCACCGGTGTTCCTCCTGATATCTGCGCATTTCACCGCTACACCAGGAATTCCGTTCTCCCCTGAATACCTCTAGTCTGCCCGTATCGAAAGCAAGCGCCGTGTTAAGCACGGCGTTTTCACTCCCGACGCGACAAACCGCCTACGAGCCCTTTACGCCCAATAATTCCGGACAACGCTCGCACCCTACGTATTACCGCGGCTGCTGGCACGTAGTTGGCCGGTGCTTCTTCTGTAGGTACCGTCACTCGCGCTTCGTCCCTACTGAAAGAGGTTTACAACCCGAAGGCCGTCATCCCTCACGCGGCGTTGCTGGATCAGGCTTCCGCCCATTGTCCAATATTCCCCACTGCTGCCTCCCGTAGGAGTCTGGGCCGTGTCTCAGTCCCAGTGTGACCGGTCACCCTCTCAGGCCGGCTACCCGTCGAAGCCATGGTGAGCCATTACCTCACCATCAAGCTGATAGGCCGCGAGCACATCCCTGGCCGAAAAACTTTCCACCACCAAACATGCGTAAAGTGGTCATATCCGGTATTAATCACCGTTTCCGGTGGCTATCCCAAAGCCAGGGGCAGATTACTCACGTGTTACTCACCCGTTCGCCGCTCGAGTACCCCCGAAGAGGCCTTTCCGCTCGACTTGCATGTGTTAAGCACGCCGCCAGCGTTCGTCCTGAGCCAGGATCAAACTCTCCATCGAAAAACACCACCCCCACCACCAACACCCACAAAAGGACGCCAGCAGCAGGAGCGACAATCAATAAGAGCCACATCCCCTGACTGAACAAAACTAGCGAAAGACACCCACAACCAAAGCCATGGGCATCAGCCAGAATCATTGTCAAAGAAACCGCGACACCAAACCAAAGCCTGGCGCCAACGGGGCATAACAAACTAATTCGTCGACTAATCAAACACACTGTTGAGTTCTCAAGAATCAGACGCACCCGACCCTCACCAGTTGACTGGCTCGGCCACCGGGGCAACCTGCAGAAACTTACCGGGCCGCTTCCGCGCCGTCAAACTGGCGCTTCGTCGTGCTTCGGTGGTCGCAGCTGGTCTCCGCCTCATCCGGCCTTCTGGCCGGGTGGCGGCGCCGCTTGCGGCGACAGGAAGAACAGTAGACCCATCCCCCCGGGTGTGCCAAACCGGGGGTACCCCTCACGCAAAACCGCAGGTCAGCGGCCTGCCCGACCGCGCGGTGCCACGTCCGGGCCGGCACGCAGACGTCTCGAGCGGGCCGATCCTCGAAGCTGCCACCCCCATCGCGCGCCGCCCGGACCCGGCGAGCCGGCGTCACCAGGCGCCGGGCGAGACAGACCGACCTCGGACACGCGCTCCACGGCTCGAGCTCTCGCCACAGGCGGGCGAGGCAAAGATCACCCACTCTTCGGCGGCACCGGTGGTCGGGCGCCACCGAACCGAACGTACGTCCCGCGCTGAGGACGGGCACCGCTCCCCCGCGACAACGCCGATCAACGCGCAGGCATGCGTGAGGATCCAGCCGCAGCACGGGTCACCCCTGCTGCAGCCCGGCCGACTCGCGCGGAGCAGCCCGGTCTGGACCTGGTCCTGACCTGTCCCCCCCATCCCAGGACCTACCGGGTCGGACGATCCAGCTGGGCATCGGGCCTCGAGCAGGACGAGATCGATCCGGCTGTGTGGGGGTATGCAAAAGTGGGGCCGCCCCGAAGGGCGACCCCACTTTCACAATGGTTGTCCGGCGGCGTCCTACTCTCCCACAACCTCTCGGTTGCAGTACCATCGGCGCTGAAAGGCTTAACTTCCGGGTTCGGTATGGGACCGGGTGTTTCCCGTTTCGCTATGGCCGCCGTAACTCTTTCAACCTCATCCCCTACGTTCCAGCTGGTGCTGGTGGTGGTGGGTGTGTTGGTTGGGAACTGCCTAGTGGACGCGAACATGTGTGTTCGTCTTTGCGCGTGTACGCACACGTGGTCGTGTGTGCGTGGGTGTGTGTGGTTTTGTACGTGGTTGGGACAAGCCCTCGGCCTATTAGTACCGGTCGGCTGGGCATTACTGCTGTACACCTCCGGCCTATCAACCCCATGTTCTGTGGGGGGCCTTACCCACTTACGTGGTGGGAAACCTCATCTTGAAACGTGCTTCCCGCTTAGATGCATTCAGCGGTTATCACTTCCGAACGTAGCCAACCAGCCGTGCTCTTGGCAGAACAACTGGCACACCAGAGGTTCGTCCATCCCGGTCCTCTCGTACTAGGGACAGCCTTTCTCAAGTTTCCTGCGCGCGCGGCGGATAGGGACCGAACTGTCTCACGACGTTCTAAACCCAGCTCGCGTGCCGCTTTAATGGGCGAACAGCCCAACCCTTGGGACCTACTCCAGCCCCAGGATGCGACGAGCCGACATCGAGGTGCCAAACCATCCCGTCGATATGGACTCTTGGGGAAGATCAGCCTGTTATCCCCGGGGTACCTTTTATCCGTTGAGTGACCACGCTTCCACATGCCGTGGCCAGATCACTAGTTCCGACTTTCGTCCCTGCTCGACATGTCTGTCTCACAGTCAAGCTCCCTTGTGCACTTACACTCGCCACCTGATTGCCAACCAGGCTGAGGGAACCTTTGAGCGCCTCCGTTACATTTTAGGAGGCAACCGCCCCAGTTAAACTACCCATCAGGCACTGTCCCTGATCCGGATAACGGACCTAGGTTAGACATCTAGTACGACCAGAGTGGTATTTCAACGTTGACTCCACCCCAACTGGCGTCGAGGTTTCACAGTCTCCCACCTATCCTACACAAGCCGTACCAAACACCAATACCAAACTATAGTAAAGGTCCCGGGGTCTTTCCGTCCTGCCGCGCGTAACGAGCATCTTTACTCGTAGTGCAATTTCGCCGAGTCCATGGTTGAGACAGTGGGAAAGTCGTTACTCCATTCGTGCAGGTCGGAACTTACCCGACAAGGAATTTCGCTACCTTAGGATGGTTATAGTTACCACCGCCGTTTACTGGGGCTTAAATTCTCAGCTTCGACTCCCGAAGGAATCTAACCGGTCCTCTTAACCTTCCAGCACCGGGCAGGAGTCAGTCCGTATACATCGTCTTACAACTTCGCACGGACCTGTGTTTTTAGTAAACAGTCGCTTTCCCCTGGTCTCTGCGGCCATCACCGCTTCCCCCAGCAAGTGGGTTCACGGATCCGGCCCCCCTTCTCCCGAAGTTACGGGGGCATTTTGCCGAGTTCCTTAACCATGGTTGTCTCGATCGCCTTAGTATTCTCTACTTGATCACCTGAGTCGGTTTGGGGTACGGGCGGCTCGTTTCTCGCTAGAGGTTTTTCTCGACAGCATAGGATCACCCACTTCGCCAGTATTGGCTCCGCGTCACGTCTCAGACTCCACACCCAAGTGGATCTGGCGGATTTGCCTACCAGACGTCCTACACGCTTGCCCACAGACAACCATCGCTGTGGTTGGGCTACCTTCCTGCGTCACCCCATCGCTTGACTACTACCAGCTCGGGTCCCACGCTCCACCCACCAGCCTCGCCCCGAAGGGTCCGGTCCGATGAGCTTCGGGTGGTTAGCATCACCAGGTTCGTCATGGGCGAAACTTCGCCGGTACGGGAATATCAACCCGTTGTCCATCGACTACGCCTGTCGGCCTCGCCTTAGGTCCCGACTTACCCAGGGCAGATTAGCTTGACCCTGGAACCCTTGATCATTCGGCGCACGGGTTTCTCACCCGTGATTCGCTACTCATGCCTGCATTCTCACTCGTGTGGCCTCCACACCTGGATCACTCCGGCGCTTCACTGCCCACACGACGCTCCCCTACCCATCCAGCGCACTGAACACCCATCAAGTAGGTGCTGATGTATTCGCTGAATGCCATAGCTTCGGCGGATGACTTGAGCCCCGCTACATTGTCGGCGCGGAATCACTTGACCAGTGAGCTATTACGCACTCTTTCAAGGGTGGCTGCTTCCAAGCCAACCTCCTGGTTGTCAATGCGACTCCACATCCTTTTCCACTTAGTCACCGCTTAGGGGCCTTAGCTGATGGTCTGGGCTGTTTCCCTCTCGACTACGGAGCTTATCCCCCGCAGTCTCACTGCTGCGCTCTCACTTACCGGCATTCGGAGTTTGGCTAACGTCAGTAACCTTGTAGGGCCCATCGGCTATCCAGTGCTCTACCTCCGGCAAGAAACACACAACGCTGCACCTAAATGCATTTCGGGGAGAACCAGCTATCACGAAGTTTGATTGGCCTTTCACCCCTATCCACAGGTCATCCCCTCAGTTTTCAACCTAAGTGGGTTCGGTCCTCCACGTCGTCTTACCGACGCTTCAACCTGCCCATGGATAGATCACTTCGCTTCGGGTCTTGAGCGCGCTACTGAATCGCCCTGTTCGGACTCGCTTTCGCTACGGCTTCCCCACACGGGTTAACCTCGCAACACACCGCAAACTCGCAGGCTCATTCTTCAAAAGGCACGCCGTCACCCCCACACAAGGTGAAGGCTCCGACGGATTGTAGGCACACGGTTTCAGGTACTATTTCACTCCCCGCCAGGGGTACTTTTCACCTTTCCCTCACGGTACTTGTCCGCTATCGGTCATCAAGGAGTATTTAGGCTTAACGGGTGGTCCCGCCAGATTCACACGGAATTTCAGGGGTTCCGTGTTACTTGGGAACACTCTCGGAAGCCAGCGCTTGACGTCTACGGGCCTATCACCCTCTACGGTACGGCTTTCCAACCGACTTCGACTTCCACACTGGTTTCTTACTTCCTCCACGCACGGCAGCACGTGATGAGAGGTCCCACGACCCCGCGACTGCAACCCCTGCCGGGTATCACACAACCGCGGTTTAGCCTCATCCGATTTCGCTCGCCACTACTCTCGGAATCACTGTTGTTTTCTCTTCCTGTCGGTACTGAGATGTTTCACTTCCCGACGTTCCCTCCACACACCCTATGTGTTCAGATGCGGGTAACACGACATGACTCGTGCTGGGTTTCCCCATTCGGACACCCCCGGATCACAGCTCGGTTGCCAACTCCCCAGGGCTTATCGCAGGCTCCAACGTCCTTCATCGGCTCTTGATGCCAAGGCATCCACCATGTGCCCTTCATAGCTTGTCTCAACAACGTCAAAACAACACACGTCCCAAAACAAACACAAAGAACAACACCAGCCCACCCCACAATCACAGGGCAGACCAGCAACGCCGGCCAGCCCCCTCAAGACAAGGAAGAACCAGCCAGCAAAAACACTATCCACAACCAGTTCTCAACCAACCAGCCTCACCCGAAGGATCAACCAGCCAGAAAACACCTGATTGTGAAAGATGCTCGCGTCCACTATGCAGATCTCAAACAACAACCCCACCAACCCCCACCCACACCCCACAGGCGCGAACAGGTAGCAGGAGGAACCAGAAGACACCAACCCAAGCCAAGGAACAAACCCCGGCCCCGAAGACACACACCTCACGGCATGCACCCCACGGCTGATCCTTCAGGACCCAACAGTGTGTCCAACCACGCCCCCACCAACGCGGGGCCCATGACCAGGCGCCCCTGCATCTGCGAGCACAGCAAGCTGCACCCACCAGACACCACGAGACACCTGGCAGTCGACGATTCCACTAGTGAGACACCACCATGCGCCACCAGACAGCACTGGACCTTGTGGCCAGCCAGCTGATGGTCGGGGTGCGTGCTCCTTAGAAAGGAGGTGATCCAGCCGCACCTTCCGGTACGGCTACCTTGTTACGACTTCGTCCCAATCGCCAGCCCCACCTTCGACGGCTCCCTCCACAAGGGTTGGGCCACCGGCTTCGGGTGTTGCCGACTTTCGTGACGTGACGGGCGGTGTGTACAAGGCCCGGGAACGTATTCACCGCAGCGTTGCTGATCTGCGATTACTAGCGACTCCGACTTCATGGGGTCGAGTTGCAGACCCCAATCCGAACTGAGACCGGCTTTTTGGGATTCGCTCCCCCTCACGGGATCGCAGCCCTTTGTACCGGCCATTGTAGCATGCGTGAAGCCCTGGACATAAGGGGCATGATGACTTGACGTCATCCCCACCTTCCTCCGAGTTGACCCCGGCAGTCTCCTATGAGTCCCCACCACCCCAAAGGGCGTGCTGGCAACATAGAACGAGGGTTGCGCTCGTTGCGGGACTTAACCCAACATCTCACGACACGAGCTGACGACAGCCATGCACCACCTGTACACCCCCAAAAGAAGCCCCATCTCTGGAGCGGCAGGGTGTATGTCAAACCCAGGTAAGGTTCTTCGCGTTGCATCGAATTAATCCGCATGCTCCGCCGCTTGTGCGGGCCCCCGTCAATTCCTTTGAGTTTTAGCCTTGCGGCCGTACTCCCCAGGCGGGGCGCTTAATGCGTTAGCTGCGGCACGGAATCCGTGGAATGGACCCCACACCTAGCGCCCAACGTTTACGGTGTGGACTACCAGGGTATCTAATCCTGTTCGCTCCCCACACTTTCGCTCCTCAGCGTCAGGATATTCCCAGAGAACCGCCTTCGCCACCGGTGTTCCTCCTGATATCTGCGCATTTCACCGCTACACCAGGAATTCCGTTCTCCCCTGAATACCTCTAGTCTGCCCGTATCGAAAGCAAGCGCCGTGTTAAGCACGGCGTTTTCACTCCCGACGCGACAAACCGCCTACGAGCCCTTTACGCCCAATAATTCCGGACAACGCTCGCACCCTACGTATTACCGCGGCTGCTGGCACGTAGTTGGCCGGTGCTTCTTCTGTAGGTACCGTCACTCGCGCTTCGTCCCTACTGAAAGAGGTTTACAACCCGAAGGCCGTCATCCCTCACGCGGCGTTGCTGGATCAGGCTTCCGCCCATTGTCCAATATTCCCCACTGCTGCCTCCCGTAGGAGTCTGGGCCGTGTCTCAGTCCCAGTGTGACCGGTCACCCTCTCAGGCCGGCTACCCGTCGAAGCCATGGTGAGCCATTACCTCACCATCAAGCTGATAGGCCGCGAGCACATCCCTGGCCGAAAAACTTTCCACCACCAAACATGCGTAAAGTGGTCATATCCGGTATTAATCACCGTTTCCGGTGGCTATCCCAAAGCCAGGGGCAGATTACTCACGTGTTACTCACCCGTTCGCCGCTCGAGTACCCCCGAAGAGGCCTTTCCGCTCGACTTGCATGTGTTAAGCACGCCGCCAGCGTTCGTCCTGAGCCAGGATCAAACTCTCCATCGAAAAACACCACCCCCCCACCAACACCCACAAAAGGACGCCAGCAGCAGGAGCGACAATCAATAAGAGCCACATCCCCTGACTGAACAAAACTAGCGAAAGACACCCACAACCAAAGCCATGGGCATCAGCCAGAATCATTGTCAAAGAAACCGCGACACCAAACCAAAGCCTGGCGCCAACGGGGCATAACAAACTAATTCGTCGACTAATCAAACACACTGTTGAGTTCTCAAGAATCAGACGCACCCACATCGCGATCCCATCAGGACCCCGGTCGCGTGGAGCAACTGGTCGTGCTGTGCTCGGTGGTGTCACCGTGACCGATGATCGCTTCGAGCCGATCGCCTCGGGGCCGGGAGCCCGGCCTGACCGGCCTTGCTCCCCGCCGCTCCCTGGCGACAGAGAAAACATTAGACCCATCCCGCCGGGTGTGCCAAACCGGGGGTACCCCTCACGCAAAACCGCAGGTCAGCGGCCTGCCTGACCACGCGGTGCCGCTGGTCGGTAGCTGCTGACAGTGGCGTGGCCGTCGATCCAGAAGCGCCACGGCCGCTCGGCGGCGTGCCGCAGGCCGACCCTCGGACCGGTCGCGACGGTCATCGCGTCCGCGGTCGGCTCCCCCGCTGCCAGGACGGCCGGCGTCCCGTCGTGGGCGAGGTCGATCGCGAGGGCGCGGCACAGCCGGGCCGGGCCCCGAGCGAGGTCGCGGTCTGCCGCCCCGGGACGGCGGGCCCGCGCGGTCGCGAGCCCGTCGACCACCTCGCCTGCACGGAGCAGCACCGCACCCGGGTCGCCCTCCGGTCCGGTGACGAGGTTGGCGCAGTGGTGCATGCCGTAGACGAAGTAGACGTAGAGCCGTCCGGGCGGACCGAACATCGTGGCGTTGCGCGCGGTGCGGCCGCGGAAGGCGTGCGAGCCCGGGTCGTCCGGACCCCGGTAGGCCTCCACCTCGGTCAGGCGGACCGAGACCCCGGCATGGGTGAGCACCGCTCCCAGCAGGCGGGGAGCGACCTCGAGGGGATCGCCCTCAGCCCAGCCGGCCACGGTGCGTGGCGCTGGCGGCGCGGAGTGCGTCGAGCTGCTCGCGCACCCGGACCGGCGCGGTGCCGCCCCGTCCCGAGCGCGAGGCCACAGAGCCCTCGACGGTGAGGACGGTGCGGACCTCGGGCGTCAGGGCCGGGGAGATCGCGGCGAGCTGCTCGTCGTCGAGGTCCGGCAGGTCGCACCCGAGCTCCTCGCACCGCCGCACGCACGCCCCGGCGAGCTCGTGGGCGTCCCGGAACGGCACCCCCTGGCGTACGAGCCACTCGGCGACGTCGGTGGCGAGCGAGAACCCCTGCGGGGCGAGCTCGGCCATCCGGTCGGCGTTGAAGGTCAGGGTCGCGACCATCCCGGTCACGGCGGGCACCAGCACCTCGAGGGTGGAGACGGAGTCGAAGACCGGCTCCTTGTCCTCCTGCAGGTCGCGGTTGTAGGCCAGCGGCAGGCCCTTGAGCGTGGCCATCAGGCCGGTCAGGTTGCCGACCAGTCGGCCGGCCTTGCCGCGTGCGAGCTCGGCGATGTCCGGGTTCTTCTTCTGCGGCATGATGCTGGACCCGGTCGACCAGGAGTCGTGCAGCGTCGCGAAGTCGAACTCCCGCGTGGCCCAGAGGATGACCTCCTCGGAGAGCCGCGAGAGGTCGACCCCGATCTGCGCGGTGACGAACGCGAACTCGGCCGCGAAGTCGCGCGACGCGGTGCCGTCGATCGAGTTGGCCGACGACCCGGAGAAGCCGAGCTCGCCCGCGACGGCTTCCGGGTCGAGGCCGAGCGTCTGCCCGGCGAGCGCCCCCGAGCCGTAGGGCGAGTCGGCCGCGACGCGCGCATCCCAGTCGCGCAGCCGCTCGACGTCACGCAGCAGGGGCCACGCGTGGGCGAGCAGGTGGTGCGACAGCAGCACCGGCTGTGCGTGCTGAAGGTGGGTGCGGCCCGGCATCACGGTCTCGCGCCCGGAGGCGAGGTGGTCGGCAGCCTGGTCGGCGAGCACGTCGACCAGGTCGAGCACGAGGGACGCGATGGTCCGGGCGTGGTCGCGCAGGTACGCCCGGAACAGCGTGGCGACCTGGTCGTTGCGCGAGCGTCCGGCGCGGAGGCGGCCACCGACCTCGGGGCCGACCTCCTCCAGCAGGAGACGCTCGAGGGCGCCGTGCACGTCCTCGTCGGAGGGGTCGGGCAGCAGGTCGCCGGAGGAGTACCGCTCCCCCAGCACCCGGAGCCCGCGGAGCAGCTCGGCGTGGTCGGCGTCGGTGAGCAGGCCCGCGCGGTGCAGCGCGTTGGCGTGGGCGCGCGAGCCGGCGAGGTCGTAGGGCGTGAGCTGCCAGTCGAAGTGGGTCGACCGGGACAGCGCCTGCAGCTCGGGCGACGGCCCGCTGGCGAAGCGCCCGCCCCACAGGCTCCCGCGGTGGGTCGCCCCGTCCGCGGCAGCCTCGTCGGAGGTCTCGGGCGCGGTCGTCTGCTCCGGCTCGCTCACGACCCTGAGTCTGTCAGTCGAGCGCGCGCCCGACGGCACGGGCCCGGATGTCGGGCGCCGCGAGGCGCTCGGCGTTGGCGGCGAGGTCGTCGGCCTCGACCTGCGACTCGCGCTCGGCGGCCACGCGGGCGCGGTACGCGGCCACCTCGTCGGCGACCCGCTCGTCGTCCCACCCGAGCACGGGCGCGACCAGCCGAGCGGCGTCGTCGGCGCAGGCAACGCCCCGGTCGTGCGCCTCGATGGAGATGCGGGTGCGGCGGGCGAGCAGGTCGTCGAGGTGCAGCGCGCCCTCGTGGGAGGCGGCGTAGACGACCTCGACCTTGAGGTACTCCTCGGCGCCCGGGAGCGGTTCCAGCAGCGAGGCGTCGTCGTCGGCCAGCTCGAGCACCTCGTCGAGCAGCGAGCCGTAGCGCTCGAGCAGGTGGGTGATCCGCCAGGTCGGCAGGTGCCGCTCGCGGGCCAGCCGGTCGGTCTGGTTGGTCAGCGCCTGGTAGCCCTGGGCACCGACCAGCGGGATCTGGTCGGTGACGCAGGTGCCGACGCCCGAGGGCAGGTCGACCAGGGCAGCGTCGACCGCGTCCGCTGCCATGACGCGGTAGGTCGTGTACTTGCCGCCCGCGATCGAGATGAGGCCGGGCTGCGGCCGGGCGACCGCGTGCTCGCGCGACAGGCTGGAGGTGGCCTCGCTCTCGCCGCTCAGCAACGGCCGCAGGCCGGCGTAGACGCCCTCGATGTCGTCGTGGGTCAGCGGCTTGGCGAGCACGGTGTTGACGTGGTCGAGGATGTAGTCGATGTCGGCGCGGCTGGCGGCCGGGTGGGCGCGGTCGAGCTCCCAGTCGGTGTCGGTGGTGCCGACGATCCAGTGGGTGCCCCACGGGATGACGAACAGCACGGACTTCTCGGTGCGCAGGATCATGCCGGTCTCGGAGTTGATCCGGTCGCGAGGGACGACGATGTGGACGCCCTTGGAGGCGCGGACGTTGAAGCGGCCGCGACCGCCCGCCATCGTCTGGACCTCGTCGGTCCACACGCCGGCGCAGTTGATGACGACGCGCGAGGAGAGGGTCTGCTCCTCCCCCGTCTCGACGTCGGTGACGGTCGCGCCGACGATCCGCTCGCCGGCACGGGTCAGACCGGTGACCTTGACCGAGGGCAGCACGGTCGCGCCGTAGGACGCGGCGGTGCGCGCCAGCATCATCGTGTGGCGGGCGTCGTCGGCCTGGGCGTCGTAGTAGAGCAGGCCGCCGGCGAGGGCGTCGCGGCGCAGGCCGGGCGCGAGCTTGAGCGCGCCGGAGCGGGTGAGCTGGCGATGCCGCGGGAGCGAGCGGGCGCCGCCCATCGTGTCGTACAGGGTCAGGCCGGCCGTGACGTAGGGGCGCTCCCAGACGCGGTGCTGGAGCGGGTAGAGGAACGACACCGGGCGGACGAGGTGGGGGGCGATGCGGGTCAGCATGAGCTCGCGCTCGCGCAGCGCCTCGCGGACGAGCGAGAAGTTCATCTGCTCGAGGTAGCGCAGGCCGCCGTGGAACAGCTTGGAGCTGCGCGACGACGTCCCGGACGCGAGGTCGCGCTGCTCGACGAGGACGACGCGCAGACCGCGGGTGGCCGCGTCGAGGGCGACGCCGGCGCCGGTGACCCCACCACCGATGACCAGCACGTCGATGTCGGCGTCGGCGAGCGAGTGCCAGCCGGCGGCGCGCTCCTCGGGACCGAGACGGGACGAACGAGGCATGGCGAGGCACCTCCGTGAGACGGGTGGCGTGGGGTCGTCACCACCCTACTCAGCCTGCCCCGACGGCATTTCTGCGTCCCGGCACCGCTTAGGCACTGTGCAAGGATGCCCGGGACCCAACGCCTGTGGCCTGCGTCACGTTCTCGGGCGTTCCGACTCTCGACGAGAGGCAACGCGTGATCAGCGACATCTTCCTCCCCGAGCTGATGGGGACCGCGATCCTCATCCTGCTCGGCTGCGGCGTGGTGGCCAACGTCCTGCTGCCGAAGACCGGTGGCAACGCCGGCGGCACCCTGATGATCAACTTCGGCTGGGGCCTGGCGGTCTACTCGGGCGTCTACGTCGCCTACAAGTCCGGCGCCCACCTCAACCCGGCCGTCACGTTCGGCATCCTCGCCGCCGGCGACTCCGGCCTCTCGTTCGCCGACGTGCTCACCTACCTCGCAGGCCAGATGCTCGGCGCGATGCTCGGCGCGACGCTCGCGTGGGCGGCGTACAAGAAGCACTTCGACGACCCGGACGCCGACGAGGGCTCCAAGCTCGGAGTCTTCAGCACCATGCCGACGATCCGTTCGAACGGCTGGAACGTCGTCACCGAGGTGATCGGCACCTTCGTGCTGGTGTTCGTGATCCTCTCGTTCGGCCGCACCCCCACCGAGGTCGGTCCGCTGGCCGTCGCCCTGCTCGTCGTCGCGATCGGCGCCAGCCTCGGCGGCCCCACGGGGTACGCCATCAACCCCGCCCGCGACCTGGGCCCGCGCATCATGCACGCCCTGCTGCCGATCCCCCGCAAGGGCAGCAGCGGCTGGGACTACGCCTGGGTGCCGGTCGTGGCACCCCTCGTCGGCGGCATCCTCGGCGGCCTCGCCGCCAACGTCGTCGGCTTCGTCTGAGCCACCCGCCCCACCGTCCGCACGTCCACGTCCAGCACCCACCCCACACGGAAACCCCACGGAGGCAACCGATGCCCACGACCTACATCCTGTCCATCGACCAGGGCACCACCAGCACGCGCGCGATGATCTTCGACCACTCCGGCTCGGTCGTGGCGGTCGACCAGGTCGAGCACGAGCAGATCTTCCCGCGCGCCGGCTGGGTCGAGCACGACCCGATCGAGATCTGGGAGAACACCCGCAAGGTGATCGGCGGGGCGCTGGCGAAGGCCAACCTCAACAGCAAGAACATCGCGGCGGTGGGCATCACCAACCAGCGTGAGACCGCCGTGGTGTGGGACAAGACCACCGGGCAGCCGGTCTACAACGCCATCGTGTGGCAGGACACCCGCACCCAGAAGATCGTCGACGCGCTGGCCGGCGACGAGGGCGTCGAGCGCTACAAGGCCATCTGCGGCCTCCCGCTGGCGACGTACTTCTCGGGCCCGAAGGTGAAGTGGATCCTCGACAACGTCGACGGGGCGCGGGAGAAGGCCGAGGCCGGGGACCTGGTCTTCGGCAACACCGACACCTGGGTGCTGTGGAACCTCACCGGCGGCGCCGACAACGACGGCGTCCACGTCACCGACGTGACCAACGCCAGCCGCACCATGCTGATGCGGCTCGAGGACCAGACGTGGGACGAGTCGATCGCTGCGGACATGGGCATCCCGATGTCGATGCTGCCCGAGATCAAGTCGTCCTCGGAGGTCTACGGCGAGTGCAAGCCGGGCGTCCTCAACGGCACCCCGATCGCCGGCATCCTCGGCGACCAGCAGGCGGCGACCTTCGGCCAGGCGTGCCTGGAGAAGGGCACCGCCAAGAACACCTACGGCACGGGCAACTTCATGCTCCTCAACACCGGCACCGAGCAGGTGCCGAGCGAGAACGGCCTGCTCACGACGGTCTGCTACAAGATCGGCGAGCAGGAGACCGTCTACGCCCTCGAGGGGTCGATCGCGGTGACCGGGTCGCTCGTGCAGTGGATCCGGGACAACCTCGGCATGATCGGCTCCGCGGCCGAGATCGAGGAGCTGGCGATGAAGGTCGAGGACAACGGCGGCGCGTACTTCGTGCCGGCGTTCTCGGGCCTCTTCGCCCCGCACTGGCGCCCCGACGCGCGCGGCGCGCTCGTCGGCCTGACCCGCTACGTCAACCGCAACCACATCGCCCGCGCGGTGCTCGAGTCGACCGCCTTCCAGACCCGCGAGGTGCTCGACGCGATGAACGCCGACTCCGGCGTCCCGCTCACCGAGCTGCGCGTCGACGGCGGCATGGTGGTCAACGAGACGCTCATGCAGTTCCAGGCCGACATCCTCGGCGTCGACGTGGTCCGTCCGAAGGTCGCGGAGACGACGGCGCTCGGTGCGGCGTACGCCGCCGGCCTCGCCGTGGGCTACTGGGAGAACGAGGACGACATCCGCGACAACTGGGGCGAGGACAAGCGCTGGAGCCCGCAGATGCCCGAGGACGAGCGCGAGCGCCTCTACCGCAACTGGAAGAAGGCGGTCACCAAGACCCTGGACTGGGTCGACGACGACGTGGAGTGACACGCCTCGTGCGTGCAGCGGCGCCCGGGGTCCTCGACCCCGGGCGCCGGTGCGTCGGCGTGCTGCGTCCGTGGGCTCAGTCCGTGCCGAACTCCATCGCGGCGTTGTCGAGGGCGGACTCGTCGAGGGGCTCGCCGTCCGTCTCGTCGCCGGACGCGCTGCCGGTGATCCGGTCGAAGCCGCCCGCCTCGATCGCGCCGTAGAGCGTGCCGTTCTCGACGAGGACCTGGCCCTGGTCGAGCGGCTGCGAGGCGTAGAGCTCGAGCTTGGCGCGGGAGTCGGCGATGTCGAGGTTGCGCATCGTGAGCTGGCCGATCCGGTCGGTCGGGCCGAACGCGGCGTTCTCGGTGCGCTCCATCGACAGCTTGTCGGGGTGGTAGGAGAACGCCGGGCCGTCGGTCCGCAGGATCGTGTAGTCCTCGCCGCGGCGCAGCCGGAGCGTCACCTCGCCGGTCACGAGGGAGGCGATCCAGCGCTGGACCGACTCGCGGATCATCAGCGCCTGCGGGTCGAGCCAGCGTCCCTCGTAGAGCAGCCGCCCGAGCTTGCGGCCCTCGTTGTGGTACTGCGCGACGGTGTCCTCGTTGTGGATCGCGTTGACCAGCCGCTCGTAGGCGATGAACAGCAGCGCCATCGCCGGCGCCTCGTAGATGCCGCGCGACTTGGCCTCGATGATCCGGTTCTCGATCTGGTCGGACATCCCGAGCCCGTGGCGCCCGCCGATCGCGTTGGCCTCGTGGACCAGCGCCACCGGGTCGTCGTAGCGGGTGCCGTTGATCGCCACCGGGCGCCCCTGGTCGAACCGGATGGTGACGTCCTCGGCCTCGATCGAGACCGACGGGTCCCAGAACTTCACGCCCATGATCGGCTCGACCGTCTCCAGCGAGACGTCGAGGTGCTCGAGGGTCTTGGCCTCGTGGGTCGCGCCCCAGATGTTGGCGTCGGTGGAGTACGCCTTCTCCTGGCTGTCGCGGTAGGGCAGGCCCTGCTCGGTGAGCCAGGCGCTCATCTCGTGGCGCCCGCCGAGCTCGGTGACGAAGTCGGCGTCGAGCCACGGCTTGTAGATGCGCAGGTCGGGGTTGGCGAGCAGGCCGTAGCGGTAGAACCGCTCGATGTCGTTGCCCTTGAAGGTCGAGCCGTCGCCCCAGATGTTGACGTCGTCGTCGTGCATCGCGCGGACCAGCATGGTGCCGGTCACGGCGCGTCCGAGCGGCGTGGTGTTGAAGTACGCGCGGCCGCCCGAGCGGATGTGGAAGGCGCCGCAGGCGAGGGCGGCGAGGCCCTCCTCGACGAGCTGGGTCTTGCAGTCGACGGCGCGCGCGAGCTCGGCGCCGTACTGCATCGCGCGGGACGGGACGCCGGAGATGTCGGGCTCGTCGTACTGGCCGATGTCGGCGGTGTAGGTGCACGGGACCGCGCCCTTGGCGCGCATCCAGGCGACGGCCACGGACGTGTCGAGCCCGCCGGAGAAGGCGATGCCGACGCGCTCGCCGACGGGAAGGGAGGTGAGGACCTTGCTCACTGGGAGTCCTTTTCAGTGCTGGTGTGGGTGGAGCCGGCGTGGTGGTGGTCATTGGCCAGGTCGAGGAACCGCTGCGCCAGGGCGTCGCCGCCCTGCGGGTCGCGGCCGATGACCAGGAGGGTGTCGTCGCCGGCGATGGTGCCGAGGATGTCGCCGAGGTCGGCCTTGTCGAAGGCGCTCGCCAGGAACTGCGCGGCCCCGGGCGGGGTGCGGAGCACGACCAGGTTGGCGCTGGCCTCCGCACTCACCAGGAGCTCGGCGCAGAGCCGGGCGAGCCGTTCGCGCCCGGCGGCGCTCTCGCGCGGCGCCTGGGCGGAGCGGTCCCCGCCCTCACCGGGGACGGCGTAGACCAGCGCGCCGTCCGCGCTGCGCACCTTCACCGCGTCGAGCTCGACGAGGTCACGGCTCAGCGTGGCCTGGGTGACGCGGACGCCGTGGTCGGCGAGCAGCTCGGCGAGCTCGGTCTGCGAGCGCACGGGGTGGGCGGTGACGATGTCGACGATCCGCTGGTGGCGGGCGCCCTTGGTCAGCGGGCTGACGGCCGTCATGATTTGTCCAGGAGCCAGGTCAGCACCGCCTTCTGGGCGTGCCGCCGGTTCTCGGCCTCGTCCCAGACGACCGACTGCGTGCCCTCGATGACCTCCTCGGAGATCTCCTTCCCGCGGTAGGCGGGCAGGCAGTGCAGGACGATCGCGTCGGACGTGGCGTGGGAGAGCAGCTCGTCCGTGACGCCGTAGGGCGGGAAGATCCGCAGCCGCTCGGCGGCCTCCTCCTCGCGTCCCATGCTCACCCACGAGTCGGTGATCACGGCGTCGGCACCGTGCACCGCCTCGACGGGGTCGGTCGTCAGCTCGATCGAGCCGCCGGTGTCCTGGGCGATCTCGCGGGCCCGGGCGACGACGTCGGCGTCCGGGCCGAAGCCCGCGGGGGCGCCGACGACGACGTGCATGCCCGCCGACGCGCCCGCGAGGACCCATGAGTTGCCCATGTTGCAGGCGCCGTCGCCGACGAACGCCGCCCGGACGCCGGCGAGGCGTCCCTTGTGCTCGCGGACGGTCTGCAGGTCGGCCAGCAGCTGACACGGGTGGAACTCGTCGGTGAGCGCGTTGAGGACCGGGACGTGGGCGTAGGCCGCCATGGTGTCGACGTCGCTCTGGTGGGCGGTGCGCCACACGATCGCCGCGGCCTGGCGGCCGAGGATGCGGGCCACGTCCTCGACGCCCTCGCGCGAGCCCATCGCGGCCAGGCCGCCGTCGACGGTCATCGGGTTGCCGCCGAGCTCGGCGATGCCGGCCGCGAAGGACACCTGGGTCCGCAGGGTCGGCCGGTCGAAGACCAGCGCGACCGTGTGCGGGCCGGCCAGGGGCCTGTGGCCGAACGGGTCGGCCTTCATCGCGTCGGCGAGGTCGAGCACCTCGAGGAGCTCGGCGGGCGACAGGTCGTCGTCGCGGAGGAAGTGGCGGGTCATGCGTGGGTCTCCTGTGAGCCGGCGGCAGTGCGGGCGTGGGCGAGGATCGACGGGAGGGCTGCGCCGAGCGCGTCGAGGTCCTCGGAGGTGATGACGAGCGGCGGGACGAAGCGCAGCCGCGTCGGCCCGGTCGCGTTGAGGATGAAGCCGGCGTCGCGGGCCGCTGCCACGGCGTGCGGCGCGTACGGCCCGTCGAGCTCGGCGCCGCGCATCAGGCCGGCGCCGGTGACCTGCACGACGCCGGTCTGGGCGGCGAGCAGCCCGGCGAGCTGCTCGCCGCGAGCGGTCGCGGCGCCCAGCAGGTCGTCGGCCTCGACGGTCGCGAGGACGGCCAGCGCGGCGGCCGCCGCGACCGGGTTGCCGCCGAACGTCGTGCCGTGGTTGCCGGGCTGCAGCAGCGTCGCGGCCGCGCCCCGGGCGACGGTCGCGCCGACCGGGATGCCGCCACCGAGGCCCTTGGCCAGGGTGACCACGTCGGGCTCGGCGCCGTCGACGAGCTGGTGGGCGAACCACGCGCCGGTGCGGGCGATGCCGGTCTGCACCTCGTCGACCCACAGCAGGGCGCCGTGGGCGTGGGCGATCCGGCCGGCGGCGGCGAGGAGGTCCGGGGACGGCACGACGACGCCGGCCTCGCCCTGGATCGGCTCGAGCACCACGGCTGCGACGGTGTCGTCGACCGCCGCCTCGAGGGCGGCCACGTCGTCGAACGGGACGAACGTGACGTCGCCGGGGAGCGGCTCGAAGGGCTCGCGGTAGGCGGCCTTGGAGGTGAGCGCCAGGGCACCCATGGTCCGGCCGTGGAACGAGCCCTCGGCGGCGACGATCCGCGTCCGGCCGGTGCGGCGGGTGAGCTTGAGCGCCGCCTCGTTGGCCTCGGCACCGGAGTTGCTGAAGAACACGCGTGCGTCGTCGCCCCACCCGAGCAGCCCGACGAGCCGCTCCGCGAGCGCGACCTGCGGCTCCGTGGCGAAGAAGTTGCTGACGTGGCCGAGGGTCTCGAGCTGGGTGGTCACGGCCTCGACCAGCGCCGGGTGGGCGTGGCCGAGCGCGTTGACGGCGATCCCGCCGAGCAGGTCGACGTACTCCCTGCCGTCGGCGTCCCAGACGTGCGCGCCCCTCCCCCGGGCCAGCGCGAGCGCCGGCGGGCCGAAGGTGTTCATGACCGCGCGGGAGTAGCGCTCCTGGACGTCGCTCATCACGCGTCCTCCGATCCGTAGGGCTTGCGGAGCCGCGTCGCGACGCCGGGCAGCACCTGGGTGCCGACGCCCTCGTCGGTGAAGATCTCGAGCAGCACGGCGTGCGGCTCACGGCCGTCGACGACCGTCGCGCGGGGCACTCCCCCGACGACCGCCTCGTAGCAGGCGCGCATCTTGGGGATCATCCCGGCGTCGAGGCCGGGCAGCATCTCGCCGAGCGCCTCGGGGCTGATCTCCTGGATCAGGTCGTCGGAGTTGCCGTAGTCGCGGTAGAGGCCCTCGACGTCGGTGAGCACCATCAGCTTCTCCGCCCCGAGCGCGACGGCGAGCGCGGCCGCGGCGGTGTCGGCGTTGACGTTGTGGACCAGGCCGTGGGCGTCGGGGGCGACCGAGCTCACCACGGGGACCCGGCCGGCCTCGATCAGGTCGAGGACGGCCTCCGGACGGACCTCGGCGACCTCGCCGACGAGGCCGAGGTCGACCTCCTCGCCGTCGACGACGGTGCCCGTGGCCTCGGCCCGGAACAGCCCGGCGTCCTCGCCGGACAGGCCGACGGCGAGCGCGCCGTGCTGGTTGATCAGCCCCACGAGCTCGCGCTGCACCTGGCCGACGAGCACCATCCGGACGACGTCCATCGCCTCGGGCGTGGTCACGCGCAGGCCGCCGCGGAACTCCGACGCGATGCCGAGCCGGTCGAGCATCCGCGAGATCTGCGGACCGCCGCCGTGCACGACGACGGGCTTGAAGCCGGCGAACCGCAGGAACGCGATGTCCTCGGCGAAGGCGACCTTGAGCGCGTCGTCGGTCATCGCGTTGCCGCCGTACTTCACCACGATCGTCTGGCCGTGGTAGCGCTTGAGCCACGGCAGCGCGGCCGCCAGGGTGCGTGCCTTGGCCGGGTCTGGCCGGCGAGGGGTCTGGTCGACGGCGGTCTCGGCGCCCCGGCCGTCCGCGGGCCGGTCCTGGGAGTGGTCCTGGGTCTGGTTCATGAGCTGTACGCGCTGTTCTCGTGGACGTAGGCGTGGGTGAGGTCGTTGGTCCAGACGGTCGCGCGGGCGTCGCCGGACTTGAGGTCGATGGTCACGCTGACCTCGCGGCCGGTGAGGTCGACCGTGGCGGGGTCCTCGGCGGGGGTGGACTCACGGCACACCCAGACGCCGTTCATGGCGACGTCGAGGTCGGCGGGGTCGAACTGCGCCTGCGTGGTGCCGATCGAGGCGAGGACGCGGCCCCAGTTGGGGTCGTTGCCGAAGATCGCGGCCTTGAAGAGGTTGCTGCGGGCCACGCTGCGGCTGACCTCGACGGCCTCCTCCTCGGAGGCCGCGTGGAGGGTGGTGATGGCGATCTCGTGGTCGGCGCCCTCGGCGTCCTTCAGCAGCTGCATGGCGAGGTCGGTGCAGGCCTGGGTGAGGGCGGCGGTGAAGTCCTCGGGGGTGGGCGTGATGCCGCTGGCCCCGCTCGCCATCACGGTGACCGTGTCGTTGGTGGACATGCAGCCGTCGGAGTCGAGCCGGTCGAAGCTGACCCGCGTGGCGGCGCGCAGCGCCGCGTCGAGCTCGGCGGCCGGCACGACCGCGTCGGTGGTCAGCACGACGAGCATGGTGGCGAGCTGGGGCGCGAGCATCCCGGCGCCCTTGGCCATGCCGCCGACGGACCAGCCGGCCCCCTCGACCACGGTGTTCTTGCTGACCGAGTCGGTCGTCATGATCGCCTCGGCCGCGCTCGCGCCACCGTCTGCGGACAGGGCGGCGGTGGCGGCCTCGACGCCGGCGAGGAGGTCGTCGCGGTCGTTGGCCAGGCCGATCAGGCCGGTCGAGCACACCACGACGTCGATCGCGCCGATGCCGAGGCCGCTGGCGACCTTCTCGGCGACGGCGTGGGTGGTCTGGAAGCCCTCGGGCCCGGTGTAGCAGTTGGCGCCGCCGGAGTTGAGCACGACCGCACGGACGGTGCCGTCCTTGACGACCTCCTGGCTCCAGAGGACCGGGTTGGCCTTGCAGCGGTTGGCGGTGAAGACGGTGGCGGAGTCGTGGGTGGGGCCCTGGTTGACGACCAGGGCGAGGTCCTTGGCACCGGTGGACTTGAGTCCGGCCGCGACGCCGGCGGCGGTGAAGCCGACTGGGTGGGTGACAGTCATCAGGGAGCGAGTCCGATCGTGGAGAGCCCGGTGGCCTCGTCGAGGCCCAGGGCGAGGTTCATGCACTGGACGGCGGCGCCGGCGGTGCCCTTGGCGAGGTTGTCGACCACGGCCACCGCCACCAGTCGTCGTACGCGCTCGTCGACCGCGACCTGGACCTGCACGGCGTTGGAGCCGAGCACGGACTGGGTCTGGGGCCACTGGCCCTCCGGCAGGACGTGGACGAACGGCTCGTCGGCGTACGCCGCCACGTAGGCGTCGCGCGCCTGCGCGGCGGACACACCGTCGACCAGCGGCGCCTGCACCGTCGCGAGGATGCCCCGCGACATCGGCACGAGGAGCGGCGTGAAGCCGACCTTCACCGCGGTGCCGGCGACGCCGCTGAGGTTCTGCACGATCTCGGGGGTGTGCCGGTGCGTGCCGCCGACGCCGTAGGCGCTGGCGTTGCCCATCACCTCGCTGCCCAGCAGGTGGGGCTTGGCGGCCTTGCCCGCGCCGCTGGTGCCCGAGGCGGCGACCACCGTGACGTCCGGCTCGACGAGACCAGCGGTGAGCGCGGGGACGATCGCCAGGGTGGAGACGGTCGGGTAGCAGCCCGGGACGGCGATCCGCCGCGCGCCGCGGAGCAGCTCGCGCTGGCCGGGCAGCTCGGGCAGGCCGTAGGGCCACGAGCCGGCGTGCTCGCCACCGTAGAAGGCCTGCCACTCCCCCGGGTCGGTGAGCCGGAAGTCGGCACCGCAGTCGATGACGACGGTGTCGTCGCCGAGCGCCTGGGCGATCGCGGCCGACTGGCCGTGCGGCAGCCCGAGGAACACCACGTCGTGCCCGGCGAGGGTCTCGACGGCGGTGTCGGCGAGCACCCGGTCGGCGAGCGGGAGCAGGTGCGGCTGTAGCGCGCCGAGCCGCTCGCCGGCGTTGCTGCCGGCGGTGACGGCGCCGATCTCGACCCCGGGGTGACCCAGCAGGAGGCGCAGCACCTCGCCCCCGGCGTACCCACTTGCTCCGGCGACGGCGACTGATGCGGACATGTGAATGAATATACATGCCAGTGCATGACACTGCGAAAGGGCCCGATAAGCCCGAGCGCGGCGTCGGTCGCTCCCCCTACGGTGCTCGGGTGACCCGTCTCGCGCCCGACGCCTACCTGTCCGCCATCCGCTCCGAGTCCGCCCGCTTCCGCGAGGTGCTCGCCGCCTGCGACCCCGACGCCCGCGTGCCCGCCTGTCCCGACTGGGACGCCGCCGACCTGCTCTGGCACCTCGCCACCGTGCAGCGCTGGTGGGCCGAGGTCGTCGGCGCCCGGCCGAGCCAGCCGGAGGAGGTCGAGCCCGAGCGCCCGGGGTCGTACGCCGAGCTGCTCGAGGCCTTCGACCGGTGGTCGGCCGACCTGGTCACCGCCCTCGAGGCGGCCGACCCGGGCGAGGAGGCGTGGAACTGGTCGGACGACCACACCGTCGGCTTCATCCTGCGCCGCCAGGCCCACGAGGCGCTGGTGCACCGGGTGGACGCGGAGCAGACGGCGGGTGCGGGGAGTGACGTCGACGCGCCGCTCGCCGCCGACGGCGTGCACGAGTGCCTCGGCGTCATGTACGGCGGGATGCCGCCGTGGGGTGCCTGGGAGCCGGAGGAGGCGACGGTGCGGGTGGACGTGACCGACACGGGCGACGCCTTCTGGCTGCGCTTCGGCACGTTCTCCGGCACGGACCCGGACAGCGGGAGGTCCTACGCCGACGAGGAGGACTTCCACGTCGTCGAGGCCCCCGAGGACGCGGACGTCGAGCCCGACGTGGTCGTCGACGGCACCGCCGCGGCCCTGGACCTCTGGCTCTGGGACCGCGCGGACGACACGGGCATCGCCGTGGCCGGCGACCCGGACGTGCTGCGACGGTTCCGGGCGATCGTGGGCTCGCCGATCAACTGACGCGACGGTGGAGCGCAGCGCCCGTGGATCGGGCCCTGCGCTCCACCGTCCGTGCTCAGGCGCGCTGGACGGCTCCCGTGCGCTCGGCGGCGAGGGCGACGGCGGCGTCGCGGGCGGCCGCTGCCTCGCCCTCCTTCAGCGTCCGGTCCGGGGCGCGGAAGCGCAGGGCGTAGGCGAGCGACTTCTTCCCCTCGCCGACCTGGGCGCCGGTGAAGACGTCGAAGAGCCGGATCGACTCCAGCAGCTCGCCCGCTCCCTCGCGCAGCGCTGCCTCGACGTCGGCGGCCGGGACGGAGGCATCGACGACCAGCGCCACGTCCTCCTTCGCGACCGGGTAGGACGAGAACGCCGGCGCGGGCCGCAGGTGGACGGCTCGCGTGACCAGCACGTCGAGGTCGACCTCGGCCGCCACGGTCCGCTTCGGCAGGCCGAAGGCGGCACAGACCTTCGGGTGGAGCTCGCCGGCGTGACCGACGACCTCGCCGTCGACCGACAGCTCGGCGCAGCGACCGGGGTGCCAGGGCGCGACCGACGCGGCGCTCGTGGTGACCTCCAGGCCGAGGGCGTCGGCGACGGCGCGGACGGCGTCGACGGCGTCGGACCACGAGACCGGCCGGGCCTCGCCCCACCAGCCGTCGGCCGTCGCGTCACCCGACGCGACGACGGCGAGGTGCAGCGGCTGCGCGGGCAGCGCGGCGTCGAGCGCGGCGAACTCCTCCTCGGTGGGACGTCGGTCGACGGGCAGGATCGCCGCCGGACCGGCGTGCCGCGGGAGCGTCACCGTGCCCGTCTCGAAGATCGCGAGGTCGGTGGTGCCGTGCCCGACGTTCTTGCCGGCCGTGCGCAGCACGCCGGGCAGGAGCGTCGTGGTCATGAACGGGGTCTCGGCGCTCAGCGGGTTGGTCAGCCGCAGCAGGTCGCGGCGCGGGTCGTCGGCGGGGAGGCCGAGGGCTTCGAGGTCGCCCTCCCCCACGAACGGGAAGCTGACCACCTCGACGAAGCCGTCCCCGGCGAGCGTGCGACCCACCCGCCGACGCAGCTGCTGGGCGCGGGTGAGCCCGCGGCCCGAGGGAGGCGTCGGCAGCACCGACGGCACCTTGTCGTAGCCGACGAGGCGGACGACCTCCTCGGAGAAGTCCTGCGCGTCGGTGAGGTCGGGGCGCCACGGGGGCGGCGTGACCGACAGGGTGCCCGAACCGGACACGGCGCAGCCGATCGCACGCAGGCACTCGACCGCCTGCTCCTCGCTGATCGGCATGCCGGACACGCGCTCCGCGAGGTCGCCGCGGACCTCGATCGTCGCCATCGCCGGCGGCGTGCCGACGACCGTGACGCCGGGCGCCGCCGTGCCGCCGCCGTGCTCGACGAGCAGCTCGACGACGCGGTCGGCGGCGGCCTCGCAGATGGTCGGGTCGACGCCGCGCTCGTTGCGCTTCCCGGCCTCCGAGGTGATCTTGTGCCGGCGCCCGGTCCGGAACATCGAGACCGCGTCCCAGTGCGCCGCCTCGACGAGGACCGTCGTGGTCGTGTCGGACATCTCGGTGGTCTCGCCGCCCATCACGCCGCCGAGGCCGATGATCCCGGAGTCGTCGCAGACCACGAGGTCACCCGGGTCGAGGGTGCGCTTCGTGCCGTCGAGGGTCGTGAGCGTCTCGCCCTGACGCGCGCGCCGCACGACCAGCGCGCCCTGCACCTTGTCGGCGTCGTAGCCGTGGATCGGGCGGCCGGTCTCGAGCATCACGTAGTTGGTGACGTCGACCGCGAGCGAGATGGGACGCATGCCGGCGGCGGTGATCCGGCGGACCATGAAGTCCGGCGTCGGCGCCGCAGGGTCGAACCCGGTGACCGTGCGGGCGACGAAGACGGGACAGCCCGCGGCGTCCTCGACCACGACCGGGTGACCGGCGTCGTCGGCTGCAGGGGTGTCGCGGTCGGCCGGGTCGCGGAAGCTGCTCGCGCCCTCGACGGACACCAGCACCTCGCGGGCGATGCCACGGATCGAGAGGGCGTACGCCCGGTCGGGGTTGATCTCGAACTCGATGGTCTCCTCGTCCAGCCCGAGCAGCGGACGGACGTCCTGGCCGGGCTCGCCGGCGCCCTCGGGCAGCACGATGATGCCGTCGTGGTCGTCACCGAGCCCGAGCTCGCGCGAGGAGCAGATCATGCCGGCGGACAGGTGCCCGTAGGTCTTGCGGGCGCTGATCTCGAAGCCGCCGGGCAGGACGCCGCCCGGCAGGACCGTGACGACGAGGTCGCCGGGGGCGAAGTTGTGGGCACCGCAGACGATGCCCTGGGGCTCCCCGGTGCCGTTGGCGTCACCGACGTCGACGGTGCACCAGTTGATGGTCTTGCCGTTCTTCTGCGGCTCGGGCTCCATGGTGAGCACGCGTCCGACCACGAGCGGGCCGGTGATCTCCCTGCCGGGGCTCTCGATCGCCTCGAGCTTGAGGCCGGTGAGGGTCAGCCGGTGGGTGAGGTCGTCGGTCGTCGTCCCGGCAGGGACGTCGACGTGGTCAAGGATCCAGGACAGTGGGGCCTTCATGGCTCTGCGTCCCCTCTCAGATCTCGGTGCCGAAGGCGCTGCTGAACCGGACGTCGCCCTCGAAGAGCGGGCGCAGGTCCTCCAGTCCGTGCCGGAACATGAACGAGCGGTCGATCCCCATGCCGAACGCGAAGCCGCTGTAGACCTCGGGGTCGACACCGCACGCGACGAGCACGCGCGGGTTGACCACGCCGCAGCCGCCCCACTCGATCCAGCCCTCGCCGCGGCAGGTGCGGCACGACGCCGGGTCGACGTTGCGGCACACGAAGCACAGGACGTCGACCTCGGCGGACGGCTCGGTGAACGGGAAGTAGGACGGGCGGAACCGGGTGGTGATGCCGTCGCCGAAGAGCTGCGAGGCGAAGTGGTCGAGCGTCCCCTTGAGGTGGGCCATCGTGATGCCCTCGTCGACGACGAGACCCTCGACCTGGTGGAACATCGGCGAGTGGGTGGCGTCGTACTCGTCGGTGCGGAAGACGCGGCCCGGGCAGACGACGTAGATCGGAGGCTTGCGGGTCAGCATGGTGCGGGCCTGGACCGGCGAGGTCTGGGTGCGCAGCACGACGTGGTCCTCGGCCGGCTCGGTCCAGAACGTGTCCTGCATGGTGCGTGCCGGGTGGTCGGGGCCGAGGTTGAGGGCGTCGAAGTTGAGCCACTCGGCCTCCACGACCGGTCCCTCGGCGACCTCGTAGCCCATCGCGACGAACAGGTCGGCGATCAGCTCGGACTGCAGCGTCAGGGGGTGTCGGCTGCCGCGGCGGCGACGCGTGGTCGGCAGGGAGACGTCGACGGTCTCCTCGACGAGCATCCGCTCCTCGTGCTCGGCCTCGAGCACGGCCTGGCGCGCGGCGACAGCCTGGTTGATCGCGCCGCGGGCCTGGCCGACCCGCTGGCCGGCCTCCTTGCGCGCCTGGGGCGGCAGGGCGCCGATCTCGCGGTTGGCGAGGGCGATCGGGGAACGGTCCCCGGCGTGGTCCAGTCGGACCTGCTTGAGCGCGTCGAGGTCGGCGGCGTCCGCGATCGCGGCCAGGGCCGCCTCACGCATCTCGTCGACCTGGTCGGCCTTGAGCGGGGTCACTTCGACAGGGTCGTAGTCGGTGTTGGGGCCGGACATGGCTCCCTTTCGCGCGGCGTCAGCAGTTCGCCGCAGAGTCTAGGTGTGGACGGAGGTCGGGTCGGAGGCGTCCCCGGACCAGGTCGACGTCAGCAGCTCGCCGGAGGAGGTCCGGGGCGCAGAAATCGCAGGCTCGTGTCCACGACGGTCATGCTACTGCGCGAAGGCGGCCCAGACGCCAGCGCATTCGTCGGCGGGCCCGCCCGTCGCGGCGTCGTACGCCGTCGGCATCGGTGCGACGTCGATGCGCCGGAGCGCGTCGTGGGCGCGCGAGCGGCCGAGGTTCCACGCTCGCGCGTCGCCCAGCACCTCGGGGTCGAGCGAGTTCAGCGGCAGCAGCTGCAGGACGCATCGCGACACCTCCTCGGGCAACCGGTCGACGACCACGGGGGCGGCGTCCGCCGACAGCGTCTGCAGGTAGTTCAGGTCGAGGTCGCCGGTCGCCTCGTAGCGGTCGAGGTTCTGCCCGGCCACCCACGCGTCGGGGTTGACCGCCGCCAGGCCGAGCAGGGCGAGCGCGCCGGAGACCAGCGCGACCCTCGGCAGCCAGCGACCGCGCCGGGTCACGCCGGCGACCATGATCGCGAGGACCACGAAGCCGAGCCAGCCCTCGAAGACGTCGACGAAGAGGCGCAGCGTGGTGAAGCCGTAGGCGTCCTGGTAGACCGCCATCCCGCGCAGCGCGGACGCCACGACGAGCAGGGTGAGGGTGCAGAGGAGGCCGAGCGAGCCCAGCAGCCAGCGCCGGTCGTCGGTGCCGTCGCCGGCGCGCCGGGCGGCGACCCACACGACGAGCACCGTCAGCGCGGTCGCCAGGGTGAGCTGGCCGAACCCCTGGTGCACGAAGTCGGCGTAGGTCAGGCCCGTCGTCTCGCGGACGTAGTCCTCGCCCCCGACGAGGGCGCGCGCCTCGGCCGCGACGAAGGCGACGAAGACGAGGTCGACGGCCAGCACCGGCACGAGCCACTCGAACCGGTTCGCCAAGGCCTGCGGGCGACGCCCACCGAGCACCTCCACCTGCGACGGGTTGAGCGCGAGGTAGGCCGCCCCGAGCGTGACGGCGAAGACGAAGCAGGCGAGGAACGCGCGCCCGACGAGGTCGTTGAAGGTCAGGTTGGGCACGAGCTGGTCCACCCACGAGCCGAACACCGGGTTGGCGCTCGCGAAGATCGTGCCGAACACACCGAGGCCGAGCAACGACCAGGCCGCGGTGCGGACGACCGCGGGCGTACGGGCGCCGGTGCCGGCCAGGCGCAGCGAGCGCCCGAACCAGGGCAGGCCGCGCAGGGACGCGAGGGGCCACGACAGGCCGCTCAGCAGGATGCCGGGCATGGTCCGCGCGCCGGTCACGCCGCACAGGAAGACGGCCGCGGCGGCGACGAGGCAGAGCATCTGGATCCACCACGCGTCGAGCAGGGTCATCGGCAGCACGAGGAGGAGCGCCAGCCCGGCGCACGCGAGGGTCCACGGCTCGCGCCGACGGCGGGCCGTGACCAGCGCGGCGGCACCGGAGACCACCGCCACGAGGGTCCAGGTGATGCCGGGAGCGGTGAACGACAGCGCGATCCCGGCGACCAGGCCGGCGACGGCCGCTGCCAGCACGGTACGCAGGCCCGGCGGCAGGGCCGGCTCCGGCCAGAAGCGGCCGAACAGGCCGTCGAGGCCGGCCGGGACGTGCTCCGCGGAGGCCGGTGACGGAGGCGGCGGGACGGGTGCGGTCGTGGTCATGGTGGCCTCCGGGGCGGTCGGGTGGTCGAGATGCGAAGGAGCGGCAACGGGGGCGGGGGACGGGACCCGCGGTACGTCGAGGCGCAGCCGGGCGCCGCTGCCACCGACCGGGTCGAGGAAGCGCAGCGTGCCGCCGTGGAGCCGGGCGACCCATCGCGCGACGGCGAGGCCGAGCCCGGTGCCGCCGGCCCCGTCGGTGCCGAAGCGCTCGAAGACCCGCTCCCGATCCACGGGTGCGACTCCTCCGCCGAGGTCGACGACCTCGAGCCACCACCCGTCGTCGCCGGCTCCGGCGGTCACCGTGACGGCCGTGCCGGGCGGCGCGTGGCGGCCGGCGTTCTCGAGCACGTTGACGAGGAGCTGGCGCAACCGGGCCGGGTCGCCCGGGACGGTGAGGCCGGCCGGGAGCTCGACGGCGAACTCCCCCGGCCTGCCGGCCGATCCGACCTCGCGCACGCAGGCCTCGACGAGCCGATGCAGGTCGACGTCGTCGGCCTCCAGGTCGACCACGCCGGCCTCGAGCCGCGAGAGCCGGAGCAGGTCGTCGACCAGCCGGCCCAGCCGCTCGGCCTCGGCCAGCGCGGCACCGAGGTGCTCCGGGTCGGCCGGGACGACCTCGTCGGCGAGGTTCTCCAGCAGCGCCGTCATCGCCGTCAGGGGCGTGCGCAGCTCGTGGGACACGGTGGCGATCAGGTCGCGTCGCTCGCGGTCGACGGCTGCCAGGTCCTCGGCCATGGTGTTGAAGGCGGCCGCGAGCTGACCGACCTCGTCGGTGGCCGTCGTGCGGACCCGGCCGGTGTAGTCGCCGCGCGCCATGGCGCGTGCCACCTCGGTCATCCGGCGCAGCGGCGCGACCATGCCGGCCGCCAGCAGCTGGGTGACGCCGAGGGCCAGCGCGACGCTCACCGGCAGGACCAGCCACGGCGAGACGTCGGCGCCCGCGCCCAGCAGGGTGAGCAGGACTGCCACCACGACGGAGGCGACCACCAGCAGCCCCAGCTTGACCTTGATGCTGGACACCGCGTCCAGCGCTGCGCGCCCGCCGGCCGGTGGGGACGGCGGGGCCGGCGGGGACGGCGGGCCGCTCACGGCAGCACCTCGAGGGCGTACCCGACCCCGTGGACGGTGCGGATCCGGTCGGCACCGACCTTGCTGCGCAGCGCCTTGACGTGGCTGTCGACGGTCCGGGTGGCGCTGGACGTGCCCCACGCGTCGCCCCAGTCCCAGACCTCGCGCAGCAGGCGCTCGCGGGTGAGCACCTGGCCGGCCTCGCGGGCGAGGCAGTGCAGCAGGTCGAACTCCGTGGGCGTCAGGTGGACCGGCTCGCCCGCCACCGTCGTACGACGCGCGCCGGGGTCGACGACCACCCCGCCGACGGTCAGCGCGACCGGTCGTTCGCGGGCGAGGTCGGCGGCCCGCTCGACCCGTCGCAGCAGCGCGGACACGCGCGCGACCACCTCGCGCATCGAGAACGGCTTGGTCAGGTAGTCGTCGGCCCCGACCCCCAGCCCCACCAGGACGTCGGCCTCGTCGTCGCGCGCGGTCAGCATCAGCACCGGCACGGGCCGCTCGGACTGGATCCGGCGGCACACCTCCAGGCCGTCGAGGCCGGGCAGCATCACGTCGACGAGGACGACGTCGGGTCGTCCCGCGCGGGCCAGCTCGACGGCCGACGGGCCGTCGAAGGCCTGCTCGACCTCGAAGCCCTCGGCCCGGAGCCGCTGGGTGAGCGCGTCGTTGATGGTGCGCTCGTCCTCGACGACGAGGGCGCGGCGTGTGGTCATGCCCCGACCCTAGGAGCCGGACGGACCGGGAGTGGCGGACGACTCGTGAAGGTTGTGTGGAGGTCGGTCGCCGCTGCTGCGGGTCACTCCGGGCGGAGGTCCTCGCGCGGCCAGTCGACCATCACGCGGGCGCCGCCACCGGGGGCGTCGTCGATGATCACCCGGCCGCCGTGGGCGCGCGAGAGACCGCCGATGATGTACATCCCGAGGCCGCTGCCGCCGGACTCCCCGGTCGTCCAGAACTTCGTGAACACGCGCCGCCGCAGCTCGACCGGGATGCCGTCGCCCTCGTCGTCCACCGTGATCCGCACGCCGTCGAGGGCCGGCGACGACGCCAGCCGCACGCTGACCTGTCCCTGGCCGTGCCGGATCGCGTTCTCGATGAGGTTGGTGACGACCTGGGTGAACTTGTCGGGGTCGGCGAAGACCTCGGGCAGGTCGTCCTCCACCTCGAGGACGATCGACCGCGCGGTCCCGGCCTCGATCGAGCCGACGACGCGCTGCACCAGCGTCTCGGCGGAGCAGTCGCGGGGGTAGAGCTGCAGCCGACCGGTGTCGATGCGCGCGACGTCGAGCAGCTCGGCGATCAGCCGGGCCAGCCGGTCGGCGTCGGCGTTGACGGTGGTGAGCATCAGCTTGCGCTGGTCGTCGTTGAGCTTGTCCCACCGGTTGAGCAGCGCCTGCACGAATCCCTTGACGCCGGTCAGTGGCGAGCGGAGCTCGTGGGCGACCGTCGCGACCAGGTCGGAGCGCTCGCGGTCGAGCAGCGCCCGGCCCCGGCCGCTGCGCAGCCCGACCGCGATGCCCGCGACCCGGCCGAGCGGCGCGTCGCGGATCAGCGTCGCGGTGGTCAGCACCTCCTCGCCCGAGGCGTTGAGCCAGGACTGCTCCGGCACCGCCCGCACGATCGAGATGCTGTCGAAGGGACGGTTGGCCGCGAGCCACGTGCGGCCGTCCTGGTCGAGCAGGCGCAGCACGTCGTCGAGCGGCATGCCGAGGGCGTCCTGCTGGTGGACGCCGAGCAGCGCGGCCGCCTGTGCGTTGAGCAGCGTCACCACGCCCTCGCGCGTGGCGCCGAGGATGCCGTCGGGGTAGAAGTCCGCGAGCGAGTGCAGCCGGCTGGTGCCGCTGTCCACCTTCCGCCCGCTGCTCGCCGCCACGTCGGCCACCCTAGCCTCGCAGCGGCTTCGGCCGCCGCAACCCGGCGGCGCGCAGCGCGGCCACCAGGTCGCGGGAGCTCACGGGGACGGCACCCGCCTCGACCATCGCGTCGTAGAACTCGGCGGGCACGTCGTAGTGGTCGCCGTCCCACCCGCGCGCCGGGATGCCGTGGGCGGCCGCGAACGCGTGCGCCTCGTCGTAGGAGGTGTCGCTGGCGAGGTGCGACCACAGCCGGTCCCAGCGCGGCACGGCGGGCGGGTCGATCAGGATCATCGCCGCCGAGCCTAGGGCACGTCGGCGCACAGCGGCGGCGCACGACCGTGGGCCGCGCGCCGCCGTCCGCGCGGTCAGCCGAAGAACCCACCGATCGCCCCGGCGAGCTCTGCCGGCACCTCCATGGCCGCGTAGTGGCCGCCGACCGGGTGCTCGGTCCACGACACGATCCGGGTGTTGTCGCGCTCGGCGAAGGGCCGCATCGAGCGGAAGTCGTCGGCGAACACCGCGACCCCGATCCGTCCCTCGTTGACCCGCGGCTCGACGGCCTGCTCCGCGCGGTAGGTCTGGACGGCTCCTCCGCTGCTGTTGGTGAACCAGTAGAGGCTCACCTGGGTCAGCACCTGGTCGCGGGTGACGCGCGACGTGCCGTTGCCGAAGCTCTCGAACAGCTCGTTGTAGGCCAGCTGGCCCACCGGCGAGTCGCTGAGCGCGGCGGCGACCGTCCGCGGCCGGGACGCGTTCATCGTGGCGTAGCCGTTGACCGTCTGGAACCAGCCCGCGAACTCCAGGGCGGCGTGGTCGGCGGGCGACATCTGCTCGAACTCCGCCGGGTCCCCCGACGGGAAGGAGAACAGCTGCAGGACGTGTGCGCCGAGGAACCCCTCGGGTGCCAGGATCGCCAGCTCGCGTGCCACCACGGCCCCGTTGTCGGACCCGTGCGCGCCGTAGGAGTCGTAGCCGAGGCCACGCATGAGCCGGTCCCAGGCGCGGGCGGTCCGCCGCGAGTCCCAGCCGCCGTCGGTCAGGGGCTGGCTGAAGCCCACGCCGGGGATCGACGGGATGACGAGGTGGAAGTCGGCGGTCAGGTGCGGGACCAGGTCGAGGAAGTCGACGAAGGAGCCCGGGTAGGCGTGGAGCAGCAGCAGCGGGGTGGCGTCCTCGTTGGCCGAGCGGACGTGCACGACGTGGACGGTCTGGCCGTCGATCTCGGTGAGGAGCTGCGGGAGGGCGTTCATCCGCTCCTCCTGCGCGCGCCAGTCGAAGTCGCCCCGCCAGTGGTCGCCCATCTCGCGAAGGTAGGAGACGGGTGCTCCGGCGGACCAGTCGTCGGAGCCGGCGGTGTCGGTCGGCTCCGCGGCGTACCGGGTGCGGGCGAGCCGGGCGCGCAGGTCGTCGATCGCGTCCTGCGGGACCGAGATCGTGAAGGGGCGGAAGGTCAGGTCGCTGGTGGTCTGGTGAGTGCTCATGTCGGTAACCTAGGAACGAATCCGGCTCGGTTCGGCCCTGATTCGTCCACCCCGATCCCGACGATCTCCGCACGCCCGCGGGAGGCCCCGATGTCGCTGCAGACCTCGTCCCGGCTGATCGCCCTGCTCGGCCACCTCCAGGCCCGCGTCACCGCGACCGGCCCCGAGCTGGCGGGAGTGCTCGGGGTCGGCGAGCGCACGGTGCGCAAGGACGTCCAGCGGCTGCGCGAGCTCGGCTACCCGGTCGAGTCGGTGCGCGGCGCGGCCGGCGGCTACCGGTTCGGCGAGCACGGGCGGCTCCCTCCCCTGCTGCTCGAGGACGACGAGGCGGTCGCCGTCGCCGTCGGACTGGGCGCGGTGTCCGCGGTGAGCGGCATCGAGGAGGCCGGCGCGCTGGCGCTCGCCAAGCTCCAGCACGTGCTTCCCGACCGGTTGTGGCGCCGCGTGCGGACCCTCGCCGAGAGCACCGACGTCGGCCCGGCCGAGACCGCGACCAACGCCGTCGCCCCACCGGTGGACATCGGGCTGCTCGCCGACCTCGCGGCCGCCGTCCGCGACCGCGAGGGCCTGCGGCTCTTCCACCGTCCGACGCACGACGTCGAGGAGCGCCTCGAGGCCGACCCCTACCGCCTGGTGAGCTGGCAGCAGCGGTGGTACGTCGTCGCGCGGGTGCGGCCCGACGGCCGGTGGCGGGCCCTGCGGGTCGACCGGATCGAGGTGCGCACCCCGGGGGCGGGGCGGTTCGCGTCCGCACCGCTCGAGGGCGGCGACTACGCGGCCTTCGTGCTGCGCGACGTCGCGTTCTCGGGATGGAACGTGCACTGCCGGATCGCCGTCGACGCGCCTGCCGCGGAGGTGCTGCGGCGGATCAACCCCACCGTCGGGGTCGTCGAAACCGTGGACGAGGACCACAGCGTGCTCGTCACCGGCGCCGACAGCGTCGAGATGGTGGCGGTCTACATCGGGCTGCTCGGCCTCGACTTCCACGTCGACTCGCCACCGGCGCTGGTCGACCACGTGGCCGCCCTGGCGACGCGCTACGCCCGCGCGCTCCCGCCGGACTGACGCGGGTCAGACCCGCTGGGCCCGCGCGCTGGCGTAGAGGCACACGGCAGCGGCCGTGGAAAGGTTGAGGCTCTCGGCCCGCCCCAGGATCGGGATCGCGACCCGGTGGTCGGCCAGGGCGGCGAGCTCGTCCGGCAGCCCCCACGCCTCGTTGCCGAAGAGCCAGGCCGTGGGTCCGGTGAGGTCGGCGTCGAACAGGTCGACCTCGCCCGCACCGTCGGCCGCCAGGACGGTGAGCCCGCGCTCCTGGGCGGCGCGCACGGCGGCGGCCGGGTCGGGGTCGATCGCCAGCGGGAGGTGGAACAGGCTGCCGACCGTCGCGCGGACGGTCTTGGCGTTGTAGGCGTCGACCGACTGCCCGGCCAGCACGACACCGTCAGCGCCGGCCGCGTCGGCCGTGCGGATCACGGTCCCGGCGTTGCCGGGGTCGCGGACGTCGGCGCAGATCGCGAGCAGCCGGGGTGCCGCGGCCACGACGTGCGCCAGCGGCGCGTCGACCGGACGGCACACGGCGACCACGCCGGCCGGGGACACCGAGTCCGACAGCGAGGCCAGCGCCCGGTCGTCGACGAGCGTGACGTCGGCGTCCGCCAGCAGCTCGGCGTGCTGCTCGAGGGCCGACGGCGTGGCGAAGACCTCGACCACGCAGCCGGCGACGGAGAGCGCGCCCTCGACGGCCTTCGGGCCGTCAGCGAGGAAGAGCCGCCGCTCGGTGCGTACCGAGCGGCGGCTCAACTTGCGAGCCTCCTTGACGCGGCTGTTGCCGACGGTCAGAGGGGTGCTCATGTGGCTCAGGCGGAGACCTTGGGCGCGTTGACGTCCTCGGGCAGCGCGGCCTTGGCGGCCTCGACGAGCGCGGCGAAGGCCGGCGCGTCGTTGACGGCGAGCTCGGCGAGGATCTTGCGGTCGACCTCGATGCCGGCCAGGCCGAGGCCCTGGATGAAGCGGTTGTAGGTCATGCCGTTGGCGCGGGCCGCAGCGTTGATGCGCTGGATCCAGAGCTTGCGGAAGTTGCCCTTGTTCTTGCGGCGGTCGTTGTAGCTGTAGACCAGCGAGTGGGTGACCTGCTCCTTGGCCTTGCGGTAGAGCCGCGAGCGCTGGCCGCGGTAGCCGCTCGCGCGGTCGAGGGTGGTACGACGCTTCTTCTGGGCGTTCACTGCGCGCTTGACGCGTGCCATGGGGTTACTCCTTGGTGCGGATGAAGATCAGATGGACGGCGGCTGGGCCACCAGGGGATGTGCGGTGGCGTGCCTCAGATGCCGAGCATCTTCTTGGCGCGGGCGACGTCGGCCTTCTCGAGCTCGACGACGCCGGCGTTGCGGCGGTGCTTCTTGCGGCTGCCCGTGGTGGGCGCCGAGGCGAACGCAGCGCCGGACTTGCGGCCGGCCTGCAGGCGCTGGATCTTGCCCGAGCCGGTCACCTTGAAGCGCTTCTTGGCGCCCGAGTGGGTCTTGTTCTTCGGCATGTGTTCTCTCCTCTTCGGTGCAGCCCCGGCTCGTGGCCGGGACGGCGGAAAACTGGGGGTCTGGATGTCACGGCTTCGCCGCGACGTGCTCCATCGACCTCGTCGCTTCGCTCAGATGTCGATGTCGGGGTCCAGGTTCTCGGAGCGGCGACGCTCCTTCTTCTGGGCCACCGGGCCGGCCGCGTGGGCGGCCTCGCGCTCGGCGTCCTCCTCGGCCTTGCGGTCCGCACGCTCCTGCGCCTTGGAGGCGCGGGCGGCGTCGGCGTCGATCTTGGCGTCGGCCTTCTTCTTGTGCGGGCCGATGACCATGGTCATGTTGCGGCCGTCCTGCTTCGGCGAGGACTCGACGAAGCCGAGCTCCTGGACGTCCTCGGCCAGCTTCTGCAGCAGGCGGAAGCCGAGCTCGGGACGGTGCTGCTCACGACCGCGGAACATGATCGTGATCTTGACCTTGTCGCCGGCACCGAGGAACCGCACGACGTGACCCTTCTTGGTCTCGTAGTCGTGCTTGTCGATCTTGGGACGAAGCTTCATCTCCTTGATGATCACGTTCGTCTGGTTCCGGCGGGACTCGCGGGCCTTCTGGGCGTTCTCGTACTTGAACTTGCCGTAGTCCATGAGCTTGCAGACAGGGGGGCGTCCCTGCGGAGCGATCTCGACGAGGTCGAGGTCGGCCTCCTGGGCCAGCTTGAGTGCCTGGTCGGTCGGCACGATCCCAACGGTCTCACCGTTGGGTCCGACGAGCCGGACCTCGGGTACGCGGATCCGCTCGTTGATGCGCAGCTCGGTGCTGATGGGTCCTCCAGTGGTTCGGGTGGGTGGGAGCGCCTGCCCGCCCGGAACTGGTGTGCCCCGGAAATGAACAATGGCTCCCGCTGTGTGCCAAGCGGGAGCCAGTCACGACCCGTCCCCGAGCTCTCGGGAACTGGCGACCACCGCGGGCGCGTCGCGCCTTCGGTGGAGCTGGGACCTGGACCCGACGATCTGTGGTGCAGGGCGATCGGTGCGGGTGGGAGACGGGTGCTGCTGCCTCCGCTTGGCGGGATCGGCGGCGATCGGGGAGGGTGGTCCCGTCACGTCACTGATCGGTCAACACCGAAGACTAGCCGATCATTCCGCCGCGGGCCCAATCCACCCGTGGGTGCCGCCGGCCTCCCCGCCCAGCGCGACCAGCCGCCAGCCGGAGGCCAGCCGGGTGAGGTCGTCGCCGTCGACGACGTACGTCGCGGGGCCGGCGAGGTCGACCAGCAGGGCCTCGGCGCCGTCCTGCACCGCCGCGGTCGCGGCCGTGCGTGCGCTCACCGGCACCGGCCGGGCCTGCGGGTCCCACCGCGCCATCGTCCCGGTCGCGGTGAAGGCGAGCAGGCCGGTGCTGCCGTCGGCCGCCCGCACGAGGACGGCCGCCATGTCCGAGGACTTGTCGTGCGCGAGTCCCTGCTCGTCGACCTCCACCTCGCCGAGCACGGCCACCACCGGCACCAGCAGGCGTGCGTCCTGGAGCACCGCCAGCACCTCGGCCGACGACGCCGCGCCCGAGGCGTGACCGGCCAGCACGGCCGCGAGGTGCTCGTCGGCCGCCCCGGTGTCGTCGGCGAACCCGGGGTCGGGGATGGTCCGGACGAGGGACTCGCTGTCGTCGTGGTGCACGCCGTCATTGTCCCGCAGGCGTGGTGCGCTGTGGGAGTGTGGGGCCCGTGGAGGAGACGACCTGGGCAGCACTGACCGCAGCGCTCACCGTGGCGGGCGCGATCTGGACGTGGATCGCCTTCCGGCGCCGCGGCGCCGCGAACGGCCTGCGGGCGCTGGGCTTCACCCTGCTGCCCGCAGCGGCGTGGCTGACAGGCACTCTGCGGACGGTCGTCGAGATCGGCAGTGCCGTCACCGACTGGGCGACCGGCCTGGTCTTCGACGTGCGGACCTGGACCGGGGTGGGCCTGGCCGGTCTCGCCGTCCTGCTCCTCATCGTCAGCGGCTTCATCCGCGACCGCCAGCTCGCCCGCGGGCAGGCCGCGGGCAAGGAGCGCCGCGGGCGCACGGAGCGCCGCGGCGGTGGCGAGCTCCCGACCGCGCCGACCCCGCGGAAGGGCGAGCCCGTCATCGACGACGACCTCGCCGACATCGAGGCGATGCTGCGCAAGCGGGGCATCGAGTGAGCGACGCCTACGTCGAGCGCAACCGCCTGTGGTCGCGTCTCGGCGCCGCCGTGGCGAGCCTGCCCGAGCCACCGCCGACGCCGATCGCGGTCGTCGACCTCGACGCCTTCGACGCCAACGCCTCCGACCTCGTCCGCCGCGCCGGCGGCAAGCCGATCCGGGTCGCGTCCAAGTCCCTGCGCGTCCCGGCCCTCATCACCCGCGCCCTGGCCCACGACGGCTTCTCGGGGGTGCTCGCCTTCACGGTGGCCGAGGCCCTGTGGCTGCACGAGACCGGCGTCAGCGACGACATCGTGGTCGCCTACCCCAGCGTCGACGCCGCCGCGCTCGCCCGCCTGACCGCCTCCCCGTCCGCCGCTGCGGCGATCACGCTCATGATCGACGACGTCGCGCACCTCGACGCGGTCGACGCCACCCGCTCCTCGCGCGCCGTGCCCGTACGGATCGCCCTCGACCTCGACGCCGGGCTGCGCCTCGGCGGCCAGCACATCGGGCCGAAGCGCTCCCCGCTCTTCGACACCGCCGACGTGGTCGCCCTCGCCCGTCGGGTCGTCGAGCGCGACGGCTTCCGCCTCGTCGGGGTGATGACCTACGAGGGCCAGGTCGCGGGTGTCCAGGACGACGTGCCCGACCAGCGCACCAGGTCGCTGCTCGTCCGGCGCCTGAAGCAGGCCTCGATGGCCCAGCTCGAGGTGCGGCGGCGCGAGATCGCCGACGCGCTCGCCGCGCTCGCCGACCTCGTGTTCTGGAACGGCGGCGGGTCCGGGTCGGTCGAGGCGACGGCCGCGGACGGTGCGGTCACCGAGATCGCCGCGGGCTCGGGCCTCCTCGTCCCCGGCATCTTCGACCACTACGCGTCCTTCGACCCGCGCCCCGCGGCGTACTTCGGCCTGCGGGTCACCCGGAAGCCGACCCCGGAGATGGCGACCGTCCACGGCGGCGGCCTCATCGCCAGCGGTGCGACCGGCGCCGACCGCTCCCCCGTGCCGTGGGCGCCGCCGGGCCTCCACCTGACCGGCCTCGAGGGGGCCGGCGAGGTGCAGACGCCGCTGACCGGCCACCCGGCCGCGCTGCTCGCCATCGGCGACCTGGTGTGGTTCCGCCACGCCAAGTCCGGCGAGCTGTTCGAGCACGTGCGCGACGTCCACCTGGTGCGCGGGGAGTCCGTCACCGAGGTGGTCCCGTCCTACCGCGGGTGCGACCGTGCCTTCTGACCCCGTCCGGGTCGCCGCCGACGTCGCGGAGCGCCTGCTGGCCAGCCCGCCCACCCTCGGGCCGGGCCGACTGGTCTGCGTCGACGGACCCGCCGGCTCCGGGAAGACGACGCTCGCCGACGCGCTGGCGCGCGCCCTCCCCGGCGCGACCCTCGTGCACTGCGACGAGCTGCTGCAGGGGTGGCGCGGGCTCCCGGGCCTCGCCGCCACCGTCGAGCAGCTGCTCATCCCCCTGGCCGACGGGCGCGAGAGCGAGTGGCGCCGGTGGGACTGGGCGGCCGACGGGTGGGCCGAGACGCACCCCGTCGGCCCGGGCGGCGTGCTGGTCCTCGAGGGCGTGGGCTGCTGGTCGCCCGCCATCGCCCACCTCGTGGGCGTGCTGGTCTGGGTCGAGGCGGGCTCCGACCTGCGGCTGCGACGCGGCATCGCCCGCGACGGCGAGCAGATGCGGGCCCACTGGGAGCAGTGGCGCCTCGACGAGGACGCGCTGTTCGCAGAGCTCGCGACGCGCGAGCACGCCGACCTCGTGGTCGACACCGAGGGATCGGCTCAGCCGGCCGCGGGTTCCTCGAGCTTGTAGAAGTCCTGGCGGTAGACCTCCGCGAACCCGGCCCGCTCGTAGATCCCGAGGGCGCCGGTGGGATTGGCGGTGTCGACGTTGAGGGTCACCCGGTCGAAGCCGGCCGCCCGGCACCGGTCGAGGACCGCGGCGAGCAGCGCCGTCGCGAGACCGCGCCCCCGCTGGTCCGGGACGGTGCCGACGTAGGGCACGTAGGCCTCGCGTCCCGGGCCGGGCGCCATCGGCACGGCGTACTCGTGGGCGAAGACGTAGCCCGCGACCCGTCCGTCCGGGTCCCGCGCGACCAGGGAGAGGTCGTGGCGGGCGTGGGTCGCGCGCACCATGAACGCCTGCCAGTAGTCGGCGTCGGCGGGGCTCCAGTCCGGGTAGTCGGCGAAGGCCACGTTGTGCGCCGCGCGGAGCTCCTCGGCGACGGCCGGGTCGAACGTCTCGACGACGAGGTCGGACGGCACGGGCAGGTCGGCGCCGGGACCCTGGAGCGGGGCGCGCATGAGGAAGGCGTGCCGGCCGGGCACCATCCCGGCCGCGCGCAGCAGGTCGGCCTGGTCGTCCCGACCGGCGAGCGCCTGGCTGGCGTAGCGCGCGGGCAGGTGCGGCGCCTGCTCCGCGTGGATCGACCGCGCCACGTCGAGCGCCGCGGCGAGCAGGTCGGTGCCGATCCCCTCGCCGAGCCTGCCGGGGTCGACGTCGCCGTAGAGGACCGTCCGCTGGCCCGTGTCGTGCGGCGTCCCCGGCAGCACCGCCGCGTAGCCGACGAGCTCCTCGCCGTCGTGGGCGCCGAGCAGGACGCTCCCGGGCAGGTGCTCCATCACCTCGACCACCTCGTCGGGCGACAGGCAGAAGCCGGTCGGGTGGTCGGCCTCGATCCGCGACATCAGCGCGGCGGTCGTCGCGGCGTCGTCGGGGAGCAGCCGGCGCGTGGTGGTGTGCACCCGGGCAGGCTAGTCGCCCTAGGGTGTCGCCATGGTGAGGCCGAGCGGAGACCAGTACGAGATCGCGGCAGCGGGCTACACGGCCGTCGTCACCGAGGGCGGCGCCGCGCTGCGCACCCTCACCCACCACGGGCGCGACCTCGTGGACGGGTTCGGCGAGGACGAGATGTCGACCGGCTGCCGCGGCCAGCTGCTGATGCCCTGGCCGAACCGGATCCGCGACGGCCGCTACTCCTTCGGCGGTCGCGAGCACCAGCTCGGGCTCACCGACCCCGGTCACCACAACGCCTCCCACGGCCTGGCGCGCTGGGCGTCGTGGACCGTCGAGGAGCACACCGGCACCACGGTGTCGCTCGTCCACCGCGTGCTCGCCCAGAGCGGCTACCCGTGGGCGCTCGACCTGCACGTCCTCTACGACCTGTCGGCCGACGGCCTGGTCGTCACCCAGACCGCCACCAACCTCTCCCCCGAGCCGGCGCCGTACGCCTCCGGCGCCCACCCCTACCTCCGGGTCGGCGACGGGATCGAGGACCTCGAGCTCACCCTGCCGGCCCGGACCCGCGTGCTGGTCGACGACCGGCTGCTCCCGACCGGGACCGAGCCCGTCTCGGGCGAGCACGACTTCACGGCCGGCCGGCGGATCGGCGACCTGCGCCTCGACACCGCGTTCGGCGACGTGGAGCACGTCGACGGCCGGGCGACGGTGACGCTCCGCGACCCCGCGACGTCACGCGGCGTCGTGCTGTGGCTCGACGAGCACCACCACTGGTTGCAGGTGTTCACGCCGCCGGCCGACGGGCCGCGTCCCGGGATCGCGGTCGAGCCGATGACCGCGCCGGCCGACGCCTTCAACTCCGGCACCGACCTCGTCACGCTGGCGCCGGCGGGCACCCCGGGCGACGAGCTGTCGGTGTCGTGGGGCATCCACGCCCTGCAGCCCGAGGACTGACGAGCAGTCCGACCGGCCGGTCAGACCCCGGAGGGTGCGTCGCGGTCGAGCAGCGCCCGGACCTGGCGCACGCCGTCACGGGCGCGACGGCCGTCGGAGCCCTGGAAGGCCATCGCCGAGAGGGTGCTGCCGTCCGCGAGGTCGAGGGTGGCCCACGGCGCGCCCGGGGGCAGGTGGATGTCGACGACCTGCGCACGCTCGAGGCGCCGCGAGCGGAAGCCGTTGACCACGGTCAGGGTGTCGCGACGGACGGTGAGGCGCGCCCGGCCCAGGGCCCAGCCGCAGGTCCCGAGGGCCGCGCCCATCGCCAGCACGGTGAACCGCTGGAGCCCGCTGAACCGCTCGCGCACCGACGGGTCGAAGCCGTACCACGCGGCGGTGCAGACGACGAGCAGCATCACGCCGAACCCGATCACGGCGATCCGCACCCCGAAGGGCCGCCAGGTGTGCGGCAGGTCCGGGAGCGGACGGCCGGCGCGGGCGTCAGAGTCGGCAGGCATGGATGTCGGTGAGCAGGATGGCGCGGGCGCCGGCGGAGTAGAGGTCGTCCATCAGCCGCTGCGAGCCGGAGCGCGGGATCATCACCCGCACGGCGACCCACCCGGACTTGCCGAGCGGGGAGATGGTCGGGCCCTCGCGGCCGGGCGCGAGCTCGGTGGCGCGGTCGAGGTTCGACTCCTCGATGTCGTAGTCCATCATCACGTAGCTGCGTGCGACGAGCACGCCCTCGAGCCGGCGACGGAAGACCTCGAAGTCGTCGGGGACGGTGCCGCCGCGCGTGACGAGGACGGCCTCGGACTCGAGGATCACCTCGCCGAAGGTGGCGAGCCCGGCCGCCCGCAGGGTCGAGCCGGTCTCGACGACGTCGGCGATCACGTCGGCGACGCCGAGCTGGATGCTCGTCTCGACCGCGCCGTCGAGGCGGGTCACGGTCGCGTCGATGCCCTGGCGGAACAGGAAGTCCTCCACCACGCCGACGTACGACGTCGCGACCCGCAGGCCCTGGAGGTCGGCGAGCGAGGAGTAGCGGCCGGCGGGACCGGCGAAGTGGAAGCGCGAGCGGCCGAAGCCGAGCGGCATCACCTCCTCGGCCTTCGCGCCGGAGTCGAGCAGCAGGTCGCGCCCGGTGATCCCGACGTCGAGGGTGCCCTCACCCACGTAGAGCGCGATGTCGCGCGGTCGGAGGTAGAAGAACTCGACGTCGTTCTCGGCGTCGACGAGCGCGAGCTCCTTGGAGTCGGAGCGCTGGCGGTAGCCCGACTCCCGCAGGATGTCGGTGGCGGACTGGGACAGGGACCCCTTGTTGGGGACGGCGATGCGCAAGGTCATGGTCGGCTCACAGGTGGGCGTAGACGTCGTCGAGGGTCAGGCCGGAGGCCAGCATGAGGACCTGCGCGTGGTAGAGCAGCTGGCTGATCTCCAGCGCGGTCGCGTCCTTGCCCTCGTGCTCGGCCGCCATCCAGGACTCGGCGGCCTCCTCCAGCAGCTTCTTGCCGATGGCATGGACACCGGCGTCGAGCTGCTTCACGGTGCCGGACCCCTCGGGTCGCTCGGCAGCCTTCGCGGACAGTTCGGCCCACAGGTCCTCGAACGTCTTCACGGGCCCCAGCCTAGTTGCGCGGCGGCGGCGGGCGCGCCGCGGGTCCGGCGCCGGACCACCCCTTCAGGCGGTGGTGGTGCCCGCGCCCGGGGTTACGGTCGGGTCATGACCTCATCGAACACATCTTCGAACGACCCCGCCGGTGGCCAGCAGCCGGAGACCCTCGGCGGTCCGCAGGGCGACTCGACGCGCAAGGACCCCGAGGAGTGGGTCACCGGTGACGAGCCGATGACCGGCGCGCAGCGCTCCTACCTCGACACGCTGGCCCGGGAGGCGGGCGAGGAGCTCCCCGCTGACCTCACCAAGGCCGAGGCGTCCGAGCACATCGACCGGTTGCAGTCGGCGAGCGACCGCACGAGCTGATCCGGCCCGGCACCCCGAGGCGGACGTCAGCGGTCGCGCATCGCCGCCAGCACGCGGGCCGTGTCGAGCGCGGCGGCCGTCGCCTCCCACCCCTTGTCCTCCGACGAGCCGGGCAGCCCCGCGCGGTCGATCGCCTGCTCCTCGGTGTCGCAGGTCAGCACGCCGAACCCGACCGGGACCGCGTGCTCGACGCCGACGCGCGTCAGGCCGTCGGTCGCCGCCGAGCAGACGTAGTCGAAGTGCGGGGTGCCGCCACGGATGACCACGCCCAGCGCGACGATCGCGTCGTAGCCCTCACGGGCGAGCGTGGCCGCGACGACCGGCAGCTCGAACGTGCCCGGCACCCGCAGCACCACCGCGTCGGCCACGCCGTAGGCCGCGAGGGCGCGCTCGGCGCCGGCGACCAGGCCGTCCATGACCTGGGTGTGCCAGCTGGCGGCCACGACGGCCACCTTCAGCCCACTGGCGTCGTAGGGCTGGGAGGTCGGTGCTCCGGCGCCGCTCATGCGTCGTCTCCTTCGTGTCCGGGGGCGGTCCTGGGGGCGGTCCCAGGGGTGGCGAGGCCGGGCAGGTCGTGGCCCATGCGGTCCCGCTTGGTGAGCAGGTAGGCGAGGTTGTGGTCGTTGGGGTGCGGCGTCAGCGGCACCCGCTCGGCCACGTGCACCCCGAAGTCCTCGAGGCTCGCGGTCTTGTCGGGGTTGTTGGTCATCAGCCGCACCGACTCCACGCCCAGGTCGCGCAGCACCTGCGTCGCGGTGCCGTAGTGGCGTGCGTCGGCGGGCAGCCCGAGGTCGAGGTTGGCGTCGACGGTGTCGCGCCCGCCGTCCTGGAGCTGGTAGGCCTGCAGCTTGGCGACCAGGCCGATGCCGCGGCCCTCGTGGCCGCGGAGGTAGACCACCACTCCCCTGCCCTCAGCGACGACCGCGGCCAGCGCCTCGTCGAGCTGCGGACCGCAGTCGCAGCGCCGGCTGCCGAACACGTCGCCGGTCAGGCACTCGCTGTGCACCCGCGTGAGGACCGGCTCGGGGCCGCTGATGTCGCCGTGCACGAGGGCGACGTGCTCGCTGCCGTCGATGGTGATGCGGTAGCCGTAGGCGGTGAAGTCGCCGTGGCGCGTGGGCAGCCGGGTCTCCGCGACCCGCACCGCGTGGCGCTCGTGGCGCCGCCGGTGGCGGACGAGGTCCTCGATCGAGATCATCGCGAGCCCGTGCTCGTCGGCGAACTCCCGCAGCTCGGGCGCCCGCTTCATGGTCCCGTCGTCGTTGACCACCTCGACCAGCACGCCCGCGGGGGTCAGGCCGGCCAGCTTCGCGAGGTCGACTGCCGCCTCGGTGTGGCCGCGCCGCACCAGCACGCCGCCCTCGCGGTAGCGCAGCGGGAAGACGTGGCCCGGTCGGGTCAGCTCCCACGGCTCGGTCGCCGAGTCGGCGAGCACCCGCGCGGTGTGGGCGCGGTCGGCGGCGCTGATCCCGGTGCTGACGCCGTCGCGGGCGTCGACCGAGATCGTGTACGCCGTGCGCAGCCGGTCCTTGTTGTGCGGGGTCATCAGGGGGATCTCGAGGCGCTCGAGCATGTCGCCCGGCATCGGCACGCAGATCACGCCGCTGGAGTGGCGGATGGTGAACGCCATCAGCTCCGGCGTCGCCTTCGCCGCGGCGAAGATGATGTCGCCCTCGTTCTCGCGGTCCTCGTCGTCGACGACCACCACCGCCTTGCCGGCCGCGATGTCCGCGACCGCCCGGTCGATGCTGTCGAGTCGGACACTCATGCGCGGGCCACCTCCTCGGTCTCCCGGGCCTCGGTGGCGTCCACGACCGTGCGGCTGGCGCGCAGCCAGACCACGAAGCCGATCACGACGAACACGGCGTAGAAGAGATACATCCCGGCCGTCGGGTAGTAGCCCGCCTGGATGAGCGTGGTCACGCCGACGACGTCGACGAGGATCCAGACCAGCCAGAACTCCACCCAGCCGCGCGCCATCCCGTAGGTCGCGAGCATGGAACCCGCGAGGATCCAGGCCTCCGTGGTCGGGCCCCACGACCCGAGCACGCGGGTGAGCAGCACGTACGCCACGGCGTAGCCCACGACGCCGAGGACGACCAGCTGGACGCGCTCGCGCGCGGTGGCCCAGCGCGGTGCGATGGCACCGCCGTCCGAGGCCCCGCCCTGCGAGCGGACCTGCGACCAGCGCCACCAGCCGTAGACCGACACCGCGGCGAAGAACACCTGGCGCCCGGCCTGGCCCCACAGCGGCTCGTCGATGTGGCCGGAGAGCTCGCCGGTGGCGAAGACGGTGAAGAGCAGGACGTTGCCGACCAGGCCGATCGGCCAGGCCCACACGAGCCGGCGCATCCCGAGGATCGCGCTGGCGAGGCCGAACAGGTTGCCGACCACCTCGCGGACGCCGAGGGCGCCGCCGGGGACCGGGATGGTGCCGTGCACCAGCCACTCGAGCAGGGACATCATTCTTCCTCGTCGTTCGCAGGGCGCAGGGACTGCGCGGTGGGATAGGAGCCGAGCAGCTTCTCGACGTGCTTGGCGATGACGTCGGCCTCGAGGTTGACCCGGTCGCCGGGACGGCGCGAGCCGAGGGTCGTACGGGCGAGGGTCTCCGGGATCAGGCTCACGGTGAAGCTGTCCTCACCGGCCTCCACGACCGTGAGGCTGACGCCGTCGACGGTGATCGAGCCCTTGTCGACGAGGTAGCGGGCGAGGTGGGACGGCAGCGAGACCTCGACGACGTCCCAGTGCTCGCTCGGCGACCGGGAGATCACCTCGCCGACGCCATCGACGTGGCCCTGGACGATGTGGCCGCCGAGCCGCTTGTCGACGGTCACCGCGCGCTCGAGGTTGACGCGGTCCCCCGGCGCGACGCCGGCCAGGGAGGTCTTGTCGAGCGTCTCCTGCATGAGGTCGGCGGTCCAGCGCCCGTCACCGAGCGCGGAGACGGTCAGGCAGCAGCCGTTGACGGCGATCGAGTCACCGAGACCGGTGCCCTCGAGCACGGTCGCGGCCTCGATGGTGAGCCTGATGGCGTCACCCTGGTCGACGACCTCGGCGACCGTGCCGAGCTCCTCGACGATCCCGGTGAACATTCACTTCCTCCTCATGGTGAGGCGCACGTTGGTGTCCTCGCCGTCGTGGCCCTGCAGCACGGTCACGTCGGTGACGTGCAGGTGCAGGGCGTCGGTCATGGTGGTGATGCCGAGGTCGGCGACCGCGGAGGCGCCGGAGCCGAGCAGCATCGGGGCGACGTAGGCGACCACCTCGTCGACGAGGTCGGCGTCGAGGAAGGCGCGTGCCAGCGTCGGCCCGCCCTCCAGGAACACGTGCTGGCGCTCGAGGTCGTGGAGCTGCTGGAGCGCCTCGCGCGGGTCGTGGGTGCGCAGGTGGACGGTCTCGGCGCGGTCGTTGAGGACCCGCCGGTCGGTCGGGAGGTCGCGCAGCCCCATGACCGCGCGCAGCGGCTGGACCGGCAGCGGCTCGTCGACGTCGTCGCGGACGGTCAGCTCGGGGTCGTCGACGAGCACCGTCCCCGTGCCGACGAGCATGGTGTCGCACAGGCCGCGCAGCCGGTGGGTGTCGCGTCGGGCCGCCCGGCTCGAGACCCAACGGCTGGTCCCGTCGGCCGCGGCGCTGCGCCCGTCGAGGGTGGCGGCGAACTTCCAGGTCACGAACGGCCGGCGACGCGCGATGGCGAAGGTCCACGTGCGGTTGATCGCCTGCGCCTCCTCGATCATCTCGGCGCCGACGACCTCGACGCCGGCCTCGCGCAGCCGGCGGGCGCCGCCGACGGCGACCGGGTTGGAGTCGGGCTGGGCGAAGACGACGCGGCGCACGCCGGCCGCGATCAGCGCCTCGCTGCACGGACCGGTGCGACCGGTGTGGTTGCACGGCTCCAGGGTCACGACGACCGTCGAGCCGCGCGCCTCCTCACCGGCCTCGGCGAGGGCGGCGGCCTCGGCGTGGAGGGTCCCGGCCCCCCGGTGGAAGCCCTCGGCGATGGTGCGGCCGTCCGCGGCGAGGACCACGCAGCCCACCCGCGGGTTGGGACCGAGCGGGACGCCCGGCGTGACGGCCAGCTCGAGCGCGCGGCGCATCGCGCGGCGCTCGGCCTCGTTCGTCGTCATGTCCTGCCTCCGGTCCGTGGACGCGGACTCAGGGGGGCCTCGACGACGCGGCACGCACCGGCAGGCGGTGGTCGTGCAGGTCGTGTGCGTGCGCTTCTCATCCGGACTTTGACCGTCGGTCCAGGATTCCCACCTGGTCAACCGGCCACTGGCTGTGGTCGGGTCGCGGACTTCCGGTCGAGGAGTCCTCGGCCAGTCACCGCCGGTGCGGAGTTCCACCGCCCCCAGAGCACGCTTGCTCTTGCTTGGGGCAACTGTGCCACAGCCGCAGGCATTCCCTCCCCGGAGCCGGCCGGTGACGTGCGCAACATCTTCCGCGCCCCCGCCCGGCGGTGGCGATCACCGCCCCGGGGTCGGAGTGAGGGTGGCGCGCAGGTCAGACCTGGTCGAGGAACCGGTCGAAGACGCGCGCACCGAACTCGAGGGCGTCGACCGGCACCCGCTCGTCGACCCCGTGGAAGAGCGCGGTGAAGTCCAGGTCGGCGGGCAGCCGCAGCGGCGCGAAGCCGTAGGACCGCATGCCCAGCCTGCGGAAGTGCTTGGCGTCGGTGCCGCCGCTCATCAGGTACGGAGCGACCAGGGCGTCGGGGTCCTCGGCGAGCAGGCTGCGCGACATCGCGGTGACCAGGTCGCCGTCGTAGGGCGTCTCCCACGGGTCCTGCTTCGACTCGAACTCGAACTCGATGCCGTCACCGGCGAGCTCGTGGAGGGTCGCGAAGAACTCGTCCTCGTAGCCGGGCAGGAACCGTCCGTCCACGGTGGCCCGGGCCTCGGTCGGGATGACGTTGGTCTTGTAGCCGGCGCCCAGCATCGTGGGGTTGGCGGTGTTGCGGATGACCGCGCCGAGCATCCGCGCGGCGTCGCCGAACTCCTCCACCAGCGCCTCGGCGTTCTCCGGGGTGGCCTCGGTGCCGGCGAGCTCGCCGACGGTGGCGAGGAGCACCTCCATGGTCGGGGTGAGGCGCACCGGCCACTCGTGGGCGCCGATCCGCGCGACCGCACCGGCGAGCCGGGTGACGGCGTTGTCGTCGTTGATCATCGAGCCGTGCCCCGCGCGACCGCGGGCGGTCAGCCGCATCCACGCCATGCCCTTTTCCGCGGCCTCGATGAGGTAGACCCGACGCCCGCGCACGGTGGCGGAGAACCCGCCCACCTCGCCGACGGCCTCGGTGCAGTCGGCCAGCAGGTCGGGGTGCTCGTCGACGAGCACGCCCGCACCGTGGTGACCGCCGGCCTCCTCGTCGGCGGTGAAGCAGAGCACCACCTCGCGGTCGGGCGCGGCTCCCGCCTGCGCCCGGGCCCGCACGACGCTGAGCAGCATCGCGTCGAAGTCCTTCATGTCGACCGCGCCGCGGCCCCACACCTGGCCGTCCTTGATCTCGCCGGAGAACGGGTGCACCTGCCAGTCGTCGGCCTCGGCCGGCACCACGTCCAGGTGCCCGTGCAGCAGCAGCGGCGCGCGACCGTCTCCCCCGCCCCACCGGGCGACGACGTTGGCGCGGCCGGGCCGGCCCTCGATGACCTGGCTCTCGATGCCCACCTCGTCGAGCAGCGTCGCGACGTGCTCGGCGGCCTTGCGCTCGCCCGGCCCGTCCTCGCTGCCGTAGTTGGAGGTGTCGATCGCGATGAGGTCCTGGCACAGCCGGACCACCTCGGCGGCGGGGTCGTACGAGCGGGTGTCCGACGGGTCCTTCGAGGCCTGGTCCATGCCGTCCATCCTGCCCCACGGTCGGGGACCGACCCCGATTCGTTGCCCGGGTGGGGTTTTGCTATGTTTCTCCAGCACTCGTCCGGGTGGCGGAATTGGCAGACGCGCTAGCTTGAGGTGCTAGTGCCCGTATTAGGGCGTGGGGGTTCAAGTCCCCCCTCGGACACACAGCAAAGGGCCCCAGGTCACCGACCTGGGGCTCTTCGCATCTCCCGTTCCCCACGCCGGCACGAAGGTCCCGGTGGGCTCGGGTCGTCCTCCCCTGCCGCGTGCGTGCCGCACGTCGCAGGGTCGAGGCATGACCGATGTGCGCGTCCGCTCCGCCGCCCGGCGCGTCGTCGCGCTGCTGGTGCTGGTGGGCGTCGTGGCCGGCACGGGTGGGACCTTCCCGCGCGGCGCAACGGGGACCGACGGCTGGACGTTCCTCCTCCACGACCTCGGCCTGCTGGCGCACGCACTGCTCGGCGTCGCGGTGCTGGTCGACACCGCCGTCCTCGCCGCCCGCGCGGCAGCCGAGGGCCCGGTCGTCCTGCGGGGCGCGGTGCTCGCCGGACTGCTCGCCGTCGCCGCGGCCGTCGCCGGCGGCGTCGCCTACGTCGGCGACGGCCACGGTGACGGCGCGCTCGGCGTGATGACAGCCGGCTGGGTCGCCGCCCTGCTCGCGTACGCCGTCGCGTGGCGGGTGGCGTCCGTGCGGGTGCGGACCGGCCCCGACGCGCCCGGACGCCGGCGGGCGTGACCCACGTGCAACCCCCGAGGCACCGGACGCGTCCAGTCCTGTGAGTGGCCGACCAGCGGCCGCACCGCCTCGGGAGACGCCATGCGCCGCACCGCCACCGTCCTGCTCTCGCTCCTCGCCCCGCTCGCGCTCGTCCCGGTCGCCCTCGTCCCGGCGGCCACCGCCGACGCGGCCCCGACCGTGGACCGCGCCACCGTCCGGACCGTGACCTACCCGCACTTCGGTGCGGAGGTGACGCTCGACCACCTCGACCGGATCGACGACACGTCCCCGGCGTTCCAGCGCTTCGTGGAGCGACGGCTCACCCGGCTGTGGCACCAGAACGACCCGCGCGAGCGCTGCCGCACGGCCGCCACGATGATCGTCAAGCGGTGGCGCTCCGACGGGTACGCGTTCATCAGCGACATGGGCAACTTCGCCCCGTGCCCGGACGGCGGCTACGTCCAGATCGCCGTCCGCACCGACGGCCGCTGGCGCACGCCGGTACGCCTCGGCACCCAGGAGGTCTACGGCTGTCGGGTGCTGGAGCGCTTCGACGTCCCGGCAGCGATCGTCCCCGACCGGACGTGCTACGACGGCAAGTCCGTCGTGTCCTACCCGCGCTGACGGGCGAGCCGAGGACCGACGGGCCGGGGCCGGCCTCGAGCCGGCCCCGGCAACGTCAGTCGAAGGCGTTGACCACGTCGTCGTCGATCGTCTTGACCGGACCGGTGAACCACTTCTTCGCCGACGTGGTCCACCACACGGCGAGGAAGAGCAGCACGGCGAGCACCATGATCGGGGCGTAGTTGACCGCCGCCCAGTCGAACTCGTCGCGCCACGGCGCGCCGAAGGGCGAGGTCGGCAGCATCAGCATGATGCCGACGACGACGATCTCGATCACGGCGACGAGGTTCATCCACTTGTACTTCGCGCCGTTGTTCCAGCTGCCGACCTCGAAGGAGTCACCGGCCCGCCAGCGCAGGAAGATCGGGATGGCGAAGGAGAAGTAGAGGCCGATGACCGACACCGAGGTGACGGCGTAGAAGGCGGTGGGGATGCCGTTGACCGACTTGAGGGCCGGCAGCGTGATGAGCGCGCCGAGGACGGCCGCGAAGATGACGGCGTTGGCGGGCGTGCGGGACGCGTTGACCTTCGACCACATGCGCGAGCCCGGCACGGCCCGGTCGCGGCTGAAGGCGAACATCATCCGCGAGGTCGACGTCAGGCAGGCGGTGGCGCAGAACAGCTGTGCCGCGGACGACACGAACAGCAGCAGACCACCCCAGGTCGAGCCGAGCGCGGTGTCGAAGACGTAGGCCACGCCGCCCGCCGGGATGCTGGCGTAGTCGGGGGCGCCGTCGACCTGCGGGATCGCGAAGGTGACCGCCAGCAGCAGGATGTAGCCCCCGACCGCGGAGTAGAAGATCGACTGCCAGATCGCCTTCGCGGCGGTCCTCGCCGCGCCCTGGGTCTCCTCGGACAGGTGCACGGAGGCGTCGAAGCCGGTGATCGTGTACTGGGTCAGGATGAAGCCGAACGGGATGATCGCGAAGAAGAAGACCAGGCTGCTGGTGGACCCGTCGGCCCACCCGGACCCGTTGTAGGTGTCGGTGAAGACCTGCGACACGCTCAGGTGCTGGTCGGGGACGATGATGAGCACCAGCACCAGGAACGCCGCACCGGCGACGTGCCACCACACCGAGATGTTGTTGATCACGGCGAGCAGGTGGCTGGAGAAGATGTTGACCACCGTGATGAAGGCCAGGATCACGAGGAAGAACACGAACACGACGTTGAGCGAGAACGTGTCCTGCCAGCCCCAGGCCAGGAACGTCAGGTGGAAGAACGTCGCGCAGCCGTAGGCCACCGAGGCGGTCACCGCGATCAGTCCGATCAGGTTGAGCCAGCCGGTGAAGAACCCGGCGGCGGGACCACCGAGCTTGGAGGCCCAGTAGTAGATGCCGCCCGAGGTCGGCATCGCCGAGACCAGCTCGGACATGGTGAAGCCGATGATCAGGATGAAGACCGAGATGATCGGCCAGGACCACGAGATCGAGACCGGACCGCCGTTCGCGATGCCCGCACCGTAGGTGGTGAGGCAGCCGGCGAGGATCGAGATGATCGAGAACGAGATCGCGAAGTTGGAGAAGCCCGACCAGGACCGGGCCAGCTCCTGCTTGTAGCCGAGCCTGGCCAGGTGCTCCTCGTCCTCGGACAGGTGCGGGGCCGACGGCTGGGACGTGGACTCGGGGGGCATGGCAACACCTCTCGCGGAGCTCGACGAGCGTCAGTTGGGTGCTCGGCACCGTAGACCCGCGACCGACGCGTTGTGAATAGGTGATACAGAAATTGGTCTGAACCCTGACCATTGACGTCACCGGCACGCGGTGCCCAGACTGACGCCCATGTCCGCGCAGCCGCACGAGCACCTCACCTCAGCGGTGCTCCGCCCCGTGCGCGGCCACCACGCCTTCGAGGGCTGCGTCGAGCAGCTCGCCACCGCGATCCGGCTCGGCGTCTACCCGGTCGGCAGCCTGCTGCCGCCCGAGCGCGAGCTGGCCGAGCGGATGGCGGTGAGCCGCGCCACCCTGCGCGAGGCGATCGCGGCGCTGCGCCAGGCGGGGCTGGTCGAGACCAGGCGCGGTCGCGGCGGTGGCTCGACGGTCACGTCCGGTGCCCGTGCCCGCTTCACCGGCGGCCTGGCCCGGCTCGCGGAGTCCACGGCCGCGGAGTGGCTCGACGCCCTGGAGTTCCGCCGGGTCGTGGAGCCCGGCGCGGCCTACCTCGCCGCGACGCGCGTGCTGACCGACGCCGAGCGCGAGCGCCTCACCACCGCGGAGACGGCCGTCCACGACGCCACCGGCAAGCGCGCGCACCGCCAGGCCGACTCGCGGTTCCACCTGACGGTGGCGGCGCTCAGCGGGTCGGCGCGCGTGCAGGAGGCGGTCACCTCCGTGCAGTCGGTGCTCGACACCGCGCTGGCGTCGATCCCGTCGCTGGACACCAACATCAGCCACTCCCACCAGCAGCACCGACAGATCTGCCAGGCCGTGCTGGCCGGCCGCGCGGACCGCGCCCGCGCCGTCATGGAGGACCACTGCGACGACACCGCGGCGCTGCTGCGCGGCCTGCTGGCCTGACACCCACCGCACCGACCGACCCACCGGAGACGGAGAGCACGTGACCACTCGCAACGACCGCCACCTCACCCTCGACGCCCTGCGCGGCCTGATCGAGGGGGGCGAGGTCGACACGGTCGTCCTCGCCTTCACCGACATGCAGGGCCGGCTCCAGGGCAAGCGGCTGCACGGCCGCTACTTCCTCGACCACGTCGTCGGGCACGGCACCGAGGGGTGCAACTACCTCCTCGGCGTCGACGTCGACATGAACACCGTGTCGGGCTACGCGATGACCTCGTGGGAGCAGGGCTACGGCGACATGGAGTTCGTCATGGACGAGCAGACCATCCGGCTGCTCCCGTGGCTGCCGGCCACCGCGATGGTCCAGTGCGACCTCGAGTGGACCGACCACACGCCGGTGAGCGCGTCGCCGCGCGCGATCCTGGTCCGCCAGCTCGACCGGCTCGCCGAGCGCGGCTGGAAGGCGTACGCCGGCACCGAGCTCGAGCTCGTCGTCTACGAGGACACCTACGAGGAGGCGCGCCGCAAGGGCTACCGCGACCTCGTCCCGGCCAACGACTACAACGTCGACTACTCGATCCTCGGCACCACCAAGCTCGAACCGCTCCTGCGCGACATCCGCAACCACATGTACGCCGCGGGTCTCGACGTCGAGGGAGCCAAGGGCGAGTGCAACTTCGGCCAGCACGAGGTCGGCTTCCTCTACGCCGACGCGCTGACGACCGCCGACAACCACGTCGTCTACAAGAACGCGGCCAAGGAGATCGCCGCGCAGCACGGCAAGTCGGTGACCTTCATGGCGAAGCCCAACCAGCGCGAGGGCAGCTCCTGCCACATCCACCTCTCGCTGCGCGGCACCGACGGCGAGCTGGTGTTCTGGGACGAGGAGGCCGGAGGCCGCACGCCGCTCTACGACCAGTTCATCGCCGGCGTCCTCGCGACCGCCGCCGACTTCACGCTGCTGTTCGCCCCCAACGTCAACTCCTACAAGCGCTTCGCCGACGGGTCCTTCGCGCCGACGACGCTCGGGTGGGGCCTCGACAACCGCACGTGCGCGGTGCGCCTCGTGGGCCGCGGCGCCGGCGCGCGGATGGAGAACCGCATCCCCGGCGCCGACACCAACCCCTACCTCGCCCTCGCGGCGATGGTCGCGGGCGGGCTGCACGGCATCGAGAACGAGCTGGAGCTCGAGCCCGAGCTCACCGGCAACGCCTACGCCTCGGACAAGCCGCGCGTGCCGTCGACGATGGGCGCCGCGCGTGAGCTGTTCCACTCCTCCGAGGTGGTCCGGGCGGCCCTCGGTGACGACGTCGTCGACCACTACGCCAACATGGCCGACGTCGAGCTCGCCGCCTACAACGCCGCCGTCACCGACTGGGAGCTCGTCCGCGGCTTCGAGAGGTTGTGAGATGACCCTGCAGACCCACCCCCTGATCAACCCGGCCACCGGCGAGGAGATCGACTCCTCCCCCGCCCTCGCCACCCTCGACGACGCCGACGCCGCGATCCAGCGCGCCCACGACGCGTTCCCCGCGTGGCGCGACGTCGCGCCCGGCGAGCGCGCCCGGCTGCTGCGCGCGTTCGCCGCCGTGGTCGACGAGCACCTCGAGGAGCTCGCGCGGCTCGAGGTGCTCAACGCCGGCCACACCATCGGCAACGCCCGCTGGGAGGCCGGCAACGTCCGCGACTGCCTGAACTACTACTCCGCGGCGCCCGAGCGCCTCTTCGGCCGGCAGATCCCGGTGGCCGGCGGGACCGACCTGACCTTCCACGAGCCGCTCGGCGTGGTCGGGATCATCGTGCCCTGGAACTTCCCGATGCCGATCGCCGCGTGGGGCTTCGCGCCGGCGCTGGCGGCCGGCAACACCGTCGTCCTCAAGCCGGCCGAGCTCACCCCGCTCACCGCGATCCGGATCGGCGAGCTCGCCCGGCTGGCCGGCATCCCCGAGGGGGTGCTCACGGTCGTGCCCGGCAGGGGCTCCGTGGTGGGCCAGCGCTTCGTCACGCACCCCCTGGTCCGCAAGGTCTGCTTCACCGGGTCCACCGCGGTCGGCAAGCAGATCATGGCCGGCTGCGCCGACCAGGTGAAGCGGGTGACCCTCGAGCTCGGCGGCAAGAGCGCGAACATCGTCTTCGCCGACACCGACGTCGCCGCCGCGGCCGCCAGCGCGCCGTACGCCGTCTTCGACAACGCCGGGCAGGACTGCTGCGCACGGTCGCGGATCCTCGTCCAGCGCTCGGCCTACGACGAGTTCGTCGGACGCCTCGAGACCGCCGTCCGGGCGCTGCGCGTGATCGACCCGGCCGACGAGCAGAGCGAGATGGGCCCGATGGTCTCGGCCGGGCAGCGCGACGCCGTGCAGGCCTACGTCGACGGCGCGTCCGTCGCGTTCACCGGGAGCGCCCCCGACGGTCCCGGCTGGTGGCTGCCTCCGACGGTCGTCGAGTCCACCGACACCTCCGAGCCGATCTGGCGCGAGGAGGTCTTCGGGCCCGTCGTCGCGGTCATGGCCTTCGACGACGAGGACGAGGCGGTGGCGCTGGCCAACGACAGCGACTACGGCCTGTCCGGCTCGATCTTCACCTCCGACGTGGGTCGCGCGCTGCGGGTCGCCCGCCGGGTCGAGGCCGGCAACCTGTCGGTCAACAGCCACTCCTCGGTCCGCTACTGGACTCCGTTCGGCGGCTACAAGCAGTCCGGCCTCGGCCGCGAGCTCGGACCCGACGCGCCCGACGCGTTCACCGAGGAGAAGAACGTCTTCATCGCCCACTGACCACCGTTCACCACCCCCGCACGCACCACCCAGCAGAAAGAGGCAGACACCCATGGCAGGACGCATCGAGGGCCGCACGGCCGTCGTCACCGGCGGTTGCAGCGGCATCGGGCTCGCGACCGTGCGCCGCTTCGTCGAGGAGGGCGCGCGCGTGGTCATCGGCGACATCGACGACGCCGCGGGCCAGGCGCTGGCCGCCGAGCTCGGCGGTCCCGACGTGGTGACCTACGTCCACGTCGACGTCACCTCCAAGGAGGAGGTCGACGCCCTCTTCCGGACCGCCAAGGACACCTACGGGTCGGTCGACATCGCGTTCAACAACGCGGGCATCTCGCCGCCGGAGGACGACTCGATCCTCGACACCGACCTCGACGCGTGGCGCAAGGTGCAGGAGGTCAACCTCACCAGCGTCTACCTGTGCTGCAAGGCCGCGCTGCCCTACATGCTCGAGCAGAAGCGCGGCTCGATCATCAACACGGCCTCGTTCGTCGCCGTCATGGGTGCCGCGACCTCGCAGATCTCCTACTCCGCGTCCAAGGGCGGCGTGCTGTCGATGTCGCGCGAGCTGGGCGTGCAGTTCGCCCGCGAGGGCGTGCGGGTCAACGCGCTGTGCCCCGGGCCGGTCAACACGCCGCTGCTCAAGGAGCTCTTCGCCAGCGACGCCGAGCGCGCCGCGCGCCGCCTCGTCCACGTCCCGATGGGACGCTTCGGCGAGCCGGAGGAGATGGCCAACGCCGTGCTCTTCCTCGCCTCCGACGAGTCGAGCTTCATGACCGCCAACACCTTTCTCGTCGACGGTGGCATCTCCGGCGCCTACGTCACCCCGCTCTGAGGCAGCCGTGGACGCTCCCCTCGTCGGCCTGACGACCTACCGGCAGCACGCCGAGTGGGGCGTGTGGCGCACGTCCGCCGACCTGCTCCCGACGGAGTACGCCGCCTCGGTCGAGGCGGCGGGCGGCGTGCCGCTGCTGCTGCCACCCGTCGCGACGCCCGGCGCGGCGTCGCGGGTGGTGGCACGCCTCGACGCGCTGGTCGTCTCGGGCGGCGCCGACGTCGACCCGTCGCGCTACGCCGCCGAGCCGCACCCACGCACCGCCGGCTGGCAGCCCGAGCGGGACGCCTGGGAGCTGGCGCTGCTGGCGGCCGCCGACGAGGCCGGCCTGCCGGTGCTGGGGATCTGCCGCGGCATGCAGCTGATGGCGGTGCACGCCGGCGGCACCCTCGACCAGCACACGCCGGACCTCGTGGGGCACGAGGACCACTCGCCCGGCGGCGACGCGTACGGCACGGTCGCCGTGGCGACGACCGCCGGGTCGCGCCTCGCCGACCTCGTCGGCCCGCAGGTCGAGGTGAGCTGCCACCACCACCAGTCGGTCGCGACGCACCCCGGCTACGAGGCGGTGGCGCACGCCGCCGACGGGACGCTCGAGGCGATGGAGGCCACGGGCGAGCGCTGGTGCGTCGCGGTGCAGTGGCACCCCGAGACGCGCGTCGAGATCGGCCTGATGGCCGGCCTGGTGGCCGCCGCCCGGCAGCACGCCGGGCGGGCGGCCTCCTGAGCTCCGCCGCGGCTCAGGCCTGGGGGGACACCTCGTCGGCGAGCAGGTCCCAGTCACGGGGCGACTCGTCGTGCCGGGCGACCGGCACGACCATCACCGGGCCGTGGGCCGCGCGCAGCACGGTGCGGGCCAGCGAGCCGAGGTGCTCCCCCGGCCACAGGTGCGGGCCGCGGCGACCGAGGACCACCAGCGACGCCGAGCGCGACTCCTCGACCAGCACCTCGGGCGGGTACTGGTGGCGCACCTCCAGGGTGACCCGCACCCCCGGGTGCGCGGCGCCGAGAGCGGTGACCGCGGCCGCGAGCGCCTCCCGCCGGGTGTGGTTCCACTCCCCGGCAACGCGCGCGGTGATGATGTCGTCGTAGGCCGGGTCGAGCCGCCAGGCGTGCACCACGCGCAGGTCGGCGGCCGTGGCCTCGGCCCAGTCGTACGCCGCCGCGAGCACCGGACGGGGCAGGCCGCCCTCGTGCACGCCGACGACCACCTCGCCCGGCTCGTCGCCGACCGGCGCCTCCCAGTCGGCCGGCACCGAGACGACCGGGCAGTGCGCGTGGGTCGCCGTGCCGGTGACCGTCGAGCCGGTGAAGAGCCGACCGGCCGCGTGGTCGGTGCGGTGCTGGAGGACGACGACCCGCGCGCCGCGCGAGAGGTCGGCGAGCACCCGGGCGGGTGCGCCGGCCACGGTGATGCTCCGGAACCGGACCCGTCCCCCGGTGAGTCCGGCCAGCTCCTCCTCGACCTCCTTCACCACCCACTCCGCGACGTCGGCGGTCGCGGCGTAGGACACCAGCGCGGCCTGCGGCGGTGCCGGGAGCGCGGTGCGGAAGGCATGGACCAGCACGACCTCGAGCTCCTCGCGGCGCGCGACGGCGACCGCGAAGCGCAGTGCCGCGGTCTCCCGCCCGGGTCCCGTGACGCCGACGACGACGGCTCCCGCCGTCCCGGTCTCGACGAAGTCCGACGTGCTCATCGCGTCCTCCTCAGCGGCGGCGGGGGGCCCACCACCAGTCCCACCTCCACGGTGCTCCGGCGCCCGGGCGCCGGGCAGGGCCCTACGTCCTCACGCCGGCCGCGAAGGGCCCGACGAGGTGAGCAGGGGCGGGAAGAACCGCCCCGGGTCCTCGTCGTCCTCGTGCACCAGCGCCGCCGGCCCCACGATGAGCGGGTCGGGCGTGCCGACCAGCTCACGGTCCTTCTGCGGGTAGTCCATGCTCGAGAGCAGCACCCGCATCGCCTCGATGCGGGCGCGCTTCTTGTCGTTGGACTTGATGACCGTCCACGGCGCGTCGCCGGTGTCGGTGTGGAAGAACATCGCCTCCTTGGCCTCGGTGTAGGCCTCCCACTTGTCGAGGCTGGCCAGGTCGGTCGGCGAGAGCTTCCACTGCCGCACCGGGTCGGAGGACCGGGCGGCGAAGCGGGCCGCCTGCTCGGCGCGCGACACCGAGAACCACAGCTTCACCAGGTGGATGTCGGCATGGGTGAGCATCCGCTCGAAGTCGGGCACCTCGCGCATGAAGTTGAGGTACTCGACGGGCGTGCAGTAGCCCATCACGCGCTCCACCCCGGCGCGGTTGTACCAGGAGCGGTCGAACAGCACGATCTCCCCGGCGCTCGGCAGGTGCGCGACGTAGCGCTGGAAGTACCACTGCGACTGCTCGAGCGCGGTCGGCACGCTGAGCGCGACGATGCGGGCGCCGCGGGGGTTGAGGTGCTCCATGAACCGCTTGATCGCCCCACCCTTGCCGGCCGCGTCCCGACCCTCGAAGAGCACGGCCACCTTCTGCCCGGTGTCCTTGACGTGCGCCTGGAGCTTGAGCAGCTCGATCTGCAGCAGCCGCTTGGTGTGCTCGTACTCGCTGCGGCTGAGCTTCTTCTCGTACGGGTAGCCCTGCCGCCACGCAGGGACGCCCTCCGCGTCCGGCCGGTCGTCGGCCTCCTGGCCCTCGGGCCTCAGGTCGTCCTCGAGGTCGAGCAGCTCGTCCAGGTCCTCGGCGTGCCCGGGACCGCCGGGGCCGGAGGACGGAGGCTCGGGGGTGCGGTCACGGGAGTCCAGCGTCGACATGCCGTGAGGCTAGGCAGCGGCGAGCCCCCACCCCAGTGCCCAAGGGCACGTGGTCGGGGGCCCTTCGTCCCTGCCCCCCGGGGGTCGGACCGCAGGAGGCTGGGAGCAGCGGGGATGCACCCGAGGAGGAGCGATGAAGGCGCTGGTGGTCTACGAGTCGATGTTCGGCAACACCGAGCAGGTCGCGCGGGAGGTGGCCGCCGGACTCGCGGGGCGCGGCGTGGAGGTGGGCGTGGTCGTGGTGGGCGACGCCCCCACCGACCTGCCCGGGGACCTCGACCTGCTCGTGGTCGGTGCCCCCACGCACGCCTTCTCCCTCAGCCGACCCGCGACCCGGGCCGACGCCGTGCGCCAGGGAGCCGTCCCCGACCGTGCCGGTCCCGGTGTCCGGGAGTGGCTGGAGGGCCTGACCAGCCCGCAGTCGCACCCACCCCGGGTCGCCGCGTTCGACACGCGCGTCAGCTCGGTGCGCTGGCTGCCGCGGGCCGCCGGTCCGGCGATCGCCCGGCTCGCGCGGCGCCGGGGACTGCGGGTCGCCGACGCACCGACCGGCTTCCTGGTCACCGCGGTCGGCGGCCCGCTCGCCGACGGCGAGATCACCCGGGCCCGCGAGCTCGGCGAGCGGCTGGCCGACCTGCTGCCGGCCGAACCCGGGCCGGAGGGGGTGCCCCGATGACCGCCCGTCCCGCCGTGCCGGACCGCGTCGTCCGGCAGGTCGTCGGCGCCGCGTGCCTGGCACCGAGCGTGCACAACACCCAGCCGTGGCGCTGGCGCACCTCCGGGCGTGGCCTGGAGCTGCACGCCGACCGCAGGCGCCAGCTCGAGGTGGCCGACCCCCTGGGTCGCAACCTGGTCATCAGCTGCGGCGCCGCGCTGCACCACGCGACTGTCGCAGCCGCGGCGCTCGGGTGGGTCCCGACGGTCGAACGTCTCCCCGATCCCCGGCGAGCGGACCTGCTGGCCCGGATCACGCTCGAGGCCGGCCCTCCCCCACCGCACGGCGCCGAGACCCTCGACCTGCTGGCCCGACGCAGCACGGACCGCCGGCGCTTCACCTCCTGGCCCGTGCCCGAGGAGCGCCTGGAGCGGCTCGCCGCGGTGGCCAACGAGCAGGGCGCCCGCGCAGTCGCGCTCACCGAGGTGTCCGAGCGCTTCCGCGCCGAGCGGCTCGTGCTGCTCGCCGCCCAGCTCCAGCGCTCACGCCCGACCGCGCGTGCCGAGCAGGAGGAGTGGCTCGACCGCGGACCGGTGGACGGCATCCCGCGCGAGGCGCTGCCCGAGCCGAGCCACCGCGCCGGCGCGTACGCCCAGCGCTTCGACACCGCACCCCTGCACGCGGTCCCCGGCCCCGACCTGGAGTCCTCCGACGGGCTGGTGGTGCTGTTCGACGGCCAGGACGACCCGGCCGCGTGGCTGCGCGCCGGGGAGGGCCTCAGCGCGCTGTGGCTCGCCGCCACCGCGGACGGCCTGTCGGTGGTCCCGCTCAGCCAGCTCGTCGAGGTCCCGGAGACGCGGCGCGCCTTCCAGCACGACGTCCTCGGCGGGCTCGCGCACCCGCTCGTGCTGGTCCGGGTCGGATGGCAGGCGATCGGCCGCGACGACCTCGTCCGCACCCCGCGCCGCCCGCTCGACGACGTGCTCGAGACCGGCTGAGGACGGCCGTCCGGTCAGGCCCGCCGCGCCGCGCGCTCGCGCCGTCGCCGGAGCGCCGCGGGCAGCGTCAGCACGACGGCCAGCACGATCCCGACGAACATGCCGATCGAGTTGGCCGCCACGTCCCGCGGGTCCGACACCCGGCCGGGGATCTCGCGCTGGACGCTCTCGATCATCGAGGTGAGCACGATGCCGGCAGCCATCGCGACCAGCCAGAACCGGGTCCCGACGAGCAGCAGCAGGAACACACCGAGCGGCACGAACAGGCCGATGTTGGCGAGGAACTCGATGCGCTCCACGCTCAGCCGGCTGGTGAGCGGGTCGAGGTCGGGGTAGCGCTGGAGCCGCACCAGGATCCGCTCGGCCAGCCCCTGGTAGTCGGGCTGGTCGGAGCCCGGCGTGAGCGTCACGAGGGCGAGGAACCCGAGGTACGCGAGGGTCAGCAGGCTGAGGAACGGGTGGCGGTGCAGCACCCCGCCATCATCCCGGTCGGCCAAGGCGCTCAGCCGAAGGTGACCCCCGTGAGCTCCTCGGAGACCTCCCACAGCCGCGCTGCTTCGTCACTGCTGCGCAGCGGTCGCCACAGCGACTGCGCGCCCGGCGGTCCGCCGGCACTGCCCGGCCACTGCGGTCCGTAGAACCCGCCGTCGTCCCCGGCGGTCGCGGCGAGCAGGGCGGGGAGCCGGGCGGACTCGACCGTCCCCACGAGCAGCCCGCGCGCGGACAGCCACCGGATCACCCTCACCCCCGTGGTGTCGGCGCTCCTGCCGAGCTCGGGGCGCGCGGCCAGCAGGCTGGTCGGGGCGACGCCCGGGTGGGCGACGTTGCTCGTGACCCCCCAGCCCGCGGCCGCGCTGCGACGGCTGAGCTCGAGCCCGAACAGCCCGCAGGCGAGCTTCGACTGGCGGTAGGCCGCCATCGCGTCGTACGAGGTCTCCCAGTCGAGGTCGTCCCAGTGGATCGTCGCCCGGCGGGCCGCGATGCTCGCCTGGGAGGTCACGCGGGCTCGCCCGGCACGCAGCAGCGGCAGCAGCCGCCCGGTCAGCGCGAAGTGACCGAGGTGGTTGGTGCCGAGCTGGAGCTCGTGGCCGTCCGCGGTCGTCGCCCGCTCCGGGGGCGTCATCACGCCGGCGTTGTTGATCATCAGGTGGATCGGTCGGCCCTCCGCCACGAGCCGGTCGGCGAGAGCCTCGACCGACGCGAGCGAGGCGAGGTCGAGGTCGTGCAGCACCAGACGTGCCCCTGGCACCCGGTCGCGGATCGAGGTCACGGCCGCCTCGCCCTTGGCGCGGTTGCGGACGGGCAGGAGCACCTCGGCGCCGGCACCGGCGAGCGAGGCGGCCATGCCGAGGCCCATCCCGTCACTCGCGCCGGTGACGAGCGCGCGGCGCCCGGTCAGGTCGGGAAGGGGGAGGTCGTACGTCCTGGGCACGGTGGGTCTCCTCGGGTCGGTGTCCGCCCAGCGTGCCCGCCGCGCGGTCCCGTATCCACGGCCCGGCGATCCGTGGATACGGGCAGGTCGACCAGACAGGATGGCCGCATGATCGATCGCGCCGCGCTGGCCGACTTCCTGCGCCGACGCCGGGAGGCCCTGCAGCCCGAGGACGTCGGGCTCCCTCGCGGTCCGCGGCGCCGCACCCCCGGGCTGCGCCGCGAGGAGGTCGCCGCGCTCAGCCACATGTCGACCGACTTCTACTCGCGCCTCGAGCGCGAGCGCGGCCCGCAGCCGTCCGAGCAGATGGTCGCCTCGATCGCCCAAGGGCTCCACCTCTCGCTCGACGAGCGCGATCACCTGTTCCGCCTCGCCGGCCACCGCCCGCCGGTCCGGGAGGCGGCCGGCGACCACGTGTCCCCGGGCATGCTGCGGATCTTCGACCGGCTGGGCGACACGCCCGCCGAGATCGTCACCGAGCTCGGGGAGTCGCTGCGCCAGACGCCGCTCAGCGTCGCGCTCGTCGGCGATGCGAGCCGGTGGACCGGCCCGTCACGCAGCATCGGCTACCGGTGGTTCACCGAGCCGACCGCGCGGCTGATCCACCCGCCCGAGGACCACGACTTCTACTCCCGGATGTACGCCTCCGGCCTCCGCGCGGTCGTCGCCCTGCGCGGGCAGGACTCCCGCGCGGCCCACCTCGCCGCGCTGCTGGTCGAGCGCAGCGAGGAGTTCCGCGAGCGGTGGGCGGCGCACGAGGTCGGGATCCGGCCGCGGGAGGTCAAGCGCTACCTCCACCCGGCCGTCGGCCTGCTCGAGCTGAGCTGCCAGGTCGCCCTCGACCCGTTCCAGTCGCACTCGCTGCTCGTCCACACCGCGACCCCCGGCACGGTGAGCCACGAGCGGCTGCGGCTGCTGGGCGCCGTCGGCGCACCCTCGACCGGCTGAGCGTCGGTGGCGTCGGGGAGGCTGTCCTCGTGAGCCGCGTCCACCTCTCCCGCCTGCCCGGCGACCGGGTGCTGCTGACCGGCGACGGCACCGGCGGTGACGAGGAGGTCCTCGCCCTGGCCGACCTCCCGGCCCACGTCGCCGCGCGCGAGGCCGAGGGTCCTCGCTGGGTGTGGGACGACACCGCCCGCTGGTACCCGCTGCTCCTCGCCCACGGCGTACGGGTCGGCCGGTGCCACGACCTGCGGCTCGGGCACCACCTGCTCCGCCGCGCACCCGAGGTCGACCACGGCCTCCTCGACGGCCCGGACCGGCCGCTGTGGGACGGGCTGGGGCCGGTCGTCGCGGGCGACCCCGTGCTGTTCAGCGCCGACGCCACCGAGCACCTGCGCGCCGACGCCGAGGACGCCCGGCAGGTCGCCGCGGTCGACGCGTCCCCTGCGTCGGCGCGCCTCACCCTGCTGCTGGCCGCCGAGTCGGCCGGTGCCCTCGCGGCGGCGGAGATGACCCACGCCGGTGTGCCCTGGCGGGTGGACGTCCACCAGCGGATCCTCGCCGACCTGCTCGGACCGCGGCCTCCGCGGGGAGCGCGGCCGCTGCTGCTCGAGCGGGCCGCCGACGAGGTGCGCGAGATCCTCGGGAGCCCCGCGCTCAACCCCGACTCACGTCCCGACCTGATGACCGCGCTGCGCCGGGCCGAGGTCGACGTGCCGGACACCCGCGCCTCCACCCTCGGCCGCGTGGACCACCCGGTGGTCGAGCCCCTGCTGCGCTACAAGAAGCTCGCCCACCTGTTCCAGACGGTCGGCTGGGCGTGGAGCGACGAGTGGGTGTCTGCCGGCCGCTTCCGCCCGGTCTACCAGCCTGCCGGCTCGGCCACCGGGCGCTGGTCCTCCAACGGCGGTGGCGCGCTGTCGTTCCCCGCCGTCGTGCGGCCGGCCGCCGTCGCCGACGACGGCTGGGTGCTCGTCGCGGCCGACGTCGCCCAGCTCGAGCCCCGCGTCCTGGCCGGGATGAGCGGCGACACCGCCCTCGCCCGCGCGGCCCGCGGCGCCGACCTCTACCAGGGCATGGTCGACGACGGCGCGGTCACCTCGCGCCAGCACGCCAAGCTCGGCCTGCTCGGCGCGATGTACGGCGCGACCAGCGGCGAGAGCGGCCGGATGGTGGCCGACCTGAGCCGGCGCTACCCCCGCGCCTTCGGGCTGGTCGAGGAGGCCGCCCGGGTGGGCGAGCGCGGCCAGGTCGTGCGGACGCTGCTCGGCCGCGGCTGCCCGGCCCTCGGCGGCTCGTGGCGCGACGAGCCCGACGCACCGCCCGACGACCTCACCGACCTCGACCGCCGGCGCCGCGCCTACGGCCGCTTCACCCGCAACTTCGTCGTCCAGGGCACGGGCGCGGAGTGGGCCCTGTGCTGGGTGGCCGACCTGCGCAACCGGCTGTGGGCGCTCGGCGACGACGGTCCGGTGGAGGCCCGTCCGCACCTGGTGTTCTTCCTGCACGACGAGGTCGTGGTGCACGCGCCCGCCGAGCTGGCGGACGCGGTCGTCGCCGCCGTCCGGGACGCCGCGGACGGTGCCGCGAGGCTGCTGTTCCGCGACCTCCCCATCGACTTCCCGCTGTCGGTGTCGGTCGTGCGCTCCTACGCCGAGGCCGGCAAGGACGCCGGCAGGGACGCCGGGGAGAACGCCACCCCTGTGGGCGAGCAGCGAGCGTGAGATCCGTCTCGGCGTCAGCGGGGAACCCGCGTCCCGGTTTGCTTGACGCCAAGATTCTTGATCTGGTCGAGGGATGGCCATCGACACGGACCACCCACACGAGCTCCCCGTCCCCGACGAGGTGCACCCCGCCCTCGACGCGGCGATCGAGCCCTCCCCCGCCCCCGAGCGCGGCCTCGACAAGGTCGTCTTCGGCGTCACGGCGCTGATCAGCATCGCGTTCCTGACATGGGGCTTCGTCAGCACCGGAAGCCTCGCCGACGCCTCCGCGAGCGGCCTGTCCTGGGTCATGGGCAACACCGGCTGGCTGTTCGTCCTGACCTCCAGCGCGTTCGTCGTCTTCGTGATCTGGCTGGCGCTCGGCAAGTTCGGCAACATCCCGCTCGGTCGCGACGACGAGGAGCCGGAGTTCCGCACGGTGTCGTGGATCGCGATGATGTTCAGCGCCGGCATGGGCATCGGCCTGATGTTCTACGGCGTCAGCGAGCCGATCACCCACTTCGTGACGCCGCCGCCCGGCACGGGTGAGGCCGGCAACGCCGAGGCCGCGCAGACCGCGATGGCCACGACGATGTTCCACTGGACGCTGCACCCGTGGGCCATCTACGCCGTCGTCGGCCTGTCCGTCGCGTACGGCGTCTACCGCAAGGGCCGCCTCCAGCTGATCAGCTCGGCCTTCGAGCCGATCCTCGGCCGCCACGCCCACGGCGTGGGCGGCAAGGCGATCGACATGTTCGCGATCTTCGCGACCCTCTTCGGCTCGGCCACCTCGCTCGGCCTCGGCGCCCTGCAGATCGAGTCGGGCCTCCAGATCGTCGCCGGCATCGGCGACACCGGCAACGCGGTGCTCGTCGGCATCATCGCCGTGCTCACCGCCGCCTTCGTGCTCTCCGCCGTGTCCGGCGTCGCCAAGGGCATCCAGTGGCTCTCCAACATCAACATGGTGCTCGCGGTCGCGCTCGCGCTCTTCGTGTTCGTCGTCGGCCCGACGGTCTTCATGCTCAACCTGGTCCCGACCTCGATCGGCTCCTACGTGGCCGACCTCCCGATGATGGCCGCGCGCACCGCCGCCGAGGGCGAGGAGACCAGCGACTGGCTGTCCAGCTGGACCGTCTTCTACTGGGCGTGGTGGCTGTCGTGGACGCCGTTCGTCGGCATGTTCATCGCGCGCATCTCGCGCGGTCGCACCATCCGCCAGTTCGTCACCGGTGTCCTGCTCGTCCCGAGCCTGGTGAGCGTGGTCTGGTTCTGCATCTTCGGCGGCGCGGCCATCGACCTGCAGAAGAACGGCACCGACATCGCGGGCGCCGGCGGCCTGGAGAACCAGCTCTTCAGCACCCTCGAGGTCTACCCCCTCGCGACCGTCTCGAGCATCGTCGTGATGGTCCTGGTCGGGATCTTCTTCGTCTCGGGCGCCGACGCCGCCTCGATCGTGATGGGCACCCTGTCCGAGCGCGGGACCACGCACCCGAGCCGCCCGACCGTGATCTTCTGGGGCGTCGCGACCGGCGCCGTCGCGGCCGTGATGCTCCTCGTCGGCGGCGCCGACGCGCTGACCGGCCTGCAGACGATCACCGTCATCGCGGCCCTGCCGTTCGTGGTGATCATGGTCGGCCTCGCGGCCGCGCTGGTGAAGGACCTCGGCCAGGACCCGATGGTGGTGCGCCGCCAGTACGCCATCGAGGCCGTCGAGGCCGCCGTCATCACCGGTGTCACCGAGCACGGCGACGACTTCGTCATCTCGGTCCAGAAGGACCCCGAGGCCTGACCGGGACAGGGAGCGGTCACCGTAGGGTCGTGCCCATGATCGCTCCCCTCCGCGTCGGCTTCGTCACCGGCGCGACCCCCGACAAGTGGGCGCGCCACTGGCGCGAGCGGCGCCCCGAGACGCTGCACCTGGTGCCGACGACCGAGGCCGACCAGACCGACGGGGTGCGCGACGGAAGCCTCGACATGGCGCTCGTCCGGCTCCCCGTCGACCGCGACGGGCTGCACTGCGTCCGCCTCTACGACGAGGTGCAGGTCGCCGTCGCGTCCCGCGACCACATGCTGGCCGCGGCCGACGACGAGGTCACCACTGCCGACCTGGTCGACGAGCAGCTCGTCCGACCGCACCCCAGCGGCTGGACGCCGGACGCCGAGCAGCTCGACTGGCCCCCGATGACCGAGCAGGAGGCCGTGGAGACGGTCGCCGCCGGCACGGGCGTCGTGATCCTCCCGATGTCGGTGGCCCGCCTGCACCAGCGCAAGGACGTCGTCACCCGGGTCGTCGCCGACCTCGAGCCCACCACCATGGCGCTGGTGTGGCTCGTCGAGCGCGACGACGAGGTGACGCAGGCGTTCGTCGGCGTCACCAAGGGGCGTACCGCCAACACGTCGCGCTGACCCGGGGGGCGGTGGGGCGTGCTTCAGCGATCCCCGGCTGACCGGGGATCGCTGAACTTGTCAGGCCGTGCACGCCCTGACAAGTTCAGCGAGAGCCTGACCGATACCTGCCCAGGGGCGTACGCCGGCGGCTCGGGCGCGCTCCTGCGGCTCAGCCGTCGCCGAGGTACTGCCCCGCGACGATCAGGCCGACCATCACCACCAGCACCGGGAGCAGCGTCCAGAAGTAGCGGGTGTCGATCCACTTCTTCCTCGCGTCGGGGTCCCAGGGACCCTGCGGGTCGTGGCTGCCGGGGTTGACGATCATGTGGCCATCCTCACACGGACCGGCCGCGGAGCCTTCAGAGCTCGGTCGCGAGCCACTCCCCGAGGACGACCGCCGAGGCGGCCACCAGCCTCGGCCAGTCGAGCGCCGACTCGTCGGCGGCGTCGGACACGTGCTTGACCAGGCGCACGGGGACGCCCGCCTGCTGCGCGGCATAGGCGACGGCGTAGCCCTCCATGTCGACGAGGTGGGCGCGCGCGGCGAGGGCGTCGCGCACGACCGGGTCGCTCACGAAGACGTCGCCGGTGGCGAGGACGACGTCGGACGCGCCGACCTCGAGCCGCTCCTGCGGGTCGTGGCCGAGCGCGCGGACCACGTCGGCGCTCAGGTCGTGGTTGAGCACGGTGCCAGGCTCGAAGAGTCCGGCCAGGCCCGGACGCAGCGCGCCGGCGGTGCCGATGTTGACGACCGTCATGCCGGCGAGGTCGTCGTACGCCGCCAGGGCGCGTGCGGTCGCGGCCGCCGCGGCGGTCTTGCCCATGCCGGTGATGACGAGCGGCAGGTCGGGCGGGACGTGCGCGGCCTCCGCGGTCGTCGCGGAGACGACCAGGACCTGCCGGCTCACTCGGCGTCCCGGTGCTTGCCGCGGCGGGAGTGCGGGGTGGCGAGGACCGCCTCGACGCGGTTCTGGTCGTAGGTCTCGCCGAGCCATTCGAAGAGCCCGCGCAGCACGTCCGGGTCGGCGACGTAGTCGTCGTAGTGCACCCGGTGGACCGCGTCGCCGAGCCCCTCCGCCGCGGCGAGCATCTTCTGCTCGATCGCGGTCACCTGGGCGAGCGGGTCGTCCTTGTGGGTCCAGTAGTTGCTGGCCGCGACGTCCTCGAGATTGCGGGTGTTGAGCACGAACCGGGCGCCCGGGAAGACCTGCTGGAGGAACGCGAGGTAGTCCGGGAGGTCCGCGTCGTACCAGCGGATCTCCTTGTAGCCGCTGACCCGGGTGTCGTGCTCGGGCCGCAGCAGGGTCGCCTCGGCCAGCGTCCGGATGTGCTGGAGCGACGCCACCTCGGGGAAGCCCTCGATGCCGAACCACGGGTGGGTCGGCTGGCTCGCCCGGGCAGGGTCGACGCGGTCGCGCTCGGCGAGGCCGGTGCGGTGGAAGTCGTAGAGGTGACGCATCGCGTGGCGGTTCTCGCCCCGGATCAGCCAGCCGGGGATCGAGTTCAGGATGCCCATGAGGAGGGTCGAGCCCGACCGCCCGTAGGTCATCACGAAGACGTGCTGGAGCTCGCGCGTGCTCATCGGGCCACCACCCTCACCACGACCGCTCGAGCGGACGGCCCTCGTGGAAGCCGGCGGCGGACTGGAGGCCGACGAGGGCGTTGTCGTGCAGCTCGGCGAGGGTGCTCGCCCCCGCATAGGTGCACGACGAGCGCACGCCGGAGCAGATCTGGTCGATCAGGTCCTCGACGCCGGGACGCTGCGGGTCGAGGTACATCCGCGAGGACGAGATGCCCTCCTCGTAGAGGCCCTTGCGCGCCCGGTCGTAGGACGACTCGCCGGCCGTGCGGTTGGCGACCGCGCGCGCCGACGCCATGCCGAACGAGACCTTGAACGGCCGGCCGTCGGCGTCGTGCATCAGGTCGCCGGGCGACTCGTGGGTCCCGGCGAACCACGACCCGATCATCACCGACGACGCGCCGGCGGCCAGCGCCAGGGCGACGTCGCGCGGGTGACGCACTCCCCCGTCGGCCCACACGTGCCTGCCCAGCTCGCGGGCGGCGGTGGCGCACTCGAGGACGGCGGAGAACTGCGGCCGCCCGACGCCGGTCATCATCCGGGTGGTGCACATCGCGCCCGGTCCGACGCCGACCTTGACGATGTCCGCACCTGCCTCGACGAGCGCGCGCGTCCCCTCGGCCGACACGACGTTGCCGGCCGCGACCGGCACGGTGGGCGAGAGCGCGCGTACGGCCCGGAGCGCCTGCACCATCCGGTCCTGGTGGCCGTGGGCGGTGTCGACGACCAGGCAGTCGACGCCGGCCGCCAGGAGCTGCTCGGCCCGCTCGGACACCTCGCCGTTGACGCCGACGGCCGCCGCGATGCGCAGCCCGCCCGCCGCGTCGAGCGCGGGCGTGTAGAGCGTCGCGCGGAGGGCGCCGAGCCGGGTCAGCACGCCGACCAGCTCGCCGGCCTCGGAGACCGCGACGGCCAGGGGCGCCTTGGCGCGCTCGATGGCGTCGTAGACCTCGCGCGGGTCGGTGCCGGTCGAGACCGTGACGACGTCGCGGTTCATCACCGAGCCGACCTGGGCGAAGCGGTCGACGTCGGCGCAGTCGGCCTCGGACACCACGCCGACCGGACGGCCGTCCTCGACGACGACGGCCGCGCGGTGGGCGCGCTTGGGGATCAGCGAGAGCGCCTCGGCGACCGTCTGGTCGGGGCGCAGCTCGATCGGGGTGTCGAACACGTGGTGGCGCTGCTTGACCCACGCGACGACGTCGGCGACCACCGGGATCGGGATGTCCTGCGGGATGACCGTGAGGCCGCCTCGCCGGGCGACCGTCTCGGCCATCCGCTTGCCGGCGATCGCCGTCATGTTGGCCACGACGAGGGGCAGCGTGGCGCCGGTCCCGTCGGAGGTGGCGAGGTCGACGTCGTAGCGGCTCGCGACCGCGGAGTGCCGCGGCACCATGAACACGTCGTCGTACGTCAGGTCGTGGGGCGGCGTCGCGCCGTCGAGGAACTGCACGTGGCGTGACTCTACGCGGAGCCGCCCACCGTGCCCGGCAGCTCCGGGGGCCGCAGGCCCACGTCGGCCAGCTCCAGGGCCGCGAGGGCGCGCACGACCTCCGGATCCCTGGCGCGCCACGCGCCGGCCGGGTCGTCGCTGACCCGTGCGAGGACGTGCATCGGCTGGTGGGCCAGGGCCCGCAGGGCGAAGAGGTCGAGGTCGTCCTGCGCGTCGATGAAGCGTGCTCCCGCCGTCGCCTCGCGCACGAAGCGCCACCGGGCGGGCAGGTGGAGGGCACAGACCACCAGGATCGGGATGAGCGCGACCGCGAGCCCGAGCAGCAGCGCCAGCCGCTCGACGGCGTCGGCGGTGTCGCGCCCGGCCGACGCGAGGCCGTTCGACGCGTCGGCCGCCTTGTCGAACGGCACGGCCAGCTCGTCGCCGACCAGCGGCGCCCCGCCGAGCCGCTCGCCGGCGTCGCGCAGCTGCTCGGCCATCGAGGTCGCGGCCGACTCGGTCTGGCGCCCGGGTCCTGCGAGCTCGACGGTGGCGTCGTGGACGGCGTTGCCCGCCCAGACCCAGAGCACCAGCCACGCGACGAGGACGAGGTCGGCCACCACCTGGCGCGTGCGGCGGGCCGGTGAGTCGGCGTAGAGCTTCATGCTCCTCACCCTTGCAGAGGCTCGGCGGCGTGCTGGAGCGCCGCCCAGGTCCGGTCGATGTCGGCCGCGGTCGTGCGCCAGCTGCCCACCGCGACGCGGATCGCGGCGCGCCCCTCGACGGTCGTGTGGCTGAGGTAGGCCTCGCCCGAGGCGTTGACGGCCTCCATCGCGGCCAGCGTCTGCTCGTCGCCCGCGCGGAGCCGGAGCACCACCAGGGACAGCGACGGCTCGGTCACCAGCTCGAAGCGGTCGTCGGCCGCGACGTGGTCGGCGACCCGCTGCGCCAGCTCGACGCCGGACCGGACGTGGGCGCGCAGCCCCTCCAGCCCGTAGGTCCGGAGCACGGCCCAGAGCTTGAGGGCACGGAAGCGTCGTCCGAGCTGGGGGTGCCAGTCCCGGTAGTCCACGACGGCGCCCGACTCGGTCGCGGCGTTGCGGAGGTACTCCGGCAGGATCGAGAGCGCCCCCGTCAGCGCCGCGCGGTCGCGCACCCAGAAGGTGCTGCAGTCGAAGGTCGTCAGCAGCCACTTGTGCGGGTTGGTGACGAAGGAGTCGACGTCCTCCACGCCCCGCAGGTGGCCGCGCAGCTCGGGGCAGACGGCGGCGACCCCCGCCCAGGCGGCGTCGACGTGGACCCACAGGTCGTCGTGCTCGCGCGCGACCTCCACGACGGCCGCGACGTCGTCGGTCGCGCCGGTGGAGGTGGACCCGGACGCGACGTGCACCATGACCGGGCGCCGGCCGGCCGCGACGTCCGCCGCGACGGCCTCGCGCAGCGCGTCGACGTCCATCGCCTGGGTGGCTGGGTCGACGCCGACCGCGCGCACCGCGTCCTCCCCCAGACCGGCCATCATCGCCGCCTTCACCAGCGACGAGTGCGCCTGCGTGGAGCCGTAGACCGTCCACTGGCCGGCACCGACGCCATGACGCCGTACGTCACCTCCGCTGGCGCGGTGCAGGGCGGCGAGCAGCGCGGTCAGCGTCGCGGTGGACGCGGTGTCCTGGATGACGCCGCCACCGGGGCCGTCGCTGCGGAACGCGGTCGGCAGGCCGAGCGCCTCGGCGAACCAGTCGAGCACCACCTGCTCGACCTCGGTCACCGCCGGGCTGGTCGCCCAGATCATCCCCTGCGCGCCGATGCCGCTCGAGAGCAGGTCGCCGAGGATCGCCGCCGGCGACGAGTTGGCCGGGAAGTAGGCGAGGAACCGCGGGTGCTGCCAGTGGGTGAGGCCCGGCACCACCACGCGGTCGAGGTCGGCGAGCAGCGCGTCGAACGACTCGCCCTCCTCGGGCGCGGACGCCGGCAGCAGCGCCCGTACGTCGCCCGGCGCGACCTGCGAGCGCACCGGCAGGTCGTCGAGCGACGCCCAGTAGTCGGCGATCCAGTCGATCGCCGCGTGGCCCTGGCGGCGGAACTCCTCGGGCGACATGTGTCCGGGTGCGCTCTCTGGCATGGCCCGAACGTACCGGTCGCGTCAGGTGCGCGTACTCAGCGCGGATCGGGTAGCGCGACAGGTCCGCGCGACGTCCTCCCCGAGCAGGCTTCTGCCATGCCCTCCAAGACCGACACCACCGCCAAGAACACCGCCGCCTTCGCCCTGCAGGCCACCATCTCGTTCGGTGCCTCGCTCTTCGCCATGCTGGTCGCGATCTACTTCATGGACGCCGACCCGTGGATCAAGGGCTTCCTCGCCCTCGGCACGCTCTACCTGACGACCTCGACCTTCACCCTCGCGAAGGTCGTGCGCGACCAGCAGGAGGACGCGCGGGTCTTCCACCGCATCGACCAGGCCCGCGTCGACAAGCTCCTCGCCGAGCACGACCCCTTCAAGTCCGTCTCCTGACCACGCGCTGACGCCCCTCCCGGTCCTCCGGGAGGGGCGTCGTCGTGCGTCAGCGCAGCTGGCTGCTCGTCAGCCCGAGCAACCGGCGCGCGACGATCAGCTGCTGGATCTGCTGCGTCCCCTCGAAGATGTCGAGGATCTTGGAGTCGCGCGCCCACTTCTCCAGCAGCTCGGACTCGCTGTAGCCGAGGGTGCCGCACAGCTCGACGCAGGAGAGCGTGACGTCGGACCCGACGCGGCCGGCCTTCGCCTTGGCCATCGACGCCTCCAGCGAGTTGGGCCTGCGGTTGTCGGCCATCCACGCCGCCTGCATCATCAGCAGCTGCGCACCCTCCCAGTCGGCCTCGAGGCGCAGGAAGGTCGCGGCGGCCGCGCTCTGCAGGTGCGCGGGTCGGTCGTGGTCGACCGTGACGCCGGCCTGCTCGAGCAGGTCGCGGGTGAGGTCGAGCGACGCGCGGGCGCAGCCGACCGCCATGCCGGCCACGAGCGGCCGGGTGTTGTCGAAGGTCGCCATCGCCCCCGCGAAGCCGGACTTCACGTCGATCTCCGGCGAGCCGAGAAGATCCTCGGCCGGCACCCGGCAGTCGGTGAAGGTGATCGCGGCCGTGTCGGAGGCGCGGATGCCGAGCTTGTGCTCGAGCCGCTCGACCTTCAGCCCCGGGTTGTCCTTGCGGACCAGGAACGACTTGATCGCGGCCCGCCCGAGCTCCTTGTCGAGGGTCGCCCACACCACGACGCTGTCCGCGCGGTCGCCCGAGGTGACGTAGATCTTCTCGCCGTTGATGACGTAGTCGTCCCCGTCCTTCACCGCGGTGGTGGTGATGCTGGCCGAGTCGGAGCCGGTCCCGGGCTCGGTGATGGCCATCGCGGCCCACGTGCCCCGGTAGCGCTCGAGCTGCTCCTCGGTCGCCACGGAGGCGATCGCGGAGTTGCCGAGCCCCTGGCGCGGCATCGACAGCAGCAGCGCGGTGTCGCCCCAGCACATCTCGGCGATCGACAGCACGGAGGCGAGGTTGGTGCCGTTGCGCACCCGACCGTCGTCGGGCCCGTCCTCGCGTCGTACGCCGCCCGCTCCGGCGCCGCTGCTGGCGCCCGACTCGGACACGCCGTCGATCAGCGCGGCCAGCATGTCGAGCTCCTTGGGGTAGGTGTGCTCGGCGCGGTCGTAGCGGCGCGAGATCGGCCGCAGCATGTTCATCGCCAGCTGGTGGGCCTGGTCGATGAGCGTGGCGTGCTTCCTCGGGGTCTCCAGGTTGATCATCAGACGAGCACCGCACCTTCCATGACTCCGATGGCCCGCAGGTCGCGGTACCACCGTTCGACCGGGTGTTCCTTCACGAAGCCGTGGCCGCCGAGGAGCTGGACCCCGTCGAGGCCGATCCGCATCCCCTTCTCGGCGCACAGCTGGCGGGCGAGCCCCACGGCGCGGGCGACGTCGTCGCCGCGGGCGGCGCGGCTCGCCGCCTTCCAGGTCAGCAGCCGCATGGCCTGGAGCTCGATGGCGATGTCGGCGACCATGAAGGCGACCGACTGGCGGTGGCTGATGGGTTCGCCGAACGCCTCGCGCTCGTTGACGTAGTCCTTCACGTAGTCGAGCACCGCCTGGGCGGTGCCGACGGCCAGCGCGCACCACGCGAGCCGCGACAGCCGCACGCACTCGGTGTGGGCGCGCCCGTCGGTGTCGCCGAGCAGCGCGTCACCCGGAACGCGTACGCCGTCGAGGTGCAGGCGCGACAGGCTCGCCGCGCGCAGGCCCATCGACGGGTCCGCCTCGACCTCGAGCCCCGCCGCGCCGGACTCGACGAGGAACAGGGCCGGTGTGCCGTCGAGGGCGGCGGAGACCACGAACAGCTCGGCCTCCGCGCCGCGCACGACGCCGGACTTCACCCCGTCCAGCACGAACCCGTCGCCGTCGCGGGTCGCGGTGGTGGCGGGCGCGGACGCGTCGAACAGCACCCGCGGCTCCGCCAGGCAGAGCGCGGCGGCCGGGACGTCGTCGCCGGCGAACGCCGGCAGGTAGGTCTGCTGCTGGGCGTCGGTGCCCCAGAGGCCGAGCGCGGTCGCCACGGCACCGGGTGCGAGCGAGGCGACCGCGAGGCCCATGTCGCCGCGCGCGAGCGCCTCGGCGACCAGCGTGCCCGCCATCGCGGACCGCTCCTCCATGATGCCGCCGAGCGACTCGGGCACCCCGAGGACCGGGAGGCCGACCTCCCGGGTGGCGGCGAGCACCTCCGGCGGAGCCGCGCAGGCGTCGTCGGCCGCCGCGGCGGCAGGGCGCAGCACCTCGTCGGCCAGCTCGGTGACCACGTCGACGAGCATCTGCTCGTCCTCGGTCGGGGTGAGGTCGAAGACACCGCGCGACGCGGCGGCCGCAGGACGTGCGCCGGGCGAGCGTCCGCCGGCGCGGGCGAAGGTCCGCCCGGCCGCCGTCGCGACGCGGAAACCGTCGCGCGTGGTGACGTAGACGGCCCGCTCGGCCTGCCGGCGGAGACCGACGCGGTCGATCAGGTCGCTCTGCGCGAGCCGGTTGACCGCTGCGACGGCGTAGCCGATGGGGTCGCGGCTCTCCCGGGAGGACAGCCCGTGGCGACCGCCGGGCCGGAGACTGCTGAGGAGGGACATGGTGTCAATGTAACTCTGAGTTACAGACTCCACCAGAGGGGCGTACGTGGTGCGGGTCACCCCACCCCCGCTCGCTACGATCGTCCGCATGCCCGACGAGCCGACCGCCCCCGCCGACGACGCCCGGGCTCCCCACGGCCCCCTGCCCACCGGCGGCACCGTCCGTCCGATCACCCGCTGGGGCACGCCCGTGATGCACGCCGCGCAGCAGCAGGTGACGACCTACGACGACGCGCTGGCCGCCCTGGCCGCCGACATGGTCGCCACGATGTACGCCGCGGACGGCGTCGGCCTCGCCGCCTGCCAGGTCGGCGAGGACGTCGCGATGTTCGTCTTCGACTGCCCCGACGACGAGGGGGTGCGCACGGTCGGGCTGGTGTGCAACCCGGTCCTGACTCTGCCCGAGGGACGCGAGCGCCGCCTCGACGACGACGACGAGGGCTGCCTGTCCTTCCCCGGCTCCTTCGAGCCCTGCCCGCGACCGGACTGGGCGCGGGTCGACGGCACCGGCCTCGACGGCGAGCCGGTCTCCTTCGAGGGCACCGGGCTGCTCGCCCGGTGCCTCCAGCACGAGACCGACCACACCCTCGGCACGGTCTTCGGTGACCGGCTGTCGGCGAAGTCACGCAAGCGACTGACGAAGAAGCACGACGCCGCGGCCGAGGACTACCCGCTGTCGTGGCCCGCCGAGCAGACCGGCTGACCGCGGGCATGAACGACCTGCGCATCACCCGTGAGAACGCGCGCTTCCAGCAGTGGGAGGCGCTGCTGACCAACCGGTCGAAGCGGCACCGCAACCGGGAGTTCCTCGTCCAGGGCGTCCGGCCCGTCACCCGGGCGGTGGCCGAGGGCTGGACCGTGCGCCAGCTGCTGCGTGCCGACGACTCGACGTCCGCATGGGCCGAGGAGATGTGGGCCTCGACCGACGCCGAGCGCGTCGTGCTCGCACCGCAGCTCCACGCCCGGCTCAGCGGCAAGGACGGCGCCGAGCTGGTCGCGGTCGTCGAGATGCCCGACGACGGGGTCGCCCGCCTCGGCGACTCGGCGCGCCCGCACGGGCCGGTCGTCGTCTTCGACCGCCCGACCAGCCCCGGCAACATCGGGACCCTGGCCCGGTCGGCCGACGCGTTCGGCGCCTCGGCGCTGGTCGTCACCGGGCACGCCGCCGACCCCTACGACCCCCAGTCCGTGCGGGCCAGCACCGGATCGCTCTTCGCGCTGACGGTGCTGCGCGTCCCGGGCCCCGGCCCGGTCGTGGAGCACGCCCACGCCCACGGCTACCGCATCGTCGGCACCGACGAGGAGGGCACAGACCTCGGCTCGGTCGACCTGGCCGGCCGGGTCGTGGTCGTGGTGGGCAACGAGACCCACGGGCTGTCCTCGGCGTGGCGGGCGGTCTGCGACGACGTCGCGAGCATCGCGATGGTCGGGTCCGCGTCGTCGCTCAACGCCGCCGTGGCGGGCTCGCTGGTCCTCCACGAAGCGCTGCGGCAGCGCGGCTGACGGGCGGGAGATGGAAGCCGTCCTCGACTGGGTCGTCCTGGTCATGCGCACGATCGGCTCGCCCGGCGTCGGCCTGGCGACCGCCCTGGAGACCGTGTTCCCGCCGGTGCCCAGCGAGCTGGTGCTCCCGCTCGCGGGCTACACGGCCAGCCAGGGCCACTACGGCCTGGTCGCGGCGATCGCCTGGGCGACGGCCGGCTCGCTCGTGGGGGCCCTGGTGCTCTACTGGCTCGGCGCCGCGTGGGGGCTGGAGCGGATCTGCCGGCTCGCCGACCGGATCCCGCTGGTGCACGCCGACGACGTACGCCGTGCGGTGGCGTGGTTCGGGGCGCACGGCCGGTCCGCGGTGTTCCTGGGCCGGCTGGTCCCGGGGGTGCGCAGCCTGGTGTCGATCCCGGCGGGGGTCGACCGGATGCCGCTGCCCACGTTCTGCCTCTACACCACCCTCGGCAGCCTGCTCTGGAACGCGGCGCTGATCCTGGCCGGCTACGAGCTCGGCGCGCAGTGGCACGTGGTGGAGGGCTACGTCGGGCCGGCCAGCAACGTGGTCTACGTCCTGGTCGCGGTCGTGCTGGTCGTGGTCGCCGCGCGGCGGCTGCGGCACAAGGTCAGCGGCGGGCGGCGGCGTAGCACGCCACCGCAGTAGCGGCGGCGACGTTGAGCGAGTCGATGCCGGCGCGCATGGGGATGATCGCGCGGCGGTCGGCCGACGCCTCCCAGCGGCCGGACAGGCCGTGGCCCTCGGAGCCGAGCACGAGCGCCAGCCGGTCGACGCCCGCCAACGCCTCCTCGATCGGCACCGAGTCGGTCGACAGCGTCAGCGCGACGGTGGTGAAGCCGCGACGCGAGAGGTCCGGCAGCGCGTCGTACCAGTCGGTCAGTCGCGTCCACGGGGTCGTGAACACCGCCCCCATGCCGACCTTCACCGCCCGGCGGTAGAGCGGGTCGGCGCACCGCGGCGCCAGCAGCACCGCGTCGAAGCCGAGGGCCGCGCCGGAGCGGAAGATCGCGCCCACGTTGGTGTGGTCCACGAGGTCCTCGAGGACCAGCACCGAGCGGGCACCCTCCAGCACCTCGTCGACGGACGGCAGCACCCGGCGCTCCAGCGACGCGAGCGCCCCCCGGTGCACGTGGAAGCCGGTGACCTGCTCGATCAGCTGCTCGGACAGCACGTAGCAGGGGGCGTCCCCGTCGCCGATCACGTCGCCGAGCCCGTCGAGCCAGCGCGGGGCCATCAGGAACGAGCGGGGCCGGTGGCCGGCCTCGACCGCCCGGCGGACGACCTTCTCGCCCTCGGCGAGGAACAGCCCGTGCTCGGCCTCGAGCGACTTGCGCAGCTCCACGTCGCGCAGGTCGCGGTAGTCGGCGAGGCGGGGGTCGTCCGGGTCGTCGATCTCGATGGTGCGGAGCGGGTCAGCCACGCCCGTAGTGTGCCGGACGGGCCACCGCGACCACGTCGCCGACCACGATGATCGCCGGCGGCACCACCTCGTGCGCGACCAGGTCGTCGGCGAGGTCGCCGAGCGTGGTGAGCACCGTGCGCTCGGTGGGCATGGTGCCGTCGACGACCACCGCGACCGGCGTCGTGGCCGGCCGGCCACCCGCGACGAGGACGTCCGCGATGGCGGCGGCGTTGTCGACCGCCATCAGCAGGACCACCGTGCCGCGCATCCGCGCCACGGCGTCCCACGCGACGAGGGACTCCGGGTGGCCGGGCGGAAGGTGCCCCGAGACGACCGTGAACTCGTGGGCCACGCCGCGGTGGGTGACCGGGATGCCGACCCGGGCCGGGACGGCGATCGCGGACGTGAGGCCCGGGACCACCGTCACCGGCACGTCGGCCTCGAGGCAGGCCAGGACCTCCTCGTAGCCGCGGCCGAAGACGAAGGAGTCGCCGCCCTTGAAGCGGACGACGCGCTTGCCGGCCCGCGCCCGGTCCACGATGACCTCGTTGATCCGCTCCTGGGTGGCCGAGCGGCCGCGCGGCAGCTTGGCGACGTCGACGAGCTCGACGTGGGGGCCGAGCCCGTCGAGGAGCTCGCGCGGCGCGAGCCGGTCGGCGACGACGACGTCGGCCGACGCGAGGGCGTGGCGGGCCGCGACGGTGGCGAGCTCCGGCTCCCCCGGACCGCCACCCACGAGGACCACCCCCGGCGTGCGGTCGTGGGCGTCGGTGGCGCTCAGGTCGCCGTCGCGCAGCGCGGTGACGATCTCGTCGCGCAGCGCGGCGGACTTCCGCGGCTCCCGGTTGCCGAGCACACCGACGGTCACGCTGCCGTGGTGGCCGACTGCCGGGGTCCAGGCGCTGCCGCTGCGGGCGTCGTCGGCGCGGACGCAGAAGGTGTGGCGGGCCTCCGCGGCCGCGACCACCCGGGCGTTCACGTCGGGGTCGTCGGTCGCCGCGACGACGTACCACGCACCGTCGAGGTCGCTCTCGACGAACTCGCGCAGCTCGAGGTTGAGCTCGCCGGCCAGTCCCTCGAGGGCGGGCGTCACCTCGGGGCTCACCAGCGTGACGCGGGCTCCGGTGGCGAGGAAGGAGGGGACCCGCCGCTGCGCCACGTGCCCGCCGCCGACGACGACGACCTTGCGCCCCGCCAGCACCAGCCCGGCCAGGTAGGGGCGGGCGGGTCCGGCGTCGGCGTGCTCGTCGGTCATGGGTCCAGTGTCTCTGGCCCCCGCGTGGCCGGGGTGGCTAGGTTCGAGGGATGAGCACAGGCATCGAGCGACCGGTCTCCCCGAACCCGTACGACTACCTCCCCGCCACGGCGTCGTTCACCGTCACGAGCACCGACGTGACCGACGGCGCCCCCCTGTCCGACGACCAGGTGGCCTCCGCCGGCAACACCTCGCCCCAGCTGAGCTGGTCGGGCGCCCCCGAGGGCACGAAGTCCTTCGTGGTCACCTGCTTCGACCCCGACGCCCCGACCCCGAGCGGCTTCTGGCACTGGGTGCTGGTCGACCTCCCGGCCGACGTGACGTCGCTCGACACGGGGGCCGCGTCCGCCGACCTGCCGGGCAGCGCCTTCCACGTGCGCAACGACGGCGGCGAGGCCGGCTTCATGGGCGCCGCGCCGCCCGAGGGGGACCAGCCGCACCGCTACTTCTTCGTCGTGCACGCCGTGGGCGAGGAGTCGCTCGGCGTGGACGCCGACGCCTCCCCCGCCGTGGTGTCGTTCAACCTCGCCTTCAAGACCCTCGGCCGCGCGATCCTCCACGGCACCTACCAGCACTGACCCACCCGCGCCCTGCGGCATCGCCGCCAAGGGCGGACGACCTCGAGGCCCTGCGGCCCGGACCCCGGTCCAGACCGCAGGGCCTCTTTTCGTCGTTTGGACCACGAAGAAACCGTCAAGGCGGTTTCATCACTGCGGTCGACTGTGCGTCGACTCCGGGCGAAGAGTTGACGAAACGTGGGCGTGTCGTCGCTGGTTTCGCCAATTTCTAGCCGGACCCATACATGCGTTCTACTATCAAGACGGAATAGCCCAAGATTCCGTCAAGATCTGCCCACACCCCCCTCGACGGCGGATCTCCTGGAGGAACCCATGCGCCACCGGACCAGCTCCCTCGTCGTCTCGCTCTGCCTCGCCGCGACCGCGCTGCTCGGCCCCGCCGCGACGGCCCACGCCGGCACCTGGCCGGTCCCGACGTCGACCGACAGCACCCGCGACGTCAGCACGCTGTCGTCGGCGCAGCTCGAGGACCTGCTGATGGTCGAGATCAACCAGGCGCGGGCGGCCAACGGCCTGCGCGAGGTCCGGGTGTTCGACTCCTGCACCGACAAGATGGCGGAGAAGTGGGGGCGGCGCATCGCCCGCACCGGTGTGTTCGCGCACCGCGACCAGGGCGACGTGGTCGATCGCTGCCACGGCACCTGGGCCGGAGAGACGCTGGTACGCGGCACCGGACTCACCCCGGCCCAGATGATCGAGCTGTGGCTCGACTCCCCCGGGCACCGCGAGATCCTGCTGAGCCGGCGCGCCGACCGCGCCGGCGTCGCGATCACCCGTGACGGCCAGGGCCGCACCATCGGCGTGGTCAACCTGGTCCGCCACCGCTGACCGACCGGCACGACCCCGCTCGGCCCTCACCGGAGAACTCCCGTGCGCGACCCCCGTCGGGTGTGAGACGATCCCGGGCCCCGTCGGGGGCACCACCGGGTCGAGGTCGTACGAGGGGATGCGGATGCTGCACGTCGCGATCGCCGCACGCGCCTTCCGCCGCTACTCCACCTATCGCGCCGCCACCCTCGCGGGGATCTTCACCAACTCGGTGTTCGGGGTCATCTACTCCTACGCCTACATCGCGCTCTGGCGGGCGAACCCGACCGCCGGGGGCTACGACCAGCAGGACGCGGTGACCTACGTCTGGCTCGGCCAGGCGCTGCTGATGACCATCGCGCTGTGGGGCGGCGGCAGCACCGACGACCTCGCCGAGCGGGTCCGCACCGGCGACGTCGCGATCGACCTCTACCGTCCGGTCGGACTGGTCGGCTGGTACCTCGCCGCCGACCTCGGCCGCGCGGCGTACCACCTCCTGACCCGCGGGTTCGGCCCCACGGTCATCGGCCTCGTCGTCTTCGACATCGCGCTCCCCGCCTCCCCCGTGGCGGCGCTCGCCTTCGGCCTGTCCCTGGTGCTGGCGGTGGTGGTGAGCTTCGCGATCAGGTTCCTCGTCGCGAGCACCGCGTTCTGGCTGCTCGACCAGTCGGGGGTCAAGGTGATGAGCGGGGCGTTCGCGATCTTCTTCAGCGGCATGATGCTGCCGCTGGTGCTGTTCCCCGGCTGGCTCGGCACCCTCGCCACCGCCCTGCCGTGGGCGTCCTACGTGCAGGTGCCCGCGGACGTCTGGCTCGGCAAGCACACCGGCACCGACCTCGTCGCGGCGCTCGGCTTCCAGGTGCTGTGGGCGGTCGTCCTGCTCGCGGCCTGCCACACGGTGCTGTCCCTCGCCACCCGGAAGGTGGTGGTCCAGGGTGGCTGACGCCGCAGCCGCGCGGCACCTGCGCACGTACGGCCAGATCGCGTGGCTCTGGGTCCGGGCCGCCTGGCAGTACCCCACGTCGTTCCTGCTGCTCGCGCTCGGCAACGGCCTGATCACCGGCCTCGACTTCGTCGGGCTCTGGATCATGTTCGCGCACCTGCGCGACCTCGCCGGCTTCTCGCTGCAGGAGGTGGCCCTGCTCTACGGCAGCGCGTCGCTGGCGCTCGGCGTCGCCGACACCGCGATCGGCAGCGTCGAGCGGATCGGCGCCTACATCCGCACCGGGCGCCTCGACCAGATGATGACCAAGCCGGTCCCCCTGCTCGTGCAGGTGTGCGCCGACCAGTTCACCCTCCGCCGCCTCGGGCGGCTGACCCAGGCGTCCGTCGTGTTCGGCTGGGCGTGCACCCACGTCGACTGGACCCCGGCGCGGGTGCTGGTGGCCGTCTCGATGCTGGTGAGCGGGGCGCTGGTGTTCTTCGGCCTCTTCGTCGGCTTCTCCTGCATCCAGTTCTGGACGACCGACGCCACCGAGTTCGCCAACGCCTTCACCTACGGCGGCGCGACCGTCACCCAGTACCCGCTGAGCATCTTCCCGCGCGAGGTGATGGTCGGCCTCACCTTCGTCATCCCGGTCGCGTTCGTGAACTGGTACCCCTGTCTGTACCTCCTCGGGCGTGGCGACCCGTTCGGCATGCCCGACGCGTTCCAGCTCGCCTCCCCCGTGGCCGGCCTGCTGACGCTGGCGGCGGCCCTCCTCGTCTGGCGCACCGGCGTGCGCCACTACACCTCCACCGGGAGCTGACATGCACCAGACGTCCGGACCGCTGGTCGACGTGCGCGACCTCGAGCGCACCTTCGACGTACGCCGCCGCGTCGAGGGCCGGCGCCGCCGCACGCGCGACAGCGTGCGCGCCGTCCACGACCTGACCTTCGCCGTCACCGCCGGCGAGATGGTCGGCTACATCGGGCCGAACGGCGCCGGGAAGTCCACCACGATCAAGATGCTGACCGGGATCCTCGTCCCGACCGGCGGCACCGTGCGGGTGGCCGGCCTCGACCCCAGCCGCGACCGCGTGGAGCTCGCCCGCCGGATCGGCGTCGTGTTCGGCCAGCGCACCACGCTGTGGTGGGACCTGCCGCTGCGCGACTCCTTCGACCTGCTGCGCAAGATGTACCGCATCGAGCCGGCCCGCTACCGCGCCAACCTCGACCGCTTCGTCGACCTGCTCGACCTCGGCGACCAGCTCGACACCCCGGTCCGCCAGCTCAGCCTCGGCCAGCGGATGCGCGGCGACATCACCGCCGCGCTCCTGCACGACCCGGAGGTGCTCTACCTCGACGAGCCCACCATCGGCCTCGACGTCGTCAGCAAGGGCCGGCTGCGCGAGTTCCTGCGCGCGCTCAACGCCGAGCGCGGCACCACCCTCCTGCTGACCACGCACGACCTCCAGGACATCGAGGCCCTGTGCGACCGGGTGATCGTGATCGACCACGGCACCAGCGTCTACGACGGCTCCCTGTCCGGCCTGCACGCGGAGGGCGGGTCGAGCCGCACGCTGGTCGTCGACCTCGTCGACGAAGCGGCGCCGATCGAGGTCCCGGGCGCGAGCGTGCGGAAGGTGGAGGGTCCGCGGCAGTGGCTGTCCTTCCCCGCCGACGCCAGCGCCGCACCCGTCGTCGCCGCGGTGGCGGCGGGCTACGACGTGGCGGACCTGTCGATCCAGGAGCCCGACATCGAGGACGTCATCCGCGAGCTCTACTCGCGCGGCGCCCGGCCCTGACGCGGCGCGGTCAGCCCAGCGGGTCGACGCCGGTCGCGCCCACGGACAGCTCCCAGAGCCGCTCGGCAGCGGCCACGTCGATGGCCCACTCCTTGACGCCGCCCGTCGTGAGGTCGGCGTGGTCGGGCGGCACGACGCCCTTCACGGCGCAGTCCTCGCAGTAGACGCCGCCGCGCGACTCCAGCTCGGGCGCCGTCGCCGCCCACAGCCCGGTCGAGGCTCCCTCCGCCGGCGTCTTGAAGCGCGGGTTGGGGTTGCCGTCCTCGTCGATCCACCCGCGCGCGAGGAGGTCCTCGCGCGGCATGTGCCGCTGCAGGTCGGTCATGATCCCGCCCGGGTGCACCGAGTAGGCGTGGATGCCGCGGGAGGCGCCGCGCGCGTCGAGGGCGACCGCGAAGAGCGCGTTCGCCGTCTTGGACTGGCCGTAGGCGACCCACGGGTCGTAGGGCGTGGTCTCGAACCGCAGGTCGTCGAACAGCACGGGCGAGCGGTAGTGGCCGGTCGAGGAGTACGACACGACCCGCGCGCCGTCGGTGAGGAGCCCGGCGATGCCGCCGACCAGCGCGAAGTGGCCGAGGTGGTTGGTGCCGAGCTGCAGCTCCCAGCCCTGCGGGGTCTGCTGGTGCGGGGTGGCCATCACGCCGGCGACGTCGATCACCAGGTCGATCGGACGCCCGTCCTCGCGGACCGAGGCCGTGAGGGCGGCGACCGAGTCGAGGTCGCCGAGGTCCATCGCGCGGACCTCGACGCCCTCGAGGTCGGCCAGCGCCTCGGTCGCCGCGTCGGGCCGTCGCGCCGGGACCAGGACGGACACGCCGGCGCCGGCCAGCGCGCGTACGGTCTCGATGCCCAGGCCCGCGTAGCCACCGGTGACGACGGCCCGCCTGCCGGCGAGGTCGTGCCCGGCGACCACCTCCGCCGCGGTGGTGCGGTAGCCGAAAACGGTCTCGAGCGGCTGCTGGCGTCGGAGCATCTCCTGGGTCGTGACCATCTGCCGAGACTAGGACCTCGCGCGCGCTCGAGGTCAACGGCCGTGGTGGCCGGACCAGACCGTCAGGCGCGCTCGGGCGACGTGAGCGGCTGCCGCTCGAGCAGGAGCAGGGCGCGGTCGTCGTCCCCGCGCGGCACCTTCTTCAGCACCCGGCGGGGCAGCCCCGCGAACCCGCGCGCATCGACCGCCTGGAGCGCGACGTCGCGCAGCCAGTCGATGCCGCCGTCGAGGTCCTTGTCGGCCGACTCGATGACGCCGTCGGTGTAGAACATCAGCGCCTCGCCCGGCTTGAGCCGGCCCCGGCTGGGGGTGAAGTCCGCCTCGGGGATCACGCCGAGCGCCATGCCCCGCGCGTTGTCGACCGACCAGCCGCGGTGGTCGAGGTGCCAGTGGAGCGCCGGCGGGTGGCCGGCGCTGGTGATCGTGTAGTCGCCCGTGACCAGGTCGACCTTGACGTGCACGGCCGTGGCCAGCGACTCGTCCGACTCCTGGCGCAGCAGGAAGCCGTTGGCCGCGGCCATCAGCTCGTGCGGCGGCAGTGCGCCGATCAGCCCACCCAGCGCCCCGGCGAACTGGAGCGCCTGCGGACCCACGGTCGTCCCCTTGCCACAGACGTCGACGAGCGCCATCTCCAGCCAGCGTCCCTCGCGCAGGTCGGCGACGAGGAAGTCGCCGGCATAGCTCGGACCGTTGGCCGTGATCGTCTCCGACTGCGAGCGCCACCCGGCAGGCAGCTGCGGGACGACACCCTGCCGCTGCAGGCGGTCACGCAGCTGGGTGAGCACCGCCTCGCTCAGCGCCATCGGCAGGCCCGAGCGCTGGCGGCTGGACTGGTAGACCGCGAGCACCACGCCGACCGCGAACACCGCGAGCGCGAGGAAGCGGCTGCCGGTCTTGAAGTCGGTGTCGACCGACGTGCCGATCGCGGCGGCGGACAGCACGACCGTCAGCAGCACCAGCGGCACGAAGCGGAGCAGCATCAGCCCGACCATGAGGAACAGGAACCACAGGGCCACCGGCAGGACGAGCGCCGCGACATCGGCCAGGATGACCGCCAGCGCCACCAGCGCGGTGAGCACCAGCAGCAGGAACGCCTGGCTGCCACGCGACCCGGTGCGCCAGCGCTCGACGTGCGAGCGGACGTACGCCGAGAACGCGCGCGGCATGGTGCTCAGGGCGTTCGACACTGCGCAAGGGTAGTGGCGCGGCCGTCGAGGTCGCGGTCTAATGCCGAAATCTCGAGGGCACCGTGACCGGGTCGATATCCTCGGCGCATGACGCTGGTTCCGCCGCCGGCCGACGTCGATGCGGACGTGCTCGGCCCCGACTACCGGGTGGAGACCATCTCGTTGCCCCCGGACGACGAGGGCGCGGTCGTCGCCACCCTCGTGACCCGCCGGCCCGGGCGACCCAACGGCCGCGCGGTGCTGCACGTCCACGGCTTCGCCGACTACTTCTTCCACGACGAGTACGCCCGGTGGTGGACCGACCGCGGGTGGACGTTCTACGCGGTCGACCTGCGCAAGTACGGCCGGTCGCTGCGCGAGCACCAGACCCCGCACTTCGTCGCCGACCTCAGCGAGTACTTCGCCGAGATCGACCTCGCCTGGTGGCGCATCACCCAGCGCGACGGCCACCGCGAGGTGCTCGTCTCGGCGCACTCCACCGGCGGGCTGACCGTCCCGCTGTGGGCCCACGAACGGCGGCCCTCCGAGCTCGCCGGGACGGTGCTCAACTCGCCGTGGCTCGACATGCAGGGCTCGGCCTGGCTGCGGAGCCCCGCGGCGACCATCGCGCTGGAGCGGCTCGGCGCGCGACGCCCGATGCAGGAGATCCCGCGCCGGGTCAGCGAGGTCTACGGACGGTCGCTGCACCGCGACCACGGCGGCGAGTGGGACTACGACCTCGACTGGAAGCCGCTGGAGTCCCGTCCGGTCTACGTCGGGTGGCTGCGCGCCGTGCGGCGCGGCCACGCCCGCCTCCACGCCGGCCTCGACGTGCCCGGCCCGGTGCTGGTGATGTCGTCGGCCCGCTCGACCTTCACCGAGCCGACCGACGAGGCGGTGCGCTCCACCGACATCGTCCTCGACGTCGAGCAGATCCGCCGCTGGGCTTCCTCGATCGGTCGGCACGTCACGTCGGTCGCGGTCGAGGGAGCAGTGCACGACATGGTGCTCTCGCGACCCGACGTGCGTCGGCGCGTCTACGGCGTCCTCGGCACGTGGCTGGACGCGTGGGTGGGCCCTCCGGCCTCAGGCGAGCAGGACGACGAGCGCGGTCACGCCGACGACGGCGATCACCGCGCGTAGCAGCACCGGTGGGAGCCGGCGGCCGACGGTGGCGCCGAGCTGTCCACCGACGATCGACCCCGCGGCGATGAGCCCGGCCACGACCCAGTCGACGTCGGCGACCAGGATGAAGATCACCGCCGCGACGGCGTTGACCAGCAGCGCGAGGACGTTCTTGGTGGCCGTGTGGCGCTGCATGGAGTCGACCACCCCGATGCCGAGGACGGCCATCAGCAGCACGCCCTGCGCGGCGCCGAAGTAGCCGCCGTAGACGCCGGTGAGGGCGACCGCCGGCCACACCCACCACACGCCGTGGTCCGGGATGCCGCCGCGACGCTCGGCACGGGCGGCCACCGAGCGCTGGATGCGCGGACCGAGCAGCACCAGCACCACGCCGAGCGCGATGAGGACGGGCACGATCGCGTCGAACGCCGACGACGGCAGCCAGAGCAGCAGCAGCGCCCCGACCACGCCGCCGAGCAGCGACGCCGAGCCGAGGCGCAGCACGCGCGAGCGCTGCCCGGCCAGCTCGCGGCGGTAGCCCACGACGCCCGACACGCTGCCGGGCACGAGCCCGACGGTGTTGCTGACGTTGGCGGTCACGGGCGGGACGCCGAACGCGAGGAGGGTCGGGAACGTGATCAGCGTTCCCGACCCCACCACGGTGTTGATGGTGCCGGCCGCCACTCCGGCGAGGACGACCAGCAGGGCTTCGACGAGGCTCACTGGCCGGCGGGACCTCCCGGCTCGGCCGGCGGCTCGGACGAGCCCAGCGGGTCGCTGCCCAGCGGGTCACCGTTGCCGGTGTCCATCGAACGGGCGGACTTGCCCGGGTTGGCGGCGATCTCCGCCTCCGCGATCGCCTGCTGCACGGCCTGGCTGGTGGCCCGCACCTCGGGGTCCTCCGACGAGCGCGGCAGCTGGGGCTCGGACGGTCCCATGTCGACGCGGGTGCGCGGGCTGGCGTCCTTCGGGATCCCGGCGATCTCGTGGATCGAGGAGCCGAGCCCCTCCATCGCCTTGGTGATCTCGGAGGGGATGACCCAGACCTTGTTGGCGCTGCCCTCGGCGATCTTCGGCATCATCTGGAGGTACTGGTAGGCCAGCAGGGACTGGTCGGGCTGGCCGTCGTGGATGGCCTGGAAGACCGTCTGGATGGCCTGGCCCTCGCCCTGCGCCCGCAGGATCGCGGCCTCGCGGTCGGCCTGGGCGCGCAGGATCTGCGACTCGCGGTCACCCTCGGCGTTGAGGATCTGCGACTGCTTGTTGCCCTCGGCGGTGAGGATCGCGGACTGCCGCTGGCCCTCCGCGCTGAGGATCAGCGCGCGCTTGTCGCGGTCGGCGCGCATCTGCTTCTCCATCGCGTCCTTGATCGACGGCGGCGGGTCGATGCCCTTGATCTCGACGCGGTTGACGCGGATGCCCCACTTGCCGGTGGCCTCGTCGAGCACGCCGCGCAGGCCGTTGTTGATCTCCTCGCGGGAGGTCAGCGTCTGCTCGAGGTCCATGCCGCCGACGATGTTGCGCAGCGTGGTCATGGTGAGCTGCTCGACGGCCTGGATGTAGTTGGCGATCTCGTAGGTCGCCGCCACCGGGTCGGTCACCTGGAAGTAGATGACGGTGTCGATCGACACCACCAGGTTGTCCTCGGTGATCACCGGCTGGGGCGGGAAGCTCACGACCTGCTCGCGCAGGTCGATGAGGTAGCGCACCTTGTCGATGAACGGCACGACGATGTTGAGGCCTGCCGGCAGCGTGCCCTTGTACTTGCCGAAGCGCTCGACGATGGCGGCCCGTGCCTGGGGCACGATCCGGACCGTCTTGGCGAGCATGACGACGACGAACACGAGCACGAGCAGGAACAGGATGAGCAGTGGTGTCACCGGTCTCCCCCGATCTCGGGTGTTGCGTGGTGGATGGTCTGGCGTGGGTGCTGCGGTCGGCCGGCGCTCAGGGCTCGAGCGTCGCGACCGGGTGGACGTAGGCGGTGGCGCCCTTGATCTGGAGGATCTCGACCGTCTCGCCGGGCGCGATCCGCAGGTTCTCGTCGTAGGGAAGAGCCGTCCAGATCTCGCCTCCGGCCTTGATCCGGCCCGGGGACAGCCCGGTGATCTCCTCGGTGACCATCCCCCGGGTCCCGACGAGCTTGCCGTGGCCGAGCGCGAGCTCGGGTCCGCTGTGCAGGCGCTTGACGAACGACGGGCGCACGAGCGCCAGCATCGCGACCGACGAGGCGATCGCGGCGATGACCGTGATCTCGAACGGCAGCCCGACGAGCGCGGCCACCATGCCGATCGCGGCGCCCGCCGCGAGCATCGCGAGGATCAGGTCCAGGCTGAACATCTCGGCGACCCCGAGCGCGATCGACAGCGCCAGCCAGGTCTCCCAGAGGTGGTCGCGGATCCAGTCCATGTCCCGACCCTATCGATCTACCGGTCGCCCGCGGGCGCGCCGACTCGTCGCCGCGCTGCGAACCGCTCGTCGGCACGCGTCAGCACGAGCGGCATGGCGAAGGTCTCCGACAGCGTCTCGGCCGTCACGACCTCCTCGACGGGCCCGGCGTCGACGACGCGGCCCTCGCGCAGCAGCAGGGCGTGGGTGAAGCCCGGCGGGATCTCCTCGACGTGGTGGGAGACGAGCACGGTGGCCGGCGAGTCGGGGTCGAGCGCGAGCTCGGAGAGCGTCGCGACCAGGTCCTCGCGCCCGCCGAGGTCGAGCCCGGCGGCGGGCTCGTCCAGCAGGAGCAGCTCCGGGTCGGTCATCAGGGCGCGCGCGATCTGCACGCGCTTGCGCTCGCCCTCGCTGAGGGTCCCGAACGTGCGCTCGGCGAGGTGGGCCGCACCGACCTCCCCGAGGAGCGCCGCGGCACGGTCGTGGTCGAGGTCGGCGTACTCCTCGCGCCAGCGCCCCACGACGCCGTAGGAGGCGGACACCACGACGTCCTTGACCAGCTCGTGGCGCGGGATGCGGTCGGCGAGCGAGGCGCTGGTGAGGCCGATGCGCGGGCGGAGGTCGAACACGTCGGTGGTGCCGAGCACCTCGTCGAGGATGCCGGCGACCCCGGCCGTCGGGTGGAGCTGGGCGGCCGCGACCTGGAGCAGCGTGGTCTTGCCGGCACCGTTGGGGCCGAGCACCACCCAGCGCTCGTCCTCCTCGACCTGCCAGCTCACGTCGTCGAGCAGCAACGTCGTGCCACGGCGCACCGTGACCCCGGCGAACTCGATGACGGCGACCATGTCACTCACCCTATCCAGCGCGCGTGCCGCTGCGGACGGCACGACGCGCGGGGCGCGGCGAGTAGCCTCGCCGACGATGTCCCCGCACGCCCCTCCCCCGTCCTCGCCACGCTCCCTGCCGTACGCCCTGCCGCACTCGGCGACGCTGGCGTGGTGGCTGACCGCGTGGCTGCGCGGGCACGAGCAGACCGACCACGTCCTCGACGTGCTGGCGGCCGACACGCACCTCCTCGAGGGCGGCTCCGCGCTCGACCTGCTGGTGCGCTGCCGCGGAGCGGGCGCGACGGGCGCGGGGCTGGCCCTGCCGGTCGACGGCGACCCGCTCGGGCTGGGCGGTCCGCGCGCCTTCAACGAGGCGGCGCTCGAGGCTGGCCAGGCCGTCGTCGCCGGCGAGCTGGGCCTGGTCCCGACCGAGGTCGGCGAGACCGTGCAGTGGACCCCGCACGCGGCCGCCCGGCGCCAGCTCCCCGACGTCGGGGAGGCGGACCGGGCGCTGCGCGAGGCGCTGCTCGTCGCGGCGCGCGACCTGGCCGACCTCGACGTGGCGCGGTGGCGGCCCGAGGCGGCCGACGCCCTCATGGACCTGCACCACCGTCCCGAGCTCGACGCGCCGCTCGGCACTCCTCCGCGGTGCGTGGAGCTCGCCGGGCGCGGGCTGCAGGCGTGGTCGATCGTCGACCTGGCCCTCGTCGACGACGGCGGCGCGCTCTCGGCGCACGAGGTGGAGCGACGCCGCGACCTGCTCACGCCGCTGGGTCGGGCGGCGCGGCGCGCGATCGTCGCGGCCTGCTCGCCCGAGGTGTGGCCGGAGGGCTGATCCCTAGGACGACGCCCAGACGCCGAGCACGTTGCCGCTGGGGTCGGCGAACTCGAGGCGACGACCGCCGGGGAACTCGTGGGGCGGCGTCGTGATCGTCCCGCCGGCTGCCTCGATGCCCGCACGCGTGGCGTCGAGGTCGTCGGAGAACAGCATGACCAGCGGGCCGCCGGGACCCGGGGTGCCGGCGGCGTTGAGGCCGCCGACCTCGCCGTCGCCCGACGCCGCGCGGATGCCGGCGTAGGTCGGGCCGTAGTCGTTGAAGAGCCAGCCGAAGGCCTGCTCGTAGAACGCGCGGGAGGCGGCGAGGTCGGAGACGTTGATCTCCACGTAGTCGATGGTGTGGTGGACGGACGTCATGCGGCGGACGCTACGCCCGCCCACCGACACTCACCCTCGAGCGGGTCAGGCGCCGTACTGGCCGCTGCCGTAGGCCGGCGGGGGCGGCGGGTAGCCACCGTCGTAGCCCGCAGGACCCGTCTTGGGGTTCGGGCCGAACCGGTTGTCGCCGGGCTGGCTGTCGAGGACGTAGAAGACGAAGAGCACGATCCAGCCGAAGAACACCACGATGATCAGCAGCAGCCACCACGCGCTGCGTCCGGTGTCGTGCAGTCGTCGGGCGGCGACCGCGAGGCCGGGCAGGAGGAGCGCGAGCGACGAGAGCGTCCCGATCAGCCCGTTGGAGTCGTTCACCCCGTACGTGGTGCCGAGAGCGCGGTCCAGGATGCCGGCCACGATGCCGACCAGGAAGGTGAACAGCGCCCACCACCAGAACTCGGACCGGCGCGCTCGGCCGTTGAAGTCGACGTACTTGGAGAAGCACGTCTTGACCGCTGTCATGAAGTCCATCGAAACCCCCTGAGTCCGGGTGACCCCACGAGCGGGGCCCCCACCGCGGAGCAACCTAGGGGATCCGGTGCGGCGAGGCCAGCACCCACAGCCCCCGACCGCGCCTGGTCGCGCCCGAGGTGCGGACCCGGCCCCGGGCAGCCGCACCGCGGGGCTAGCCTTCCCCCACCATGGAAGACGAGCCGAAGACCCTCCTGGTCACCCTCATCGGCAAGGACCGGCCGGGCGTCACCTCGGCCATCTTCGACGCCCTCGCCGGCGCCGGGGTCGAGGTCGTCGACATCGAGCAGGTCGTGCTGCGCCGACGGCTGCTGCTCGGCATCCTGGTCACCGCGCCGCGGGACTGGAAGAAGCTGCGCGACGTGATCGAGCGCACCGGCACCGAGCTCGGCATGAGCGTCGAGGTGGACCGCGGCGCCGGCGACAACCGCAGCAGGCGCGGCGACCGCTCCCACATCACGCTCATCGGCAGCCCGCTCAAGGCCTCCGCCGTCGCGGCCGTCGCCGGGCGGATCGCCGACTCCGGTGCCAACATCGACCGCATCGAGCGGATGGCGCGCTACCCCGTCACCGCGATCGAGCTGCACGTGTCGGGCGCCCCGGCAGACCGCTTGCGCCCGCTGCTGGCCACCGAGGCGGTCCGCCAGGGCATCGACCTCGCGGTGCAGCGCGAGAGCCTGCACCGCCGCGGGGTGCGCCTGATCGTGATGGACGTCGACTCCACCCTGATCCAGGGCGAGGTGATCGAGATGATCGCCGCCCACGCCGGGCAGGAGGCCGAGGTCGCCCGGGTCACCGAGGCCGCGATGCGCGGCGACCTCGACTTCGAGGAGTCGCTGCGCCAGCGGGTCGCCCTGCTCGAGGGCGTGCCGGCGTCGGCGCTCGACGAGGTCTACGAGTCCGTGGTCCTCGCGCCGGGCGCGCGCACCATGGTCCGCACGCTGCGGCGCCTGGGCTACCGCTTCGCGATCGTGTCGGGCGGCTTCAGCCAGATCACCGACCGGCTCGCCGCCGACCTCGGCATCCACTTCTCGCGCGCCAACGACCTCGAGATCGTCGACGGCCGGCTCACGGGCCGGATCGTGGGCGACGTGGTCGACCGGGCGGGGAAGGCCGCCGCGCTGCGGGAGTTCGCTGCCGAGGTCGGCGTGCCGCTCGACGCGGTCATCGCCATCGGCGACGGCGCCAACGACCTCGACATGCTCAACACCGCCGGTCTCGGCATCGCCTACAACGCCAAGCCGGTCGTGCGCGACGCCGCACACACCTCGGTGAACACGCCCTACCTCGACAGCGTCCTCTACCTCCTCGGGATCTCCCGCGAGGAGATCGAGGAGGCAGACGCCGAGGTCGGCATCGTCACGCCGGCCCCGCCGCTGACCGACTGACCCCGACGGCGACGCAGCCGCCGACGTCGTCGTCGCGGACCGAGCTGACGTCGAGGCCGGCGTCCGCCAGCGCGGCGAGGGTCAGCGGGAGCTGGGCGGGACTGGTCTCGACCAGCACCACGCCGCCGGGCGCCAGCCAGGCGGGTGCCCCGGCAGCCAGCCGCCGGTGCACGTCCACGCCGTCGGCGCCACCGTCCAGCGCGACCAGCGGCTCGTGCTCACGGGCCTCGGGCGGCATCGACGCGATCCGCCGGGTGGGGACGTACGGCGCGTTGGCCACCAGCACGTCGACGCGTCCTGCGAGGTCGTCGGGCAGCGCGTCGTAGAGGTCGCCCCGGTGGATGCGTGCCGACGGCGCGTTGACCCGTGCGCAGGCCAGCGCCACGTCGTCGAGGTCAGCCGCGTGGACGGTGCCCGGCAGCCCCTCGAGGGCGGCAGCGACCGGGCCGACGCCGCAGCACATCTCGACGACCACCGGGTCGCCGGCCCGGCGCCCGGCCTCCCGCCGGGCCGTCCGGGCGAGGAGCTCGGTGCGCCGACGCGGGACGAACGTGCCGGGCGCGACGCGCAGGCGGAGGCCGAGGAACGCGACCCACCCGAGGACGAGCTCGAGCGGCTCCCCGCTGACACGGCGGGCGACGAGGGCGTCGAGCTCGGCGTCCGAGCCGGACGCCTCGCGCAGCAGCGTGGCCTCGTCCTCCGCCCACACGCAGCCGGCGGCGCGGAGCCGGGCCGCGACGTCGTCGGGGCCGGTCACGCCTCGCCGACGTGGAAGGACGTCAGCCGCGCGGTCCCGGGCGCGAGGTCGCCCCACGTCCCGTCGACCTCGAAGACGGCCAGGGCCGCGGGCGGGAAGCCGCGCACCAGCATCGACGTCGTGGCCTCGCCGTCACCGTCCCCGTCGTCGAGGAGCTCGGCGAGGTAGGCCATGGTCGGGTTGTGGCCGACCACGACGAGGGAGCCGACCTCGGGCGACGTCTCGCGGAGCAGGTCGAGCGCGGAGTCCGGTCCCGCGGCGTAGAGGGCCGGCGACAGCTCCGGCTCCACGTCCCACGACCCGCCGAGCGCCAGGTGGAGCCACGTCTCGTGGGCGCGTCGTGCGTCGGACACCAGTGCGGCGTCGGGCACGAGGCCCGCACCCGCCAGCCAGCGTCCGGCCTCCTCCGCGTCCGCGCGTCCGCGGGTGCTGAGGTCGCGCTCGTGGTCCGTCGGGGCGGTGGGCTCGGCCTTCGCGTGGCGGACGAGCACCAGGCGGCGGCGTCCGCCGCTCGTTGACTCCTGCATCCGCTCACCCTCCCAGCCGCTAGCCTGCCTGTCATGCCCAAGGGACCACTCATGATCATCGGTGGCGCCGAGGACAAGGTGCGCAAGCCGACGATCCTCAAGCACTTCGTCTCCCTCAGCGGCGGGAGGGACGCGCGGATCGCCGTGATCCCGACCGCGTCGTCGCTGGGACGCGAGGTCGTCGACGTCTACGACGCGCTCTTCTCCAAGTTCGGCGCGGCCCGGGTCGACGCGGTGCGTCCCGAGACGCGCGAGCAGGCCCACGACCCCGCCCTCGTCAAGGCGCTCGACGAGGCGACCGGGGTGTTCATGACCGGGGGCAACCAGCTCAAGCTCTCGTCGGTCATCGGCGGCACGCCGGTGGGCGAGGCGATCCTGCGCGCCCACGAGCGCGGGGCCGTCGTGGCCGGGACGTCGGCCGGTGCCAGCATCCAGTCGTCGCACATGGTCGCCTTCGGCGTCGGCGGGTCGACGCCGAAGCAGCGGATGACCCAGGTGGCCGCGGGCCTCGGCCTGGTCCCGACGACCGTCATCGACCAGCACTTCGACCAGCGCAACCGCTACGGCCGGCTGCTGATGATCGTGGCCCAGAGCCCGCAGCTGCTCGGCATCGGTGTCGACGAGGACACCTGCGGCCTCGTCGAGGACGTCGACGGCGACTCGGTCATGCGGGTGATCGGCAAGGGCGCGGTCACCGTCTTCGACGGCGCCCGGATGGTCTCCAACGCCCACGAGGCGCCTCGCTCGTCGCCGATCCTGGCCAGCGGCGTGGTGTTCCACGTCCTGCCCGAGGGGTCGGTGTTCGACCTCACCACCCGGACCCTCGTCCCGCAGGAGACCGAGGTCGCCGCCGAGGACGCCCTCGAGCTGGCCGAGGCCAGCCGCGACCTGCGCCAGCTCGCCCGCGACATCGCCGCCGCCGACGCGACACCCGCGGCGATCCGTCGTCGCCTCAAGCTGCGACGCGCCCAGCCCCACCCGTCCGACGACACCGCCACCCCCCAGGGAGACCAGGCATGACCGAGCGCCCCACGCCCGACCTCGAGATCGTCGAGACCCGCGTCTACCGCGGCCCCAACGTCTGGTCCTACGACAAGTCGATCCACCTCGTCGTCGACCTGGGCTCGCTCGAGCAGTTCCCCACCAACACGCTGCCCGGCTTCTCCGAGGACCTCGTGGCGATGCTGCCGGGGCTGCGCGAGCACTCGTGCTCGCGCGGTCGGCGCGGCGGCTTCCTCGAGCGGCTCAACGAGGGCACCTGGCTCGGGCACGTCGCCGAGCACGTCGCGCTGGCCCTGCAGCAGCTCGTCGGCCACGACATCCGTCGCGGCAAGACGCGCCAGGTCAAGGGCCAGACGGGCCGCTACAACATCATCTACGGCTACATCGACGAGAACGTCGGCCTGAGCGCCGGCCGGCTCGCGGTGCGGCTGGTCAACCACCTCGTCGAGGGCGACCCCGACTTCGACTGGGAGGCCGAGCGCGACGACTTCATCCGTCGCGCCGAGCGCACGGCGTTCGGCCCCTCGACGCAGGCGATCGTCGACGAGGCGGTGTCGCGCGACATCCCGTGGATCCGGCTCAACCAGTACTCCCTCGTCCAGCTCGGGCAGGGCGTCCACGCCAAGCGGATCCGCGCCACCATGACGTCGGAGACCTCCTCGATCGCGGTCGACATCGCCTCCGACAAGGACCTCACCACCAAGCTGCTCGGCGCCGCCGGCCTCCCGGTCCCCAAGCAGGAGTCGGTGCGCAGCGAGGACGGCGCGGTGGCCGCGGCCCGCCGGATCGGCTACCCGGTCGTGCTCAAGCCGCTCGACGGCAACCACGGCCGCGGGGTGTGCCTCGACCTGCAGGACGAGGACGACGTACGCGCCGCGTTCCCGGTCGCGCACGGGCAGTCGCGCCGCGGCAACGTCATCGTGGAGTCCTTCGTCACCGGCAAGGACTACCGCTGCCTGATCATCGACGGCCGCATGGTCGCGATCGCCGAGCGGGTGCCGGCGTCGGTCACGGGCGACGGCACGTCGACGGTCGAGGAGCTCGTCGACCTCACCAACGCCGACCCGCGCCGCGGCGTCGGGCACGAGAAGGTGCTGACCCGGATCAAGGTCGACGACGCGGCGATCGAGGTGCTCGCCGACCAGGGGCACACCCTCGAGTCCGTGCCGGCCGAGGGCGAGATGGTCAAGCTCGCGCTCACCGGCAACATGTCGACCGGCGGCATCTCGATCGACCGCACCTTCGAGGCCCACCCGGAGAACGTCGAGATCGCCGAGGAGGCCGCCCGGATGGTCGGCCTCGACATCGCCGGCATCGACTTCATCTGCCCCGACATCACCCAGCCGGTGCGCGAGACCGGCGGTGCGATCTGCGAGGTCAACGCGGCCCCCGGCTTCCGGATGCACACCCACCCGACCATCGGCGAGCCGCAGTTCATCGCCAAGCCGGTCGTCGACATGCTCTTCCCGCCGGGTGCGACGTCGCGCATCCCGATCGTGGCCGTCACCGGCACCAACGGCAAGACGACCACCAGCCGGATGATCAGCCACGTCTTCAAGGGCATGGGCCGCAAGGTCGGCATGACCTCGACCGACGGCGTGGTGATCGACGAGCGCCTGGTGATCCGCGCGGACGCCTCCGGTCCCCGGTCGGCCCGCATGGTCCTGCAGAACCCCCGCGTCGACTTCGCCGTCTTCGAGGTCGCCCGCGGCGGCATCCTGCGCGAGGGCCTGGGCTACGAGCGCAACGACGTCGCCGTCGTCCTCAACGTGCAGCCCGACCACCTCGGCATGCGCGGCATCGACACCGTCGAGCAGCTCGCCGACGTCAAGGCGGTCATCGTCGAGGCCGTGCCCCGCGACGGCCACGCGGTCCTCAACGCCGACGACCCGCTGGTGCGCGAGATGCGGCGCCGCTGCTCGGGCCAGGTCGTGTGGTTCTCGATGGAGGAGCCGGGCAGCGAGGTGCGCGAGATGATCGACGCCCACTGCCGCCGCGGTGGCAAGGCGATCGTGCTCAACCCGAGCGACCGCGGCGAGATGATGGTCGTCCAGCACGGCCGCCGCGAGATGCAGCTCGCGTGGACCCACCTGCTCCCGGCCACCTTCAACGGCCGGGCCCGGATGAACGTGCAGAACGCGCTCGCGGCCGCCGCCGCGGCCTTCGCCGCCGGCGCCCCGCTGCACGACATCCGCCAGGGGCTGCGCACGTTCTCGACGAACTACTACCTCTCCCCCGGCCGGCTCAACGAGGTCGAGGTCAACGGCGTCAACGTCATCGTCGACTACTGCCACAACGCGCCCGGCATGAAGATGCTCGGCGACTTCGTCGACCGGGTCGGCGAGTCGCTCGAGTCGTCGCACGACCTCGCCCGGCCCTCGCGGATCGGCATCATCGCGACCGCCGGCGACCGGCGCGACCAGGACATGGTCGACCTCGGCCGGGTGGCCGCCCAGCACTTCGACGTCTGCATCGTGCGCGAGGACGTCGCGCTGCGCGGGCGCGAGCGCGGCGCGACCGCCGAGCTGGTCCTCCAGGGCGTCCACGAGGCGATGGAGGAGGGCGCGCGCTGCAAGCAGGCCGAGCTGGTGCTCGAGGAGATCGAGGCGGTCCGCCACGCGATGAGCCGCGCCAACCGGGGCGACCTGGTGGTGGTGTGCGTCGACAAGCACGCCGAGGTGATGAGCGAGCTGGAGAACTGGTCCGACGTCGCCCAGGCCGGCTCCGGCGCCAACCCCGACGCCCCGTCCGCCGACCCCGACTACACGCCGCCCGCCGAGTCGTGAGGGCGGCCTGAGGTGCGGGTCCTCGACCTCGCGGGGCTGCCCCACCGCCCGATCGAGGCGCACGGGAGCCGCGGGTTCTCCGTCGGAGCGTTCGGGCTCGGCGCCGACACCCACCTGGTCGCCGTCGCGCTCGCCCCCGGCGGCACGATCGGCCGGCACCCCGCGGTCGGGCGCCAGCTGCTGGTGGTGCTGACCGGGGAGGCCGAGGTGGCCGGCCGCGAGGACGTCGTCCACCGGCTCGGCCCGGGCGAGGCCGCCGTCTGGGAGCCGGGCGAGCAGCACGAGACGAGGTCGCCCGGCGGGATGACCGCGGTCATCGTCGAGGGAGACCTCGACATCGGGGCGCCGGGCGAGCAGGTCGACCCCGGCGACACCTGAGCGTCCCGCGGCCCCGGCGGTGAGCCACCCACGTTTCCAGCCACCGGAACGTGGGTCACGCACCGCCGGTCAGCGCGCCCACTCGCGCCACGCCCACGAGCGGTGAGCCACCCACATTCTCGACCCTGGGAATGTGGGTCACGCACCGCCCGTCAGCGCGCCGGAGCGTCCGCGGTTGCCCTCAGCCGCCGGCGGTGTCACGTACGTCGACGACCAGCCGCGGCGGGTCGGCGAGCCGGAAGACCCGGTACGGCCGAGCGGCGCCCTCGATCCCGACCAGCACCTGGGTGTTGCCCTCGAAGGTCCCGAGCACGTAGACGTCGCGCACGGGTCCGTCCCCGGGGACGGCGACGTGACGCCGCGTGTCGTAGTCGTAGGCAGGCTCGTCCGGGTCGTACGTCGTGCCCGAGGCGTAGACGTCGAGGAAGCTGTCGCCCGCGACCGGCACCCGCTCCCCGCTGCCGTCGGCACGTGGGCGTCGGACGTACGCGGTGTACCAGCCGGGCTTCCCGGGCCCGCGGAACTGCATCACGACGCGGTCGAAGCCGTCGTGGCGCCCGCCCCGCACGTCGGTCAGGACCAGCAGGGAGCGGGGACGCGATTCGACGTACTGGCTGTCGGTGCCCGTCGGGAACGCGGGCACGACCCCGTCCAGTACTGCCGAGCGTGGCGAGGAGGTCGGCGTGGACGTCGGGCTGGACGGCGTGGGCGTCGGTCGGACGCTCCGGTCGGACGTTGGCTCACCGGGCGCTCCGCAGCCCGCGAGTGCCAGGGCGAGCACCGCCGACGCCACGACCGCCCCGCTGGTGCTCGTCATCGCTCGTCCCCGTCCCGCCGCTCCGTCGTCACGTGGTGGACGCGCCAGCCCCGCGTCCGGTTGCAGCGAGCGGTGCGTGAGGGGCACTTCCGAGGCTCGGAATCCCCCTCACCCACCTCTCAGGCGGGTGACGACGCCGCCCTCACCTTCTCTGCCAGCGTCTCCGGGCTGTCGGCCGTCCCGCCGTGCTCCGCGATCCAGTCGTAGGCCTGCTGGCGCTCCGCGTGGCACATCAGCCCGACCACGTCGCCGGGCTCGGCCCGGTCCACCAGCGCGGCGAGGCACGCGACCTCGGTGTCGTAGGTGTCGATGTCGGTGACCCCGACCCGTGCGGCGCCGGCACGCAGCAGCGCGTCGATCTCGTCCATGGTGCGCCCGCGGAGGTAGTGGGCCTTGTGGCCGATGGCCAGGATGTCGCTGCCCTTCGCGCCGATCTCGCCGAGCGCGTCGATCAGCTCGTCGGTGCGGTCGCCCACCGCGCCGAGGCCGAGCAGCAGCCGCGCGTCCGGAGGGCGTACGCCCGCCATGATCTCGAGCAGCGCCTCGAGCCCCGCCTCGTTGTGGGCGAGGTCCATCACCACCGACACGCCCTGCCCGTCGGGGGCGGGGAGCGAGAAGAAGTTCATCCGGCCCGGGTTGTGCTCGGCGTCCGGCCGGAAGGACCGCAGGCCCTCGACCACGTGCTCGCGGGCCAGGCCGATCGCCAGCGCGGCGGAGGCGGCCGCGAGGGCGTTCTCGATGTTGAAGCGCGAGAGACCGGCGAGGGTCATCGGGACGTCGACCAGCTCGAGGAGCGGGTCGGGGTCGGCGCCGGGCACGAGGACGGTGATCCACCCGTCGATCACGGTCGTCGCGCGACCGCCGTGTCCGAGCGCCTCGCGCACGGCCGGCGAGTCGGGGTCGCGGCTGAAGATCCACGGCTGCGCGGAGACGACCTGGCGCATCGCGAGCACGCGCGGGTCGTCGCCGTTGAGCACCGCCCAGCCGTCGCGACGGGTGATCCGCGGGACCACCGACTTCACCTCGGCGAGCTGGTCGACGGTGTCGATGCCCTGCAGGCCGAGGTGGTCGGCGGTCACGTTGGTGACCACGGAGACGTCGTTGCGGGTGATGCCGATGCCCTTGAGCAGGATCCCGCCGCGGGCGGTCTCGGTGACGGCGAGCTGCACGTCCGGCAGGCCGAGCGCGCGGGCGGCCCCGGACGGACCCGAGTAGTCGCCGGCCTCGACGAGCACGCCGTCGCGGTAGACGCCGTCGGTGTTGGACCAGCCGACCACGAGCCCGCTGGTGCGGGCGATGTGCGCGACCATCCGGCTGGTGGTCGTCTTGCCGTTGGTGCCGGTCACCGCGACGACCGGGATGCGGGGCGTGATCGTGGTCGGCCGCTCCCCCGGCTCGGCCGCGGCGACCTCAGCGGCAGCCGCGCTGACGGCCGCGTCGAGGTCGGGTGCGGGCAGCGCGTCGAGCGCGTGCGCCACGGCCTCCCCGAGCGCGCGCGCCCGCCCGCGGTTGCGCCACGGGAACGCCACGACGAGGACCTGGGGGTCCGACGTCGGCCGTACCCGGACCGCGAGGCGCCGCGTGCCGGCCTCGCCCGCGATGGCGCGCACGAGCCGCTCGACGGCGCGCAGCGCGAACCGCTGCCGGAAGCCGGACCCCGGCGCACCCGGTCGCGTGGTGCGCAGGCCGATCCGGCGCGCGAACCGCAGCGCCGCCTCGTCGCTCGCGTCGCTGATCACCGACACGTCGAGCGTCAGCTTCACCGCCGCGCGGGGGAAGTAGAGGTTGGGGCCTTCGAGGATCCGCAGCTCGACGAGGGAGGTCACCGCCGAAAACTACCGAACCGTCGGTGTGGCGTTACAGCCCCATCGCGTGGAAGCCGCCGTCCACGTGCACGATCTCGCCGGTCGTGGCCGGGAAGAAGTCGCTGAGCAGCGCACACACGGCCTGGGCGGTCGGGGTGTGGTCGGCCTCGTCCCACCCGAGGGGGGCGCGGTCCTTCCATGCCGACTCGAGGTCCTCGAAGCCCGGGATCGCCTTCGCGGCGAGCGTCTTGAGCGGGCCGGCCGAGACCAGGTTGCAGCGGATGCCGTCGGGGCCGAGGTCGCGGGCGACGTAGCGCGAGGTGTTCTCCAGCGCCGCCTTCGCCACGCCCATCCAGTCGTAGGCCGGCCACGCGGTGGTCGCGTCGAAGGTCAGCCCGACGATCGAGGAGCCGCGCGAGAGCAGCGGGCGGGTCGCCACCGCGAGCGACTTCAGCGAGTACGCCGACACCTGCACGGCCTGCGCGACGTCGTCCCACGGCCCGTCCATGAACCTGCCGCCGAGCAGCGTCTCGGGGTTGCCGTAGGCGATGGAGTGCACGACGCCGTCGAGGCCGTCGACGTGCTCACGCACCTGGTCGGCGAGGCCGTCGAGGTGCGCCTGGTCGGTGACGTCGAGCTCGAGCACCGGCGGCTCCTGCGGCAGCCGCTTGGCGATCCGCTTCGTGATGCCGAGCGCGCGGCCGAAGTTGGAGATCAGCACGGTCGCGCCCTGCTCCTGCGCGATCTTCGCGGTCGCGAAGCCGATCGAGCTGTCCATCGTCACGCCGGCGACCAGGATGCGCTTGCCGTCGAGGATTCCCATGTGCGTGTGTCCTTCTCTGTGGGCGGTGCGGAGTGTCGGTGGGTGTCGCTGGTGCTCAGTGGCCCATGCCGAGGCCGCCGTCGACCGGGATGACCGCCCCGGTGACGTACGCGGCGCCGTCGGAGGCCAGCCAGGTGACGGCGGACGCGACCTCGGCGGGCGAGGCGTACCGGCCGAGCGGGACCTGGGCCTTGATCGCCGACTTCTGGTCGTCGGTGAGCACCTCGGTCATGTCGGTCTCCACGAAGCCCGGGGCGACGACGTTGGTCGTGATCGACCGGCTACCCAGCTCGCGCGCCAGCGAGCGGGCGAGCCCGACGAGGCCGGCCTTCGATGCGGCGTAGTTGACCTGGCCGGCCGAGCCCAGCAGGCCGACGACCGACGAGATCAGGATGATCCGGCCGCGGCGCTGGCGCAGCATGCCCTTGGCGGCCCGCTTGGCCAGCCGGAACGTGCCGGTCAGGTTGGTGTCGAGCACCGAGGACCAGTCGTCCTCGCTCATCCGCAGCAGAAGCGTGTCCTTGGTGATGCCGGCGTTGGCGACCAGCACCTCGACCGGGCCGTGCGCCTCCTCGACCTGGGCGAACGCGGCCTCGACCGCGGCCGGGTCGGTGATGTCGCAGCGCACGTCGAGCGCGCCGTCGGGGGCTCCCCCGTTGCGGGTCGTGACGGCGACCTTGTCGCCCTGGGCGAGGAACGCCTCGGCGATCGCGCGGCCGATGCCGCGGTTGCCTCCGGTCACGAGGACGGAGCGGGGGGTGCTGGCGGCAGGCATCTCGGTCACGGGCCCGACGCTAGTGATTACCGGGGGGTAGACCGAAACAGGGTCCCGGCGCGGACGCGCTCACTCGTCCTCGAGGCGGAAGCCGACCTTCATCCCGACCTGGAAGTGCTCGACCGAGCCGTCCTTGGCCTGCCCGCGGATCTGGGTGACCTCGAACCAGTCGATGTGGCGCAGCGTCTGGCCGGCGCGCTCGATCCCGTTGCGGACCGCCTGGTCGATGCCGTCCGGCGAGGTGCCGACGATCTCGGTGACGCGGTAGGTGCGGTTGGACATGGGTTCCTCCCTCGGCCTCCACGGGTCCGGTCGGCCCGTGGGAAACGGAGCCTAGCGACGTAGACTCGAGGCCATGGCCAAGCCCGACGCCGTACGCATCACCACGGCCCGCAGCAGCGCCGCCGCCGACATGAAGTCGCGGCAGCGCCGCTACGCCGTCTCCATGACCATCCGCACCGTGTGCTTCCTGGCCGCGGTGTTCGTCGGCGACGGCGTGCTGCGCTGGATCCTGGTCGGCGCCGCGGTCTTCCTCCCGTTCCTCGCCGTGGTCATCGGGAACGCCTCGGACACCCGCAACGACGGATTCGCGCTGCCGGACGCCTCGTACGCCCACGAACTGACGGCGAACGAGACGAAAGACTGAGGAAAATTTGATGGCACGATCTCATCCGAAAGTTTGGTTTTCAGCCAGCCGCGTGCCATGATTCTGCACAGCGAACGCAGCATCCCCCGTCTGCGCTCGCGGTTGAAGTGCCGGACAGCTTCCCCCCGTGGCTGTCCGGCACTTCTCATTTCCCACCGACCCGAGAGGCCCCCGTGGAGCTCGACCGCGACACCTGCTCGGCCAAGGGCTGCCAGGCCGACGCCGTGTGGGCGCTGCTGTGGAACAACCCGAAGATCCACACCCCGGAGCGGCGCAAGACCTGGCTCGCGTGCGACGAGCACCGGGCGTCGCTGTCCGACTTCCTCGGCGCGCGCGGGTTCTTGCGCGACGTCGAGCCGCACGTGCCCGCCTGAGGCGCTCAGCGAGGACCGTTCGCGGTCACGCCGCGGCCAGGGCACGGTCGCGCGAGCGCACGCCGGTGACGCCCGCCGCGCCGGCACCCGCCATGAACAGTGGGAAGAAGAGAGGCGCGTCCTCGACCAGCGAGATCGTGACGACCACGGCCACGCCCAGGACGACGAACGCCACGACGCCGGGCCACACCAGCCTCCCGCGGTGGTCCACCCGGGGTCGCAGGACGCCCCGCGCGTCCTGCCGACCCAGCGGGACGCCCAGCACGGCACCGCCGGCGATGACGCCCATCACCAGCCAGGCGTGGAGCCCGGCGCCCTCGACCAGCCACGCCAGGACGACGTGGATCGCGACACCGATCGCGAGGAACAGGGCGAACCTCCACGCGGGGATGGGCCCGAACCACGAGCCGAGGGGCGTGAGGTCCGGGCCGTCGTCGCTCATCCGCCGATGGCGGACATCGGACGGTCGGGCTGCAGGAAGGTCTCGTCGTCGATGCCGTGGCCGGCGCGCTTGCCGCGCATCGCGATGATCCAGCGCTCGGCGATCTCCTCGTCGCCCGCACCCGAGCGCAGCGCAGTGCGCAGGTCGGACTCCTCGCGGGCGAACAGGCAGTTGCGGACCTGTCCGTCGGCGGTGAGCCGCACGCGGTCGCAGTCGCCGCAGAACGGGCGGGTCACCGACGCGATGATGCCGACCGTCGCGGGGCCGCCGTCGACGTCGAACAGCTCGGCCGGCGCGCTCCCGCGGGGAGCGCCGTGCGGGGTGAGGGTGAACTCGGCGGAGAGCGCCTCGAAGATCTCGTCGGCGGTCACCATGGCCGCCCGGCTCCAGTCGTGCTGGGCGTCGAGCGGCATCTGCTCGATGAAGCGCAGCTCGTAGCCCTGGTCGATGCTCCAGCGCAGCAGCTCGGCCGCCTGGTCGTCGTTGGTGCCGCGCAGCAGCACCGCGTTGAGCTTGACCGGTCCGAGCCCGGCGGCCTTCGCCGCCTCGAGGCCCGCGACGACGTCGGCGAGCCGGTCGCGACGCGTGATCGCCGCGAAGGTCTCCGGGCGCACCGAGTCGATGCTCGCGTTGATCCGGTCGAGGCCGGCGTCGGCGAGGGCCTGCGCGGTGCGCGAGAGGCCGAGCGCGTTGGTGGTCAGCGAGGTCTCGACGCCGAGGGCGTGCGTACGACCCACGATGTCGACCAGCCCGCGGCGCAGCAGCGGCTCGCCGCCGGTGAACCGCACCTCGGTGATCCCGAGGCGCTCGACGCCGATGGTGACGAGGCGGACCACCTCGTCGTCGGTCAGCGTCTGCTCGGTCGGCAGCCAGTCGAGTCCCTCGGCCGGCATGCAGTAGTTGCAGCGCAGGTTGCACCGGTCGGTCAGGGAGACACGCAGGTCGGTGGCCACGCGGCCGAAACGGTCTGCCAGAGGTGTCATCACCCCCGGAGTCTAACGAGGCCGCCCAGAAGCGCCGTGGATCCGCCGGATAACCTCGACGCGTGCATCGGCTGCGGTTCCTCGTCTCGCGGCGCTGGATCGTCTTCGCGCTCGTCGTCGTCTTCCTCGCCTGGGTCGCGCTGCGGCTCGGCGAGTGGCAGTTCCACCGCCTCGACGATCGCAAGGAACGCAACTCGATCATCGAGCGCAACGAGCGGGCCGGCGCCTCCCCGGTCGAGGACGTCCTCTCCCCCGACACCGACCCCGGCGAGGAGGACGAGTGGCGCATCGTCGAGGCCACCGGGACCTACGCCGTCGACGACACGGTGATCGTGCGCTACCGGACCCGCGAGGGCGAGGCCGGTGTCGACGTGGTGGTGCCCCTGGAGCTCGCCGACGGCACGAGCCTGCTCGTCGACCGCGGCTGGTACGCCACCGACAACCGCGGCGCCACCTCCGAGGACGTGCCCGCGCCGCCGGAGGGCGAGGTCACCGTCACCGGCTGGGTGCGACGCGACGCCGAGGGAGACAGCACGCTCGTCACCGACCGCTCCACCCGCGCCGTCGACAGCGGCCGGATCGGCGAGGCGCTCGGCCGCGAGGTCCTCGGCGGCTGGGTCGACCTGCGCTCGGAGTCCCCGGAGCCCGCGACCGCGCTCGAGCCCGTCGAGCTGCCCGAGCTCGACAACGGCCCGCACTTCTTCTACGGCCTGCAGTGGTGGTTCTTCGGGGCGATGGCGATCTTCGGCTTCTTCTACCTCGTCTACGACGAGATGCGGGGCGGGCGTCCGGGCGCTCCCGAGCGGACGCCCGACCCGCGGCCGGCGCAGCCGGCCGCACCGAGGAAGCCGGCGAAGAAGCGCCGCACCTGGCGCGAGATGATCGAGCCCGACGACGAGCCGGACGACCCGTCTCCTGCCTCACAGCGCCCGGAGGAGACCTCCGTCGACCGGGAGCATCACGCCCGTCAGGAATGACGCGGCGGGCGACAGCAGGAACGCGGCCGCGCGGCCGAACTCCTCGGGCTCGCCGTAGCGACCCAGCGGGATGGTCCGCTCGGCGGCCGCCCGCGCCGCGTCGGGGTCGCCCGTCGTGGCGTCGAGCTCGGCGACGCGCTCGGTGGCGATCCGGCCTGGCAGCAGGCCGTTGACCCGCACCCCGCGCGGACCGAGCTCGTCGGCCAGCGTCTTGGCCACCATCGCCAGGCCGGGGCGCAACCCGTTGGAGATCGCCATCTCCGGCAGGGGCGAGCGCACGCTCGAGGAGAGGACGAGCCCCAACGAGCCGCCGTCGGGCAGCGCCGCACCGACGTCGCGCGCCAGGCGTACGGCGCCGAGGAACACCGACTCGAACGCCGCGGTCCACTGCTCGTCGGTGATCGTCGCCACCGGTCCCTTCGGCGGGCCGCCGACGCTGACCAGCGCGCCGTCGAGCCGTCCCCACGCCTCGTCGGCAGCGGCGAGCAGACGAGCCGACGTCCCGCGGTCGGCGTTGTCCGCCACGATGCCCACGGCCGCCGTGCGCCCGGCCATCGCGTCGAGGCTCGCGACCGCAGCGTCGAGGGTGTCCTGCGAGCGGCCGGAGAGGACGACACGGGCGCCCTCGGCGACCAGCACGTCGGCCGTGGCCCGGCCGAGCCCGCGAGCCCCGCCGGTGACGAGGAAGACCTTGTCGGTGAGCTGGAGGTCCATGCCGCCGACCCTAGACGCACCACGCCACCGTCAGCCGGCGACCCGAGTCCGCGCTGTCGCGTCGGGCGCGCTGCGTACGCCACGCCGCCGGCGGTGGCCCACCCACGTTCGCGAGCCGTGGAACGTGGCTCACGCACCGCTCATCGGGACCGGGGCGGCGTGCCGCGACGTCAGCCGGCGACCGGCTCCGTGGCGGCCTCGCGGAACTGCGTGGCGTGGAGCGTGGCATAGAGCCCGCCGGCGGCCAGCAGCTCGGCGTGGGTGCCCTGCTGCACGACCCGGCCGTCGTCGAGGACGAGGATCAGGTCGGCGTTGCGGACGGTGGAGAGCCGGTGCGCGATGACCAGCGACGTACGCCCCTCGAGCGCGGCGTCGAGCGCCTGCTGGACCGCCGCCTCGGACTCGCTGTCGAGGTGGGCGGTCGCCTCGTCGAGGACGACGATGGCCGGTGCCTTGAGCAGCAGGCGCGCGATCGCGAGGCGCTGGCGCTCGCCGCCACTGAGCCGGTAGCCGCGGTCGCCGACCACCGTGTCGAGGCCGTCGGGGAGCGACCGCACGAGGCCGGCGACCTGCGCGGCCTCCAGCGCGGCCCAGACGTCGGCCTCCAGCGCGGACGGGCGTGCGTAGAGCAGGTTGGCCCGGATCGTGTCGTGGAACATGTGGGCGTCCTGGGTGACGTAGCCGACGACGTCCTCCAGCGACTGGAGCGTCACGTCGCGCACGTCGTGGCCGCCGACGCGCACCGCACCGGACTCGACGTCGTAGAGCCGCGCCACGAGGTGGGTGACGGTCGTCTTCCCGGCGCCGGACGGACCGACAAGCGCCACCATCCGGCCGGGCTCGGCGGTGAACGTCACGTCGTGGAGCACCTGGCCGGTGTCGCGGGACTCCGTGCGGGCGACGGTCTCGAGCGAGGCCAGCGAGATCTGGTCGGCGCGCGGGTAGGTGAAGGCGACGTGGTCGAACTCCAGCCGCGACGCGGTGGGCGGCAGGACCACGGCGTCGGGCTTCTCCTGGATGAGCGAGGGCAGGTCGAGCACCTCGAAGACCCGGTCGAAGCTCACCAGCGCGGTCATCACGTCGATGCGCACGTTGGACAGGCCCTGCAGCGGGCCGAGCAGCCGGGTCAGCAGCACGCCGAGGGCGACGATGGTGCCGACCGAGAGGTCGCCCCGGATGGCGAGCCAGCCACCGATGCCGTAGACCAGCGCGGTCGCGAGAGAGGGGACGAGGGTCATCGCGGCGAAGAAGATGCGGGTCAGCAGCGAGATCCGGACGCCGAGGTCGCGGACAACCGCGGCCTTGCGGGCGTAGGCGACGTCCTCCTCCTCGCGGCGGCCGAACAGCTTGAGCAGCATCGCGCCGCCGACGTTGAACCGCTCGGTCATCGCGTTGCCGAGGTCGGCGTTGCCGTCCATCTGCTCGCGCGACAGGCTCGCCAGCCGGTTGCCGACCAGGCGCGAGGCGACCAGCAGGATCGGGAAGAGCGCGACGCACAGCAGCGTGACCGGCCAGCTGAGGAACAGCATCGTCACGCCGACGACGACGGCCGAGATGATGTTGGAGACCGTGCCCTGGAGGGTCGAGGTGAAGGCGCGCTGGGCGCCGATCACGTCGTTGTTGAGCCGGCTGACCAGTGCACCGGTCTGGGTGCGGGTGAAGAAGGCCAGCGACTGGCGCTGGACGTGGGCGAAGACCTGGGTGCGGAGGTCGTAGATCAGGCCCTCGCCGATCCGGCTGGACAACCAGCCGGTGACCAGGCCGAACGCGGAGTCGGCGACCGCCACGAGCGCCACGAGGACGGCGAGCCAGACGACCAGCGAGGTGTCACCGGTGCGGACGCCGTCGTCGATGATCATCTTGAGCAGCAGCGGCGGCAGCACCACGAGCGCCGCGTCGACGACGGTGACCGCGAGGAACCCGGCGATCAGGTGCCGGTGGGGACGCGCGAAGCCAAGCACACGCCGCACGGTGCTGCGCTCGATCTTGTTGTCCACCACGCTGCGGTCACTGCGCAGGTGGCGCCACGGCGGTCCCCCGCCTCCCGGCCCCATCGACATGCATGCTCCTTCGTCGGCTCACCCGCTCAACCGTCGGGCGTGCCCCATTGTTCCGTCGACGACCGACAGCGGGGCCGGCCCGGCGATCAGCCCAACGCCGCAGCGACCGCGCGGAAGCGGCGCACCTGGGCCTCGCGCTCGAGGCGACGCTGCTCGTCGAGGTCGCGGTCGGTGGCGCCCTGCAGCAGCGCCTTGGTCTCGGGGACGACGCCGGCCATCGGCGCGCACAGCGCGGCCGCGAGCTCGGCGACCGCCGCGTCGAGGTCCGCGGAGGCGTACGACCCCGTCGCGAGGCCGATCCGCACCGCCTCCTCGGCACCCACGGTCCGGGCGGTCGCGCAGATCTCGAGGGCGCGGGAGTAGCCGACGTGCTCCACGAGCGGCTGGGTGCCGGTGAGGTCGGGCACCAGCCCGAGCGCGGACTCCTTCATGCAGAACTTCGCGTCGTCCGCGACCATCCGCAGGTCGCAGGACAGGGCGAGCTGGAAGCCGGCGCCGACCGCGTGGCCGCGGACCTTCGCGATCGACACGAAGCGCGGGTCGCGCAGCCACGTGAAGCCGCCCTGGAAGGCGTCGATGCGCGCCGATGCCTCCTCGTCGCCCAGCGACAGCAGCTCGAGCACGGTGCCGGGGCCGGCGTTGGTCGGGTCGAGCATCGCGCGGTCGAGGCCCGCGGAGAACGTCTCGCCCTCGCCCGTCACCACCACGACGCGCACGTCGTCGGACAGGCTCGCGCCCACCTCGCCGAGCGCCAGCCACATCGCGGGCGTCTGGGCGTTGCGCACCTCGGGGCGGTCGACGGTGATCGTCGCGACCGCACCGTCCACGTCGAGGCGGAGACCGACGGCGGCGAGCTCTTCGGGAGTCATGCCGCGAGGTTACTACCGATCGGTAACGTGTGGTTTCGAGGCTCGCTGCGCTCGCACCTCAACCACCGAGGAGATGTGCTCGCACCTCGACCACCGAGGAGATGCGCTCGCACCTCAACCACCGAAGAGATGCGCCCGCACCTCGACCACCGAGGAGACGCGCCCGCACCTCAACCACCGAGGAGACGCGCTCGCACCTCAACCACCGAGGGCGGCTGGGTCAGGCGAGCGACACCAGGTCGGCGTAGTCGTCGGTCCAGAGGTCCTCGTCGCCGTCCGGCAGCAGCAGCACCCGGTCGGGGTCGAGCGCGCGCACCGCGCCCTCGTCGTGGGTGACGAGGATGATCGCGCCCTTGTAGCTGCGGATCGCGTGCAGCACCTCCTCGCGGGAGGCCGGGTCCAGGTTGTTCGTGGGCTCGTCGAGCAGGAGCACGTTGGCGCTGGAGACGACGAGGATCGCCAGGGCGAGGCGGGTCTTCTCGCCACCGGACAGCACCCCGGCCGGCTTGTGGGCGTCGTCGCCGGAGAAGAGGAACGAGCCCAGCACCGACCGCGCCTGGGTGTCGGTGAGCTCGGGCGCGGCGCTGTGCATGTTCTCCAGCACGGTCCGGTTGACGTCGAGCGTCTCGTGCTCCTGGGCGTAGTAGCCCATCTTGAGCCCGTGGCCCGGGACGACCTGGCCGGTGTCGGGCTGGTCGACGCCGGCGAGGATGCGCAGCATCGTGGTCTTGCCGGCGCCGTTGAGGCCGAGGATGACCACCCGGCTCCCCCGGTCGATGGCGAGGTCGACGGCGGTGAACACCTCGAGCGAGCCGTACGACTTCGACAGCTCGGTGCCCATCAGCGGCGTCTTGCCGCAGGGCGCGGGCTCCGGGAACGCGATCCGGGCGACCTTGTCGGCGGCGCGCTCGCCCTCGATGCCGGCCATCATCTTCTCGGCACGCTTGAGCATCGACTGTGCCGCCTGGGCCTTGGTCGCCTTGGCGCGCATCTTGTTGGCCTGGTCGGTGAGCACCTTGGCCTTGTTCTCGGCGTTCTGCCGCTCGCGCTTGCGGCGCTTCTCGTCGTCCTCGCGCTGGGTGAGGTAGTTGTGCCAGCCCATGTTGTAGACGTCGATGACGGCGCGGTTGGCGTCGAGGTGGAAGACCTTGTTGACCGTCGCCTCGAGCAGCGCGTTGTCGTGGCTGATCACCACGAAGCCGCCGCGGTGCGCCTTGAGGAAGTCGCGCAGCCAGATGATCGAGTCGGCGTCGAGGTGGTTGGTCGGCTCGTCGAGGAGCATGATCTCGGCGCCGGAGAACAGGATCCGGGCGAGCTCGACACGGCGGCGCTGGCCGCCGGACAGGGTGCCGATGGGCTGGGCGAGCAGCCGCTCCTCGATGCCGAGCGCGGCGGCCATCTGGGCGGCCTCGGACTCCGCGGCGTAGCCGCCGCCGGCGTGCAGCTCGGCGTCGGCACGCGCCCACCGCTTCATGCCGCGCTCGTGGACCTTCGGGTCCTCGCTCGCCATGTCGACCTCGGCCTCGCGCAGGCGGCGCACGACCTCGTCGAGGCCGCGGGCCGAGAGGATGCGGTCGCGGGCGATCACCTCGGGGTCACCGACGCGCGGGTCCTGCGGGAGGTAGCCGATCTCGCCGCTGCGCAGCACCTGGCCGTCGGCCGGGGTGCCCTCGCCGGCGAGGATGCGGGTGAGGGTCGTCTTGCCGGCGCCGTTGCGCCCCACGAGGCCCACCTTGTCGCCCGAGGCGATGCGGAAGGTGACGTCCTCCATGAGGAGCCGCGCGCCGGCTCGGACCTCGAGCTTCTGGGCGGTGATCATCTCGTGCCACATCCTACGAAGGGGTGACGCGTGGCGCCGCATCGTCGGCGTCAGGCGCTAACCTGCGCTGACGCCACCACACGGGCGTGAGCGACGGCGAAAGGCACGACCATGCGCTTCAACCCGAAGGCCGACATCAGCAGGGGTCGCGTGAGTGACGCGGGTCGTGGTGGTGGCGGCGGCGGATCCCCGATGCGGATCCCGATCCCGGGCGGCGCGCGTGCCGGTGGCGGCATCGGCGGACTCATCATCATCGTGCTGTTCATCGTGCTCACCACGTGCGTGGGCGGCGGGCTGCCCGGCGGCTCCGGCGGTACGAGCGGCCAGGGCGGCTCGATCGGCCAGCCCGAGGGCATCGACTCCGGCGACCAGCGCTACGCCGACTGCACGTCCGGCGCCGACGCCAACCGCGACGCCGACTGCGCGCGCAAGGCCGTGGCGTACTCCCTCGAGCAGTTCTGGGCGCGGACCCTCCCCGAGCAGGGCGGCACCGACTTCACCCCGGCCGCGATCAAGACCTTCGCCGGCGGCGTCGCGACCGGCTGTGGCCAGGCGTCCTCGCAGGTCGGCCCGTTCTACTGCCCGGCCGACCAGCAGATCTACCTCGACACCACCTTCTTCTCCGACGTCCTCGAGGGCCAGCTCGGCGGCCAGGGCGGAGACTTCGTCGAGCCCTACGTCCTCGGCCACGAGTACGGCCACCACATCCAGAACCTGCTCGGCACCATGGGACAGGTCCGCACCCAGCAGGGCGCGAGCTCCGACGCGGTGCGCCTCGAGCTGCAGGCCGACTGCTACGCCGGCATGTGGACCCGCGACGCGGCCGACGGTGACGGCATCCTCGAGGGCCTCGACCAGGGCGACATCGCCGAGGCGCTCGACTCGGCCAAGGCGGTCGGCGACGACCGGATCCAGCAGCAGGCCGGCCAGCGGGTCGACCCCGAGGGCTGGACCCACGGGTCGTCGGAGCAGCGGATGCGCTGGTTCACCACCGGCTACGAGCAGGGCACGCTCGAGGCCTGCGACACCTTCTCGGCCAGCAGCCTCTGATCGACCGACCTCTCGACCCCGCTCAGGCGAGCAGGGCCTCGATCTGGTCGACCTGGCGCTGCATGGCGTGGATGTAGGGCGCCACGCTCGGGTGGCGGAACTTGCCGGCCAGCGCGCCGTCACCGTCCGCGACCCGGGCGAGCGCCCAGTCCAGCCGGGTGAGGGCGGTGTAGACGGCCATCACCCGCGCGCCGAGCAGGACCTGGTCACGGTCGGCGAGGCCGGGCGGGAGGGCGGCGGCGTACGCCTCGACGAGCGGGCCGACCTCCTCGCGGGTGGCGAGCGACAGGTAGCCGAGGTCGGCGCCCACCGGGCCGGTGCCCAGGTGTGCCCAGTCGATCGCGACGGCACCGTCGCCGTGCCGCCCCGGGATGTTGGCCGCCGAGGGGTCGCCGTGCTGGGCGACCTGCGGCAGGGCGTCGCAGCGGTCGAGCCAGGCGCCGCGGCGCGACCACAGGTGGTCGGCGACGTCCGCGACGGGCGTCCGGGCGAGGGTCCGCCAGCCGCCGCGCCGCTCGACGAGCGCAAGGCGGGTGCGCAGCTGGTCGCGTGCCAGCCACGGGTGCCGGCCGAGGTCGGCCGCGGCGAAGCGCCCGAGGCAGGCCGCGAGCCACGGGCCGGGCGCGTCCTGCCGCACCACCCGCTCGTGCACGAGGGTGACGCCCTCGTCGTCCTCCTCGACCCGGACGACCGGTGCTTCCCGCAGGCCCGGCGAGGACGCGACGACCCCGCTGAGGGCGACGTCGGCGGCGCGCCGCCAGTAGTTGACGTCCGACGGGGCGAGGGTCCCCGGCGCGTCGTGCGGGTCCGGGGCGGTGAGCCGCTTGACGACCACCTCGCGTCCCTCCGACGACGCCGACCAGACGCCCGTCGTCGCGGGACCGGCTCCCGGGAGGCGCTGCCACCCCGGCTCGGGCTGCCACATGGCGAGGACGCTAGCCGATGTCGCGGCTCCGGTAGCGCCACCAGGCCGCCGCCACGGCGAGCAGCGCGACGAGGGTGAGGCCCGCCTCGGGCTGCCACGCGAAGGACTCGGTCGGGTACTTCGGGACGTGGTGGAACGGTGAGAGCCCCAGGACCCACCCGGGCAGCTCCAGGGCGGCGCCGACCTGGCCGAGGGTCACGCAGAGCACCAGGACCGCCCATCCCGCCACCGCCCACCGGCTGCGCAACGACAGCAGCAGCAGCGCCGCACCCAGCACCACCCACACCGCGGGAGCCTGGGCGAGCGCCGCGCCGACCGCCGACAGGCCGTCCCCCCGACCGACCGCCGTCGCGACGCCCGAGACCAGCAGCAGCCAGGTCGTGCCCACCAGCGCGGCCGAGGCCAGCGCGAGGAGCAGCGCCGAGCGGGACGTCGCGGTCGCGAGCACGGTCTCCGTACGCCCGTCGTGCTCGTCGCCGGCTGCGCGGGTCACCGTCGCGATCCCGAAGCAGGTGATGACGACGGCACCGATCGACGCGAGGGCGAACACGAGGGCGTCCTGCAGGGCACCGGCCCCGCCCATCGCCTCGATCACGCCGCGCGTCGCCTCGGTGTCGAGCATGTCGCCGATCGACGGGACGATCGATCCCATCAGCCCGCCCAGCACCGCGGCGCCGACCGTCCAGCCGACCAGTGCCGTGCCCTGCTGGCGCCAGACCAGAGCGAGGCCGTCGCGCAGGCGTGGGGACCCCACCGCCGGACCTGGCCGGTCCGGCACGATCCCGGCGCCCAGGTCGCGGCGCCGGCGCAGCGCGACCGCCGCCGCAGCGAGGACGACGGCGAGGAGCGGGTAGAGCGCGAGCAGCCACACCCGCGGCGCGGACCAGGCGCTCAGCTGGGTGCCCCAGCCGAAGGGCGTCAGCCACGAGAGCCACCCGGCGGTCAGGTCGCCGACTGCGCGCAGGAGGTAGAGGACGCCGATGACCGCCGACGCGAGGAACCCGACGGTGCGGGCGCTCGACGACACCTGGGCGGCGAGCAGCCCGACGCCGGCGCCGACCAGCCCGATCCCCGTCCACGACGCGGCGAAGAGCACCGACCCGCCCACCGGCAGCCCCGCAGCGACGTCCACGGCGGCGACGAGCACCCCGAGGAGGACGGAGGCCAGCACCGCCTCGAGCACCGCGGCCGCGGTCGGGGCGTCGGCGCCGACCGCCGTGGCGCCGACGACCTCGGCGCGTCCGGTCTCCTCCTCGACCCGGGTGTGGCGGCGCACCACGACCACGGACAGGAAGGCGACGAACACCGCGTAGAGCACGGTCATCTTGGTCATCGAGAGCTCGCCGAGGCTCGAGGTGTCGAGGATCGGTCCGTAGAGGGCGACGACCGCCGGGCTGGCGTTGATCGCCTCCGCTGCGGCCACCCGCTCGGCCGTGGAGGCGTAGAGCGGACCCGTCGCGGCGGCGCTCGCGGCGACGGTGGCGGTCAGCACGAGCAGCCACGCCCCCAGCAGCACGCGGTCGCGCCGGAGCGCGAAGCGCAGCAGCAGGCCGGTGCCGCGCAGCCGCGGCCTCATGGCGTGCTCCGGTAGGCGTCGAGGAACAGCTCCTCGAGGGTGGGCGGGGTGCTCGTCAGCGAGACGACTCCTGCGGCGTCGAGCGCCTTGAGCAGCAGCGGGAGGCCGGCAGGGTCGACGGACGCCTGCACGACCCGGCCGTCCACGTCGACGTCGTGCACCCCGTCCAGCCCGGACAGGTCGGGCAGCGTGCCCGACACCATGGCCCGGACCCGGTTGCGACGCAGGTGGCGCAGCTGGTCGAGCGATCCCGACTCCACGGCCCGGCCGCCACGGATGATCGTGACGCGGTCGGCGAGCCGCTCGACCTCGCTGAGGATGTGGCTCGACAGCAGCACCGTGGTGCCGGACGCCTTGTGCTCGGCCAGGCACTGGTTGAAGACCTCCTCCATGAGAGGGTCCAGCCCAGAGGTCGGCTCGTCGAGCACGAGCAGGTCGGTGGGCGTGGCGAACGCTGCCACCAGCGCCACCTTCTGCCGGTTCCCCTTCGAGTACGCGCGCCCCTTCTTGGTCGGATCGAGCTCGAAGCGCTGCAGCAGCTCGTCGCGGCGCGTGCCGCGAGGGTCGACGTCGCGCATCCGCAGGAGCAGGTCGATGGTCTCGCCGCCGGTGAGGTTGGGCCACAGGCTCACGTCGCCCGGCACGTAGGCCAGCCGCCGGTGGATCTCGGTCGCGTCGCCCCACGGGTCGAGCCCGAAGACGGTGACCGAGCCGGCCGTGCTGCGCAGCAGGCCCAGCAGCACCCGGATGGTGGTGGACTTGCCCGCGCCGTTGGGTCCCAGGAAGCCGTGCACCTCGCCCGCGTCGACCGTGAGGTCGAGGCCGTCGAGCGCCCGCACGCTGCCGAAGGTCTTGACGAGTCCGCTGATCTCGATCGGTGGCGTCACGCCTCCCACGCTACGCCTGCTTTCACACTTGTGTGAATCTTTATAAGGTGGTGACATGCCACAGTCCCCGGTCGAGCAGTACGTCGAGCGCATGGGCGGAGCGATGACCGACGCCGGGCTCCCCCGCCTCCCCTCCCGGGTGTTCGCCGCGCTCACGGCCGACGACGACGGCCGGATGACGTCGGCGGAGCTGTCGGGTGCGCTCGGCATCAGCCCGGCGGCCGTGTCGGGGGCGATCAAGTTCCTGACCCAGGTCGGGTTCGTCCACCGCGAGCGCGAGCGCGGCACGCGGCGCGACGTCTACGTGGTCGACGACGACGCGTGGCACGGCGCGATGGTGCAGAAGGACAGCGCGTACGCCCCGATGCTGAAGGCGCTCGACGACGGCCTCGCCGGGCTCCCGGACGACTCCCCCGCACGCCCGCGGCTGGTGCTCATGCGCGAGTTCCTGGCCTTCGTCAGCTCCGAGATGGACGGCATCGCCGCGCGCTGGGAGGTGCGCCGCCGCGAGCTGGAGGACGACCTGCGGACCCGCGGGTGACCGTCAGGCGTTGACGACGTCGACCTGGAGCGCGCACGCGTCGGCGACCGCCTGCTCGAGCACCGCGCGCCGCGGGTCCGGGACGGGCAGCCACGGACCCACCACGCGTGCGCGCGCGAGGCGCGGGTCGGCGAGCACCGCGTCCACGGCGGCGTGGTCTCCCCCGGTGACGACCACGCGTACCCCGTCGAGGATCCGGGCGGCGTGGTCGGCGGCCGCCTCGTAGGCCTGCCGGGCCTGGTTGTCCCGTCGGCGGGCGAAGCGCTGCTGGCTCTGGCCGCCGGCCTTGGTGCGACCCTGGACGTGCCGCTGCCCCACCTTCGAGTCGACCGTCCGGTCAGCCGCGAGCCGCGCGACGGCGAACCCGCCCTTGCGGACGAGGAGCACGCCCCAGGCGCCCGGCGGCACCGCGGCGCTGGCGAAGGCGTTGGCGTCGACCGCCCCGTCGTACGTCGTGTCGAACGGGAGCCGCGCGGTGAAGCGCGACCCGTCCTCGGCCGCGCCGTGCAGCGCACCGTCGGACACCGACAGCGAGGCGCCGCCGTGACGCGCGCCGAAGTTGTCGACCCACCGCCCCCACCGGGCGGGCGGGACCAGCACGACCGGCACCGCGACCCCTCAGAGGAAGTCGAGCGGGTCGAACTCGTCGATCGGGATGATCCGGGTGCGCGGCAGCGAGGCGTTGAAGGCGCCGAGGTCGTACTCGAGGTCGAAGATCCGCAGTCCGGGCAGGTTGCGGAACTGCGAGTTGACGAACTCGGTGAAGCCGATGACCCCGACCTGGCGGGAGCCGTCGCACAGCGCCGAGACCTGGTCGACGAAGTCGCCGTCGTGGCTGACCAGCACCACGTCCGCCTCGCGGTGCACCAGTGCCTCGGCGGTGCGCTGGATGGCGATGTCGACGACCTTGCCCTCGCCGCTCAGCGGGATCGGGGTGAACCCGATGGCCAGCAGCGCCTGGACGAAGCTCGTCGGCAGCTCGGTGCCGGCGGCGAGGAAGAACAGGCCGGAGACGTCCTGGTCGAAGGCCCGCTCGGCCCACTCGAGCAGCCGGTCCCAGCGGGGCCGCTCCTCCGGGCGCGGCCGGCGCCCGAGGATCGAGGTCCCGAGGGTGGCGTCGATGTTCTCCCCGTCGACGAGGAGGTAGGTCTTCCGCTCGGCCATGCGAGGACTCTCCCACACCGGAACGCCTCCGCACGCCACCGCGTCGGACCCTCATGCGGACGGTCCTGGTCGCTGCGGCGGCACTGGTGCTCACGGCGTGCGGCGCCTCGACCCCCGGGACGGTCGCGCCGGCCCCACGGTCCCCGGCCACCACGGTGCCCAGCGGGCTGGAGGTCCCCGCGGAGCGGTCTCCGGACTCCTTCTCGATCGACCGGCCGCCCCAGTTCCACGTGCTCACGCCCGACGGGCAGCGGTCCCTGAGCCCCTGGACGATCTGCTACGCGAGCGGGTGCGCCGACGGCGGCCCCTCGGACACTCCCCCGTCGGTCGGCACGCCCACCGCGCTGGAGTTCGCCTTCGACCTCCCCGGCTGGACCTTCGACGCCACCTTCCGCGAGCACGGCACCCGCGCCGGGTGCGGGCGCCAGGTCACCGTCCCGGTCGAGACCACCGGCGAGCGCACGTTCCGGGTCCCTCCCGCCGGGCCGGCCGGCGACTGGGACGTCGACCTGTTCGGTCGCGGCCCGACCGGCGGCGACGCGGTGACGACCGTCCGGTGGCACACGCCGACGGACGGCACCTTCCCCGACGCCGCGACCGGCCAGGCCGCGGTGCTCGCCGACCACGACGGGACCCTCGACTCCTACGGGGTCGAGCTCTTCGTCTCCGACCTCGACCGCACCTACGACGACGCGAGCGCGGACATCACGGTCACCTCCGCCGACGGCGGCTCCGTCGTGCTCCCGCTCGGTCCCGCGGACCGGTGCTGGACCGAGGGCTCGCTGTCGTTCCGCGCCCCGGACCGGCTCGGCCGCCGCGCGACGACCCTCGGGAGCGGACCGTTCGACTACACCGTCCGGCTGACGCTCGCCGGGACGACGTACGTCGGTCGCGCGACGTGGCCCGACGACACCGACGAGGACATCGTGCCGGCCGTGCCGCTCACCTGGCAGCCGGCGCTGCCGACCTACCGCGGGTGATCAGGACCGGTGGACGACGCGGAACGACTCGACGACCTCGTCGTCCTGCTCGGCCACGTCCGTGACCTCCAGGAGGGCGCGCGGCACGCCGGCGCCGTCGCACAGGATGGAGAGCGCGCCGACCTGCGGCAGGTCGCCCGCGTAGTCGACGAGCGGGGCCGTCGTGGACCCGCCGTCCTCGGCCAGGACCCGGGCGACGTACGCGTCGGACTCCTCGGCGGACTCGCCGAAGGCCCATCCCGGCGGTGGGACCGATTCCAGCGCGGTCGGCCCGAAGTAGCCGGGCATCGTGTTGAGCCTGGCGTGGAACCGCGCGAGGTCCCAGAAGACCCGCAGCTCCTCGTGGTCGAAGTCGATCTCGCCGTGGTCCACCGGCTGGGGGTCGACCTCGCGCTCGCTCATGCCACGAGCCTACGGGTCAGGCCACGGCCGCGACGTGCGCCGCGAAGGCGCGTGCCTCCTCCATCGACCCCGGTCGCGGGGCAGCCATCGGGTCGAAGCCGCAGTCACGGTCGCCCAGCACCTGCTGCAGCAGCGGCCGCCAGCGCGGGTCGCCGTGCACCATCGACCAGCGCAGCGCGTCGCGCTTGCTGGCCACCTCGCCGGTGCGCACGGTGTAGAGGCTGCGCGCGGCCTGCACGACGAGGTAGCGCTGGCACCACGCGATGGTGGGCGGGCACCAGCCGAGCACGTCGTCGGTGATCGTGGCGAGGCTCGCGAGCGCGTGCTCGCGCAGGACGTCCGCCGGGACCGGCTCCATCAGCTCGACCGGGCACGGGCCCAGGAGCGTGATGCCGTGCTCGCGCACGATCCAGCGGCTCCACGGCTGGTTGCAGTGCTCCGACCACTCCATCTCGTCGGACCCGTGGTCGACGTAGAGCCAGTCGCGACCGAGGCCCGCGGTCGTGCGCAGGTCGGCGGCGACGGCATACGACCCCTCGAGGTGACGGTTCCAGTGGCCGTCGCGGTGCGGCAGGTCGTGGTGCAGGCGGCGCAGGGCCGCTTCCTGAGCGACGTCGGGGCGCTCGCGCACGACCACCAGGAAGTCGCAGTCGCTGTGCAGGTCGCCCGCGCCGAGGGCGAACGAGCCCTGCAGGTAGGCGCCGACGAAGGCCTCGCCGAGCGCCTCCCGGGCGCCGGTGACGAGGTCGTGGAGCACGCCGTTGAGCTCGGCGTAACGCGTGGGGTGGGGGTTGAGCACGCAGGGAGTGTGCGCCCCGGGTCGCACCCGGCGCCACGGAATATCCGCAGGTCAGCGGGGCTGGTCGGGCTCCCGCGCCCGGGGTTGCGGTCGAGTCCCGGACCCGCTCGGAGGTACTCCTCATGCGCCATCCAGCCCGCTCGGTCGCCGCCTCGACCGCCGCCGCCGTCCTCGGCGCCACCCTGCTCGGCGGGACCGCCCCGTCGTCCGCCGCCGTGCCCGACCGCGACCGGGTGTTCCCCGCACGCATCGAGCTGCCGCCGGGCTTCCAGCCCGCGGGGATCACGATCACCCGCGGCACCGCCTGGCTGGGCTCGCTGGCCGACGGCGACATCTACGAGGTGTCGCTCCGCACCGGGCAGGGCACCGTGGTGAGCCAGGGACCGAGCACGCCCTCGGTCGGCCTGAAGAGCGACCGCCGCGGCCACCTCTACGTCGCCGGCGGCCCGTCCGGCACCGCCCGCGTCGTCGACGTGGACAGCGGCGACGTCCTCGCCGAGGTCGCGCTGACCACCGGGACGAGCTTCGTCAACGACGTCGTGCTGACCCGCCGGTCCGCCTGGTTCACCGACTCCTCCCAGGCCCAGCTCTACCGCCTCGATCGCTCCGCCTCGGGCGTCCCGACCGGGACGCCGACGACGCTGCCGCTGGGTGGCGAGTGGGTCCAGGGCACCGGCTTCGGCGCCAACGGCATCACGACCGCCCCGACGGGCCGGGGCCTCCTCGTCGTCAACTCGACCACCGGCGTGCTCTACCGGGTCGACCGGGTGACGGGCGAGGCCGTCGCCGTCGACCTCGGCGGTGCGATGCTCACGCAGGGGGACGGCATGCTGAGGGTCGGGCGCACCCTCTACGTCGTGCGCAACCAGGCAGGCGAGATCGCGGTGCTGACGCTCTCACGCACGGGCCTGGCCGGACGGCTGGTCCGCACCATCACCGCTGCCGACCTGGACCCCTCGACCAGCTTCGACGTGCCCACGACGGTCGCGCGGTCCGGCTCGCACCTCTACCTGCCGAACGCACGGTTCAGCACCACCCCGACGCCCACCACGGACTACTGGGTGACCAAGGTGCGGGCGACGCCGACGCGCCACCACTGACCGTTCACCGGCGCGGCGACGCCGTGTCGGGCCGTCCGAAGCGTCCCGACGCGATCCAGAGAAGGGCGACGACGACCCCGCCGACGGCGGCGTACCCGCCGCGGGCGGCCTCCGGGACGCTGGCGAATCCGGCCCCGAAGAGCATCGAGACGGCGAGGGCGATGAAGGACAGTGTGTTCCGGTTCATGGGTGCGACTCTGCCGTCAGCGCCCGCGCACCGCCCGTGCCACACGGCACGACCTCGACATGACATCGGTCATGGCACGGTCGCCGAGGTCCGGACGGGGGATGAGGGTCTCGAGCCGCCCGTCACGGACTCGCACGCTCGCCCGTGGGGCTCCCTCAACCTCTTCGGGTCACGCCGCCACTCGCTTCGCTCGTGGCGACGTGCCTCAGACGTTGAAACCCAGCGCCCGCAGCTGCTCGCGGCCGTCCTCGGTGATCTTGTCCGGGCCCCACGGCGGCATCCAGACCCAGTTGATCGCGACGTCGCCCACCAGGCCCTCGAGGGCCGACTCGGTCTGGTCGGTGATCACGTCGGTCAGCGGGCACGCCGCCGAGGTGAGGGTCATGTCGAGCACCGCGTTGCTGTGCTCGTCGAGGTGCACGCCGTAGACCAGGCCGAGGTCGACGACGTTGATCCCGAGCTCGGGGTCGACGACGTCCTTCATCGCCTCGGTGACGTCGTCGACGGTGACCGTCGCGGTGCCGCCACCGGTCGCCTCGGGGACCTCGGGCAGGTCGGAGTGGTCGGTCTGGGACTCGCTCATGCGGGATCTCCTTCAGTCTGGGCCTGGGTGGTCGCGTCCTTCCACGCCATCCAGGAGAGCAGCGCGCACTTCACTCGCGCGGGGAACTTGGCGACGCCGGCGAACGCGATCCCGTCCTCGAGGACGTCCTCGTCGGGCTCGACCTGCCCCTTGCCCTGCATGAGCTCGAGGAAGGTCTGGTGGATCGACATCGCCTCGTCGAGCGGCTTGCCGATCACCAGGTCGGTCATCACCGACGCCGAGGCCTGGGAGATCGAGCAGCCGACGCTGTCGTAGGACACGTCGTCGACGACCCCGTCGGCGAGGTGCACCCGCAGGGTGATCTCGTCGCCGCAGGTCGGGTTGACGTGGTGCACCTCGGACTCGAACGGGTCGCGCAGGCCCTTGTGGTGCGGGTTCTTGTAGTGGTCCAGGATGATCTCCTGGTACAGGCTGTCGAGGTCGGTGCTCATCTCAGTCCACCTTGAAGTAGCTGCGGGTCGCGTGCAGCGACTCGACCAGCGCGTCGATCTCGGCCGGCGTCGTGTAGAGGTACGACGACATCCGCGTCGAGGCCTGCACGCCGAAGCGGGCGTGGGCGGGCTTGGCGCAGTGGTGCCCGGCGCGCACGGCCACGCCGCGCGAGTCGAGCACCTGGGCGATGTCGTGCGGGTGCACGCCGTCGAGCTCGAACGAGATCGCGCCGCCACGCTGCGTGGCGTCGAGCGGGCCGAGCACGGTCAGGCCCGGAACCGACTGCAGGCCCTCGAGGGCGTACGCCGTGATCGCCTGCTCGTGGCGGTGGATCGCGTCCAGCCCGACGTGGCCGAGGTAGTCGACCGCCGCGCCGAGACCCACGGCCTCGACGATCGGCGGCGTGCCCGCCTCGAAGCGGTGCGGCGAGCGGGCGTAGGTCGAGCGGGCCATGGTGACCGTCTCGATCATCTCGCCGCCGCCGTGGAACGGCGGCAGCGCGTTGAGCAGCTCCTCACGGCCCCACAGCACGCCGATGCCGGTTGGCCCGCACACCTTGTGGCCGGTGAAGACGAGGAAGTCGCAGTCGACCTCCTGGACGTCGACCGGCAGCTGGGGCGCCGCCTGCGAGGCGTCGACGACCGACACCGCGCCGACCGCCCGCGCACGGGCGACCAGGTCGGCGACCGGGTTGATCGTGCCGAGCATGTTGGACACCCACGTGAAGGCGACGACCTTGGTGTGCTCGTCGACCAGCCGGTCGGCGTCGGACAGGTCGAGGTGACCGTCGTCGGTGAGCCCGAACCAGCGCAGCTCGGCGCCCGAGCGCTCGCACGCCAGCTGCCACGACACGATGTTGGAGTGGTGCTCCATCTCGGTGATGACGACGTTGTCGCCGGGGCCGAGCTCGATCGTGCGGGCGAGCAGGTTGAGCGCCTCGGTGGCGTTCTTGGTGAACACCACCTCGTCGCGCGAACGGGCGTGGAGGAACGCGGCCACCTTGTCGCGCGCACCCTCGTAGGCCTCCGTCGACTCCGCGCCCAGCTGGTGCATGGCGCGGGCGATGTTGGCGTTGTGGCGCTCGAGGTGGTCGACCATCGTGTCGATGACCACCTGCGGCTTCTGCGAGGTGTTCGCGCTGTCGAGGTAGACCAGCGGCTGCCCGCCCGCGAGCGTGCGCTCGAGGATCGGGAAGTCCTTGCGGATCACGTCGAGATCCGGGAGCAGTCCCTCCATCGTCAGTCCTTTCCGGTCAGCCGTCGGTGGTCGAGGTGCGAGCGCAGCGAGCCTCGAGACCTCAGGCGTTGGCCTTCACGTACTTGTCGTAGCCCTCGGCCTCGAGCTGCTCGGCGAGCTCCTTGCCGCCGGACGCGGCGACCTTGCCGTCGACGAAGACGTGGACGACGTCGGGCTCGATGTAGCGCAGGATGCGGGTGTAGTGGGTGATCAGCAGGACACCCTTGCCGTCCTTCCCACGGAACCGGTTGACGCCCTCGGACACGATCTTGAGCGCGTCGATGTCGAGGCCCGAGTCGGTCTCGTCGAGGATCGCGACCTTGGGGTCGAGCAGCTCGAGCTGGGCGATCTCGTGGCGCTTCTTCTCGCCACCGGAGAAGCCCTCGTTGACCGAGCGCTGGGAGAAGGTCGAGTCGAGGTTGAGCCGCTCGAGGGCGCCGTTGACGTCCTTGACCCACGTGCGCAGCTTGGGGGCCTCGCCGTCGATGGCGGTCTTGGCGGTGCGCAGGAAGTTGGCGACCGAGACGCCCGGGACCTCGACCGGGTACTGCATGGCGAGGAACATGCCGGCACGCGCCCGCTCGTCGACCGACATCGACAGCACGTCCTGGCCGTCGAGGGTCACGGTGCCACCGGTGATCGTGTACTTCGGGTGGCCGGCGATGGAGTACGCCAGGGTCGACTTGCCGGAGCCGTTGGGGCCCATGATGGCGTGGGTCTCTCCCTCGTTGATGGTGAGGGTGACGCCCTTGAGGATCTCCTTGGGGCCGTCCTCGGTGTCGACGGTCACGTGGAGGTCGGTGATGACGAGCTTGCTCATGCGGGGGTGACTCCGTTCAGGGTGGTCTCGGTGTCGACGTAGACGACGCCGTCGCGTACGTCGACCGGGAAGGTGGCGACCGGCTCGGTCGCCGGGAGGTTGGTGGGCTTGCCGGTGCGCAGGTCGAACATCGAGCCGTGCAGCCAGCACTCGATCTGGCAGCCGCCGTCGGTGCGCTCGACCTCGCCCTCGCTGAGGGCGACCTCGGCGTGGCTGCAGGTGTTCTCGATGGCGAAGACCTCGTCGCCGTCGCGGGCGACCGCGACGTCGAAGCGACCGAGGGTGACCGCCAGCGCCTGGTCGGCGGGCACCTCGTCCAGCGTGCAGGCGCGCTCGAAGCTCACTGCGCGAGCTCCTTCAGCACGTTCTTGGCGAGCTCGGCCTCGACCGTGGTGAGCAGCCGGTCCTCGATGGACGGCACACCGACCTTGCGGATCAGGTCGTTGAAGAAGCCGTGCACGACCAGGCGCTGGGCCTCGGCCTCGGAGACGCCGCGCGACTGCAGGTAGAACAGCTGCTCGTCGTCGAAGCGCGCCGTGGTGGAGGCGTGGCCGGCGCCCTCGATCTCGCCGGTCTCGATCTCGAGGTTGGGGACCGAGTCGGCGCGGCAGCCGTCGGTGAGGACGAGGTTGCGGTTCTCCTCGTAGGTCTCGATGCCCTCGGCGACCTTGCGGATCAGCACGTTGCCGATCCAGACCGTGTGGGCACCGTCGCCCTGCAGCGCGCCCTTGTAGACCACGTTGCTCCGGGTGTGGGGGGCGTTGTGGTCCGCGAAGAGTCGGTGCTCGATGTGCTGGCCCTCGTCGGCGAAGTAGAGGCCGAGCAGCTCCGCGGAGCCGCCGGGACCGGCGTAGGTCACGTTGGCGTCCATCCGCACGACGTCACCGCCGAAGGAGATCGCCGCGTGCTTGTAGCTCGCGTCGCGACCGACCAGCGCCTGGTGGTGGGCGAGGTGGACGGCGTCGTCGGCCCAGTCCTGGATCGAGACCACGGTGACGTCGGCGCCGTCGCCGACGACGATCTCGACGACCGCAGCGACCGAGGCCGAGCCGGTGTGGTTGACGACCACGACGGCCTTGCTGTGGGCGCCGAAGCGGAAGGTCAGGTGCCCGCCGGACGTCTCGTCCGCACTGAGCCCCTCGACGTCGAGGACCAGCGGCTCGCTGACCTCGGTGTCGGCCGGGACGTCGACCAGCACGGTCGCGGGGACCTCGTCGAGGACGCGGGCGGCGAACCGGGTGTTGGGCACCAGGCCGCTGATCCCGCGCAGCGCGCGCGCCTCGTCGCCGGTCACGGCGGTGACGGACACGCCCTCGGGCTGGTTCCAGCTGAGCTTCGACGTACGGCCCTCGAGGCCGGCGTCGGCGTGCAGGCCGCGCAGCCGCTTCAGCGGTGTGAAGCGCCAGATCTCCTCGCGCCCGGTGGGCACGGGGTGGTCGGCGACCTCGAAGGAGCCCACCGGGTTGAGGTGGCTCTCGATCTGGTCCTGCTCCAGGGCGGAGCGGACGGATTCGGTGGTGACGGTCACAGCTCTACTTTCGTTGTCCTCGGTCTCGTGACGGTCGCTGCGCGACCTCCTCGACCAGCGGTCGTACGGCAGGCGGGTGGCGGTCAGCCGACCGCGCCCTCCATCTGCAGCTCGATCAGGCGGTTGAGCTCGAGGGCGTACTCCATCGGCAGCTCCTTGGCGATCGGCTCCACGAAGCCGCGCACGATCATCGCCATCGCCTCGTCCTCCTCCATGCCGCGCGACATGAGGTAGAAGAGCTGGTCGTCGGACACCTTGGAGACGCTCGCCTCGTGACCCATGGACACGTCGTCCTCGCGGATGTCGACGTAGGGGTAGGTGTCGGAGCGGCTGATCTGGTCGACGAGCAGCGCGTCGCACAGCACGTTGGACTTCGAGCCGTGCGCGCCCTCGTTGACCTGGATCAGGCCGCGGTAGGACGTGCGGCCACCGCCACGGGCCACGGACTTGCTCAGGATCGAGCTCGAGGTGTGGGGCGCGGCGTGCACCATCTTGGCGCCGGCGTCCTGGTGCTGGCCCTCACCGGCGAACGCGATCGACAGCGTCTCGCCCTTGGCGTGCTCGCCCATGAGGTAGACGGCGGGGTACTTCATCGTCACCTTGGAGCCGATGTTGCCGTCGACCCACTCCATGGTCGCGCCGGCCTCGCAGGTGGCGCGCTTGGTCACGAGGTTGTAGACGTTGTTCGACCAGTTCTGGATGGTCGTGTAGCGCACGCGGGCGCCCTTCTTGACCACGATCTCCACGACCGCCGAGTGCAGCGAGTCGGAGGAGTAGATCGGGGCGGTGCAGCCCTCCACGTAGTGCACGTAGGAGTCCTCGTCCGCGATGATCAGCGTCCGCTCGAACTGGCCCATGTTCTCGGTGTTGATCCGGAAGTAGGCCTGCAGCGGGATGTCGACGTGGACGCCCTTGGGGACGTAGATGAACGAGCCGCCCGACCACACCGAGGTGTTGAGCGCGGCGAACTTGTTGTCACCGACCGGGATGACCGTGCCGAAGTACTCCTTGAAGAGGTCCTCGTGCTCCTTCAGCGCGGTGTCGGTGTCGACGAAGATGACGCCCTTCTCCTCGAGGTCCTCACGGATCGAGTGGTAGACGACCTCCGACTCGTACTGCGCGGCGACGCCGGCGACGAGGCGCTGCTTCTCCGCCTCCGGGATGCCGAGCTTGTCGTAGGTGTTCTTGATGTCCTCGGGCAGGTCCTCCCACGACTGGGCCTGCTTCTCCGAGGAGCGCACGAAGTACTTGATGTTGTCGAAGTCGATGGCGTTGAGGTCCGAGCCCCACGTCGGCATCGGCTTGCGGTGGAAGAGCTTGAGCCCCTTGAGGCGCAGGTCGAGCATCCACTGCGGCTCGGACTTCTTGGAGGAGATGTCGCGCACGACGTCCTCGTTGAGCCCGCGGGTCGCGGCAGCACCGGCGACGTCGGAGTCGGCCCAGCCGAACTCGTACTTGCCGATGCCCTTGAGCTCGGGGTTGAGTTCTTCGATGGAGGTCATTCCTGCTCCTTCTCGGTGGTCGTCGAGGACCGGGGGGTCTGGGGGATGCACGTCGTGCAGACGCCGTCGCCGTGGGCGATGGTCGCCAGCCGCTGGACGTGGGTGCCGAGGACGGCGCCGATCGCCGCCGTCTCGGCCTCGCAGAGCTGGGGGAACTCGTGGGCCACGTGGGAGACCGGGCAGTGCTGCTGGCACAGCTGCTCCCCCACGACCGGCAGGTGGCGCACCGACGCGGCGTAGCCCTGCTGGCTGAACACCCGGGCCAGGGCCTCGGCCGGCGACAGCTCCGGGTCGGCCGCCACCACGGCGGCGTAGTCGCGCTCGACGAACGCGACCCGACGTCGGGCGAACTCGGCCACGGCGTCCTCGCCCTGGGACTCGGCGAGGAAGCGCAGCGCCTGGGCGGCGAGGTCGTCGTACTGCTGGTCGAAGCTGTCGCGGCCCGCCTCGGTGAGCGCGAACACCTTCGCCGGACGCCCGCGACCGCGGGTGCCGTAGACCTTCTGGTCGCGCGGCTCCACGACGCCGTCCTCGGCGAGCTGGTCGAGGTGGCGGCGCACGGCAGCCGGCGTCAGGTCCAGCCGGGCAGCCAGCTCGGCCGCCGTGGACGGACCGTTCTCCAGGATCGTGCGCGCCACGCGGTCACGCGTGGGCGCGTCCCCGTCCTGGGGCGCCGCCGTCCTGGTGAATTCCACAACGACAGTGTGACGTTAATGCCCTCCGCGCTTCAAGGAAGGGTCACCTAAGTCATCGTGCCGCGCCTCTCCCTGCCGGTTCGCGCCCCCAGTTCTGGGTACGTCGGGCGCACCAGCACAACGGAATCCGCACCGGGCGTGGACTGACCCCGGACCGACGGAACCGCCGGCCCGCACCCACGGAGGGAGACGGGGAATGAGGAGAGCAGGACCGGCGCTCGCGGCGCTGGGAGCAGGGGCCGCACTCTGCGGTCTCGTGCTGGCGGCACCGACCGCCAACGGCCAGGTGGGCGCGGCGGCCTCGGCGCGCCTCGCGCCGACGACGACGCTGGCGCTCGAGATGGACGAGCCCGCCGGAGCCACGGTGGCAGCCGACAGCTCCGGGTTCGGCCACGATGCCGCGATCGGCAGCCACGTGCGGATGCGGGGCGGCTACGCGACCATCGACCGGCACTCGCCGGACGAGGGCATCTACTACGGCGCGGACCACCTGATCATGGTCCCCGACGCCGCGGACTCCTCGCTGGACCCCGGCGCCGGCGACTTCACGGTCGAGATCCGCTACCGCTCGACGGTGAAGTTCGGCAACGTGATCCAGAAGGGACAGGCCAAGACGTCTGGCGGGCAGGTGAAGTTCCAGCAGCCCAAGGGCGTCATCAGCTGCATGTTCAAGTCGCCGAACGGTCAGGCGGCCATCGGCTCGAAGACCCCGCTCAACGACGGGCAGTGGCACGTCGTGCGGTGCGAGCGCACGTCCACCCAGGTGACGATGTACGTCGACGGGGTGTTCCGCAACCGGATCCGCAAGAACACCGGCACCATCGACAACAACAAGCCGTGGACCATCGGCGGGAAGCTCGACTGCGACACGAGCAACCCCAACACCGGGGCCGACAGCTGCGACTACTTCGCCGGCGACATCGACTACGTCCACCTGATCAAGGGCTGAGCCGACTCCCCGCCGACGGGGACCGAGCGCGGGCCGCGGATGGCACGCACCTAGAATCGAGGCGTGCCATCCGCGTCCCCTGCCGTCGAGATCGACGGCCTGGTGATGACGTACGGCGACAAGGTGGCGGTCGACCGCCTCGACCTCACCGTGGACCGCGGCTCCATCACGGCCGTCCTCGGCCCCAACGGTGCCGGCAAGACCACGACCCTCGAGACGTGCGAGGGCTACCGCGTGCCGCAGTCCGGCACGGTCCGCGTGCTCGGCCTCGACCCGCAGCGCGACCGCGCCGACCTGCTCCCCCGGATCGGCGTGATGCTGCAGTCCGGTGGCGCCTGGAGCGGCGTCCGGGCGCGCGAGATGCTGGACCACATGGCCTCGCTCCACGCCCGGCCGCTCGACACCCAGCTGCTCAGCGACCGCCTGGGCCTGGCCGACTGCGGGCGCACGCCCTACCGCAGGCTCTCCGGCGGCCAGCAGCAGCGCCTCGGCCTCGCGATCGCGCTCGTCGGCCGTCCCGAGCTGGTCTTCGTCGACGAACCCACCGCGGGCATGGACCCGCAGGCGCGGCGGACCACGTGGGAGCTGCTGGAGGAGATCCGCGCCGACGGCGTGACCGTCGTGCTGACCACGCACCACATGGACGAGGCCGAGCGCCTCGCCGACCGGATCCACATCATCGACCACGGCCGGGTGATCGCCACCGGCACGCCGGCCGAGCTCACCCGGGGCGGTCGCTCCGCGACGATCCGCCTGGTCGTGAACCGACCCTTCCCCGACGGGGCCCCGGAGTCCCTGCGCGCCGACCTCGGCCCGGGGACCGAGGTCCGCCAGCTCGACGAGGTGAGCATGCTCATCCACGGTCCGGCGGACTCCACCACCCTTGGGCACGTCGCCCGCTGGTGCGAGGACCACGACGTGCTGCCCGAGTCGCTGCACCTCGGCCAGCGCACCCTGGAGGACGTCTTCCTCGACCTGACCGGACGGGAGCTCGCACCGTGAGCACGTTCACCCCCGCGCCCGGCGGCGCCCCGCTGGCGCGCATGGTGCGCGCCCAGGCGCGCATGGAGGCGCGGCTGATGCTGCGCAACGGCGAGCAGCTGCTGCTGGCCGTGGTCATCCCGGTGATGGTCCTGGTCGGCGGCGTCGCCGGCGCGGACCGGATCGGCATCGACCTCGGCGGCCACCGGCCGGTCGACGTGCTCACGCCCGGCGTGCTCGCGCTGGCCGTGATGTCGACGGCGTTCACGTCGGTCGCCATCGCGACCGGCTTCGAGCGGCGCTACGGCGTGATCAAGCTCCTCGGCTCGTCACCTCTCCCCCGCCACGGCCTGCTGCTCGGCAAGGTGCTCGCCCTGCTGAGCGTCGTGGCCCTCCAGCTCGTCGTGCTCGTCGTCGTCGGGCTGGCGCTCGGGTGGGACCCGGACCCGGGCCACCCGGCCACCTCGCTGATCGCCCTGGTCCTCGCCGTCGCCCTGGGGACCGCGGCGTTCGCGGCCCTCGGCCTGTTCGTCGCGGGCCTGCTGCGGGCCGAGGCGACGCTCGCCCTGGCGAACCTGGTCTACCTGCTGCTGATGGCCGGCGGCGGCGTCGTGCTGCCGACCAGCTCCTACGGTGCCGCCTCCTCGCTCATCGGCTGGCTCCCGTCCGCCGCGCTCGGCGAGGCGATGCGGGAGGCCGGGCTGCACGCCGCGGTCGACGCCCGGTCCCTGCTCGTGCTGGCCGCCTGGGCCGCCGTCGGCACGTTCCTCACCGCCCGGACCTTCAAGTGGGAATGATGACTGACCTGCTCCACCGGCTCTCCCGGTACCTCTGGCCGCTCGCGGTGGCCAACCTGCTCGCCAACATCGGCATCGTGGTGACCGGCGGCGCGGTGCGCCTGACCGGCTCCGGGCTCGGCTGCCCGACCTGGCCGCGCTGCACCGACTCCTCGTACGTCCCGCACGGCGAGCTGGGCGTCCACGGTGCGATCGAGTTCGGCAACCGGATGCTCACCTTCGCGCTCACCGCGGTCGCGATCGCGTGCTTCCTCGCCGCGCTCGGCGCCCGGCACCGGCGGGCGACCCGGCTGTCCTTCGTCGTCGGCCTCGGCATCCCGCTGCAGGCGGTGATCGGCGGCATCACGGTGCTGACCGACCTGAACCCGTGGATCGTCTCGGGCCACTTCCTGCTGTCGATGGCGATGATCATGGTGTGCGTGGCGCTGCTCGACGAGCTGCGCAGCCCCGACCGGCCCGCCGCCCCGCCGCTGCCGCGTGCGCTCGCGTGGGCCACGCTCGCGGTGGGCTGGGTCGTCCTCTACCTCGGCACGGTCGTCACGGGAGCCGGCCCCCACGCCGGGGACACGGAGTCGCCCCGCAACGGCCTCTCCCCGTCCACCGTGTCGCACCTGCACGCCTACGCCGTCTACGCGCTCGTCGCGCTCACCGTGGCGCTGCTGGTGGTCGCGCTGCGGGGTGGTCACCGGTGGCTCGCGACCGTCACCGCGCTGGTGCTGCTGGTCGAGGTGCTCCAGGGGGTCCTCGGGTGGGTGCAGTACTGGCTGGACCTGCCCGTCGCCCTCGTCGCGCTGCACATGCTCGGCGCCGGCCTGCTCGCCGCGGGACTCGCCCGCGCGGCGCTCGCGGTGCTGCCGCACCACGCGGCGCTCGAGGCGCGACCGGACGCCGAGCAGCAGGCCGAGTCGGCCACCCGGCTGCCGTAGGGACGATCGGCTACGGCCCGACCACCCGGGCCCCCGCGACGTGGCGCGGACCGAGCTTGCGGGCGAACACGACGGTGCGGCGCGAGTAGTCGTCGGCCTTGCAGGCCACGAGGACGATCCGCGGAGGCCCGGACACGGAGTAGAGCGAGCCCATCCGGCGCTTCGCCGACCAGAACTCGCGCCGGGTCACCTCGAAGCGGCAGCCGCCGACCCTGATCCGGTCGCCGCGACGCAGCCGGCCCCAGCGGTCGGCGACACCGTTGCCGGCGCGCCACGCGTGGCCGGCGTAGACGGTGCTGCCGGTCGGGTCGCACGGCGGGTCGCCCTGGGCCCAGGTGTAGACCGTCCCGCGCAGCTGGTTGCCGACCGCGAGCGTGTTGCCGCGCGAGGGCACCTCCACCACCCGGGCATCGGTGCCGGTGCGGGCGATCCGGAGCCGGTCGGGGGCGGCGTGCGCCGCCCCCGCGCCGGCGACCGGGAGCGCGAGCAGTGCGGCCGCCACCGCCAGGACGGCGCGGCGCACGGGGGTCACCGTCCCGTGGCGGGCGCGACCTCGGGAGCCCGCGAGCAGGACTTCGCCGTGAAGCGGATCTTCCACACCTGGCGTCCGCGCAGCTCGACACCCGTCCGGGACGAGGTCGCCCGGATCGTGACCTTCTTGGTGCGGGCCTTGAGCCAGACGCCCTGGCGCACGACCTTGCCGTTGGCGGTGTAGGTGATGCCGGAGCGCTTGCCGACCTTGAACAGGTCGCTGCGGCGGCCGCACTTGTCGATGTGGCGCGCCTTCGCCCGCACGGTGCGGACCTCGGCCGGGAGCACCTCGGGAGGCGTGGTGGTCGGCGGCGTGGTCGGCGGCGTGGTGGTGGGCGGCGTCGTCGGCGGGGTGGTGGGCGGCGTCGGGCAGGCGACGTTGCTGTCGGTGGGTGCCGGGTAGGTGATGACCGTCTGGCCGTTGGTGAACACGTGGCCCTGCTGGGCCGTCACGGTCACGCTGCCGTCGGGGTTGGTCACCGAGGTCCACGGGCCGGTCGGGACCTCGCCGTAGTGGGCGTTGCCCGGACCGCACTCGTCGACCACCGGGATGGTCGGGGCGTCGACCCGGGTGACGTTGCAGGAGTCGGAGAACGCCGCGACGGCGATGCTGCCCGAGTTGGTGGCCGTGACGTTGTTGCTCCAGCGCGCGCCGAGGGTGAGCGTGAGCGGCGAGCCGGGCTTGGTGGTGACGGTCTCCTGGAAGGACCGCGCCTGGGCGGGACCGAAGGTCGTGCCGGTCGGGACGACCGCGCGGTTGGACGACGTCACGGTCTCGGTGCGCTGCTCGCTGTTGACGACGCGCCAGGTGACGAGCCAGCCCCCTCCCTCGCGGCAGGAGACGGCGCCGGTGATCGTGTTGTGGTGCGCGCTCGACGGCGCGGCGAGGCCGATGACCGCGAGGCCCACGGCGACGGCGAGCGCCACCGTCCGCGCGACGGTCCGGGTGACCGAGCCCCCACGGCTCAGATCGATGTGCTGTGCAGGCATGGCGAGTACAACCCCCAAGACGAACGGGGACGCTGATCGCCCCCTCACGCACGATTCAACGCGACACCTCGGGGAAAGACCCGGCAGGGAATCTCAAGCATTCCTCTAGTAATGCTCAAGTCCGAGACGTTTCGGACTGTTTGGGCTAGCGAATCGTTCAGCGGGCCAGCAGCGGGTCGAGCGCGACTGCGACGAAGAGCAGCGAGAGGTAGAGGTTGGAGGCATGGAACAGGCGCATCGGGTTGATCTCCGCCAGCACCTCCGAGGCGCGTGCCCGGGTCCACATCCGGTGCGCCTCGAGCAGGAAGACGGCGCCGAGCACCGCGGCGGCCACGGGGTAGACCAGGCTCGTGCCGGCGACCGGCCAGAGCAGCAGGGAGGTCGCGACCATCACCCAGCTGTAGACCACGACCTGACGACCCACCTCGGCGGCCGGCTTGACCACCGGGAGCATCGGCACGTCGACGTTGCGGTAGTCCTCGCGGTAGCGCAGCGCCAGCGCCCACGTGTGCGGCGGCGTCCAGAAGAACACCACCAGGAACAGCACGACGGGGGTCCAGGCCAGCTCGCCCGTGACGGCGGTCCATCCGATCAGCGCGGGGAAGCAGCCGGCGAGCCCGCCCCACACGATGTTCTGGGTCGTGCGTCGCTTGAGCAGCATCGTGTAGACGAAGACGTAGAACGCGTTCGCCAGCAGCGACAGCGCCGCCGAGAGGTAGTTGACCCAGATCGCCAGCACCACGGTGGACAGCACCGCGAGCACGGTGGCGAAGACCAGCGCCGAGACCGGCGAGACGATGTGCCGCGGGAGCGCGCGACGGCGCGTACGGCGCATCTGCTCGTCGATGTCGCGGTCGTAGACGCAGTTGTAGGCCGACGCCGAGCCTGCGGACAGCGCGCCACCGACCACGGTCGCGGCGACCAGTCCGAGCGCCGGGATGCCGCGCTCGGCGAAGAACATCACCGGGACCGTGGTGAGGAGCAGCAGCTCGATGACCCGCGGCTTGGTGAGCCCGACGTAGGCGGCGACGACGTCGCGCCACGTCTTCGGGGCCTCGGCCGCCGGGCCGTCGTCACCGGTCGGCTGCCGGTCGGACGCAGCAGCGTGCGGGCCGGCGTGGGACACGGTGGGAACCTCGGGGAACGGGAGCGGATGGGACGCGGACGTCGGGGAACCGGAGGGGACGGAGCGCGGTCGGGACCAGCGTCCGCCACCACCCTCAGGCGGGGTCGAGTCTACTCGGCCGCGGCGATAGGCTCGCAGTCGAGGCCACCCCGGGCGCTGTGATCCCTGCTGCACCCCCGGCCGCCCCCAGGCTGCACCCCACGAGAGGAACTGCGTTGACCGAGAAGTCCGCCCTGCCCGCCACCCTCGAGTGGGACGAGACCGACGCCTTGGCCGTCGACACCGCCCGCGTGCTGGCGATGGACTCGGTGCAGAAGGTCGGCAACGGCCACCCCGGCACCGCGATGAGCCTGGCTCCGGCCGCGTACCTGCTGTTCCAGAAGGTCATGCGCCACGACCCGGCCGACCCCGAGTGGATCGCGCGCGACCGCTTCGTGCTCTCGTGCGGCCACTCGAGCATCACCCTCTACACCCAGCTCTTCCTCGGCGGCTTCGGCCTCGAGCTCGACGACCTCAAGGCGCTGCGGACCTGGGGCTCGAAGACCCCCGGCCACCCCGAGCTCGGCCACACCGCCGGTGTCGAGGTCACCACCGGCCCGCTCGGCCAGGGCGTCGGCAACGCGGTCGGCATGGCGCTGTCCGGCCGGCGCGTCCACGGCATGCTCGACGCCGACGCCGCCCCGGGCGAGGGTCTCTTCGACCACCAGGTCTACGTCCTCGCCTCCGACGGCGACCTGCAGGAGGGCGTCAGCTCCGAGGCGAGCTCGATCGCCGGCACCCAGCAGCTCGGCAACCTCACCGTCATCTACGACCGCAACCGGATCTCGATCGAGGGCGACACCGACATCGCGTTCACCGAGGACGTCGCGAAGCGCTACGAGGCCTACGGCTGGCACGTCCAGACCGTCGACTGGACCAACGGCGGCACGGAGTACGTCGAGGACGTCCACGCCCTCTACGCCGCGATCCGCAAGGCCCACACCGTGACGGACCAGCCGTCGATGATCGTGCTCGACACCGTCATCGCCTGGCCCGCCCCCAACGCCCAGGGCACCGAGGCGGCCCACGGCAGCGCGCTCGGCGCCGACGAGGTCGCCGCGACCAAGAAGGTGCTCGGCTTCGACGCCGACCAGACCTTCGAGGTGCCGCCGGCGGTCCTCGAGCGCACCCGCGGCCTGCGCGAGCGGGGCGCCGCGTGGGGCGCGGAGTGGGACGAGGCGTACGCCGCCTGGTCCTCCGCCCACCCCGAGCAGGCCGAGCTCCTCCACCGGCTCAAGCGGCGCGAGATGCCGGCCGACCTGGCCGACGCGATCCCGACCTTCCCCGCCGACGAGAAGGGCGTCGCCACCCGCTCCGCGTCCGGCAAGGTGATCAACGCCCTCGCGCCGGTGCTGCCCGAGCTGTGGGGCGGCTCCGCCGACCTCGCCGGCTCCAACAACACCACGATCACCAGCGCCCCGTCCGTCGGCCCCGCCGTGGCGGAGGTCGGCGACTGGAGCACCGACCCCTACGCCGGCCGGGTGCTCCACTTCGGCATCCGCGAGCACGGCATGGGCGCGATCATGAACGGCATCGCGGCCGACCGCCTGACCCGCGTCTTCGGCGGCACCTTCCTCACCTTCTCCGACTACATGCGCGGCTCCGTGCGCGTGGCGGCGCTCAGCAAGCTGCCGGTCACCTACGTCTGGACCCACGACTCGATCGGCCTCGGCGAGGACGGCCCGACCCACCAGCCGATCGAGCACCTCGCCGCGCTGCGCGCGATGCCCGGCCTCGACGTCGTACGCCCCGCGGACGCCAACGAGACCGCGGCTGCCTGGCAGGCGATCCTCAGCCACACCGACCGTCCCGCGGCGCTCGCGCTGACCCGCCAGAACGTCCCGGTCTTCCCCCGGGGCGAGGACGGCTTCCAGAGCACCGAGGGCGTCGAGCGCGGGGCGTACGTCCTCGTCGACGCCGAGAAGGGCACGCCCGACGTGATCCTCGTCGCCACCGGCTCCGAGGTGCAGCTCGCCGTCCAGGCCCGCACCCTGCTGGCCGCCGACGGCATCGACGCGCGCGTCGTCTCGATGCCCTGCATGGAGTGGTTCGACGAGCAGGACGAGTCCTACCGCGACACCGTCCTGCCGCCCACCGTCAAGGCCCGCGTCTCGGTCGAGGCCGGCGTCAAGCAGGGCTGGCGCGAGGTCGTCGGCGACCAGGGCCGGATCGTCTCGATCGACCACTACGGCGCGTCAGCGGACTACGCCCGGATCTACGCCGAGTTCGGCATCACCGCCGAGGCCGTGGCCGACGCGGCACGCGACACCGTCGCCGTCGTCCAGGCCTGACCTTCAGCATCCCAACAGCCCCATCACAGGAGGCATGACATGAACGACCGTCTCAAGGCCCTGGCCGACGCCGGGGTGTCCATCTGGCTCGACGACCTGTCGCGCGAGCGGCTCGAGACCGGCAACCTCGCCGACCTCGTGCGCGACAGCAACGTCGTCGGCGTGACGTCCAACCCCGCGATCTTCCAGAGCGCGCTGGCCAAGGGCGAGCGCTACGACGCCCAGGTCCGCGAGCTCGCCGCCGAGGGCGCCGACGTCGACCGCGCCACCCTCGTCATCACCACCGACGACGTCCGCGAGGCGTGCAAGGTGATGCGTCCGACCTTCGACGCCACCGACGGCGTCGACGGCCGGGTCTCGATCGAGGTCTCGCCCGGCCTGGCCCACGACACCGAGCAGACCGTCGCCGAGGCCGCCGAGCTCTACAAGACCGTCGGCGAGCCCAACGTGATGATCAAGATCCCCGGCACCGAGGAGGGTTGGCCGGCGATCACCGAGACGATCGCCGCCGGGATCTCGGTCAACGTCACGCTGATCTTCGGCCTCGAGCAGTACAAGAACGTGATGGAGGCCTACGTCGCCGGTCTCGAGCAGGCGGCCGACAACGGCCACGAGCTGGCCGACATCCACTCCGTGGCCTCGTTCTTCGTATCGCGCGTCGACACCGAGATCGACAAGCGCCTCGACGCGACCACCGAGGGCCCCGGCACCGACGCCTCGCTCAAGGGCAAGGCCGGCGTCGCGAACGCCCGCCTGGCGTTCAAGATGTACGAGGAGTTCTTCTCCGGTCCCCGCTGGGAGGCACTGGAGGCCAAGGGTGCCCGCAAGCAGCGTCCGCTGTGGGCCTCGACGGGCGTCAAGAACCCCGACTACGACGACACGATGTACGTCGTCGACCTGGTCGTGGAGAACACCGTCAACACGATGCCCGAGGCCACCCTCGACGCAGTCGCCGACCACGGCGAGGTCCGCGGCGACCGGGTCCGCCCGTTCTACGCCGACGCCGAGGCCCACATGGCCGCGCTGGCCGAGGCCGGGATCGACTACGACGACGTGATCGACGTGCTCCTGAAGGAGGGCGTCGACAAGTTCGTCGTCGCCTGGGACGAGCTCCAGACCACGCTGGGCGCGTCGCTCGAGGCCGCACGCTCGTGAGCGTCGGGCCGGTGGATCCCACGTCCACGCCGGCCTGGGCGGAGCTGTCCGCAGTCGCGGACGGCTTCGCCCCCGACCTGCGCGGCTGGTTCGACGCTGATCCCGATCGCGTGGAGTCGCTCGCCCGTCGAGCAGGCGACCTGCACGTCGACCTGTCACGCACCTTCCTGCACGGCGACCTGCTCGACCACCTCCTCGCGCTCGCGGAGCAGACCCGCGTGCGGGAGCGCCGCGACGCGATGTTCGCCGGCGAGCACGTCAACCCCACCGAGGACCGCGCGGTGCTCCACACCGCCCTGCGGCTGCCCGCTGATGCGACGCTCGAGGTCGACGGGCAGGACGTGGTGCACGACGTGCACGAGGTGCTCGAGCGCGTCTACGCCTTCGCGGGGAAGGTCCGCTCCGGCGAGTGGACCGGCGTCACCGGCCGGCGGATCGAGACGGTGGTCAACATCGGTATCGGCGGCTCCGACCTCGGACCGGTGATGGCCTACGAGGCCCTCGCCCCCTACCGCCAGGCCGGGCTGACCTGCCGGTTCATCAGCAACATCGACCCGACCGACGCCGCGCAGTCGCTCGAGGGGCTCGACCCCGAGACGACCCTCTTCATCGTCTCGAGCAAGACCTTCGGCACGCTGGAGACCCTGACCAACGCCCGGCTGTGCCGGTCGTGGCTGCTCGACCACCTGCCCGAAGGCACCGACCGCGACGCCGCCGTTGCGCAGCACTTCGTCGCGGTGTCGACCGCGCTCGACAAGGTCGCCGACTTCGGCATCGACCCCGCCAACGCCTTCGGCTTCTGGGACTGGGTGGGCGGCCGCTACTCGATGGACTCCGCGATCGGCCTCTCCCTCGTGGTGGCGATCGGGCCCGAACGGTTCGCCGAGATGCTCGCAGGCTTCCACGCCATGGACGAGCACTTCCGCACGGCCGAGCCGGCGTCCAACGTGCCGCTGGTGCTCGGGATGCTCAACGTCTGGTACGCCACGTTCCTCGGCGCGCAGACCCACGCGGTCCTCCCCTACGCCCAGCAGCTGCACCGCTTCCCGGCCTACCTCCAGCAGCTGACGATGGAGTCGAACGGCAAGGGCGTGCGGTGGGACGGCACGCCGGTCACGACCGAGACCGGCGAGGTGTTCTGGGGCGAGCCCGGCACCAACGGCCAGCACGCCTTCTACCAGCTGATCCACCAGGGGACCCGGCTGGTCCCGGCCGACTTCATCGCGTTCGCCCAGCCGGCGTACCCGCTCACCGACGGGGACACGGACGTCCACGAGCTCTTCCTGGCCAACTTCCTCGCCCAGACCAGGGCCCTCGCCTTCGGCAAGACCGCCGACGAGGTGCGCGCGGAGGGCGTCGACGAGGCGCTGGTCAGCGCCCGTACCTTCCCCGGCAACCGGCCCACCCTGTCGGTCATGGCGCCGGCGCTGACGCCGTCGGTCCTCGGCCAGCTGGTCGCGCTCTACGAGCACACCACCTTCGTCCAGGGCGCCGTGTGGGGCATCGACAGCTTCGACCAGTGGGGTGTCGAGCTCGGCAAGCAGCTCGCCCAGCAGGTCACGCCCGCAATCGCCGGCGACGCCTCGGCGCTCGAGGAGCAGGACCGCGCCACGAGATCCCTCATCGCCTACTACCGGGAGCACCGCAGCCGATGACGACCTACACCAACCCGCTCCGCGACCCCGAGGACCGCAGGCTCCCCCGCATCGCCGGCCCGTGCGGCATGGTGCTCTTCGGCGTCACCGGCGACCTGTCGCGCAAGAAGATCATGCCGGCGATCTACGACCTCGCGAACCGCGGCCTGCTGCCACCCGGCTTCAGCCTCGTCGGCTTCGCCCGCCGCGACTGGGCCGACCAGGACTTCGCCCAGATCGTCCACGACGCGGTCCGCGAGCACGCCCGCACACCGTTCCGCGAGGAGGTCTGGAACCAGCTCTCCGAGGGGTTCCGCTTCGTCCCCGGCGACTTCGACGACGACGTCGCCTTCGACCAGCTGCGCCGCACCATCGAGGAGCTCGACCAGCTGCGCGGCACCGGCGGCAACATGGCGTTCTACCTCGCCATCCCGCCCGGCTTCTTCGGCAACGTCGTCGGCCAGCTCAAGGAGCACGGGCTCACCGACCACCGCCCCGACCAGTGGCGGCGCGTGGTCGTCGAGAAGCCGTTCGGCCACGACCTCGAGTCGGCGCGCGAGCTCAACGACATCCTGGGCGAGGTGTTCCCGTCCGGGTCGATCTTCCGCATCGACCACTACCTCGGCAAGGAGACGGTCCAGAACATCCTGGCGATGCGCTTCGCCAACAACATGTTCGAGCCGATCTGGAACGCCAACTACGTCGACCACGTGCAGATCACGATGGCCGAGGACATCGGCATCGGTGGCCGCGCCGGCTACTACGACGGCATCGGCGCCGCCCGCGACGTCATCCAGAACCACCTCCTCCAGCTGATGGCGCTGGTCGCGATGGAGGAGCCGATCGCCTTCGACGCCGAGAGCCTGCGGATCGAGAAGCAGAAGGTGCTCGCCTCCGCCCAGCTGCCGGCGCGCCTCGACCTGACGACCGCGCGCGGCCAGTACGCCCCCGGCTGGGCCGGCGGCGAGAAGGTCAACGGCTTCCTCGAGGAGGAGGGCATCAAGGCCACCTCCACCACCGAGACGTTCGCGGCGATCACCGTCAACGTCGAGACGCGTCGCTGGGCGGGCGTGCCGTTCTACCTCCGCACCGGCAAGCGCCTCGGTCGCCGGGTGACGGAGGTCGCGGTCGTGTTCAAGCGCGCCCCGCACCTGCCGTTCACCCAGACCGCCACCGAGGACCTCACCCACAACGCCCTCGTCATCCGCGTGCAGCCCGACGAGGGCATGACGATGCGGTTCGGGTCGAAGGTGCCGGGCACCGCGATGGAGATCCGCGACGTCAACATGGACTTCGCCTACGGCGGCTCCTTCACCGAGGCGAGCGCCGAGGCCTACGAGCGGCTGATCCTCGACGTGCTGCTCGGCGACCCGCCGCTCTTCCCGCGCCACGAGGAGGTCGAGCTGTCGTGGAAGATCCTCGACCCGGTCCTCGACTACTGGGCGCGCAAGGGCACGCCCGAGGCGTACGACTCCGGCACCTGGGGCCCCGCCTCCGCCGACGCGATGCTCGCCCGCGAGGGCCGCACGTGGAGGCGGCCATGACGACCACCCGCGAAGGAGCCCTCCGATGATCGAGCTCACCGACACCACGTCGGCCAAGATCGCCGCGGAGTTCGTGCGTGCCCGCACCCGCGCGGGCAGCCCGGCGATGGGCATGGTGATGACCCTGGTCATCGTCGCCCCCGAGGACGACGCCGCCGAGGCGATGCAGGCCGCCAAGCGCGCCTCGCGCGAGCACCCCTCCCGCGTCCTCGGCGTGATCCTCGGCGACGCCCGCGGCAGCGCCCACGTCAACGCACAGGTCGGCAGCGGCGACGGGTGGGGCGGCGAGACCGCCCTCATCCGGCTCAAGGGCGAGGTGGTCAAGCACGCCGAGTCCGTCGTGCTCCCGCTCCTGCTCCCCGACTCGCCGGTCGCGATCTGGTGGCCGACCCAGGCCCCGCACGACCCGGCCGGCGACCCGCTGGGAGCGCTGGCGCAGCGCCGGATCACCGACGCCGCCGCCGTCTCCCGCGGCAAGTCGACCGCGATGCTCAACCAGTGCCGCTCCTACGCCCCCGGCAACACCGACCTCGCCTGGACCCGTCTCACGCCGTGGCGCGCGCTGCTGGCGGCCGCGCTCGACCAGCACCCGCTCAAGGTCACCCACGCGAAGGTCACCGCCGAGAAGATCAGCCCGAGCGCCGACCTGTTGGTCGCCTGGCTGTGCGACCGGCTGAAGGTCGTCGTCGACCGCGGCACGTCCGCGGGGCCGGGCATCACCGAGGTCACCCTCGAGACCAAGGAGGGGCCGATCCGCATCGCCCGCAACGACGGCCGGCTGGCCACGTTCACCTCGCCGAACCGGCCCGACCGCCCGGTCGCGCTCAAGCGGCGCGAGGTCCCGGCCCTGCTCTCCGAGGAGCTGCGTCGCCTCGACGAGGACGACACCTACGCCGCGACCGCCGCCAAGCTGGTCCGCCTGCACGACGGGGCGAAGAAGTGAGCGGGGACGTGGAGGTCCGCCGCCACGACGACGCCGACCTGCTCGTGGGCGACGTCGCCTCGGCGCTCCTCGACCGGCTCGAGGCCGCGCAGGCGCGCGGCGAGGTGCCGCAGGTCGGGCTGACCGGCGGGACGATCGCCGACGCGCTCCACCGCGAGCTCGCCCGCCGCGCCGCCGACTCCTCCGTCGACTGGTCGCGCGTGGTCTTCTGGTGGGGCGACGAGCGCTTCGTCGAGGCCGCCTCGCCCGACCGCAACGCCCGCCAGGCGCGCGAGGCGCTGCTCGACCACGTCGGCGTCGACCCGGCCCACGTCCACGAGGTGCCGGCCAGCGACGAGGTCGCGACCGCCGAGGAGGCCGCGGAGGCGTACTCCTCCGCGATCCGCGAGCACGGCGCCGGCTTCTTCGAGGTGCTGTTGCTCGGCGTCGGCCCCGACGGCCACTGCGCCTCGCTCTTCCCCGGCCACCCCGCGCTGCACGCCACCGACGCGATCGCGGTCGCCGTGCACGACTCCCCCAAGCCACCGCCCGACCGGGTCACCCTCACCTTCGAGGCGATGGAGCGCTGCCGCGCCGTCTGGTTCATCGCGAGCGGCGAGGGCAAGGCCGAGGCCGTCGCCCGCGCGCTCGCCGACGAGGGCTCGCTCGAGGAGACCCCCGCCCGCGGCGTCCGCGGCGACGAGACCGTCTGGTGGCTGGACGAGGACGCCGCCTCCGCCCTCTGACCGCCGAGTCGGCGCGAGTGTCACGGCGTGCGTCGCCGAGTCGGCGCGAGTGTCACAGCGTGCGCCGCCGAGTCGGCGCGAGTGTCACGGCGTGCGCCGCCGAGTCGGCGCGAGTGTCACTGCGTGCCCCGCCGAGTCGGCGCGAACGTGTTCTCAGATGGCGCCCAGCCGGCGGGAGCGCCACGTCGGTCGCTGCGTATCCACAGGCCCGAGAACCGCATGACTGCTGCTGTCGATCGACGGGAAGACGTCGATCATGCAGCTGCACGCCTGGCTCGAGATGCCCTTTCTCGACGACACCTTTCCTTTGGCACTCGACGCGCCATTCACGTCGACCATGGCGAGGACCGCGGGCGTGCCGCGGCACTGGGTGTCCGCGCTGACGGAAGCTGGGCTCCTGCGCCACCCGATCCGCGGCTGCTTCCTGCCAGCCCAGGTGGTGGACGACACCGCGTCCCGTCTTGCGTGCCTGCGGCTGGTGGTCCCGGACGACGCGGTACTGGTCGACCGGCACGCGGGGTGGGCGCAGGGCGCGAACATGCTCCTCCTGCCCAACGAGCACCTGAACGCCCTGCCGATCTCGATGTACCTGCCCGCCGGACGAGGGCGGCTCCGCAATGATCTGTCCGACAGCGGTGAGCGTACGTTCCGACCCGACGACCTGATCGAGGTGGCCGGCGTGCGCATGACCACGCCGCTCCGGACCGCTCTCGACCTCGGTCGACAGCGCTGGCCCGAGCCAGCGCTGACCGCGCTCGATGCCCTGCACCGGCTCGGCGCGTTCACGGTCGAGGAGCTGATCGACTCGATCGACCAGTTCGCCGGCATGCGCTGGGTGAGGACGTTGCGCCTGGTCGCGCCGCACACCGACGGAAGGTCACAGTCCGGTGGTGAGACCGTCGTCCGATGGCGGTGGAAGCAACTGCTCGTGCCGCCGCCCGAGCCGCAGGTCGAGGTGCGGTCCGGCAGCAAGCTGGCCTTCATCGACGTCGGCAACGAGGCAGCCCGATTCGGAGTCGAGTTCCAGGGCCGTGAATGGCACACCGGCGAGGAGAACGAGGCCGACGACGCGTCCCGGTTCGAGTGGCTCGACCGGGACGCCGGCTGGGAGATCACACCCGTGTGGACCGCCGACGTCTACGGTCACAAGGCCAACCTCGACACCATCATCCAGGCCGGCTTCCGTCGGGCACGCGACCGGCGGCGGCAAGGGCTCGCCAGCTGAGCACATTCACGCCGACTCGACGTGTGCCCGCGTGACACTCGCGCCGACTCGGCGCGCGCCCGCGTGACATTCACGCCGACTCGACGCGTGCCTGCGTGACATTCACGCCAACTCGGCGCGCGCCCGCGTGACATTCACGCCGACTCGACGCGTGCCTGCGTGACACTCGCGCCGACTCGGCGCGCGCCCGCGTGACACTCGCGCCGACTCGGCGGGTCAGAAGATGATCTCGCCGGCCTTGCGACGGCTGCGCAGCAGCGCGACGGCCTCGTCGAGGATGTCGGCCGCCTCGGTCTCGCTGCGACGCTCCTTCACGTAGGCGAGGTGCGTCTTGTAGGGCTCGATCTTCGGCGCCGGCGGCGGGTTCTCGCTGTCGAGGCTGGCCGGCAGGCCGCACTTGGGGCAGTCCCACGACTCCGGCACGGCGGCCTCGATCGCGAAGGTCACCACCGAGCGGTGGTCATGACTGCAGAAGTAGGTGACCGTCTGCCGGGGCGCGGCCTCGCCGCGCTCGGCCTCACCCATCGGCCCCGCTCCGACCCGACTACCGCGGATCGCGTTTCCACCACCACCGGCCACGAGGACTCCTTCGGCTCACTTCACAGGGGGTTTGTTCAGTTGCCCTGGTAGGCCTTGAGCAGGCCCAGGGCGATGATGCAGGCAAACCAGATGATGCCGGTCCCGATCGTGAACCGGTCGAGGTTGCGCTCGGCCACCGACGATCCCCCCAGGCTGCTGGTGACGCCGCCGCCGAACATGTCGGACAGGCCGCCGCCGCGCCCCTTGTGGAGGAGCACCAGCAGGATCATGATCGCGCTCGTCGCAACGAGCAGGATGGTGAAGAGCAGAATCACGATGCGAAGCCTACGTCACGACCTGGGGGGACCGGTGAGCGGCCTCACAGCACCGGCATGTCGCGGAAGCGGCAGATGCCGCCGAACTCCTCGACCTGCAGGCTGGCACCGCCGACGAGGCATCCGTCGACGTCCGGCTTCTCCATGATGCCGGCCACGTTGGCCGCCTTCACCGAGCCGCCGTAGAGGATCCGCAGGCCGTCGGCGGCCGCGTCGCCGTGCACCTCGCGCACCCGCTCGCGGATCGCCGCGCAGACCTCCTGCGCGTCGTCCGGGGTGGCGACCTCACCGGTGCCGATCGCCCACACCGGCTCGTAGGCCACCACGAGGCCCGCGACCTGCTCGGCGGTGAAGCCGTCGAGCGAGCCGTCGACCTGCGTGAGCGTGAACGGGACGTGCTCCCCCGCCTGGCGCACGTCGAGGCCCTCACCGACGCACACGATCGGCGTCATGCCGGCCTGCAGCGTCTTGTGGGCCTTGGCGTTGACCAGCTCGTCGCTCTCCTGGTGGTACATCCGGCGCTCGGAGTGCCCGACGACGACGTAGGAGCAGCCGAGCTTGGCGAGCATCCCCGCGGAGATCTCGCCGGTGTAGGCCCCGCTGTCGTGCACCGAGACGTCCTGCGCGCCATAGCCCAACGACAGCCGGTCGCCGTCGACGAGCGTCTGCACCGACCGGAGGTCGGTGAAGGGCGGCACGACGACGACCTCGACGGCGCCGAAGTCGTGCTTCTTGTCCGACAGCGTCCAGGCGAGCTTCTGGACCAGCACCACCGCTTCCTGGTGGTTGAGGTTCATCTTCCAGTTGCCCGCCATCAGCGGGGTGCGTCCAGCGTTCGACGAAGTGGCCACGGGTCAGTCCCTCTCGAGTACGGCGATGCCCGGGAGCTCCTTGCCCTCCAGGAACTCCAGCGACGCGCCACCGCCGGTGGAGATGTGGCCGAAGGCGGCCTCGTCGAAGCCCAGCGTGCGGACGGCGGCGGCGGAGTCGCCACCACCGACCACCGACAGGCCGTCGACCTCGGTGAGCGCCTCGGCGACGGCGCGGGTGCCGTCGGCGAACGCACCGACCTCGAACACGCCCATCGGGCCGTTCCAGAACACGGTGCGGGCGTCGGCCAGCGCCGCGGCGAAGGCCGCGGCCGACTCGGGCCCGATGTCGAGGCCCAGCGCGTCGGCGGGGATCTCCCCCGACGCGACGACCCGCGGCTCCGGCTCGCGGTCGCCCGACGGGAACTCGGTGTCGACGACGACGTCGGTCGGCAGCAGGATCTCCACGCCGCGGTCCTCCGCCTCGCGGAGGTAGCGGGTGCAGGTGTCGAGCTGGTCGGCCTCGAGCAGGCTCTTGCCGACCTCGTGGCCCTGGGCCTTGAGGAAGGTGAACACCATGCCGCCGCCGATGAGCAGCTTGTCGGCCTTGTCGATCAGGTTGTCGATGACGCCGAGCTTGTCGGAGACCTTCGAACCGCCTAGCACGACCACGTAGGGCCGCTCGGGGTGCTCGGTGAGGCGGCGCAGCACGTCGACCTCGGTGGCCACGAGCCCACCCATCGCCGACGGCAGCCGCAGCGCGACGTCGTAGACGCTGGCCTGCTTGCGGTGCACCACGCCGAACCCGTCGGAGACGAAGGCGTCGGCGAGCTGCGCGAGCTGGTCGGCGAACGAGCCGCGCACCGCGTCGTCCTTGCTGGTCTCGCCGTCGTTGAAGCGGACGTTCTCCAGCAGCGCGACGTCGCCGTCGGCGAGGCCCGCGACGGTCTCGGAGGCGCTCGCCCCGACGGTGTCGGTGGCGAAGGCCACCGGCCGGCCGAGCAGCTCGGAGAGCCGCTCGGCCACCGGCCGCAGGGTGTACGCCGGGTCGGGCGCACCCTTCGGACGGCCCAGGTGGGCGGTGACGACCACCCGGGCCCCCGCCTCGGAGAGCCGACGGATGGTCGGGACGCTGGCGCGGATCCGGCCGTCGTCGGTGATGGTGGTGCCGTCGAGCGGGACGTTCAGGTCCGAGCGGACCAGGACGCGCTTGCCCGCCAGGTCACCCAGCGACTCGATGCCTGCAGTGTGGTCGGCCATCGGCTCAGAGCGACGAGCCGACGTGCGTGATCAGGTCGGCAAGGCGGTTGGAGTAGCCCCACTCGTTGTCGTACCAGCCGAGCACCTTGACCTGGTTGCCGATGACCTTGGTCAGCGGGGCGTCGAAGATGCAGGACGCCGGGTCGGTGACGATGTCGGTCGACACGATCGGGTCGGTCGAGAACTTCAGGAACCGGCCGTCGGCGGCCGCCTTGACGATCTCGTTGACCTCCTCCACCGAGGTCTCGCGCGAGGCCTCGAAGGTCAGGTCGGTGGCCGAGCCGGTCGGGACCGGGACGCGCATGGCGTAGCCGTCGAGCTTGCCCTTGAGCTCGGGCAGCACCAGGCCGATCGCCTTGGCCGCACCGGTCGAGGTGGGGACCATGTTGAGGGCGGCGGCGCGGGCGCGGCGCGGGTCCTTGTGGATGTTGTCCTGGAGGTTCTGGTCCGCGGTGTAGGCGTGGATCGTGGTCATCAGGCCCTTGGTGATGCCGAGGCCGTCGTTGAGCGCCTTGGCCATCGGCGCGAGGCAGTTGGTGGTGCACGACGCGTTGGAGATGACGGTGTGCTGGGCCGGGTCGTAGAGGTCGTGGTTGACGCCCATCACGATGGTGATGTCCTCGTTGGAGGCCGGCGCGGAGATGATGACCTTCTTGGCGCCTGCGTCGACGTGGGCCTTCGCCTTGGTCGCGTCGGTGAAGAAGCCGGTGGACTCGACGACGACGTCGACGCCCAGGTCGCCCCACGAGAGGTTGGCCGGGTCGCGCTCGGCGGAGACCGCGATCTTCTGGTCGCCGACCATGATCGAGGTGTCGTCGCTCGTCACGTCGGCGTCGAGGCGGCCGAGGATCGAGTCGTACTTGAGCAGGTGGGCGAGCGAGGCGTTGTCGGTCAGGTCGTTGACGCCGACGATCTCGATGTCGGCGCCCGAGGCGCGCACGGCCCGGAAGAAGTTGCGGCCGATGCGGCCGAAGCCGTTGATGCCTACGCGAACAGTCATGGGTGTGTGCCTCCTGGGTTGGGGGCCTTCGGTGACCCCGTGGACAGCCCTGGCCTTCGGTGACCAGCATCACCGACCCTATCGGGTGCCGGCGACGGTCCCGAGCGCGGTCTCCCGCGGTACGGACAGGTAACTTTGGAACGATCCAACGTCAGGACGAGCCTTCCGGGCCGGTGGTCTCGCCGGCAAGGGTCGAACGACCCGACGTGGGGCGAGACGCCGTGGTCAGCCCTCGTCCGCGAGCATCTCCGGGGTTAGCGACGCCTCGGTGTCGGGGATGCCGAGCTCCTCGGCCCGCTTGTCGGCCATCGCCAGCAGGCGGCGGATCCGCCCGGCGATGGCGTCCTTGGTGAGCACCGGGTCGTGCAGCTGGCCGAGCTCCTCGAGCGAGGCCTGCTTGTGCTCGAGGCGCAGGTGGCCGGCCTGGCGCAGGTGGTCGGGGATCTCCTCGCCGAGGATCTCCAGCGCGCGCTCGACGCGGGCGCCGGCGGCGACGGCGGCGCGGGCGGAGCGGCGCAGGTTGGCGTCGTCGAAGTTGGCGAGCCGGTTGGCGGTGGCGCGGACCTCGCGCCGCATCCGCCGCTCCTCCCACGCCATCAGCGACTCGTGCGCCCCGAGTCGGGTGAGCAGCGCGCCGATCGCGTCGCCGTCGCGGATCACGACCCGGTCGATGCCGCGGACCTCGCGGGCCTTGGCCGAGATGCCGAGCCGGCGGGCGACCCCGACGATCGCGAGTGCGGCCTCCGGGCCGGGGCAGGTGATCTCGAGCGAGGACGAACGGCCGGGCTCGGTGAGCGACCCGTGGGCGAGGAACGCGCCGCGCCACGCCGCGACGGCGTCGCAGCCGCCGCCGCTGACGACGGCGGGCGGCAGGCCGCGCACCGGGCGGCCGCGCTGGTCGAGCAGCCCGGTCTGGCGCGCGAGCGCCTCGCCGTCCTTGGTCACCCGGACGATGTAGCGGCTGCCCTTGCGGATGCCGTTGCCCTGCACCATGACGACGTCGGAGGTGTGCCCGTAGACCTCGGAGATGTCCTTGCGCAGCCGGCGCGCGGCCGCTCCGGTGTCGAGCTCGGCCTCGACGACGATCCGTCCGCTGACGATGTGGAGACCGCCCGCGAAGCGCAGCATCGAGGCGACCTCGGCCTTGCGGCAGCAGGTCTTGGTGATCTGGGTGGAGGCGAGCTCTGCCTTCACCTGTGCCGTCATAGCCATGGCCCGAATCCTGCCATGGAGGTCAACGACCCTCAGCGCCCAAGTCGCCGGGCCGCGGCCCCGGCGTGACTCAGGCCTCGTCGACGATCCGGCGGAACGCGTCGGCGAGCCGGTCGGGGTCGTGGTGGGGCTCCCCCGCGACGCACACGTCGGCCACGACGAGGCGTGCGCCACGGTCCGCGACGACCTTCTCGAGCTGCTCGCGGTCGTCCCCGAGGGACGTGGCGTCGGCCAGCACCGTGTGGACGGTGAGGTCGGGGACGTGCTCGTAGAGCGCGGCGAGGTGGTCCTCGGGCCCGAACCCGGTGGTCTCCCCCGGCTGGGCCTCGAGGTTGAGCACCACCACGAGCCGCGCACTGGTCTCGGCGAGGGCACGGCGCAGGCCCGGCACCATGAGGTGCGGGATCACGGAGGTGAACCACGAGCCCGGGCCGAGCACCACCCACTCCGCGGCGAGGATCGCCTCGACCGCCTCGGGGCACGCCTGCGGGTCCTCGGGCACCAGCGCGACGGACTCGATCTGCCCGGCGGCCGTCGCCACCTCGACCTGGCCCTGCACCACCTCGACCCGCGTCGGGTCGTCGGGGTCGCCGCCCCGCACCCGCGCGGTGATGTCCATCGGGGTCGTCGCCATCGGGAGCACCCGGCCGTGGGCCCCGAGCAGGCGGCCGACCCAGTCGAGGGCGCGTACGTGGTCGCCCATCAGCTCCCAGAGCGACACGATGAGCAGGTTGCCGACGACGTGGCCGTTCATCTCGCCGTCGCCGGCGAAGCGGTGCTGGACCACGTCGGCCCAGGTGCGGCCCCACTCGTCGTCGCCGCAGAGCGCGGCCAGCGCCATCCGCAGGTCGCCGGGCGGGAGCACCCCGAACTCGCCGCGGAGTCGGCCGGACGAGCCGCCGTTGTCGGCGACGGTCACGATCGCGGTGAGGTCGTCGATGGTGAGGTCGTCGTGCAGGCGGCGCAGCGCCGACAACGTCGCCGCCAGCCCGTGCCCGCCGCCGAGGGCGACCGCGGCCTGCGCGGTCTCGCGGGCCACGTCACTCCCTGCCGAGGTCGCGGTGCGCCGTGCTGACGTCGTGGCCTGCCTCGCGCAGCAGGCCCGCGATCGCCTCGGTCATCGCCACGCTGCGGTGCTTGCCGCCGGTGCAGCCGACGGCCACCTGCATGAACCGCTTGCCCTCGACGAGGTAGCCCTCGGCGACGGTGCGGAGCACGGGGAGGTACTGGTCGAGGAACTGGCCGGCGCCGGGCTGGGACAGGACGTAGGCCGCGACGTCGGGGTCGCGGCCGTTCTGCGGGCGCAGCTCGGGGATCCAGTGGGGGTTGGGGAGGAAGCGCATGTCGGCCACCCAGTCGGCGTCGACGGGGATGCCGTACTTGAAGCCGAAGCTGATCACGGTGACCTTGAGGCGGGTGTGGGCCTCGGTGCCGAAGAGCCCGGCGATCCGGTCCTGGAGCTGGTGGACGTTGAAGTTGGAGGTGTCGAGGAGGACGTCGGCATCGCCGCGGATGTCGGCCATCACCTCGCGCTCGCGGCGCAGCCCGTGGAGCAGCCGCCCGCCGGCCTGCAGCGGGTGGGGTCGCCGCGCCGCCTCCTGGCGCCGCACCAGCACGTCGTCGGTGGCCTCGAGGAACAGCAGCGTCGTCGGGCGTCCGGTGACCTGCTGGTGCCGGTTGGCCTGGAGGGAGTCGAAGAACGAGCCCGAGCGCACGTCGACCACGACCGCGATCGGCTGGGTGATGCCGCGGCTGTCGTCGACGAGGCGCACGACGTCGCGCACCAGCGTCGGCGGGAGGTTGTCGACGACGAAGTAGCCGAGGTCCTCGAGCTCCTTGGCGGCGGTGCTGCGACCGGCGCCGGTCATGCCGGTGACGATCACCAGCTCGCCGGGGGTCGGCTCGCTCACGTGGGACATGACCTAGTCCTCCTCCAGGATCTCGCCGGTCGCGGTGTTGACGACCGGCGCGGTGGCTGCAGTCTTGCGGCTCGCGTCGCCCTTCGCGACCGCGTCCTTGATGGCGCTGGCGGTGCGGGGCCCGATGCCGGGCACGAGCGCGATGTCCTCGACCTCGGCCTCGCGGAGCTTCTTCAGCGAGCCGAAGTGCTTGAGGAGGGTCTTGCGCCGCACCTCGCCGAGCCCGGGCACGTCGTCGAGCATGCTCTCCACCATCGACTTCGAGCGTCGGTTGCGGTGGTGGGTGATCGCGAACCGGTGGGCCTCGTCGCGGATCCGCTGGAGCAGGTAGAGGCCCTCGCTGGTGCGGGCCATGATCACGGGGTCCTCCTCGTCGGGCAGCCACACCTCCTCGAGCCGCTTGGCCAGCCCGCAGACGGGGATGTCGTCCATGCCGAGCTCGGCGAGCGCCTGCTGGGCGGCCGCGACCTGCGGCGGCCCGCCGTCGACGACGACCAGCGAGGGGGCGTACGCGAACTTGCGCGGGCGGCCCGTCTCCGGATCGACGAGCATCGGACCGGAGTCGGTCGAGACCGTCTCGCTCCTGCCCTGCTCGTCCTGGAGCCGCTTGAACCGACGGGTGATCACCTCGTGCATCGAGGCGACGTCGTTCTGCCCGTCGACCCCGCGGATCACGAACCGGCGGTACTCCGACTTGCGGGCCAGGCCGTCCTCGAAGACCACCATCGAGGCGACCACCTCGGTGCCCTGGAGGTTGGAGACGTCGTAGCACTCGATGCGCAACGGGACCTCGTCGAGCGACAGCGCCTGCTGGATCTCTTCGAGCGCGCGGTTGCGGGTGGTGAGGTCACTCGCCCGCTTGGTCTTGTGGAGCGCGAGCGCCTGGGCGGCGTTGGACGCGACCGTCTCCTGCAGGTCGCGCTTGTCGCCGCGCTGCGGGACGCGGATCGCGACCTTGCTGCCGCGACGCTCCCCCAGCAGCTCCTCGAGCACGTCGTGGTCCGGCGGCAGCGCGGGGACGAGCACCTCGCGCGGGATCGAGTCCTGCCCCTCATCAGCACCGACGCCACCGTAGAGCTGGAGCAGGAAGTCCTGGACCAGCTCGGGCGTGCCGCCCTCGTCGGTGCGGTCGGCGACCCACCCGCGCTGGCCGCGGATCCGGCCGCCGCGGACGTAGAAGATCTGCACCGCGACCTCGAGCGGGTCCTCGGCGAGCGCGATCACGTCGGCGTCGGTGCCGTCGCCCAGCACCACCGCCTGCTTCTCCAGCGCCTTGGTCAGCGCGCCGAGGTCGTCGCGCAGCCGGGCCGCCTTCTCGAAGTCGAGCGCCTCGGAGGCGGCGTACATCTCCTTCTCGATGCGGCGGGTGAAGGCCGCGGTGTTGCCGGCCATGAAGTCGCAGAAGTCGTCGACGATCTCGCGGTGCTGCTCCGGGGTGACCGAGCCGACGCAGGGCGCGGAGCACTTGTCGATGTAGCCCAGCAGGCAGGGCCGGCCGATCTGCGACGACCGCTTGAACACGCCGTTGCTGCACGAGCGCATCGGGAACACCCGCAGCAGCAGGTCGACGGTCTCGCGGATCGCCCACGCGTGGCTGTAGGGGCCGAAGTAGCGCGTGCCCCTGCGCTTGGCGCCGCGTCCGACCATCACCCGGGGGAACTCCTCGCCCACGGTGACGGCGAGCCACGGGTACGACTTGTCGTCGCGGTACTTCACGTTGAAGCGGGGGTCGAACTCCTTGATCCAGCTGTACTCCAGCTGGAGCGCCTCGACCTCGGTGTCGACGACCGTCCACTCGACGCTCGCCCCGGTGGTGACCATCGTCGCGGTGCGCGGGTGGAGGTTGCCGATGTCCTGGAAGTACGACGACAGCCGCGGGCGCAGGCTCTTGGCCTTGCCGACGTAGATCACGCGGCCCTTGGCGTCGCGGAAGCGGTAGACCCCCGGCTTGGTCGGGATCGACCCGGGCGCGGGTCGGTAGGAGCTCGGCGTGGCCACCGGACAACCCTACGGGCGACCCCCGACAGTCCCGGCCGCTCCCCTCGTCGGGTGGCCGGGAACGGTCAGGCCTGGGTGATCGAGTCCCCGTCGACCGTGATGTCGACCGCCGCGAGGCCCGACGTGGCCGGACCGGTGATGACCGAGCCGTCCTCGATCGAGAACCTGCTGCCGTGGCAGGGGCACGGGATCTCGCCGTCGCTGCTCGACTCCACCGAGCAGCCCTGGTGGGTGCAGGTGGCCGAGAACGCCTTGAAGTCGCCCTCGGTCGGCTGGGTCAGCACGACCTTCGCGGCGGCCACGACGAAGCACCCGCCGACCGGTACGTCGGAGGTGCTGGCGAGCGCGTCGGCGGTCCCGCCCGAGCTGCTGCTCGAGCCGGAGTCGCTCGGCTCGCTGGAGCCGGACGACCCGGACGAGGAGGAGTCGGTCGCGGTGCTGTCGTCGTCCGACCCGCAGGCGGCCAGCAGGGGGACCCCCACCGCCACGGCAGCTGATCCGGCGAGGGCACGACGTCGGTTGATGGCTGTCATGGCGCGAGACTAGCCAGCAGCCCTGTGAAATCCCTGTGAGTCGCCCCTGATGCGCTACGTGCGGGCGCTCGCCTTCTTCGCCGGTGCCTTCGCGGTGGCCTTCTTCGCGGCCGACGTGCGGGCCGGAGTCTTCTTCGCCGGGGCCTTTTTCGCCGTGGCCTTCTTCGCCGTCGTGTCCTTCGGCGCCCGCCGCGGCTTGCCCGGCTGCTGGGCCCCGCGGCCCTCGAGGATCGGCTTGAGGAACGCGCCGGTGTGGCTCGCCTCGACCAGCGCGACCTCCTCGGGCGTGCCCTCGGCGACGACCGTGCCGCCGCGCGAGCCGCCCTCGGGACCCATGTCGACCAGCCAGTCGGCGGTCTTGATGACGTCGAGGTTGTGCTCGATCACCAGGACCGTGTTGCCCTTGTCGACCAGGCTGGACAGCACGCCGAGGAGCTTGCGGATGTCCTCGAAGTGCAGGCCGGTCGTCGGCTCGTCGAGGACGTAGACGGTGCGGCCGGTGGAGCGCTTCTGCAGCTCGCTGGCGAGCTTGACGCGCTGTGCCTCGCCGCCGGACAGCGTGGTGGCGGGCTGGCCGAGGCGGACGTAGCCGAGGCCGACCTCCTCCAGCGTCTTCATGTGACGGGCGATCGCCGGGACGGCCGCGAAGAACTCCGCGGCCTCCTCGATCGGCATGTCGAGGACCTCGGCGATGGTCTTGCCCTTGTAGTGGACCTCGAGCGTCTCGCGGTTGTAGCGGGCGCCGTGGCAGACCTCGCACGGGACGTAGACGTCGGGCAGGAAGTTCATCTCGATCTTGATCGTGCCGTCGCCGGAGCACGCCTCGCAGCGTCCGCCCTTGACGTTGAACGAGAAGCGGCCCTGGAGGTAGCCGCGCATCTTGGCCTCGGGGGTCGAGGCGAAGAGCTTGCGGATGTGGTCGAAGACACCGGTGTAGGTCGCCGGGTTGGACCGCGGGGTGCGGCCGATCGGCGACTGGTCGACGTGGATCACCTTGTCGACGTGCTCGAGGCCGGTGATCTTGGTGTGCCGGCCGGGGACCGTGCGGGCGTTGTAGATCTGCTTGGCCAGCGAGGTGTAGAGGATGTCGTTGACCAGCGTGGACTTGCCCGAGCCGGAGACGCCGGTGACCGCGCAGAACACCCCGAGCGGGAAGCTGACGTCGACGTCCTGCAGGTTGTGCTCGCGGGCGCCGTGGACGGTGAGCTCGCGCCCGACGGTCCGCGGGCGGCGCACCGCCGGGACCGGGATCTCGCGCCGGCCGGAGAGGTACTGGCCGGTCATCGAGTCGGGGTGGGTGAGCAGGTCCTCGACCGTGCCGGAGTGGACGACCTGCCCACCGTGCTCGCCGGCGCCGGGGCCGATGTCGACGACCCAGTCGGCCACCCGGACGGTGTCCTCGTCGTGCTCGACGACGATGAGGGTGTTGCCGAGGTCCTTGAGCCGGACGAGGGTCTCGATCAGCCGCTGGTTGTCGCGCTGGTGCAGGCCGATCGACGGCTCGTCGAGGACGTAGAGCACGCCGACGAGGCCGGCGCCGATCTGGGTGGCGAGCCGGATCCGCTGCGCCTCGCCGCCCGAGAGCGAGCCGCTGGGCCGGTCGAGGGAGAGGTAGTCGAGACCGACGTCGAGGAGGAACTGCAGGCGCTCCTGGATCTCCTTGAGCACCCGCTCGCCGATCTGGCGCTCGCGCACCGAGAGGTCGACGGTGCGGAGGTAGTGGGCGGTCTCGTTGATCGGCAGCGCGCAGAGCTGGGCGATGTTGAGCCCGCCCTGGTCGCGCGCGCCGAGGGTCACCGACACGGACACCGGCTTGAGGCGCGAGCCCTGGCAGGTGGGGCACGGCACCTCGCGCATGAAGCCCTCGAAGCGCTCGCGGCTGGTGTCGGACTCGGCCTCGCGGTGGCGGCGCTCGACATAGGGCCGTACGCCCTCGAACGCGGCGTAGTAGGCCCGCTCGCGGCCGTAGCGGTTGCGGGTGACGACGTGGACCTTGGTCTTGTGACCCTCGAGGAGCGACGTGCGCGCCTTGGTGGGCAGCTGCTCCCACGGAGTGTTGAGGTCGAAGCCGAGCTCCTCGCCCAGCGCGTTGACCAGGCGGAGGAAGTAGTCGGCGACGTGGGCGCCGCTCCACGGCGCGATCGCGCCCTCACCGAGGGTGGCGCCGGGGTCGGGGACGACCAGCTCGGGGTCGACCTCCATCCGGGTGCCGAGGCCCGAGCACGCGGGGCACGCACCGAACGGGGAGTTGAACGAGAACGAGCGCGGCTCGAGGTCGTCGGTGTCGATGGTGTGGTCGTTGGGGCACGCCATCTTCTCCGAGAACTTCATCTCCCGGCCCGGGTTTTTGGCGTCGAGGTCGACGAAGTCGAACACGACCAGGCCGCCGGCGAGGCCGAGCGCGGTCTCGACCGAGTCGGTCAGCCGCCGCTTCGACGACTCCTTGACCGCGAGCCGGTCGACCACCACCTCGATCGTGTGCTTGAGCTTCTTGTCGAGCACCGGGGGCTCGTCGAGGGTGTGGGTCTGGCCGTCCACCCGGGCGCGGCTGAAGCCCTGCTGCTGGAGCTGACGGAACAGCTCGACGTACTCCCCCTTGCGGCCGCGGATGACCGGCGCGAGCACCTGGAAGCGGCGGCCCTCCTCGAGCGCGAGCACCCGGTCGACGATCTGCTGCGGTGTCTGCCGCTCGATCGGCGCGCCGCAGGTCGGGCAGTGGGCGCGGCCGGCGCGGGCGTAGAGCAGGCGGAGGTAGTCGTAGACCTCAGTGATGGTGCCGACGGTGGAGCGGGGGTTCTTCGAGGTCGACTTCTGGTCGATGCTGACCGCGGGGCTCAGGCCCTCGATGAAGTCGACGTCGGGCTTGTCCATCTGGCCGAGGAACTGGCGCGCGTAGGCCGAGAGCGACTCGACGTAGCGGCGCTGGCCCTCGGCGAAGATCGTGTCGAAGGCGAGGCTCGACTTGCCCGACCCGGACAGCCCGGTGAAGACGATCAGGGAGTCGCGAGGCAGGTCGATCGACACGTCCTTGAGGTTGTGCTCGCGGGCGCCCCGGATGATGAGCTGGTCGGCCACAGTGGTCCTCGTTCTGGCGTACGTCGGGGTTCGAACAGATGTTCGTCCCAGTGTCCCCGTCGGGTCAAGCCGACAGGCCGTGCCACCTTCTCACGCAGGTCCGACAGCGCACCCATCGTCCACCCGGCAGGGTGGGTGGCACGATGGGCCGCGTGACCGAGACCACGCCCGCCGTCGGCGACCTGCTGCGCGCGGCCGACGGCGCCCTCGTCCGCACGGTCGACGGGCTCGACGCGACCGCGCTCGCGGAGCCCTCCCTCCTGCCGGGGTGGACCCGCGGGCACGTCGTGGCGCACCTCGCGCTCAACGCCGAGGCGCTCGCCGGGGTCCTCCACAGCGCCCACGTCGGGCGCCCGCAGCCGATGTACCCCTCGCAGGAGCGGCGCGACGGCGACATCGACGAGCTCGCCGTCGCCGATCCCGCGGAGCTCCGCGACCGCTTCCTCGCCGGCACCGGCGCCTTCGCCGACGCGCTCGCCTCGATGGCCGACGGCGACTGGAACGGCAGCTTCGACCGGACCCCCGGTGCCCGCGTGATCCGGGTGGCGGCCGTCCCGCTGATGCGGCTGCGCGAGGTGGAGATCCACCACGCCGACCTCGGCAGCGGCTACACCCACGCCGACTGGAGCGCCGACTTCGACCGCGTGCTGCTCGACTCGCTCACGAAGTTCGACACCCCGACCCCGATCACGGTCCGGCCCACCGACCTCGACGGCGACTGGCGCTACGGTCCGGAGGGCGACGGACCCGTCGTCTCCGGTCCGGCCGGCGCCGCGGCCTGGTGGCTCACCGGCCGCGGGTCGGGCGAGGGCCTGACGTCCAGCACGCACGAGCTCCCGGAGATGGAGGCATGGTGACCGACACCTACACCGGGGAGGTCTCCCCCGGCGGCGCACCCGACGTCCGCGCACTCGGGCCGTTCACGATCACCAAGGTGGCCGTCGACCCGAAGATGTCCAACAACTGCTACCTGCTGCACTGCGAGGTGACCGACGAGCTCGTCCTCGTCGACGCCGCGGCGGAGCCGGAGCGCCTGCTCGAGCTGATCGGCGACCGCTCGCTGACCTCGGTCGTGACCACCCACCAGCACTGGGACCACCACCGGGGCCTGGCCGCGGTGAAGGCGGCCCACCCGGGTGCGACGATCGTCGCCGGCGCGCCCGACGCCGACGCGATCGAGGAGCAGACCGGCGTCGCGGTCGACCGCCGGGTCGGCGACGGCGACAAGGTCGCGGTCGGCACCTGCGACCTCCAGGTCGTGGCGATCGCCGGTCACACCCCCGGCTCGATCTGCCTGCTGCTCGACGACGAGGAGGTCGCGCCCACGCCGCACCTGTTCACCGGCGACTCCCTCTTCCCGGGCGGCGTCGGCAACACCTTCGGCGACGCCGACGCGTTCGTGCAGCTGCTCGGCGACGTCGAGACCAAGCTCTTCGACCGGCTGCCCGACGAGACGTGGTTCTACCCCGGGCACGGCAACGACGGCCGCCTCGGCGACGAGCGCCCGCACCTGGCCGAGTGGCGCGCGCGGGGCTGGTGACGCCCGGCCCCCACCCGCCGCCACCCGGGGCGTGGCAGGCTGGAGCCATGAGCACGCGTGACCTGACCCTGGCCGACTTCGAGCAGACCGTCAGCGGCGAGGGCATCGTCCTGGTCGACTTCTGGGCGTCGTGGTGCGGCCCGTGCCGCCAGTTCGCCCCGGTCTACGAGAAGGCGTCCGAGGACAACCCCGACATCGTGTTCGGCAAGGTCGACACCGAGGCCGAGCAGCAGCTGAGCCAGATGGCGGCCATCACCTCGATCCCGACGCTGATGCTGTTCCGCGACGGGGTGCTGCTGTTCAACCAGGCCGGAGCCCTGCCGCCGCAGGCGCTGGCCGGCGTGATCGACCAGGCCCGCGAGCTCGACATGGACGCGGTGCGCCAGGAGGTGCAGGCCGCGCAGGAGGCCGCCGCGAACGGCCCGCAGGACGAGGTCGACCTCGACCAGTTCGCCGCCGCGCACAGCCAGGGCGCGTACGTCCTCGACGTCCGCGAGGCCGACGAGGTGGCCGGCGGCCGGGTGCCCGGCGCCGTCCACATCCCGATGAACGACGTGCCCGCCCGCGTCGCCGAGCTGCCCCGCGACACCCCGTTCTTCGTCATCTGCGCCGCCGGCGGTCGCAGCCGCCAGGTCGTCGACCACCTGCGGGCGCAGGGCCTGCCGGCGATCAACGTCGCCGGCGGCACGGGCGGCTGGGCGCAGCGCGGCTGGCCGCTGGAGTCCTGAGCCCGGAGGCCCCGGAGCGTTGGGATAGCCTCGGCGCGTGCTGATCAGCGACTCCAAGCAGGTGCTCTTCGTCCACGTCCCCAAGACGGGTGGCGTCTCGGTCGAGGAGACCGTGAAGGAGGCCTGCCCCGACGCCCGCAAGGCACGTCCCGCGCTCGGCCGGCACGCCACGCTCGGCAAGATCCTCAAGCACGAGCCGCAGGTGATCGACTACTGGACCTTCGGGTTCGTCCGGAACCCGTGGGCCCGGATGGTGTCGTGGTACTCGATGATCTCGCAGTGGGACCGCCGCCACGGACCGGCGAGCGGCAAGCCCCAGGACGTGAAGCACAACTCGATGCGCGACGGCAACGAGATGTGGCGGGCGGCCGCCGCGTACTCCGGCTTCGACGAGTTCGTGCTGCGCGGCACCGAGGAGCTGCCCCGGGTCGGCACGCCGCAGATCTCCTACCTCCGCGCACCGAAGCACGGCCGCGAGGTCGACTTCGTGGGTCGCACCGAGAACTTCGTCGCCGACCTCCAGCGCGTGCAGGTCCAGCTCGGGCTCGAGCCGTCGACGCCGGTGCACAAGAACAAGTCGAAGCACGGCACGTACCACGACTACTACACCGACGAGACCCGCAAGAAGATCGCCGAGGTCTACGCCGAGGACATCGAGCTCTTCGGCTACACCTACTGATCGAGACGGGTCCCGCGGGCGCCCGCCCACTCCCCCGTCTCCTCGAGCCGGCGCCACACGGCGTACTCCGGCTCGAAGTGGGCGACCAGTGCCTCGCGGGTGGGGTCGGCGAGCTCGCCGCGCTCCGCGGTCGACGCGTTGCGCCGCTCGAACGCCAGGGGTGCGCCGACCCGGGCGCTGAACCACGGCTCCCACACGTCGGGCCGGTCGACGGCGAAGATCCGGTCGACCGCCACACCGCCCTGGGCGCGGATGAACTTCGCGGGGCGTCCCTTCGGCACCGGTGCGTCGTCGTCGCCGGCGAGGTAGCGCCGCGCGAACTCGTCGAACGTCATCTCGGCCGTCGACTGGCGACTGTCCTCGCGGGCGCGGTAGCGCCACCACGACTCCAGCCAGGCCAGCGGCTCGCGGAACATGGTCACGAGCTCGTAGGAGTCGCGGGGGTGCCCCTGCTCGGCGAGCGCGTGCGCCCGGGTGTGGACGAAGCCGCGGGCCGGCAGGTGCTTCTGGCCGGGCGGCGAGCCGACCACCTCGGTGGCGTGGGGCGCCAGCGTCCGCTCGAGGGTGGTGCTGGCGGTCTTCGGCAGGGCCAGGAGCACGAAGTCGCGACCGGGTCCGAGGCCGAGGAACGTCATCACCGCCCGATCATCCCGCACCGGGGTGCGGTCGGTCCCACCTGGCACCGGTGCGTGGGCTAGCCTCGCGCCCGTGCTGATCTCCGACGCCCGCCGTGCGCTCTTCGTGCACGTGCCGAAGACCGGCGGCGTCTCGGTCGGCGTCACCTTCACCCGCACCTGCCCCGACGCCCGCAGCAAGGCACCGGGCGTGGTCCCGCCGCTGGGGCGCCACGCGCCGTACGCGCGGATCCTGCGCGCCGAGCCCGGCGTGGCGGACTACTGGTCCTTCGCCTTCGTCCGCAACCCGTGGGCCCGGATGGTGTCGTGGTGGTCGATGATCGACGACTGGAACCGCGAGTGGGGACCGGCGAGCGGTCGGCCGCAGGAGGGCGAGCGCAAGATGCGCGGGAACGACCTGTGGCGTGCTGCGGCGGCGTACTCCGGGTTCGAGGAGTTCGTGCTGCGCGGGACCGACGAGCTCCCGCGGCTCGGCCGGCCGCAGGTGGACTACCTGCGCGCGCCCGGGCGCGAGGTCGACTTCGTCGGTCGCACCGAGTCGTTCGCCGAGGACCTCGCGGAGGTCGAGCGCCGCCTCGGTGGCGACCCGACTCCCGTGCCGCACCGCAACCGGTCGCCGCACGGCAGCTATCGCGACTACTACACCTCGGCCACCCGGGACCGGGTGGCCGAGGTGTACGCCGCCGACCTCGAGGCCTTCGGCTACGCGTTCTGAGCGGGCCCTTCCCCCTCGGCCGGCGGGCTGGGAGATTGCTCCCCGTGGACGCACTCGAGACCTGGACCCGCTCCGAGCACACCGCCGACGTCGCCGGCACCCCGACCACCCACCCGGTGTGGCGCAAGGGCACCGGCCCGGGGGTCGTCGTCGTGCACGAGGTGCCCGGCCTCACCACGGGCGTCATCGCGTTCGGCGAGGAGCTCGTCGAGGCCGGCTACACCGTGCTCCTGCCCCACCTCTTCGGTCCGGCCGCGCGGCCGTTCGGCGTCGGCGACGTCGTCCGGACGATGCCGCGGCTGTGCGTGAGCCGCGAGTTCACCAAGCTCGCCACCGGCGTCACCACACCGGTGGCCGGCTGGCTGCGCTCCCTGTGCCGCGACCTCCACGCCGAGCTCGGCGGTCCGGGCGTCGGCGCGCTGGGCATGTGCTTCACCGGCGGGTTCGCCCTCGCGATGATGGTGGACGACTCGGTCGCCGCACCCGTGCTCTGCCAGCCGAGCGCCCCCTTCCCGGTAGGCAGGACCCGCGCGGCCGACCTCAACCTGTCCCCTGCCGACACCGAGGCTGTACGCCGTCGCGCCGCGGACGGCTGCGCGGTGCTCGGCATCCGCTACGCCTCCGACCCCGCCGTCGGCACCCGGTTCGACACCCTCACCTCGCTGCTCGGCGACGACTTCGTCCGGGTCGACCTGCCCGGCAAGGGCCACTCCACCGTGACCGAGCAGCGCTCCCAGGTCGCGGTCGACGCGGTCCTCGAGTTCTTCGGCGAGCGGCTGCGGGCCTGACCCCCGACTCACCGCCGCGCGGCGCCGGGAGGCGCGCAGGCATTGGTCGGCCCGGGACCGCCCGTCACGCGGGAGCGGCGAGCCGGGCGGCCACCAATGCCTGCGCGTCTCCGTCGTGCCGATCGGGCTGGCCGCCCGTCAGGACAGGTCGACCACGACGACCGTGTGGACCCTCCGGCCTGCCGCAGGGTGGAGGTCGAGCGGTCAGCCCAGCGACGCGACGAGCTGGCGCACCGTCCGCAGGCCCAGCTCCGACATCCGGGGCGACGTCTCGCGGTAGTAGGTGAAGCCGCTGATCGACGGGGCGAGCGCGAAGCCCCGCGCGCGTCGGTAGGCGACCTCGTCGAGACCGGTGGCGTCGCGGTAGAGCCCGGCCACGGACCGGGGCAGGTTGCCCCACATCGCGTTGAGCTCGATGGCCGGGTCGCCGCGGCCGGCACAGCCCCAGTCGATCACCGCGGCCAGGGAGCCGTCACGGACCAGCAGGTTGCCCTCGTGCAGGTCGCCGTGGAACCACCGCGGCTCCCCGTCGTACGCCGGCGCGGCGAGCGCGTCCTCCCAGACCGCCAGCACCGCGTCGCGGGACAGCTCCGCGGGGTCGGCCCGCGCGGTCCAGCGCCGCACCCACTCGTCCATCGACGCCAGCGGCGCGCCGCGCCCCTCGGTGCGGACCGGGCCGTCCATCCCCGGGACCTCGCGGCACGCGCGCACGAACGCGCCGAGCGCGGCGGCCCACTCCTCGGGGTCCCAGGTCCCGGGCGTCGGCGTCGCCCCCTCGACCCAGGGCACCACCGTCCACTCGAACGGGTAGCCGTGACCGGGACGACCGAGCGCGACCGGCGCCGGCACGGTGACCGGGAGATGTGGCGCGATCCGGGGCAGCCAGGCGTGCTCGAAGGCGACGCCCTCGGCCGGCCCCGGCACCCGCGGCATCCGCACCAGCAGGTCGTCGCCGAGCCGGAAGAGCTGGTTGTCCGTGCCCACGGGTGGCAGCCGGCGCACCGGCAGCCCGGCCCACTCGGGGAGCTGGTCGGCGACCAGCCGGCGGACGGTCTCGTCGTCGATCGCGATCTCGTCGTCGTGCATCCTGGTCATCGCCCGCGACGCTACTACCGGCCGGTAGGTTGGTCACGTGAGTTTCCTCGGCCGCCAGAGCATCGTCGCCGCCCTCACCGTCAACGCGCTGCGCCCCCTGCGCGGCCGCCGCGGCGGGTTCGGCTCCTTCGTCACCGGGTTCGTCTTCAACGAGACCGCACCGCAGGTGCTGGCGCTCACCGCCCTCGACGCGGCCGCCCACCTGACCCGGGAGCGCCGCCGCGGGTTCCGTGCCAGGGCCGGCCTGGCGCTGGCCGGGGCCAGCGCCCTCGGGCTCGCCCACATGGTGCGCCAGAGCCAGCGGGCCGAGCAGGTCCTCGAGGACGCGCTGGAGGAGGGCCTCGGCGTCGACCGCGTCGAGGAGCTCGACCAGGTGCCCGACCCGGCCGACCTCGCCACGCGCGTACGCCACCTCGCGCGCCCCTTCGACTTCCGCGACGAGGCCGTGCGCGTCATCAGCGACGTGCCCTACACCGACGCCGGACGCCGCGGACACCTCGACATCTACCTCCCCGCCGGGAAGGACCGCATCGAGGGCGCGCCCGTGCTGCTCCAGGTCCACGGCGGCGCGTGGGTCTACGGCACGAAGGAGAAGCAGGGCCGCCCGCTGATGAACCGGATGGCCGCCCAGGGCTGGAACTGCGTCGCGATCAACTACCGCCTGTCCCCGCGCGACCCGTGGCCGGCGCACGTCGTCGACGTCAAGCGGGCCGTCGCGTGGGTGCGCGAGCACATCGCGTCCTACGGCGGCGACCCCGACTACCTCGCCATCACCGGCGGGTCGGCCGGCGGTCACCTGGCGGCGCTCACCGCGCTGACGCCCGGCGACCCGGCGTTCCAGCCCGGCTTCGAGGACGCCGACACCAGCGTGCAGGCGGCCGTGCCGTTCTACGGCGTCTACGACTTCGCCGGCTCCACCGGGCTGGCCAACGCGATCAGCATGCGCGACGCCTTCCTCGGCCCCCGCGTCATGCAGACCACGTGGGCCGACTCCCCCGACGTCTACGAGGCGGCGTCGCCCATCCTGCGGATCACCGAGGACGCCCCCGACTTCTTCGTCGTCCACGGTGAGCTCGACAGCCTGGTGTCCGTCGACCAGGCCCGGATGTTCGTCGCCGAGCTGCGGCGCACGTCGAGGCGCTCGGTCACCTACGCCGAGCTCCCGGGCGCCCAGCACGCGTTCGAGGTGTTCCACTCGATCCGCAGCGAGCACGCCGTCGACGCCGTGGACCGCTGGCTGACCTGGCACTGGAACGCCTGGCGCCGCGGCCTCGACGCCGACGCCGGGCGTGACCGGCTCAGCCGTACGTCCGACGCCCGGGGTGCGTGAGCCCGTGACCGCGCAGATGCCTCCGGACCTGCTCGAGCACGCCCGCGCCGCCAAGGGCTTCATGCCCGAGGACGAGGGGGCCCTGCTGCACCGGTGGGCGCGCGAGCGGCTCCCCCACGGCCCCGCCCTCGAGGTCGGGACCTACTGCGGCAAGTCGGCCGTGTGGCTCGGCGCCGCGGCCCGCGAGGTGGGTGGCACGGTCTTCACCGTCGACCACCATCGCGGGTCGGAGGAGAACCAGGCCGGGTGGGAGCACCACGACGACACGCTGGTCGACCCCGACCGCGGGCTGATGGACACCCTGCCCACCTTCCGTCGCACGATCGCCGACGCGGGCCTCGAGGACCAGGTCGTCGCGGTCGTGGGCCGCTCCGACACGGTGAGCCGCTGGTGGCGTACGCCCCTCTCGCTGCTCTTCATCGACGGCGGGCACGGCGTCGAGCCGGCCCGCGCGGACTTTCGCGGCTGGGTGCGCTGGGTGGCGGCCGGCGGAGTGCTCGTCGTCCACGACGTGTTCCCCGACCCGGCCGACGGCGGCCGGCCGCCCTACGAGGACATCTACCTCCCGGCGCTCGCCAGCGGCGCCTTCTCCGAGGTCGAGGCCCTCGGGTCGATGCGGGTGCTACGCCGGGTGGCCGGCGACGCCGGCGACCCGGTCGGCGCCTGAGCCCGCGCAGCCGCACTCGAGGCCGATCTCGGCGAGCTCGGGCAGGGTCGTGCCGCGCATGATGTCGGCACCGGGCGTGGTGTCGGTGAGCGCATCGACCGCGAGCACCACCGCCGCGGCGGTGTAGGTCGTGTGCTCGTGCGGCCAGAACACCTCGTCGGGCCAGACGTAGCCGGTCCAGTACGACCCGTCGGCGGCGCGCAGGTGCTGCACGTCGGCGAGCAGCCGGCTGGCGCGGTCACGGTCACCGACGGCCTCCAGCGCGAGCACGAGCTCGGCCGTCTCGGCGCCGGTCACCCACGGGTTGGTGGAGACGCACCGGATGCCCAGGCCGGGCACGACGAAGGTGTCCCACCGCTCGGCGAGCAGCGCGTGCGCCGCGTCGCCGCGGACAGCGCCGCCGAGGACCGGGTAGTACCAGTCCATCGAGAACTCGGACTTGTCGAGGAACAGGTCACGGTGCTCGCGCAGCGCGTGCGCCAGCCGTCCGCCGGCCAGCTCCCACTCGACCTGCTGCTCGCCCACCAGCGCGGCGAGGGCGACGCCGGCGCGCAGGGCGTGGTGGATGCTCGACGACCCGGCGAGCAGCGCCTCCTCGTTGACCCGCGACGGCTGCCCGTCGCGCCACTCCTGGGACCAGGCGATGCCCCCGAACGGCAGCTGCAGCGACACCACGAAGTCCAGCGCGCGGCGCACGGTCGGCCACATCTCCCGCACGAGCGACTCGTCGCGGGTGACCAGCCAGCGGTGCCAGGTCGCCACCGCGACGTAGGCCGACATGTTCGTCTCGCCGGAGTGGTCCTCGACCTCCCCGGCCACGATCTTCATCGGCCACGAGCCGTCGGCCCGCTGGGTGTGGCGCGCCCACACGAACGCGCGGTCGGAGGCATCGGCCTGGCCGCCCACCAGCAGCGCCATCGCCGACTCGAGGTGGTTCCAGACGTCCGTGTGCTCGCCCGGCGTCCACGGGACGGCCCCGGACGGCTCCTGCATCGCGGCGATCGTGGCCGCGGTCTGCTCGACGTCGGCCCAGGTCGGCACGCCGTCCGCCGGGGACCGGGTCATGCCGTCTCGGGCTTGCGGAAGTACAGCACCATGCTCTTCCCGATCACCGGGTCGAGCACCTTGCCGGCCGCGCGCAGCGTCCGCGGGTTCTTCATGATCTCCCACACCAGGAGGCGGTGGTAGGCCTTGGCGAGCGGGTGCTCGTCGTTGGTCACGCCGACCGCGCACTTGATCCACCAGTACGGCGCGTGCAACCCGTGGGCGTAGCCCTTGCCCGTGAAGACCATCGCGTCACCGGGCGTGCCGTCGTTGGACCGGCCCGCCTTGGTGACCTTGTCGACGAGCTCCTCGGAGGTGTAGATCCGGACGTGCCCGCCCTCGGCGTTGTGGTAGTCGTCGGAGAGCTTCCAGTTGATCACCTCGGGCAGCCACCGCGGGACCGAGATCGCCAGGGTGCCGCCGGGGCGCAGCACCCGCACCAGCTCCTTGATCGCCTCGACGTCGGCGTGGATGTGCTCGAGCACCTCGGCGGCGACGATCCGGTCGAACTCGCCGTCGGCGAAGGGCAGCGCGAGCGCGTCGCCCTCCTTGACGTCGGCCTCGGCGCCCTCGGGCACCTCGCCGGCCTCGCGCATCGCGGTGAACCACTCACGCACCGTGGCCAGCTCGTCGGCGTCCTGGTCGAACGCGATCACGTCGGCGCCGCGCTTGTACATCTCGAACGCGTGGCGGCCGGCGCCGCAGCCCATGTCGAGCACCCGCTCGCCCGGGCGCAGCCCGAGCCGGTCGAAGTCAACGGTCAGCACGGGTGGTCCCCTCCTCGCGCCGCTCCCGCTGGAAGTCGGCGATCGTCTCCTCGTATGCGGCGGCGGTGGCCTCGGCCACGGCTCGCCAGCTGAACAGCTCCTGCACGCGGGCCCGGCCGGCCTCGCCCATCGCCGTACGCCGCTCCGGGTCGTCGAGCAGCGCGGCGATGGCCTGCTCGAGCTCGCCGACGTCACCGGGCGTCACCAGGTCGGCGCACTCGCCGTCGGGGCCGACGACCTCGGGGATGGCGCCTGCGCGCGAGACGACGAGCGGGGTGGCGCACGCCATCAGCTCGGCGGTGGGCAGCGAGAAGCCCTCGTAGAGCGAGGGCACGCAGGCGACCTCGGCGGAGCCCATCACCGCGACCAGCTCCTCGTCGCTGACGCCGTTGACGAAGCTGACCCGGTCGGTGATCCCGAGCTGGTCGACGAGCTGCTCGGTGCGGCCGCCCGGCTCGGGCTTCGTGACCAGCACCAGCGAGACGTCGCGCTCGACGCTGAGCTTGGCGAAGGCCTCGAGCAGCGTGGCGATGCCCTTCATCGGGGCGTCGGCGCTGGCCATCGCCAGGATGCGCCCGGGCACGCGCGGCGCGGTCGGCGGGGCGAACACGTCGTCGACGCCGAGGAGGACGGTGCGGATCCGGGCGGGGTCGACGCCGAAGTCGCGCGCGACGTCGCGCCGCGAGGACTCCGACGGCGTGAGGACGCGGCGGTAGCGCTTGGCCGTGCGCGACTGCATCCGCAGGAAGCCGTACCAGCGGCGCAGGGTCAGCTTCTTGCGCCACGTCGGCGCGGTCTGCAGGTCGATCCGGCGGTCCATCGTGATGGGGTGGTGGATGGTCGCGACGACCGGGAGGCCGTAGTCCTCGAGGTCGAGGATGCCGGTGCCGAGCACCTGGTTGTCGTGGGCGACGTCGAAGTCGCCGGCGCGGTCCTTCATCAGCCGCGAGATGCGCGAGCTGAACGTCTTCGGCTCGGGGAACCCGGCCGTGCACATGGTGAGGAACTCCTCGACGTCGATCCGGTCGCGGAACTCGCGCAGGTGGGGCACGCGGAACGGGTCGGGCTCGCGGTAGAGGTCCAGGCTCGGCACCTTGGTCAGCCGCACGCCCTCGTCGAGCTCGGGGTAGGGCTGGCCGGAGAACACCTCGACCTCGTGGCCGAGGCGGACCAGCTCGCGGCTGAGGTGGCGGACGTAGATGCCCTGTCCCCCGCAGTGCGGCTTCGTCCGGTAGGACAGCATGGCGATGCGCACGTGGTCTGCCTCTCGATGGCGCTCGTGGAACCGCCATTATGCCTACCCGTGGGTAGGCACTCGCGGGCTCACCCCTCGCTGGAGTGGCCGGGGAAGACGTGGGCCGTCGGGTCGATCGCGACCGCCGCGTTGTTGACGGCAGTCGCGGCCTCGCCGAAGCCGACGGCGATCAGCCGGACCTTGCCGGGGTAGTCGGTGATGTCGCCGGCGGCGAAGACCCGTGGGAGGTTCGTGCGCATCGACGGGTCGACCACGACGTGGCGCTTGGAGGTCTCGAGCCCCCACGTCTGGATCGCGCCGAGGTCGGCCACGAAGCCGAGCGCGGCGACGAGCGCCTGCGCCTTCAGCGCCCGCGGCTCCTGGCCGTCGACGGTGACCTCGACCTCCTCGAGCAGCGGGTCGCCGCGCAGCGCGGTGACCTGCGCGTTGGTGACGAGCTCGACGCTCGAGGCCTGCACGGCGGCGACCGTGCGCTCGTGGGCGCGGAACGCCTCCCGGCGGTGCACCAGCGTCACCGACGCCGCGACCGGCTCGAGGTGCTGGGCCCAGTCGAAGGCGCTGTCGCCCCCGCCGACGACGACCACGTCCTTGCCGGCGTAGGGCGCGAAGCTGGGCACGAAGAACTCCATGCCGCGCCCCACCCAGCCATCGCCGGCGGGCAGCGGACGGGGGCTGAACTTGCCGATGCCGGACGTGATGAGCACCGCACCAGCCGTGATGCGGGTCCCGTCGTCGAGGGTGACCACGACGTCGTCCTCGCGGTGCTCCAGCGTCGACGCGGTGCGGTCCAGCAGGTACGTCGGGTCGGCGCTGGCCGCCTGGGTGACCAGGCCCTCGACCAGGTCGCGGCCCTTGACGCTCGGGAAGCCCGCCACGTCGAGGATCGCCTTCTCCGGGTACATCGCCGTGATCTGGCCGCCCAGCTCGGGCAGCGAGTCGACCACCGTGACGTCGAGGCCGCGGAAGCCCGCGTAGTAGGTCGCGTAGAGGCCCGTGGGCCCGGCGCCGATCACCAGCAGGTCGGTCGTCACGTCGTCCACGCCGCGATCCTGCCGATCCCCGGGCGCCACCACAAGGGCCGCGCCACGGTCGGGACCGGGGCGTGGTCACAGCGCGTCGAGCTCGCTCACCCGCCAGAGCCCGTCGACCCGGGTCAGGGTCACGAGCACCCGGTCGAGGTCGGTGCGCGGCTCGTCGAGGTCGTCCGCGGTCGTGCGCTGGTTGACGAACACCAGCACCCGGGCGTACGTCGTGGCGGCGTGGACCACCCCGCTCCCGGCCACCGTCGCGGTCACGACGCGGTGGTCGCGGCGCGCGCCCGGGGCCAGCCCGGCCATGGTCCGGTCGTAGCGGTCCACGACCGGCGCGACGAGCAGCTGGCGCGCCGCGGCCCGGTCGTCGGAGAGGGTGCGCCAGGAGTAGGTGTACACGCGGGCCGCAGCCTCCTCGGCCGCCGCGACCACCTCGTCGCCCACCTCGGCCGAGGCGACGAACGCCGCGCCGGAGTCGGCGGCGGAGAGGTCCTCGGCGGACCCGTCGGCCGGCTCGCGGGCCACCAACCAGCCGAGCACCGCCGCGGCGAGGAGGACGAGGGCGGCGAGGGCGCCCACGACCCGCCTCACCGGACGAACTCCAGGCTGCTCGTGAGCCAGCGGCCGCCCACGCGCTCGAGGCGCAGGCGCAGGCGGTAGTAGCGGGTCTGCGGCTCGTCCGTCGAGGAGTTGGAGACCGTGCTGTTGGCCGCGAGCACCACGGTGGCCGCGTCGTCGGTGAGGTCCGCGACCCCGAGCGACACGACCTCGCCGGTCGAGCTGGCGCGGGTCCGGACGGCCTCGCTCACCAGCCGCTCGCGCTGCGCGTCGTACTGCTCGGCGAAGTCACCGGTGGCGCCGTCGAGGACCGCGGCGACCAGCGGCTCCATGTCGCGGTGGTCGACCCGGAGGAAGGCCAGCGCCTCGGTCCGCGCGGCCGCGGCGACCTCGTGCTGCTCCGCGGTGAGCTGGTCGTCGACGCCGGCGGACCCGCGGAGCACGACGACGATCCCGACGCCGAGCGCGACCAGCACGACCGCCAGCGCGGCGGCCAGGGCCCTCCATCCCCGTGCTCCCACGACGCGAACCTAGCCCAGCGAGGTGGCCGGGCGCTGCCCTCGCGCCTGCCTAGACTCCCGTGTCGTGACCCGGCCCCTCCCGCACCTGACCGAGCACCCGTCCGCGATGCTGCTCGCGGCCCAGCTCCTGCAGGTGCTGGCGTGGCCGTTCCTCGGCGGGTCGACCGTCGGGCGCGCGTTCCTCGGCGTGATCGGGATGCTGGCGGTCGGGTCCGCGGTGCTCGCGGTGCGGCGCACGCCCAACGTGAGCCGGGTGGTGTTCTTCCTCGGGGCACCGACGATCGTCTTCACGCTGCTCGACGCGGTCTTCCGCGACACCGACTGGATCCTGCTGACGTCGGGGCTGCTGCACGCGCCCTTCTACTTCTACGTCTCCTACGCGATGCTGCGCTACCTGTTCCACGACGACGTGATCACCACCGACGAGTACTACGCGACCGGCGCGGCCTTCACCGTGGTGGCGTGGGGCTTCGCGTACGTCTTCTCGGTGGTGCAGGTGGTGTGGCCGCGGTCGTTCTCCAACGCCGGTGGTTTCGACCACTCGTGGTTCGAGCTGCTCTACCTGTCGTTCTCGACGCTCACGAGCGTCGGGCTCTCCGACATCGTCGCCATCGGCGAGCAGGCCCGCTCCGTCGTGATGGTCGAGATGATGGTCGGGGTGTTCTACGTCGCGATGGTCGTGGCGCGCATGGTCGGCCTCACGATGATGCGCCGCCGGCCGTGACGTCCTCCCAGCCCTCGGGCCGGTCCCGTCGCGGCAGCCGCGACACCACCATCCGGTAGGACTCCTCGACCGCCTCCACGAGCTCGTCGTCGGGGATCGCCCCGGCCAGCGCCAGGTCGTTCCAGCCCGAGCGGCCGATGTAGGCCATCACGCTCGCGTCGTCCGGGTAGCGCTCGAGCCACTCGTCCGCGACCTCGCGGGTCATGCCTGCCTTCACACCGACGGTGTCCGCCGCCAGGAACGCGAAGATCTTGCCCCGCTCCCCCGGGCCGACCTTGAAGACCGGGTGCTCGTGGTCCCACGGGTTGTCCGGCCAGGCGCCCGGGAAGCCGGCACAGACCTCGTGCATCGCGGTGACGTCCACCGCGCACCCCCTCCTGGCGGTCGGTGCCGCTCAGTCGTCGGAGTCCTCGTCCTCCTCGTCGTCGAGCAGGCCTTCCTTCTCGGCAGCCTGCACGATCCGGCGGACGTTGTCGATGGAGCCGCAGTCGGCGTCGAGCTGGGCGTTGCGCTCGGTGGCGAAGGCCTCGCCGAGGGTCGCGCGCACCTGCTCGCCGACCTCCTCGCGGGCCGGGTTGAGGATCGTCAGCTCCTCCTCGGTGAGATGGTGGTTGAGCACCTTCGCGAGCTCCTCGACGGCGTCGTCGAAGGCCTGCGTGTCCGTCCCCTTCAGCTCCAGCACCGCCAGCATCGCCTCGTGGCCCTCGGCGTGCTCCTCCTCACCGTGCTCGGCCTCGTGGTCGGTGATCGCGTCCTTGCGCCGCAGCTTGGGGTAGACGTGCTTCTCCTCGGCCTCGGCGTGCGCGACGTGGAGCGCGGCGAGGGCCTTCCGTACGGCGTCGCGGTCGGACGTGCTGTCGCGGAGGTCGCGCAGCAGCGCCTCGAAGCGCCGGTGGTCGTCGAGGATCAGGTCGATGACGTCGCCGGAGACCGGCCGTCCGAGGTCGATGGAGGTGCTCATGGGCCGACGCTAGCGACGCCCGGCCGGCGCCGCACGCTGCTCCCCTCCCCTCGGGTGGTGCTGCCTATGCTGGCCCCATGTCGTCCGGTGCGTGGGGTCGTTTCGAGCAGGACCCCCGGTCTCCCCAGGCCGCCCGGCTCCGCGCCTCCGACCGCGACCGGGAGGTCGCGCTCGAGGTCCTCGGCCAGGCGTTCGCGGACGGCCGGCTCGACCACGAGGAGTACGACGCCCGCTCGACCGCGGTGACCTCCGCGAAGGTCCTCGGCGACCTCGCGCCCCACCTCGACGACCTCGTGCCCGATGCCCCGGGCGCCGCCCTCGCGCACCGCCCGCCCGGGTCGCTCACCCAGGCCGACGTCCACCAGCAGGCCGTGCGGAAGTGGGAGAAGTCCCGCCGCGAGGCCGCCACCGGCTTCCTGACGGTCTCGCTGATCTGCTGGACGATCTGGGCGGTGACCACGGGGCCCGGCAGCTTCCCGTGGGCGGTCTTCCCGAGCCTCGCCGCCCTCGCGAACCTCCTGCGCACCCAGCTCCAGAAGCGCGACATCATCGAGGAGCACGAGCAGGAGCTCGTCAGGCGCGAGGAGAAGCGCCTGCGCAAGCGGGAGCTGGGTCCCGGGTGACCCCTGCCCGGGGCCGTCGCCCCAGGCGTACGGTCGCGAGCGCGACGCCGACCATCATCACCGCTCCGCCCGCCAGCTCCAGCGGGCTCGGCACCTCACCCTGGACGAGCCAGGCGGCCACGATGCCGACCACCGGCACGAGGAGCACGAACGGCACCACGGCGCTCGCGGGGTAGCGCGCGAGCAGGCTGTTCCAGATCGTGTAGCCCAGGAGCGAGGCCCCGAAGGCGGTGTAAGCCGTGCTGAGCCACGCGGTGCCGCTGAGCTGGGTGAGGCCGTCGACGGTCGGCGACCACCCGTCGACCAGCACCGACAGGAGGAACGCCGGGACCGGGACGACCAGCGCCGACCACACCACCATCGACAGTCCCGAGGCGACGCCGGCGGCACGAGCGACCACGTTGCCGATGGCCCAGCAGGTCGAGGCCCCCAGCATGACCACCGCCGGCAGCAGCGGAGACGACGCACCGTGCGCCACCATCACCACGACGAGGCCGACCGTGCCCACGGTGGCCCCCACGGCCTGCGCCCTCGTCGGCCGCTCCCGGAGCACCGCGGCGGCGAGCACGATCGTGATGATGACCTGTGCCTGGAGCACGAGCGAGGCGAGGCCGGCCGGCATGCCGAGCTCGAGGGCGACGTAGAGGAACGAGAACTGCCCGAGACTCATGAACGCGCCGACCGCGACGACCGGGCGCCACCCGACCCGCGGCGGCGGCACGACGAAGACCCACGGCAGCGCCACCAGCGCGAAGCGGAGCGCCAGGAACGCCAGTGGCGGCACGTCGGCGAGACCGGCGTCGATCACCACGAAGTTGCCACCCCACACGAGCATGACCAGGACCGCGAGGAGGGCGTGGCGTGGGGACATGAAAGCCATCCTGCGCCATCGAATCCGTCACGACCAGCGATGTCCACTGAGCAGATTCATGTAGCGTGACTGCATGATCGACCTGGTCGCCCTCCGCTCGCTCATCGCCGTCCGCGACCACGGCAGCGTGGTCGCCGCGGCCGGGGTCCTCGGCTTCACCCCCTCGGCGGTGTCCCAGCAGCTCAAGCGCCTCGAGGCACCCGGCTCGCCGGTGCTGGAGCGGGTCGGCCGCGGCGTCGTGCTCACCGAGCGCGGGCGGCTGCTGGCCGACCGGGGTGGCCGGGTGCTCGACGAGCTGGAGGCGCTCGACCACCTCGGCCACGAGACCGGCGTGCCGGTGGTCGGCAGCCTCCACCTGGCCTCGTTCGCCACCGCCAAGCGGGGTCTCGTCGCGCCCGCCCTCGGGGTGCTGGCCGAGCGGGCACCCGACCTGCGGATCACGCTCAGCGGTGACGACCCGCGCGACGTGGTCGACGCGGTCGCCCGCGGGGTCGCCGACCTCGGGGTGGTGCACGACTGGGAGTCGGTCCACCTCGACCTCCCGGCCGGGCTCGACGCCGACCTGCTGCTCACCGACCGCGCCGACCTCGTCGTGCACCGCGACCACCGCTTCGCCGACCGCACCTCGGTCGAGCCGGACGACCTCGTCGGCGAGCCGTGGGTGGTGCCGCCACCGGGCTCGATCTGCCACGACTGGTTGATGGCCATGTTCGCCGGGCGTGCGGAGCGGCCGGACGTGCGCTACCTCGACGCGGAGTACGCCACCCACCTCGGCATCATCGCCACCGGCACCGCGATCGGCCTCGTCCCCCGGCTGGGCCGCGGGCCCCTGCCCGACCAGGTCGTGGTCGTGCCCGTGGAGCGACCGCAGCCGATCCGTCAGGTGCAGGCGGTGTGGCGGCGCTCGACGACCGACAACCCCGCCCGCCGGCTCGTGCACGAGGTGCTGCGCGAGGTCGCTGCGTCCCTCACGTCCTCCCCCGCTCCCTCTAGCCACGGAGAGTGGGGACGATCGTCGTGACATAGCGGGAGCGATCTTCCCCACTGATCCGAGAGAACGCCGCCAGCGTGCGCGCAGGGGTCTACTTCGTCGCCGGCGCACTCGCTTCGCTCGCGCGCAGCTCCTCGCTCGTCGAGGACCCTCCGAGCTCGTGCACTTCGAGACGGCGCTAGCGCGCCTCCTCAGTGCAGCGCCTCGCTCGGGGCACCCTCCTCACTTCGTCGCTTCCATCATCTGGCGGAGCTCCTTCTTGAGCTCGGAGATCTCGTCGCGCAGGCGCGCCGCGACCTCGAACTGGAGCTCGGCGGCCGCCGTCCTCATCTGGTCGGTCAGGCCCTGGATCAGCTCGGCGAGGTCGGCGCTCGGGATGCCGGCGGTGTCGGGTGCCTCGGAGTGGATCTTCGACAGCGCCGGGGTGGGCGACTTGCCGGCCTTGACGCCTCCGGCGCGGCCCTTCTGACCGACGTCGGCCCAGGTGCGGAGCAGCTCCTCGGTGTTCTCGTCCTCGCGCGCGAGCATCTCGGTGATGTCGGCGATCTTCTTGCGCAGCGGCGTGGGGTCGATGCCGTGCTCGGTGTTGTAGGCGACCTGGATCGCGCGGCGACGGTTGGTCTCCTCGATGGCGTTCTCCATCGACGGCGTGATCTTGTCGGCATACATGTGGACCTGGCCGGACACGTTGCGCGCCGCGCGGCCGATGGTCTGGATGAGCGACTTGTCCGAGCGGAGGAAGCCCTCCTTGTCGGCGTCGAGGATCGAGACCAGCGACACCTCCGGGAGGTCGAGGCCCTCGCGCAGCAGGTTGATGCCGACCAGCACGTCGTACTCGCCGAGGCGCAGGTCGCGCAGCAGCTCGATGCGCTTGAGGGTGTCGACCTCGGAGTGGAGGTAGCGCGTGCGGATGCCGGCGTCGAGGAGGTAGTCGGTGAGGTCCTCCGACATCTTCTTGGTGAGCGTGGTGACCAGCACCCGCTCGCCCTTGTCGGCGCGGGTGCGGATCTCGTGGATCAGGTCGTCGATCTGGCCCTTGGTCGGCTTGACCACGACCTCGGGGTCGATCAGGCCGGTCGGGCGGATGATCTGCTGGACGGTGTTGTCGACGCCGCCGACCCGGTCGAGCTCGTAGTTGCCCGGGGTGGCGGAGAGGTAGATCGTCTGGCCGATCCGGTCGACGAACTCCTCCCACTTGAGCGGCCGGTTGTCCATCGCGCTGGGCAGGCGGAAGCCGTGGTCGACGAGGTTGCGCTTGCGCGACATGTCGCCCTCGTACATCCCGCCGATCTGGGGAACGGCGACGTGGGACTCGTCGACCACGAGCACGAAGTCCTCGGGGAAGTAGTCGAGCAGCGTGTTGGGCGCGCTGCCGCGGGTGCGGCCGTCCATGTGCATCGAGTAGTTCTCGATGCCCGAGCACGACCCCACCTGGCGCATCATCTCCACGTCGTAGGTCGTGCGCATCCGCAGGCGCTGGGCCTCGAGCAGCTTGCCCTGCTTCTCGAAGGCGGCGAGCTGGTCCTCGAGCTCGAGCTCGATGCCCTTGATGGCCCGCTCCATCCGCTCGGGACCGGCGACGTAGTGGGTGGCGGGGAAGACGTGCAGCTCGGTGTCGTCGGAGATCACCTCGCCGGTGATCGGGTGGAGCGTCATCAGGCGCTCGATCTCGTCGCCGAAGAACTCCACCCGGATCGCGAGCTCCTCGTAGACCGGGAAGATCTCGAGGGTGTCGCCGCGGACCCGGAAGGTGCCGCGGGTGAAGGACATGTCGTTGCGGGTGTACTGGATCTCGACGAGCCGGCGCAGCACCGAGTCGCGGTCGTGCTCCTCGCCGACCTTGAGCCGCAGCATCCGGTCGACGTACTCCTGGGGGGTGCCGAGGCCGTAGATGCACGACACGGTCGACACCACGATCGTGTCGCGGCGGGTGAGCAGGCTGTTGGTGGCGCTGTGGCGCAGCCGCTCGACCTCCTCGTTGATCGAGGAGTCCTTCTCGATGTAGGTGTCGGTCTGGGGGACGTAGGCCTCGGGCTGGTAGTAGTCGTAGTAGGACACGAAGTACTCGACGGCGTTGTCCGGGAAGAGCTGGCGCAGCTCGTTGGCGAACTGGGCGGCGAGCGTCTTGTTGGGCTGGAGGACCAGCACCGGGCGCTGCAGCTGCTCGGCCACCCACGCGACGGTCGCGGTCTTGCCGGTGCCGGTGGCGCCGAGCAGCACGACGTCCTGCTCCCCGCCCTGGATGCGCCCCACGATCTCCTTGATCGCGGTCGGCTGGTCGCCGGACGGCTCGTAGTCGGAGACGACCTTGAAGGGGGCCACCCGGCGCTGGAGATCGGTGACTGGACGCATGCGTCGAGCCTACGCGGGGCCACCGACAGCGGGCTCCGAGCAGTCGTCCTACGCTCGCTGCATGCCCCACCCCGGCCAGCCGCCCGACCACGTGCTCGACCTGTTCGCGGCCGAGGGCGTCCTGGAGCCGCTCCCGGGCGGACAGGGCACGACGTGGCGGGCGGGTGACCTCGCCCTGTCCCCCGGCCACGGACCGGAGGACGCCTGGCTCGCGCCGATCCAGGCGCGACTGGCCGTGCGGCTCGACGAGGAGTCGCCACGCTCGCTGCGGCTCGCCCTGCCCGTGCCCGCCCGTGACGGCAGCCTCACGGTCGACGGCTGGGCGGCCACCCGCTTCGAGGACGGTACGACCCCGTGCCTCGACCTGCCGACGCTGCGTGCCACGGCCCACTTGCTCCACGCCCACCTCGCCTCCGCGGTGACCGAACGCCCTGCCGGCCTCGACGCGCGCACGGACCGCTGGACCGACGCCGAGCACCAGGCGTACGACGCCGACGCGGCCGTCGTCGCGGCCGCGCTGCGCCCCGAGCCGGGGCTCGCCGACCTCGTGGCCGGGCTGGTCGACGGCCTCGACGGCACCGACAGTTCCGACAGTCTCGGCCGCGAGCAGCTCGTCCACCGCGACCTCGCCGGCAACGTGCTGCTGGACGCCGCCGGCGTCCCGTTCGTCATCGACTTCTCCCCCACCTGGCGCTCGCCGCTGTGGGCCGAGGCCGTCCTGGTCCTCGACGCCGTGCTCTGGCACGACGCCCCGGTCGGGGCGCTCGACGACTGGCGCACCGGCACCGCACGGCAGGCCGTGCTGCGGGCGGCGCTCTTCCGGGTGCTGTCGGACCGGCCGTGCGACGTGCCGCGGTACGCCGCGCTGGGCCTGGCCTGACGGCTAGGGTCGCGACATGCGGCGCGTGGAGGACGTGGAGGACGAGGAGGAGGCCAGCGGCCGGAGCCCTCGCACCTGGACCTTCCTCCTCGCCGCCCTCTGGCTGTGCCTCGGCGCCTGGACGCTGACCGACGGCCGCACGGCGCTCGGGGTGGCCCAGCTGCTGCTGGGCCTGGCGTTCCTCGTGCGCGCGTACTCCGCGAGCACGGGCGTCGGGCTGTTCCGCCGCCGGTGAGGCTCAGCGGACCCGGTCGAGGGTGACGACCCGGACCCCGCCGGGCAGGTCGACCTGCCCGACGTGCTCGAAGCGCGCCGGCGAGAACGGCCCTGCGAAGAGGCGAACGCCGTCGCCGATGACCGACGGGTTGACCTTCAGCACCAGCCGGTCGATCTCCGGCAGCAGGGCGTGGGCGAGCGTGCCGCCCCCGACCAGCCAGACGTCCTTGTCGCCGTCCTCGGCCTTCAGCGCGCGGACCCGCTCGAGCGGGTCGCCGTCGACGACCTCGACCGGGAGGTCGGTGCGACCGGCGAGCGAGCGCGACACGACGAGGTGGCGCAGGTGGGGGTACGCGTCGAGCAGGCCGGCGTCCAGACCGATCTCGTAGGACGCGCGCCCCTCCACGACCGTGTCGAAGTGGGTGCCGGGGTCGGTCACCCCCATCGCGTCGCGCGCGGGACCGGGCAGGGTCTCGGGCCAGGAGGCGACGAGGTGCTCGACGAGGTCCGGGGTGACGGGGAGGAACTCCGACCCGCTGGGGTCACCTCCCTCGGGTCCGGCGATGAATCCGTCGAGGGTGACGGCGACCAGGTAGACGAGGCGACGCATGGCCCGCATGCTGCCAGCCGGGTCGCGCGCCACGGGCATGGGGGCGCGTGGCTAGATTGTGCGCGTGACCCTGTCCCGTGCGCTGACCGCCGTCCGCCGGGGCCTGCTGGGGCTGCTGGGCCTGCAGGTCGGTCTCGCGATCGCGCTGTCGCTCGTCGACTCCTACCGCCGGCGCGGCAAGAAGCCCAAGCCGTTCCCGGTGACGGCACCCGAGAGCGTGCCGGTCGGCGACGGCGAGATCACGACGTACACCTTCGGCCGCGACCTCTACGACGACATGCTGGCCGCGATCGACGGCGCAAAGAAGCAGGTCCTCTTCGAGACCTACATCTGGAAGGGCGACGAGATCGGGTGGAAGTTCAAGACCGCCCTCACCGCCGCCGCCGAGCGGGGCGTCGACGTGCACTGCATCTACGACGGGTTCGCCAACCTCGTCGTCTCCCCCGCGTTCAAGCGCTTCGCGCCGTCGCTGAAGGTGCTGCGCTACCCGGTGTGGACGGCCGGCCTGAAGTTCTGGGACCTGCGCCGCTACGGACGCGACCACCGCAAGATGCTGGTGGTCGACGAGGAGGTCGCCTTCCTCGGCGGCTACAACATCGGGGCGCCCTACGCCACCGAGTGGCGCGACACCCACGTGCGGATCACCGGCCCGGGCGTCTGGGACCTCAAGCGCGCCTTCGCCGACTTCTGGAACCTCAACCGGCGCCACCGGATCAAGCGCGACGAGCGGCCGCTGCTGCTGGAGACCGCGTCCCACTGGGACCCGCAGATCCGGATCCACCGCAACGTCCCGCGGCAGTGGAACTTCCCGATCCGCAGCATGTACCTCGAGGCGATCAACCGCGCGAGCCGCAACATCTGGATCACCACGGCCTACTTCCTGCCCGACCAGGACTTCGTCGACTCGCTCGTCGAGGCCGCGCGACGCGGGGTGGACGTCCGGATCCTGCTGCCGCTGAAGTCCAACCACATCGTCGCCGACTGGATCTCCCGCGGCTACTACGGGGAGCTGCTCGCGTCGGGTGCGCGGATCATGCGCTTCCGCGACGCGATGGTGCACGCCAAGACCGCCACCATCGACGGCAGCTGGTCGACCGTCGGCACCGCCAACATCGACCGGCTCAGCCTCCAGGGAAACTACGAGATCAACGTCGAGGTGATCGACCCGGAGTTCGCGTCGGTGATGGAGGAGGTCTTCCGGACCGACCAGACCAACTGCCTCGAGCTCACCCTCGACGAGTGGGAGGCGCGCGACCTGAACCGGAAGTTCACCGAGAGCTTCCTCGCGCCGCTGCGGCCACTGCTCTGAGCGCTCTCCCTCGGGCTCAGCGCGTCGGCAGGTGCGTCGGCACGCTCATCCGCGGCCCCCGTCGCGGGCGCGTGCGGCCGCCAGCGATCGCGAGCATCGCGGCCCGGCCGCGCTGGGGGCGGTAGGGCTCGAGCAGCTCGCCCATCTCCTCGTCGGTGATGTCGTGGCCGACCAGCGCCCAGCCGACCCAGTTGGCGAGGTGGTAGTCGCCGAAGCTGACCGCGTCGGGGTCCCCGAGCACGCGCTGACGCACCTCGGCGCTGGTCCAGACGCCGATGCCGCGCACCGTGCACAGCCTCCGGTCCGCCTCCTCGGCAGACACCTCGGTGATCCGCTCCAGCGACGACGCGAGCCGGCAGGCGGTCACGGCGGTGCGGGACTGCGCGGGCTGGACGCCGAGGCGCAACCACTCCCAGGACGGGATGGCGGCGATCGTCGCCGGGGTGGGCTGGAGCATCAGCCGCAGCGACGCGACCGGCCCGGGGGCGGGCTCGCCGTGTCGGCGCACCAGCTCGCGGAACGACCCGAATGCCTGCTTGCCCGTCACCTTCTGCTCGAGGATCGACGGCACCAGCGACTCCATGACGAGCCCGGTCGCGCCGAAGCGCCAGTGCGGGTGGCGGCGCCACCCCTCCGCCACCTCGGGGTGGTGGTGCGCCTCGAAGCCCGTGGGGTCGTCGTCGGCGCCGAGGAGGCGCGGCAGGTGTTCCAACGCCCAGTCCGCTCCTGGCCCCCAGGCGCGCCCGACCACGTCGCCGGTGGACGGCCGGGCCTGGATGCACAGCGTCGCCGAGCCCACCGGCGTACGCATGGCACGCCACGTGCGGCCGGCGTCGTCCTCGCGCTGGGTGGGGTCACCGGCGCCTCGCCGTTGCGGGCGCAGCACCTGCGCGGGCGCGCACGGCCAGCCGGGCACCCAGGTGCGGGTGCGCTCGACGTCGGCCATGGCTCCGACGGTAGTCGAGGCGACCGACGGCCCGGCCGAGCGGCCTGACCTGCTCGGCTGCCCCTCGGGGTACACGTGTCCGGCTTCTCGCCCCTCCCTCCGCAGATCTGGGGCAGCTTCCCGGACACGTGTACGACGTCATCGTCCGGCGGTGCGACACCGACATTCCCAGCCCGCGAAATGTCGCTCAGCCACCGCTCCCTCGCAGCCGGTCACCACCGGCCCCGACTAGCCTGCGGCCATGGGCGACAACCAGCGTGACCTCGAGTCCGGCATCCAGCGCGACTTCTCGCGGGCGATGTCCTACGGCGACTACCTCCGCCTCGACGTCCTGCTGTCCGCGCAGCAGCCGCTCTCCGACCCGCCGCAGCACGACGAGCTGCTCTTCATCGTGCAGCACCAGACGAGCGAGCTGTGGCTCAAGCTGATGGTCCACGAGCTCCGCTCGGCCCGCGAGCTCCTGCGCACCGACGACCTCTCCCCCGCGCTCAAGCGGCTGGCCCGCGTCAAGCACATCCAGCACACGCTCACCGACCAGTGGTCGGTGCTGGCGACGCTGACACCGAGCGAGTACGCCGAGATCCGGCCGTTCCTCGCCACCAGCTCGGGCTTCCAGTCCGCGCAGTACCGCGAGGTCGAGTTCCTCCTCGGCAACAAGTCGGCCGACATGGTCAAGGTCCACGCCCACGACGAGGCCGCCCGCGCCGCGCTCGAGGAGCTGCTCCACGAGCCCTCGCTCTACGACGAGTTCCTCGCCCACCTCGCCCGCCAGGGGCACGCCGTCCCGCACCGGCTGCTTGAGCGCGACTGGTCGAAGCCGCACACCACCGACCCCGACCTCGTCGACGTGTTCGCGCGGGTCTACGCCGCGCCCGCCGAGCACTGGGGCGTCTACGAGACCTGCGAGGAGCTCGTCGACGTCGAGGACGCCTTCCAGCAGTGGCGCTTCCGGCACCTGCAGGTCGTGCAGCGCACCATCGGCCACAAGATCGGCACCGGCGGCTCGTCGGGCGTCGACTTCCTGCGCCGGGCCCTCGACCTCACCTTCTTCCCCGAGCTCTACGAGGTCCGCACCCGCATCGGGCAGTGACCCGCGTCACTCCTGTCGGCGGCCCGACCTAAGGTGGCCACGGCGCCCACCTCGGGCGACCGCCACCGACTCGAGTGAGGACCACACCCGTGCCCGTCCGCAGCCTGCGACAGGAGGAGGCCGTCGAGCGCGCAGCCCTCCTGTCGGTCACGTCCTACGACATCGCCGTCGACCTCACCGCCCTGCCCGACGGGCCTGAGTTCCGTGCCGTGAGCACGATCCGCTTCGCCGCGACCGCCGGGGCCTCGACCTTCGTCGACTGCTGCGCCGAGGTCGAGACGGCAACGCTCAACGGCGAGCCCCTGCCAGCGGCCGTCGACGGACGGATCGCGCTCGAGGGCCTCGCCGAGGACAACGAGCTGGTCGTCGCCACCGTGCAGGCGGACACCACCCACGGCCGCGGCGTCCACCGCGCGGTCGACCCGGCCGACGACAACGTCTACCTCTGGACGACCTTCGAGCCCGACGAGGCGCGCTATGCCTGGGCCTGCTTCGACCAGCCCGACCTCAAGGCGCCGCATGCGTTCACGGTCACCGCGCCGGCCGGCTGGACGGTCGTCAGCAACTCCGGCGACCCGCTCGTCGAGGAGGTCGACGGCGCCCGGCGCTGGACCTTCGAGCCGACCCCGCCGCTCTCGACGTACAACCCCGTCGTCGTGGCGGGACCGTTCGTCGAGGTGCGGAAGGAGGCCGGCGGCCACGACCTCGGCCTGTATGCCCGCCAGACCCTCGCCGACGCGCTGCGGCGAGACGCCGACCAGCTCTTCACGCTGACCGCGCAGGGCCTGGAGTTCTTCGGCGAGCGGTTCGGGATGCCGTTCCCGCAGCGCAGCTATGACCAGGTGTTCCTGCCGGAGTTCGGCGGCGCCATGGAGAACTACGGCTGCGTCACCTGGAGCGACGACATCGTCCGCCGCCACGAGCCGACCACGGCCGAGTGGCAGGTCTTCACCAACGTGCTGCTGCACGAGATGGCGCACATGTGGTTCGGCAACATCGTGACGATGCGCTGGTGGGACGACCTCTGGCTCAACGAGGCGTTCGCCGAGTTCGCCTGCATGTGGGCGGCCGAGCGGGCGACGGCCTACGGCGACACGGCCGCCAACAACCTCGTCGGCGACAAGCTCGACGCCTACCTCGCCGACCAGGGCCCGGCGTCCCACCCGATCCGCCAGGTGGTGCCGTCGGTGGCCGACGCGGAGTCCATCTTCGACTCGATCACCTACCCCAAGGGCGCCGCGGTCCTCAAGCAGCTGATGCACTTCGTCGGCGAGGAGACCTTCGGCCGGGGCATGACGGCGTACTTCGCGGAGCACGCCTGGGGCAACACCACCCTCGACGACCTGGTCGGCGCGCTCGAGCAGGCCAGCGGCCGCGACCTCCAGCCGTGGCGCCGGGCGTGGCTCGAGACCGCGGGCGTCGACCGGCTCGGGATCGAGCGGACCGACGACGGCCTCGTCCTGACCGCGGCGGGCGCCCACGGCGCTCCGCACCCGCAGGTCGTCGGGGTCGCGGCCTACCGCTGGGCAGGTGAGGTCCTCGAGGAGGTCGGTGCGGTCCAGGTCGAGGTCGACGGCGAGCGCACGCCGGTCGAGGGTCTCCCCGAGGCCGACCTCTACCTCGTCAACCACGACGACGCGACGTTCGCCACCACCCGGCCCGACGCGGCCGGGCGCGAGGTGCTCGTCGGCCGCCCGTCCGCGCTGCCCACGACGCTCGCCCGCGCGGTCGCGATGGCCACCATCTGGGACATGCTGTCCGAGGGCGACGCCACCGCGGCCGAGGCGGTCGGCGCGCTCACCGACGTGGTGCGCGTCGAGACCGTCGAGACGGTCGCCGAGCCGTGCCTCCAGCTAGCGCTGGCCGCGGCCCAGCAGTGGGCTCCCGCGTCGGACCGCGCCGACCTCGAGGCGCAGGTCGCCGCCGCCGCGCGGTCGATGCTCGACGCCGGGGTGTCGCGCCAGTCGGCGCTGCGCACGCTGGCGCGGACGGCCACGGACGACGACGACCTCGCGGAGGTGACCTCGCTCGCCGGCGACGACGTCGACGTCCAGTGGTACGTCCTCCAGCGGCGTGCGGAGCTCGGCACGGTCGACGCCGACGCCGTGCAGGCGCTGCAGGAGCGCGACCCCGACCCCGACTCGTGGATCCGCGCGCTCTGCGTCCGCGCGAGCTCGCCGTCGGCGGAGGCGAAGGAGGAGGCGTGGACAGCCCTGGTCGAGCGCCGCGTGCCGATCCAGTCCGCGCGCACCGTCGGCCCGGCCCTCTGGCGCCCCGGCCAGGACGACGTGCTGGCCCCGTACGCCGAGCGCTTCCTCGAGGCGCTGCCCACCTTCCACGAGGGCGGCATGATCCCCGGCCTGGCGCTCACCGCGAGCCTCTTCCCGGTCCACGCCGTCGACGAGGCCTACGTCCTCCGTGCCCGCGAGGTCGCAGCTGCCCACGCCGCGCCCGTCGTCGTCGGCGCCCTCACCGAGCGCTCGGAGGAGGTCCTGCGGATGGTGCGGGCGCGGGGCCGGTGACCGCGCTGTCGATCCGGGCCGTCCCCGCCCGTCACCCTCATGACGACCCCGACGAGAGGACCCGGCGATGACCGACTACGTGGTGCTGTTCCCCGCTGACGACGAGGCCGCGTGGCTGGCAGGAAGTGAGGCCGACCACCAGGCGACCTACGACACGGACGCGGAGTTCGCCCGGCTGCTGACGGAGGCGGGCGGGGCGATCACCGGTGGCGCCGGGCTCGGGCCGAGCAGCGCGGCGCGCACCCTCCGGCGTACCGACGAGGGCGTCGCGGTCACCGACGGCCCCTACGCGGAGACCGTCGAGCAGATGTCGGGCTTCTTCCTCGTCACCTGCGACGACCACGACGCCCTCGTCGAGGCGGCGCGGGTCCTCACCCGGTCGCACCCCGTCGTGGAGGTGCGACCAGTCGAGGAGTGAGGCGCCTCACGGTGCGCGGACCATGTCCCGGATGTAGAAGCTGACCTGGGTGATGGACTGCGTGACGCGAGGACCGCCGACGCGGTGCCCGTCGAATCGACCCCAGGCCTTCGCCGTCGGAAAGTACTCCTCGTAGGTCAATCGCGTGCGGCCGGCCGAGTACGTGCGCGTCTTCTCCGGTGAGCCGGTCCCGACCAGCGTGACGTCGATCGGGACGGTGCCAACACCCTCGCCCGAGGCGTCGACCTCGCGGAAGTCCCCGGAGAGGCGCAGGCGGTTGGTCGCGTGGTCGAAGACCGCGATGTCCCACGGGTCGAGCTGCTCGACGTAGGTCCCGCCGACGATCGTGCACGACGTGGGCGGGACCGGTGAGATCAGCGGATCGGGCGGCCTGGCGCCGTCGGGGCAGCTCCAGTCGACGAGGCTCCCGGTGAGGACGTCGTCGTCCTCCTCGATGGTGAGGTCGCCGAGGTGCCAGTTGCCGGGGGCGCCGGCGTACGACCCCTCGTGGACCCACCAGACCCGGCCGAAGTCCGACTCCACCCCGCCCGTCCAGGCGCGCGGCGGGTCAGCATCGGCGGACCCACCGCCGACGGCCACGGCGGCCACCGCCAGGCTCGATGCCACCAGGAGCTGGGCCAGTCGCCGAGAGGGTGTCGCCATGGCCCGACGCTAGGTGTGTCGGGCCACGGCGAGCATCATCGATCCCGGGGAACCCCGTGCGTCAGAGCAGGCGGCCGCAGGTGGGCCACGGCGAGCGGCCGCGCTGCTGGTAGAGCAGCTTGGCGCGGTAGGTCTGCTCGGCCGCCGACGCGCTGGTCGGGAGGCCGGATCCGCCGACGCTGCGCCACGTGCCGGTGTCGAACTGGTAGAGGCCGTAGTAGCCCGCCGGGTTGACCGCGCGGGGGTTGCCGCCGGACTCGCAGTTGGCCAGCGCGCCCCAGTTGAGGCCGTCGGCGCCGGGGACGGACCACGCCTCGCGGCCGACGAGGACGCGACGCGGACGCGACTCCTTGACCAGCTTCCTCTTCACCACGCGATAGCTCACCGGCTCGCCGTCGTGGAGCGTCTTGACGGCGACGATCTTGCGCTGTCCGGCGCGACCGGTGCTGACGACCTTGCGCTTGCCGGGCTTGAGCTTGGTGGTGAAGACCTCGACGGTGCCCTTGCGGACCTTCTTGATCTTCGTCTTGCGCTCCTTGACCACGTCGGTGAGCCGGACGACGTCGCCCTGCCGCACCTTCTTCTTCTGGCCGTGGACCTTGTCGCCGTCGCGGAGGACCGCGACGAGGTCGTTGCCGTCGACGGCGACGCCGTGCGCCTCGAGGACCTGGCCGGGCCAGACCTGCGGCGTGGTGGCAACCTCGACCGGCGCCTGACCGGCGAGCTCCAGGCTGACCTCGACGGGTGCCGCGTCGGCCTGCTGCGCGGACGCGCTGCCGGGCACGAGGCTGAGCGCGACGGCGGCCGCAGCGAGACCGGCTGCAGCGCCGCGCGAGCGCGCGGCGGTGCGGGTGGACGGGGTGGGTGTGGTGGTGGCACGCACGTGCTTCTGACCTCACGGGGGTTGGGGGTACGCCTCCGGGGCGCTCGGACGCGGCGCCTCGCGGGGCGCCGGCCGCGCTGCGCTGCTCGCCTCACGAGGGGAGGCGCGTCGACGACGACGGGAGCACTGCTGCGGTCCCACCACCAGAACACGACCCCCGCAGGCATGTCGAATCAGGGTCGGCCTCGCCAAGCGGGTGTCCACCCACCCGTGTGAGGGAGGTCACGAGCTCCCCCGCACGAATAGACTTCCTGCGTGGAGGACGTACGCGTGCTCGCCCACTTCGCGGGCGACCCGACCCGGGCCTACCAGCTGATCCAGTGGCTGGAGGTCCTCGAGGTGCTGGACGCGGCCCACCCCGTGGGTCTCGTCGTACGCGACGCCGACTCGGCCGCGCTGGTCCGCGAGCGCACCCGGCTGCCGGTCCTGCACGCCGAGTCGTTCGCCGACCTCACCGAGCTCTACGCCGAGCTCGGGGCCAAGGTCGTGCTCTACGTCAACAACTCCCCCACCAACTTCGAGTCCCTCGTCGACGCGCGGATGCTCCACGTCCACGTCAACCACGGCGAGAGCGACAAGCAGTCGATGGCGAGCAACAACGCCAAGGCCTACGACCGGGTCTTCGTCGCCGGCGAGGCCGCCGTCCAGCGCTACGTCACCGGCCTGCTCGACTTCGACGCCGCCCGGCTGGTGCGGATCGGGCGCCCCCAGCTCGACCTGCCCCGCGCTCCCCTGCTCGCGCCGAGCCCGCGACGTACGGTCCTCTACGCCCCGACGTGGGAGGGCGACGCGAGCTACAACGACTACACCTCGGTGGTCGCCCTCGGCGAGGAGATCGTGCGGCAGGTGCTGCGGGTGCCGGACGTGCGGCTGGTCTACAAGCCGCACCCGAAGGTCACGACCAGCCTCGTGCCCGAGGTGGCCGAGGCCCACGGCGCGATCCTGCGCATCGTGGCCGAGGCCGCCCACGAGGACCCCGACGCCGGGCACACCGAGGTCTTGAGCGGCGACATCCTGGCGATGATGTCGCAGTGCGACGCGATGGTCACCGACGTGTCGTCGGTCGGCCTCGACTGGCTCTACCTGTGCACCGACCGGCCGATCGTGATGACCGACCCGCACGGGGACCTCGCGGCGCTCCACGAGCAGGCGCCCCTCAGCCACTGCGCTGATGTCGTCGACGCCCGGTCGGTGGGGTCGCTGGCCGACCTGCTCGCCGACCGGCTCGAGCACGACGAGCACCACCTCGCCCGCCTCGCGATGCGCCGCCACTACTTCGACGACCTCGCGGTCGGCGAGAGCACCGGCCGGTTCCTCACCGCGGTGTCCGAGCTGGTCGCGCTGCGCGACCGGCTGCTCGACGACGGCGGCGGCGCGATCACGGCCTGAGCCGCCCCGCTCAGCCGTCCTCGGTGAGCGACGCGACAGGCAGCCAGTCGGCGCCGAGCAGCTCGGCGAGGTCGGTGAGCCCGGTGGTGTCGCTGCCGACCGTGTCGGACGCGGCCGCGATGCGCTCGACCATCACCTTGCCGACCTGCTCCTCGACGGTGCCCTCGGCGTAGGCGACGTGCCACGGCGAGACCTGGTGGTCGCGGTGGGTGCGGCCGGTGACCTGCCGCCCGGCGATCCCGGAGAACCGGGCCTGGTGGAAGACCCCGACCCGCGGCTCGGTGCTCGCCGTCCGCCCGTCGGCCAGCGTCTCGCCGGCGTGCAGGCTGATCGAGGCGACCGTGGTGAAGACGCAGACCTTCGCCTGCCCGGTCTGGAAGCGCAGCCGCTCGGCCTCGGGGTCGAAGCGGTCACGCCCGTAGATGCTCGCGACCTCGATGCCGGAGGCGCGCAGCCGGTCGGCGATGGGGTCGGCGGCCGTGGCGACGAACTCGACCGAGCACGCCACCTGCCGCTCGGCCTCCACCTGCTGGGCGATCCAGGCGACCGTCGAGTCGACGCGCAGCAGGCCTGCCTTCTGACGGAACCGCAGCAGCGCGGCCCGGCCCTTGGCGACGTTGCGGCCCCGCCGCGCGAGGTCCATCTCGCGGCAGAACTCGCCCCACTCGGCCTCGTACGCCTCCCGCTCGGCCGGCGTCAGGGCCACCGGCATCCCGGAGATCGGCACCGGACCCCACGGCGCCGCCCGGTGGAGCATCGCGGGCGGTCGCTCCTCCTCGAGCCAGCCCCGGACCAGCTTGAGGTCCGCGGCCCGCCGCGCGGGGTCGGTGGTCCAGCTCGCGCCGTAGCGGCCCTGCTCGACGCCGACACCGTGACGCTCCAGCGCCTCGGCGAACGTCTGCCCGGGCTGGGTGGCAGACGCCCAGTCACGCATCGGCTCGCCGAGGACCTGGGCGTAGGCCGGCGCGAGGTAGGGCAGCTCGAGCGGCGTGTGGCCCGGCGTCGCCGTGGTCGCGATGACGAACGGCGCGGTGTCGTGCGGCTTGCCGTGCCCCGAGATCCGGGCCCAGCGCTTCCACCGCTTGGTCGTCGTGCGCCGCAGGGCGTGTGCCTCGTCGGCGATGATCACGTCCCAGTCGTGGTCCATCACCTTCTCGAGCCGGTCCCACGTGATGACGACCCACTCGAGCCCGCCGTCGCCGAGCGCAGTGATGGTGCGGCACCAGTGGCCGATGGTGATCGCCGCCGGCCGGTCGGCGACGACCAGCACGCGGCGCGCGTCCCGGAGGTCGGCCACCGCCTGCGCGCCGAGCACCGCTGAGATCGTCTTGCCGACCCCGGGCTCGTCGGCCAGCAGGAACAGGCGTCCGCCGGCCTCGGCGCGAGCCGCGATCGCGTCCGCCGCCTCGAACTGCAGCCGCCGCGGCTCCAAGGCGTCGGTCGGCTCCGGCTCGGGCGTGCGGTCGCCGGGGTTGAGCGTGTTCTCGATGAACCGCCCGAGCGTGTGGGGCCCGGGCGCGTACGCCTCGAGGTGCGCCGGCAGCCGGCGACCGACGTACAGGTGGGTCTTCACCGTGGGGTGCCACGACGCCCCGTCGACCTGCGTGCCGTAGGGCACGTCCAGCACCCACAGCCGCTCCCCCGGCCCGGCGACCGGCAGCGGCCGCGGTTGGCGGGAGCCGCCGCTGCGCCGCCCGGACGTGCTCCGGCGACGCGTGCTGGACCCTCGTCGACTACCCACCACCGGACGGTATCCGGGGCGGTCGCGTCGGTGGTGGCGGCTCGCTGTGGGCTGCCGGGCGGGGACCGGTGCCGGGGCTACTCCCCCGAGCCGTCGCGCCGCTCGGACTGACCCGGGACGGCATCGAGCCGGCCGAGCATGTCCGTCAGGTGACGGCGAAGCTGCTCGGAGTGCTCCGCGGCCACCTGCTGGAGCCGGGCGACCTCCGACTCCTCGTGCGCACGCTGCTCCGACGCCTCGGTGCGAATGCCCTCGGCCTCGGCACGAGCCTCGGCGATGGTCTTCTCGGCGGCGCGACGCGCGTCCTCGCGCATCGTGTCGGCGTCGGCCTGCGCCGCGCGCGCGACCTCGGCGGCCTCCTCGCGGGCGGCGGCGACGATGCCGTCGGCCTCCGCGCGGGCGTCGGCCCGCCACTGGTCGGTCTCCCGGGCGGTCATCTCCAGCAGCCGCGCCGCCGAGGGCGAACGGGGCGCGGGTACGCCGAGCTCGGCTCCGGGCTGGTCCTGCTCGCTCGCGTCGCCGCGGACGTTCTGGTCGTAGTCCTGGTCCAACACGTGCGCCTCCTCAGTTACCCCCGCAGTGATGACTGCAGCAGCGTACGAGGTCAGGGGCGTGTCTGCCGAGGGCGGGCCTAGGGTCGACCCATGACGACCGCCGACATCCGCTTCTACTTCGACCCGGTGTGCCCGTTCTGCTGGCTGACCAGCAAGTGGATCCGGATGGTGCAGGCCGAGCGAGGCCTGACCGTCGACTGGCGCTTCATCTCGCTGCGGTTGATCAACGAGGACATCGTCTACGACGCCCACTTCCCACCGGAGTACGAGGCCGGCCACACCGCGGGGCTGCGTCTGCTGCGTGCCGTCGCCCGGGCGCGCGAGGAGCACGGCCCGCAGGCGGTCGACGCGCTCCAGGCCGCACTCGGAGCGCACATCTTCGACACCCCGCCGCCGGCGAGCACGGACGAGACCGCGAACCGCGAGCACCGCGGGACCCGGGAGTTCTTGGAGCCGATCCTGCGCGAGGTCGACCTCCCCACCGACCTCGCAGACGCCCTCGACGACCCGTCGTGGGACGACGCGATCCGAGCGGACGGCGACGAGGCCCGCGCGCTCACCGGCAAGGACGTCGGCACGCCGATCATCCACTTCGAGCCGCCGGACGGCGTCGCGTTCTTCGGCCCCGTGATCAGCCGGCTCCCCGAGCCCGCGCAGGCACTGGAGCTGTGGGACCACGTGGTCGGGCTGGCCCGCTTCCCCGGCTTCGCCGAGCTCAAGCGCAGCCTGCGCGAGCGCCCCCAGCTCGTCGGCTTCGGCGTCGACCCCGGGTCGGTCGGCCAGGAGGAGGACTGGCACGGTGGCAGCCGTCGACAGAGGAGCGAGCGCGGATGACCCAGGGACTGACCCACCAGGACTCGGTGGTCGTCGCAGCCACCTCCGAGGCGGTGTACGACCTCGTCAGCGACGTCACCCGCACCGGCGAGTGGAGCCCGATCTGCCGGTGGTGCCGCTGGGACGACGACGCCGAGCCGGGCACCGTCGGCGCGTGGTTCACCGGCCACAACGAGACGCCCGCGCGCACCTGGGAGACCCGCTCACAGGTGGTGGCGGCCGACCGCGGCCGCGAGTTCGCCTGGGAGGTCGGTCAGGGCTTCGTGCGCTGGGGCTTCCTCCTCGAGCCCGACGGCGACGGCACCCGGCTGACCGAGACCTGGGCCTTCCTGCCCGCCGGCCTGTCGATGTTCGCGGAGAAGTACGGCGACCGCGCCGCCGACGAGATCGAGGAGCGCACGCGGGCGGCCCACGCGGGGATCCCGGCCACGCTCGCCGCGATCAAGCGGATCGCCGAGGGCGGTTGAAGCCTTCTCCGTGGGCATCCCCACGGGTGATCCGTGGCCGTGTGCCGTCGGCTTGTGTGGAGGGTCCACCCACACGAAGGAGCACACATGTCTGATGACGCCAAGGCCGCCAAGGAGCTCGTCGAGACCCTGAAGGACGGCGAGAAGGGCTTCGCCGACGCAGCCGACAAGCTGCGCGACGGCGAGCACCCCGAGTGGGCGTCGACCCTCCACCGCCTGTCCGAGCAGCGCGCCGGCTTCTGGCGCGAGATCGTCGAGATGGGCCACGAGTACGGCGACGACGTCGACGCGAGCGGCTCGGTCGCCGCCGCCGTCCACCGCGGCTGGCTCTCCCTGAAGGACGCGCTCACCGGCGACGACGCCGAGGCCGTCCTCAAGGCCGCCGCCACCGGCGAGGACCACGCGGTCTCCGAGTACGCGGACGCCCTCAAGCTCGACCTCAGCGCCGGCTTCCGCGAGGTCGTCGTACGCCAGCAGGCCGCCGTCGTCGCGGCCCGCGACGAGGTGAAGGCGCTGCAGACTGCTGCGTGACCCGCTCCCCCGGCGCCGCGGGTGATCCGCGGCGCCCGGGCGGCGGATCGCCGGCCGGGATCCGATGCGTCGCGCCTCGAGCCCGCGTAGCCTGAGCAGCATGTCCGGTCACCGGGTCGAGGCCTCCCGCGTCGTTGCGGTCGAACCCGAGGTCGCCTTCGACCGGCTCATGGGCGCACGGCTCACCGAGGTGTTCAACCGTCGCTTTGCGGCCTTCCCCGCCGTCGCCGACGTGACCGATCAGCCCGACGACTGGGGTGCCGTCGGACAGACACGCATGATCGTGCTCGCCGACGGTGGTCGGCTGCGCGAGACCATGACCGACGTCGAGCGGCCGCGCAGCTTCGCCTACCGGCTCGATGAGATCGAAGGGCCGCTCCGACGCTTCGTCCACACCATCGACGGAGCCTGGACGGTCACGCCCGCCGACGGCGGTGCGCGCGTCGGCTGGGCCTGGACCTTCCACCCGAGGACCTCCCCGGCCCGCCTGACCACCAGCGTCCTCGGTCGCATGTGGAAGGGCTACGCCGATCGTGCGCTGGCCGAGCTCGAGACCATCCTGACGCGCGGCTGACCCGCCGCACCGTACTCGCGGCTGTCAGTCGGCGTCGTCGAGATCGAGTGCGGCGCCGTTGATGCAGTAGCGCCGGCCGGTCGGCGCCGGACCGTCGCCGAAGACGTGGCCGAGGTGCCCGCCGCACCGCGCGCAGAAGACCTCGCGCCGGGGCACGACGAGCCTGAAGTCGGTCCTCGTCGTGACGCTGCCCGCCACCGCGGGTGAGGTGAAGCTCGGCCACCCCGACCCCGAGTCGTACTGGTCGCCCGCACGGAACAGCTCTGCACCGCAGCCCGCGCACCGGTAGACACCGTTGCCGTCGGCAGGAGGGTGCTCGTACGCACTCGTCCCGGCCCGCTCCGTGCCGGCCCGACGCAGCACGCGGTAGGCCTCCGGCGTCAACTGCTCGCGCCACTCCTGGTCGGAGCGGACGACCTCGGGCTCAGGGCGCGCGCGGCGGAACATGCTGCCAGCGTAGGGACGGGTGCCTGACGGCTCCCGCGGTCTCGTCCGCGGGGCGCGGGAGCCGGTGACCCTTGATCCCCGTCGGCAGGCCTCCGGGCTCTTCCCTCGGCACGAAGGTGGCGAGTCGGCCCGGCCGCGTGTACACCGTGACGCCTTCCGCCCCTTCGAGGACGACCAGCGTCGCCGACAAGCGCTTTCCCGGCCACCCGACGGAACCTCACCGGCCGCGCCACCTGCTCGAAGTCCTGCACGAGGTCGGTCGTCGGCGCGTACCGAAGGCACATACGCGGCGGAATGCCGCACTCATCGCGGCATGTGCGGACGTCAGGTCAGCCGCGGCCCCGCGTGACCGGCCAGGCACTTCCAACTGCTATCTGAACGGACCCAGACCTGGGTCATCGGCATCCGGAATGTCTCCGACGCATCTCCGTCCGACTGCACCACGTCGTGCACTTCGGCGTACAGCACAGCGGTCTCGCCGACGACGACGACCTCAGGATTGACCAAGGTCTGTGATCGCCAGACCGTGTGCCCCTCGGTGTTTCGGCGGATGTACTCGGCGCGGTCGTAGGTGTCGCCGATGTGCGCGGTCCACCTGAAGGCCACGTGCAAGAGATCACCGAGTTGTTCGGCATCGCCCACCGCTAGAGCCGCTGCTCGCGATTCAGCCGCCGCGAGCACTTCCTGCTCAACGCTCATGTCCATCACCGTGCCATGCTGACGGTCCCCGAGACGGCAAGAGCGCCCGCATCGGGGCTGCTTGTTCCATTGACCCCAGGACCGGGTCTGGCGAGGCTCGGTCCAGGCGCCCGGGTCGTCGCTCTCATTTTCGGCTGCGCACGCTGGTCGTGTGGCTCTCCATTGGCCTGCGCGGTCCCGGGCGTCGCCAGGGCCAGGAGAGGCTCAAGAGGGGATTGCCCAGCTCGAAGCAGCGTTGCCCTCCCGGCTCGACAACCGAACAGGTTCGAGCATCGGAGGAGCTGATGAACAACGAGAGCAGTCGTGTGGTGATCGGGATGGACCCACACAAACGGTCGGTCACGATCGAGGTGATGACCGCCGACGAGACCGTCATCGGTGGCGGCCGCTACGGCACCGACTCGGCGGGGTTCGCCGAGATGAGGCGCTATGTCAGCCAGTTCCCCGACCGGGTCTGGGCCATCGAGGGATGCTCCGGGATCGGCCATCACGTCGCGATAAGACTCCTCGCCGCGGGCGAGGAAGTCGTCGACGTGCCACCGAAGCTGTCAGCACGAGCCCGGGTCTTCGCTACCGGTCAAGGACGCAAGACCGACGCCACCGACGCCCACTCCATCGCGCTCGTCGGCACCCGGATGACCGGCCTGCGTCCGGTCGTCAACGACGAGCAACTCGCGGTGCTGCGACTCCTGGTCGACCGACGGCGCTCGCTCGGCGAGGAGCACACCCGCAAGACCTCCCAGCTGCACAAGCTGCTGCTCGAGCTCATCCCGGGTGGCGCGAAGAAGAACCTGTCCGCGGCCCAGGCCAAGGCGCTGCTCGCCAAGATCAGGCCCCGCGGAGTCGTCGGCAAGACCCGACGCCGAGTGGCCGCCGAGCTCGTCACGGACCTCGAGCGGATCTACGCCCGCAAGAAGGAGGCGAACAAGGAGCTCACCGACCTTGTCCGCGCGACCGGCACCACGCTGCTGGACCTGCACGGCATCGGACCCACCGGCGCCGCTCGGCTGCTGGTCGAGGTCGGCGACATCACCCGCTTCCCCAGCAAGTCCCACTTCGCGTCCTGGAACGGAACCGCACCCCTGGATGCATCCTCCGGTGACCAGACCCGCCACCGGCTGTCCAGGAAAGGCAACCGGCAGATCAACCGGGTGCTGCACACCATGGCCCGCGTGCAGCTGCGCAACCCCACCGAGGGCCGCGCCTACTACGACCGCAAGAAGGCCGCCGGGAAGGCACCCATGGAAGCCATGCGGTGCGTGAAGCGCCGACTGTCCGACATCGTCTACCAGACCATGCTCAACGACGCCGTCCGCACCACCAAGGCGCCAACGAGCACAACAACGAGGACAGGCCCGGGAGGGCAACGGGGCAACGACTCTGACCCCAGCGCGGCCGGCTCACAGCCCCACACCAAACTCTTCGGACAAGCCACTTCCCGGACCCGCCAGACAACACCCTAGGACTCCACTCCCTGCTGCGTCTTGACACAGAGGGGTGCCAGATCCGGATGTCCCCGGCACGCGGCGGAGTGACGCGCCGGAACTTGCGCGGTCGGAGGTAGGTGCTGTCGGGCGCACCAGCTCCCGCCCATCGCCTCGAGACGGGGCGTCAGGCCGACCGCCTCTGCGTCTAGCCTCCTCACGTGCCGAATCAAGCGAGCTCTTCTGAAGCCCCCGAATTCTTAGTCGATGCGATCGGAGGGTTGCTGGGCTTCTCTCTCGCGATCTCTCTCTGGCTAGTAGCGGGCTCACCTGAAGTGCGACTTTGGGAGTGGGGCGTCTTCGTCGCCATTCTGATGATGCTGATCGCCGTGCGACGCTCCTGCAGACACTGGGCTCCTCAACCCTCGCAGCAGACCATCGTCGGGATGACCGCGAGAGCCCTACTCCTGCTCGTGTCGTTCATCTCGCTGTCGATGATCATGGCGAAATTGTTGCTGCCGGAACTGGGCGAAAAGTGGCAAGCATGCGGGGGAACCGAGTCGGCAACACTGAATTGCTTTAGGAACTCCAACGCTTTTCGCAACTTTCACGGCGCGGCGATGTTGTTCCCTGTTGTGATTCAAACACTCCTTTACGCCACTCTTACCGCTCACGCAACCCGCAAGTTCAGGTTCAACTTACGCTGGGGCACGGCTGCGGGCTGCGTCGCCTTTGGGTGGCTGTTGATGCCTAGCGGCCTCGACCTCGCGTTCGGATACTTCGTAGGAAGCGTCATGTTCGTAGCTGCTGTTGACGAGACGGTGCATTGGCGCCACTAGCGAAGACTCGACTCACCCGGGCCACACAAGTTGGTGCGGTGGAGCCCCCCAGTGCGTGCTCTAGCGCTATCGCACGACCTTAATTCTGGCGGGAACCGAGTGGATGCTCGAATGCGGCGCAAGGACGCACCACACGACTCCTTCCTGACCCGCTACTTGCCCGTCATGATGGACGCCATGTCGTACGCCGCGGTCGCCATCTCCATGATGGCGCTGCTGTTCACCGTGCTTTCCTTCTGGTGGCTGCACGCGCGGCCGGGACGGCTGCAAACGTATGAACCAACAACTTGGGCGGCGTACGTTGCTCGCGATCGCTCCGCAATCCGCTGCCGCTTGTACTCCACAACACAGGCGCGGCTACGCTCGTGGTGGTTAGTCTGCGCCTGCGCTTCGCCGAAGGCGGCGAGTTAATGGCATGGGAATGGACACGCACGCGCGTGGATCCGAAAGAGGACGACATTCAGGACGTCACGGCGCCATTCAGTGTTCCCGGCGGCGAGACTCGTGAGCTCGTAGCAGAGTTCGTAGGTTCCGTCCCCGGCGTCGTGCCCGAGCAGCGCGCCCACCCTGTGACTATCGAGGCGCTCTCGTCACTCAGCACTCGCTGGAGCGAAATCCTGCCATTCGACTTGCAGTTAAAAGACCTGATCCACCCGGCGAACCACATCGTCTACACCAATCAGCCTGATTATCTCAAGGATGAGGAGTTGGCTGAAGGTGCGGCAAACCTGGCCAAGATGCGTCAGCAGTACGGACCTGCCGTGGAGGATCGGTCGTCGTGAGACAGCGCGAAAATTCAAGGTCCTAGCCGGTTAGAGCGAGCGCACACGCGCGCGAGCGACCCCAGCATGCCTCGAGAAGACTCAGCCTGTCACCAGTTCGTGCAGCAGACCCGTCCATCGTTCTATCGGTTGCGCGCAGTTGGGCCGGCTACCAGTGTTGCCCCCGCCCAAGCATCATTGCGGTGATGTGATCGTGACCGGTCTAGGGACGGAGCGTGGCCCTACCACTCCGTCGAACTCGGAGCGGTCACCGACCTTCCGCTGTGGCCGTAGGCGGATCGAGGTCTGTATCTGCTTCGAGTGCAGATCTCACGAGGAGGATGGAGATGACACTGTCGATGGTCTTCCCGAGCTCGCGGATGTTGTGACTGCTCGCGGCAAGCGGGCCGAGCAACCCGAGCAACTGCTCACGAGTGACGTGCAACTGCTCAACGGCGCTTAAGCCCGCGAGACGGCTATCGACCGTTCGCTCGATGACTGTGAGTACTTCACTTGAAGTGAGGTGCTGGAACTCAATGAGCGCGTCGAAGCGTGATGCGAGTGCATCGCCCAGCGCGTCCCGAATCTCTTCCTTCGACGAGTAGTTCGAGGTACAGATGATGAGTGCCGGGCCAACCTGGACCGTGTAGTTCTTATCGACGAACTCGCCGGTGTCGAATAGCTCGTAGAAGGCGCTGTGGAAGATGGGATTAGCCTTGTCAAACTCATCGATCAGGATGACGCCTGATTCGCGGTCGAGAAGATCGCGAGCAAGTGAGGCTTCTCCGTGCTCCCCCCCGAACATGTATGAGGCGAACTTCTCGCTATGGAACATCGAGAACTGCTTCCGTAGAAGCTCTCCGCCAAGCAGGCCGTTGATGAACTGAGCGGTCTGGGTCTTCCCGACGCCCGAAGGACCGTAGAACATTAGTACGACCGGTCGCCCTCGACTGAGCCGGGCGAGCGGGTACATCGCCGCGAGGAGCGTCTCGCGCACTGATTCCTGTCCGACCAAGTGATTCCCGAACTCATCCCTAAAGGTTCGTAGAGTTTCCGTCGTAAACGGTGGGTATACGTAGTGCGCGGTCGTTGTATCCGCGAAAGCTCGTTCGAGCTGGTCGTGAACCCGAGACGGTGGATTGTTCAGATAGAGGTGTTTCGGACGCATCGAGCGAACGAGCTGCGCGAAGTTGGTGATGACGTGTTCGTTGAGGCTTGCGTAGTCGCTGGACCCTGCGACAACGTGCTTGGGCCTGGCGACCTTCTTCACCGGCTCGCTCTCCTGCTCGGGTACCACCACGCGGAACTCGCGGCGGCGGGCGTCCTCCCGGAGAACCAGGGTAACGAGGTTCTTTGACTTAAGATCAGTCCCGATCTGCTTGTGAAACCAGGACGGTGGGCCGTAGTAGATCTTGACCTCGGTGTCAGCCACGCTCGACTCCAGCAAGTACGACGTCGTAGACATCAAGCTCTTCCACCGCCGCCTTCGAGGCGGCCGGTGCGCCGTCGACAAGTTCTAGCGCGGTCAGAGCCTGATCTCCGGGACTGGCTTCGCTGCTCGCCATCTCGCCCGACATCGTCAGGCCTTTCTCCGTGGTCTTGCCGACGAGAATGGCGTGATAGACCAGGCGCATCCGGCCCAGGTCGGAAAGGCCGTAGTTATTCCTGAACGCCCGGATGTTGAACCGCAGGACGCAGCGGTCGGTACCGTCATGCTGGCTCGTGGCGAGGAGCTCGTAGTAGCCCTTTGCGCGCTCGAGTGCCTCATCTAGCCGTGCCAGGTCGATTCCGAATTCCTCGGTTCTCGCGATGACCATGTAGGGCGTGTACATCTTGGTCGCGGCCATCGAATCTGCCGGTGCGGTAACGACGTAGTCGTCGAGTCGACGAACGCGGTCGTCGTTGGCGATCTCGGCCAGGTAGTCAGTAAGGATCGTGTTCGACAACGTCTGGTTCAAGATGCTCTGTCCGACGCTCTTGTAGTCGACGCCGCTTCCTGCCTCACCGGATACGCCGACGAACGGAAGCCACGACAGCCGTGCGGACACCTTCGACTCGACCTTCGCGTGGAGGTCAGAGGCACGCTCCTTGATCTCCTGGCTTGTGGAACTCGTAGCACCGCCGGCGGTGATGTCGAGGTAGTCGGACGCAGACTGCTCGTCGAAGTAGACGACCTTGACCATCGACTTGGGCGTAGCGGCATCGTCCTTTGGTGAGTTCAACAGGAGGTCACCTTCTTGGCTGGGCACGTCGGTCGAGCGGAACGCGTTGCAGGGAGAGCATGCCGGACAGGACCGACATCTCTTGCCGGAAGCGAGGGCGAACCCCTGGTTCGAACTATCGATGGGATCTCGGGGGCGCAGTCTGACCGGCGACGCCGTTCTCCCCAGTTTAACGGGCGACCGCTAGCACGCCGCCGCAGCGATCCGTCGGGCAGTCCGCCAGCAATCCGAGCATTCCCAGGGCGGACATCGGGCGCGAGGCATCGCAGCACCGCATCCCTGCATGGAGTCAAGCACGGCGCTGAGCACCTACGTCATAGTGGGCGGAGTTCCGGCCGCCCAGTGGATCAGGGAGCCGAGCTTTCGGGGGAGGGCTAGGAAGGGATGTCCTTCGCGAGCCCGCGCTTGAAGTGGGTCGCGTCGGCGACCCCGCCGTCGTCGTCCAAGTCGAAGAACCGGCGCCGGTCGGCTTCGTCATGGAGCGCGAACAGGCCAGCGTGGATGAACGTTGGCTGTACGACGCGACTCTTCAATCGAGTGCCGAAGGTCGACAGGGTCTCGAAGTCGAGCCCGACCGCGCTCACATCCAGGTCGTAGACCTTCCGGTAGGTCTTGTGAAGCGGCTCGGGAAAGGTGTCTACGAACTTCTCGTTGAACTTGGGTTGGAAGTACCGGATTAGGGCAGCCTCGGCCAGCGCCGTGACCACGCTGACGTCGAGCGAGGCGTGCTCGAACGCGTTCAGGTGAGCCATGGACTGTTCATCACCCTCTGTGCCCAGCCACGACCCAAAGGTCGACATCTTGTTGTAAGTCGCGAACTGCATCGGGACGACCCACACGTCCAGGTGTGGTGCGGTCTGCTGAGTGTCCGCCATGACGCGCTGCAGTGTCTTGTGGGTCTGAAGCCGGCTCTGGATCGCCCCACCTGCGTCTTGCGACTGGCCGACGTACACGACCTCCAGGTCGAACAGCGCCTCATCGAGCTCGGTCGCATCCATGCGTCCCAACCCCATCGTCTGTTGCAGGTACATCGAGAACCACATCGCCGTCGGCGCACCCGACACCAGGTCCCCGGCCTCGTTGTGCAGTTCCATGACCGTGTACGGCCCGTTGCTGACCAGCTTTAGCGGACTTTCGTACAGGTGCGGACCGCTGAGCGTGACCGTGTTCGAGTATCCGCCGCCCAGATCGGCGGTCAGCGACACCTCGAACGTCTCCGCATCGCACACCCACGTCGTCGGATCCACAGTTACCCGCGGACGGCGACCGATCAGGTAAATGTTGCAGATCGGCACGTCCGGTTCCTTGGCCACTGCCTCAAGTTGCGCTGGAGCCAAGATGCCGGCCCAATCACACGACATTGAGATCGCGTTCTCGACGTTGTACTTAAAGTCGGACTTAGCGGACTCTGGGGCATCGCTCATGACCCGCATGCTCTCGCGAAATAGTGCGGCTCGACTCGGAAGCGCCCAGAGTGGGTCCTTGTTTGCTCGCTCGCGCCCCGAACTCAAGAGTGGAACTGCTGACCGTCGACGGCAGGTGCTGGCTCCTCGTTGGAGCATGAATGGACCAGAGGTCATCTGGGCGCTGAGCACCTGCGTCGTAGTGGGCGGTTCGTCGCTACCGCCGAGCGAAAGCTCGATCCCAACTCCCCTCACGTCCGCATCACGAAGGTGACCTGGTTGTCGGCATGGATGGTCTTCGCGTAGCGGGGGTCGTGGGCGAGACGGTGGTGGCGCGGGCACAGCAGCCGCCCGTTCGCGAGGTCGGTGGTGCCGCCGTTGGACCAGGGGTCGTCGTGGTGGGCGTGGCAGCCTGAGGCGGTTGTCTCACACCCCCGCGCGGTGCAGCCACCGTCGCGCAGACCGAGCGCGATCCGCTGCGCCTTGCTGAACAACCGCCGCGTCCGGCCCAGGTCCAGCACCTGACCGTCGCCGCCGAGGACCACCGGGATGACACCGGCCTCGCAGGCCAACCTGCGTGCCTGCGCCGCCGACATCCGGGTCCCGTCGTCCAGCAACGCGACACCGCGGTCACCGAGCAGATCCCGAAGGGTCAGCGTCACCACGACCGTCGCGTTCACACCGGCGGTCTGCGGGGCCGCGTCGGTCGGATAGCGCTCGACGTACTCCACGAACGCCTCACCCATCCGACGACGCGACGGCTTCCACACCCCCGCCTCGTCGCGCAGGTCGGCGTCGGTGTGGCGGGCCGGGTTCGCCAACGCCAGCAGGATCCGCCGCAGGACCGCACCCACAGGAGACGGGACCGTGAACCGGCCGTGGCAGCGTCCCTCACCGTCATCGGACATCGAGAACGACACCGACTCCTCCGCCCGCCGCTCCTCGGCCTCGAGCGCGTCGGCCTCGGCGGACTCCCCCACCTCGGGTGCGACCACGTCCAGGATCCGCTTCCCGATCTGCCGCAGACCCTTCGCGTCATGCTCACGCGCGTACGCCAGCAGTCGCGCCTCGGCCTCCGCACGCACCACGTCATCCACCCGGGACGGGAGGGCGTCGACCGCGTCGACGATCGCCCGTGCTTGCTCCGCTCGCAGCGTGCCGTCCGCGAGCTGACGCCCGACCTCCGGATGCGCCTCCAACGCCCGCCCCAACGCCAGGTCCCGACGCGACTCCCGCCGCGTCGACCGCGTCTCGGAGGCCAGCCACGCCGTCGCGTCCCGCGAACCCTCCACCGTCCCGAGATCGTCGGACGCGGCCAGCACCCGCGCCAGCAGCCCGTCCAGCTGGGAACGCGCCGCCACCAGCTCCACCAGCGCCGCCCGCTTGTCGGCCACCGACATGAACACCGGCTCCACCGACACCACGCCCTTCAACAACGCACGTAGGTCGCCCGCACACGCCACGATCGGATGCTGAAGCTCCGGGTCTGGCTGGTCCAGCTGATCCATCGGGGGCCACCTCCTTGCACGCACGTCACTGACATCCGCCCGGGTCCGGGGCGAAGCGGTGAGGCATGGGGTGGCACCACTAGCCAGGTCGTCACCCGAGAGCCCTACGGCATCCCGCGAGCACCAACACGGGTTCTATGAGTGACTGACCCGATCCCGGGAACTCCGTCACCTCAGACGAGAGAACCGTTTCGGACCGGCGTGCTACGCACGATCGTACACCTGTTCGAATCAGACGGGAAGGGGAGGTTCGATCCAGTGTGCAACTGAGGCCAAGGGGTCTCGTGACGGGACTTCGTCCCTCCTCGACCAGCGAGGGTGGACGGGGTCTCGTGACGGCCGCGGGCGGCCTCCTCGACCAACGGTGGACCAGGTCTCGAGACGGGACTTCGTCCCTCCTCGACCACCGAAGCTGAGGGGCCGTCCTGCGGTGCGAGTCAGGCGAGCCCGACGAGCTCCGCCGACCGCTCCCAGAGCCCGTCAATCAGAGTCCGATCGTGCGCCTGCTTGTTCTCACGACCGTCGATGGTGAACCGGCTGAAGTACCGCCCGTTGATCTCGGGGTCGGGCCCGCGCTCGGCGAGGGTGATGAGGGGCGCCGCGCCGTCGGGGACGCTGATCGTCGCGAAGCGGGCGAGCGGCGTGCGGTAGAGCAGGCCCACGAGCCACGAGTCGCGGCCGAACGAGCTGCCCACCGGCCCCGGGTGCACCGCGACGGACGCGATGCCGTCGTCGGCCCAGCGGTCGGTGATGCCGCGGGTGAAGAGGATGTTCATCAGCTTGCCGGTGCCGTAGGCGGCGAACTCGCGCGCCTTGCGGTGCTCGTAGTCGAGGTCGTCGAGCACGACCTTGCCCACCAGGTTGGCGATGCTCGAGGTGTTGACCACGAGCGAGCGGTCGGCGGCGGCCAGCGTCGGACGCAGCAGGTTGGTCAGCAGGAACGGCGCGAGGTGGTTGACCTGGAAGTTGGGCTCGTGGCCGTCGTGCGTGGTCCGCGTCGGGGCGAAGGTGCCGCCGGCGTTGTTCATCAGCACGTCGAGCGAGCCGACGCGCTCGCGCACCTGCTCGGCCAGGCGGCGTACGTCATCGAGCCGGGAGAAGTCGGCGACCAGCGGCTCCGTGCCGACCGCCTCCGCGACCGGCCGCAGCTTGTCGGCCGAGCGCCCGGTGACGTGGACCGTCGCGCCTCGCTGGGCGAGGACCTTCGCGGTCTCCGCGCCGATCCCGTCGCTCGCTCCGGTCACCAGCACGGTGCGGCCGGCCATCGTCTGATCGCTCATGCGCCGAGCGTAGGCGGCGCCGCCACGGGCCCGGAGGCAGGACCCCCGGACCCGTGGCGAGCGGGGTCAGCCCGCGGGGGTGTAGATGAGCTTCTTGTTGACGAACTCGTCGATGCCGTAGGGGCCGAGCTCGCGGCCGACGCCCGAGCGCTTGGTCCCGCCGAAGGGCAGGTCGGCGGCCGAGCCCTGGGCGCTGTTGATCCAGACCATGCCGGTGTCGAGCGCGTCGGCGACCCGCTGGGCCTGCTCGGTGTCCGCGCTCCAGACGACACCGCCGAGTCCGAACGACGAGTCGTTGGCCAGCGCGACGGCCTCGGCCGCGTCCTTGACGCGGTAGACGACAGCGGCGGGGCCGAAGAGCTCCTCGCTGTAGGCGCGCATGTCGGGCGTGACGTCGGTGAGCACGGTGGCCTCGACGAAGGCGCCGGGGCGGTCGAGCCGCTTGCCGCCGGTGCGGAGCGTCGCACCCTTGGAGACCGCGTCCTCGACCTGCTCGATCAGGGTCGTCGCGGCGGCGTCCGACGAGAGCGGGCCGAAGCCGCTCGAGGAGTCGAACGGGTCGCCCGGCGTGAGCGAGGCCATCGCCGCGGTGAACTGCTCGACGAAGTCGTCGTAGAGGTCGTCGACGACGATCATCCGCTTGGCGCCGTTGCACGCCTGACCCGCGTTGCCCATCCGGCCCCGGACGGCCGACTTCACGGCGGCGCCGAGGTCGTCGGCGTCGAGCAGGATGAAGGGGTCGGAGCCGCCAAGCTCGAGCACGACCTTCTTGAGGTGTCGCCCGGCCACCTCGGCGACGGCCGAGCCGGCGCGCTCGGAGCCGGTCACCGAGACGCCGACGACGCGCGGGTCGGCGATGATGTCGGCCGACTGGTCGTTGGTGGCGAAGAGGTTGATGTAGGCGTCAGCCGGAAGGCCCGCGTCGGCGAAGATCTGGTCGATCGCGAGCGCCGACTCGGGGCACTGCGGGGCGTGCTTGAGCAGGATCGTGTTGCCGACCATCAGGTTGGGCGCGGCGAACCGGGCCACCTGGTAGTAGGGGAAGTTCCACGGCATGATCCCGAGCAGCGGGCCGACCGACTCCTTGCGCACCAGCGCGCTGCCACCCATCGCCGGGTCGAGCGGGGCGTCGGCGAGCAGGGCCGGCCCCTGGTCGGCGTAGTAGCGGAAGATCGACGCGACCAGCTTGAGCTCGCCCTTGCCCTCCCGGATCGGCTTGCCCATCTCGCGCGCGATGATCGCGGCGAGCTCGGCGGCCCGCTCGTCGTAGAGGTCGGCGACCGTGCGCAGCACCTGCGCGCGCTCGTCCTTCGACGTCGTGCGCCACTCGCCGTACGCCGCGTGGCTGCGCGCGATGGCGTCCTGCACCTCGGCGTCGGTGGCGGTCGGGAACTCCTTCTCGACCTCGCCGGTGGACGGGTTCGTGACCTGGTAGTCGCTCATGTGCTTCCTCTCGAACGGTGTGGGACGTGTGCATCCCCCACCTCCGAACGTACGCACGGGCGCGACCGCCACAAGGGTCCGGAGGGGTGAGGAGTCCCACCGCCCGGATCGGGAATCAGCCGCCGGCGAGGTCGCGGCTGCGCTGCTCGACGCCCAGGTCGCCGTAGGGGTAGTCCGTCGCACCGAGGTCGCTGGCCTCGTCGAGGACCGCCTGCTCCTCCTCCGACAGCACGAGCCCCGCCGCCTTCAGGTTGGCCGTGAGCTGCTCGGTGGTGCGGGCGCCCAGGATCGTGGACGTGACCGCAGGGCGGTTGGTGACCCACGCGAGCGCGATCTCGGCCATCGACACCCCGCGCTCCTGCGCGACGCGGTCGACGGCGTCGATGATCCGCCAGGTGCGCTCGCTCCCCCGCCGGTCCCAGGCCTCCATGCCGCGACCGGGATCCTCCCCGAGCCGGGTCTCGCCGGTCGGCCTCTGGTCGCGGGTGTACTTCCCGGACAGCCAGCCACCACCGAGCGGGCTCCACGGCAGCAGGCCCATCCCGGCGTCCAGCACGGCAGGGACGACCTCCCACTCGATCTCGCGCACGATCAGGCTGTACTGCGGCTGGAGCGTCACCGGCGCCCGCAGCCCCAGCGCCCGTGCGGTGTGGACGGCCTTGGTCAGCTCCCACCCGGTGAAGTTGGAGAGCCCGTAGTAGTGGATCTTCCCGGCCTGCACGAAGCCGTCGAGCGTGCGCAGCGTCTCCTCGATCGGCGTGTGCGGGTCGGTGGCGTGGACCTGGTAGAGGTCGACCGCGTCGACGCCGAGCCGGCCGAGGGACGCGTCCAGCGCGCGGGTCAGGTGACGCGTCGAGAGCCCGGCGTCGTTCGGCCCGCTGCTCATCGGGAACCGACCCTTGGTCGCGAGCACCACCTGGTCGGTGACGTCCGCCGGCCGGTCGGCCAGCCAGCGGCCGATGATCTCCTCCGAGGTCCCGGCGGAGTAGACGTCGGCCGTGTCGACCAGCGTGCCGCCCGCCTCGACGAACAGGTCGAGCTGGGCGTGGGAGCCCGCCTCGTCGGTCTCGGCCCCGAACGTCATCGTGCCGAGGCACAGCTCGGAGACCGCGCAGCCGCTGTTGCCCATCCGTCGGTATCGCATGGCGTCGAGCCTAGCCACCCGGGCGGGCACGGTCGCGACGACGAGGAGCAGCGCTCAGGCGAAGACCCCGGGCGGGAAGGCGCCGTTCGTCAGCGCGGTGGTGACCAGCGGGCGGCAGAGCTCGGTGAGCCGCTGAGTGCCGGTCTCCCCGAGGTGCTCCCACGGCGTGTACGCGCTCTCCTCCGTACGCCGCTCGACCGCCGTCCGGAGGGCGGCGCCGTCCTCGGTGAGCGCGCCCTCTGCGGTCATCAGGCCCCGCGACGCCAGCCCAGCCACGGCCGCCGACCACTCCCCGTCGGACCAGCCGCGGGTCGCCTGCGCAGCCGGCTGGGTGAAGCCCTTGCCGGTCGCGGTGTGGGTGACGAGCGCCTCGATGCCGCTGAGGTCGGCGCCGATCAGCGCGGCGACGTGCCCGTCCCCACGGTGCTCGCGGAGCAGGGTCAGCGCGTGGAAGAGGACCATGTGCGGCTCCTCCGGCCACGACAGGTCCGCGTGGGCAGCGTGGAGCGGTCGCCCGGCGACCGAGCACCCGTCGGCCGCCGTACGAGCCAGGTCGGCGGCCTCGCGCACCTCGTCGGAGACCAGGGCCTCCGCGCCGAGCAACCGGGTCCACGCGGCCGAGACGCCGCGGTAGCGCGCCGCCACCACGTCCTCCGGGCTCGCCGCCTCCCACACGGCCGGGACGAAGTGGGCGACCAGCGACGGGTTGAAGACGTAGAACGTCGCCGCCACGGGGCCGGCGCCGACCCGACCCATCGCGGCCGCGCGGGACGCGAAGTAGGTGGCACGACCCGTGCGGACGCCGAGGCCGACCACCTCCGCCTCGACCTCGGGGGCGAAGTAGCCCAGGGCGTGCAGGGGCTCCAGGAGGCGGGCGGTGCGTCCGGCGAGGCGAGGGTCCATGTCCCCCTTCCTACCGTGCCGTCCCTCAGCGGCGGGCGATGCCGTCCAGCCGCAGCTCCGTCGACGGGTCGGAGTGGGTGCCGCCGCTGCCGACGTGCTTGTCGCTGATCGTCGCGCCGTTCTTCAGCACGCCCCACAACGCCATCGCGTGGCCGCGGCCCACGTCGTAGTCGTCCTCGAGCCACGAGACGAAGTCGCCGGCCTTGCTCGCCGGGGTGAACCCGCGGTCCGCGGCCTCGCCCAGCAGCTCCGCCGGCGTCCTGCCGGTCTTCTTCTCGATCGCATCGAGGTAGGCCTGGTAGCTCATCGTGGTCCCCTTCGTCGGTGTGCCGCCGACGCTAGCGGCGCCCACCGTCACACCGCTTCTCCGAAACCGCTGCTCCTGGCCGGACCCGGCGCTCAGGCCTTCACGGCCCGGTCGATCGTGGTCACCACGCTGGTCACCGACGGCCGGGCGGGCGTCGAGGAGAAGCCGAAACGACACGGCGGGTCGACCGGGGCGAGGGCGCCGAGCGAGGAGCCACGCCACTCCCCCGTCAGCGACGTAACGGCGTGGACCGACGTCGCGCCGTACCACTCGCGCCGGTCGTTGCCGGCGGTCCCGCGGGTCCGCACGCCGCGCACCACCACGCGCGCCACCGGGTCGATCGCGGTGCACCACGCGGGCGCGGTCGCGAGGCGGGCGGGCACGAGCCCGAGGAGCGCGCCGAGCGGCGTACGCCCTCCGGTGACCAGCCGCAGCGACAGCGACGGGGTCGTGACCTGCCAGCCGTCCGGGGTGTCCACCACCGACACCGGCTCGAGGACGTGCTCGTCGAAGGTGTAGGTCGCGGCGACGAAGTCGCGCACCCGCTCGTCGGGGGCCAGCAGGACGCGGTGGCCGGACGCGTCCTCGACCATGACGTCGGCGAACGCACCCCACGGCGAGGCGTCCCACCGCCCCACCACCACGCGGACGCCGCTCGTGCTGCCGACGCCGGCAATCCGTCCGGTGAAGCGCTCGCGGACCCGGCTCACGGGGCGACCAGGCCGGACGGGTCACGGCCGTCCGCGGCCAGCCCCCGGGCGACACCGGCACGGTCCTCGTCGGAGCGGTTCTGCGACAGCTTGGCCTTCGCCTCCACCGACTCGACGACCAGCTCGACGCCGACGATCGGGCGCAGGTTCTTCCCGACGTAGTCGGCCGGGGCGTCGGTCACGGCCCACGGCTCGGCGCGGTCGCCCTCGTGCCGGTCGGTGAGGCGCGTGACCATCGCGCGCACCCACTCCGGGTCGTCGTGGACGGCGACCAGGCCGCGGAGGTGGACCACCGAGTAGTTCCATGTCGGGACGACCCTGCCGTGCTCGGCCTTGGTGGCGTACCAGGACGGCGAGACGTAGGTGTCCGGGCCGGTCACGACCGCCAGGGCGGGCGAGCCGTCGACGATCCGGCGCCAGTGGCCGTTGGCGCGCGCGACGTGACCGACCAGCCGGTCGCCCTCCCACAGCACCGGCAGGAAGGTCGCGTCGGGAGCGCCGTCGGCGCCGACGGTGACGAGCTGGGCGGTCCCGACGGCCGCCACGAAGGGGCGTACGTGGTCGACGTCCATCACGTTGTGTCGCGGCACGTAGAGCGAGGCGTCGGGCGCGGACGGGGGCATGGCCCCATCCTGCCCGTTCGGGCGCGGCGGCTGTCGGTGGCGGGCGGCAGGATGGACGCATGCTGCTCGCCGAGCTCGTCGCCACCTCCGCCGCGGTCGCCGCCACCCGCTCGCGCAAGGCCAAGGTCGCCGCGCTCGCCGAGACCCTCGCCCGGGTCACGCCCGAGGAGCTCGAGGTCGTCGTGTCCTACCTCGGCGGCGCGCTCCTCCAGCGCCGCACCGGCCTCGGCTGGCGCGGCGTCAGCGACGTCCCCGACCCCGCCGACGAGCCGTCGCTGGGGGTGCTGGAGGTCCACGAGGCGTTCGAGGCGATGTCGCGTCTGTCCGGCGCCGGCTCCCAGCTGGCGCGCCGGCAGGCCGTCGCCGCGCTGTTCTCCCGCGCCACCGCCCCCGAGCAGCGGTGGCTGCAGGCCGTCGTCACGGGCAACGTGCGCCAGGGCGCGCTCGACGCCGTCACCCAGGAGGCGGTCGCGCAGGTCGCGGGCGTCCCGCTCGCCGCGGTCCGGCGGGCCGCGATGCTCGCCGGCTCGACCGTTGCGGCGGCCGGCGCAGCCTGGGCGGGCGAGGAGGCACTGGCCGCGATCGGGCTCGAGGTGGGCCGGCCGGTCATGCCGATGCTGGCCTCCAGCGCGCCCGACGTGGCCTCCGCGATGGCCGGCCTCTCCCCCGACGCCGGCACCGAGGTGGCGATCGACGCCAAGCTCGACGGCATCCGGATCCAGGTCCACCGCGACGGTGACGACGTGCTGGTGGTGACCCGCAGCCTCGACGACATCACCGCACGGCTGCCCGAGGTCGTCGAGGTCGCCCGGTCGCTGCCGGCGGAGCGGTTCGTCCTCGACGGCGAGGCGCTCGCGCTCACCGACGACGGACGTCCGATGGCGTTCCAGGACACCGCGAGCCGCACCGCGCAGGAGTCGGGCGTCGCGATCACGCCCCACTTCTTCGACCTGCTCCACCTCGACGGCCGTGACCTGCTCGACGCCCCCGGCCACGAGCGGCTCGCCGCGCTCGACGCCCTCGTGCCCGAGCCCCGCCGCGTACGCCGCCTCGTCACCGCCGACCCCGCCGAGGCCGACGCGTTCGCCGCCGACACCGTCGCCGCCGGCCACGAGGGCGTCGTCCTCAAGGACCTGTCGGCGCCCTACGCCGCCGGCCGCCGCGGCGCGGCGTGGGTCAAGGTGAAGCCGGTCCACACCCTCGACCTGGTGGTCCTCGCCGTCGAGTGGGGCTCCGGCCGCCGTGAGGGCTGGCTCTCCAACATCCACCTCGGCGCCCGCGACGCCTCCTCGCCCACCGGCTTCGTGATGCTCGGCAAGACCTTCAAGGGGATGACCGACGAGGTCCTCGCGTGGCAGACCGAGCGGTTCCTCGCCCTCGAGACCCACCGCGAGGGACACGTCGTCCACGTCCGCCCCGAGCAGGTCGTCGAAATCGGCTTCGACGGCCTGCAGCGCTCGACGCGCTACCCCGGCGGCCTCGCGCTGCGCTTCGCGCGGGTCCTGCGCTACCGCGACGACAAGGGTCCCGACGAGGCCGACACGATCGAGGCCGTACGCTCACACGCCCCCGCGTGACACGCGGTCGCACACGAAGATACGCCGCACCGGGGAGGCGGGACGGGGGCGTCGTCTCCCTAGACTGGCGGCCATGAGCACCGAGCCGTCGACCCCGACCGGCGTCACCCGCGGCACGACTGCGGCCGCCCGGCGACGGCTCCGCGAGGCCGAGATCATCGCCGCCACGCGGGCGCTGTTCGACGAGCGCGGCGTGCGCGACGCCCAGATCGAGGACATCGCCCGGGCCGTCGGCATCAACCGGGCGATCATCTACCGCCACTTCACCGGCAAGGAGGAGCTCTTCGCCCTCACCCTCGTGCAGTACCTCGACGAGCTGCGCGACGCGCTCCGTGCCGGCGCCGACACGACCGACGAGCCGCGGCTCAAGCTGCAGCGGCTGACCGAGGCGTTCGTCGACTACGGCCTGGCCCATCCCGCGTTCGTCGACTGCGCCCAGTCGATCATGTGCCGCCCGGGCGGCGACCTGCTCGAGGAGGTCAGCGAGAGCGCGATGTTCCGGCTCGGGCAGGCCATCAGCGGCTGCCTCGCGGTGCTGACCCAGACCATCGAGGCCGGCGTCGCCAGCGGTGACTTCCACGTCGAGGACCCCGGCCTGCTCGCCAACATGCTCTACGCCAGCGGCCTCGGCACCCTCCAGCTCGGCCGCGTCGCGATGCTCGTGTCCGAGGAGGCGCCGGGCGTGCCGCGGATCAGCCGCGTCTCCGCCGAGCAGGTGCGCGCGCACATGGTCGCCACCGCCCTCGCCGTCGCGGCCGGCGCAACGCCACGCGCGGGCGACTAGCGCGAGAGGTGCTTCGCGCGGGCGAAGCAGAACGCGCCGTAGCCCCCGATCCCGATCGCGATCGCGATCAGGAGGACCTGGCCGAACGGCTGCTGGAGCACGGTCTGCAGGGCCTGGTCGAGCCCGCCGGACTTCTTCGCGTCGTGGGTGACCGAGGCGTAGGCGAACAGGCCGCCGACGATGACGATGGCGACGCCCTTGGCGATGTAGCCGATCTTGCCGAACAGGACGTACGCCGACCCGTCCTGGCCGGCCTGCCCCTGCGCGTCGAGGTGCTCACGGAACTTCTCGGTCCACCCACGCACGACCAGCGAGATGCCGTAGCCGATGATCGCCAGGCCGATGATCCCGACGATGAGCTGGCCACCCGACATCTGCATGATCTTCGCGGTCGTGCCGTCCGTGCCGCCCTTGCCGCCCCCGTCGCCGGTCGCGGTCTTGAACGCGCTCCAGGCGAGGGCGCCGTAGAGCACCGCCTTGCCGAGCGACGACCCTCGCTTGACCCAGCGCTTCTTGTCGTCCGACTCCTCGGAGTAGCCGTAGGCCGCCTCGAGCACACGCCAGAGGACGAGCAGCAGCATGCCGATCGCGATCAGCCAGACCAGCACCTCGCCCATCGGCTGCTGGGAGAGGTAGTGCATGGCGCCGCTGTTGGAGGCCTGGTCCTCCTTGTCGCCGATGGCGAGCTGGATCGCCAGCCAGGCGACCAGCAGGTGGACCACGCCGTAGGCCACCAGGCCGGCCCGGATCGCGTGGTCGAACCACTCGCTGTCGTGGACCTTCTCGGCGGCGTCCGACGCGTTGCTCATGGGGCCAACCTAGGCCCCCGCAGGGCCCACGGGCGAGGCCGTGAACCCCTGCGGGTGGGACGGGTCAGACCAGGCTGGCGCGGTCGCGCATGACCGAGCCGAGCAGGCCGTTGACGAAGGCCGGCGACTCGTCGGTCGAGAGGTCCTGCACGAGGTGCATCGCCTCGCTGACGGCGACGCTCTGCGGCACGTCGTCGTCGCCCCAGAGCAGCTCGAAGACGCCGATGCGCAGCACGTTGCGGTCGACGGCGGGCATCCGCCCGAGCGTCCAGCTCTTGCTGTAGGTGCTCAGCACCTCGTCGATGCGGTCGCGGTGCTCGACGACGCCGCGCACCAGCACGGCGGTGTAGGGGTTGGTCGGACCCTCACCCGCGTCGACGGCGCGCTCGAGCGCCACGACGGGGTCCTCGGAGCGGAGCTCGGAGGCGAAGAGGATGTCCAGCGCGCGCTTGCGGGCCTTGGAACGGGCAGCCACGTGCGGAGCTCAGCCCTTGACGCGGCCGAGGTAGGACGAGTCGCGGGTGTCGACCTTGACCTTCTCGCCGGTGGTGATGAACAGCGGGACCGCGATGGTGTGGCCGGTCTCCAGCGTGGCCGGCTTGGTGCCGCCGGTCGAGCGGTCGCCCTGCAGGCCCGGCTCGGTCTCGGCGATGAGGAGCTCGACGGACGCGGGGAGCTCGATGAAGAGCACGCGACCCTCGTTGGTGGCGACGATCGCCTCCTGGTTCTCCAGCATGAAGTTCTTGGCGTCGCCCACGACCTCGGGCGTGACCTCGAGCTGCTCGTAGGTGCTGGTGTCCATGAAGACGTAGGACGAGCCGTCGTTGTAGAGGTACTGCATGGTGCGCTTGTCGACGTTGGCCGTCTCGACCTTGGTGCCGGCGTTGAAGGTCTTGTCGACGTTCTTGCCCGACTCGACGTTGCGGAGCTTGGTGCGGACGAAGGCCGGACCCTTGCCGGGCTTGACGTGCTGGAACTCGACGACGGACCAGAGCTGGCCCTCGATCTTGAGGACCATGCCGTTCTTCAGGTCGTTGGTGGTTGCCATGTGAGTCTGTCCGCCTTCGTCGCTGTGTCTGGTCTCGAGGAGTGTCAAGGAACGTGCGGGCGGGGCCTGCCCCGCGCCGACGGGCCAGTCTAGTGGCGGCCCACGAGAGCCATGAAATGCCCGGCCTGCGCCTCCACCGTGCCCGGCGGGTTGCGGTGCCACGACCCGCTGCCGGGCGTCAGCATCGCCAGCCAGAAGGCCGCCCAGAACGGCCGGTAGGCCGCCATCCGTTCGCGCTGCTCCCCGTCCAGCCCCACGGCGTCAGCCAGTGCGTCGGCGTCGTAGACACCCGGGAGCCGGCTGCCGAGGTGCTCGACGTGGTCGGCGAGCTCGTACGCCGGGTCGCTGAGGCCGGCGTCCTCGAAGTCGACGAGCCGCGCGGCGCGCCCGTCCCAGATCACGTTGGGCGGGTTGAGGTCGGCGATGCCGAGGACCTCCGCCCGGAGCTCGGGCAGCGAGGGGTCCCGCAGCCAGTCCCGCGCGGCGTCGCGCGCCGCCCGCACCAGCGCCGGGTCCTCGCACGCGGAGAGGTCGTGCCCGGGCGAGAGCCGATCGACGAGGGCCGGCGGCAGCGTGGCGGTGCCGATCCCGCGGGGACCGATCCCGGCGGCCTCGACCGCCCCGACCGGTACGTCGTGGAGCCGGCGCAGGGCGGTGCCGACGGCGGCGACCTGCGCGGCCGTCAGCGGCTCGGGCGCGAGGTGCGCGCCGGGCAGCCGCTCCATCACGATGACCGGCGTCTCTGCGTCCTCGCGCCGCAACGGTCTCGGCGCCAGGCCGGGCGCGTGCTCCGCGAGCAGCGTCAGGCAGGCCCACTCCCGCTCGGCCTCGTCCTCGTGGTCGGCGACGTACGCCTTGCGGACCTCCGTCTCGCCGAGGCTCACCTGGTGGGTGGAGGTCTGGACCGGGGGCTGCACCGGGTCACCGTAGCCGCGCTAGCGTCGCGACATGCGCACCACGATCTTCGGCGGCCACGGCAAGGTGGCCCTCCTGCTCGCTCCCCTGCTCGTCGAGGCCGGTCACGAGGTCCGCTCGGTGATCCGCAACCCCGACCACGTCGCCGACGTCGAGGCCACCGGCGCCACGGCCGTCGTGTCCTCGGTCGAGGACGCCGACCTCGACGCCCTCACCGACCTGCTCCGCGGATCGGACGCGGTCGTCTGGTCGGCCGGCGCCGGCGGTGGCGACCCCGAGCGCACCGACGCCGTCGACCGCGACGCCGCGATCCGCTCGATGGACGCCGCGGTCGCGGCCGGCGTCGGGCGCTACGTCATGGTGTCGTTCTCCGGCGCCTCCCCCGACCACCTCGTGCCCGAGGACGACCCGTTCCGGCGCTACCAGGACGCCAAGATCGCCGCCGACGACCACCTGCGCGGCACCGACCTCGGCTGGACCGTCCTGGGCCCGGGCGCCCTCACCACCGAGGCCTCGGACGGCCGGGTCAACCCGCACGCGTCCTCGCGCGACGGCGACGAGTCGCCCCGCGAGCTGGTCGCCCGGGTGGCCGCCGCCGTGCTCGCCGACGAGCGCGCGGTCGGCCGGACGCTCGTCTTCGGCAAGGGCGACGTCCCGGTCGAGGACTGGCTCGCCTCGCTCGGCTGAACCCCCTCCGTCCACAGCCATCACCCGTAGTCCGCTGCAGACGGCCGGTCCCACCCCACCGGGGACCGGACGATCGCAGCGGACTACTGAGGGAGGTGTGGACAGGCGGTGCCCGTCAGGCGCCCGGGACGACCTCGCGCAGCCGGTCGGCGGCGACCCGGAGGTCGCGCCAGTCCGTCACCGCGAGGCGTGCGGCGCTCGCGAGGCGCCCCAGGTCGCCGTCGGCGACCAGCCACAGGTCGTCCATGACGTCGCTCGGCGGCGCCAGGTCGCCGTAGCACCGGTGCCACCCGAGCTCGAAGAGCTCGACGAGGTCGAGCGCCGGCCCGGACATCGGCCCGAAGTCGGCCTCGGCACGGCGGCGCGCCGCCTCCCGGCGCACCGCCATCCCGAGCCCCATCGTCGACAACGGCACCCGTCCCCCACCCCGGGCCCCCGTGCCGCCCCCAGCAGCACCGTCGCGCACCATCATCGAGCCGTCCTCCTCGGTCGTACGGTCGCGATCCGGAGCAGCAGCGCGTCCCTGCGGGCCGCGCGCACCTCTCCCAGCTTGACCTGACAGGCCCAGCACCGGTCGGTCGCGACGCAGCACGTCGCGTCGCGGACCTCGGCCTCCAGCTGGTCCGCGTGCGCGCTCCTGCTCACCACGCTCCGCATCACGACCTCCCCGACGTCGATGACCATCACGACGTCTGCGCCCGAGTCTCGCGGGCGCCGCGGGGCGGGCGCATCCGCAGAACTACCGATCTCGGGCGGGTGCCGCCTCGTCGTCGCGGCCGGCCTCGGCACGCGCGGCACGCCGTGCGCGCACGCCGGCATCGGTGCAGAAGCCCTCACCACTGCGCTTGAGGCACAGCAGCCCGAGCAGGCTGCCCTCCGCGCCGACGACGGCGAGCCGTCGGCGTCCGGAGGCGCGCATCGAGCGCCGGACCTCGTCGGCCGCGAGGTCGGCGTGGACGGTACGACCCGCGAGCCGGGCGTGGGTGAGCGCGCTGTCGCGGGCACCGCCCCGGTCCGGGAGGTCGTCACGCACCAGCGTGCCCAGGAGCGGCTCACCGACCCGACCGGTCGCGGTCAGCAGCACGATGTGGACGTGCGAGCTCGCGAGCACGTCCCGGGCGTCCGCGAGCGTGCTGGACGCGGCCAGCACGATCGGTGCCCGGAGCATCACGTCGTCGACCCGGTGCTCCTCCACGACAGCCATGATGCGCCACCGGGGGCCGGCACGTCCCACCCGGAGGGTGCTCCTAGAGGTCGACCTCGCCCCGCACCCGGGTGACGGCGTCGCCCGACACCCACACCTGGCCGTCGGCGGCCTCCAGCCGGACGCGGCCCTCACGACCGATCACGCTGCCCTGCCGGGAGGTGTACGTCGTCGGCAGCGCGCCGCTGCCGATCAGCCACTGCGCGAGACCGGCGTTGGCGCTGCCGGTGACCGGGTCCTCGGTGAAGTCGCGGCCGTCGGCGAAGAACGCCCGGACCTCGACGTCGGCGCCGAGGTCCGCGGCTCGCGCGTCGTCCCAGCGCCCGAGCACGGTGACCTTGAGGTCGGTGAAGGCCGCGAGGTCCGGCTCCAGCGCCACGACGGCGTCGGCCGACCCGAGGTCGACCCCGACCCACCCGGGTCCGTTGTCGATCCACGCCAGGTCGCGCACCGCGGACGCGTCGACCGCGAGCCCGGCGAGGATCCGCTCGCGCAGCGCGTCGTCCACGGGCCCCGAGCGCACCAGCGGCGGTGCCGCGAACCCGAGCCGCGGCGAGCGGCGTACGTCGACCAGCCCGGCACCGCACTCCTGCACCACGACGTCGCCACGCGGAGCTCCCCCGGCCTCCAGCCAGGCGTGGGCGCTGCCGATCGTCGGGTGGCCCGCGAAGGGCAGCTCACCGGCCGGCGTCCAGATCCGCACCCGGTAGTCCGCGGCCGGGTCGGTCGGCGTGCACAGGAACGTCGTCTCGGACAGGTTGGTCCACCGCGCGAAGTCCGCCATCTGCGCGTCGGTCACGCCGTCGGCGTCGTGCACGACGGCGAGCGGGTTGCCGAGCCACGGCTCGGCACTGAACACGTCGACCTGGCGGAAGGGCAGCACCCGCCGATCCAATCAGAGGTGGGCGCTCCAGCGCCGCCCGGCCTCGTCGGCCGCGGCCGCGACCAGGGCGACGAGCTCGGGCCGGTCCGGGACCGGGAACGAGACGTACCCGCCGCGACCGCCGGCCACGGGACGGCCGTACGCCTTGGCCGCCGTCGAGCCGTCGGGCAGCAGCCGGATCGTCAGGGTCTGGAGCTCGAACTCGACGTCGCGGCGGGTGTCGCGCCACCGCAGGTCCTCGGGGACGGCGACGTTGATCGCCAGGGCAGTGACCTCGACGCCGTCGTCCATGCCCTCAGCCTCCCACGTCCGCCGAGTCGGCAGAAGATCTCTGACGACCCCGCCGAGTCGGCAGAAAGTCGACCACGACCGCGTCGAGTCGGCGCGAAGTTACTGCCGACTCGGCGTGCCCCCGGCGAAGTTACTGCCGACTCGGCGTCCTCCCGGCGAAGTTCGCGCCGACTCGGCAGGTTTTCCTGCGCAGTTGCTGCCGAGTCAGCGGGGAGCGAGGTGCACCAGCGCCTGGCGGTAGCCGTCGATCCCCTGACCGGCGATGGTCAGCGCGGCGTGGGGCTCGACGACGGAGGTGTGGCGGAACTCCTCGGCGCGCTGCTTCGGGTCGGAGATGTGCACCTCGACCAGCGGCGCGGTCAGCTGGGCGCAGGCGTCCCAGAGGGCGAGCGAGTAGTGGGTCCACGCGCCGGCGTTGAGCACGACCGGGACGACGTCGTCGGCGGCGGCGTTGAGCCAGTCGAGCAGGTCGCCCTCGTGGTTGGTCTGGCGCACCTCGACGTGGAGCCCGAGCTCGCGTCCCCACTCCACGCACTGGTGCGCGAGCTCGGCGTGGGTCGTGGAGCCGTAGATCTCCGGCTGCCGGCGGCCGAGCCGGCCGAGGTTGGGGCCGTTTAGGACGAGGACCCGGGTGCGGTCGGTCATGAGGGGAGCGTACGGCTCCGCGCGGCGCGCACGTCGTCGCTGTCCGGGAGGGACGGGGCGATCCAGTCGGACGGCGGCCGCCAGGTCGTCCACTCCTCGTCGAGCACCCACGAGCCGCCCTCGACGACCTCGGCCCGCGCCCACTCCGCGATCGCGTGGATCTCCTCGGCCTGAGCGACGCCGAGCACTCCGCTGTCCACCGCGGCTCCCAGCTCGTCGGCGTCCTTGAGCCAGAGCCGGTCGTCGGCGTCGAGCCAGAGGTCGAGGACCAGGTCCCGGGTGTTGGTCTCCTCACCGCGTCGGCGGTGGGTCAGCTCGAGGTTGACGTAGTGACCCGCCAGCGAGCCGTCGTCCTCTCGGAAGACCCAGACCGACCATGGGCGCCCAGTAGGCGCGATGCGGAGGATGCCGCTGCCCTGCCACCGCCCCAGCGTCGGGACCCGCACGCCGAGGAACCGCTCCGCCAGGGGCCGGTCACGCAGCGCGAGCCCGTCGTCCGGCGCCGACGACAACACCTCGGTGTCGCTCGCCAGCCACGCCACCAGGCCGCGCTCGTCGTCGCGGACCACGCGCATCGGGTCGCAGCGTCGGCCGTAGCGCCATTGGACGACCTCGCCCGCGGGAAGGAACGGTCTCGTGCCGGCCGGGCGCCACGGTCCGTCCCCCTCGGCCCGGCGCAGGTCGTCCAGCACCGCCAGGTCGACCTCGCGCGGGGCCGCCGCACCGGTCAGCCGCTGCATGGTGCCGCCGGACTCGCTGACGGCCGTCTCGTCCCCCGAAGCCTCAGTCACCCGGCGGACGATAGCGCCGCGTAGGCCGCACGCAGGTCGTCCTCGCCGGGGCCGGCCAGGATCCGCGGGACCGCGAGGTCGTCGAGGACGACGAAGCGCAGCTGCGAGCCGCGGGCCTTCTTGTCGACCCTCATCGCCGCATGGAGGTCGTCGAAGGAGGCGACGTCGTACGCGACGGGCAGCCCCACCCGGGACAGCACCGCGCGGTGCCGCTCGACGACGGCAGGCTCGAGCGAGCCGGCGCGTGCCGCGAGCTCGGCGACGAAGACGCATCCGATCGCGACGGCCTCGCCGTGGCGCACCGCGTAGTCGCTGGTGCGCTCGATCGCGTGGGCGAGGGTGTGGCCGTAGTTGAGGACCTCGCGGCCCGGGTGGCCACCGGACCCGCCGGTCTCCTTGAGGTCGTCGACGACCACGTCGACCTTGACCCGGATCGCGCGCTCGACCAGCTCGCGCAGCTCGGGCGAGTCCCACGTGAGGGCGGCGGGATCGGTGCGCTCGACGAGCTCGAGGATCGCGGGGTCGGCGACGAAGCCGCACTTGACCACCTCGCCGAGCCCGGCGACGAGCTCCGCACGCGGGAGCGACTCCAGGAGCGCGAGGTCGCACAGCACGCCCGCGGGCTCGTGGAACGCACCGACGAGGTTCTTGCCGGCGCCGGTGTTGATGCCGGTCTTGCCGCCCACGGCTGCGTCGACCATCGCGAGGAGCGTGGTCGGCACGTGCACGACGCGTACGCCGCGCAGCCAGCTCGCAGCCACGAACCCGCCGAGGTCGGTGGTCGCTCCCCCGCCGATGGTGACGACGGCGTCCGACCGGGTGAAGCCGGCCTCGCCGAGCGCCTCCCAGCAGTCCGCGGCCACCGGTGCGGTCTTGGCCCGCTCGCCGTCGGGCAGTCCCAGCGCCAGCACGTCGTAGTGCTCGACCAGTGCGTCGACGACCGGGTCGGCGAGCGCCCCCAGGGTGCCGGCGTAGAGCACGGCGACGCGCTGGACCGACTCCCCCAGCATCCCGGGCAGCCGGTCGGCGAGGCCGTGGCCGACCACGACGTCGTAGGGCGAGGCGCCGCCGACGTGGATGACGGTGTCGGTGGGGCTCATCCGAGCAGCTCGCGGACCTCGTCGGCGACCTCGCCGGGCGTACGGCCGTCGGTCTCGACGACGTGGTCGGCCACCGACTCGTAGACCGGGGTGCGCTCGTCGAGCAGCGCCTTGATGCGCGCCCGCACGTTGCCGAGCAGCAGCGGCCGCCCGACGCCGAGGCCGACGCGGCGCACGGCGTCGGACAGCCCGACCCGCAGGAACACGACGGTCACGTCGGCGAGCGCCGCGCGCGTCTCGGGGCGCAGCACGGCCCCGCCGCCGAGGGCCAGGACGCCGTCGTGCTCGGCCAGCGCCGCAGTCACGGCGGCCGCCTCGAGGTCGCGGAAGTGCTCCTCCCCGGACTCCACGAAGATGTCGGCGATCTCGCGACCGCTCGTGGCGACGATGTCGGCGTCGGTGTCGCGGACCGGCACGCCCCAGGCGTCGCCGAGCAGGCCGGCGACGGTCGTCTTGCCGGCCCCCATCGGGCCGACGAGCACCACGCGGGGAGCCACGGCGCTCACCGGAACCGGAGGGTGTCGAGGTACGACTCGGCGTTGCGCCGGGTCTCGGCGACCGAGTCGCCGCCGAACTTCTCGACGACGGCGTCGGCCAGCACCAGCGCCACCATCGCCTCGGCCACGATGCCGGCGGCCGGGACCGCGCACACGTCGGAGCGCTGGTGGTGGGCGACGGCGGCCTCGCCCGTGGCGACGTCGACGGTCCGCAGGGCCCGCGGGACGGTGGCGATCGGCTTCATCGCCGCACGCACGCGCAGCGCCTCCCCGGTCGACATGCCGCCCTCGGTGCCGCCGGAACGGCCGGACGTGCGGCGCAGGCCCTCGTCGGTCGACACGATCTCGTCGTGCGCGAGCGAGCCGGGCGTGTCGGCGAGCTCGAAGCCGTCGCCGACCTCGACGCCCTTGATCGCCTGGATCCCCATCAGCGCGCCCGCGAGGCGCGCGTCGAGGCGACGGTCCCAGTGGACGTGGGAGCCGAGGCCCGGGGGCAGGCCATGGACGACCACCTCCACGACGCCGCCGAGGGTGTCGCCGTCCTTGTGGGCCTGGTCGATGCGCGCCACCATCGCGGCGCTCGCGTCGGGGTCGAGGCAGCGCACCTCGTCGGCGTCGAGACGGGCGACGTCGTCGGGGCCGGGGACGACGCCCGCGGGCGCCTTCACGCCGCCGAGCGAGACGACGTGGGACACGATCCGCGCGCCGACGGCCTGCTCGAGGAAGTTGGAGGCCACCCGGCCGAGCGCGACGCGCGCGGCGGTCTCGCGGGCGGAGGCGCGCTCGAGGATCGGGCGTGCCTCGTCGAAGTCGTACTTCTGCATGCCGACGAGGTCAGCGTGCCCGGGGCGGGGGCGGGTCAGCGCCGCGTTGCGGGCGAGCGCGTCGAGCTCCACCGGGTCGACGGGGTCGGCCGACATGACCTTCTCCCACTTCGGCCACTCGGTGTTGCCGACCTCGATCGCCACCGGGCCGCCCTGCGTCTCACCGTGGCGCACGCCGCCGAGCACCCGCACCTGGTCCTGCTCGAACTTCATCCGCGCGCCGCGGCCGTAGCCGAGGCGGCGGCGGGCCAGCGAGTCGGCGAGGTCGTCGGTCGTGACGCGGACGTGGGCGGGCAGCCCCTCGAGGATCGCCACCAGCGAGGGACCGTGGGACTCGCCTGCTGTGAGCCATCGGAGCATGGCGCCAGTCTCTCAGCCCCAGACACGCGCGCCGAGCGCGGTCCCCCAGACGAGACCCACCAGGGCGCCGGCGAGCATCGCCGGTCCGAAGGGGTACGCCTTGCGCACCAGCGTCAGGTCACGCCGCACGAGCGCCAGCAGCACGCCGGGCACGCCGAGGGCCACGAAGCCGGACCACAGTCCCAGCGCGACCGCGCCCCAGCCCTCCCAGCCCAGCACCAGGCCGACGAGGGCGGCGAGCCGCACGTCGCCGAAGCCGAGGCCGGTCGCGTGGACGAACCACAGCACCCAGAAGAACGACCGCGCGACGACCATCGCCACCACCGCCCGCACCAGGGCGTCACGCTGGTCCGTGGCGAGGCCGACGACCAGCACGGCGGCGAGCGCCGCGAGCGTCGCCGGGACGACGATGCGCCGCGGCAGCAGCCGCGTGTGCCAGTCGACGAAGGCCAGGGCGACCGCGACCGGCACCAGCGGGGCGAGCCAGACCAGCGACCACACGAGCCCCTGGGTGGCGCCGACCACCCCGCCCAGCACGCCGGCCACCACCGCGCAGCGCCAGCCCAGGCCGGGACGGGCGGCCAGCTCGGCGTAGGGCGGAGGCGGGGTCTCCCCCTCGGGCAGCGGTGTCGAGGGCGGCTCGGGCTCGGGCAGCTGGGCGAGGACGAACGGCACGAGCAGGCCCCCGAGGGCGGCGACGAGCGCGGCCAGCAGCGAGGCGAGCACGGTGTCGTTCACGTCGGGCTCCGTCCGGCGAGCGCGCGCTCGCCCGCCTCCCTCATGGCCTCCAGCGGTGCCTGCAGGCCGGTGAACAGATCGAACTGCATCACGGCCTGGTGGACCAGCAGGTCCAGCCCACCCACGAGCACGCGGTCGCCGGCGGACGCGGCCAGGGGCGTGGGCCAGGGGTCGTAGAGCACCTCGAACAGGACCGGCGCGGGCGCACACCTGGCGACCAGCTCCGGGGTCTGTGCCACGGCAGGGACGGTGGAGACCACGACGTCCACGTCGAGCGGGTCGTCGCCGGCGAGTGCGCCGGTCGTCACCTCGGGCCCCGACGGGTGCGCGCGCAGCGCGCGTACGGTCTCCTCCGCCCGGGACGGGTCGCGGACGAGCACCCGCAGCGACCGTGCGCCGAGGTCGGCCAGGGCGAGCCCCGTCGACGTGGCCGTCGCGCCGCCACCGAGCACCGCCGCCGACGCCAGCGGCAACGACGTGCGCTCGCGGACGGCCGCCGCCGCGCCGGGCAGGTCGGTGTTGTCACCGCTCAGGAATCCGTCGTCGGCCAGCACCAGCGTGTTGACCGCGCCCGCCAGCCGCGCGCGGTCGGTCACCCGATCGGCCAGCGCCATCGCCTCGCGCTTGAGCGGCATCGTGAGCGACAGCCCGCGCCACTCCGGGTCGAGCCCGTCGAGGAACCCGGCCAGCCCGCCGGCCGGCACCCGGTGCGCGTCGTAGCGCCAGTCGAGGCCGAGCGCGGCGTAGCCGGCGCGGTGCAGGACCGGGGACAGCGAGTGGGCGACCGGGTCCCCCAGCACGCCGCAGCGCCGCGCGCTCACCCCCGGCCGCTCCCGCCGTGCAGACGCTCGTTCAGCACCGGTCCGACGTCTCGCAGTAGGCCTTGTACTCGTCGCGGCCCTCGAGGAACCCGTCGTAGGTCTCGTAGAACTTCGTCTCACCCGTGGAGAGGTCGACGGTGACGTAGTAGTACCAGCCGCCCTCCTCCGGGTTCGCGGCCGCGGCGATCGCCTCGTCACCGGGTGCCTCGATCGGCGTCGGCGGCAGCCCGGCGTTGATGCGGGTGTTGTAGGGCGTGTCCTCCGCCAGCTGCTCGGGCGTCAGCTCGGTGGAGCCGGGCGACAGGCCCAGGCCGTAGGCGATGGCCGCGTCGATGCCGAGGGTGCCGTTGGTGCCGCCCTTGTCGCCGGGGCCGTCGAGACGGTTGTAGATGACCCGCGAGATCTTCGGCATGTCCGAGCCGCGCCCCTCCGCCTGGATGAGCGAGGCGATGATCATCAGCTCGCCCGGGGTGTGGCCGAGCTCGGCCGCCTTCTCCTCCAGACCGGCCTCGTCCGCGGCCTGCTGCCAGCGCGCCACCATCATCTTGAGGATCGCCAGCGGCTTCATGCCGGGCTTGATCTCGTAGGTCGCCGGGAAGAGGTAGCCCTCGGCGTTGCCGTCGGCGTAGTCGGGCAGCCCGATCTTGTCGGGCTTCTGCAGGGCCCGGTCGAAGGCCGCCTCGGAGAAGTCGGTGCCCTCGGCGAGGGTCGAGACGATCTCGGTGAGGCGCAGGCCCTCGGGGATGGTGACGGTCGGGAAGCCGATCAGGTTCGCGGGATCGATGAGGACCTCGAGCGCGTCGGAGGCCTTCATCTCCTTCTTCAGCTCGTAGGCGCCGACCTGGATGCCGCTCGAGTCCGGCTCACCGGCGGCGGCGTCGATGAACGCCTGGACCGACTTGGTCACTCCCTCGGCCTTGAGGTTGCGCCCGATCTGCGCGACGGAGTCGCCCTCGTTGACGTCGAACTGCACGGAGCCGGTGCCGGGTCCGGCGAAGTCGTCCGGGCCCTGGAACTGGTCGGAGACCCACTCCACGCCCTTGGTGAGCCCGACGTAGAAGCCGCCCACGAGCACCGCCATCGCGACCAGGACGGCCAGGCAGCCCTTGCCGCCGCGGCGCTTGCGCCGCTTGCCGCCGGGGACGTACTCGTAGGGCTCGTCGTCGCGGTCGTCCTCGACGGGGGCCTGGTGCTCACTCATCGTTCACCTCGACGATCTCTCCGGGGGCCTGTCCGCTCGACCGCTCCGTGTCGAGGGCAGTCTGCAGGATCAGCACGGCAGCTGCCTGGTCGACCACGGCACGCCGTTTCGCCCCACGCCGGCCCTGCTCGCGCAGGATCGACTCGGCCGAGACCGTGGTCAGTCGTTCATCACACAGCCTGACAGGGACGGGTGCAACTCGGCGCGCCACCGTGGCGGCGAAGTCGCGGACCTTGGCGGCCGCCGGGCCCTCGGTGCCGCTGAGCGACCGCGGCAGCCCGACCACGACCTCCACCGCCTCGTGCTCGACGACGAGGGCAGCGAGCCGACGCACGTCGCCGGACCCCCGCCGCACCGTCTCCACGGGAGTGGCGAGGAAGCCCGAGGGGTCGCTGCGGGCGACACCGATCCGGGAGTCCCCCGGGTCGATGCCCAGCCGTACGCCGAACCGCACGCTCAGCCCTGCGCGGCGCGGGCGCCGACCTCGGTGGCGACCAGCGCCAGGGCCTCGTCGATCCGGGACGCGTCGGTGCCGCCGCCCTGGGCGACGTCGTCCTTGCCGCCGCCCTTGCCGCCGAGCAGCGGCCCGACCGCGCGGACCAGCTCGCCGGCGGACAGGCCGCGCGCCCGCGCCTCGTCGTTGGTGGCGGCCACCACGGACACCTTGCCGTCGGCCTGCCCCACGATCACCACGACCCCGGGCTCGCCCTGGGGCAGCCGGCCGCGCACGTCCATCGCGAGGTTGCGGACGTCGCCGCCGGACGCGCCGTCGGCACGGTGGGCGACCAGGCGCACCGGACCGACCTGCGTGGCACCGGCCGCCAGGTCGGCGCTGGCGCCGAGCAGCTGCGCGAGGCGCGCCTTCTCCAGCTCCTTCTCCACCGACTTCAGGCGCTCGGTGAGGCCCTGCACGCGCGACACGAGGTCGTCGGGCTGGGTCTTGAGCAGGCCGGTGAGCTGGGCGACGACGTCGCGCTCACGGGCGAGGTAGCCGAAGCCCTCGACGCCCGTGAGCGCCTCGATGCGGCGGTTGCCGGAGCCGACGCTCGTCTCGCCGGTGACGACGACCGTGCCGATCTGCGAGGAGTGGTCGACGTGCGTGCCACCACAGAGCTCGCGGGACCAGGGTCCGCCGATCTCGACGACCCGCACCTTAGTGTTGTCGTAGGTCTCGCCGAAGAGCGCGATCGCGCCCCACTCCTTGGCCTGCTCCAGCGTCATGTAGTCCCACGCGACCGGGAGGTCGGCGCGCAGCGCCTGCTGGCTGACCAGCTCGACGTCGCGCACCTGCTCGGGCGTGAGCGCCTGCGTCCAGCCGAAGTCGAGGCGGAGGTAGCCGGGCCGGTTGTAGGAGCCGGACTGCAGGGCGGTCGGGCCGAGCACCTCACGCAGCGCGGCGTGCACCACGTGGGTGCCGGAGTGGGCCTGGCGGGCGCCGGTGCGCCACTCGGGGTCGACCCGCGCGTGCACCTCGCGGCCCGCGTCGAGCTCACCCTCGAGCACCCGGACCTGGTGCACCACCAGGCCCTTGATCGGGCGCTGGACGTCGACGACCTCGAGCACCCCGCCGTCGAAGACGATCCGGCCCGCGTCGGCGACCTGGCCACCCGACTCGGCGTAGAACGGGGTGCGGTCGAGCACCAGCTCGCCGACCTCGCCCTCACCGAGGCGCTGGACCGCGCTCCCCCCGCTGAGCAGCGCCAGGGGGCGGGACTCGGTCTCGAGCGTCTCGTAGGCCAGCCACTCGGTGGGGCCGTGCTCGTCGAAGATCCCGCGGTAGACCGCGGTGTCGCCGTGCGCGCCCTTCTTGGCGCGGGCGTCGGCCTTGGCGCGCTCGCGCTGCTCGGCCATCAGGCCGCGGAAGCCCGCCTCGTCCACCTGGAGGCCTGCCTCGGCGGCCATCTCCAGGGTGAGGTCGATCGGGAAGCCGTAGGTGTCGTGGAGCGCGAAGGCGCGCTCGCCCGACAGCGTGGTCCCGCCGGTCTGCTTCACCTCGTCGGCGGCGGTGTCGAAGATCTGGGTGCCCGCCTGCAGGGTCTTGCGGAACGCGTCCTCCTCGGCGAACGCGACCTGCGAGATGCGCGGCCAGTCGGACAAGAGGTTGTCGTAGGTCTCGCCCATCTTGTCGCGCGAGACCGGCATCAGCTCGGGCAGCACCCGGTCCTCGCAGCCGAGCAGCCGCATCGACCGGACGGCGCGGCGCAGCAGCCGGCGCAGGACGTAGCCGCGCCCGTCGTTGCCCGGCGTGACGCCGTCGCCGATGAGCATCATCGAGGAGCGGACGTGGTCGGCCACGACGCGGAAGCGGACGTCGTCGGCCGGGTCGGCACCGTACTTCTTGCCGGTGAGCTCCTCGGCCTTCTCGATGACGGGGTACATCACGTCGATCTCGTACATGTTGTTCTTGCCCTGGAGCAGGAACGCGACGCGGTCGAGGCCCATGCCGGTGTCGATGTTCTTCTTCGGCAGCGAGCCGGAGATGTCGAAGTCGGACTTCGAGCGGACCGCGCTGAGCTCGTCCTGCATGAAGACGAGGTTCCAGAACTCCAGCAGCCGGTCCTCGAGCTCGACCGGCATGTCGGGCCCGAGGGTGGCCGGGTCGAAGTCCGGGCCCCACTCGGGACCGCGGTCGTAGAGGATCTCCGAGCACGGGCCGCCCGGGCCCGGCACGCCCATCGACCAGTAGTTCTCCTTGGGGCCGAGCTGGACGATCCGCTCGCGGGGCAGCCCGGTGACCTTCATCCAGAGGCCGATCGCCTCCTCGTCGCCCACCAGCACCGAGGGGTAGAGCCGGTCGGGGTCGAGGCCGTAGCCGCCGTCGTCGACCGACTTCGTGATGAGGGTCCACGCCAGCTCGATGGCGCCCTCCTTGAAGTAGTCGCCGAAGGAGAAGTTGCCGCACATCTCGAAGAACGTGCCGTGGCGGGTGGTCTTGCCGACGTCCTCGATGTCGGGGGTGCGCACGCACTTCTGGATGCTGGTGGCGCGGTCGTAGGGCGGCGTCTCCTGGCCGAGGAAGTAGGGCTTGAACGGCACCATGCCGGCCGGGACGAACAGCAGGTTCGGGTCGTCGGCGAGCAGCGAGGCGGACGGCACCACGGCGTGACCGGCGGCCTCGAAGTGCGCGAGGAAGCGGCGGCGGATCTCGGCGGTGTCCATCAGTGGGGGTCCTTCATCTCGTCGGTGGTTGAGGTGCGAGCGCGGTGTGCATCCCTGGGGGGAGCCTCGAAACCAGGTTCCAGCTCGTGCAGTCCATGAGGTCGGAGCCCGAGCTGCTCCCGCAGCTCCGTTTCACGCTCGTCGTGGCCCTGGCGGACCTCCTCGGCGAACAGGCGGGCGCCGACCTGCCAGCCGCGGACGCGGTCGCGCAGGCCGTCGGCGGTCAGGGACTCCGCGACGCGACGGGCGCGGGCAGCGGCGTAGACCCCGACCCCCGCCCCGGCGACGAACCAGAGAGGGCGTCCCATCAGGCGACGTCCTCCCCGACCTCGGCCGGACGGCCCGCCGACCGCTCGCGGGCACGGAACTCGCGCAGCGCCTGCTTCATCTCCGCGCGGCGCTCGCGTCCGGCGCGCCTGGTCTCCTGGCGCACGTGGAAGCGGACCCGGTTGCGGCTCTCGGCCGACAGCGCGCGACGCACACCGTGGGTCCAGGACGCGGCCGCGACGACCGCCTCGCGCGCCACGATGTCGGTGAAGAGCCGCCCGTCGATCTCCCGCGCCGCCTGCTGCACCTCGGCGTCCGACCGCAGCGCGGTGATCACGAAGGTCGCGGCGTCGTCGCCGGCCGGGGCCGGAGGTGCCGTGGTGACGGGTGACTCCAGGAGCGCGACACGGTCGGCCAGGTCGCGGGCCAGTGCGTCGGCCCGGGCCTCGGCACGGACCGCGCGGGTGCGGGCGCGCAGGCCGACGACCAGCGCCACGAGCGCCAGCACCGAGGCCGCTGCCGTGGTGGCCACCAGCCACGCCTGCTCCGTCGTCACCCGGACAGCCTATAAGCCGCGCCGGTCAGCGCTCGACGTAGAGGTCCTTGTAGTTGGGCGTCCCCATCGAGGAGTCGCCGCTGGGGTTGCCGACGCCGGTCCCGAACGCGAACAGCCGGTTGATGTCGGCGACCGGCACCACCGGGAACCAGCGCTCCATCACCTCCCGCTCGAGGTCGGCCCACGCGTCGGCCTGCTCGTCGATCGGCAGGGTCGCGATCCGGTCCATCTCGTCGTCGACCGACGGCTCGGAGAAGCGCGCGGTGTTGAAGGTCGCGCCCGTGCGAAGCAGGGTCGGCAGCAGCGCGGATCCGCCGGGCCATCCCGGGCACACGTTGGCGGCCCGGACGTTGAGCCTCCGGTCCAGCTCGTCGTCCGGGTTGAGCCAGGTGTCGTACGGCGACTCCTGGACGGGGATCGCCTTCACCGAGAAGCCGCCTGCCTCCAGTCCGGTGGTGACCTGGTCCTGGGCGGCACGGACCTGCGGGTCGAGCTCGAAGTAGATCATCGTGAGCGGGTAGGGCTCGTCGGCGTAGCCCGCCTCGGCGAGGAGCTCGCGGGCGTGGGCAGGGTCGTAGGTGATGACTTCCTCGCCGACCTGCACGTCACGGTGCCCGGGCATGCCTGGCGGCATCAGCGAGTGAGCGCGCACCCGCGTCACGTTGGCGACCTCGCCCGCCGCCTGCCAGACGTCCTCGTAGGGGAAGGCGTAGGCCAGCGCGCGGCGCACCCGCACGTCGGTGATCTTCGTGTAGTCGGGCGTCACGGTCGCGACGCAGCTGGTGGGCGTCTGCACCAGCCGGTCCCCGAGCAGGCGCTCGGCCTCCCGGTAGCGACCCGAGCCGACCGAGGTGGACAGCGCGTCACGACCGCGGGGGCTGCCGGACAGCATGATCTCGTCGACCTTGGCCTGGTCCTGGGTGAACTTGAAGACCCAGCGCTCGGGGTACTGGTGGCGTGCCGGGTCGGACGCGGCGTCCCACTCCTCGTTGCGCACCAGCACCAGCTGCTCGTAGGGGTCCCAGCGCTCCACCTCGTAGGGCCCGTTGGCGAGCGGTCGCTGGCGGTACGCCACCGGGTCCGAGGCGTCGCCGAGCGGCACCGGGCCCATCGCCATGAAGGCGCCGTAGTAGTCCATGTCGGGGAACGGTCGGGACATCCGGATCGTGAGGTCCTGCCCGTCGACCGAGATGCCGTCCCAGTCCGCGCAGTCCGGGTCGTCGCCCGCGTAGGGACCGTCGTAGCCGTCGGCCCCGAGGAAGTAGGTGCGGGCGTACTCGCTCCCGGGGCCGTGGGAGAACTCCTCGATGTCGAGGGAGCGGCAGATCCCGAAGGCCACCTCCTCGGCGGTGACGGGCGAGCCGTCCTCCCACGTCGCGTCGTCGCGGATGGTGAAGGTCCACTCGGTGTAGTCGTCGTTGTGGCGGCCCAGGTCGGTGGCGAGGTCGGGCACCAGCACGGCGCCGCCGTCCTCGCCGCGCGCGTACTGGGTCAGCGAGCGGCTGACGAGCCCCTGCTGGATCGGGTTGCCCACAGCCGACAACGCGCCCGAGGGATCGAGGGTGTCCGGACCCGGCGCGCCCGGCAGGTAGACCGTGAGCGTGCCGCCCTCGTCGGCGCCCGGGACCGGGACGGCGGGACCGGTCCTCGTGGCGTCCTTCACGGCGGGGCCGGTCTCGACGAACAGCCGCTCGGACTCCGGTCGGTCGCGGTCGTCGGGGTCGCCCGGGCCGCCCCAGCAGGAGGCCAGCGCGAGCAGCGCGGCTCCGGTCGTGAGGACTGCCAGCGGCCTGGTCCTGGTCATCGTGCTGCTCTTCCCCCGTCGAGGCCGGTCCGTCCGGTCACCGGAGGAAGTCCATCACGAGAGGGGCGGCTCCGCGCAGACATCGGTCGACCGGGTGGTGTGCTACCGGCCACGTACGATCCGGCGCACCCGCTCCCACCGCTCCCGCACGCCGGCCTCGGCGCCCAGGCTGGTCGGGGTGTAGTAGCTCGCGTCGGCGAGCGCGTCCGGGAGGTACTGCTGCTCGACGACGCCGTAGGGCTCGTCGTGGGGGTACGCGTAGCCCTTCCCGTGGCCGAGGTCCTTCGCACCGCCGTAGTGGGCGTCGCGCAGGTGGGCCGGCACCTGGCCGATCTTCCCGGCGCGGACGTCGGAGATGGCCGCGTCGATGGCGGTGATCACCGCGTTGGACTTCGGCGCGACGGCGAGGTGGATGGTGGCCTGGGCGAGGTTGATCCGGGCCTCGGGCATCCCGATCAGCTGGACCGCCTGCGCAGCGGCGACCGCGGCCTGGAGCGCGGTGGGGTCGGCCAGGCCGATGTCCTCGCTGGCGTGCACCACGAGCCGGCGAGCGATGAACCGCGGGTCCTCCCCCGCCTCGATCATCCGGGCGAGGTAGTGGAGCGCCGCGTCGGGGTCGGAGCCCCGGATCGACTTGATGAACGCGCTGATGACGTCGTAGTGCTGGTCGCCCTGGCGGTCGTAGCGCACAGCAGCCTGGTCGACGGCGGTCTCGGCGGTCGCGAGGTCGATGGCGTCCTGGCCGTTGCTCGCCGCCGCCCCGGCCGCCGCCTCGAGGTAGGTCAGCGCACGACGCGCGTCCCCGCCCGCGAAACGTACGAGGTGGTCGCGCGCGTCGTCGTCCAGCGTGGTCGAGCCGCCCAGGCCGCGCTCGTCGGCGACGGCCTGGTCGATCACCTCGGCGACGTCGTCGTCGGTGAGCGACTGCAGGCGCAGCAGCAGGCTGCGCGAGAGCAGCGGGCTGATGACGGAGAAGAAGGGGTTCTCCGTCGTGGCGGCGATGAGGGTCACCCAGCGGTTCTCCACCCCCGGCAGCAGGGCGTCCTGCTGGGCCTTGGTGAAGCGGTGGACCTCGTCGACGAACAGCACCGTCTCCTGGCCGCTGCGCACCAGCTCGGCGCGGGCGCCGTCGATCGCGGCCCGCACCTCCTTCACCCCGGCCGCGACCGCCGAGACCTCGACGAACCGGCGGCGGGTCTGCTGGCTGACGATCGCCGCGATCGTCGTCTTGCCGGTCCCGGGCGGACCCCAGAGCAGGAGCGACATCGACTGGTCGCCCTCGACCAGCCGGCGCAGCGGTGAGCCCGCCGCGCGCAGCTGCTGCTGGCCGACGAGCTCGTCGATCGTCCGCGGTCGCATCCGCACCGCGAGCGGCGCCGAGGCGAACGTGTTGGCTCCGAGGGACCCGGCGCCCGGGTCTCCCCCGGACACGGAACCGGGCGCGGGTTGCCCCGCGCCCGGAATCTCGAACAGGCCGTCCACGCGACCGAGTATCCCAGTCCCGGCTCGGTGGCCGGGACCGGGACCCGGGTCAGGCCCCGGTGGTCTGCTTGGTCTTCAGGTCGTACCAGGTCTTCTCGTAGCCCGGGATGGTGAGCTGCGTGTTCGACGGCACGGCTCCGGGGACCGGGCTGCCCTGGTCGTCGACACCGAGCAGCTCGGTCGTCACCGGCGTCGCCGGGTGGGCACCGAGCTCGCCGGCGAAGTGGCAGGCGACCTTGTGGCGCGAGCCGATCTGGAGCAGCGGCGGCTCCACCTTCGCGCAGATCTCCTGCGCGAACTGGCAGCGGGTCCGGAAGCGACAGCCCGACGGCGGGTTGATGGGGCTCGGGACGTCGCCCTCGAGCCGGATCCGCTCGCGCCGACCACCGACCGCCGCCTGCTTCACGTCGGGCACCGCGGACAGCAGCGCCTGGGTGTAGGGGTGGTGCGGGCGGCCGTAGATGGTCTCGCGGTCACCGATCTCGACGATCTTGCCGAGGTACATGACCGCGATCTCCGGGCAGAAGTGGCGCACGATCGCCAGGTCGTGGGCGATGAAGAGGAACGCCACGTCGAACTCGCGCTGGATGTCCTGGAGCAGGTTGACCACCTGCGCCTGGATCGACACGTCGAGCGCGGAGACCGGCTCGTCGGCCACGAGGACCTTCGGGTTGAGCGTCAGCGCACGGGCGATGCCGATGCGCTGGCGCTGGCCGCCGGAGAACTCGTTGGGGTAGCGGTTGTAGTGCTCGGGGTTGAGGCCCACGACCTCGAGCAGCTCCTGGACCCGCTTGAGGACCTGGTTCTTCGGGACGACGTTGTGCACCTCGAGCGGCGCACCGACGATCGTGCCGACCGTGTGGCGCGGGTTGAGCGAGGTGTAGGGGTCCTGGAAGATCATCTGCACGTCGCGGCGCAGCGGCTTCATCTCGCGGTTGGAGAGCTTGGCCAGGTCCTGGCCGTCGAACATCATCGACCCGCCCGTGGGCTTGTAGAGCCGGGTGATGAGGCGACCGGTCGTCGACTTGCCGCAGCCGGACTCGCCGACCATGCCGAGCGACCCACCCTTGGGCACCTCGAACGAGATCCCGTCGACCGCCTGCACGTGGCCGATGGTGCGGCGCACCAGGCCGGACGACTTCACCGGGAAGTACATCTTCAGGTTGTCGACGGTCAGCACCGCCGGGGCGTCCGGGTCGAGCTCGCTGGCGGCACGACCCAGGTCGGCGAGGTCCAGGTTCTCGTGGGCGAGCTCGTGGTCCTCCGTCAGGTCGTGACGGTCGTCGAGCACGCGGTCACCGGTCTCGGCCGCGTTGGCGCCCACCTCGGTGGGCTCGATCGAGGCGCGGGCGTTGGGGTCCTGGGTCATCGGGTCTCCTCGACGAGGTCGGGGGCGATCTCGGGCAGCACCTCGGTCTGGTAGACCCCGACGGGGTCGGCGAGGTGGCACCGCTTGAGGTGCGCCGTGCCCGAGCTGGCCGGGAGCAGCTCGGGGAGCTGGGTGCTGCACAGGTCACCGGCGACCTTGTCGGAGTGCACGCAACGCGGGTGGAACGAGCAGCCCGACGGCGGCCGCAGCAGGCTGGGCGGGTTGCCCGGGATCGGGATCAGGCGCGCGTCGGTGGAGGCGCTGACGTCCGGGATGCTCGAGAGCAGGCCCCAGGTGTAGGGCATCTCGGGCGTGGTGAGGATCTGCTTGGCCGTGCCGTACTCCACGCAGCGACCGGCGTACATCACGAGGACGTCGTCGGCCATCTCGGCGATCACGCCGAGGTCGTGGGTGATGATGATGACGGCCGAGTTGAACTCGCGCTGCAGGTCCTGGAGCAGGTCGAGGATCTGCGCCTGCACCGTCACGTCGAGCGCGGTGGTCGGCTCGTCGGCGATCAGCAGCGACGGGTCGTTGATGAGGCCCATCGCGATCATCGCGCGCTGGCGCATGCCGCCGGAGAACTGGTGCGGGAAGTCGTCCACGCGACGGTCCGGCTGCGGGATGCCGACGCGGTCGAGCATCTCGATCGCCTTGCGACGGGCGTCGCGCTTGGAGGCGCCCGAGTGGTGGACGAGGTAGGCCTCCTCGAGCTGCTTGCCGATCTTGTAGAAGGGGTGCAGCGCGGCGAGCGCGTCCTGGAAGATCATCGCCATCGCGTTGCCGCGCAGGCCGCGCATGCGCGACTCGCTGAGGCCGACGACCTCGGTGCCGCCGACGCGGATCGAGCCGGAGATCTGGGCCGACTTCGCGTCGTGCAGGCCCATCACGGCCATGCTGGACACGGACTTGCCGGAGCCGGACTCGCCGACGATGCCGAGGGTCTTGCCCCGCTCCACCGAATAGCTCAGCCCGCTCACCGCGGTCACCGGGCCGTCCTCGGTCGGGAAGGTCACCTTCAGGTCCTCGACGACGAGGAACGGACCGTCGGACTCGGCCGCCGCGGCGGCGCTGGTCTGGGTCATGGGAACACTGGTCACGAGAGCCTCACCCTCGGGTCGAGGACGGAGTAGACGACGTCCACGAGCAGGTTGGAGATGATCAGGACGACGGCGCTGAACAGGGCGGTGGCCTGCACGACCGGCAGGTCCTTGCCCTGCACCGCCTGGAGGCTCCAGTAGCCGATGCCCTGGATCTCGAAGATGCGCTCGGTGAAGATCGTGCCGGCCAGCAGGGTGCCGAAGTCGATGCCGAAGATGGTGACGACGGGCACCAGGGCGGCGCGCAGGCCGTGCTTGTAGACGATGGTCCGCGTGGGCAGGCCCTTGGCCTTGGCGGTGCGGATGTAGTCCTCGCTCAGCGCCTCGACCATCGCGCCGCGGGTGAAACGGGTGTACTGCGTGCACCCGAAGATGCCGAGCGCGACCCACGCCAGGAACATGCCGCTGAACCACTTCCACGGCCCGTCACCGATCGGTGAGAAGTAGCCGGTGTCGCTGAAGAGCGGCACCTGGAAGGTGATGGTCAGGTAGAGCCAGGTCAGCAGCGCGAACAGGTAGTACGGGATCGAGCTGATGAACAGGAAGCTCGAGACGAGCGCCTTGTCGGAGACCGAGCCGCGGCGTCTGGCCGCCGCCACCCCGATCGGGATGCCGAAGAGCAGGTAGAGGAAGGCGCCGCCGATGGCCACGGAGAACGTCGCCGGCATGCGGTCGACCAGCTCCTCCTTGACCGGCTGCTTGGTGCGGTAGCTCAGGCCCAGGCAGGGGGCGTCGCACCGGTAGTCGTTCGAGGCGATCGTGAGGGTGCGTCCGACGAAGATGCCGGAGACATACTTGCCGTACTCCTCGTAGACCGGGTTGTTGTAGCCCAGGGTCTTCTCGTAGGTCGCCAGCTTCGCCTGGGTGCACCGGTTGCTGGTCTCTCGGTCGCAGATCGGCTGGGCCGGACTCGAGGGTCCGTACCAGAACAGCAGGAAGATCGCCATCGAGACCAGCGTCACGACGAGGACTCCCGAGATCAGCCTCTTCACGATATACGCGAACATCGCAGGTCACTCTCCGGGGATGGTGGATGAGTCGGACCCCCCGAGGCAGGAAGCCTACTGGGTCCGCGCTGCCGTGTGGGGGTCCCCGGATCGGGAACCCCCACACGTCAGTGTTGCTTGGGTGGTGCTCGGGTGCTCAGGTGGAGCGGGTGCCCCCGGGGCCGGGCCGTGGCCAGGCCCCGGGGAGCGCCGGGATCACTGCATCACGTACAGGTCCTTGTAGTTCGGCGCACCGATCGAGCCGTCACCGGTCGGGTTGCCGACCTTGGTGCCGAACACGAACAGGTCGTTGCGGAACGCGGTCGGGATGATCGGGAAGTAGTCCGTCATGATCTTCTCGTCCAGCGCGCCCCAGGCGTCGGCCTGGTCCTCGAGCGGGAGGGTGGCGATGTTGTCCATCTCGTCGTCGACCGAGGACTCGGAGAAGCCCGCGGTGTTGTAGACGGCGTCGGTCTTCAGCAGCGGCGGGATCATGGTCGAGCCGGCCGGCCAGTCCGAGCACCAGTTGACGCCACGGAGGTTGAGGGTCTTGTTGACCTTGTTGTCGGGGTCGAGCCACACGTTGTAGGGCGACTCCTGGACCGGGATGGCCTTGACCGAGAAGCCGGAGGCCTCGAAGCCCTTGGTGATCTGGTCCTGGGTGGCCTTGGCCAGCGGGTCGACCTCGTAGTAGATCATGGTGATCGGGTACGGCATCTCGACGCCGGCCTCCTCCAGGAGGGCCTTCGCCTTCTCCGGGTCGTAGGTGATCTGCTCACCGTCGACCTGGAAGTCCTTCTTGCCCGCCATGCCGGGAGGCATGACCGAGTTGGCCGGGATGCGGGTCACGTCCGGAACCTCACCGCCGGCGATCCACACGTCGCGGTACGGGTACGCGTAGGCGAGGGCCTTGCGGACGCGGATGTCGTCGATCTTGGTGTAGTCAGGCGTCAGCGTGGAGACACACTGCGAGGTCTGCTGCACCAGGCGGTCGCCGAGCTGGCCGTTGGCGTCGTTGTACTTGTCCGAGCCGAGGCCGGTGGAGACGGCGGTCTGGCTGTCGGAGTTGTCCGACAGCATGATCTCGTCGACCTTGGCCTGGTCCTGGTTGAACTTGAACACGAACTCGTCGGCGTACTGGTGACGGGCCGGGTCGGAGTCAGCGGACCACTGGTCGTTCTTGACGAGGACGAGCTCCTCGTTGGGCTTGTAGCTGTCGACCTTGTAGGGGCCGTTGGACAGCGGCTTGGTGCCGTAGTTCGGCGGCTTGGACGCGTTGCCCAGCGGGGCCGGGCCCATCGCCATGAAGGCGCCCCAGTAGTCCATGTCCGGGAACGGCTTGGCCATCTTGATGGTGATGTCCTGGCCGTCGACCGAGATGCCCGACCACTTCTCGCAGTTGGGGTCCTTGCCGGTGTAGGGGCCCTCGTAGTCGGCCGCACCGTCGAAGTAGGCCTTCGAGTACTCGGTGCCGGGACCGGACGGGAACGCCTCGGAGTCCAGCGAGCGGCAGATGCCGAAGGCGACCTCCTCCGCGGTGACGGGCTTGCCGTCCTCCCACGTGGCGTCGTCACGGATGGTGAACGTCCACTCGGTGTAGTCGTCGTTGGGCGTGCCCAGGTCGGTGGCGAGGTCCGGGACCAGGACGGGCTGGCCGTCGTCGCCGCGCTTGTACTGGGTCAGCGAGCGGCTGGTGAGAGCCTGCTGGATCGAGTTGCCGGTGACCGACCATCCGGCAGTCGGGTCGAGCGTGTCCGGACCGGGGTCGCCGGGCAGGTAGACCGTGATGGTCCCACCGGCCGTGGCGCCGTCGATCTCGGCAGCAGGACCCTGGGCCCCGGCGTCCTTCGTGCCTCCGGTCTGCTCGCCGAACTCTCGCTTCTCCCCGCCGGTGGAGCCACCGTCGTCCGACCCGCCGCCACAGGCAGCAAGGGTCAGGAGAGCGGCGCCAGCGACGAGTGCGAGCGGCTTGTTCCGCTTCATGCTGTCCAGCCTTTCCTTTTTGTTCTCACCGAGGACGGCGTCTCCGGCGACGTGCGTGGTCCCGAGTCAGGAGCCCCGAGGCTCAGCGGCGGGTCTTGGGGTCCAGGGCGTCGCGGATCGCGTCGCCGAGGAGGTTGAGGGCCAGCACCAGGGCGACGATGCCGAGGAGCGGCTGCCACAGGAACTGGGGGTAGTCACGGAAGTAGGTCGGGGTCGCGGCCCGCAGGATCGTCTGGCCCCACGAGATGCCGTCGGAGACACCGATGCCGAGGTAGGCCAGGCCGGCCTCGGCGGCGACGAACGAGGGCAGCATCAGCGACACGCTGATGATGATCGGCGCCGCCAGGTTGGGCAGGAGCTCCTTGAACAGGATGCGGGAGGTCGGCATGCCCATCACGCGGGCCGCCTGCACGAACTCGCGCTCGCGCAGCGCGAGGACCTCACCGCGGATCAGGCGCGCGGTGCCCATCCAGCCGAAGAGCGCCAGGACGGCGACCAGGCTGAGCTTCTGAATGGTCTGGTAGTTGTCCGAGAGGTTGAACCGCTCGTTGAGGATCGGCGCCAGGGTCAGCGCGGCCAGCAGGAACGGGATCGTCAGGAACATGTCGATGAAGAACGACAGCACCTTGTCGATCGCGCCGCCGAGGAAGCCGGCCAGCAGGCCGACGATCACGCCGACGAGGCTCGCGACCAGCGTGGCGACCGTGGCGATCAGCAGCGAGGTGCGGCAGCCGTAGAGCCAGTAGGCGAGGTTGTCGTTGCCGGTCTGCGGGGCGACACCCATCGGGTGGTCCCAGGTGAACGGGCCGTTCGGCGGGCCCATCTCCGGCAGCGGCAGCGAGTTGTTGAGGCCGTCGACGCGCTCACTGGCGAGCGGGGTCTCGAGGCTGACGCCGAAGAGGTTGGCGATCGGGCCGGCGAACACGGCGCAGATCACGAAGAACAGCACGACCACGGCGCACACGACCGCAATCTTGTCCTTGGCGAGTCGACCCAACGCGATCCGGAGGGGGGACTTGCCCGAGATCTCCTTCGCCTGCTGGCTGTTGGGATCCTGGTGGTCCGGCTCCTGGCTCATCGAGCCGAGCGTCTCCGGTCCTGCGGTCTCTGCCGACATGCTCTCCCCATCTGGTTCGGGACTTTCGCGGCGCGGTCCGAGGGTCCCCCGGGCCCCTGCGCCGAACGGGACTCTATGTGACCCGCGCCGCACGCACGATCACCGACCGGTAACGATCGCGTTACGACGCGTTCGTCCGCGGTGTCCGGCAAACCTCACGCCGTTCGGTCATCGGACGGGACGTCCTCCGTCGCAGAGGCGCGTGGGAGGCAGGTCCTTCCACGCGACGACGCCCCCGCAGCCCCGGGGTCCCGGGGCTGCGGGGGCGCTGTCGCAGGCGCCACTCAGGGGCGGCTCCGAGGCGGCAGGGGACGCCTGTCAGGCGGGTGCGTCCGCGCCCCCGGCGGGCGCGGGCGCCGCCGGCTTCGCGTCGACGCCGGCCTCCTTGCGCTGCTCGGGGGTGATCGGCGCGGGCGCCGCGGTCAGCGGGTCGTAGCCGCCGCCCGACTTCGGGAACGCGATGACGTCGCGGATCGAGTCGCTGCCGGCGAGCATCGCCACGATCCGGTCCATGCCGACCGCGATGCCGCCGTGCGGGGGCGCGCCGTACTTGAAGGCGTCGAGCAGGAAGCCGAACTTCTCCTGCGACTCCTCCTCGCTGAGCCCCATCACCTGGAAGACGCGCTTCTGGACGTCACCGCGGTGGATACGGATCGACCCGCCGCCGAGCTCGTTGCCGTTGCAGACGATGTCGTAGGCGTAGGCCAGCGCGGTGCCGGGGTCGGTGTCGAAGGTGTCGAGGTACTCCGGCTTGGGGCTCGTGAACGCGTGGTGGACGGCCGTCCACGCTCCGGCGCCGACCGCGACGTCGCCGCTGGCCACTGCGTCCGAGCTCGGCTCGAACAGCGGCGCGTCGACCACCCAGGTGAAGGCGAAGGTCGAGTCGTCCAGCATGCCGCCGCGCCGACCGATCTCCAGTCGCGCCGCGCCGAGCAGCGCGCGGCTGCTCTTGACCGGTCCGGCGGCGAAGAAGATGCAGTCGCCGGGTGCGGCGCCGACGTGTGCGGCCAGGCCCTCGCGCTCGGCGTCGGTGAGGTTCTTCGCGACCGGGCCGCCGAGCTCGCCGTCCTCGGCGATCGTGACGTAGGCCAGGCCCTTCGCGCCGCGCTGCCTGGCCCAGTCCTGCCAGGCGTCGAACTGCCGGCGCGGCTGGCTGCCGCCGCCGGGCATCACGACCGCACCGACGTAGTCGGCGTTCTCAGGGGAGAAGACCCGGAACGTGGTGTCCTTGAAGTAGTCGGTGCACTCGACCAGCTCGAGGCCCATCCGCAGGTCGGGCTTGTCCGAGCCGTACTTCTGCATCGCCTCGGCGTAGGTCATCCGGGGCAGCGGGCGCTCGATGGTGTGGCCGGCCTGCGCCCACATCGCCTCGAGGACGTCCTCCATCAGCTCGATGACGTCCTCCTGGTCCACGAAGCTCATCTCGATGTCGAGCTGGGTGAACTCCGGCTGTCGGTCGGCGCGGAAGTCCTCGTCGCGGTAGCAGCGTGCGATCTGGAAGTAGCGCTCCATGCCGCCGACCATCAGCAGCTGCTTGAACAGCTGCGGGCTCTGCGGGAGGGCGTACCAGCTGCCGGGCGCGAGGCGCGCCGGCACCAGGAAGTCGCGGGCACCCTCGGGGGTCGACCGGGTCAGAGTGGGGGTCTCCACCTCGACGAAGCCGCGCTCGTCGAGGACGTCGCGCGCGGCCTTGTTGATCTTGCTGCGCAGGCGCAGGGCGGCGTTGGGGCCCGAGCGGCGCAGGTCGAGGTAGCGGTGCTTGAGGCGCGCTTCCTCCCCCACCTCCACGTGGTCGTCGATCGGGAACGGCAGCGGCGCCGACTCCGAGAGCACCTCGACGTCGGTGGCCACGACCTCGATGTCACCGGTCGCGAGGTTGGGGTTCTCGTTGCCGGCCTTGCGGGCGACGACCTCGCCGGTGACCTTCAGGCAGTACTCGCTGCGCAGGCTGTGGGCGACGTCCTCGTCGCGCACGACGACCTGCACGACGCCGCTGGCCTCGCGGAGGTCCAGGAACGCGACGCCGCCGTGGTCGCGCCGTCGCGCCACCCACCCGGCGAGCGTGACGGTCTGGCCGACGTGGTCGGCGCGCAGGGCGCCGGCGTCATGGGTGCGAATCACTTCTCGTTCTCCTTGGTGGTTGAGGTGCGAGCGGAGCGAGCCTCGAAACCTTCACTGACGGTGCTGATGACGGTGGGCCGGAGGTCGACCTCCGGAGGGCTCCACGTGGCAGGGTCGGCGTCGACCTGATCACCGGAGCGGATGTCCTTGACCTGGTGCCGGACCTCGCCCGTGCCGGCGTCGGCCTGGACGAACCAGACGTACGGGATGCCGCGCCGCTCGGCGAAGCGGATCTGCTTGCCGAACTTCGCGGGGGCGGGGGCGACCTCGCAGGCGACGTCGCGGGCGCGGAGGGCCGAGGCGACGGCGGCGCTCGTGGCCCGCTCGTCCTCGGTGTTGAGCGCGACGAGGACGGCGCTGGGCACCGGTCGGCTGCCGGCGAGCACGCCGTCGGCGATCAGCGGCACCAGCGTGCGCGAGACGCCGAACGAGACGCCGACACCGGGGTAGGTCGTCCGGCCGTCGCTGGCGAGCGCGTCGTAGCGCCCTCCGCCGCCGACCGACTTCAGCCGCTCGTAGCCCTCCATGAAGATCTCGACGACGGTGCCGGTGTAGTAGTCGAGGCCGCGGGCGATGCGCAGGTTGGCCTCCACGTCCACCCGCCCGTCGGCAACTGCACGGCAGCCCTCCACCACGGCGGCGAGCTCGGCGAGTCCCTCCTCGAGCAGGTCGTCGGTGACGCCGAGGCCGCGCACCGTCTCCACGAACGAGGTGTCGGAGACCCGGATCGTGGCGAGGTCGAGGCAGCGCTGCGCCTGCTCGGGCGTGGTGCCGACGCGCTCGACCAGCATCCGCGCGACCTCGTCGGCCGGGAGCTTGTCGAGCTTGTCGATCACCCGGATCGCGTCGGTCACGTCGTCGATCCCGAGGCCGCGGTAGAAGCCCTGGATCAGCTTGCGGTTGTTGAACTGGAAGGACACCCGCGGGATCGGGAGGCGGGACAACGCGTCGACCATCACCGCCATCACCTCCACGTCGTGGTGGAACGGCAGCTCGTCGCGGCCGACGACGTCGACGTCGGCCTGGGTGAACTGGCGGTAGCGGCCCTCCTGCGGCCGCTCGCCGCGCCACGCCGGCTGGACCTGGAAGCGACGGAACGGGAACTCGAGGTGCCCCGCGTGCTCGAGGACGTAGCGCGCGAACGGCACGGTGAGGTCGAAGTGCAGCCCGAGGTCGGCCTTCGCGCCGGGCTCGGCGTTGATCCGCTGCAGGACGTAGATCTCCTTGTCGACCTCGCCGCCCTTGGCGAGGCGCTCGACCGGCTCCACGACCCGCGTCTCGATGTTGGCGAAGCCGTGCAGCTCGAAGGTGCGCGACAGCGAGGCGATCACCTCGCGCTCGACGGCGCGCTGCGCCGGCAGCAGCTCGGGGAACCCGCTCAGCGGGGCGATCTTGCTCATCGGAGGTCCTGTCTGGGAGCGAGGTCCTGGAGGTACGGGTTGGTGGCCCGCTCGCGGCCGATCGACGTCTGCTCGCCGTGGCCGGGCAGCACGACGACGTCGTCGGCCAGGGGCAGCACCTTGTCGGTCAGGCTGCGCAGCATCGTGGCGTGGTCGCCGCCCGGGAGGTCGGTGCGCCCGATCGACCCGGCGAAGAGCAGGTCCCCGGAGAACATCACCTCGGAGACGTCCTGCTGGGCGTAGGGCGAGCGGAAGGTGACCGACCCCTCCGTGTGCCCGGGCGTGTGGTCGACCACGAAGCGCAGGCCCGCCAGTTCGAGCTCGGCGAGGTCGGACAGCTCGCGCACGTCGTCGGGCTCGGCCCACGAGTAGTCGCCGCCGAGCAGCATCTGGGTGGTCTCCCGGCTCATCCCCGCCATCGGGTCGGACAGCAGGTGCCGGTCGGCCGGGTGGATCCACGCCGTCGCGTCGTACGTCCCGGCAACCGGCGCCACGCACCACATGTGGTCGACGTGGCCGTGGGTCACCAGCACGCTGACCGGCTTGAGCCGGTGCTCGCGCACCACCTGGTCGACACCCGCTGCGGAGTCCTTGCCGGGGTCGATGACGACGCACTCCGCGCCGGGTCCCGTCGCCACGACGTAGCAGTTGGTCCCCCAGGGGCCGGCGGGGAAACCAGCGATGAACACAGGCGTCAGTCCTTGCAGGGCTCGGGGGCGGCAGATCGGGCGGACGGGTGGTGCCCGCCGGACGGAAGCCTACCGAGGCCGGTCCGGGGCATGACTACGATGGGCGACCATGAGCGCCGACCAGCAGTCCGACGACGCCTCGACGCCCGGCGGCAACGCCTGGGGCCGGGTGGCCGAGGACGGCACCGTCTATGTCCGTACCGCCGATGGCGAGCGATCCGTCGGGTCCTACGAGGCCGGCACGCCGGCCGAGGCCCTGGAGTTCTTCACCAAGCGCTTCGACGAGCTGGAGGGCAAGGTCCACCTCCTCGAGCAGCGCGTCGCGTCCGGTCGGCTGGCGCCCGAGGAGGCCGGGTCCTCGATCAAGTCCCTGCGCGAGCAGGTCGTCGACGCGCACGCCGTCGGCGACCTCGTGTCGCTGGCCGCGCGCCTCGACGCGCTCGCCCCGGTCGTCGCCGCCCAGCGCGCCGCCCGCAAGGAGGAGCGCGCCCAGAAGAGCGCGGAGGCCAAGGCCCAGAAGGAGCAGCTCGTCGCCGAGGCCGAGCGGCTCGCCGCCGGCACCGACTGGCGCAACGGCGCCAACCGGCTGCGCGACCTCCTGTCCACCTGGAAGGAGCTCCCCCGGCTCGACCGGGCCACCGACGACGCGCTGTGGCGCCGGTTCTCCACCGCCCGCACGACCTACACCCGGCACCGCAAGGCGCACTTCGCCGAGGAGCACGAGCGACGCGACGCCGCGCGGGTCATCAAGGAGCGCCTGGCGACCGAGGCCGAGGCGCTCTCCTCCTCCACCGAGTGGGGACCGACCGCGGGCCGCTACCGCGACCTGATGCGCGAGTGGAAGGCCGCCGGGCCCGCCCCGCGCGAGGTCGACGACCAGCTCTGGCAGCGCTTCCGCGGCGCGCAGGACACGTTCTTCGGTGCCCGCGACGCCGCCAACGCCGCCCTCGACGAGGAGTTCAGCGCCAACGCCGAGGTCAAGGACGCCATCCTCGTCGAGGCCGAGGCACTCGTCCCGGTGACGGACCTCGAGGCTGCGAAGAAGGCCTTCCGCGACCTCGCCGACCGCTGGGACGCCGCCGGCAAGGTCCCGCGCGACCGGATGAAGGAGCTCGAGGGCCGGATGCGCAAGGTCGAGCAGGCGATCCGTGCCGTCGAGGACGAGCAGTGGAGCCGCAGCGACCCGGAGAAGTCCGCCCGCGCCGACGACATGGTCTCCAAGCTCGAGGCCGGCATCGCCGAGACCCAGGCCCGGCTCGACAAGGCGCAGGCCGCCGGTGACGACCGCCGGGTCAAGGACCTCGAGTCCGAGCTCGCCAACAAGCAGGCGTTCCTCGACATGGCGCGCAAGGCCGCCGCCGACTTCGGCTGAGTCGCCGAGTCGGCGCGAATGTCCGCCTGACCACCGCCGAGTCGGCGCGAATGTCCGCCTGACCACCGCCGAGTCGGCGCGAATGTCCTGAAGTTCCGGAGCATTTGCGCCGACTCGGCGCCTTTCGTCGCGACACTTGCGCCGACTCGGCGCGCTGTGCCTCGACTTTGGCGCCGACTCGGCGTCAGGCGGTGACGCGGTAGGCGTCGAAGACGCCCGGCACGGCGCGCACGGCGCGGAGCACGCCGTCGAGGTGGGCCGCGTCGGCCATCTCGAAGGAGAACCGGCTCTTGGCCACCCGGTCGCGGGTGGTGGAGAGCGTCGCGCTGAGGATGTTCACGTGGGCGTCGGAGAGCGCCATCGTGATGTCGGAGAGCAGCCGCGCGCGGTCGAGCGCCTCGACCTGGATGTTGACCAGGAACGTCGTCTGCGAGGTGGGCGCCCACTCGACCTCCAGCACCCGCTCGGGCTGGGTGAGCAGGCTCGCGGCGTTGGTGCAGTCCTTGCGGTGCACCGAGACCCCGCCGCCCTTGGTGACGAAGCCGAGGATCGGGTCGGGCGGGACGGGCGTGCAGCACTTGGCGAGCTTGACCCACAGGTCGTCGACGCCGCGCACGATCACGCCGGCGTCGGTCGGGCCGGGCTTGGTCGCCCGGGAGCGGCCCGTGATGGTGACGCCCTCGGCGAGGTCCTCGGCCGCGCCCTCGTCGCCGCCGTGCAGGTCGATGACGCGCCGGACGACCGCCTGGGCGCTGAGGTTGCCCTCGCCGACCGCGGCGTAGAGCGCGGACACGTCGGCGTGGTGGAAGTGCTCGGCAACGAGCACCAGCACGTCGTGGGTCATCAGGCGGTTGAGGGGCAGACCCTCCTTGCGCATCAGCTTGGCGATCTGGTCCTTGCCGCGCTCGATCGCCTCCTCGCGACGCTCCTTGGTGAACCACTGGCGGATCTTGGAGCGCGCCCGCGGCGACTGGACGAAGTTGAGCCAGTCGCGCGAGGGGCCGGCGGTGGGCGCCTTGGAGGTGAAGACCTCGACGACGTCACCGTTGTCGAGGGTGGACTCCAGCGGCACCAGCCGGCCGTTGACCCGCGAGCCGATGGTGTGGTGGCCGACCTCGGTGTGCACGGCGTACGCGAAGTCGACCGGCGTCGAGCCCGCCGGCAGCGGGATCACGTCGCCGCGGGGCGTGAAGACGTAGACCTGCGCCTGGTTCATCTCGAAGCGCAGCGACTCCAGGAACTCCCCCGGGTCCTCGACCTCGCTCTGCCAGTCGAGCAGCTGGCGCACCCAGGTCATGTCGTCCTGGTCGCCGAGCTTGTCGGTGTCGACGCCGGCCTTGTTGTTCTCCTTGTACTTCCAGTGCGCGGCCACGCCGTACTCCGCGCGACGGTGCTGGGAGAAGGTGCGGATCTGCACCTCGACCGGCTTGCCCTGCGGGCCGATGACCGTCGTGTGCAGCGACTGGTACATGTTGAACTTCGGCATCGCGACGTAGTCCTTGAACCGCCCCAGCACCGGGTTCCAGCGGGAGTGGATCACGCCGAGCGCGCTGTAGCAGTCGCGGTCCTCGTCGACGAGGATGCGGATGCCGACCAGGTCGTAGATGTCGGAGAAGTCGCGGCCGCCGACGATCATCTTCTGGTAGATCGAGTAGTAGTGCTTCGGCCGGCCGGTGACCTTCGCGTTGATCTTGGCGGACTTGAGGTCGGCCTCGATGTCGGCCACGACCTCGGCGAGGAACTGGTCGCGCGACGGCGCCCGCTCGGCGACCATCCGGACGATCTCGTCGTAGATCTTGGGGTGGAGGGTCGCGAACGCGAGGTCCTCGAGCTCCCACTTGAGCGTGTTCATGCCGAGCCGGTGGGCCAGCGGGGCGTAGATGTCGAGGGTCTCGCGCGAGGACCGCTCCTGCGAGGCCGCCGGGACGTAGCGCAGGGTCCGCATGTTGTGGAGCCGGTCGGCGAGCTTGATGACGAGGACCCGGATGTCGCGGGCCATCGCGACGATCATCTTGCGGATCGTCTCGGCCTGCGCCGAGTCGCCGTACTGCACCTTGTCGAGCTTGGTGACGCCGTCGACGAGCAGGGCGACCTCGTCGCCGAAGTCGGCGCGCAGCGCGTCGAGCGTGTACGGCGTGTCCTCGACCGTGTCGTGGAGCAGGGCCGCGACGAGGGTCGGCTCGGTCATGCCGATGTCGGCGAGGATCGTCGTGACCGCGAGCGGGTGGGTGATGTAGGGGTCGCCGCTCTTGCGCATCTGGCCGGTGTGCCACTTGTCGGCGACGTGGTACGCCCGCTCGATCAGCGCGAGGTCGGCCTTGGGGTGGTTGGCCCGGACGGCGCGGAACAGCGGCTCCAGGACCGGGTTGGACGACGGCGGCCGGGTGCCGACCCGGGCGAGCCGGGCGCGCATGCCGCGGGCGGTCAGCGGGGCCGACCTCGTCTCCTGCGCGGGCGCCTGCTCCTCTGCCATTGGCACAGTCTAGTGAGCCGTCACGAGCCGCGGAGGCGGGTCCGGCCCCCGCCGTCTTGTCAGATGGTCAGCAGGGTCTCGACCGGGAGGTCGCCGGTGGTGGCGCGCGGGTCGAGGAAGCCCAGCTCCATGAGCACCGACACCGCCGTGGCGACTCCTCCGCAGGACTCGACGAGCCGCCGGGTGGCGGCCACGGTGCCGCCGGTGGCGAGCACGTCGTCGACCAGCAGCACCCGCTCACCGGGCGCGATCGCGTCGCGGTGCAGCTCGAGCGTCGCCTCGCCGTACTCCAGGGTGTAGGAGACGGCGTGGGTCTCGCGCGGCAGCTTGCCGGCCTTGCGCACCGGCACGAAGCCGACGCCGAGGGCCAGCGCGACCGGGGCGGCGAGGATGAAGCCGCGCGCCTCCATGCCGACGACCTTGTCGACCGCCACGGCACCGTGCTCGTCACGACCGGCGGCGGCGAGCGCGGCGATGACGGCCGAGAACGCGTCGTGGTCGGCCAGCACCGGGGTGATGTCCTTGAACGTCACGCCAGGCTCGGGCCAGTCCGCGACGTCGACCGTGAGGCGCCGCAGCGCCTCCGCGGCGGCCTGCCGGTCAGGCATCGCCGGGCTCGCCGGGCTCGCCGATCACCGGCTCGTCGATCTTCGCGATCGCGGCGCGGGCGATCTCGATCTGGGTGCCGGGGGCGATCTCGAGGCGGGCGCGGTCGTCGGTGAGCGAGACGACGGTGCCGAAGACGCCGGACGACATCATCACGCGCTGGCCGACCTGGATGCTGTTCTGCAGCGAGACCACCTCACGCTGGCGGCGCTGCTGCGGGCGGATCACCATGAACCAGAAGAGGGCCACGATGGCCACCAGGGGCAGGAGGGCGGCGAGGTCGTTCACGGGTGGGATCTCCTGGGAGGTCGGGGGTGCGTGAGCGCGGCGAGTCTACGTGGCGCTCCCCCGCCGCCTCACAGCTCGCCTCACACGTCGTCGAAGAGCGTGGAGTCGACGGTCGGGAGCGCGGGCGGCGTCAGACCGAGGTGGTGCCACGCGGCCGGGGTGGCGATCCGTCCCCGGGGCGTACGGGCGAGCATGCCCATCCGCACGAGGAACGGCTCCGCGACCTCCTCCACCGTCTCGCGCTCCTCACCGACGGCGACCGCGAGCGTCGAGACGCCGACCGGACCGCCGCCGAAGCGCCGGCAGAGGACGTCGAGGACCGCCCGGTCGAGCCGGTCGAGGCCGGACTCGTCGACCTCGAAGAGGTCGAGCGCGGCCCGCGCGACCGGCAGCGAGAGGACGCCGTCGGCCCGCACCTGGGCGTAGTCGCGCACCCGTCGCAGCAGCCGGTTGGCGATGCGCGGGGTGCCGCGGGAGCGGGAGGCGATCTCGCCGGACCCCTCGGAGGTGAGGTGCACGCCGAGCAGCCCCGCGGAGCGGTGCACGATCCGGTCGAGCTCGTCGGGCTCGTAGAACTCGAGGTGGGCGGTGAAGCCGAACCGGTCGCGCAGCGGCCCGGGCAGCAGGCCGGCGCGCGTGGTGGCGCCGACCAGGGTGAAGGGCGGGATCTCCAGCGGGATCGCGGTGGCGCCCGGGCCCTTGCCGATGACCACGTCGACCCGGAAGTCCTCCATGGCCATGTAGAGCATCTCCTCGGCCGGGCGCGACATCCGGTGGATCTCGTCGACGAAGAGGACGTCGCCCTCGTTGAGCCCCGACAGGATCGCGGCGAGGTCGCCGGCGTGGGTGATGGCGGGGCCGCTGGTGAGCCGCAGCGGGGTGCCCATCTCGGCGGCGATGATCATCGCGAGCGTCGTCTTGCCCAGACCGGGAGGGCCGGAGAGCAGCACGTGGTCGGGCGCCCGCCCGCGGCGCCGGGCCGCCTCGAGCACCAGGCCGAGCTGGTCGCGCACCCGCGCCTGCCCGACGACCTCGTCGAGGGTCTTGGGCCGCAGCGCCGCCTCGACCGCGCGCTCGTCGCCGTCGGCCTCCGCGTCGGTGAGGCGCTGCAGGTGGGCGAGCTCGGCTCCGGAGAGCTCGTCGTCGAGGTCGGTGTCGTCCCAGTTCACGTCAGGCCTTGCTCAGGGTGCGCAGCGCCGCGCGCAGCAGCGCGCCGACGTCGGGGGTGGCGCCGGCCTGGTCGGCGACGGCGTCGACCGCCTTCTCCGACTCCTTGGTCGACCAGCCGAGGCCGACGAGGCCCTGCTGGACCTGCGCGCGCCACGGCTCCCCCGCGTGCGGCGCCGCCACCGCGTGCGCGCCGCCGGTCGGCGGGCCGATCCGGTCCTTGAGCTCGAGGATGATCCGCTGGGCGCCCTTCTGGCCGATCCCGGGCACGCGGGTCAAGGCCTTGACGTCCTCGGCCGCGATCGCCCGGCGTACGTCGTCGGGGCTCATCACCGCGACGATCGCCTGGGCGACCTTGGGCCCGACGCCTGACGCGGTCTGGGCGATCTCGAACACCTGCTTCTCGTCCTCGTCGAGGAAGCCGAAGACCGTGAGGCTGTCCTCGCGCACCACCATGCTGGTGGGCAGCCGCGCCTCGCGACCCACGCGCAGGGTGGCGAGGGTGCCGGGGGTGCACATCAGCTCGAGGCCGACGCCGCCGACCTCGAGGACGGCACTGGTGAGCGTGACGGCGGCGACCTCGCCGCGGACGAAGGCGATCATCGGGTCCTCGCTGGTGTCTTCTTCTGGTGTGCCATGAGCTGGGCCTTCTGCTGGGCCACGGCCGCCTCGAGGCGGTTGCTGGCCGAGCCGCGCCAGACGTGGGTGATGGCCAGCGCCAGCGCGTCGGCGGCGTCGGCCGGCTTGGGCATCTCGGGCAGGCGGAGGATGCGGACGACCATCGCGCCCACCTGCGCCTTGTCGGCCCGGCCGTTGCCCGAGACCGCGGCCTTCACCTCGCTGGGGGTGTGCATCGCGATCGGCAGCCCGCGGCGCGCCGCGACCACGAGCGCGATGCCGCTGGCCTGGGCGGTGCCCATGATGGTGCTGGAGTCGGAGCGGGCGAACACCCGCTCCACGGCCACCGCGTCGGGTCGGTGCTCCTCGATCCAGGCGTCGAGGCCCTTCTCGATGCTCACCAGCCGCTCGGCGACCGGCAGGCCCGAGCTGGTGCGGATGACGCCGACGTCGACCATCGACAGCGGTCGTCCGACGCTGCCGTCGACGACGCCGACGCCGCACCGGGTCAGGCCGGGGTCGATGCCGAGCACGCGCACGCTGGTCCCTCTCCGTCGGCGTCCGAACATGTGTTCGTGCGCCACGCTATCCCGCGCCTGCGCGGAGCGCGGGCAGGACACGCGCACAGGGCCGGACACGTGGTGCCGGCGGGCGGTGCGACAGTGGAGCGCAAGGCCGGTAGGTCGGGCTCAGCGCTCCACCGTCGTGGCTATGCCCAGGCGCGTACGAGACGTCAGGCGTCGGCGGCCTCGAGCTCGGCCATCACGTCGGCGGGGATGTCGACGTTGGTGAACACGTCCTGCACGTCGTCGAGGTCCTCGAGGGCGTCGACGAGGCGCATCACCTTGCCGGCACCGTCGGCGTCGACCGGGATCTCCAGGCTGGCGACGAACTCGACGTCGGCGGAGTCGTAGTCGATGCCGGCCTCCTGCAGCGCGGTGCGGACCGCGACCACGTCGGTGGCCTCGCTCTGGACCTGGAACGCCTCGTCGAGGTCGCTGACCTCCTCGGCACCCGCGTCGAGGGTGGCCTCGAGGACGTCGTCCTCGGTCACCTCGCGTCCCTCCTGGGACTTCGGGACGACGACGACGCCCTTGCGGTTGAACAGCCGCGACACCGAGCCGGGATCGGCCATCGTGCCGCCGTTGCGGGTGACCGCGGTGCGGACCTCCATCGCGGCACGGTTCTTGTTGTCGGTGAGGCACTCGACGAGGAAGGCCACGCCCTGCGGGCCGTAGACCTCGTAGGAGATGCCCTGGTAGTCGACGCCGCCGGACTCCGCACCGGAGCCGCGCTTGACCGCGGAGTCGATGTTCTTGTTGGGGACCGAGCTCTTCTTCGCCTTCTGGATGGCGTCGTAGAGGGTCGGGTTGCCCGCGGGGTCTCCCCCGCCCTGCTTCGCCGCGACCTCGATGTTCTTGATCAGCTTGGCGAAGAGCTTGCCGCGCTTGGCGTCGATCGCGGCCTTCTTGTGCTTGGTCGTTGCCCACTTGGAGTGGCCGGACATGAGTACCTCTGTCTCTGTCGTGGTTCGTGTACGTCGTCAGGCCGAGCGCACCAGGTCCACGAACATGCCGTGGACCCGGTCGTCGCTGCCGACCTCCGGGTGGAACGAGGTCGCCATCAGGGGGCCTTGACGGACCGCCACGATCCTACCCGCGGCGGGCCCGGACTCGACCCGAGCCAGCACCTCGACGTCGTCGTCGACCGCCTCGACCCACGGCGCGCGGATGAAGACCGCCCGCACCGGGGCGTCGAGCCCGTCGAGGTGCAGGTCCTCCTCGAAGGAGTCGACCTGCCGACCGAAGGCGTTGCGCCGCACCGTGATGTGCAGTCCGCCGATGGTCTCCTGGCCGGTGGCGCCGTCCTCGATCCGGTCGGCCAGCATGATCATCCCGGCGCACGTGCCGAACGCCGGCATGCCGCCGCGCACGGCCGCGCGCAGCGGCTCGAGCAGGTCGAAGATCCGCGCGAGCTTGATCATGGTGGTCGACTCCCCGCCCGGCACGACGAGGCCGTCGCACGCCGCCAGCTCCGCGGGGCGACGGACCGTGATCGGCTCGGCACCCAGCGACCGGAGGGCCGCCAGGTGCTCGCGCACGTCGCCCTGGAGGGCGAGGACGCCGATCGTCGGCTGGGTCACCAACCGCGCTCGGAGAGGCGGTGCGGCTGCGGGATCTCGTCGACGTTGAGGCCGACCATCGCCTCGCCGAGGCCGCGTGAGACCTTCGCGACGACGTCGGGGTCGTCGTGGAAGGTCGTCGCCTTGACGATCGCCTCGGCGCGCTGGGCCGGGTTGCCGGACTTGAAGATGCCGGAGCCCACGAACACGCCCTCGGCGCCGAGCTGCATCATCATCGCCGCGTCGGCCGGGGTGGCGATGCCGCCGGCGGTGAAGAGGACGACCGGGAGCTTGCCCGCGGCCGCGACCTCCTTGACCAGCTCGTAGGGGGCCTGCAGCTCCTTGGCCGCGACGTAGAGCTCGTCCTCCGAGAGGCTGCTGAGCCGGCGCAGCTCGCCGCCGATCGTGCGCATGTGCATGACCGCGTTGGAGACGTCACCGGTGCCGGCCTCGCCCTTGGAGCGGATCATCGCCGCGCCCTCGGTGATGCGGCGCAGCGCCTCGCCGAGGTTGGTCGCACCGCAGACGAAGGGGACGGTGAAGTTCCACTTGTCGATGTGGTTGGTGTAGTCGGCCGGGGTGAGCACCTCGGACTCGTCGATGTAGTCGACGCCGAGCGACTGGAGGACCTGCGCCTCGGCGAAGTGGCCGATGCGCGCCTTCGCCATGACCGGGATCGAGACGGCCTCGATGATGCCGTCGATCATGTCCGGGTCGCTCATCCGGGACACGCCGCCCTGGGCGCGGATGTCGGCCGGCACGCGCTCGAGGGCCATCACGGCGACGGCGCCGGCGTCCTCGGCGATCTTGGCCTGGTCGGGGGTGACGACGTCCATGATGACGCCGCCCTTGAGCATCTCGGCCATGCCGCGCTTGACGCGGCTGGTGCCGTGCTCGATGGGGGTCTCGACCGAAGTCTGGGGGGTCTGCTCAGCCATGGCTGGATGGTAGTGCTGGCCCAGCCGGAGGGATGAATCGGCCTAGGCCTGGGCGGCCGCCCGGGCGAGGGCCTGGCGCCGGACCACCCAGATCCGCTGGGCGACGGTCACCGTGGCCGCGACGGCGAGCGCCCACAGCGCGATCCACAGCAGCCAGGGCAGGTCGAGGACGTCGGCGAAGAAGGCCGGCACGAGCATGCCGACCAGCCGGTCGGGACGCTCGGCGATGCCGACCTTGGCGTCGTAGCCGAGGTGGTCGGCCTTCGCCCGGGCGTACGACGTCACCGCGCCCATCACCAGGATCACCAGGCACAGGACGACGTAGAGCCTGCTGTCGGTGTGCCAGGCGAAGTAGAGCGCCAGCCCGCCGAACAGGGCACCGTCGGCGACCCGGTCGAGGGTGGAGTCGAGGAAGGCTCCGAAGTCGTCCTTGCGCCCGATCTTGCGTGCCATCGCGCCGTCGACGAGGTCGCTGAAGACGAAGGCGGTGATGAACAGGACGCCCTGCCACACCCAGCCCTGGGAGAAGAAGAACAGCGCGCCGAAGCTGACGCCGAGGGTGCCGACCAGCGTCACCACGTCGGGGCTCACCCCGAGGCGGATGAACAGGTTGATGAACGGCGCGAGCATCACGCCCTGCCAGAACTGCTTGAACCGATCGAGCACGGCGGCAGGCTACCCGCCGGCCAGCGCTCCCCGGACGTCCGCCACCGCCGCGGACGCGCCGGTCACGGTCCAGTCGACGCCGGCCGCCGGCACCACGACCGACTCCCCGCCCGCCCCGCGCACGATCGCGGCGCCGGGCAGCCGGTCCCAGTCGGCGACGGAGTGCTGGAACAGCACGTCCCACTGGCCGGAGGCGATGGCCATGCAGTCCATCGTCCCGGAGCCGAGCATCCGCAGCGTGCCGACCTGCCCGAGCGCACGGGCGAACGCGACGCCCACCTCGCCGCTGTAGAACGGCGGGTGGAGGTAGGTCACCGCGCACCGCGCCTCGCGGGCGGTCTGCGGCAGCGGGTCGAGGAGGACGCCGTCACACGTGCTGGGCAGGTCGGGTCCGCCGACCCAGGTGCGCAGGGAGGCGGCGTGGTGCACCGCGCCGAGCAGGACGTCGTCCTCGTCGCGCAGCGCGATCGCGCTGCACCACCAGTCGCTGCCGCGGGAGAAGTTGTAGGTCCCGTCGACGGGGTCGATGACCCACGTGCGGCCCGAGGTCCCGGGGCGCGAGGTGCCCTCCTCCCCCACGATCGCGTCGTCGGGCCGCTCGGCGGTGAGCTGCTGGACGATCAGCCGCTCGGCCGCGGTGTCGGCCTGCGTGACGATGTCCGACCCGCTGGTCTTGCGCTCCACGTCGAGGCCCTCGGAGCGGATCCGGGCGGCGAGCAGCGCGGCCTCGCGCACCAGGTCGGCCGCGAGCGCGGCGTCGGCGGCCAGCGGGTGCCCGCTCATGCCGGCCACGCCTCGGCGAGCAGCCGGCGGGTGTCCTCGAGCAGCTGCGGGACGGTCTTGGTGCCGCCCACGACGGTGATGAAGTTCGCGTCGCCGGTCCAGCGCGGCACGACGTGCTGGTGGAGGTGGTCGGCGAGCGACCCGCCGGCCGAGCGCCCGAGGTTGAGCCCGACGTTGAAGGAGTGCGGTCGGCTGACCGACCGGATCGTCCGCAGCGCCTGCTGCGTCATGGTCATCAGCTCGCCGGCCTCGTCGTCGGTGAGGTCGGTCAGGTCGGCGACGTGGCGGTAGGGCAGCACCATCAGGTGGCCGGGGTTGTAGGGGTGCAGGTTGAGCACCGCGTACGTCGTCTCCCCCCGCGCGACCACCAGCGACTCCTCGTCGGGGTGTGACGGGATGGCGCAGAACGGGCAGCCCTCGTCGTCGACGGCGTTGCGGACGTACGCCATCCGGTGGGGCGTCCAGATCCGCTCGAGTCCGTCGGGACCGGCGCCGCGGGTCTCCTCGCTCATGGCGCGATCCTAGGGTGGGGTCATGACGTCGATCCGACCGGCCGAGCCCGCTGACATGGCGCCGGTGGCGGACCTGTGGCACGAGGGGTGGCACGACGGGCACGCCGGGCACGTGCCGGACGGGCTCACCGCGGCCCGCACCCTCGCGGCGTTCCACGAGCGCACGCCGCCGCGGGTCGGCGACACGGTGGTCGCGGTCGCCGGCGACGGCACGCTCCTCGGGTTCGTGATGGTGGTGGGCGACGAGGTGGAGCAGGTCTTCGTCTCCCGCGCAGCACGCGGCACCGGCGTGGCGGCCGACCTGCTGGCCGAGGCGTGTGCGCGGGTCGCGGCGGCCGGGCACGACGCCGCGTGGCTGGCCGTCGTCGCCGGCAACGCGCGGGCGCGCCGGTTCTACGAGAAGCACGGCTGGACCGACGAGGGCGACCTGCCCTACGAGGTCACGGCCGGCGGCGAGACCTACGTGTCGCCGTGCCGGAGGTACGTCCGCGCGCTGTGACGGCGCGGACGCGACCTCGCTACAGCGACGCCAGCCGCGGGACCACCCGCTCGGCGACCGCAGTCGTCCACGCGACCGGGTCGTCGCCGGCGGGCCCGCTGACCACCATGTCGACGCCGAGCGCGGCGTAGGCCTCGGCCGTGGCCAGGTAGTCGTCGGTGCCACTGACCGGGTCGCCGCCCACGATGATGGTCTTCTCGATCGCGTCGTAGTCGGTGCCGACGTCGTCGCAGTGGCCGCGCAGCACCTCGAGCTTGTGCCGGACCTCCTCGGGCGGCCCGCCGAACAGGTTGCACGCATCGGCGTACTGCGCGACCAGGCGCAGGGTCTTCTTCTCCCCGCCCCCGCCGATGAGGATCGGGATCCGTCCCCGCACCGGCGGCGGGACGTTGACCGGCTCCTCGAGCCGCACGTGCGTGCCCTCGTAGGGCGTCCGGTCGCCGGCGAACATCCGGCGGGCGACCTGGAGCGTCTCCTCGAGCCACTCGTAGCGCACCTTCAGCGGCGGGAACGGCACGCCGAGCCCCGCGTGCTCACGGTCGTACCAGGCAGCGCCGATCCCCAGCATCGCCCGGCCGCCGGAGAGCACGTCGAGCGTCGTGACGGTCTTGGCGAGCAGCCCCGGGTGGCGGTAGGTCACGCCGGTGACGAGCAGGCCGAGGCGCAGCCGCTCCGTCACGGCGGCGAGGTAGCCCAGGGTCGTGTAGCCCTCGAGCATGGGCTGCTCGGGGCCGCCGAGCTGCTCCATCTGGAACCAGTGGTCCATGACGGTGAGCTGGGCGATGCCGCCCTGGTCGGCCACCCGCGCGGTCTCGGTGAGCCGCTCCGTGAGCCGGGCCTGCCAGTCGGGGTGGGTGAAGTTCGCGTAGTGGACGCCGAGCTGCATGCCTCGACGCTAGCGCTCAGGTCCAGGCCGTGGCGAGGCGCTCGACGATGCGGGTCAGGCGCTCCGGCGAGGTGGCGATGTTGAGCCGGACGTGGCCGGTGGAGCCGGGGGCGTAGGACGCGCCGTCGGACACCTTCACCCTCCCGCGCTCGAGCGCGACGGCCGCGGCGTCGTCGTGCCCGTACGCCGACGCGTCGAGCCAGGCGAGGTACGTCGCCTCGAGCGGGCGCATCCGCACCTCTGGCAGGTGGGTCGCCAGCAGCTCGCCGAGCAGGCTGCGCTGCTGGTCGAGGCGCTCGACGAGGGAGGCGAGCCACGGGTCTCCGTCGTCGTAGGCAGCACGGGCGGCGACGACGCCGAGGGGCGACCACGAGTCGTTGCGCGACATGGGTTCGGCGTCGAGGAGCCTCCGGGCGGCGGGGTCGGGCACGACGAGCTGCGCGCACTTCAGGCCGGCGGTGTTGAACGCCTTGGAGGCGGCGACCACCGCGACCGCGTGGTCGTGGGTGCCGTCGATCGCGAGGTAGGAGACGTGCTCGGCGCCGGGCAGCACGAGCGGCGCGTGGATCTCGTCGCTGACCACGCGGGCGCCGTGGCGCAGCACGACGTCGCGGACGCCCTCGAGCTCGGCGCGCGTGAACGCCCGGCCCCACGGGTTGTGCGGCTGGGTGAGCAGCAGCGTCTGAGCCCCGTCGCGGAACAGCCGGTCGAGCCGGTCGAGGTCGATCTCGGCCCGGTCGGCGGAGGCCGGGACCTCGAGGAGGTGCTCGAGCCGCCCGGTGATGCCGGCGAGACCGTGCTGGGCGTTGTAGCCGGGCGTCGGGAACACCACTCCCCGCGGCCCGCTCAGCACGTCGATGGCCAGCCGGACGCCAGCCGTCACGTCGACGACCGGGCGTACGGCCTCGGGCTCGGGCGCCCAGCCGAAGTGGCGTGACGCCCACCCGGCGTAGGCCTCGCCGAGCGCGGGGTCGCGCTCGAGGGGGTAGCCGGTGACGCCGTCGGCGATTGCGCCCCGGACCGCGTCCATCACCACCGGGTCGACCGCGTAGTCCATCTCGGCGACCCACGCCGGGATCACGTCGTCGGGGACGGTCCCCCACTTCAGCGGCAGCGCCCGGCGCGCCTCCTCGTCGGTGAGGTCGACGACCGGTCGGCGGGGTCTCGCGGCTCGCTGCGCTCGCACCTCGACCACCGACACGCTCAGACCTGCTCGCGCGCCGCCACCGCGTCGGCGACCCGCTGGATCGCCTCGTCGATCGGCACGCCGTTGTCCTGGCGACCGTCGCGGTAGCGGAAGGACACCGCGCCCGCCTCGATGTCGTCGTTGCCGGCGATGACCATGAACGGCACCTTCTGCAGCTGCGCGTTGCGGATCTTCTTCTGCATCCGGTCGTCGGAGTCGTCGACCTCGACCCGCAGGCCCTGGGCCTTCATCCGGCGCGCGACGTCGTGCAGGTAGTCGGCGGCGAAGTCGGCAACGGGGATCGCCTGCACCTGCACCGGCGCGAGCCAGGGCGGGAAGGCGCCCGCGTAGTGCTCGACGAGCACGCCGAGGAAGCGCTCGATCGACCCGAACTTCGCCGAGTGGATCATCACCGGCTGCTTCCGGGTGCCGTCGGCGGCCTGGTAGGTCAGGTCGAAGCCCTGCGGCTGGTTGAAGTCGTACTGGATGGTCGACATCTGCCAGGTGCGGCCGATGGCGTCCTTGGCCTGCACCGACACCTTCGGGCCGTAGAACGCGGCGCCGCCCGGGTCGGGGACGAGCTCGAGGCCGGACTCCTCGCACGCGACGCGCAGCACCTCGGTGGCGTTGGTCCACTGCTCCTCCGAGCCGACGAACTTGTCGGGCTTGGAGTCGTCGCGGGTCGAGAGCTCGAGGTAGAAGTCGTCGAGCCCGAAGTCACGCAGCAGCCCGAGGACGAAGTCGAGCAGGTGCTTGATCTCGCCGGGCGCCTGCTCCTCGGTGACGTAGGAGTGGGAGTCGTCCTGGGCGAAGCCGCGCACGCGGGTGAGGCCATGGATGACGCCGGACTTCTCGTAGCGGTAGACGTGCCCGAACTCGAAGAGCCGCAGCGGCAGCTCGCGGTAGGACCGACCGCGCGAGCGGTAGATCAGGTTGTGCATCGGGCAGTTCATGGCCTTGAGGTAGTAGTCCGCGCCCTCGAACTCCATCGGCGGGAACATCGTGTCCTTGTAGTAGGGCAGGTGTCCCGAGAGGTGGAAGGTCCCTTCCTTGGAGATGTGGGGGGTGCCGACGTAGTCGAAGCCCTCCTCGATGTGCCGGCGGCGGACGTAGTCCTCCATCTCGCGCTTGATGACGCCACCGCGCGGGTGGAAGACCGGCAGGCCGGAGCCGATCTCGTCGGGGAACGAGAACAGGTCGAGGTCGCGGCCGAGCTTGCGGTGGTCGCGCTTCTCGGCCTCGGCGATCCGCTCGAGGTGCGCCTCGAGCGCCTCCTTCGACTCCCACGCGGTGCCGTAGATGCGCTGGAGCTGCTTGTTCTTCTCGTCGCCGCGCCAGTACGCCGCGGCGCTGCGCATGAGCTTGAACGCCGGGATCCGCTTGGTGGTCGGCAAGTGCGGGCCGCGGCACAGGTCGGACCACTTGGCCTCGCCGCTGCGGCCGATGTTGTCGTAGATGGTCAGCTCGCCGGCACCGACCTCGACGCTCGCGCCCTCGGTGTCGGCCGCGCCGGCGCCGCCCTTGAGTCCGATCAGCTCGATCTTGTAGGGCTCGTCCTTCAGCTCGTCGAGCGCGTCGGCGTCGGTGGTGACCCGGCGCTCGAAGCGCTGGTTCTCCTTGATGATCTTGCGCATCGCGGACTCGATCTTCACGAGGTCCTCGGGCACGAACGGGGTCTCGACGTCGAAGTCGTAGTAGAAGCCGTTCTCGATCGGCGGGCCGATGCCGAGCTTGGCCTCGGGCCAGATCTGCTGGACGGCCTGCGCCATCACGTGGGCGGTGGAGTGGCGCAGGATGTCGCGCCCGTCGACGCTGTCGATGGTCACGGCCTCGACCTCGTCGCCGGCGGCGAGCTCGTAGGACAGGTCCTTGAGCTGGCCCGCGACGCGCGCGGCGACGACGTCGGCGTCGTCGCGGAACAGCTCCCACGCCCTGGTGCCCGTCGTGACCGTGGTCTCCGCACGCTGATCGGCGTGGATGCGGACGACCTGGATGTCGGACACGAGAGCTCCTCTGGGGACGGGACGGATGTCCCGGCGATGCTATCGGCCGGGCCCGGCGGGGCTCACCCCGGTTTACCGCAGCGCTCAGGCGTGCTCGCGGATCACCCGGTCCAGCTCGCGGATCGACGTGGTGGTGTCGACGTGGAGCACCGCGTGCCAGCCGTGCGCCGCCGCGGCCGCGACGTTGACAGCGACGTCGTCGAGGAACAGCACCTCGCCGGGCTCGACGCCGAGGCGCCCGGTGGTCAGCTCGTAGACCGCCGGGTCCGGCTTGGCCAGGCCGACCTCGTGGCTGTAGACGATGAGGTCGGTGACGTCCTCGAAGCCGTAGGGCCGCTCACGCTCGCGGGCGCCCGGCCCCGAGTTGGAGAGTATCGCGGTCATCCGGTGCCGGCGCTGCGCGACGAACCAGGCGTACAGCTCCTCGTCGAGGGTGCCGACGTACCACCGCCAGTAGTCCTCGACGAGCTCGTCGACCTGGGCGTCGGTGAGCCCGAGGGTCCGCTGCCACTCCGCGCGGATCGCGGCCTCCGTGACCTGCCCGGTCATGGCGTCCCCCGGCAGGCCGGCGAGCCCGCCGGCGATGCTGCCGGTCGCGAGGCCGAGGCGCTGCTCGGCGGGGCCGGGGAACACGTCGTCGTCGATGACCTCGAGCACGCTCCCGATGTCGAGGACCACGGCCTTGATCGTCATGACGCCATCGTGCCTCGAGGTCGGGGACACGTTCGTCCACCACGCGAGATCGCCGACGGCACGCCCCAGCGGTGAGATGTCATGGGGGCATGCCCGACGCCGCAGCGCTCACGCCGCATGTCGTGTCGCCGACACCGTCCCCAGAGCAAGACGTCGTCGCCGAGCGTCCGGGATGGCGCACGTGCTGGGGCTGGCTCGCCACGGCCAATGACTCCCGCGTACCGTTCTGATCGACCTCAGAGCCGGGTCAGGCTCGGCCCTTGAGCATGAGGTTCCAGTACAGCGCCGGCAACCCGTACCGCTTGAGGTACCACATGTCGCGGCGCTCCTTGGTGGTGTCGATGACGGGGATGCTCGGCGCGGGCTCCATGGTGTAGTCGAACTCGGCGAGGAGCATCTTGTCTCGTGCGGTGGTCAGCGGACACGAGGCATAGCCGCCGTAGGACGCGGGCAGCGGCTTGCCGGCCATCGCCGCCACCAGGTTGGCTACGACGACGGGCGCCTGCTTCCGGATCGCAGCACCGGTCTTGGAGTTCGGGGTCGAACCGGCGTCGCCGAGCGAGAACACGTTCGGGTAGCGCGTGTGCTGCATGGTGTTCTTGTCCACCCCGACGTAGCCGCCTGCGTTGTCCGGGTCCGAGAGCGGGGTGGCCTTGAGCCAGTCCGGCGCTGACTGCGGGGGTACGACGTGCATGAAGTCGTAGCCGATGGACTGCTTGGTGTCGTTGGCGTGATCGGCCACGACCACCTGCTGGTTGGCGGGATCGATCTCGACGGCCTCGCTGTTCTTGTGGACCTCGATGCCGTACTTCTCCACCACGCGCTCGAGCTCCTGGGCGAAGACAGGAACTCCGAACATGCCCGGCGTGGGGAGGACGAGCACGATCCGGATGTCCTCGAGCGTTCCCTGCTGGCGCCAGTAGTCGGCGGCCAGGTAGGCGATCTTCTGGGGCGCCCCGGCGCACTTGATCGGCGCGGCTGGCATGGTGAAGACGGCGGTGCCGGACCGCATCGCCTGGATCCTCGACCAGGTCCTGGCGGTGAGGTCGAACCGGTAGTTGCTGGAGACGGCGTCCGTGGTGAGCGCCTCGGCCATGCCGGGGATCTTGTCCCAGTCGAGCTGGATCCCGGGACACACGACGAGGTAGTCGTAGGACAGCGTGCTGCCCTCCGTCGTGGTGACGGTGTTGGCGTCGGGGTCGATGTCGGTCGCGGCCTCGCGGACCCACGTGACGCCCTGCGGGATCAGGCCGGCCATCGGACGGTGCGCTGCCTTCTCCGGCGCGCAGCCGGCCCCGACGAGCGTCCACAACGGCTGGTAGTAGTGGGTCTCGGACGGGTCGAGGATGCCGACGTCGTCGACGCCCTGGCGTCGCAGCCGGGCCGCGACGCTGATGCCGGCGCTGCCGGCGCCGATGACAAGGACCTTGAAGTGTCGATCGCGGACCATGGTGGGTACTCCTCGTTGAGTGTCGTGGCGGCGAGACCGTGGAACGTGATGCCCACGGTCGAGTGCTTCAGCTGAGTCCGAGACCCTCGGTCCGGCTGAAGTGGTCGTCGATGAGGGTCACGTCGCGCCCGGCCCGGGCCAGCAGGCTCGCTGCGATGGAGGCGCGGAACCCGCTGGCGCAGTGGATCCACAGCGGACCAGCCGGGACCTCGTCCAGACGCGTGAGCAGCGCGTGCAGCGGGATGTGGACCGAGCCCGGGATGGCGCCGGCTGCGCGCTCGTCGTCGCGCCTGGTGTCCAGGACCGTGAGGCGACTGCGGTCGGCCGCCACGAGGTCGTCGAAGCCGACGACGGGATAGGAGCCCACGCTGTCGGGCCCGGTGCTCAGGTCGGAGGGCGACCCGATCGCCGCCGCGTCGGGACGATCGATCCCGATCCGGACGAGCTGACGCTGGGCCGTGGCGACCTGGTCAGCGCTCTCGCCGACCAGGGTCAGCGGCGCGCCCCACTCGATCAGCCAGCCCAGGTAGGTGGAGAACTGGTCCCCGAGCTCGATCCCGATGCTGCCCACGAGGTGTTCGGCGGCGTAGGCGGTCCGGGTGCGGAGGTCGACGACCCACTCCTCGGCCTCGAGGCGCTTGCGCAGCTGCTCCGCGTCGACGAGCTCGGGCAGGCTCAGGTCGATCGGCCCCGGCCCCTGGAGGTTCCGTGCGCCCATGTGGGCGTAGTAGGCCGGGTACGCCGTCAGGTTCGAGATCAGCGTCGCGACGAACGTGTCCTCGTCGGCGGCGGTGAGGGCGTCGTTGCGCTGACGTTCCTCGGCGATCGTCGAGGAGTCGCCGCCCGCGGCCGAGCCGGAGGAGCAGAAGCTGCCGAACCCGTGGGTCGGGAAGACGCGGGCGTCGTCGGGCAGCTCGGAGAGTCGACGCGCGGAGTGGAACTGTGCCCGGGTCAGCTCGTCGGTCCGCTCGACGTCGACCAGGTCGGTCCGCCCCACCGATCCGTACAGCAGTGAACCGCCCGTGAAGACTGCCGCCGGGTCGATGCCCTCGGAGTCCTCGACGAAGTAGGCGAGGTGGGTGACGGTGTGGCCCGGTGTGCTGATCACCGTCACCCTCATCTGCCCGAACGTGAGGACGTCGCCGTCGCGCACGGACTCCCGCTCGAAGTGGACCGGGTCCTCGGCGTTGACCACGTAGTCGGCATCCGCACGACGCGCCAGCTCGAGACCACCGCTGACGTAGTCGTTGTGCATGTGGGTCTCCAGCACCGCGACGCACCGCAACCCGCGCTCCAGCAGCACCGCCTCCACCCGGTCGATGTCGCGTTGCGGGTCGACCACGACCGCGGTGGACCCGTCGTGAGCCACGTAGCTGCGGTCACCCAGGTCACTGGTGTCGAGCACCTCGACGTGGAGCATGCGTCCTCCTTGCGGACTGTTACGGATGTACGTACATTTATGACCGTACGCGTTGATCCCTCCATCGATCAAGACCCATCGTCAATCCGGCAGGAGTCCCTCATGGACGACCACACGGACCATCACCACGACCACCGCATGCGCGGGTCCCGCTCGGTCCCCGTGGATCGGGCGAGCCCCATGCCGCTGTGGGCACAGGTGCAGGAGGACATCGAACGACGCCTGCGCCTCGGCGAGTTCGCCACGTCCTTCCCGGGCGAGATGGCCCTGGTCGCGGAGTACGCGGTCAGTCGCCACACAGTTCGCGAAGCGCTCCGACGCCTGCGCGAGTCCGGTCTCGTGGAGGCGTCTCGCGGCCGCCCGCCGCGGGTCGCGGACAAGGAGATCGCCCAACCGCAGGGCACGCTGTACAGCCTGTTCGCGTCGGTCGAGCAAGCCGGTCGCCACCAACGCAGCGTCGTACGCACCCTGGATGCGCGAGCCGACGGCACCGTCGCCGTCCGGCTCGGGCTCGAGGAGTCCACGCCGCTCATCTATCTCGAACGCATTCGCCTCGCCGATGACGAGCCGCTGGCCATGGACCGTGCCTGGCTGCCTGCCCGGATCGCCGCACCGCTGCTCGAGGCCGACCTCACCGAGACCTCCCTGTACGCCGAGCTCGACCGGCTCTGCGGCATCCGCCTGACCGGCGGGCGCGAGGAGGTACGCGCAGTTCTCCCGACCGCCGTCGAGCGGGTCCTGCTCGAGATCCCCGAAGGCAGCGCGGCCTTGGCCATCGATCGGACGGGCGAGCTCCGGGGCCAACCCGTCGAGTGGCGCCAGACCGTCGTCCGCGGCGACCGCTTCAGCCTGCTGACAGACCTGTCCCGACCCGACCGCGTCTCGATCGCTGTCTCCGACCGTTCCCACCCCGTGACCTGGAGGTCCCGATGACTGCCCGCGACGGCGCCCCGGTGCACGACATCGACCCGCCACAGGCAGCGGCCCTGGTCGCAGACGGCGCCCTGCTCCTTGACGTGCGCGAGCTGGACGAATGGACTGCCGGCCATGCCGGGGAAGCCGTGCACATGCCACTCGGGGCGCTCGACCCGGCAGCACTGCCGGACACGACCATCGTCGCCGTCTGCCGATCGGGCAACAGGTCGTCGAAGGCAGCGGTGATCCTCTCCGCCGCGGGTCACGACGTCGTCAACCTCGCGGGTGGGATGACCGCATGGGCCGAGCGAGGCCTCCCGCTCGTGACCGATGACGGCCGTCCCGGGACCGTGGCATGACGCTGGCCCTGACCATCGCGCTGGGACTGCTGATCGGGGCGGTCCTGGGGGGCCTCGGCGGCGGCGGCGCCATCCTCACCGTCCCAGCGCTCGTCTACCTCATCGGCCAACCGGCGCAGGACGCCACCACCAGTAGTCTCGTGATCGTCGGTCTCACCGCCGCCGTCGGCATGGCGTCGTACCTATCCAGCAACCGGGTGCGGTGGGCCATGGGCCTCACCTTCGGCATCGTCGGGTTGCCAGCCACCTGGCTCGGCAGCTATCTCAACCACCGCGTGGACCAGCACCTGCTGCTCCTCGGTTTCTCGGTCCTGATGCTCGTCGCAGCAGCCGCCATGATCGGTGACCAACGCGGCACCAGGACCACCCCGGGCTCCGACAGGCCCGAGGGCCCGCGCCCGGCGGCCGTCGTCAAGGACCCGTCCGGGGGAACCGGACGGCTGAGGGTGCTCGAGCGGACCGCCGAGCCTGTCGCCCCGGCTCGCTACTCCCCCACCGCGGTCGTCGCGGTGGCCCTCACCGTCGGTCTGCTCACGGGATTCTTCGGGGTCGGCGGCGGGTTCGTCGTCGTGCCTGCCCTCGTGCTCGTGCTGCGCCTGCCGATGCAGCAGGCCGTCGGCACATCCCTGATGATCGTCGCTCTCAACTCCGCGACCTCGCTGGTGGCCCGCGCTGGCGGCACCGCGCGCTTCGACTGGGACGTCATCATTCCGTTCACCGTCGCCGCCATGGTCGCGACGCTGGTCGGCAAGACGATGGCCGATCGCCTCCCGGCGCGGCGGCTCAAGATCGGCTTTGCCGCGTTGCTCGTCCTGGTCGCGGGCTACACGGCGTGGCAGAGCCTCGAGGGTCTCCTCGGTGACAGCTCCACGGCCACCAGCCCGACCTCGAGCACCGCTGTCGCCAGCCCTGCGGCCGTCCGGCGCGCGATCGTCGAGGGCGCGGTCACCCTGGACGTTCGCACTCCCGCCGAGTACGACGCCGGACACCTCGACGGGGCACGCAACCTCGACATCGCCGCAGCGGACTTCGACGCGCAGCTCAGCAACCTCGACCCGACAGCGACCTACGTCGTGTACTGCGCCTCCGGACGCCGTGCAGCAGCAGCCATCGAGCACATGACGAAGCTGGGCTTCGACCACCTGCGCAACGGAGGCGGCTACGACGCGCTCGCGCAGGCTGGGCTTCCGACGGTCCCTGAGACTCCGGCCGAGGTCGACGGGGGTCGCTAGTCCCGCCCAGCTCAGCCTCCTTCTCTCCAGATCCGCTGACGCCACATCCAACGAGGTTTGCCATGACTGCCACGAACGTCAGGCCCACCGCTGCGCAGGCCGGGCCGCACGCCCTCGGCCAGCAGGTGGTGCGTCTTCTCACCACCACCGACCACAAGCTGATCGGCAAGATGTACCTGGTCACCTCGTTCGGCTGGTTCCTGGCCGCCGGGTTGATGGCCATGCTGATCCGTGCCGAGCTGGCCTACCCGGGCATGCAGGTCGTCAACGACCAGCTCTACAACCAGCTGTTCACGATGCACGGCACGATCATGCTGCTGCTGTTCGCGACGCCGCTGTTCTTCGGCTTCAGCAACGTGATCTTGCCGCTGCAGATCGGTGCGCCCGACGTGGCGTTCCCGCGCCTGAACATGTTCAGCTACTGGCTGTTCCTGTTCGGTGGCCTGATCGCCGGGTCTGGCTTCCTGACCCCGCAGGGCGCGGCCGACTTCGGCTGGTTCGCCTACACGCCGCTCTCCGACGCCGTCCGCAGCCCGGGTGTGGGCGGTGACCTGTGGATCATGGGCCTGTGGATGGCCGGTCTGGGCTCGATCCTGGGTGGCGTCAACTTCATCACCACCATCATCTGCATGCGGGCGCCGGGCATGACGATGTTCCGGATGCCGATCTTCGTGTGGAACACCCTCATCACGAGCTTGCTGGTGATCATGGTGTTCCCGATCCTCGCGGGCGCCCTGCTCTCGCTGGAGGCTGACCGGATCCTCGGGGCGCACGTGTTCGACCCGTCGCACGGCGGGCCGATCCTGTGGCAGCACCTGTTCTGGTTCTTCGGCCACCCGGAGGTCTACATCATCGCGCTGCCGTTCTTCGGCATCGTCTCCGAGATCCTCCCGGTCTTCAGCCGCAAGCCGATCTTCGGCTACGTCGGCCTGGTGGCCGCGACGCTGGGCATCGCGATGCTGTCGGTGGCGGTGTGGGCGCACCACATGTTCGTCACCGGTGCGGTCGACCTGCCGTTCTTCTCCGGCATGACGTTCCTGATCGCGGTGCCGACCGGGGTGAAGTTCTTCAACTGGATCGGGACGATGTGGGGCGGCTCGCTGTCCTTCGACACCCCGATGCTGTGGTCGATCGGCTTCCTCACGACGTTCCTCTTCGGCGGCCTGACCGGTGTCATCCTGGCCAGCCCGCCGCTGGACTTCCACGTGTCCGACTCCTACTTCGTGGTGGCCCACTTCCACTACACCGTCTTCGGCACGGTCGTGTTCGCGATGTTCGCCGGGTTCTACTTCTGGTGGCCGAAGATGACCGGCAAGATGCTCGACGAGCGTCTCGGCAAGGTCCACTTCTGGATCCTGTTCATCGGCTTCCACACCACGTTCCTCGTGCAGCACTGGCTCGGTGTCGAGGGCATGCCCCGTCGCTACGCCGACTACCTGCCCGGTGACGGGTTCACCACGCTCAACCAGATCTCCACGGTCGGGTCGTTCCTGCTCGGCGCCTCGATGCTGCCGTTCCTCTACAACGTCTACGTCTCCGCCAAGGGCCCCAAGGTCGAGGTGGACGACCCGTGGGGCTGGGGCCGCTCGCTGGAGTGGGCGACCAGCTGCCCGCCGCCGCGCCACAACTTCCACACCCTGCCTCGCATCCGCTCGGAGTCGCCGGCCTTCGACCTGCACCACCCCGAGGTCGCGCTCGTCGAGCTCGAGCAGCACGAGGCCGAGCGCAACGGCGACGTCGCCGACGCGCCCGACGTGCACGGTCGTGAGGAGATGCTCCGCGAGCGCGTCGAGGGAGACGGCACGGACGGACCTGACAGGTGAAGCCCGCCCCCTCCGAGGTGCTGGCCAGACGAAGGCTCAGCAGGCTGGGACGACCCGCACGGCCGCTGCGAGAGATACGCATCGTCCCTCACGTCCCCCGGGCCGTGTACGTCGTCCCCCTGGTGGCGCTCGTCTTCGCCGCGGTGCTGATGCTCAGCGTCGTCGGGAGGCACTGACGACCGATCGTCGGCTCGCTGTCACACCGGGCCGACTCACCCGTTCATCGCACGCTGAGGCGGGTGAGAGCCTCGTCGATGTCGCACGCCGGCCCCTGGTTGTAGGGCAGCTTGCCCAGCACGGTGCCCATCACACAGGAGTTGCTGGCTGCGGCGAACACCAGACCGCCGCCGACCCCGGCTCCGATCCACTTGGTGCGCGGGAACCACGCGCTCATCGCGACCGAGGCGAGGACGATCGTGCCCGCCACCAACCGGACCTGGCGCTCGAGCGCCCAGCGCTGCGTGTCACCACGACGGACCGGGGCTCCCGCCTGCTGCCAGGCGTTCATGCCGCCGTCGAGGAGCACGACGTCCTCCTTGCCGTGGCTGCTCAGCTTGCCCGCAGCCTGCTCCGCCCGGCCGCCGCTCTGACACACCAGGACCAACGACCCTCCTGCGTTGTGGACGATCTCGCGCAGGTGCGGATCGAGCCGGTCGACCGGGATGTTGACCGCGCCGTCGATGTGGGCGGTCTCGAACTCGCCCGGGCTCCGGACGTCGAGCACCAGGGTGTTGCTCTCGAGCATGAGGGCCTGCGCCTCGGAGACGGAGACGGGGCGAGCGGACGTGGGGGTCATCGAGGGGGGACCTTTCGTGGTACAGGGCACGGTGAGCGAGCGGTCAGCGAGACCGACGCCTGCGTGATGGGGTTCGGCGCACGACTGCAGCTCGCACCCAGGCTGACTCGGGAGCCGGTGGGCGAGGTCGCACGACGCGAGCGAGCCACCCTCGTGGGCGAGCTCGGCGCTCCCCACCTAATGTACGTACTTTTACGCGGTATTCAAGTCGGGACCCCCGCCGTGGTGCCGTCCGCGGGCGGCGACCGGCCCGCCGGTGGATCCGAGGAGTGTCAGTGCGCGTCGACTTGTTCGCCCTCGGCCGCCGGGTCGGTGGTGCTCCCCCGCCGGCGCCAGGCGACGAGGAGGGCAACGAGCGTCACTGCCAGCGGGATCACCCAGGCCGGCACGTGCGCTGCCCACTCGGTCACGGCGCGCTGGGCGTCGTACTCCACGTCCGTCAGGTCCCCCCACCCGAGTGAGCCGGTGAGGCCCGCGGTGCCGTCGTAGCGCAGGAACACCGCACCCACCGCGATGAAGAGGCACCCTGCGACCAGCGAGGTGGTGTGCACCCGCAGGCGCCCCAGGGACAGCGTCCGGCCGCGCAGCCAGCGCCGCCCACCGAGCTCGAACCTGTCCCAGAAGAAGGCGAGGGCGAGGAGCGGCGCTGCCATGCCGAGGGCATAGACGGCCAGCAGCGCCCCTCCGTGCCACGGGCTCTCTTGCGTCGCGGCCACGGTCAGGATGGCGCCGAGCACCGGCCCGGAGCAGAATCCGGCGAGGCCGTACACCGCACCGAGCAGCAGCGTCGAGAGCCACCCGTCCCCCCCGCGCGAGGCCACCCACGCCTGCAGCCGCGGGGCGCCGGGCACCGCGAAGCCTCGGCCCAGCAGCTGCACCACTCCGAGCCCGATGATCGTCCAGCCTGCGATCGCGACCAGCAGCGCTCGGTGGCCGTAGAAGAGGGACGAGGCCGCGCCCGCCCCTGTGCCCAGCGGTACCAGTGTGAGCAGCAGCCCGAGGTAGAACACCGACGTGCGGGCGATCAGCGCTCGAGGGCTGGCGAAGGCATAGGCGAAGAACGACGGCAGCAGCAGCGCACTGCACGGGGAGAGCAGCGCCAGGATCCCGGCGGCGAACGCCGCCAGCACGCCGACCCCGCTCACGACCCGGCGTCCTCGGCGGCCTGCTCGATCGTCTGCTCGAAGACCTCGATCGGCTGTGCGCCGATCACGGGCACTCCGTTGATCACGAAGGCCGGGGTGCCGGTCACTCCGATCGCCTGACCCTCGGCGAAGTCCTCCTTCACCAGCGCCTCACCGGCGGAGACGTCGGCGAGATGTTCACGGAACTCCGCCACGTCGAGGCCGATGTCCTCGGCGATCGAGGTGAGGTAGTCCGCGTCGAGATCACCGCTGTTGGGGGGGAGCTGATCGGCGTACATGGCCTCCTCGAACTCCCAGAAGCGGTCCTGGGCGGCCGCGGCGCGACCACCGCGCGCGGCCACCCACGACTCCGTGCCGAGGTAGGGGAAGTCGCGCCACTCGATGCGCAGGACGCCACTGTCGACGTACTTCTCCACCAGTCGGGGCTCGGTGTCGCGGGCGAACTTGCCGCAGAACGGGCACTGGAACTCCGAGTAGGCGACCATCACGACGGGCGCGTCGACGTCGCCGAGAGCCATCGGGTCGTCGGGATTGCGTCGTGCCAGCTGCTCGGCGGCCTCGTCGGGGGCCGCGGACTCGGTCGCCGGCGCGTTCAGGACAGCAGCCGCGTCGTCCCCCTCACTGCCGCTCCCCCGCACGACCACGACCAGCAGCGCGATCGCCGCCAACGCCGCCACGACGAGCGGAAGGACGGGACTCTTGCGGACCTCAGGCACGGGCGACATCTCCAGACACGGGGGTAGGGCAGGACAGCTCTCCGAGCAGCCGGCTGCGCAGCGCCCAGAGCAGGATCAGGACGGCGACGCCCTGCAGGACGGGTTGCACCGGCTCGAACCAGGTGATGGCTCCTGCGCTTCCGAGGGCGACGAGCACGAGCTTGTTGCACACCGGGCATCCGACCGCGAAGTAGGTCAGCAGGCCGCCGATCCAGCCACCGCGTCTACTCGACGAGCGATCGGGCTGCGACGGCGCCCGGACGTAGGTGGCAGTGAGCATGCCGCCCAGGGCCGAGGACACCAGGAGCGACGGCCACGCCCACCAGGTCGGCGGTATCTCCCGCCCGAAGACCGGCGTGTCGATCAGGTCGGTCGGCACAGCCACGATCAGCACGAACGCCACGGTGGCAGCCAGCGCGACCAGCCAGCGCCGCACCGGCCAGGCCAGCAAGACCGTCGCCGCACTCACGACGCACCGACCGCGACGGGGAGGCCAGCGGTCCGCCACTCCAGCATGCCGTCCTCGAGTCGGCGCGCCTCGATCCCGGCGGCGCCCAGCAGACGCACGGCGTCGTGCGCCATCACGCAGAAGCTTCCACGGCAGTACGCCACGATCGGCCGCGCGGCCCGCAGCGCGTCGGCGTCGCCGGCGAGCGCCCCCAGCGGTGCGCTGCGTGCACCTGGGATGTGGCCGGCACTGAACTCTTCCGGCGGGCGGACGTCGAGGAGCGTGATCTCGCCCGAGGCGAGCAGCGGCTCGAGCTCGGACCGGGTGACGACGCCGACCTCCTCCGTGCCCGGAAGGTTCAGGTACGCGTCGAGGGCATGACTCACGTCCGCGGATCGCTCCCGGGCCACGGTGCGCATCGCGGCGTAGAGGTGGGCGACATCGTCCCCGGCGAGGCGGTAGTGGACCTTCGTCCCCTCCCGACGCGTCTGCACGAGGTTGGCGAGCTTGAGCACCTGCAGGTGGGCCGAGGCGGTGCTGACGCCCATGTCCGCCGCGCGGGCCAGCGCCTCCACCGTCCGCTCCCCCTGGGCCAGCAGCTCGACGAGCTCGAGCCGCTTGGCACTGCCGAAGGCCTTGCCCACGACCGCAAGCTCCTCGAACACCCGCGTCCTACGGTCATCCGCGCTCATCGTTCCTCCAAAGTTCTTTGGAATAACGTAGATCGGTCGATCAGACCACGCAACACCACGCAGCGTCCGGCGCGGGGCCACCCCGACGTCGGCCGACGCTCGGACATCCACGATGCGTGCCGAGCCGCCGACATGCGAACCGCCCCTGACCTGCGGTCCTCGCAGGTCAGGGGCGGTGCTGGTCTCGGTGGGCGATACTGGGTTCGAACCAGTGACCTCTTCGGTGTGAACGAAGCGCGCTACCACTGCGCCAATCGCCCGAGCTCGGCAGAACGTTATCCCACCCGTCCCACGAACCGACAATCGGGTCCGCGACCGGGTCGGTGCACCGTCAGTGCGAGGCGCCCTGCGTCTGCTTCCGGTCCGCCTTCTCGGCGTCGAGCGCCTCGCGGTCGCGCTTGAGCTGCTCGACCGCCTCGGGCTTGCCGTGGAAGCGGCGGTAGCTGTAGACGATCAGGCCCACGGCGATGAACGCCGAGCCGACCTGGGTCACGCCGGTCCAGAGCCCGCCGGGCAGCCACCACGTCTCCGACAGGGGCCACCAGCCGGGCGCGGCCGGGTCCATGATCCAGAGCACGCCGCAGGCCGCGAGCACGACCGCACCGAGCACCGACGCGACGATCCGCGGCCAGGTCTCGACGCCCTCGGCCGCACCCTGGAGCGCGCGGATGCGCGCCGGCTCGACGCGGCGCTCGGCCCACTCGTACTGCTGGGAGAGCAGGGCGAGCCCGGCGAAGATCCCGAGGAGGCCGGGGCCGGGGAGGAAGATCGCCGCGACACCGAGCAGCAGGAGGACCCATCCCAGCGTCTCCAGCGCGATGCGCTTGGCCGTGCCCGTCATGCCACGAACCCTAGCCGGGGGCTCCCAAGCCGGTCACCGAGCGACGCACGTAGTCCGGTCTGGACCGCAGCGGATCATTTTTTGCCGTTTCGCATCATCAAGACCCCGTCATGCCGTCTCATGATCACACCAGCAAGGAATCTCCAGGGAGACTTGATGAACATGTCCGGTGGCCGCCACACGATGACCGACGTTGCCGTCGACCTCACGGTCGAGTGCGTGGACGAGCGCGGCATCCGGCACGAGATCGACAGCGTGCTGGGCTACAGCAGCGCCGACCCCTTCGCGGTCACGATGACCTTCGTCACCAGCGACGGCGACCTGGTGTGGACCTTCGGCCGCGACCTGCTGATGCGCGGCTCGCACACGCCGACCGGCGACGGCGACGTCCACGTGTCCCCCGACGTGAGCTTCACCGGCCAGCCGATGGTCGGGATCGAGCTCAGCTCGCCCGACGGGCACCTGGTCCTCCTGGCGCGCGCCGTCGACGTCGACGCCTTCCTGGCGCGCACGACCGCCCTCGTGGCCCCCGGCCAGGAGTCGGCCCACTGCGACGTCGACCAGCTGCTCTCCCAGCTCCTCGCCTCCTGACCTGCCCCGAACCCTGACCGGGCCTTGACCCGGGTCTTGACGCGGGTCTTGACGCGGGCCTGATCCCGCGCCCGGAGAGGTAGGTCCGCTCAGGACGCCGGACGGGAGTGCTGGGCGACCCAGCTCGCGTGGAGCCCGGCGTAGACGCCGCCCTCCTCGGCGACCAGCACGGCGTGCGGCCCGCGCTGGACGATCCGCCCCTGGTCGACCACGACCACCTCGTCGGCCGCCTCCGCGGTCGAGAGCCGGTGGGCGATCGTCACCGAGGTGCGCGACTGCATCAGCCGCTCGAGCGCCCGCCCGATCTGCATCTCCAGCGCGGGATCGACCGCGCTGGTCGCCTCGTCGAGGACCAGCAGGTCGGGATCGGCGAGGTGCGCGCGCAGCAGTGCCACGAGCTGGCGCTCCCCCGCGGAGAGCGACTCGCCGCGCTGGCCGACGCCGGTGGCCAGGCCGCGCGGCAGACCGGCCAGCCACTCGTCGATGCCGAGCTCACGGGCCGAGGCGCGGATCTCCTCCTCCGTGGCACCGAGGCGGCCGTAACGCACGTTGGCGGCGATCGAGTCGTCGAAGAGGAAGCCCTCCTGCGGCACCAGCACCACGCTGCGGCGCAGCGACCGGGAGTCGATGCGACGCACGTCGACGCCGTCGAGGAGCACCGTGCCCTCGGAGGGGTCCATCAGGCGGGTGAGCAGCTTGGCGAAGGTGGACTTGCCCGAGCCGGTCTCGCCGACGATGGCGACGCGGGTGCCGGCGGCGATGGCGAGGTCGACGTCGCGCAGCACCGGCGGGCCGCCGGGGTAGCTGAAGGTGACGTCGGCGAAGCGCACGTCGATCGGACCGCGCGGCAGCTGCTCGCCCTCCGGGCCGGGGTCGACGAGGTCGGCCGGGGTCTCCAGGATGCCGATCACCCGCCGCCAGCTCGCGATCGCGTTCTGGGCGTCGGTGAGGATCTGGGTGCCCATCTGGACCGGCCCTACGAAGAGCGAGACGAGGAAGGCGAAGGCGAGGACCTTGCCGGGGGTCATGTCGCCGGCGAAGCCGAGCAGGATGCCGATCACGATGACGCCGGCGTTGGCGAGCCCGGCCGAGATGCCGCCGAGCGAGAACGAGGTGACGGTGTAGGTCTGGGCGTGGGTGTAGGCGTCCTGCCAGTCCTGGATCGCGGTGTCGATGCGCGCCTGGGTGCGGTCCTCGACGCCGTAGGAGCGGACCACGGCGGCGCCGACCACCGGCTCGGAGATCGCACCGAGCAGCACGCCGACCTGGTGGCGGACCACGGTGTAGGCGGCCGACAGCTTCTTCTGGAACCAGCGGATCGAGAGGAAGAGCGGCGCGAAGCACAGCCACACCACGAGCGCGAGCTGCCAGCTGTAGACGACCATCAGCACCGTCGCGACCAGCATCTGGCCGATGCTGACGACGAAGATCAGGCCGCCGAAGACGAGGAACTGGCTGACCTGGTCGACGTCGGTGGTGACGCGCGAGACGAGGGCACCGCGGCGCTCGGTGTTCTGGGTGAGCAGCGGCAGGTCGTGGACGTGGCGGAACGCCTTGGTGCGCAGCGTGGCCAGGCCGTTCTCGGAGGTGGTGAACAGCCGGCTGGTCATGAGGTAGGACGCCACGCTGGTGACGAGGATCGCGAGCGCGGCGGCCACGCCCATCCACGCGACGTAGTCGAGGCGAGGGCCGCCGGGGGCGCCGAGGCCCTTGTCGAGGGTCTGCTGCACCGCGATCGGCACGACGATCTGGCCGCAGGAGGCCAGCACCGCGAGCGCCATGGTGGCGCCGAGGCCGTCGCGGAGCTCGGGCGAGTACTGCATGCCGAGCCGGATGGTGGCGAGGGCGCCGATGTCCTCGCCGGTGTCCATCCGGGTGCCGGGGGCGGTCGTGGTGCTCATGCGCGGGTCCCCTCGGCAGCGTCGGTCTCGTAGGCGTTGACCAGCTGGGCGTAGGCCGGGCTGGAGGTGAGCAGGTCGGCGTGGGTGCCGCGGCCGACGATCCGGCCGCCGTCGAGGTGGACCACCTCGTCGGCGAGCGAGATCGTCGCCTTGCGATAGGCGACCACGACCAGCGAGGCCGGCTCGCCGGCCCGCTCCTCGCGCAGCGAGGCGAGGATGCGCGCCTCGACCTCGGGGTCGACCGCGGAGGTCGCGTCGTCGAGGATCAGCAACCGGGGGCGTCGTACGAGCGCGCGGGCCAGCGACAGCCGCTGGCGCTGGCCGCCCGACAGCGACGTGCCGCGCTCGCCGAGGCGGGTGTCGAGGCCGTCGGGCAGCGCCGCGACGAAGCCGTCGGCCTGGGCGGTGCGCAGCGCGGCCCACACCTCGTGGTCGGCGACGTCGGCGCCGAGCGTGACGTTGCCGCGCACGGTGTCGTCGAACATGAACGCCGTCTGCGGGACCAGCGCCACGTCGCGCGGGAGCTCGCCCTTGCGCAGGCCCTTGAGGTCGATGCCGTCGATGCGGATCTCGCCGGCATCGGGGTCGACCAGGCGGGTCATCAGGCTGGTCAGGGTGCTCTTGCCGGACGCGGTGGCGCCGACGAGCGCGACGGTGCGCCCAGGGCGTACGTCGAAGTCGACGCCGCGCAGCAGCGGGGCGGCTTCGTCGTAGGAGTAGTGCAGGTTCGAGACCTCGAGCAGCGCACCGCCCTCGGCCGCGGGGAGCTCGAGGTCGCCCCAGGCCATCGAGCCGCGGGCGTCGAGGACGGCCTTGGCCCGGCGGTAGCCGACGACGGAGCGGGGGAACTCACCGAGCAGCCAGCCGATCGCGCGGATCGGGAACGAGACGATGGTGAGGAGGTAGGCCACGGTGACGACGTCACCGGGCTGGGTGGCACCGCTGGTCACCCGGGACACCCCGACCGCCAGCACCACCAGCACGCCGAGGCTCGGCAGGCTGGCCAGCGCGGGGTCGAAGACCGCACGGATCCGGCCGGCGCGGATGTTGACGTCGCGCAGCTCGCGGACCTTCACGCCGAACCGGTCGGTCTCCTCGACCTCGCGGCCGAGGGTCTTGACCACCATTGCCCCGTCGAACGACTCGTGGGCGATCTCGCTGACCTCGGCGCGCAGGCCCTGCGCACGCGTCATCAGCGGCGACGAGTAGCGCTGGTAGAGCAGGTTGGCGGCCACCACTGCGGGGAAGACGAGCAGCCCGACGACGGCCATCACGACGTCGGCGAGGAACATCTGGACGACGGCGATGACCATCATCACGAGCGTCCCGAGCGCCATCGGCAGCGGCATGATCGGCGACCACGCGGCCTCGACGTCGGAATAGGCGTTGGAGAGCAGCTGGCCGGTCGGGTGGCGCTGGTGCCACTCCATCGGGAGCGCGAGGTACTGCCGGGTCACGCCGCGACGGGTGTGGGACTGCATCCGGTAGTACATGATCCCGCCGCCGAGGCGCCGCGCGACGATCCCGATCGCGCGCAGGATGGCGACCGCGAGGAACAGCGCGACGACCCACACGAGCAGGTCGGTGCCGATCTCGCCGTCGTCGAACGCCGGGATCAGGACGTGCTGGGTCGACCAGCCGAGCACCCAGGCGTCCGCGACGGTGAGCACCCCGAAGAGCACGGCACCGAGCGTGGCCACGGTGAAGACCCACGGCTCGCGCCGGATGCCGACCCGCAGAACGCGGAAGCCGTCGAGTGTGGTGGTGCCCCTCAGCTCCGCGTCCTCGCCCACCGGTGTCGCCCGCCCCCTCGTCGTCTCGTCCGTCTCGACCTGTCGGTTGCCGTGCGCAACCAACCAGCCGGCTCAGGCTATTCCCACCCACCGACAGCCCGCGAATTCTTGGGGGGTGGGCGAGGTGTCAGGCGCGGATCCGGGACAGGAACGCGCGGGTGCGCTCCTGCCGGGGGTCGCCGAGGACCTGCTCGGGCGTGCCACGCTCGTGGACGACGCCGTCGTGCAGGAAGCAGACCTGGTCGGCGACGTCTCGGGCGAAGCCCATCTCGTGGGTGTTGAGCACCATCGTGACGCCCTCGCGCTTGAGCTCGGTGAGCAGGTCGAGCACCTCCCCGACGAGCTCGGGGTCGAGCGCCGAGGTCACCTCGTCGAGCAGCATCAGTCGCGGGTTGGCGACCAGGGCACGGGCGATGGCCACCCGCTGCTGCTGGCCCCCGGACAGGTCGTCCGGGCGGGCGGTGGCCTTCTCGGCCAGACCGACGCGCTCCAGCATCGCGAGCCCGCGGCTGCGCGCCTCGTCGCTCCCGACGCCGTGCACGAGCCGCAGGGCGAGGGTGACGTTGCCGATCACGTCGAGGTGCGGGAAGAGGTTGTAGGCCTGGAAGACCATCCCCATGCGCGAGCGGACCTCGTCGCCGTCGACGCGCGGGTCGGTGATGTCGCGACCCTCGAAGGTGATGGTGCCGTCGTCGACGACCTCGAGGAGGTTGATGCAGCGCAGGAGGGTCGACTTGCCGGAGCCCGAGGCGCCGATGAGGACCACGCACTGGCCGGGCTCGACGCTGAGGTCGACCTCGCGCAGCACCACGTGGTCGCCGAAGGACTTCCGGACCCCGCTCAACGTCAGCAGATCGTTCACAGGTGGCCTCCGGCCCCGTGGTAGCCCTTCTTGCGGGCGTAGCGGTCGGTGAGGCGCGCCATCGGGATGGTCAGGCAGCAGAACAGGAAGCCCGCCACGACGTACGGCGTGTAGTTGAAGTCCTTGGCGGTCTCGATCTGGGCGGCGCGGATCGCGTCGATGACGCCCAGCACCGCGATCAGGCCGGAGTCCTTCTGCAGCGAGACCAGGTCGTTCATCAGCGGGGGCAGCACCCGGCGCCACGCCTGCGGCAGCACGACGTGGCGCAGCGTCTGGCCGTAGGACAGGCCGAGCGAACGGCCGGCGAGCCGCTGGCTCGGGTGGACCGACTCGATGCCGGCGCGGAACACCTCGGCGACGTAGGCCGAGTAGGACAGGACCAGCGCCGTGCAGCCCCAGAAGAGCGCCGAGGTGGGCAGCCCCTCCAGGCTCAGCGCGGGCCCGCCGAATCCGAGCAGGAAGATCACCAGCAGCAGCGGCAGGCCGCGGAAGACGTCGACGTACGCCGTCCCGACGAGCCGCAGCGGGAAGGCGACCGGACCGCGGATCGTCCGCATCACGGCGATGGCCAGGCTGAGCGCGACGATCAGCACGGCGCAGATCGCCATCACGCGGATGTTGAGCCAGAGCCCCTCCAGGACCGCCGGGAACGAGTCGACGGCCTTGTCCCAGTCGAAGTAGGTCTCCTGGACCCGCTGCCAGCCGGGCGAGCTGACCACGACGACCGCGAGCGCGCCGAGGACCAGCACGGTGCTGAGCGCCGCGACGACGGCGCTGCGGACGGTGCGCCGCCGACGCCAGGCGTCACGCTCGCGCTGGACCTGCGAGGGCTCCCAGGCGGTGTCCACCTGGCCGGCCATCAGGACAGCTCGGGGGCGCCCTGCTGGGCCAGCCACTCCTGGCCGATCTGGTCGAGCACGCCGTCCTCGCGCAGCGCGTCGACGGCCTGCGAGACGCACCCGGTGAGCGGGCTGTCCTTGCCGAGGACCGCTCCGAACTGCTCCGGCTCGCCCTCCGGCAGCGGGAGCTGGCCGACGATCACGCCGTCGTCGAGCTGGGCGGCGGCCATGTAGTAGGCGGTGGGCAGGTCGACGACGATGCCGTCGATCTGCCCGTTCTTCAGCGCCTGGACGGCCTGGTCGTTGGTGTCGAAGACCGCGGGGTCCTCAGACGGCTGGATCTGGTCGGTGATCGCGGTGTAGCTCGTGGTGCCGACCTGCGCACCGAGCTTGGCGTCGGCGAGGTCGGCGACGCTGGTGATGCCGTCGATCGCGCTGCCCGTGTTGGTGACCACGGTCTGCACGACGTCGTAGTAGCCGGAGGAGAAGTCGACGGCCTTGCGCCGGGCCTCGGTGATCGAGACCTGGTTGAGGTCGAGGTCGAACTCCTTGGGACCCGGCTGGACGACCTTGTTGAAGGGGACCTTCACCCAGGTCACCTGGTCCTGGGTGTAGCCGAGCTGCTCGGCGATCGCGTAGGCGACCGCGGACTCGTAGCCCTCGCCGTTGGTGGGGTCGTTGTCGACGAACCACGGCTCGTAGGCCGGGTCGTCGGTGGCGATGGTGAGCGTCCCGTCCGTGAGGGTGTCCATCGCATCAGGCGTGCACTCGTCCGCCGCCGACGTCTCCGAGGTGTCCGCGGAGGGGTCGGAGGCGGTGTCCGTCTCGTCGGTGGGCGCGCAGGCGGTGAGCGCGAGCGTGGCGGTCGCGAGCGCGGCGACGGCGAGGCGGGGCGTCTTCAGCATGGCTGGATCCTACGTGCCCGCCGCCCGTCAGCGGACGGGATGACCGGCCGTGGACAGACCGGTCTTGACCTCCCCGATGCTGAGCGTGCCGAAGTGGAAGACGGTCGCGGCGAGCACGGCGTCGGCGCCGGCCTCCACGGCCGGGGCGAAGTGCTCGACTGCCCCCGCTCCCCCGCTGGCGATCACCGGGATCGACACCTCACGGCGTACGGCCCGGATCAGCTCGAGGTCGAAGCCGTCGGTGGTGCCGTCGGCGTCCATCGCGTTGAGCAGGATCTCCCCCGCACCCAGCTCGGCGGCGCGCACCGCCCAGGCGATCGCGTCCAGGCCGGCGCTCGTGCGACCGCCGTGGGTGGTGACCTCGAAGCCGCTGTCGGTGCGCTGCTCGCCGGTGGTGCGGCGGGCGTCGACGCTGAGGACCAGCACCTGGTTGCCGAAGCGGTCGGCGATCTCGGCCACCAGCTCGGGCCGGTGGATGGCCGCGGTGTTGACCGCGACCTTGTCGGCGCCCGCTCGCAGCAGCCGGTCGACGTCCGCGACGCTGCTCACGCCGCCGCCGACCGTGAGCGGGATGAAGACCTCCTCGGCGCAGCGGCTGACCACCTCCATGGTGGTGGCTCGGCCCTCGTGGGAGGCGGAGATGTCGAGGAAGGTCAGCTCGTCGGCGCCCTCCGCGTCGTAGAGCCGGGCCAGCTCGACGGGGTCGCCGGCGTCGCGCAGCTCGGTGAAGTTGACGCCCTTGACCACCCGGCCGCCGTCGACGTCGAGGCACGGGATGACACGGATCGCGAGGCTCATGCGTCGTGCCCCTCCCCCCGGTGGGCGGCGAGCGCGACGTCGACGATCTCGGCCCGCGCCGGCTGCGCGAGGACCTCGTCGAGCGGCACCCACTCGGCGTAGTCGGTGGAGCCGCCGACCTCGAGGGTGCCGAGCTCGCCGCCGACGATGCGGGCGTGGAAGACGAAGCGCTGCGCCCGGAACGGCTTCTGGCCCTCACGGCGGCGGGTGAAGAAGTGGTCGGTGATGAAGTCGCCGACCTCGATCTCGTAGCCGGTCTCCTCGTGCACCTCGCGGACCAGCCCGTCGCGGATCGCCTCGTCGAAGTCGATGCCGCCGCCGGGCAGCGACCAGGCGGGGTCGAACCGGCCCTCGCCGTTCCACCAGGTCAGCAGCACCCGGTCGCGGTCGTCGACGATCCAGGCGTACGCCGCGTTGCGCAGGTCGTACTCGGTGAAGTGCATCGTCAGCGCCCCCGGGTCAGGGCGAGCGCGTCCTCGAGGGTGAAGCGGCCCTCGTAGAGCGCGGTGCCGGCGATCGCGCCCTCGACGCCCTCGCCGACGAGGGTCATCAGCGCCTCGATGTCGTCGAGCGTGGTGACGCCGCCGCTGGCGACCACGGGCTTGTCGGTCGCGGCGCAGACGTCGCGCAGGAGCTGGAGGTTGGGGCCCTGGAGCATGCCGTCCTTGTTGACGTCGGTGACGACGTAGCGCGCGCAGCCCTCGGAGTCGAGGCGGGCGAGGGTCTCGTAGAGGTCGCCCCCGTCGCGGGTCCAGCCGCGGGCCGCGAGGGTCGTGCCGCGCACGTCGAGCCCGACGGCCACCCGGTCGCCGTAGGTCGCGATCGCCTTCGCACACCACTCGGGCTGCTCGAGGGCGGCCGTCCCGATGTTGACCCGGCGGCAGCCGGTGGCCATCGCGGCCTCCAGCGACTCGTCGTCGCGGATGCCGCCGCTCATCTCGACCTGGATGTCGAGGGCGCCGACGATGCGGGCCTGGAGCTCGCGGTTGTGGCCGTGACCGAACGCCGCGTCGAGGTCGACGAGGTGGATCCACTCCGCGCCGGCCTCCTGCCAGCGCAGCGCGGCCTCGACCGGGTCGCCGAAGCGCTTCTCCGACCCGTCCACGCCCTGCACCAGCTGGACGGCCTGGCCGCCCTTGATGTCGACGGCGGGCAGGAGCTCGAGGTAGGGCTGCTCGGGGGTGCTGGGCATGGGTCGATCCTAGGATCCGTCGGCCCCGGCCTCCGAGCCGCCGTCGTGCGTCGAGACGGCGGTCACGGCCAGCATCGGACCGCTGCGGGATCAGTGCGGCCCGCCTGGTCCACCCCGCGGACCACAGCGGCCGCACTCCGGCGGCGGCTCAGCGGCGGTGCCTGCGGGTCGGCAGCGCGTAGGCCGTCCCGTCCATCGTGTGGGTCGGCGAGATGCCCAGCGCGCGCAGGATCGTCGGCATGATGTCGATGGAGCGGACCGGGGCCCGCAGGTCCTGCTGCGAGGTGTTGGCGCCGGCGAACACGATCGGGACCTGCTGGGCGGCACGCTGGATGCCGCCGTGGTCGCCGAGCACCGAGTACGTCGTGTTGTCCGGCAGCGTCGCGATCAGGTCGGGGCCGTAGTCCGCGGCCTGGGTGTCGACGAGCTCCTGCGCCCGGGTGGCGAACCACCGCTTCTCGGACCCGTGCATCCGGTCCCAGCGCACCGGCGTGACCCGGTCGTAGTGGTCACCGTCGCGCCGCCAGACCGCGGTCACGTCGGGCAGGTCGCGCATGAGGGCGGCGGCCTCGGCGACCTTGGCCGCGGACTGGTCCTTGAGCCACACGTTGAGCGAGGAGTCGCTGTAGGAGAAGCCGACGTTGGTGGCGCCGGTGCCGTCGTCGGTGCCCTCGATCAGCGGGAGCAGCGCCTGCTGGGGACGGAGGTAGGGCACGTCGTTGGCCGGCGAGCCGTAGTACCAGTTGAAGTATCCGTAGTCGTTCTCCGGCTGGACGTCACCGTGGAAGTGCCCCGGAGCGGCCGCGACCGAGCCGTGGTCGGCGGTGAGCACCACGAGGGTGTCGTCGAGCTGCCCGCTGTCCTCGAGGGCCTGCATGATCCGGCCGACCTGTGCGTCGGCGGTGCGGGTGGCATAGCGCATGTGCGTCATCGGGTCGTAGCCCGGCGTGGCGCCCTCGGGGTCGTTGACGCCGTCCCACATGTGGGCGGCCTTGTCGACGCCCGGGAGGGTGACGAAGATGCCGCTCCAGGCGTCGCCCTCCTGCGCCATCACCTCGAGCACCGCGTCCGTGGCCCAGACGTCGCCGCCCTGCTGGGCGGGGTCGGCGCCGACGACGTAGCGGTTGTCGGTCGCGGGGTAGAGCTGCGCCGGGAGCTGGCCGGTGTCGTAGATGGTGTCGCGGCGCACGAGCCAGCGCGAGCCGCACGCGGTGGAGAAGTACGCCGGGACGTTCCAGCCGGTCGGCTGGCGGTAGCGCGTCGTGGTGCCGTCGGGGTTGGGGCAGGTGGGGCCGCTCCCGAAGGTGATCGTCGAGGTGTTGGTCGAGCCCGGACCGCTCAGGCCCCACGCGGCGTACCCCTTGGGACTGACGGTGAACACCTTGCCCGTGTCGTCGAGGTAGTCCGACAGGTGCGGGTAGCCGGCTGCCTGCTGCAGCGGCGCCATCTGGGCGAGTCCGAAGTTGCTGGTGAGGTAGAGCCCGCCGGGGGCGCCGAGGAGGCCGTCGACGTCGCGGTAGCCCTCGGTCGTCCAGCCCATGTGCTTCGGCGACGCTCCGGTGGTGATCACGTTGTGGGTGACGACCGTGACCGACCCGGTGTGCCCGAGGAAGCCGTTCGGCGTGTCCACGCCGTCCTTCATCAATGCCTCGACGTTGCGCATGTCGTAGCGGTCGACGATCTCCCTGCTCAACGCGTCGACGACGATCACCACCACCTTCGTCGGCCGCGCGGCGGGCTGGGGGCCGTGGCCCCCGCGTCCCCCGGCCTCGGCGCCCGACTGGGTGCCGGCGACGGTGAGCGCGACCGCGGCGGCGGTGGCGGCGGCGAGCAGACGGACGCGGCGCTGAGCCATGACGACTCCCTCCCGGCGCGGCGACGCTGCCGCGGACCGTGAGCCGAACGTAGACCCGCGGCCGACCACCGGCAATCCCCTCGTCTGGGGAGGGTGGCGGCACACGACACCTGCCGCGCCACTGTGGCGGCACACGACAATGATGGCGGCAGATCGGATGCCGTGTGCCGCCACCCTCGACGGACGTCTGTCGTCTGCCGCCACCCTCGGCCGCGCTAGCGTCGGGGTCGTGATCGGGGACCGGTGGGGCGTGACGGAGGCGGAGGTCGCGCGGACCTACGGCTGCGACGCCTTCGAGCCCGCGCCGACGTTGCAGGCGTGGCGGGGCGTCACCGTGTCCGCCGACGCGCCGACGGTGTGGGCGCGGATGCGGATGGTGCGGCTCGCGCCGTACTCCTACGACCTCGTCGACAACCTCGGGCGGCGCTCGCCGCGCGGCCTGCGCGAGCTGCCGGAGCCCGAGGTCGGTGACCCGTTCACCCGGGCCCTCGGTCGCGACCAGGGCCGGGTCGTCGCCGTCGAGCCCGGTCGCGAGCTGACCGCGCGGATCATGGGGGCGCACATGTCGTACGCCGTGGTGGCGGAGGGCGACACCTGCCGGCTGCTGCTCAAGGTCGTGGCACGCACCGGCCGGGTGGTCACGCCGGCGCTGGCGCTCGGCGACCTGGTGATGGCCCGCAAGCAGCTGCTCACGCTGAAGGCGCTCGCGGAGGGCGACGCCGCACGCTAGCGCCAGACGGGCGCGACCTCGCGGCGGTAGCGCCGCGCGAGCAGCAGCGTCAGGACCGTGACGACCGGGCCGGGGATCGTCGCCCGCAGCGAGGCCCGCTCCCGCTCCCCCGCCCCGTCCTGCATCCACGCCAGCGCGTTGGCCGCGTCGACGATCGACGCCGGGCGCATCCGGGACGCCGCCTTCTTCCACTCGGGGTCGTCCTCGAGGTCGCCCATGATCCCCTCGACGTCGGCCTCCTCGTGGGCGAGGTGTCCGTCGATCACCTCGCGTGCGGCGGCCACCTCGTCGGCGGCCGCCCGCGCCGTGGCGGTCGTCGGCGTCGCGACCACGGCGTCGATCGCGGCGGACGAGGCGGCCAGCGCCTGCTTCATGGCGACGTGCTCGTCCTCCATCTGTGCGAGCAGCTGGCTGTCGAAGCCGCGGGAGGCGAGGAAGGGCCACGCGATGGAGTCCTCGGCCTCGTGGTGGTGCGTGAGCTCGTGCACCAGGTTCTGCCAGGCGGTGCGGACCTCGCGGGCGCGGTCTCCGTCCCCCTCCCGCAGGGCCCGCAGCGCCTGCTCGGTGCGGCTGACGTCGCGGCGGACGGCCGCGTGGATCACCTGGTTCATGCTCAGCGTCTCCCCCATCCCGGGACGGTAACCCCGGGCCGTGCAGGTCCGCGACCCCCAGATCGGCGAGGTTCGATCCCGCGCCGACCCCGAGCCGTGCGGGACGCTGACCGAGCGCGACGAGCGCGGGAGCCTGCGCGGGGACACGTGGGGAGCGCGCGACGCCGACTCGCCCGACGGTCCGCTCGGGCCGCGCGTCAGCCACCGCCGCTAGAGCGACCCGACCCAGTTGCGCAGCAGGGCCGCGCCGGCGTCGCCCGACTTCTCGGGGTGGAACTGCGTCGCGGTCAGCGGACCGTTCTCGACAGCGGCGACGAAGCGGTCACCGCCGTGCTCGGCCCAGGTCACCAGGGGCGCGGCCGTGCGGTCGTTGGTGACGAGGTCCCACGTGCGGGCGGCGTAGGAGTGGACGAAGTAGAACCGCTCCTCCTCGACCCCGGCGAACAGCCGGGTGCCTGCGGGCGCCTCGACGGTGTTCCAGCCCATGTGCGGGACGACGTCGGCCTGCAGCCGGGTCACCAGGCCCGGCCACTCGTCGCAGCCGTCGGTCTCCACGTCGTGCTCGACACCGCCCGCGAAGAGGATCTGCATGCCCACGCAGATGCCGAGCACAGGGCGGCCGCCGGCGAGGCGGCGCCCGATGATCCGCTCACCCTTGATCGCGCGCAGGCCCGCCATGCAGGCGGCGTAGGCGCCGACGCCCGGCACGAGCAGGCCGTCGGCGGCGAGCGCGGTGTCGAAGTCACCGGTCAGCGTCACCTCGGCGCCCGCGCGCTCGACCGCTCGGACGGCGGAGCGCAGGTTGCCCGAGCCGTAGTCGAGGACGACGACGTGGGGTCTCGTGACGGGACTTCGTCCCTCCTCGACCAGCGCTGTCACAGGGTGCCCTTGGTCGACGGCACGCCCTGCTCGCGCTGGTCGATCGCCACGGCGTCACGCAACGCCCGGGCGAACGCCTTGAACTGCGTCTCGACGACGTGGTGCGGGTCGCGGCCGGCGAGCACCCGCACGTGCAGGCCGAAGTGGGCGTGGTGGGCGATGGACTCGAAGACGTGCTGGGTCAGCGACCCCGCGTAGGGCACCCCCGAGCCGCCGATGAGCGCGTAGATCTGGCCGTCGGGCTCGCCGGTGTGCACGCAGTAGGGCCGACCCGACACGTCGACGACGGCCTGCACGAGCGCCTCGTCGAGCGGCACGGTGGCGTCGCCGAAGCGGCGGATGCCCACCTTGTCGCCGAGGGCCTGACGCAGCGCCTGCCCGAGCACGATCGCGGTGTCCTCGACCGAATGGTGGGCGTCGATGTGGACGTCGCCGGTGGTGCGCACCGTGAGGTCGACCAGCGAGTGGCGCGCGAACGCGGTGAGCATGTGGTCGTAGAACCCGACACCCGTCGACACCTCGGAACGGCCGGTGCCGTCGAGGTCCACCTCGACCAGGACGCTCGACTCCTGGGTGGTGCGCTCGATCCTCGCCGTGCGGCTCATGCGTTCTCCTCGGTCACGTCGGTCAGTGCGGTCCTGAATGCTGCCATCTCCTCGGCGGTGCCGATCGACACCCGCAGCCAGCCGTCGGGGCCGGTCTCGCGGATCAGCACGCCGCGGTCGACCAGCCCCTGCCAGACCGCGTGGCGGTCGGCGAACCGGCCGAAGAGCGCGAAGTTGGCGTCGGAGTCCGCGACGTCGTGGCCCTGCTCGCGCAGCCACGCGACGGTCCGGTCCCGCTCGGCCCGCAGCTCCTCGACGCGGCCGAGCAGCTCGGGGGCGTGGCGCAGCGCGGCGAGCGCGGTCGCCTGGGTCACGGCCGAGAGGTGGTAGGGCAGGCGTACGACGCGGATCGCGTCGCAGATCGCCGGGTCGGCCGCGAGGTAGCCGACGCGCGCGCCGGCCAGCGCGAACGCCTTGCTCATGGTGCGGCTGACCACGAGGTTGCGGTGGGCAGGCAGCAGCTCGAGTGCGCTCGGGGTGCCGGCCCGGCGGAACTCGCCGTAGGCCTCGTCGACCACCACGATGCCGCCGGGCTCGTAGGAGGCCGCCGCCTCGCAGAGCATCGTGACGGCCTCGGGCGGCAGCGCCGTGCCGGTGGGGTTGTTGGGGCTGGGCAGCAGGACGACCGCGGGCCGCCGCTCGAGGACCAGCGCCCGCGCGGCGTCGAGGTCGAGGGAGAAGTCCTCGGCGCGGTGGCCGGTGACCCACTCGGTGACCGCGTCCCGGGCGTACTCGGGATACATCGAGTACGTCGGCGCGAACGACAGCGCGCACCGGCCGGGACCGCCGAAGGCCTGCAGCAGCTGGAGCATCACCTCGTTGGAGCCGTTGGCGGCCCACACCATGTCGGCGGTGATCCCCGACCCGCCCGAGGTGTTGAGGTAGGCCGCCAGTCCTTCGCGCAGCGCGGTGAACTCGCGGTCGGGGTAGCGGTTGAGCGACGCCGCGGCCTCGCCGACGGCGCGCGCGATGTCGGCGGCGGCCTCCGGCGACGGGCCGTAGGGGTTCTCGTTGACGTTGAGCTGGACCGGCAGGTCGAGCTGGGGCGCACCGTAGGGCTCGATCCCCTGCAGCTCCTCGCGCAGGGGTGGGAACGCGGCGCTCATCGCCCGGACTCGAAGCGCACGGAGACCGCCTGGCCGTGACCGGGCAGGTCCTCGGCCTCGGCGAGGGTGACCACGTGGTCGGCGACCCCGGCGAGCGCGGCCTGCGAGTAGTCGACGACGTGCATCGACCGGGTGAACGCGCGCACCGACAGCCCGCTGGAGTGGCAGGCGCAGCCCGCGGTCGGCAGGACGTGGTTGGAGCCGGCGGCGTAGTCGCCCAGCGACACCGGGGCCCACGGTCCGACGAAGACCGCGCCGGCGTTGCGGATCCGCGCGGCGACGGCCGCGGCGTCACGCGTCTGGATCTCGAGGTGCTCGGCGGCGTAGGCGTCGACCACCTGCACGCCCTGGTCGACGTCGTCGACCAGCACGATCGCCGACTGCGAGCCGCCGAGCGCGGTGCTGATCCGCTCGGTGTGGCGGGTCGCGAAGACCTGCTTGTCGAGCTCGACGTCGACGGCGTCGGCCAGGGCGACGGAGTCGGTCACCAGCACCGAGGCGGCCATCGGGTCGTGCTCGGCCTGGCTGATCAGGTCGGCGGCGACGAAGGCGGGGTCCGCGGAGTCGTCGGCGAGGATCGCGATCTCGGTGGTCCCGGCCTCGGAGTCGATGCCGACCACCCCGCGCACCAGGCGCTTGGCGGCCGCGACGTAGATGTTGCCGGGGCCGGTGACCAGGTCGACCGGCCGGCACGGGCCGGCGCCGTGGGCGAACATCGCGATCGCCTGGGCGCCGCCGACGGCGTAGACCTCGTCGACGCCCAGCAGCGCGCACGCGGCGAGGATCGTCGGCTCGGGCAGGCCCTCGCGGTTCTTCTGCGGCGGGCTGGCCAGCGCGATCGACCGGACGCCTGCGACCTGGGCGGGCACGACATTCATCACGACGCTGCTGACCAGGGGCGCGAGGCCGCCGGGGACGTAGAGGCCGACGCGGTCGATGGGCACCTTGCGGTGGGTCACGACGGCGCCCGGAGCCACCTCGGTCGTCACGTCGTGCTCGAGCTCGGCCTCGCAGGTGGCGCGCAGGCGGCGCACGGACTCCTCCAGCGCGGCGCGCACGTCGGGGTCGAGCTCGGCCAGGGCGGTCTCGAGCGCCTCGCGCGGGACCGTGATGTCGTCGCGGTCGACGCCGTCGAAGCGCGCCGACAGCTCCACGATCGCCTCGACACCGCGGGTGCGGACGGCGTCGATGATCGGCTGCACCTGATGCGTCGCGGCCTCGACGTCGAACTCGGCGCGGGGCACGCTCGCGCGGTAGTCGACGGACGCCCGGTCGGCGCCCCTCAGGTCGATGCGGCGGATCAGGGACATGCCCCGATTCTAGGTTCCGCGGCGGGTCGGCCCGAAGTCGGCGGTGCGGGGTGGACACGGGCGGCTAGGTTGGGGACGTGAGCGACACGCTGCCGATGTTCCCGCTGAGCACCGTCGTGTTCCCGGGCATGAGCGTGCCCCTCCACGTGTTCGAGGACCGCTACCGGATGCTCGTCCGCCACCTGATGACCGTCGAGGACCCGGCCGACCGGGTGTTCGGCACCGTCGCGATCCGCGAGGGCTACGAGGTGGGCGACCACGGCGCGCAGTCGGTCTACCGGGTCGGGTGCGTGCTGCAGCTCACCGAGGTGGACCGCAACGACGACGGCACGTTCGACATCGTCGCGGTCGCGCGCGACCGGCTCCAGCTCGAGGAGATGCAGCGCGGCGAGGAGTTCCCGCAAGGCGTCGCGGCGGTGCTCGTCGAGCCGCGCGTCGAGGTGCCCGAGGACGTGCTGGAGCGCGCCCGGGCCACCTTCACCGCCTTCCGGGCGGCGATGACCGAGCTGCAGGGCGACCCCTTCAGCGGCACCCTCCCCCGCGATCCCGACTACCTGGCCTGGACGCTCTCGGCGCTGGCACCGCTGCCGATGGCCGAGCGGCAGTCGCTGCTCGAGGCGCACGACGCCACCGAGCGGCTGCGGCTGGTCACCCGACTCCTCACCGACGAGCTCCGCGCCATCAACGTCATCCCGTCGCTGCCCGCGACCCAGGTGGCCCGCACCGCGTGGTCGCCGAATTGAGACGCGCAGCGGCGCGCGAGGCACGAGCGCGGCGCGTGGGCGCGGCCAGATCGAGCAAGCGACGCGGCTGAGGGACGAAGCCGCACGAGCGCGTCGAGATCCACCCAACGGGCTGCTAGAAACATGCCGTGACAAAACGACGGCCGCCCGGCGGCACCCCCGCCACCGTGGCCCTGACCGCCGCGGGCATCGCGTACGAGGTGCACTCCTACGTCCACGACCCCCGCGCGACCTCCTACGGGGCGGAGGCCGCGGAGGCGCTCGGCCTCGACCCGGCGCGGGTGTACAAGACGCTGCTGGCCTCGCTCGACGGCTCGCTCGTGGTGGGCATCGTCCCGGTCGCGGGACACCTCGACCTCAAGGCGCTCGCCCGGGCGCTGGGCGGCTCGAAGGCCGTGATGGCCGACGTCGCGGCGGCCGAGCGGAGCACCGGCTACGTCGCGGGCGGGATCTCGCCGTTCGGCCAGAAGCGGGCGCTGCGCACCGTGCTCGACGCCTCGGCGCTGCAGCACCCGACCATCTTCGTCTCCGGGGGCCGGCGCGGCCTCGACCTCGAGGTTGCCCCGGACGACGTGGTGGCGGCCACCGGAGCGGTGACCGCCACCATCGGGCGCTGAGACGTCGCGACGTCAGTCGGTGGTCAGCTTCAGCTGGCCGTGCACGACGTCACCGTCGATCCAGCTGCTGATGCCGAACGACGACAGCGGCTCGAGGTTCTCGCTGACCTCGGGCATGTCCTCGGTCATCCGGGCCAGCCAGTTGTCGTCGGCGTCGAAGTTGACGAACATCACCGACTGGGCGTCGCCGTCGACGACGTCGGAGTAGTCGTCGCTGCCGCCGAGGTCGCCGCCGGACTCCAGGGCGGAGCGGTAGTCGTCCTTCAGGGCGATGACGGCGTAGCCGTCGCCCTCGGTGACCTCCATGAACTCCGCGGCCTCCGCCGGCACCTGCGCCTTGATCTTGTCGAGGACCGCCTGGATGTCGCCGGCGTCGCCCTTGACGGTGATGCCGACCGGGAGCTCGCCGGGGCCGCCGTTGGCGATCGCGTCGGGGTCGATGCCGCTGCCGACGGAGATGGTGACGCCCTCGCCGAGGAGCGTCTCGAGGTCCTCGGGGAACGACAGCCCGGTCTCGCTCTCCATCTGGGCGATGCCGTCGTCGATCGAGGAGGAGTCCTCGGGCAGCGTGGACTTGAGGTAGTCGACGAACGCCTGCGCCCAGCCCTTCTCGAGCGAGAAGCCCAGTGCGGCGACGGTGTCGTCCGGGAGGCCGTCGACGAGGGAGACGCCCTCGTCGGAGTCGAGGTACTTGGTCATGTCGGGCTGGTAGTTCGACACGGCGTACTCGACCTCGACTGAGCCGTCGTCGAAGCGGACGGTGGCGGCCATGCCGTCGAAGTCGTCGATCATCTGCTGGAGCTCCGGCGGGACCTCCTCGGAGCCGGTGTCGGAGGAGTCGTCGGACGACTCGGTGAAGCAGGCGTCCAGCTCCTCGGCCGTGGTGGCCGCGTCGAGGCACTCCTGGTCGAAGCCGCCGGACATGTCGCTGGACGAGGACCCGCTCAGGTCGCCGAGCAGCGGCCCACCGAGCGAGGATCCCATCCCGGCGGCGTCACCGAGGTACTGGGCAGCGCCCTTGGCGACGTAGAACTGCATGAAGCCGTCGTCGCCGGCCTCGCCGGTCCACTTCCCGAACGCGTCGTCGTCGGCGAGGCTGCCCTCGCCGGCGTCGTCGACGACCTTCTGGGCGGTCTCCTTCGTCTCGGCCATCACGAGCCAGTCGCCGTCGACGACCCAGCCGCCGACATCGCTCCCCGGGTCGCTGTCGGAGCCCTCGCCACCACCGCAGGTGTCGATGAGCTTCTGCACGCCCTCCTCAGCCTTGCCGGCGTCGGTCACCTGCACGACGGCGACGGGCGCGGGCTGGTCCTCACCGATCTCGACGGCCGCCATCGCGGCGCGGGAGCCGAGCCACGGCTTCACGTCGTCGGCGTAGCTGAGGCCCTCGCAGCCGCCGGAGGAGGTGATCTCCTCGAACAGCCGCTCGCGCAGGTCCTCGTCGCTCTTGAGGTCGACCTGGTCGGTGAAGCCGGGGAACTTGCGCAGCGTCTTGATCGCCTCGATCTTCTGCCCGCCGCTCGGGTCGAGGTCGACGCTGGCGTAGGCGATGGTCGAGCCGGGCAGCGCCTCGGCCGGCTGCGCGCCGGTCGCGAAGAAGCTGGTCGCGGCCCAGGCGCCACCGGCCACCACCAGCGCGCCGGCGCCGAGGGCGCCCAGGACGACCAGGCGCTTGCGGTTGTCGTTGTCCGGAGCGGCGTCAGCCGGTCCGGAGGTGTCGAGGAACTCCGGACCACCCGGTGTCATGCTCATCTGCTGCTGCCCCCACTCACGGGGTCCCGACCAGTCGGGACCGCCCCAATACGTCGGGGCTGAGCCTACCCGCGGACGCGCCTGCTGAATCCTCTACCGGCCAACAGGTACGTCCCGACCAGACCGGCCATCGCACCGGCCGGGAGCGCGAGCAGCGCGCTGGAGCGCCACGGGGTCGCACCGTCGTCGGGGGCGGTGAGGCCGAGGTCCCCGGGCAGGGGCGTGTAGTCGGGGCTCCCGGCCGCCAGCACCTGCGGGTCGGCGGGCCCGAGCCCGCTGCCGACGGCGTACATCACGACGGCGGCGAGGCAGGCGGCGAGCAGCACGGTGACCACGGTCGCGGTCTCGTGGTCGCGCCAGAGCCCAGCGACCGCGGCGAGGACCAGGCCGAGCGGGAAGGCGATCAGGACGAAGAGCCAGATGCCCTGGAACGCGACGTCCGGCCCGGCCGGCTCGAGGTACCAGGCACCCTGGTAGGTCAGGCCGTCGGGCGCGTCCCACAGCCGCTCCCACACCACCCCCGCCACTGCGCCGGCGACGAGGAACGCGACCACGACCGCGACCAGGCGCCGGACCGGCCCTCGTCGGGCGGTCGGGTCGACGGTGGGCTCGACGGGGCTCGCGCTCATCCGGCCAGGCACCCGGGACCGAGCAGCTGCTTGAGGTCGGCGAACAGCGCCGGGCTCGGGGTCACCCGCAGGTTGTCGTCGAGCCGGAGCACCTTGGTCGAGGCGCGGGTGAGCAGGCGCAGCTGGACCTCGGTCATGCCGGGGTGGGTGCCGAGGACGTCGCGCAGCTGGGCGACGACGGGCGGCGTGCACCGGGTCGAGGGCAGGCTGATCACCACCGGCCCGGCCGGGCCCTGCGTGAGGTCGGGCGCCGTGACCTCCTGGCCGCGGAGCTCGGGCTGGTCCTTGTCGCGCGAGAGGCTGCCCTTGATCCGGACGATCTGGTCCTCGACCAGCAGCGTCGAGGCGAGCGTGTAGGCGCTCGGGAACAGCAGCACCTCGATGGCCCCGTCGAGGTCCTCGAGGGTGATCGTCGCCCACGGGTCGCCCCGCTTGGTGATCTTGCGGCTCACCGAGGTGATCAGGCCGCTGACGGTGAGCATCGAGCCGTGGGCCCGGTCCTCGTCGAGCATGAGCTGGCCGATGGTGCAGTCGGTGCCCTGGGACAGGACGTGCTCGAGGCCGAGCAGCGGGTGGTCGGAGACGTAGAGGCCCAGCATCTCCCGCTCGTGGCCGAGCAGGGTCATCTTGTCCCAGTCGTCGATGTCGGGGATGGTGACGCTCACCCCGAAGCCGCCCTCGTCCTCGCTGAGGCCGCCGAACAGCGAGTCCTGGCCGATCGCCTCGTTCTTCTTCAGGTCGACGAACTGGTCGACGGCCGTCTCGTGGACGGCCACGAGGGCGCGACGGCGGTGCTTCATGTCGTCGAAGGCACCGGCCTTGATCAGCGACTCGACGACGCGCTTGTTGCACACGAGCGCCGGGACCTTCTCCATGAAGTCGTTGAAGTCGGTGTAGCGGCCCTTCTCCTCGCGCGCGGCCACGATGCCGGCGACGACGTTGTGGCCGACGTTGCGCACGGCGGTGAGGCCGAAGCGGATGTCCTGGCCGACCGGGGTGAAGTTGGCCTGCGACTCGTTGACGTCGGGCGGCAGCACCTGGATCTTCATCCGGCGGCACTCGTTGAGGTAGATCGCCATCTTGTCCTTGTCGTCCTTGACGGACGTCAGGAGGGCAGCCATGTATTCAGTCGGGTAGTTGGCCTTGAGGTAGGCGGTCCAGTAGGTGATGACGCCGTAGGCGGCGGAGTGCGACTTGTTGAAGGCGTAGTCGGAGAACGGGAGGAGGATCTCCCACAGCTTGTCGATCGCCTGCTGGGGGAAGCCGCGCTCGAGCATGCCGGCCTGGAAGCCGGCGTACTGCTTGTCGAGCTCCTCCTTCTTCTTCTTGCCCATCGCGCGGCGGAGGTTGTCGGCGGCGCCCAGGGTGAAGCCGGCCAGGACCTGGGCGATCGCCATCACCTGCTCCTGGTAGACGATCAGGCCGTAGGTCTCGCCCAGCACCGGCTCCAGCGCCTCGGCCAGCGCCGGGTGGATCGGCTCGATCGCCTCGCGCCCGTTCTTGCGGCGGGCGTACTTGTTGTGGGAGTCCGCGCCCATCGGGCCGGGGCGGTAGAGCGCGGAGACGGCGGTGATGTCGGCGAAGACGTCGGGCTGCATCGAGCGCAGCAGCGCGCGCATGCCCGAGCCGTCGAGCTGGAAGACGCCGAGCGTGTCGCCGCGGCCCATCAGCTCGTAGGTGGGCCGGTCGTCGAAGGGCAGGTCCTCGAGGACGACCTCGAGGTCGCGGTTGATCGTGATGTTGGCCAGCGCGTCCTCGAGGATGCGGAGGTTGGACAGGCCGAGGAAGTCCATCTTGACCAGGCCGAGCGACTCGCACATCGGGTAGTCGAACTGGGTGATGATCGCGCCGTCCTGCGGGCGGGCCATGATCGGGACCACGTCGATGATCGGCTCGCTCGACATGATGACGCCGGCCGCGTGCACGCCCCAGTTGCGGATCTGGCCCTCGAGGCCGAGCGCGGTGTGGAAGATCGTGCGCACGTCGGGGTCGGAGTCGTGCAGGGCGCGGAACTCGCCGCCCTCGCCGTAGCGCTTGTGGTCGGTGTTGAAGATGTCCTTGAGCGCGACGCCCTTGCCCATCACGTCGGCGGGGAGCGCCTTGGTGATCCGGTCGGAGATCGCGAAGCCGTGGTCGAGCACGCGCGCGGCGTCCTTGATCGCCGCCTTGGCCTTGAGCCGGCCGAAGGTCGCGATCTGCGCGACCCGCTCGGTGCCGTACTTCTCGGTGACGTACTTGATCACCTCGCCGCGGCGGGCGTCGTCGAAGTCGATGTCGAAGTCGGGCATCGAGGGACGCTCGGGGTTGAGGAACCGCTCGAAGAACAGGCCGTGCTCGAGGGGGCAGAGGTCGGTGATGCTCAGCGCGTACGCCGCGATCGAGCCCGCACCCGAGCCGCGGCCCGGCCCGACGCGGATGCCGTTGCGCTTGGACCACTGGATGAAGTCGGCGACCACGAGGTAGTAGCCGCAGTAGCCCTTCTGCGAGATGACCGCGAGCTCCATCTCGACGCGGTCCTTGACCTCCTGGGTCAGCCGGTCGCCGGGGTAGCGGGCCTCGATGCCGCGCCAGACCTCCTTGCGGAACCAGGACTCCTCGGTCTCCCCCGCCGGGACGTCGGCGCGGGCCATGTAGCCGCCGGTCGACTCGGTGAACTCGACGTTGCACCGCTCGGCGATCTCGAGGGTGTTGTCGCAGCCGTCGGGGAACTCCGACCAGAGCTCGCGCATCTCGGCGGCGGACTTGATGTAGTAGCCGCCGCCGTCGAACTTCAGGCGGTTGGTGTCGGCGAGCCGCTTGCCGGAGGCGACGCAGATGAGCGCGTCCTGGCCGTCGGCGTCCTCCGGGTTGGTGTAGTGGGTGTCGTTGGTGACGATCGTCGGCAGGCCGAGGGTCTTGGCGATCCGGACCAGGTCCTCGCGGGTGGCCCGCTCGGCGGCGATGCCGTGGTCCATCAGCTCGAGGTAGAAGTTGTCCTTGCCGAAGATGTCCTGGAACTCGCCGGCCGCCCGCAGCGCCTCGTCGTACTGGCCGAGGGTCAGCCGGGTCTGGATCTCCCCGGACAGGCAGCCGGTGCTGGCGATGATGCCCTTCGAGTACTGCTGGAGCAGCTCGCGGTCCATGCGCGGCTTGTAGTAGTAGCCCTCGATGCTCGCCAGGCTCGCGAGGCGGAACAGGTTGTGCATGCCCTCGGTCGTCTCGGCCCACATCGTCATGTGGGTGTAGGCCCCGCCGCCGGCGACGTCCTTGCCGCCCTCCTCGGCCGCGTCGCCCTTGCCCCAGCGGATCCGCTTGCGCTCGCCGCGCGGCGTGCCGGGGGTGAGGTAGGCCTCGATGCCGATGATGGGCTTGACGCCGTGCTTCTTGGCCTTGCTGTAGAAGTCGTAGGCGCCGTGCAGGTTGCCGTGGTCGGTCATCGCGATCGCCGGCATGCCGAGCTCGCTGGTGCGGGTGAAGAGCCCGTCGAGGAGCGAGGCCCCGTCGAGCATGGAGTACTCGGTGTGCACGTGCAGGTGCACGAAGTTGCCCGCTGAGTTGACGGTGGAGCCGGCCGACATGGAGGAGACTTCCGCACCTTTCGGGGGTCGCTGACGGTGTCACGAGGACAGGAGGCTGACGAGTCAGCAGCACCGCACCGGGAGCCCGGCGAGGCACTCAGAGGGGAAGGACGCCAGCCTACGTCAGTCTGCCGGGCCCCACCGACAGGGCACGCCGGGACCTCAGCCGACCCACGCGAGGGAGTGCCCGTGACCGTGGCTCCACGCGAGCGGCACGCCGTCGAGCGCCGTCACGAAGCGCCCGGTGGGCACCGCGCGGCCCCCGGTGACCCCCGGCAGCACCCGCGGACCCTCGTTGCTCACCCACCGGCAGCGGCCCTCGGCCACCAGCCCGGTCATCAGGTCGTGGAAGCGCCGGCGGTCGGGCTCCTCGAGGTAGGCGATCACGGCCGAGTGGAACACCACGGGCGTCCCGTGGGGTGCGGCCTCGTCCAGCAGGCCGGGGAGGTGGTCGAACAGGTCGCCGCGGCGCAGCCGCGGGGGCTCGCGCCGGGCGACGTCGATCGCGGCGCGCAGCCGCTCGCGGCGTACGTCCTGCTCGGGCCACACCAGGTTCTCCAGCCACGCCATGGCGTCGGGGTCCGTGACGTCGAGCGGGTTGAGGTCGACGCCGCCGCGCCACGCCACCTCCGGGTGCCGCTGCGGGACCGGCACCGGCCCGGTGGCGCTGGCGGTGAGCAGCGGCCCGCCGCTCCCCCGCAGCGAACCGACCGGCGCCCAGTCGTAGTCGTAGCGGTCCGGGAACTGGCAGAGCCCGGCGCTGGCGCCGACCTCGACCAGCGCCAGCGGGCCCTCCACCAGCGCCAGCACCGGGGTGAGGGTCGCGAGGCGGCCGACCTCGTTGGTCTGGGTGGCGCGGCCCATCACCGTGCTGCGGACCTCGGCCTCCTGCTCCACGAGCACGCGGCGCAGCCCGGCGTACGGGCCCGGCGCGGGCGCACCGTGCCAGCGCGCGGCGGCGAAGACGAGGTTGGGCTGCCGCTTCACCGGCGGCAGCGTGCCCAGCCAGGCCAGCACCTCCGCGTCCTCGACCACACCGAGCGCCCACTCCTCGAAGCACGGCGAGTCGCCGGCCGCGTAGGTGGCGAAGTCCCGGTACTCCTCGCTCACGTCGTCGTGCAGCAGCATGCGGCCATCGTGCCGGACCGGGCCGTCGTGTCGTTCAGCGATCCCCGGCTGACCGGGGATCGCTGAACATGTCAGGCCGTGCACGGGCCGACAAGTTCAGCGAGAGCCTGACAACTCGCGGCACCTCGAGGTCAGCGGCGGGTCGCGAACGGTCCGGCCGGGCCGATGCGCGCGTTGCCCATCCGGATCCCGGAGAACTCCCGGCCTGCCGCGCGGACCTGCGCGAAGTAGGGCTCGAGCTCGGGCAGCACGCGCAGGTCGATGCCGTGCGCCTCGTGCAGCGCCACGAGGTCGCCGACCTCGACCGGTGGTCCGAGCGGCTCGACCGGGACGGTGGCGACCCACGCGTGCGGCCGCTCGCCGAACGGCCGGAAGGTCGAGGCGTCGAAGCGATAGGCCCACAGGCGGGTCACGCGCACGGTCGCCAGCCACGCCTCCTCGACCGCGTGCACCCGGTCCTCGGCGCGTCCGTCGACCTGGACCCACGAGCACACCCGCGGGCACTGGCGGGGGAACCAGTAGCAGGGGCTGTTGAGCGCGTCGACGGCCCAGACGTACGACTCCGGCTGCTGCGCGGTCGCGGCGACGTGCGGCTCGAACACCGCGATCGACGGGTCCTCGCTGAAGTGGAGGACCTCCCCCGGGCTCGGCAGCATCGCACCATCGTGCCCCAGGGCGAACGGCGGACGGTGGAGCGCCTGGCCGGACCTAGCGGTCCACGGCTCCACCGTCGCCACGGGCGACCTCGAGCGAGGCGCCGATGATCACGTCGACGATCCGGGCGACCCGCTCCTCCCCGAGCTCGGGGACCACCGCGGCGACCCGGCGGGCGATCTCGGCCTCCCGGGCCGGGTCACGCTCGGCCGTCGGCTTCACCGACTGCACGGCGCGGGTCAGCGCCGTACGCCGCGCGAGCACGTCGCCTAGGACCAGGTCGGCCTCGTCGATCAGGCCGCGCAGGAACGTCACCGCGTCGGCTCCGGGCCAGGCCACCCGCACGTCGGGTGACCGCTCCTCGTTGCCGCTGCCGTCGGTGCGCTCGAGCTCGATGCAGCCGCGGCGGAGGTAGAAGGCGCGGGCCGGCCGGTTGGACTCGAAGACCCAGAGGCAGAAGCCGTCAGGGCGCTGGCCGGTGACCACGTCGAACAGCGCGGAGCCCACGCCGCTGCCCTGCCACGCCGGGGAGACGTAGAGGTCGTCGAGCCACGTCGAGGTGAAGCGGGCGTAGCCCACGACGCTGCCGCCGGCCAGGGCGACCCAGACGTCGTGGTCCGACAGGTCCCACCCGGCGACCCAGGCGCGCACCTCCTCGTCGGTGTGCACGCCCGGGGGCATCGCGGGGACCGCGGCGGCGCGGGCCGCGAGGTGGACGGTCGCCACCTGCTCGAGGTCACCGACGCCCGCTGGGCGCAGGGTCAGGTCAGGCGCCGTCACGGACGACCTCGAGGGCGTGGGCGAGGTCGTCGGGGTAGGTGGACTCGTAGGTGACGTACTCCCCCGACTCCGGGTGCTCGAACCCGAGGCGCATCGCGTGCAGCCACTGGCGCTCCAGCCCGACCCGCTTGGCGAGCACCGGGTCGGCGCCGTAGGTGAGGTCGCCCACGCAGGGATGCTTGAGCGCGCTCATGTGGACGCGGATCTGGTGGGTGCGACCGGTCTCGAGGTGGATCTCGAGCAGGCTGGCGAACCGGTGGGCCTCGAGCGTCTCGTAGTGGGTGACGCTGTGCCGGCCGTCGGCCATCACCGCGAACTTGTAGTCGTGGTGCGGGTGACGGCCGATCGGCGCGTCGACGGTGCCGGCCAGCGGGTCCGGGTGGCCCTGCACGAGGGCGTGGTAGGTCTTGTCGACCGTGCGGTGGCGGAAGGCGTTCTTCAGCACGGAGTACGCGTGCTCCGACTTGCAGATCACCATCACGCCGCTGGTGCCGACGTCGAGGCGCTGCACGATGCCCTGCCGCTCACTGGCGCCGCTGGTGGAGATGCGGAACCCGGCGCCCGCGAGGTGCCCCACCACGGTCGGGCCGGTCCAGCCGGGCGAGGGGTGCACCGCGACGCCGACGGGCTTGTCGATGACCACGATCGCGTCGTCGTCGTGGATGATCCGGATGCCCTCGACGATCTCGGGCACCACCTCGAGGGGGTCGGCCTCGACCGGGATGGTCACGTCCAGCATCGCACCGGCGTCGACGCGGTCGCTCTTGCCCACCGCGGCGCCGTCGACCTGCACGAGGCCGGCGGTGATCAGGTCCGCCGCGCGGGTCCGGGAGAAGCCGAACATCCGCGCCATGGCGGCGTCCACCCGCTCGCCGGCGAGACCGTCGGGCACGAACACCGTGCGCTGGTCGGCGTGGCCCCCCATCGCCGCAGTCACCCGTCCTGCTCGTCGGGGTGCGAGCGCTCGGCATCGCGGGTGCCGTCCAGCGCGATCCCGCGGAAGGTCTGCAGGATGATCAGGCCGGCGGCGACGTTGATGCACACGTCGGCGATGTTGAAGACCGGCCAGTTCGGCAGCATCAGGAAGTCGACGACGTGTCCGTGCAGGGGCTCGGGGTCGCGCACCAGGCGGTCGGTCAGGTTGCCGCCGACACCACCGAGCAGCAGACCCAGGGCCAACGCCCACCCGGTGCTGGCGAGCCGGCGGCTCAGCCACAGCACCACGACGACGGCCACGATGGCCAGGCAGGTGAAGACGATGGTGAAGTCGGTGCCGGTGCTGAACGCCGCACCGGGGTTGAAGGTCAGGTGCAGGGTGAACCAGTCGCCGAGGAGCGGCACGTCGCCGTCGGCGAGCGCCGCGAGCGCCCACTGCTTGGTGCCGAGGTCCAGCGCGTAGGCCAGGACGGCAACGGCGACGAACACGAGCCGGGCGCCGGAGCGGCGACCGGACGGCCCCTGGTCGGTCTGGTCGCTGGGGTTCAGCGACGCTCCTCGCGCTGCTTGCATGACATGCACAGTGTGGCATGCGGCACCGCCATCAACCGATTCTTGCCGATCGGGTTGCCGCACGACTCGCACACCCCGTAGGTGCCGTCGTCGATGCGGGTCAGCGCGCGCTCGAGCTGGACCAGCATCTCGCGCTCCTTGGCGAGGACGGTGAGCTCGTGGTCGCGCTCGAAGCTGGACGCGCCGACGTCCGCCTGGTCGTGACCGGCGCCGTCGCCGGCGTCACGCATCAGCCCGGCGAGCTCGGCCTCCGCCTGCTCCACCGACGTCGTGAGCCGCTCGTGGTGCTCACGCAGCTCGGTCACCACCTCGTCGAGCTCGGCACGGGTCCAGGCCGACTCCTGCTCGAGCACGACGAGGGAGGACGGGGTGGCCTTGCTGGTCGCGGTCTTCTTCACCGGGGCCTTCTTCACAGGAGTCGGGGCCGCCTTCCGGGCGGCGGCCTTCGTGGGAGCAGTCTTCTGCGCCGCGGTCTTCTTCGCAGGGGTTTTCCGAGCAGCGGTCTTCTTCGCGGGCGCCTTCGTCGCCGGCGCCGTCTTCTTCGCGGGCGCCTTCTCGGCTGCGGGCTTCTTCGCCGGTGCCTTCTTGGTGGGCGCCTTGGTGGCTGCGGCCTTCTTCGCCGGGGCCTTCTTGGTGGGCGCCTTCGTGGCTGCGGCCTTCTTGGCGGGCGCCTTCGTGGCGGGAGCCGTGGTGGCGGGAGCCTTCTTCGCGGGCGCGGCCTTCGTGGCAGGCGCCTTCTTCGCCGGGGCCTTCTTCGCCGGGGCCTTCTTCGCGGGCGCCTTCTTCGCGGGCGCCTTCTTCGCGGGCGCCTTCTTCGCTGCGGCCTTCGTGTCCGTCGCGCTCGAGGAGCCGCGGCGCCCAATCACGCGCTTCGCGGCGGCCGCGGCGCTCCCGGCCAGGGACTTGCGCGTCGTGCCAGCCATCCGAGGGCCTCCCGCGGTGCGTCGGGTGTGGTGGGCACCACACGTGGCACGGAGGTTAGCCGCTCCCCCGGGGTCGCCCAAGACCGGCTCGCCGGAAATGCAGCTCGGCCCACCCCCGCGGGGGTGGGCCGAGCCGGAGCGTCGTGCGGGAGGAGGGTCAGCCCTCGTCGTCGCCGAGGACCGAGCGGAGCCGCTTGGGCGCGCTGCCCGTGTCGACGGGCGCCTGGCTCTCGGAGCCGTTGGACAGCGACTCGAGCTGCTGGGTGAAGTAGGTCTTCAGGCGCGAGCGGTACTCGCGCTCGAAGGCCCGCAGCGTCTCGACGTCGCTGTTGAGCTTGTCGCGCTCCTTCTCCAGGTCGCCGAACATCTGCTGGCGGCGCTCGGCGGTCTCGGAGTCGAGCATCTGCGAACGCTGGCGCGCGTCGGCCTCCATGCGGTCGGCCTTGGTCTTCGACTCGGCCTCGAGACGCTCGGCCTTGGTGCGGGCGGCACCGACGATGCGGTCGGCCTCGTTCTTCGCGTCCTCGACGAGCTCGTCGGCGTTGCGCGTGGCGATCTCGAGCAGGCGGGCCGCGGCGTTGGACGCGTCGGCGACGGTCTCGACCCGCATCGTCTGCACCGGGGCGGCCACGGGGGCCGGCGCGGCAACGGGCTCCGGCTCGGGCTCGGGCTCCGGCTCGGGCTCCGGGGCCGCGGCGGGCGCGAACGAGGCGGGGGCGGCGGGCGCCGGGGCGCCGGACTGGGCCGCCGAGAGCTTGGACCGGAGGTCGTCGTTCTCCTTGGTGAGCCGGGCGAGCTCGGCCTCGACCTCGTCGAGGAACTGGTCCACCTCGCCCATGTCGTAGCCCTCGCGGAGACGGACAGGCGTAAAGCGCTTGTTGCTCACGTCCTCAGGCGTCAGCGGCATGACCTCACCCAAACTTTCACTCTTCGAATTCATGGTGGCTCTGCTGTCAGGAGACAATAGCGCCCGGACTCGTGCGGGGCACAGTGACCCTTGTGACTGGTGGTTCCGACGCGGCCGTCGACCCCACCGTCAGTTCAGCTGGAAGACCGTGCGGACCACGGAGAGCAGCAACCAGGCCGCGACCATCACCAGCAGGAAGCTGAGGTCGAGGGCCACCTGCCCGATCCGCAGGGGCGGGACGACCCGGCGCAGCGCGACGATCGGCGGGTCCGTGGCCGAGTAGACGCCCTCGAGCGCCACCAGCAGCGGACCGCGCGGCTCCCAGCGACGCGCGAACACCTGCACCCAGTCGACGATGAACCTGATCCAGAGCAGGCCGATGAAGACGAGCAGGATGGTCGCGAGGAGCTGGCCGATGATCTGCACGGGATAAGGATGCCTCAGCTCTGGTTGAAGAACCCGTCCTCGGCCATCCGCTGCTTGTCCTCCGCCGAGATCGCCACGTTGGGCGGCGAGAGCAGGAAGACCTTGTTGGTGACGCGCTCGATGGAGCCGCGGGTCGCGAAGATCAGCCCGGCGGCGAAGTCGACGAGGCGCTTGGCGTCGTTGTCGTCCATCTCGCTGAGGTTCATGATCACCGGGGTGCCGTCGCGGTAGTTCTCCCCGACCAGTCGCGCCTCGTTGTAGTTGCGGGGGTGCAGGGTGGTGATGCGGCTCAACTCGGCCACGACTCCTGTCTGGACCGACGCCGGACGACGGCGCTCGGCGAGGTCGGACACGGGGGCAGGGCGACGGTCGCGGGCGACCGGTCGCTCGTCAACGGGCTCGTGGGTCGACGTCTCGGACTCACCGTCGTAGTCGTCGTAGTGGCCGGTGTCCTCGAGCAGGCCGAGGTACTCGCCGATCTTGCGCATCGCGCCGCTCATGAGACTGATCCTCCGCTAGACGAGGTGCCCGATCCGGGGCACCTGTTGACATTTGTGGACATTACTGGACCGCGGGCCTCGCACCGAGGACCGCGGAGCCGACACGCACGTGTGTCGCACCGCACCCGATCGCCGCCTCGAGGTCGCCGCTCATGCCGGCGGACAGCACGGTGGCGTCAGGGTGGTCGTCGACGAACCCGGCGCGCACCTCGGCGAGGCGGGCGAACGCCGTCGCAGGGTCCTCGCCGAGAGGCGCGACGGCCATCAGGCCGCGCAGGCGGAGCATGCCGGCCTCCTCCACCCGCGCCGCCAGGGCGGCGAGGTCGGCGGGGTCGGCGCCGGAGCGGTGGTCCGCGCCCGGCGGGTCGAGGCTGACCTGGAGCAGCACGTCGACGTCGTGTCCCCGGCCGTGGGCGCCGCGCGAGAGCGGGCCGACCAGCTTGGCCCGGTCGACGGACTCCACGACGTCGGCGTACGCCGCCACGGCCGCGGCCTTGTTGGACTGCAGGCCCCCGATGAAGTGCCAGCGCAGGCCGAGGTCGGCACACTCCGCCGCCTTGGCCTCCGCCTCCTGGTGGCGGTTCTCCCCCACGTCGGTCACGCCGAGGTCGGCCAGGATGCGCACATCGGTGGCGGGGAAGAACTTGGTGACCACGACGAGGGAGACCTCGCCCTCGTCGCGTCCGGCGTCGGCACACGCGGTGGCGATCCGACGGCGCACCGTGTCGAGGTTGGCGGCGAGCTCGTCGGCGCGGGCGCTCATCGGTGGCTCCAGATGACGCCGGCGAAGCGGGTCGCGGCGGCGCCGTCGCGGCGGTGGGACGGCCAGTCGGCGTCCTCGCGGGTGCACACGTCGACCTCGCGCACGTCGGTGATGCTCGCCGCGGCGAGCTGGGCGCGCACGCCGGCCCCCAGGTCGAGGGACGGCGTGCCCCACGACGTGGTGGCCCGGGCGTCAGGCACGAGGGCCGCCACCTCCTCCTGGAGGTCGGCGGGCACCTCGTAGCAGGCGCCGCACACGTGGGGGCCGATCCACGCGACCGACGGGTCGGCGCCCTCGGCCCGCATCCGGACGACCGCCGCCGGCACGACGCCGGCCGCCAGGCCGGGCCGCCCGGAGTGGACTGCGGCGATCCAGCCGGTCGCGGGGTCGGCGAGCAGCACCGGTACGCAGTCGGCCGCCCGGGCCAGCAGCGCGACCTCCTGCTGGTCGGTCACCATCGCGTCGCACGCGACCGGGCCGCCGTCGCGCTGGAGGTCGACGACGTCCACGTCGGCGCCGTGCACCTGGTGCATCAGCACCGGCGCCGCGCCCGTGGCGGCCGCGACCTGCGCGAGGGCCTCGGCACGCACCCCGGCCTCGGCGGCGTCGCCGAGGCTGAGGGAGACGTCGGTGAAGGCGACCTCGATCACGAGGTCGCCTTCGATCCGGTCGCGGTGGTGGAGCAGCGTCACTTCAGGAAGTCGGGCACGTCGAGGTCGTCGTCGTCGAACTGCACCTGGCGCGCCGGGCGCGAGGGTGCCTGCTGCGCCGGCTGCGGGGCGGGCTGGCTCGGCTGGGCCGGACGGGCGGGCGCCTGCGGAGCAGCCTGGCCGGACGGCGCGAACGTCGGGGCCGGGCGCTCGCCGGACTCGGTGCGGGTCGTCGCGGGCCTGGCGAGCTGCTGGGCGGCCGCCCGGGTCTCCTCCTGCGTCTGCGCCGGTGCGTTCTGGCGCAGCACGTTGCCGTCCTGGCGCCGCTTGGGCATGCCGCCGTCGAAGCCGGCCGCGATGACGGTCACGCGGACCTCGTCGCCGAGGGCGTCGTCGATGGTGGCGCCGAAGATGATGTTGGCCTCGGCGTGCGCGGCCTGCGACACCAGCGCGGCCGCCTCGTTGATCTCGAAGAGACCGAGGTCGGAGCCGCCGGCGATGGACAGGAGCACGCCGTGCGCGCCCTCGATGCTGGCCTCGAGCAGCGGGCTGGAGACCGCCATCTCGGCCGCCGCGACGGCGCGGTCCTCACCGCGCGCGGAGCCGATGCCCATGAGCGCGGAGCCGGCGTTGGCCATGACCGACTTCACGTCCGCGAAGTCGAGGTTGATCAGGCCCGGGGTGGTGATCAGGTCGGTGATGCCGGAGACACCCTGCAGCAGCACCTGGTCGGCCTGCTTGAACGCGTCGAGGATCGACACGTTGCGGTCGGTGATCGAGAGCAGCCGGTCGTTCGGGATGACGATGAGGGTGTCGACCTCCTCGCGGAGCTGGCTGATCCCCTCCTCGGCGGAGTTGGCGCGGCGCCGGCCCTCGAAGGCGAACGGCCGGGTCACGACGCCGATGGTCAGCGCGCCCAGCGAGCGGGCGATGCGGGCCACGACGGGCGCGCCGCCGGTGCCGGTGCCGCCGCCCTCGCCGGCGGTGACGAAGACCATGTCGGCGCCCTTGAGCACCTCCTCGATCTCGTCGGCGTGGTCCTCCGCCGCCTTGGCACCCACCTCGGGGTTGGCGCCGGCGCCGAGGCCGCGGGTGAGCTCGCGGCCGATGTCGAGCTTGACGTCGGCGTCGCTCATGAGGAGTGCCTGGGCGTCGGTGTTGATCGCGATGAACTCGACGCCCTTGAGGCCGACCTCGATCATCCGGTTGACGGCGTTGACGCCGCCGCCGCCGATGCCCACGACCTTGATGATCGCCAGGTAGTTCTGCGCTGCTGCCACGGGTCCGGGGCCTTCCTTGAGAGGTGCTGGTGCTGGGAGTTCGTCGGGCGAGGTCGACCTCGGGCGTGTCACGGAACCCTAACCGTGAGCCTGAGGGTTATAGTTATGTCAACCTCGTCATGCGGAAGACAGTAGGCAGCGCGCGTCCCGATTCGTCGGCAGACACGCCCGGTGGCGACGACCCGACGAACTTTTCTCGCGAGTCGTGGCGCGCGCGACTCAGCGCACGGTCGGGTTGCCGGGCACGCTCACGTCGTAGGTGCCCGCCTTCGGCGCGGCGCCGAGCAGCTGGTCGACCACCTCGGCCTTGAGCTCCGACTCCTCCGCGCTCCCCCACATCACCTCGCGCCCGTCGCGCAGGACCAGGGTGATCTGGTCCACGGTCGCGACCTCGACGTGGTCGACGCGCGCCGTCAGGTCGTCGGGCAGGGCAGCGACGACCGTGGCGGCCTCCTTCAGCGCGTCGGTCCCCGCCTCGGCGCCGGGCCTGATGCGGGGCAGGTCGGCCGGCGGGGTGTCGTAGTCGCGGAAGACGATGCCGTCCGGGTCGAGCCCGCGCAGCCGTCCGGCGAGCTCGACGACCGCGACGGCGGTGCGCTCCTCCACCTCGATGCGGACCGTGTGCGGCCAGGACCGGGTGACGTCGACGGACCGGACCTCCGCGAGCGCGCCGACCCGCGCGTCGGTGCGCGACAGGTCGACGAGCGCGAGCTGCTCGCCGAGCGGCACGCCGGCGACCTCCCGCACCCGGCCGTCGCTCAGCAGCTGGTTGCCGACGACCTCGACCCGGGTGACCTGGAGGCGGGCGGAGAAGAAGACCAGCCACACGGAGGTCGAGACCAGCGCCACCAGCGCCACCGCGACGAGGACGTAGCGCAGGGACAGCCAGCGCCGGGCCCACTGGCGACGGGCGAACCGGCGGCGGGTGCGCTGGGCGGAGCGGTCCTCCGGCTCCACTCACGCACCTCCGCGGGCGACCAGCAGGTCGAGGACCTGCGGGCCGACGGTGGTGACGTCGCCGGCGCCGAGGGTGATGACGAGGTCGCCCGGACGTGCCCGGTCGGCCAGGGCGCGAGCCGCGTCGCCGAGGTCGTCGACGAAGGCCACCTGCTCCTGCGGCAGCGGCACCGCGTCGGCGACGAGGCGACCGGTGACGGACGGGTCCGGCTCCTCACGGGCGACGTAGACGTCGAGCACGACGACCTCGTCGGCGGCACCGAGCTCCACCCCCATCGCCGGTCCGAAGATCCGCGTGCGGGAGACGAGGTGCGGCTGGAACGCGGCGACGACCCGCCCCGCCCCCGCGAGCGCGCGGGCCGCCTCGAGGTCGCCGCGGATCTCGACGGGGTGGTGGGCGTAGGAGTCGTAGACGCGGATCCCGGCGGCCTCGCCCTTGAGCTCCATCCGGCGCCCGGTGCCGGTGAACGACCCGAGACCGGCGGCGAGGTCGTCGAAGGTGCACCCGAGGCGCAGGCCCATGGCGAGCGCGGCGACGGCGTCGAGGACGTAGTGGCGTCCGGGGATGGCCAGGCGCAGCGTGCCGAGGTCGTGACCGCCGCGGGACACGCGGCAGGTCGACGAGGCGCCGTCGAGCACGACGTCGTGGATGCGGAGGTCGGCCTCGGGGGACTCGCCGACCGTGACGACCTCGAGGCCCCGCTCGCGGGCGTGCCGGGCGAGGTCGGCCGCGCCGGGGTCGTCGACGACGCAGACGAGGAAGCCGTCGCGGTCGATCGTGCCCGCGAAGTCCTCGAAGGCGCGGTGGTAGGCCTCCTCGGTGCCCCAGTTGTCGAGGTGGTCGGCCTCGACGTTGGTCACGACGGCGGCGTGCGGGCGGTAGACGAGGAACGCACCGTCGCTCTCGTCGGCCTCGGCGACGAACAGGTCGTCGGCCCCGGCGTCGGCGTTGCGACCGGTGGCGGTCAGCACGCCACCGACCGCGTAGGACGGGTCGAGCCCGGCGGCGAGCAGGGCGGAGGTCAGCAGGCCGGTGGTCGTGGTCTTGCCGTGGGTGCCGGCGACCGCGAGCACCCGGGAGCCGGCCATCACCGCGGCGAGACCGGCCGAGCGCGGCAGGACCCGCAGCCCGCGCCGGCGCGCCTCGAGCACCTCGGGGTTGTCCTCGCGGGCCGCCGTCGTCACCACGAGGGTGTCGGCGTCGGCGACGTGGGCGGCGTCGTAGCCGAGGTGGCAGGTGACGCCGAGCTCGCGCAGCGCCGGCAGGAACGGGGTGTCGTGGTCGTCGCTGCCGCTGACCGGCACGCCCTGGGCGGCCATGATCCGGGCGATCGCCGAGATCCCCGCGCCACCGATGCCGACGCAGTGGACGCGACCGAGCTCCGCGGCCGGCAGGATCTCCTCGGGCACCGGGATCCTCACGCGGCGGCCCCCGTGCGCGCGGCGTCCAGGACCAGCCGGGCGAGCCTGTCGTCGGCGTCCAGCGGGATCACGCCGCGGGCCGCGGCGCCCATGGCGTCGAGGCGCGCGCGGTCGGTGACCAGCGGCGGGACGGAGGCGGCGACCCACTCGGGCGTGAGCGCGCCGTCGGCGACGAGCAGCCCTCCCCCGGCGTCGACGACCGGCCGGGCGTTGAGCGCCTGCTCGCCGTTGCCGATCGGGAGCGGGACGTAGACGGCCGGGAGCCCGACGCCCGACACCTCGGTCACGGTGTTGCTGCCGGCACGGCAGAGCACGGCGTCGGCGGCGGCGTAGGCGAGGTCCATCCGGTCGACGTAGCCGAGCACGACGTAGGGCACCTCTCCCGACGGCACGGTCAGCTCGTGCTTCGGGCCCACGACGTGGAGGACCTGGACGCCCGCCGCGGCGAGCGCCTCGGCGGCCCCGGACACGGCGGCGTTGATGCGGGCGGCGCCCTGGGAGCCTCCGGTCACCAGCAGCACCGGCAGGTCGGGGCGCAGCCCGAACGTCGCGAGCGCCTCGTCGCGCAGCGCGGCGCGGTCCAGGGTCGAGACCATCCGCCGCACCGGCAGCCCCGTGAACGTGCCGTGGCGCAGGTCGGTGTCGGGGAAGCTGGTCGCGACGTGGCGGGTCATCCGGGCGCCGAGCCGGTTGGCGACCCCGGGCAGCGTGTTGCCCTCGTGGACCACGATCGGCACCCCGCGCCGGCGGGCGGCGAGGTAGGCCGGCACGGAGACGTAGCCGCCGAACCCGACGACGACGTCGGGGCGGACCCGGTCGAGCACCTCGAGCGCTGCGGCGCGGGCGGCCCGCAGGCGTCCCGGGACCCGCAGCAGGTCGGCGCCGGGCTTGCGCGGCAGCGGCACGCGGGGCACGACCTCGAGCGGCAGGCCGGCCTCGGGGACCAGCCGCGCCTCGAGGCCCTCGCGGGTGCCGAGGCAGGTGATCTCGGTCGCCGGGTCGAGCCGGCGCAGGGCGTCGGCGGTGGCGAGCAGGGGCGAGGTGTGGCCGGCGGAACCGCCGCCGGCGAGGAGGACGCGCATCGGGCCAAATCTACCGAGCGGCCAGCCCGGCCGAGCGGTCGCGTCGACGAGCGGCGAGCGCGGCCGCCGCGGCGGGCTCGCGGCGGGCGAACCCGATCACCAGGCCGAGCGCCACCAGCGAGGGCAGCAGGGCCGATCCGCCGTAGGACACGATCGGCAGCGGGATGCCGATCACGGGCAGGACGGCGAGCACCATGCCGACGTTGATCATCATCTGGCCGATGAGCCACACCACGATCCCGAAGGTGGCGTAGCGGACGAACGGGTCCTCGGTGTTCATGGCGACCCGGATGGCGGCGTAGGCGATGGTGAAGAACAGCAGGACGACCAGCAGCGTGCCGACCAGCCCGAGCTCCTCGCCGAGGACCGCGAAGATGAAGTCGGTGTGGGCCTCGGGCAGGTCGCCCCACTTCTGCTGCGACCCGCCGATGCCGTGGCCGAACCAGCCGCCGCTGGAGAGGGCGTAGAGACCGTGGGCGGGCTGCCACCCCGCGTCGGTGTAGTCCTTGAACGGGTCGGTGAAGTTGGTGATCCGCTTGAGGCGCTCGGCGTTGGTGGCCGCGAGCGCCAGCGCGCCGGCGCCGAGCACCGACAGGCTGAGACCGAACAGCCGCAGCGGCGCCCCGACCACCCAGAGCATCCCGAGCAGGATCGCGACGAGGACCAGCGCCGTGCCCAGGTCGCGCCCGACGAGCACCAGGCCGATGACGGCGAACAACCCCGGCACGACGGGGACCAGCAGGTGGTGGAGCTCGCCGAGGCGGCGCTCCTTGTGGGCGTAGATGTTGGCGGCCCACAGCACGATCGCGAGCTTGGCGACCTCGGCCGGCTGCATGGTGAACGGTCCGACCGCCAGCCAGTTCTGGTTGCCGTTGACGCTGACGCCGAAGCGCGCGACCAGGGCGAGCAGCACGAGGGCCAGCAGGAAGCCCGGGTAGGCCAGGCGGCGGACGTGCCGGACCGGCATGCGTGAGGCGACCCACGCGCAGGGCAGGCCCGTCGCCACCCACATCAGCTGGCGCTTCACCACGGCGTAGGAGTCGTCGTAGGCGATGTAGGAACGGACGCTCGAGGCGCTGAGGACCATGATCAGGCCGATGGTCAGCAGCAGCCCGGAGGCTCCGAGCAGCAGGTAGTAGGACGCCAGCGGCTTGTCGACCGCCTCGCGCCCGGAGCGGACCGTGCGGACCACCGCGTCGCGCACGGCGTTCCAGGCGGCCGTGGCGCGGGAGCCGAACGGCGCCCGGACCTTCGGGCCGCCCTCGACGTCCTCGGGGTTCGCGGTCGTCATGGTGCGCTCCCCTCGGTGGCGGTCCGGTGGCGGTCCGGTGGCGGTCCGGTGGCGGTCCGGTGGCGGTCCGGTGGCGGTCCGGTGGCGGTCCGGTGGCGGTCCGGTGGCGGTCAGTCGGTGCGGTCGATCAGGCGGTGCACGGCCGCGGCGAACGCGTCGCCGCGGGCGCCGTAGTCGGTGAACATGTCCATGGACGCGCATCCCGGCGCCAGCAGCACGGTGTCGCCCGGTCCGGCGAGACCTGCGGCCGCCTCCACGACGCGCTCCATCGGAGCCCCAGTCTCGTCGTCGCCCACATCGATGACCGGCACATCGGGCGCGTGTCGCGAAAGTGCGTCGGCGATCACCTGGCGGTCGCGCCCGAGCAGCACCACGCCGCGCAGCCGGTCGCGGACCGCGGCCACGAGGTCGTCGAAGCGGGCGCCCTTGGCGAGCCCGCCGGCGACCCACACCACCCGGTCGAAGGCCGACAGCGAGGACCGCGCCGCGTGGGGGTTGGTCGCCTTGGAGTCGTCGACCCAGGTGACGCCGCCGGCCTCGGCGACGTGGGCGATCCGGTGGCCGTCGGGGCGGAACGCGCGCAGCCCGTCGCGCACGGCCTGCTGGCTGACGCCGTGGGCGCGCGCGAGCGCGGCGGCCGCCAGCGCGTTGGCGACGAAGTGCGGCGCCTGCGAGGCGAGGTCGTCGAGCGTGCACAGCTCGGCCGCGCTGGTGGCCCGCTCCTCGATGAAGGCGCGGTCGACGAGGAGGTCCTCGACCACGCCGAGGTTGCCGGGCGACGGCGTGCCGAGGGTGAACCCGATCGCGCGGGCGCCCTCGACCACGTCGGCCCCGACCACCATCTCCTCGGTCGCGGGCTCGGCCAGGTTGTAGACGCACGCCCGCTGCACGCGCTCGTAGATCCGGGCCTTGTCGGCGGCGTACCGCTCCATCCCGGTCCTGGTGCCCGTCGGCCCGTCGGGCTCGTCGTCGTACCAGTCGAGGTGGTCCTCGGCGATGTTGAGCACGACCGCGGCCTCGGCCGACATCGAGCTCGTGTAGTGCAGCTGGAAGCTGGAGAGCTCGACCGCCAGCACGTCCCACGGCTCGGGGTCCATGACGGCCTCGACGATGGGCAGCCCGACGTTGCCGACGGCGGTGGCGCGCAGGCCCGCTGCCAGGAGGATCGACTGGAGCATCTGGACGGTCGTCGTCTTGCCGTTGGTGCCGGTGACCGCGAGCCAGGGCGCCGGGTGCTCGGGGTCGCGCAGCCGCCAGGCCAGCTCGACCTCCCCCCACACGGGGATCCCGCGCTCGGCGGCCTGGGCCAGCAGCGGCGCCGTCGGCCTCCAGCCCGGCGAGGTCACGACGAGATCGACGTCGTCGGGCAGCACCGCGGTCGCGCCCGGCTCGAGCCGGACGGTCGCGCCGAGGGTCTCGAGCAGGCGGGCCTTCTCCGCCTTCTCCTCGGTGCTGGCCTCGTCGAGCGCCGTGACGTCCGCGCCGAGGAAGAGCAGGTTGTCCGCGGCCGCGAAGCCCGAGACGCCGAAGCCGGCGACGACCACGCGGACCCCGGACCAGTCGCTGGTGCGGCCCAGGTCGGAGACGTCGTGATCAGCCAATTCCGGCAACCCACTCGGCGTAGAAGATCCCGAGGCCGGTGGCGACCATCAGGCCGGTGATGATCCAGAACCGGATCACGATGGTGACCTGCTCCCAGCCGAGCATCTCGAAGTGGTGGTGCAGCGGGGTCATGCGGAACACGCGGTGCCCGGCCTGGATCCGGAACACCGATCGCACCAGCCCGCTCGCACGGCTCAGCTTGAAGACGGAGACCTGGATCATCACCGAGAGCGTGATGCTCACAAAGAGCCCGCCGATGATCAGCAGGAGGAGCTCGGTGCGGGTCATGATCGCGAACCCGGCCATCGCGCCGCCCAGGGCCAGCGAGCCCGTGTCGCCCATGATGATCTGCGCCGGGGAGGCGTTCCACCACAGGAAGCCGAAGCAGGCGCCGGTGATCGCGGCGGCCACGACCGCCAGGTCCAGCGGGTCGCGGACCTCGTAGCACTTCGGGCCGGCCTCGAGCGCGCAGGACTGGCTGTTCTGCCAGATGTTGACGAGCGTGTAGGCCGCGAAGACGAGGATCGAGGAACCGGCCGCGAGGCCGTCGAGGCCGTCGGCGAGGTTCACCGCGTTGCTGGTGCCGGTCACGATGAGCCAGATCAGCAGGATCGCCAGGATCGTCGGCAGCGCGAAGCGCTCGTGGTCGCGGATGAACGAGATGTGGTCGGACGCCGGTCGCCAGCCGCGCTCGTCCTCCAGTGCCGGCGACAGCGCGAGGAAGCCGAAGACGACGGCGACGAGCGTCTGCCCGATCATCTTCGCCCGGCTGCGCAGCCCGAGGTTGTGCTGGCGGCTGACCTTGAGGAAGTCGTCGAGGAAGCCGACCGCGCCGAGGCCCACGAGCAGGAAGAGGACCAGCAGCGCCGACGCCGTGGGCGCCTGGCCGGTGATCAGCTTCGCGGCGAGGTAGCCGACGACGGTGGCCAGCACGATGACCGCTCCGCCCATGGTCGGCGTGCCGCGCTTGGTGTGGTGCGTGGTCGGACCGTCGTCGCGGATCGGCTGGCCGAATCCCTGCCGGGTGAAGAACCGGATGGCGTAGCGGGTGCCGAGGAGCGAGATCAGCAGGGAGAGTCCTCCTCCGAACAGGATGGCCCTCATGTGGTGCTTCTCCCTTCCTGGAGGAGTACGTCGGCGATGACTTCGAGCGCCGCCCCCCGTGATGCCTTCACCAGGACGACATCAGCAGCCGAGACATTGTGCCGCAGCCAGTCGGTCGCGGCGTCACGCCCCACCGTGGGGATCACCACACCGGCGGTCGAGGCGGCCTCGAAGCCGGCCGCGACGGGGTCCGTGGCGGACCCGACGGTGACCAGCACGTCGACCCCGGCCGCGGCCGCGTAGGCCCCGAGGTCACGGTGCGCGTCGTGGGCCCCGGCCCCGAGCTCGAGCATCTCGCCGAGGACGGCGACCGTGCGCCGCCCCGAGCGGGAGCCGATCCCGACGAGCGTGTCGAGGGCGGCCCGCATCGACTCGGGGTTGGCGTTGTAGGAGTCGTTGACCACCACCAGGCCGTCGGCACGCTCGCCGACCTCCATCCGCCAGCGGCTGGCCGGCACCGCGTCGCACAGCGACTCCGCGACGGTGTCGAGGTCGAGACCGGCGGCGAGCGCCATGGCGGCGGCCGCGGCCGCGTTGCGCCACTGGAAGCTGCCGACCTGGGCGAGGTGGACGGTGGCGTAGGAGCCGCGGTGGCGCAGCTCGAACGACTGGCGGCCGAGGTCGTCGGTGGTCACCTCGCTGACCGCGACGTCGGCGTCGCCGGCGCCGAAGGTGGTGACCGCGGCGCGGGTGCGCGGGGCCATCGCCGCCACCAGCTCGTCGTCGGCGTTGAGGACGGCGGTGCCGTCGACGGGCAGCGCCTCGACGATCTCGCCCTTCGCGACCGCGATCGCCTCCCGGCTGCCGAACTCGCCGATGTGGGCCGTGCCGACGTTGAGCACGGCGGCCACGCGGGGCGGGGCGACCTCGCAGAGACGGGCGATGTGCCCGACGCCGCGCGCGCCCATCTCGACGACGAGGTAGCGGGTCTCCGGCGTGGCCCGCAGGACCGTCAGCGGGACCCCGAGCTCGTTGTTGAAGTTGCCCCGGGTCGCGACCGTCGGGCCGGACTCGCCGAGCACGTGCGCGAGGTAGTCCTTGGTGCCGGTCTTGCCCTGCGACCCGGTCATCGCGAGCACCACGGCGTCGGGGAGCCGGTCCAGCACGTGGCGCGCCAGCACGCCGAGCGCGGTGGTCACGTCGTCGACGACCACGGTCGGCAGGTCCGTCACGCGGCTGCCGAGGACCGCCACGGCGCCGGCCGCACCGGCCGCGGCGGCGAGGTCGTGGCCGTCGACCCGCTCGCCCGCGATCGCGACGAAGAGCCCGCCGGCCTCCGGCGTGCGGGTGTCGAGGAAGGCGCCGCCGGTCACGACGGCGTCACCGTGGGCGACTCCCCCGACGACCTCGGCGACCTCGGCGAGGGTCATCTCGATCATGCGGGGTCCCCGTCCGCGGCGGCCCGGATCTCCTCCGCGGCGACGACGCGGTCGTCGAAGGGGTGCTCCACGTCACCGACCTTCTGCCCGGTCTCGTGCCCCTTGCCCGCGACCAGCACCACGTCACCGGTGCGCGCGCGTCGCACGGCGTCCCGGATGGCAAGGCGCCGGTCGCCCTGCTCGACCACCTCGGCCGCGCCACCGGTGGTGCCCGCCAGCACCGCGGCGCGGATCGACGCGGGGTCCTCGGTGCGGGGGTTGTCGTCGGTGACGACCACGACGTCGGCGAGCCGCGCCGCGATCTCCCCCATCACCGGCCGCTTCTGCGTGTCGCGGTCGCCGCCGGCACCGACCACCACCAGCACCCGGCCGCCGGTCAGCGGTCGCAGGGTGTGCAGCACCGCCTCGAGGGCGTCGGGCTTGTGGGCGTAGTCCACGACGACGGTGTAGTCCTGTCCGGCGTCGACCTGCTCCAGCCGGCCCGGCACGCCACCCACCTGCGCGATGCCGTCGGCGACCGACCGGGGGTCGAGACCGGCGAGCGCAGCCGAGGCGATCGCGGCCAGCGCGTTGGAGACGTTGAACGCGCCGGGGATGCCGACCGCCGCCCGGAGCTCGACGTCCGGCCCGAGGACCGTGAAGGTCGCGCCGGAGGCGCTGAGCACGACGTCGACGGCGCGCCAGTCGGCGTCGGCCCCGCCCACGGAGTAGGTGGACATCGGGATCGTCGCGACGTCGAGGAGCCGCCGCCCGTGCTCGTCGTCGACGTTCGTCAGCCCGACCCGCGCCCGCTCGGGGGTGAAGAGGCTGGCCTTGGCGGCGAAGTAGTCGTCGAGGTCGGCGTGGAAGTCGAGGTGGTCGCGCCCGAGGTTGAGGAAGGTGGCGACGTCGAAGACGACGCCGTCGACGCGACCGCGCACGAGGGCGTGGCTCGACACCTCCATCGCGCAGGTGTCGACACCGCGCTCGCGCATCACCGCGAACAGTCCGTGCAGGTCGGGGGCCTCCGGCGTGGTGAGCTGGGTCTCGACGTCCTCCCCCGCGATCCGGGTGCCGACGGTGCCGATCACTGCCGACGCCACGCCGGCCGCGGTCAGGCCCTGCTCGAGGACCCGGGTCGTCGTGGTCTTGCCCTGGGTGCCGGTGACCCCGATGGTGCGCAGGCTGCGGGCCGGGTCGCCGTAGAGGTGGGCAGCGAGGCGTCCGAGCACCTGCCTCGGGTCGGCGACGACGATCGCGGGCGTGCCGGCCGGAAGCCGGTCGAGCCCGGCGGGGTCGGTGAGCACCGCCACCGCGCCGGCCGCGAGCGCCTGCGCGGCGAAGTCGGCGCCGTGGGCGCGCGCACCCGGCAGCGCCGCGTAGACGTCGCCGGGCTCGACGCGGGCGGTGCTGAGCGAGATGCCCGACACCACCACGTCGAGGTCGCCGTGGACCGTCACGTCGGTGCTCGCGGACAGCCAGTCGGCCAGGTCCGCGGCAGGGGTCGCCGGGGTCGTACGGGGCCGGGTCGCGCTGCCGCGGGCGCCGGGGTCGTGCACCTGCTGTTCCACCGACGGAGCGTATCGAGTCACCACTCGACCGGCAGACGCGACGGCGTGCCGCCGCTCGGCTCCACGCCGTAGCGCCCGAGGACGTAGCCCATGATCCGGGCGAACACCGGGCCGGTGATCGAGCCACCACCGCCGTCGACCTTCGGCGCGTGGACCACGACGTAGACGGTGAAGCGGGCGTCGTCGGCCGGCGCGAAGCCGCCGAACGACACCGTGTTGCTGCCGTCGTAGACCCCGTCGACCACGCGCTGGGCGGTGCCGGTCTTGCCGGCCACGAGGTAGCCCGGGACCTGCGCACCAAGGGCCACGCCGTCCTCGGGGTCGACGACCTTCTCCATCATCCTCGCCGTCGCGCGGGCCGCGCGACTGCTGACGACGCGGGTGCGGGTCGCGACGTCGGTGCCGACGGTGACGCCGTCGTCGGTGACGGCCGACCCGGTGATCAGGCTGGGCGAGACCCGGACGCCACCGTTGGCGATCGTGTTGACCGCCGCCGCCATCTGCGCGACGTTGACCGACAGCGACTGGCCGAAGGCGACACGGTCCTTGGTCTGCGACGTCATCGCCTCGCCGGCCGTCAGGATGCCGGGCGTCTCGCCGCGGACGCCGATGTCGGTCGTCTGCCCGAGCCCGAAGCGCTGGAGGTAGGACACGAGCTGGACCGGGGAGAAGGCGTCGGCGGCCAGGACGGTGCCGATGTTGGAGGACTTGGCGATGATCCCGGCCAGCGTGAGCCGGATCGTGCCGTGGTCGAACCAGTCGCCGATCGGCCGGTCCTGGCGCGACAGGATCCCGGGCACCTTGAACTTCTGCCGCGGGAAGGCCTTGTGGGCGTCGATGAGCGACGCGGCGGTGAGCACCTTCTCGACCGAGCCGGGCTCGTAGGGGTCGTTCAGGGCCCGGGACCCGAGGTCCTCCTCCCGCGACGCGGTCGGGTCGTTGGCGTCGAAGGTGGGGACGTCGGCCAGCGCCAGGATCTCGCCCGTGCGGGTGTCCAGGACGATCGCGGCGCCGCTCTCCGCGCGGTACTTCTGCACGGACTGCGCCAGGACCTTCTGGGTGAACCACTGCAGGTCGCGGTCGATCGTGGTGCGCAGCGGGGCGCCGTCCTGCGCGGGGGTGAGGGTGCTCTCGCGCAGCGGGATGCGGATGCCCTTGCCCGAGGTGGACTGCCAGGTGGCCTCGCCGTCGACGCCGGCCAGCTGCTTGTCGAAGGTGCGCTCGAAGCCGCCGAGCGGCTCGTCGGTGCCCATGTAGCCGAGCAGGTTGGCCGCCACCTCGCCGGCCGGGTAGTCGCGGATCGGGTCGTCCTCGAGGGAGATCCCCTCGAAGCCCGCCTCCTTCAGCTCGGCGAGCGTGTCGGTGGCCAGCGTGCTCGGCACCCGGCGGGCGACGTACTCGAACTGGCTCCCCTCCTTGCGGCCGCGCAGGGCGTTGAGCGCCTTGAAGTAGTCGATGGACAGCCGGTCGGAGAGGATCCGCGCGATCTCGGGGGCGTCGTCGGCGGTCAGGCTCGGGTCGGCGATCACCATCTCGCCCTGGATCGAGTCGGCCAGCGGGACGCCGTTGCGGTCGAGGATGTCGCCGCGCTCGGCCACGAGCGTGACCCGCGCCGCTCCCTCGGCGGCCGCCATCCGGGCGTACGAACCGGGGTCGACGCCCTGCAGCTGGACGAGCCGTGCCCCGAAGAACGAGAGCACCATCGCGATCAGGACGAAGCCGATCCGCAGTCGCAGCATCGGCGCGCCGCGCGAGGCGCCACGCCTGCCAGTGGCGCGGGTGCTGGGCACTGGTCCTCCTCTTCGTGGTCCGGCCGTCCGGCGGACCTGTCGGTCAATCTAGGGGTGGCGTGACGCCGTTCCGGGCGGCCGCGCCGTCAGCGGTTGCGCTTTGTGCCCTGCCCGGCGCGCTCGCGCGTCGTCGTCGCCACCTCGGGGGTCGCGGCCGGCGGCGGGACGGTCACGGTGGTGGCCGGCGGGGCGAGCACGGACGGCATCTGCGGGGCCGGCGGGAGCAGCTGCACCGCGTCCTCGCGGGTGGCCGGGGTGCGCACGCCGGTGGTCTTGCCGGTGCGCAGGTCGAGGAACACGGGGGCGGTCGGGATGACCATGCCCATCTGCTGCGCCTGGGTGGCGACCCGCTGCGGGTCGCGGAGGTCGTCGAGCTCCATGCGCAGCGTCTGCTCGCGCGCGGCGAGGGCGTCGGCCTGGTCCTCGAGGTTCGAGGCGGAGAACGACGCCTGCTGCATGGAGGTGTTGAAGAGGAGGAGCCCGACGATGCCGCCCACGAGGACCAGGCTGACCAGCGTCACGAACGGCACCCGCGGCGCGCGGGTGCGCACCCGCGGGACGACGGTGAGGCGGGCCCGGTCGACCGCCTCCTGGGCGATCCGGGTGAGGCGTGGCTGCAGGGCGGGGCTGCTCATCGGGCGACTCCAGGGGGAAGGTGGCGGGAGGCGGAGCGGGGTGCGGGCAGGACGCGCTCGACGGCGCGCAGGCGGACCGAGGCGGCCCGGGGGTTCTCGGCGATCTCGTGCTCGTCGGCCTGCTCGGCGCCACGGGTGACCAGGCGCAGCGCGGGCTCGGCGCCCTCCGGCACGAAGGGCAGGTCCGGGGGCACGTCGAGGCGGGTCGCGTCGGCGAAGGCCCGCTTGACCAGCCGGTCCTCCAGCGAGTGGTAGGACTCGACGACCACGCGCCCGCCGACGCCGATGACGTCGAGGGAGGCGGGGATCGCGCGGCGCAGGACGCCGAGCTCGTCGTTGACGGCCATCCGCAGCGCCTGGAAGGTGCGCTTGGCCGGGTGGCCCCCGGTGCGGCGGGCCGGCGCCGGGATCGTGGCGTAGAGCAGCTCGACGAGGTCGGCGCTGGTGGTGAAGGGCGTCGACGCCCGACGCCGCACGACCTCGCGGGCGATCCGGCTCGCGAACTTCTCCTCGCCGTACTCGCGCAGGACGCGGGTGAGCTCCTGGGCGGTGGCGGTGTTGAGCAGGTCGGCGGCGGTCGGGCCCGTCGTGGGGTCCATCCGCATGTCGAGGGGCGCGTCCTCGGCGTAGGCGAAGCCGCGCTCGCGGACGTCGAGCTGCATGGAGGAGACGCCGAGGTCGAAGAACACGGCGTCGACGTGCTCGAGGCCGAGGCCGGCGACGACGTCGGGCAGCTCGTCGTAGACGGCGTGGACGGCGGTGAAGCGCTCGCCGAAGGACGCGAGCCGCTCGCGCGACATCCGCAACGCCTCGGGGTCGCGGTCGATGCCGACGACGCGGGCCTCGGGGAGACGCTGGAGGACCGCCTCGCTGTGGCCGCCGAGGCCGAGCGTGCAGTCGACGTAGACCGAGCCGGGGCGCTCGAGCGCGGGCGCCAGCAGGGCGACGACCCGGTCGAGCAGCACCGGGGCGTGGCTGGGGGTGCTCACGACGTCAGCCCTGGAGTCCCAGACGGGTCAGCAGGAGGAGCCCGAGCGCCAGGGCGCTGGCGGTGGCGGCCGAGAAGGCGACGAGCACCGCGGCCTCGCGCGCCTGGTCGCGCACCCGCAGCGGCGGCGCCGCGCTGGTGCGCTCCCAGGGCTGGGTGCTGCTCATGGTCTCGACCCCACTCGGTGGTGCTGAAGGTGCTGGCTGACGGTGCTGAAGGTGCTGGCTGCTGGCGGTGCGACTGACACCCCCCGTCGTGTGGCACGGGGTGAGCCGCCGCACCAGGTCCCTGCCCGCTCCCCTGATGGGGAAGTGCCTTCTGAAGCCGGGGAAGTGCCCCAGACGGCGCTCAGTGGGAGCGGGCTCGAGACCTGGTGGTGCGGTCCTCGATGTCAGCTGTGCTGTTGTGGTGTGGCGGTCGTGCCGGCGGTGCGGGATCAGATCCCGGGGAAGACCTCGTCGCTGAGCTCGGAGAACTTCTGCTCCTGCTCCTCGGAGTAGGTGGCCCACGCGGTCGGGTCCCAGATCTCGATCCGGTTCATCGACCCGATGACCACGCACTCCTTGCGGAGCGACGCGTACTCCCGCAGCGGGGCCGGGATGTTGATCCGGCCCTGCTTGTCCGGCACCTCCTGGCTGGCGGCGGCGAACAGCATGCGGACGTAGTCACGGGTGCTCTTCTGCGTGACCGGCGCCTCGCGGAGCCGGTCGGTGAGCCGGCCGAAGTCCTCCAGCGACCAGACGGTGAGGCAGCGCTCCTGTCCCCTGGTCACCACGAGTCCCTCCGTCAGCTCGTCCCTGAACTTCGCCGGGAGGAAGAGCCGCCCCTTCTCGTCGAGCTTGGGCGTGTAGGTGCCGAAGAACATCCGGCACCTCCCCAGCTCGGCGGGCAGTTTCGACCCTGTCCCCCACTTCGCACCACATTACTCCACTTCGCTCCACCGTCAACCAGAACGAGCGTGTCGAGCGCACGAATTTCGCCCGTGGGGCACCCGTCGGGGCGGTGGGTGAACCGCGCGCCACGGCCGCTCTGAGCGTGGAATCGCCCGGATCCACGCTCGGCCTGGCCCAGGTGGAGCGCCGGTGGGGGAAACGGGCCGCCGGTGGTGGGGGAAAGTGGGGCGGCGGGACGCGGCGCCCGTCTGCTGTGGACAGGTATGTTGCGCGGACCACATACCGTGGGGTGGGGACTGCGAGCGAGGGGACGGCACGACGTGACGACTGGGGCAACCGGACAGGCCGCCGGGACGGCACCTGACCTGGACACCGTGCGCCGGGTGACCGGCGCGGTCCGGCACAACATCGAGCAGGTGATCGCCGGCAAGCCGGACGTGGTCAACGCCGCGCTGGTCGTGCTGCTGGCCGAGGGACACCTGCTGATCGAGGACGTCCCGGGGGTCGGCAAGACCCAGCTGAGCAAGGCGCTGGCGCGCAGCATCGACTCGTCGGTGCGCCGCATCCAGTTCACGCCCGACCTGCTGCCCTCGGACGTCACCGGCGTCTCGATCTTCAACCAGAACACGCGCGAGTTCGAGTTCCGCCCGGGCGGCGTCTTCGCCAACATCGTGGTCGGCGACGAGATCAACCGTGCCTCGCCCAAGACGCAGTCCGCGCTGCTCGAGTGCATGGAGGAGCGCCAGGTCACCGTCGACAACGCGACCTACCAGCTCGAGAAGCCGTTCATGGTCATCGCGACCCAGAACCCGATCGAGATGGAGGGCACGTACGCCCTCCCCGAGGCCCAGCGCGACCGCTTCATGGCGCGCGTCTCGGTCGGCTACCCGGTCGAGTCCGCGGAGATCGCGATGCTCGAGGGCCACACCTCGCACAACCCGCTCGACGACCTCGAGCCGGTGACCGACGCGGGCGAGATCCGCAAGGTGATCGAGATCGTCGGCCGGGTGCACGTGGCGCCCGCCGTCCACCGCTACGCCGTCGCGCTCACGACCGCGACCCGCACCAGCCCCGACCTGCACCTCGGTGCCTCCCCGCGCGCCACGCTCCACCTGGTGCGGGCGGCGAAGGCGGTCGCCGCGACCCAGGGGCGCGACTACGTGCTCCCCGACGACATCCACGGCATCACCTCGCCGGTGCTCGCGCACCGGCTGCTGCCCAACGTCGAGGCGACGATGAGCGGGCGCACGACCGCCGCGATCCTGTCCGGCATCGTCGAGTCGGTGCCGGTGCCGTCGGCTCCCGACGCCACCTCGGGCTCCACCTCGATCCCCCGTGGCAGCCGTGCGTGAGGCCCTCGCCGCACTGACCGTCCGCGGACGGGCGTTCCTCGCCGCCGGAATCACCACGGTCGTGGCCGCGGTGGTGGTCGGTCACTCCTCGATCGTGCGCATCGGCGTGCTGGTCGCGGTGCTACCCCTGCTCACCGCCTGGTGGATCGGCCGCTCGCGCTACCGGCTCGCGCTGGTCCGGACGGTCTCACCGCAGCTGGTCTCGGCCGGCCAGCCGGCGACCGTCGAGCTCACCGTGGCCAACGAGTCCCGCACCCCGACCGGGGTGCTGCTGCTCGAGGAGCGCCTCCCCTACGTCCTCGGCACCCGTCCGCGGTTCGTGCTGGAGGGCCTCGGTCACGGCTGGCGCCGGCACGCGACCTACCAGGTGCGTTCCGAGCTGCGCGGCCAGTTCGACATCGGCCCGATGACCGTGCGCGTCACCGACCCGTTCGGCCTCGTCGAGCTCGGCCGCACCTTCCACGCCACGACCCGCCTCACCGTGACGCCGCGGACCACCACCTTGCCGAGCATCCCGCTCGGCGGCGCGTGGACCGGGTCGGGCGACAACCGGCCGCGGGCCTTCGCGACCGGCAGCGCCGAGGACGTGACGGTGCGCGAGTACCGCCGCGGTGACGACCTGCGGCGCGTCCACTGGCGCAGCTCGGCGCGCGTCGGCGATCTGATGGTGCGCCGCGAGGAGCAGCCCTGGCAGTCCCGGGCGACGGTCTTCCTCGACAACCGCGGCACCTCGCACCGCGGCCAGGGTGCGGCCAGCTCGCTGGAGGGCGCCGTGTCGGCGGCCGCGTCGATCGCGGTGCACCTCACCCACCACGGCTACACGGTGCGACTGGTCACCGCCTCGGGCGACAGCCGCGAGACCCAGTGGCACTCGCAGACGGCCGAGGCGAGCACGATCCCGCTGCTCGAGGCCCTCGCCGTCGTCCAGCTCGACCACTCCCCCGCCCCCGACACCCAGTGGCTCGCCGAGCCCGGGCACGGCGGGCTCGTCGTCGGCGTCTTCGGCGGGCTCGCCGAGCACGACCTCCCGTTCCTGCGGCGGCTCCAGCACCACGCGTCGTCCAGCCTCGCGATCGCGCTGGACGTCGATGCCTGGGCGCCGCACCTGCCGGTGCAGCCCGGCCCGGGCGCGGCCTCGCAGCTGACTGCCAGCGGCTGGCGCTCGGTCACCCTCGGGCCGCGTGACCGCCTCGACACCGCCTGGCAGGAGCTGGGCCTGATGCACAACCGCGCCACCGCCGCGGCAGGAGCGGCACGATGAGGACGCTGACCGGATCCCCCGCCTCGTGGAGCACGCTCCCGCACCAGCTCCGGGTCTCGCTGGTGGCGGCGCTCACGGCCTGGACGACGGTGCTGTCGTGGCGGGTCCTCACCAGCGGCTTCGCCGAGGTCGGCTTCCCGCTGCTGTTCATCGGTGTCGTGCTGGCCGGCGGCGGCGCCGTCGCGCGGTGGAGCCGCATCCCGGTGGCCGTCGTCGTGCTGGGCCAGCTCGTCGTCGGCGCCCTGCTGGTGCTCGGCACCACCACCGGCTCGCCGCTGCCGACCCCCGGCAACGTCGACGCCTTCGTGGCCGCGCTCCAGAGCGCGCTGGAGAGCTCGCGGCAGTACGCCGCCCCGGTGCAGCCGGGCGTCCCGCCGGTCCACCCGCTGCTGCTGATCGGCGGCACGCTGGTCCTCCTGGCCGTCGACGTGCTCGCCTGCACGCTGCGCCGGGCGCCGGTCGCTGGCCTGGTGCTGCTGGCGGCGTACACGCTGCCCGTCGCCGTCACCGGCGAGGCCGTGTCGTGGTGGCTCTTCGCGGGCGTCTCCGCGCTGTTCCTCACCCTGGTCTTCATCCAGCACAGCGACCACGTCGCGAGCTGGGGCCGGGCCCCGGACGGCGAGCGCGGCGCGTTCTCGGTGCGCACCGGGGCGATCAGCAACACCGCCGTCGGGCTCGGCAGCGCCGCCATCGCCCTCGCCGTGGTCGTCCCGGTCGTGGTGCCGACGATGAGCATGTCGGTCTTCGACGGCAACGGGCCCGGGACCCGCGAGGTGCAGGTCAAGGACCCGATGGTCGACCTGCGGCGCAACCTGAGCCAGGGCAAGGACATCCCGCTGCTGTGGGTCACCACCCCGGGGCCCCGACCCAGCTACCTGCGCATGTCGGTGCTCACCCGGTTCAACGGCGAGGCGTGGACGTCGGGCGACCGCGAGATCCCCCCGACCCAGACCGCGACCGGGACCCTGCCGCCGCTCGACGGCGTCGCGGTGTCCGTGCCGCGCAAGGAGTTCAAGTACGACGTCCGGGTCGGCCCCGACTTCAGCTCCACCTGGCTGCCCACGACCGAGCAGGTGACGCGGATCTCCGCCGGCACGGACTGGCGCTACGACCTCAACACGCGCGACTTCATCGCCGCCCGCGACGTCACCACGGCGGACACCAGCTATGACTTCACCGGCGTGGAGCTCGACTACGACGAGCAGGCGATGAACGTCGCGGTCTCGGGTGCCGGGTCGGTCCCGGGCTACTACACCGACGTCCCGCCGACCCTCAACAACGAGATCCGCCGCCTCGCCGCGAGCGTCACCGCGGATGCCCCCACCCGCTTCCAGAAGGCCCAGGTCCTGCAGCGCTGGTTCCGCGAGGACGGCGGCTTCCGCTACGACAAGGGGCAGGTCGAGTCGGCCGGCAGCGGCGGCGCCGACCTGCTGGCGTTCCTCGACGACCGGGTGGGCTACTGCGAGCAGTTCGCCGCGTCCATGGCGATCATGGCGCGCGTGCTCGGCATCCCGAGCCGGGTGGCGGTCGGGTTCCTGACGCCCGAGCGGGCCACCAACGGCTCGTGGGAGTTCTCCTCCCACGACCTGCACGCCTGGCCCGAGCTCTACTTCCCGGGCTCCGGCTGGGTCCGGTTCGAGCCGACGCCCCAGGCGCGCGCCGGCCAGGTGCCCGGCTACACCACCGCGGAGTTCGCGCCGGTGCCCGAGTCGCCGAGCCCCAGCGCGTCCCGCTCGACCGAGCTGCTGCCCGACCGCGGCGAGTCGCCGAGCGCAGACTCCGGCACCGCCGACGAGGAGGGCTCGAGCATCCCGTGGGTGCCGGTCCTCGCCGGGCTGCTCGGCGTGGTCGCGCTCGGCGCCCTCCTGGCGAGCCCCCGGCTGGTGCGCGCTGCGCGGCGTCGCCGTCGGCTCGGAGGCGACATCGAGGACCTGTGGCGCGAGCTCCAGGACGTCACGCGCGACCTCGGCCACGCCTGGCCGCCGGGTCGCAGCCCCCGGCGCACGGGCGAGTGGCTCGGCCGGCTGCTGGGCCGCCCCGTCGCCGGCCGGGACCGACCCGACCGCCCCCGTCGCGGACGCGACCAGGCGCCGGAGGCGGCGCAGGCCCTCGACCGGTTGGTCGCGGCGCTCGAGCGCAGTCGCTATGCCCGCGACCCCGAGGCCTACACCGCGGAGGTCTTCCGCGCCGACGCCGAGCTGGTCGAGGAGTCCCTGGCCGCCGGCGTCACCCCGCGCGAGGTGCGACGGGCCGCCTGGTGGCCGGCCTCGGTCGTCGGACGGCGTACGACGTGGCGCTCGCGACCGCGGAGCGGCGACGCGGGCCCCGACGCGCAGGCCGCGCAGACCGTCGACGAGCTGGTCGGCTGAGGGAGGCGCGGCCGCTGGGAGTCCCCGGATGGCCGGGGACTCCAGCCGGATCGTGGAGACCCGGGGTCACCCGGCGGCACCAGGACTGCACGATCTTGTCGTGGGGCTCACCGGGCGTCACCGGGACTGCGCGACCGACTCACGGTCGCCACGGAGACCGTGACCGGTGACCGCGCGTGGCGGTCAGCGGGCGATGATCAGAGGCCGCGCTCGCGGCGGCGGCGCCACCGCTCCTCGACGCGCTCCATGAAGGGGCTGCCGTTGCGCTGGCGACCGGGACGGTGCGGGCGGTGCATGCGACCGCCGTCGACGACGCCGAGGCCGGAACGGCCGGATGAGCGCACCTTGGCCGGTGCGGCGGGCGACCGCGCGGACGTGAGCGCGAGGACCGCACCCCCGAGCATCACGACGAAGCCGGCGACGCCGATGACCGTCTGCAGCACGGCGGACAGATCGAGCAGCACGGCCAGCACCAGCAGGCCGATGCCGAGGGCGAGGATCACGCCACCGAGGATCATCCGTCGGCGGGCGGTGCGCTGGAACGACGTGCCGCGCAGGGTGGAGGCGAACTTGGGGTCCTCCTCGACGAGGGCGCGCTCCATCTGCTCGAGCAGTCGCAGTTCTTCCTCGGAGAGCTCCACGGTTCCTCCTCACCTTCTGCCAGCAAGTCTAGGCACGGTCCTGTCGCTACGGTAGGCGTCCCCGAAAAATCACGGACCGGATTCGGCCGGGCCGGGCTCACACCAGCCGCGCCGGACGCACCGCGGACGACCCGAAGCGCCGGGTCGCCCGGTCCACCGCCCGGTCGGCGTCCTCCCAGCCGTGGGCGGGCTCGCCCAGGACGAGCTGGCGCTGGACGCTCGCGCGCGGCACCAGCCCCTCGACCCGGACGCCCACCAACCTGACGCGGGTGCGGTGCAGGTCGAGCGCGTCGAAGAGCCGGACGACCACGCGGTGCACCTCGACCGTCACGTCGGTGACGTCGGGCAGGGTGCGCGAGCGGGTGATCGTGGTGAAGTCGGAGAAGCGCACCTTGAGCGTGACGGTGCGACCGGCGACCCCCGCCGCACGCATCCGGGCGGCCACCCGCGCGGAGAGCCGCAGCAGCTCGCGGACGATCACCTCCCGGTCGTCGGAGTCGCTCGCGAAGGTCTCGTCGGCACCCATCGACCGGTCGGGCTCCTGGTGGACCGCCCGCGGCACCAGGTCGGTGCGATCGGTGCCCCACGCGAGGTGGTGGAGGTGCTGGCCGAGGTGTCGGCCGACGGCCTGCTGCAGCTCGGCCACCGGCAGTCGGGCGAGGTCGGCGACGGTCACCAGGCCGCGGCGGTGGAGCATCGCGCGGGTCTTCTCGCCCACACCGTAGAGCTCGCCGACGTCGAGCGGGTGGAGGAACGAGGCGACCTCGTCGGGTCGGACCACCAGCACCCCGTCGGGCTTCGCGCGCCGGCTCGCGACCTTGGCGACCGACACCGACCCGGCCACCCCGACCGAGCAGGTGATGCCCTGCTCGTCGTGGATCGTGGCGCGCAGCCGCTCGGCGATCACCTCCGGTGGTCCGAGCCGGCGCGTGGAGCCCCGGACGTCGAGGAACGCCTCGTCCAGCGAGAACGCCTCGACGAGGGGGGTCACCTCACGGAAGGTCTCCATCACCGAGGCCGACACCCTGGTGAAGCTGTCGTAGTCCGGCGGCAGGACCGTGACGTGCGGGCACAGCGCCCGCACCCGGCCCATCGGCAGCGCCGAGCGGATGCCGTAGCGGCGTGCGACGTAGTTGGCGGCCAGCACGACCCCGCGCCCGCTGCCACCGACGACCACCGGCTCGTCGACCAGGTCCGGCCGCTCCCGCAGCGCCACGGAGGCGAAGAAGGCGTCCATGTCGACGTGCAGCAGCGGGGTGTCGGTCACCGCACGCCCCCGGACGACGGGGCGGCAGGGTCAGCGTCGGGCGAGCACGTGGAGCTGGGCCGCGAGCGGACGGTACTCCGGGCGGGTCGCCACCGACCGCTCGAGCTCGACGAGGGCCGCCGTCGCGCCGGGCTCGAGGTCGAGGAGGCTGCCCGGCGCCAGGTCGGCGAAGACCCGGACGCCGTGGACCGTCGTCGGGTCGAGCCCGGCGCCGCGGAGCAGGTCGTCCACCTCGTCGTGGGTGAACCGCCGGCCGCCGCGGCCCGCGGCGGGACCACCGTCGAGCAGCTCGCGGGCAGCCTGGAAGTGACCCGCCATGGCGCGCGCGACGACGGCCGCGTGGCGCTGGGCCACGACGAGGCTGAGGTGTCCGCCGGGGCGCAGCACCCCGCCGATCGCCGCGAGCGACGCCGCGGGGTCCTCGACCATCTCGAGCACGCCGTGGCACAGCACCAGGTCGGCCTCGTCGACCAGGTCGGCGAGGTCGGACAGGTCGCCCTGCTGGCCGGTGACCCGGTCGGCGACGCCGCGCTCGCGGGCCCGGCGGTCGAGGGAGGCGAGGGCGTCCGGGCTGGGGTCGATGACCTGCACCCGGTGGCCGAGCTCGGCCAGCGGGACGGCGAACCCGCCGGTGCCGCCGCCGACGTCGACGATGCGGGCCTGCTGCTCGCGCAGCGTCGGGTCGGTCTCCAGCAAGGTGCGTACGCCGTCCCAGACCACGCCGGTGCGGACGGACTGGCGACGCTCGCTCGCGGAGGGCTGCTGCATGCGGGCAACCCTAGTGCGTGCGGCGCGGCGGGCCCGGCGGGCTTCATCCCCGGCTCCATCCCGGCTCGCTCCCCGGCTCGGCGCTCAGGCGACGCTGGCGTGCGGGACCAGGCCCAGCGACTGCTCGACGACCGCGAGGAAGCGGTCGGCGTCGCGCACCAGGTCGTCGGCCTCGCGCTCGGTGACCGCACGCGTCGACCCCGCCTCGGCAGCCGCGCGCTTGGCCGCGCCGGCGGCGAAGAACGTCGCCCACTCGGTGAGCTCGGGGGCGACCTCGCACAGCAGCACCCAGGCGTTCTTCTGCCGGCGCCCGCGCGGCGCGGGCCGGGCGCGCGCCGCGAGCAGGGCCGCGGCCGCGCACAGGGCCGCGACGTGGGCGCAGGCGTAGCGGGTGGGGACGTCACGGGCCGTGATCGCGTCGCTCAGCGAGGTCGCGGAGCGGGCGAGGTAGGTGTGGGAGCTGGCCGGCAGGGTCGCCGCCGAGGTCGGCCCCAGGGGTGCGGTCGCCACGGTCACCACCTCAGTCCTGGCACCCGACGAGCTGCCAGCGCCCGTCGGTGCCGTCGAAGGACAGGTCGAACACACCGTGACCCGCCGGCTCCGCGCCGTCGACGAGCCGGACGCCGGACGGCATCCCCCGACCCGCCTCGACCCGCCACAGCTCGCGCGCCGCGGACCGGGCGGTGCCGACCCCGGCGACCGCGTGGCCCGGCGGGGCGGGCTGCCGCCACGGTCCGGTCTCCACCCAGTGCGCGACCACCGCGCGCACCTTCCACAGGCGTCCCCGCCACAGGAACTGCTCGGGGTCCTCCGCCTCGCCCCGTCGCACCTCGACGGGGTCGTCGTACTGCCTCATCGCGCCTCCTCGACACCTCGGTCGACCCCGGGCCGACCCGGGTGACGGTGGGGTCGAGGTCACCGCCACCCGGATCGCATCGAACGGATGTTCGAACACCGAGAACGATAGACCCCACCACCGACAGCCCGTCAAGGACGGACCGGGCGCGCGGGCGTCAGCTGCCGCGGAGGTCGCCGTGGAGGTCGCCGGTGAGCTCGCCGCGGAGGTAGGCCGTGGTGTCGCGGCGCCAGAGCAGGACGGCCAGCGCCAGGCCCTCGACGATGACGAGCGCGGCCAGGACGACGAAGATCGTCGGCAGGTGCGAGTCGAGCGCGACGGCGCCCACGAGCACCCCCACGCCGACCGTCGCCGTCAGGACGAAGCGGGCCCAGCCGTGCCCGCCGAGGAAGAACGACCCGAGCACGAGCGACAGCAGCGCGAAGCCGACGAAGGCGACGAGCGAGATGGCGACGAAGCCCGGGACGATCGGGCTCTCGCGCAGCTGCTCGATGCCGCCCTGGGCCAGGATGTCCTGGGCCGACGGGTTGCCCTCGGCCCACCCGAGGATCACGTCGTCGCGCATCAGCCAGGTGAGCAGCGTGATCACCCCGGCCGTGGCCACGATCAGCCCGAGCAGCCGCACGCTGTTGACCACGGAACCCGGCACCTCGCGCGCCATCCACACACCCCTTGAAATCGTCGTACGACTCGTCGTCGCTCGTCGCTAGGCTCGCATCATGTCGAGCGAGCACGCATCCATCACCTCATTTCGAGGCGAGCACACCCGACGCGGCGGCACGGGCGACGTGGTCATCCTGCCCGACAGCGCCCACACCGCGGCACTCGCCGCGGCGGCGCTGGGGTGTGAGGTCGGCGCCATCGCCAACAGCCTGCTCTTCGACGCCGGGGGCGAGCCGGTGCTGATCCTCACCTCGGGGGCGCACCGCGTCGACACCGCCGCGGTCGCGCAGCGCATCGGCGTCGAACGGCTGCGCCGCGCGTCGCCCGAGTTCGTGCGCGAGCACACCGGCCAGGTCATCGGCGGGGTCTCCCCGATCGACCACCCGGCGCCGGTCCCCACCTGGATCGACCCGTGGCTGCGGCAGCACCCGGTCGTGTGGGCGGCAGCCGGGCACCCGGCCGCGGTCTTCTCCACGACCTACGACGAGCTCGTCGCGATGACCGGTGCGGCCGAGGTCGACGTCGAGCCGCCGGCCGCGGAGGACTGAGGCGTGGACGCCCTCGCGCTCACCTTCTCCAGCGGCTGGGCCAGCGGCGTCAACGCGTACCTCGTCGTGCTGGTCCTCGGCCTCGCCGACCGGTTCGGCGGGTCGGAGGCGATCCCGGACGTCCTGGGCCGGTGGGACGTGCTCGCCCTCGCGACCTTCCTCTACGCGATGGAGTTCGTCGCGGACAAGATCCCCTACGTCGACTCCACCTGGGACGTCGTCTCCACCGCGATCCGCCCCACCGCCGGTGCCGTCATCGGCGTCCTGCTCGCCGGCGAGGCCGACACCCTCGAGCAGGCGGTCGGTGGCGTGGTGGGAGGTGGCACCGCGCTGCTGAGCCACCTGGCCAAGGCGGGCGGCCGGCTGGCCCTCAACTCCTCGCTGGAGCCGGTCACCAACGTGTTCGCGAGCCTCGCCGAGGACGCCGCGGTGCTCGCGGTGGTCTGGTTCTCCCTGGAGCACCCACGCGCGGCGGCGGCGATCGCCGGCGTGCTGCTCCTGCTGGGCCTGGTGCTGCTCCTGGTCCTCGGGCGGCTGGTCCGGCGCGGCTGGCGCCGGTGGAGGCGTCGCGCACCGGCGCAGCCGGTCGGCTGACGGTCGCCGCGAGGACCTAGGGTTCCCCCGTGGCGCGTGTCGTGGTGGTCGGAGGCGGCTTCGGCGCGATGGCCGCGGCCGCGCGCCTCGCCAAGCTCGGTCACGACGTCACGCTGCTCGAGCGCTCCGACCACGTCGGGGGCGCGCTGACGAGCGTCGAGGCCGACGGGTTCGCGTGGGACGCGGGTCCGGCGAGCACCCTGCTGCCCGCCGTGGTGCGCGACCTGTTCCGCAAGTCGGGGCGACCGCTCGAGCGCGAGGTCGACCTCGCGCCGCTCGACCTGGTGCGCGAGCACCGCTTCGAGGACGGCTCGCGGCTCGCGCTCCCCGGCGGCTCCCGCGCGGCCCAGCTCGCGGCGTTCGAGGGCCTCGGGCCCGGGCTCGGCCACCAGTGGGTCGGCCACGTCGCGTCCTACGGCGAGGTGTGGGAGCTGCTGCGCAAGGAGTGGTTCGAGCGGCCCTTCGACCCGGACGTCGCGCCGCGCGAGCTCACCGACCTGCTGGGGCGGCGCGAGTCCCTGCACCGGCGCCTGCGCCGTGCCTTCGACGACGAGCGGCTGCGGCTCGTCGCGGGCCACCGGCTGGTGATGGACGGCCACGCGCTGCGCGACGTGCCGACCTTCGCCGGCGTCGACGTCTACCTCGAGCAGCGCTTCGGTGCGTGGACCGTCCCGGGCGGGCTGGCCGCCCTCGGCACCGCGATGGCCGAGCGGCTCGCGCTGCGCCGCGTCGACGTCCGCACCGGCACCGAGGTGGGCGACCTCGTGGTCCGCGACGGCCGAGTCGTCGCCGTCAGCACCCGCACGGCGGACGGCAGCGGCACGGTGGACGCCGACGTGGTCGTCGTCGGGGTGGACCCGCGCCGGCTGCCGGCCCTCGCGGCCCACGTGCGGCGCACCGTCCCGGCGTTCCCGCCGGTCGTGTGCCACGTCGGCCTCGACGGCGAGGTCCCCGACCTGCCGCACGAGGTGGTGCTCCACGGCGACCCGCTGCTCGTGGTGCGGACCGGAGGACGCGCGCCGGACGGGGGCGCCGCCTGGACGGTGCTGGCACGCGGCCGCCTCGTCGAGGACCCGCTGGTGGCGCTCGCCCGCCGCGGCCTCGACGTGCGCCGTCAGGTGGTGACCCGCGTGGACCGCACGCCGCGCGACCTCGTGGAGCTCTTCGGGGGGTCCCCGCACGGAGTGAGGTGGGCGGGTCCGCGGACCGCGCGCCAGCGGCTGGGCCCCCGCACACCGGTCGCGGGCGTGCTCGCGGTCGGCGCCCACGCCACCACCGGCTCCGGCCTGCCGTTCGCCGGGCTCAGCGCGGCGCTGGTCGCCGAGCTGGTCGGACGCGCCTGATCAGGCGAGCTCCCACACGACCGTGACCGTCGACGTCACGGTCGCCTCGCCGGGCTCGAGGCCGCCCGCGGACGCGAGCGCGACCTTGGCGACCGGCACCGGTCCGGACGCCGGGTCGCCCTCCACGACCGTCTGCACCGAGCCCAGGCCGGCCCCGGACATCCGGGCGAGCGCCGCGGCCCGCTCGCGCGCGTCGTGGAACGCGGCCTCGCGGGCCTTGCCGCCGGCCACGGTGTCGTCGGCGACCTCCAGGGCGACGCCGTCGACGGCGAGCCCGTCGCCGACCTCCCGGGCCAGCTCGGCGAGCATCGCGCCGGCCTCCGCGAGGTCCGCACAGGCGATGGCGTAGCCGTGTCGCGCCTCGTAGCCCTCGCGCCTGCCCTCGTGGTCGTGGAAGGGCCACACGGTGATGCCGGTCGAGGCGATCCGGCGCTCGTCGGTGTGGCGCGCGGCGACGTCGACCACGGTCGCGGCCGCTGCGGCCATCGCCTCGTAGGCCTCGGACACGCCCGCGCCTCGGGCGAGGGCGGACAGGCGGACGACGGCCGTGTCGGGGGTGACCCGCGCGGTGCCGGTCCCGGTGACGGTGACGGTGCGCATGGCCCCAACCTAGTCCGGGCGCTGCCGGGACGCCTCAGACCGTGATGCGGAGGTTGGCGAAGATCTCCCGGGTCGCACGCGAGCGGTTGAGCGTGTAGAAGTGCAGACCCGGCGCGCCGGCGTCGAGCAGCGCCTCGCACAGCTCGGTCGCGATCGCGATGCCCTCCTGGCGCAGCCCGGCGGGGTCCTCGGCGAACGGCGCGAGGCGGGCGACGACCTCGTCGGGCAGCTGGCGACCGGAGAACTCGACCATCCGCTCCATCGAGCGCAGGTTCAGGATCGGCATGATGCCGGGGATGATCGGGAGGTCCGCCCCGACCCGCTCGGCCCGCTCGACCAGCCCGACGTAGTCGGACGCGCGCAGCACCATGTCGGTCACCGCGAACTCGGCACCGGCGTCGTACTTGGCGCGCAGCACCCGGGCGTCCTGCTCGAGGTCGACCGCGTCGACGTGGCCCTCCGGGAACGCCGCCACGCCGATGCGCATGTCGGGGCGGCGGTGCACCAGCGCGACGAGCTCGCTGGCGTAGGTGAGGCCGCCGTCGGTGGGCGTCCAGGGTGAGCCGGGTCCGCCGGGCGGGTCGCCGCGGAGCGCCATCACGTGGTGCACCCCGGCGCCGGCGAGGTCGTCGAGGATGGCGGAGAGCTCCTGCGTGGTGTGGCCGACGCAGGTGAGGTGGGCGACCGGCAGCATGCTGGTCTCGCGGGCGATGCGGGCGGTGATCGCGACGGTCCGGTCGCGGGTCGTGCCACCGGCTCCGTAGGTCACCGACACGAACGTCGGGCCGTAGGGCTCGAGCTCGGTGATCGCCTGCCAGAGCTGCTCCTCGCCGGCGGCGTCCTTGGGCGGGAAGAACTCGAAGGAGAACGAGCGCTCGCCGCGCGCGAGGAGCTCGCCCATGCTCAGGCCGCGACCGGTCGACATGGCACCAGCCTACGGAGAACGGCGATGCGTCCCGGCCCGTGTCCACTGGTTAGGCTCGCCCGCGTGACGACGTGGGACCCCGCAGACTTCCGCGACCAGGTCCAGCAGGTCCTCGACGCGTTCCTCGACGAGCGGGCGGCGGAGCTCGCCCCCCTCGGCCCCGACGCCGGCCGCCTGGTGGCGGAGGCGCGTACGGCCGTGACCGGCGGGAAGCGGTTCCGCGCGGCCTTCTGCCACTGGGGCCACCGGGCGGTGCGCCCGGAGGTCGCCGACGAGCAGGCCCTGGCCCGCGCGTGCGCCTCCCTGGAGGTGCTGCACGCCAGCGCTCTGGTGCACGACGACTTCATGGACGCCTCCGACACCCGCCGCGGGCGCCCGGCCACCCACCGCGCGTTCGAGGCCGAGCACCGCTCCGCCGGGTGGCGCGGCGACGCCGAGCAGTACGGCGCCGCGGCCGCCATCTTGCTGGGCGACCTCCTGCTCGGCTGGGCCGAGGACCTCCTGCGGCACAGCGGCTTCGCGCCCGAGGAGGTCGGGCCCGGCCTGACGCTCTTCGAGCAGTGCCGCAACGAGGTGATCGCCGGGCAGTTCCTCGACGTGTCCGTGCAGGCCCGCGGCCGGGCCGACGTCGACACCGCGATGACGGTGCTGCGCTACAAGTCCGCGAAGTACTCGATCGAGCGGCCGCTCCACGTCGGGGCCGGCCTCGCCGGCGCGACGCCGGCCCAGCTCGACCAGCTCACCCGCTTCGGGCTCCCGCTGGGCGAGGCGTTCCAGCTCCGCGACGACCTGCTCGGGGTCTTCGGCGACCCCGCCCAGACCGGCAAGCCGGCCGGCGACGACCTGGTCGAGGGCAAGCGCACCGTGCTGGTCGCCCTGGCACTGGACGCCGCCTCACCTGCTGCGGCCGCGCGGCTCGACGCCGCGCTCGGCACCCCGCTCTCGCCCGCCGACGTCGACGAGCTCCGCGACATCATCGACGCGTCGGGCGCGCGGGCGCAGGTCGAGGAGGTCATCGGCCACCTCGCCGACCGCGCCGTCACCGCGCTCGAGGCCGCCGACGTCGACCCGACCGCGCGCGGCGTGCTCACCGACCTCGCCGCCGCGGCGACGCAGCGGACCGTCTGAGGGGGCTCGTGACGGGCGCGGGCGCCCTCCTCGACCGGCGGTCGACGCTCAGTCCAGGCTGGTGACGCCCGGCACGACCGGGCCCTCGCCGCGCAGCAGCACCGCGAAGGGCACGCCGCGGTCGGCGGCGACCCGGGAGCCGAGGACGCTGAGCGCGACGCTGAACGCGCGCTCGTCGGAGCGGGCGAGGGTGGCCCAGCCGTCCCAGAGCAGCAGCACGCCGGCCGTGCCGGACCCGACGTCGTGGAGGCAGTCGGCGAGGGCGTCGAAGTTCTGTCCGTAGTGGTCGGGGAAGCTCAGCGTCTCCCCCACCGCCGCGAGGAAGCCGGCCTTGGTGTCGGCGCGGGTCCAGCCGTCGACGTGGCCGAACCCCCACCCCGCGTGCTCCACCGCGTGCCGCACGTCGTCGACGGCGAGCGCCGAGTGCCAGTGGTCGATGCCCGGCGCGCGACGCCCGGACAGCACCGCGGCCAGGCCGCTCACGACGTCCTCACGATGCGCGAGAACGACTGGTAGTGGTCGGCGGTCCAGTAGAGCTCGCCGCCGTCTCCGGCGACGATGCGCCGCGCGCCGCGCGTGTCGGCTCCGGGCGTCGGCACGGTGTACTCCCGGTAGTAGCCGTACGGCTGGTCGGGCAGCAGGTCCTCGCGGTTGCCGAAGACACCGTCGTCCTCGTCCTCCGGGAACGGGCCGCCGCGGTCGATCAGCTCGACCGTGCGGGCCGCCTCGCGCGGCAGGTCGGCGAGGCGGACGAGCGGCAGCCCGCTGTCGGGGTCGGTCGAGGCGTCGGTGCCGGGCTCGGTGGTGGGGTCGGACGTCGGGTCGGACGTGGGGGCCGTCGACGTGGTGTCGCGGGCCACGGTCGGGCCGTCGGCACCCGCGTCCCCGTCGCCGCCGGAGAGGCCGCCGCCGACCGCCCAGACGAGGAGCAGGACGGCGGCGACGAGCAGCAGCAGCCACCGGAACCGCTGGCGGCCGGCCCCGGCGGCCATCAGTACTCCAGCACCTGCGCGCGCCGCTTGACCTCGCTGCCGCGGTTCTCCCGCAGCGCGTCGATCGGCCGGCCCGGGAGGTCGTCGTCGGTGAACAGCCAGGCGATGCACTCGCGGTCGTCGAAGCGGTGGTCGTGCAACAGGGTGAGCAGGCCGGGCAGCCCCTTGACCACGAGCCCGTCCTGGATGAAGTCGGCGGGCACCTTCGGCCCGGCCCCCGGCACGGGGAAGGCAGCGGCGAGCTCGTGGTCGCGGATCATCGTGCGCACCTTCGAGGGCGTCACGCCGAGCAGCTGCGCGACCTCGGCCCAGTCCAGCCACTCGGGGACGAGGGCGGCGAGGTCACGGTCGGCGAGGGGGGCGTCACTCATGGCGCGAAGTCTGTCACGGGGGCGCCGCGCCACGCCGGGGGTCCGCGCCTGGGCCGGGCCCTGGGCGCCGCTTCCGTACGATGTGGGGGCCGGATCCTTCCCCGTCCGGTGATGGAGGTCGACCGTGGAGCCACCCGAGCACGCGCGCGCAACCGCGCCCGGCGCTGCTGGCGACCCCATGGTCGGTCGGCTGCTGGACCGCCGCTACCGCATCACCGCCCGGGTCGCCCGCGGCGGCATGGCCAGTGTCTACGAGGCCACCGACACCCGCCTCGACCGCACCGTCGCGGTCAAGGTGATGCACCCGGGCCTCGGTGACGACCAGGAGTTCGCCGAGCGGTTCGTGCGCGAGGCGCGCGCCGCCGCACGGCTCAACCACCCCCACGTCGTGGGCGTCTACGACCAGGGCGACGACACGTCCGACGGCACCGACACGGTCTTCCTGGTCATGGAGTACGTCCCCGGCCACACGCTGCGCGACGTGGTCCGCAAGGAGGCGCCGATGCCTCCCACCCGCGCCCTCGCGCTCCTCGAGCCGGTCGTCTCGGCGCTCGCCGCCGCGCACCGCGCCGGCCTCGTGCACCGCGACGTGAAGCCGGAGAACGTGCTGATCGCCGACGAGGCGCACGGCGGACGGGTGAAGGTGGCCGACTTCGGGCTGGCGAAGGCGGTCAGCGCCGACACCCAGCACACCGCGACCGGCGGGGTGCTGATCGGCACCGTGTCCTACCTCGCCCCCGAGCTGGTCGTCGACGGTCGCTCGGACGCGCGCGCCGACGTCTACGCCGCCGGCGTGGTGCTCTACGAGCTGCTCACCGGGGCCAAGCCGCACGAGGGTGAGTCGCCCATCCAGGTCGCCTACCGCCACGTGCACCACGACGTGCCGATGCCGTCGCTGCTCCAGCCCGGCACCCCGGACTACGTCGACGCGCTCGTCGCCCGCGCCACCTCGCGCGACCGCGGCCAGCGGCCGGCCGACGCCACGGTCCTCCTCCACCACCTCCACCGGGTCGAGCAGGCGCTGCGCGAGGGCCTCGCGTCCGACCCCGAGCTCGCGGCCGACCTGATGCCGCGGCGCCCGGCGGTCACCGACGAGGCGCCGGGCGCGGACGACACCCGGCCCGAGCCGTTCGACGCCGGCGCACTCGCGCTGCTCACCGAGGTCGACCCGCGCGAGTCCGGCCTCGTCGACGACGGCAGCCCGGACCGGACCACCGCGCTGGAGCGGCACCCGGTCGCGACGCCAGCCGACCGCCCGCGGACCGCGGTCGCCGAGCCGGAGCCCGACCCCGTCACGACCGCGATGCCGGTGCGTGCGACCGCGCCGGAGCGCCCGGGAGGACCGCGCCCGCCCAGCCGCGTCACGCCGGTCACGACCACGGCGCGCCGCCGCTCCCTCAAGGGACCGCTGCTGCTGGTCCTCTCCCTCCTCCTCGTCGCCGGGATCGGCGTCGGCGCCTGGTGGTTCGGGTGGGCGCGCTACACCACCGCCCCCGGGGTGCTCGGCCTGGACGAGGCGGCGGCGTCGGCCAAGCTCGAGTCGGCCGGTCTGGACGCCGAGGCGGGCGATCCGGCGTACTCCGAGAACGTCGCCGCCGGGCTGGTGATCGCCACCGACCCGGAGCCCGGCGGCAAGGTCCTCGACGGCGGCACCGTGACGCTGGTGCTGTCCCTCGGTCCGGAGCGCTACGACGTCCCCCAGCTCGCCGGCCAGACCGAGGACCAGGCGCAGGACGCGCTGGCCGCCACCAACCTCGCCTTCGGGTCGAGCAAGGGCCGGTGGAGCGAGACCGTCCCCGAGGGCCAGGTCATCCGCACCTCCCCCAAGGCCGGCACGACCCTCAAGCCGGGCGCCACCGTCGACCTCGTGCTGAGCCGGGGCCGCAAGCCGATCGAGGTCAAGGACTGGACCGGCAAGGACCTCGACGACGCGACCGCGGCGCTGGAGAAGCGCGGGCTGCAGGTGGACGTGGCGTCGGAGGAGTACAGCGACACCGTGCCCGACGGCGTGGTCATCTCCCAGGACCCCACCACCGGCACCCTCTTCCGCGGCGACACCGTCACCTTCGTGGTCTCGAAGGGCCCCGAGCTCGTCGAGGTCCCGCGGGTGCGCGCGATGGGCGTCGACGCCGCGACGGAGCTCCTCGAGGGCCTCGGGTTCCAGGTCGCCACCGAGCAGTCGGACAACTACCTCGGGCTGGGCTACGTCTTCAGCTCCGACCCCGGCGCGGGCGACGCGGTCCCGAAGGGCTCCACGATCACGCTCTTCCTCATCTGAGGTCCTAGCCTTCGTCCGTGACACCCGAGCAGACCCGACGCACGACCCTGCTCGCGTCCCTCGCGCTGCTCGCCCTCGCCGCGTGCTGGGGCAGCACGTTCTTCATGATCAAGGACCTCCTCGACCGGGTCCCGACGCTCGACTTCCTCGCGCTGCGGTTCACCGTCGCGTCGCTGGCCCTGCTCCTCGTGGCGCCGCGGGCGATCGCGCGGCTCTCCCCCGTCGTGCGCCGGCACGCCGCCGTCCTCGGGCTGCTCTACGGCGTGGCGCAGATCCTCCAGACCGCCGGCCTGGCACACACCCCGGCGAGCATCAGCGGGTTCGTGACCGGGCTCTACGTCGTCTGCACGCCGCTGCTCGCGGCGGCCATCCTCCGCACCCGGATCCCCCGCGTCACGTGGGCGGCGGTCGCGCTCGCGACCGTCGGCCTGGCCGTCCTCGCGCTCGACGGGCTCAGCGTCGGCTACGGCGAGGCGATCACGCTCGCCTCCGCGGTGCTCTACGCGCTCCACATCGTCGGTCTCGGGGCGTGGTCCTCCGCGCGCGACGCGATCGGCATGACGATCCTGCAGATCATGGTGATCGCGGTGGTCTGCACGATCGCCACGGCGCCAGACGGCATCGTGCTGCCCGACCGCACCTCGGACTGGGTGTCGGTGCTCTACATGGCGGTCGTCGTGGGCGCCCTCGGCCTGCTCGGGCAGACGTGGGCACAGGCCCACCTGCCGCCGACCCGCAGCGCGATCATCATGAGCATGGAGCCGGTCTTCGCCTCCCTGTCCGCGGTCTGGCTGGGTGGCGAGGACGTCACCGCACGGCTGCTGGTGGGCGGCACGATGGTGCTGGTGGCGATGCTGACCGTCGAGCTCGCCCCACGCCGGGCGGTCGAGGGCGAGGTCCCGCACATCGCCGTCTGAGCCCGCGACCGGCCCCCTCCCGTGGGTCCCTCCCCCTATCGTGGGGCCCGTGGACACGTGCGTGAGGTGCGGTGCCGAGCTCGGCGTGGGCCGGTTCTGCCTCAACTGCGGGCACCGGATCGGCGACCCGGCGCCCGCCTCCGCCCACCCGCCGGCGCCCCGCCCGGCCGCTCCCGCGGCCGCGTCCCCGCCTCCTCCGCCACCCCCGCCGGTCCGGGCCGCCGAGGTCGCCGAGGCGCCACCGGTCGAGGTGCCGGTGCAGGCCGCCGACCCGACGCCGGTCCCGCCGACCCGCGTCCCCGAGCCGGCGCGTGCCCGCCGCGGGCTCCGGCGCCCGGCTCCGACGCCCGCCCCGGCCCCGTCCGCATGGGACCCCGACGAGGAGCTGCTGCCCTACCACGACGCCGACGAGCTCGGGCCCGACGACCCGCTTCCCCCTCGCGGGTGGATCCTCTGGGTCGCGGGCGCGGTCGCGCTCCTGGCGGTGGCGCTGCTCCTGCTCCGGGTCCTCGACACGAGCGACGACGACACCGTCGACGCGGCGACCGACACGTCGACGGCGGTCGCGTCCGAGCCGACCGCGGGCGCGGACGGTGGTGAGGAGGCCGGCGAGGAGCAGCCCGCCGTCCCGCAGGGAGTGGGCGAGCGGTTCGACGCCGCGGCCGGGGCCACGTTCGGCGTGCCGGCGACCGCTCCCCCGACGACGGACCTCGACGGCGACCTGGTCGCCTACGACGCCGCCCAGATGGGCGACGGGATCCCGGCCACCGCCTGGCGCACCGCCGGGTCCGCCGCGGGCCAGGCCATCACGGTCACCTTGGCCGGGCCGACCGTGGTCGACCGGGTCGGGCTCGTCAACGGCTACGCCAAGCAGGTCGAGGGCGTCGACTGGTACCCGAACAACCGCCGCGTCCTGTCGGTGACCTGGACCTTCGACGACGGCAGCACCGTCGAGCAGACGCTGGCCGAGCGCCCCGGGATGCAGCGCCTGAAGGTGCCGCCGGTGACCACCTCCACGGTGACCCTCACCCTCGGTGAGGTCACCGCGCCCGGCGCGGGCCCGCTCGGGCGCGACTACACCGCGATCAGCGAGATCTCCGTCCTCGGCCGTCAGGCCGGCTGACGGCCGATGCCCCGGACCCTCATCTCGGCGATCCTCGACGAGGAGTCCCGGCGGCTGGCGGTCGAGGTGTGGCGGGCCGCACGGACCGCGACCGACCGTCCGCCCACGCCGCAGCGCGTCGAGCGGGTGGCGGCCAAGGTCGCCGACCGCGTCGACGCCGGGCACCTCGCCCTGCTCGCCCACTACGGCGAGCGCCCGGCCGGGATGCTGGTCGCCGAGCCCTACCGCGGGGACGACGGGCACGACCCCGCCGCGGGCCACCTGTCGATGGTCTTCGTCGACCCCGCCCTGTGGGGGTGCGGCGTGGCCGGAGCACTGGTGCGGTCGGTCCAGCGCGGCGACCACGGCCCTGGCTGGACACGCCTGTCGGTCTGGACCCGCGACGCGAACCGGCGGGCGCTCCGGCTCTACCGCGCCCGCGGCTTCGCCGACACCGGCGAGACCACCACCCTGCACGAGGGCGAGGTCATCCGCCGCCTCGAGTGGCGCGCCGGCGGCTGAGCGGTCAGCCGATCGACGACAGCACCGCGGCCGCCCGCTCGGCGTCGGCACGGCTGACGTCGAGGTGGGTGACCAGTCGGACCGCCCGCGGCCCGACGGCGGCGATGCGTACGCCCTGCTCGGCCACGCTCGCGACGAACGCGGCCGCGTCCGGGCGCTCGACGACGACGATGTTGGTGTCGACCTGCGCCGGGTCGAGCCCGAGCGCCTCGCCGATGAGCCGGGCGTGCGCGTGGTCGTCGGCCAGCCGCTCGACGTGGTGGTCGAGGGCGTGGAGGCCGGCGGCCGCGAGCACCCCGACCTGGCGCATCCCGCCACCCATCCGCTTGCGGCGCACCCGGGCCTCGGCGACGGCGTCGGCCGACCCCACCATCAGCGACCCGACGGGTGCGCCGAGTCCCTTGGACAGGCACACCGCCATCACGTCGGCGACCCGGCCGTAGTCCGCGAGCGGGGTCCCGGTGGCGACATGGGCGTTCCACAGGCGCGCACCGTCGAGGTGGATCCTCGTCCCGGTCGTGTCGGCCCACGACCGGAGGGCTCGCAGGTCGTCGAGCGGCAGCACGGCACCGCCGGCGAAGTTGTGGGTGTTCTCCACGGAGACCGCCGCGGTGCGCACGAAGAACGGACCCATGTCCGGCGCATACAGGTGCTCGATCGCGGCGAGGTCGACCTGGCCGCGCGGGTGGGTCCAGGTGCGCATGGTCAGGCCGGTGATCGCGCCGTGGGCGCCGAGCTCGGCGCGCGCGATGTGCGCCGACGACTCGCAGAGCACCTCCTGGCCCGGGGCGACGACGCTCGCCACCGCCAGCACGTTGGCCATCGAGCCGGTGGGGGTGAACAGCGCGGCCTCGTGGCCGAACATCCCCGCCACCCGCTCCTCGAGCGCGAGCACCGTCGGGTCCTCGCCGTAGACGTCGTCACCGACCTCCGCGCGGGCCATCGCCTCGCGCATCGCGTCGGTCGGCCGGGTCAGGGTGTCGGAGCGCAGGTCGATCACGGCGTCCATCCAACCAGCCGCGCCCGCGTACGCCCTCGGGCGGTGCGTGAGCCACCTTCGGCGAGCCCGGAAGGTGGGTGGGGCACCGCTCGACCGCGCGTCGCGCTCCGGACACGCCGACGGGCGGTGCGTGAGCCACCTTCGGCGAGCCCGGAAGGTGGGTGGGCCACCGCTCGACCGCGCGTCGCGCCGGACACCCCGACGGGCGGTGTGTCACCCACCGTCCTGGCAACGAAAATGTGGCTCACACACCGCTCGCCGGCGCGCGTGCCGCTCGGGGAGGTGGCGCGTCTCGGGTGGCGGTCAGGCCTTGCGCAGCATCTCGGCGACGAGGAAGGCCAGCTCGAGCGACTGGACGCGGTTGAGGCGGGGGTCGCACACCGACTCGTAGCGGTGGGCCAGGCCCACCTCGTCGATCTCCTCGCCGCCGCCGACGCACTCGGTGACGTCGTCGCCGGTGAGCTCGACGTGGATGCCGCCGGGCCAGGTGCCGAGACCGCGGTGCACGTCGAAGAAGCCCTGGACCTCGTCGATCACGTCGTCGAAGCGGCGGGTCTTGTAGCCCGACGACGCCTCGAACGTGTTGCCGTGCATCGGGTCGCAGACCCACGCGACCTGCACGCCCTCGGCGGTGACCTTCTCCACCAGCGGCGGCAGGCCGTCGCGGATCTTGTCGGCGCCGAAGCGGGTGACGAACGTCAGTCGGCCCGGCGTGTTGTCCGGGTTGAGGCGGGCGGCGTAGGCCAGCGCGTCGTCGGGCGTCGTGGTGGGTCCGAGCTTGATCCCGATCGGGTTCTGGATCTTCGACAGCAGCTCGACGTGCGGGCCGTCGAGCTGGCGGGTCCGCTCGCCGATCCACACGAAGTGGGCCGAGACGTTGTAGGGCAGGTCGGTGCGCGAGTCGATGCGCGTCAGCGACTGCTCGTACTCCAGCAGCAGCGCCTCGTGGCTGGAGTGGAAGTCGACGCGGTGGAACTCGTCGGGGTCGGCGCCGATCGCCTTCATGAAGGTGAGCGCGCGCTCGATCTCGTCGGCCATCGCCTCGTAGCGCTGGCCGAACGGCGAGGTCTGGACGAAGTCGGTGTTCCAGGTGTGGACCTGGCGCAGGTCGGCGTAGCCGCCGGTGACGAACGCGCGGACCAGGTTGAGGGTCGCCGCGGAGTTGTTGTAGACCTCGACGAGCCGCTGCGGGTCCGGGACCCGGGCCTCGGGCGTGAAGTCGTAGCCGTTGACGGCGTCGCCGCGGTAGGCCGGCAGGGTCACGCCGTCGCGGGTCTCGTCGTCGGAGCTGCGCGGCTTGGCGTACTGCCCGGCCAGCCGGCCGAGCTTCACCACCGGCACCGACGCGGCGTAGGTCAGCACGACCGCCATCTGCAGCAGCACGCGCAGCTTGTTGCGGACGTTGTCGGCCGTGACGCCCGCGAAGGTCTCGGCGCAGTCACCGCCCTGCAGGAGGAACGCCTCGCCGCGGGTGACGGCCGCGATCTTGTCGGTCAGGTCGTCGCACTCGCCGGCGAACACGAGCGGCGGCGCGGTGCGCAGCCGGTCGACGGCCGCGGTCACGGCCGCGGCGTCGGGATAGCGCGGCTGCTGGCGCGGGCCCATCGCGTGCAGCTGCTCGAGCGTGGGGATCGCGCCGAGCCCGGTGGTGCGGGGGGACGGGGCGTCGGGAGGAGTCACCGCTCAAGGGTACGGCGGCAGCGCCCGCGCGCCCGAACCGTGACCGGAGCGTGGGCCGCACGGCGAGACGCGGGTCACTCCTCCGGCGCGAGGACCCCGGCTGCGTCGTCGACCCGGAGGCCGCCGCCGCGGGTGCGGTGCGCCACGAGGGTGCCGGTCACCACCGAGCTGCCCGGATAGCTGATGTGACCCGGAGCCCCCTGGCGCGAGGTCGTCCAGAGCCGGTCCTCGAAGCCGATCGTGCCGCGGAACTGGTGGTTCTCCAGGACCAGCTGGTCGGCGGTGGCCTGCCCCAGGACGTAGGACGCCTCGCCGCGGTAGAACAGCGAGCCGTGCGACACCTCGAGGATGCCGTCGCGCTGGTGGACCGTCTGGTCGTGGACCTCACCGCTGAGGTAGACGTCCACGCCACCGCGCACCATCGTGCGCCAGAGGTCCGAGCGGGTGCCGCGCTCGTAGACGAGGTGGCTGGAGTTGCGGGTGCGGACCTTGCCGGTCATCGGGACGTGGCCCTGGACCATCACCCACGGCACGTCGTCGCGCCGCGCCTGCCGCAGCACGCCACGCAGCCAGGCCAGCTGGTCGGGGTCGACCGAGAGGTGGACGTCGCGCCCGCGCCGCTCGAACACGTCGAGGGTCACCAGCAGCACGTCGGCGTCGAGGCGCACGGCGTACGCGGTGTCCTGCGCGGGTCCGCGCCGGGGACGGTCGGTGAACCGCGCGACGCCGTCCGCGCCGGTGAGCATCTGCTCGGCGAAGACCTGCTTGAAGAGCGGGACGTGGCGGCGCTTGAAGTCGATCCACGGGTCGGGCCGGCGCTTGCGCCACGGGTCGTCGCCGATCTCGTGGTCGCCGACCGCGGGGTAGGTGGTGAGCCCATGGGCGGTGAACCGGTCGCGGTAGGCCGGGTAGTAGACGGCGGCGGCCCGGCGCCACGCGCGCACCCGCTGCCGCTCCGTGCGGGTCGGGCCGAAGACGCCGGTCCGGGCGTCGTCACGACCCCAGCGGCCCTCGACGAGGTCGCCTGCGACGAGGACGTCGTCGGTGCCGTGGGACGCCATCTCGGTGATCACGTGGTCGAGCGCCCGGTCGTACTCCTCGTTGGTGGAGTTGGCGACCTCGCCGGTGGCCTTCACGACGTGTGGCGTGCGCCCGTCGGCGGTGAGGTCGGCGACGTCCTGGTTGAGGAAGTCGGGGGCCGACACGAAGCGGTAGGCATCCGCCAGCACGGGCGCGGGCGGGACCGGCGGCCGCTCGCGGGGTCCGCGCGCCACGACGGTGCCGGGCTCGCGCGCGTCGGGCGAGGTGGTCGCGGGCGGGTAGTCGCCCGGGGTGGCGCTCGCCGACGGGCTGGCGGGGGTGACCGACGAGCAGCCGAGGGCGGAGGCCACGAGCACGGCCGCGCACAGCCCGAGAGGTCGACGAGTCACCGGGCAACCGTAGACGGCGACCCCGCGCCGGTCCGGCGAACCGGACCGTGTGTCGGCGTCGCCCCCGTCACTCCTCGAGGTGGTCGATGTCGCGGAAGCCGGTCTTCTTGGCCCGCACGCCACGGTTGGTGGCCCAGGTGACCGCCCAGAGCACCACCCCGACGAGCAGCAGCCCGCCGGCGATCTTGTACTGGATCATGTCGGCCTCGGTGCGCGCCCACGGCCCGAGCAGGTAGAGGCAGCAGATCGCGCCGACCACCGGGAGGAACGACGGCGCGCGGAACGCCTCGTCCGGGGTGGGGTCGCGGCGCAGGATCATGCAGGCGACGTTGACGATCGCGAACACGGCGAGCAGGAGCGTCGCGGTGGTGCCCGAGAGGGCACTCACCACCGAGTTGTCCGACTGGGTGGACACGACGGTGATCAGCGCGAGGGCCAGCAGCGTGGTGAAGGCGATCGCGGTCCACGGCGAGCGGCGGCCCGGCAGCACCCGGCCGAGGCTGCGGGGCAGGACGTCCTGCTGCGCCATGCCGTAGATCAGCCGGCTCGCCATCAGCATGTTGATCAGCGCGGTGTTGGCGACCGCGAAGACGGTGAGGAACGGGAACAGCTTGTCGATCGGCAGGTCGGGCGCGCCGACCTTGACCACGTCGAGCAGGATGCCCGCCTCGGCGTTGGTCGGCTCGGCGATCTGGCCGGCCGGGATGACCGCGACCACGGAGACCGCCACCAGCATGTAGATCACGACCGCGATGCCGAGCCCGGTGAGCATGGTGCGGGGGAAGATCCGCATCGGGTCCTTGGTCTCCTCGACCATGTTGACCGAGTCCTCGAAGCCGACCATCGAGAAGAACGCGATCGCGGTCGCGACCGTCACGGCCATGAACAGGCCCTTGTCGTCGGGGTTCTCGAAGACCGTGATCCGGCCGAGGTCGGCGTCGCCGCGGGCGATGACCACGAAGCCGATCACGATCACGATCGCCAGCGCCAGCATCTCGACCAGGGTGAGCACGACGTTGAACTTGACGCTCTCCCCCACGCCGCGCAGGTTGATCGCGGCGAGCACGAGCATGAACGCGAGCGCCACGCCCAGCGTGGCGCCGGTGGAGGGGGTGTCGTCGCCCAGGCCGATGAGCAGGTTCGCGGCGAGCAGGTTGGACGAGGTGGACGCGCTGGTGATGCCGGAGCAGACCACGGTGAAGGCGACCAGGAACGTCACGAAGTGGATCCCGAAGGCCTTGTGCGTGTAGAGCGCGGCACCGGCGGCCTGCGGGTACTTGGTGACCAGCTCGAGGTAGGAGAACGCGGTGACGGTGGCGACCGCGAAGGCGACGAGGAACGGCAGCCAGGCGATGCCACCGACCTGGCCGGCGAGCTTGCCGGTCACCGCGTAGACGCCGGCACCGAGGATGTCGCCGACGATGAAGAGCAGCAGCAGCTTCGGCCCCATCACCCGCTTGAGGTCGGGCTCGGCGCCGTTGACGTCCGGCTGGGTGGCTTCGGTCGCGCTCATCGGGGCTCCCCTCGTGGGCCCGCGGGCATCGCGGCGCCCACGGGATCTGCTCACCCTGTCGTGTCCGGGCCGCGCAGGGCAACCACCACGCGCCCACGGGGGTGGGTGTCGTACGCCGTGGGGCCGGGTCGGCGGAGCCCGCGCGCTGGACCGGGCTTCCCCGACTTGGATCGTTCCACCTACCCTGCTGCCCATGCCGAAGCGTGTCGCGCTCCTGACGGCGGGTGGCTACGCCCCGTGCCTGTCCTCCGCCGTCGGAGCCCTCATCGAGACCTATGACGCGACCGACCCCGACATCGAGCTGATCGCCTACCGGCACGGCTACCACGGGCTGCTCACCGGCAACAGCGTCGTGATCGGGCCCGAGGAGCGGGCGGGTGCCGCCGTGCTGCACCGCTACGGCGGCAGCCCGATCGGCAACAGCCGGGTCAAGCTGACCAACGACGAGGACTGCCGCCGACGTGGGCTGATCGGTCCCGACGAGACCGCGCTCGAGGTCGCCGCCGCCCGGCTGCAGGCCGACGGCGTCGACGTGCTGCACACCATCGGCGGCGACGACACCAACACCGCGGCGGCCGACCTCGCGGCCCACCTGCGGACGCTCGGCTCGGAGCTGACGGTGGTCGGCCTGCCCAAGACGATCGACAACGACATCGTGCCGGTGCGCCAGAGCCTCGGCGCGCTGACCGCGGCCCACGAGGCGTCCCGGTTCGCCCAGCACGTGCTGGCCGAGCACGGATCGAACCCGCGGATGCTGATCGTCCACGAGGTGATGGGCCGCGCCAGCGGCTGGCTGACCGCCGCCGCGGCGCGCGACTACATGGCCTGGCACGCCGAGCAGGAGTGGCTCCCGGGGATCGGTCTCGACCCGCGACGGTGGGCGCTGCACGCGGTCTACGTCCCCGAGCGCCCGATCGACCTCGCGGCCGAGGCGGCGCGGCTGCGCGCGGTCATGGACGAGATCGGCTGCGTCAACATCTTCCTCGCCGAGGGCGCGGGCGTGGCCGACATCGTCGCCGAGCTCGAGTCCCGCGGCGAGACCGTCGGGCGCGACCCGTTCGGCCACATCAAGATCGACACCATCAACCCGGGTCGCTACTTCGCCGACCGCTTCTCCCACGAGATCGGCGCGGAGAAGCAGATGGTTCAGAAGTCGGGCTACTTCTCCCGCTCGGCGCCGGCCGGCGAGACCGACCTCGTCCTCATCCGCGAGGTGGCCGAGAAGGCCGTGGCGTGCGCCCTGGCCGGCGAGCCCGGACTGGTCGGCCACGACGAGGAGCGCGGCGACGAGCTGCGGGCGATCGAGTTCGAGCGGGTCGCCGGCCACAAGCCGTTCGACGCCTCGCAGGCCTGGTTCACCGACCTGCTCGCCGACATCGGTCAGCCCTGAGCCGCCAGCCCCGACCGGACGGCCTCACGCCGTCTCGGGCTCCTCGGTGCGGTCGGTCACCCGCAGGCCGGCCGCCGGGAGCGTGCGCGGCAGTCGCTGGAGGTAGGCGGCACTGGCCACCGCGAGCCCGCCCAGCACCCACCACAGCGTGGTGGCACCGCGGTCGAGCAGGTACGTGAAGGCGACGGGGGTGACCGCGCCACCGATGCCCCAGCTCAGCTGGAACAGCCCGAGGTAGCGCCCGCGGAGGTGGTCGGGCGCCGCCTCGGCCGCCGTGGCGCTGAAGACCGGTCCGCCGGTGAGCTCGCCGAAGGTGTAGATGCCCGCGCCCACCAGCATGACGACGACCGCCAGCCAGACCGGCAACCACCCGGCCGCGACGAACAGGGCGTAGCTGAGGACGAAGACGAGCTGGGCGAGCGCCATCATCCGCGCCCGCACCTGTCCGGTCATCCGGCGCACCACCAGGCCCTGGCCCAGGCCCACCATCACGGTGTTGAGCGTGAAGATCGCGCCGACGACCCAGCCGGGCAGGTCGATGGTCTCCGCGACGTAGACCGGCAGCGCGAAGTTGAGCACCATCATCCCGGCCACGAAGCCGAGCTGGCCGACCACCAGGCGCAGGTAGGCGCCGTCGCGCAGCACCGTCCCCCACCCCTCGAGCGGAACGTCGTCGGGCCGCGTCCCGCGGTGGTCGGGGACGTCGAGGAGCAGGGCGTAGGCGAGCACGAACGTCACCGCGTTGATCACCACGACGCTCTCGTAGGCGAGGTCGGTGCCGATCTGCAGCGCGATGCCGGCGAGCACGCCGCCCACCGAGTAGCCCAGGTTGCGCACCGCCTGCAGGAACCCGAACCACAGCTCACGCTCCCCCGGCGCCGAGATCGCGGTGACCACGTTGCCGAAGGACCCCCAGAAGGACTGCCGCCCGATGTTCAGCAGGGTGGTCCAGAGCGCGACGGTCAGCAGGGAGTCGGCCCACAGGTAGGCGATCATCCCGACGGCCTGAATGAGGTTGCCGGCCAGCATCATCCGGCGTGGACCGAACCGGTCGACCAGGCTGCCGATGACGAACGCGCCCGGCATCGTCAGCAGCGCGGAGAGCGACAGCGCGGACCCGATCTGCACCAGCGACAGGTCGGTCATCGCGAGGAAGTAGAGCAGCGTGATCGGCATGAACAGGCCGCTGCCGACGGTGTCGCACACGATGGCGCTCACGAAGCGTCGGTGCTCACCGACGTGAGGGAACCCGAGACGTGCCAGCACGGGGACATCCTGACCCATGACGGGCCTCTCGGGGAGGTCCGCCACGGAATCCGCAGCACCCGCGTGCCCGCTAGATTCCTCGCATGACCTTCTCGATCGTGGCCCGCTCCGACGACGGCGAGTCGTGGGGCGTGGCCGTCGCCTCCAAGTTCCTCGCAGTCGGGTCAGCGGTCCCGGCCGCGGCGGCCGGCGTCGGAGCGGTCGCGACGCAGGCCGACGCCAACGTGTCGTTCAAGTACCTCGCCCTCGCCCACCTCGACGACGGGGCGACCGCCCAGGTCGCGCTCGACCGGCTCGTCGAGGACGACGAGGGGCGCGAGCACCGCCAGGTCGGGGTCGTGGACTCCGACGGCAACGCCGCCACCCACACCGGACGTGAGTGCTACGCCTGGGCCGGCGGCACGGCCGGACGCAGCGGCGAGCAGGGCGGCTACGCGATCCAGGGCAACATCCTCACCGGGCCCGAGGTCGTCGACGCCATGGAGGCGGCGTGGCTGGGATCGGCCGGACAGCCCGTCGCGCGACGGCTGCTGGCCGCGCTCGCCGCGGGTGACGAGGCCGGCGGTGACAGCCGGGGTCGGCAGTCCGCCGCCCTGCTCGTGGTCCGCGACGGTGCCGGCTACGGCGGCCTCGACGACGTCGCGGTCGACCTGCGCGTCGACGACCACACGGCGCCGGTGACCGAGCTGGCCCGGCTGCTCGACCTCAACGACCTCTACCTGACCGCGTCCACCCCCGAGGAGCAGGTGCCGGTCGACGACGACCTGATGGCCGAGCTCGACGGTCTCGCACGCGCCGCCGGCCGCGACGACTTCATGGCGTGGGTGGGCGCGGAGAACCACGAGATGCGGGTCGACCGCGGACCCCGCCCGGGCTGGATCGACCGCCGGGTGCTCGCGATCATCCGGGAGGGCCGTCCCGGCGACGGCGCATGAGCACCCTCGTCCTCGACGCCGGCCCGGACGGGGTGAGGGCAGCGGTCGTGCGCGACGACGGGACCGTCGGGGGGTCGGCGCACCACGACCTCGCGCTGGTCGAGCGCGACGGCCGGCTCGAGCTCGCCACCGACGACCTGTGGCGCGCCGCGCTCGCCGCGGTGCGCGAGGTCGTCGACGGGGGCGGGACGGACCGGCCGGCACGGATGGCGGTGACCACCGATCCCCTCGCGACGGTGCTCTGGGACCGGGAGACGCTGGGGTCCCCGCGCCCGGCGGTCCTCGCCGGGACGCTCGACACACTGGCGCACGTCGCCGCCCGGGAGCCGCACACCTGGGCGCTCGTGGTGGAGGGTCGGTACGCCGTCGGCGGCCTCGACTCCTACCTCGTCGCGCGGATGACGCTCGGCACCTGGCACGTCACGGACGCGACCCACGCGGCCGCGTCCGGCCTCCTCGACGAGGAGGCGGGCGCCTGGTCCGTGGTCGCCTGCCGCTCGGCCGGCATCCCGGTCGCCGCCCTGCCCGAGCTGGTGCCCACGAGCGGGCTGGTCGCCACCACCGAGGGCCGCGCGTTCGCCGGCCTCGCGCTGCCGGTCACCGGGCTGGTCGCGCGGGACCCGGCCGCCACCGCGGCCGACCGGTGGCGCGCGATGGCCGCGCTCGCCGCTTCGTAGTCGCCTAGAGCCGGTCGCGCGCGTCGCGGGCGGCGTCGACCTCCGCCCGCGCCTCCTCGACCGCCTCGCCGGTCTCCTCGTGCAGCGCCTCGGCCTCCGACAGCTCGTCGTCGACCTCCTCCAGGGTCGCGTCGAGGGTGGCGACCCGGCTGCGCAGCTCATCGATCTCCGACTGCAGCTGGAGCGTGCGCGCCTGCAGCTTCTCCACGCCGCGACGGGTGCCGCGGTGCTCCTTCTCGGCGGCGGCGAGCGTGGCCCGCGCGTCGGCCAGCCGTTCGTCGGCGGCCGCGCGCGCCTTGGCCTCGGCGTCGGGGTCGGGCACGACGTGCAGCTGCGGTCGACCCTCTGTCGTGCCGGGGGCCGCACCGGGCGCCGAGCCCGGCGCGGGTCGGGCGGTCGCGCTGAACCCCAGCGCCTCGGGCAGGGCGACGGAGCCGCTGACGTCGAGGTCGCCGAGGCCGGTCGCGGCGAGCGCCGTGACGAGCAGCCCGCTGCGGACCGCCCGGGCGGCCTCCGGCTCGAGCATCGCCGCGGTCAGGGTCGCCTCCACCTGGTCGGCGACGGACTGGGTGACCTTGACGCCCTCGAGGCGGGCCAGCCGACGGGCGGCCGTGGTGACCGACGCGGTGAGCTGGCGTCGCTGCCGGGTCAGCTCGCGGAGCTGGGCGGCGTCGAGGTCGGCCTGCGCCTCGCGCAGTGCGGCGCCGACGGCCAGGACCTGGTCGACCTGGTCGGGGTCGCGGCGCACCAGCAGGTTGACCACCCACGCCGCCACCGACGCCTTGCGCAGCCCCTTGACCGCCGCGGCCACGCCCTTGTCGGCGCGGTGCTCCTTGACCAGCGCGTCCCGCGCGGGCGTGAAGTCGGCGAGCGGGAGCGCGTAGAGGTCGTCGGCGAGCTGCAGCAGGAGGGCGGACGTCTCGTCGGACATGCACCGATCCTAGGGAGCGACGTACTCCAGCTCGGTGGGGTACGGCGGCCAGGGGCACTCCTGCGTCGTCCCGCTCGGCCGCCACCCCCAGGCGGCGTAGCGCGCGCGGGCGCGGTCGTTGTCCTCGAGGACCCACAGCCGGCGGGCACCCGCGGCGCGGGCGCGCTCGAAGCCCGCACGCCCCCAGCCCGCGCCCCAGGCGTCGGGGCGCACCGCGAGGTGGCGCAGGGACTCGCCGTCGTGGGCGCTCAGTGCGACCAGTCCGGACGCGTCCTCCACGACCTCGACCCGCACCCCCGGGTCGTCGAGCAGCAGCACCCAGCGGGCCAGCACGTCGTCGTCGGGGTAGGGCAGGTCGCCGAACACGTGGGCGAGACCGGCGCGGCTCGCGGCGCGCTCGAGGTCGCGCAGCGCGACCGCCTCGTCGCGGGTCGCGGAGCGCCAGCCGGTCACGGTCGGCCCGCCTCGTCCCAGGCCCGGTGGGCGACGACCGTCCGGTCCCACAGCCAGCGCCACTCCTCGGTGGTCACGTCGTCGACGGGCAGCAGGAGGTCGTCGACCAGCGCAGCGCGCCACGCGCCGTAGGACTCGAGGTCGTGCTGCTCACGCCCGTCCGGCGTGAGGACCTGGTGCACGCGTCCGCGTACCGTCAGCAGCCGGGGGCCGTCGATGCGCTGGGTGGCGAGCACGCGCCGGAAGGGCGAGTCCTCGGAGCCGGAGAGGGTCCGGTGCGCCTCCTCGACGGCCGCCGCGCCGTGGTCGCGCGAGGTGACGACGACGCCGCCCAGCACGCCGCCGGGCAGGTGGCGGTAGGTCCACGCGGCGGGGCCGGTGGGCCGTCCGGCGGCCTGGGCGCCGTAGCCGGCGCCGATGCCGAAGGACCAGCCGTCGACGAGGTGGTCGCCGCGCACCAGCGGGAGCGGCTCGGCGAAGCCCTCGCCCAGACCGGCGTCGGCCCACCAGTGGCCGCCCGGGTTGTCGTCGTCCGGCAGGCCGGAGACCACGAGGACCAGGTGGTTCAGGCTCGTGCCGAGCTGTTCCTCGGCGCGGAACCACACGTGGCCGTGGCGCCGGCTGACGGAGAACCCGAGCCGGGTGAGGAGCCACTCGAGCGCGCCGTTCTGCTGGAAGCAGTAGCCCACGCGGCCACCGGAGGCGGCGCGAGCAGCCGCGGCGGGCCCGTCGGCGGGGTCCGGCCGGCGCAGCACCGTGGAGAGGTTGTCGTAGGGGATGCGGGCGACGTGCGCCCGATGGACCTGCCGCAGTCCGGCGAGGTCGGGGTCCGGCACGTCGGTGAGCCCGATGCGGGCGAGGTAGTCCGCCACGCGTCCTGCGTCGACCACGCCGTCCTCCTCCCCGATCCGCCCGTCTGCTCCACCCGTCCGCGTCGCACGCAACCTACCCCCAGGGGTGCAGGCTCCTCCGACGTACCCGATATCGGGGTTGAGCCGGCCCCCGGCCGGTGTTCAGGTGAACGTGGCCCCCGCCCGGGGGTCGCTCACGGGGGGATCCACCACATGCGCAGACTGGTCCCGGCAGCCCTGGCCGCCACACTCGTCCTGCTGCCGCTGGCAGCGCCGGCCACGGCGGCCCCCACGCCCGCCCTGGTCACCGTCGTGCAGGCCGTGCCGGGGGCCGGCGTCGCGATCGCGGTCGACGGTCGACCGATCACCCGCAACGCCGCGGTCGGCGACATCGTCGGGCCGCTGGGCCTGACCCCGGGCCGCCACGACATCTCGTTCACGGGTGCCGACTTCACGGTCGACTCGACGCTCGAGGTCGGTGCCGGCGAGGCGAGCGACGTGGTCCTGCACCTGCCCGCCGAGGTCGACGGCGACCCGGTCGTCCACTCCTACGACGCACCGACCGGCGCGATCGGGCCGGGCAAGGCCCGCGTGCTGCTCGCGCACACGGCGACCGTGCCGCCCGCCGACGTGCAGGTCGACGGGCAGACGGTCTTCACCAACATCGCCAACGGCGAGTTCGCCGACGCCGACGTCCCGGAGGGCTCGATCGAGGTGGCCCTGCTGCCGTCCGGCAGCGGTGGCGACCCGATCCTGGGTCCGCTCGACCTCTCGGTCGCCGCCGGGACGCTGTCGATGGTCTACGCCTACGGCAACCCGAGCGACGGGTCGATGGCCGTCATCGCGCACACCGAGGAGCTCTCCCCCGACGGCAGCGTGGTCCCGACGCGGATCGACACCGGGTCGGCCGGGCTGGTGCGCGACGCGGTCACCACGTTCGCGGCCCCGGCCGCGCACGGCGGGCGGGGACCGCTCCTGCCGGTGGCGTTGCTGCTCGTGGTCGCGGCCGCCGCCGCGGCGGGCCGGGCCCGGTGGTCCCGATCGCGGGTCGGGTGACCCGCGCGCTGCTGCCGGTGCTCGCCGGGACCATGGTCGCCACGGTCGTGGGGTGCGCGGGAGACTTGCCCACGCCCGAGCGCACCGGAGCACCGACCGCACGCACCTCGACGGCGCCCGCCCCCGGGCCGACCACCGAACCGGCTCCGGTGCGGCGCGCACGTCGCGCACCGTCCGTGGTGGTCCCGCAGCCACCCGACCGTGCCGTGCTGCCGAGCGGGCGGTCGGTCGACGTCCGGGTCGTCGGCACGACGCCCGACGGCCTGCTCGCGGTCCCCCGCGACATCGAGGTCGCGGGCTGGTGGCGCGGTGGCTCCCGCGTGGGCGACCCGTTCGGGGCCACCCTGCTGGCCGCGCACGTGGACTCCACCACCCAGGGCCTCGGCCCCTTCGCCGAGCTGCTCACCGTCGGCCGTGGCGCGCGGGTCGAGCTGCGCGCCGGTGAGCTGCGCCAGGTCTTCGAGGTCCGCTCCCGCACGCTCGTCCCGCAGGGCCCGCTGACGGACCACCCCGAGCTGTTCGACGCCTCGGGCAGGCGGCGGCTGGTGCTGGTCACGTGCGCGCCGCCCTACGACGCCTCGCGGGGCGGCTACCAGAACCTCGCCGTCCTGACCGCTGCACCGCTCGGCCCGCCGGAGGCACCGTGAGCCGCAAGAAGCAGTACAAGAACCGACTGCCCACCGTGCTGCCGCCTGCCCCGCGGACGGCGCCGGCCGTGGAGTCGGTCCCACCCGAGCCGGAGCCCGCACCCGAGCCGGCACCCGCCCCCGAGCCGGCACCCGCGCCCGAGCCGGAGCCCGCCCCCGAACCGGAGCCCGAGGCCGGCCCCGCGCCGGCCCCGGCGTCGGCCGCAGGCACCCGCGCCACCCTCATGTGGGAGGAGGACCCGACGTCGCCGTCGCGCACCCGCACCGCGGCCGTCCTGCTGGTCCTGCTCGCCGTCGTCGTGGGAGGCGGGCTGCTCGCGGTGCGCCTGCTCGACGGGAACGACGGGCGCGAGGCGGCCGCTCCCCGCGTGGACGACCGGTCGGCCCCCACCGCGACGCCGGTGCCCCCGGGCAGCTCGCGGGTCGAGGCGACGGTGCGCCCGGGCGGCGACATCGTGGTCACCCAGGAGGTCACGTCACGCACCCCGCTGCGCGCGGTGTCGCTCGCCGTCCCCGACGTCGGGGACGCGAGCACCGTGACGGCGACGGACCTCACCGTCGAGGCCGACGGCGAGACGGTGCCGGCACCCGGGCGGCTGGCCGCCCGGCCCGCCCGGGTCACCCTGGACGACGCGACCTCCCTCGTCATCCGCTACCGCCTCGTCGGGGCGGTGGAGGGCAGCGACTCCGCGCCCGGCCGGGCCCTGGCCCTGGCGACCGCGCTCGACGTGAGCTGGACGCCGGGACCCGAGCGCGAGACCCGCGTGGTCCGCGCCCCGGGCGTCCTCTCCCTCGCGTGCACCCCGTCGCCCGACCAGGACCCCGTGCCGTGCGGGTCCTCGCGCGGCGACGACATGTGGCGCGTCGACCTCGAGGGCGAGGGCGTGGGCGACCGGGTGCTGGCCCAGCTCACCGTGCCGGGGATCGGAGACGGCGCGGCCGGGTGACCGACCGGCCGGGGCGGACGGTCAGTCCTCCGGGGTCTCGTCGAGGCCGTGCTCGATCGCCCAGCGCGTGAGCTGGACGCGGTTGTTCATCTGGAGCTTGCGCAGGGTGTTCTGGACGTGGTTCTGCACCGTGCGGTGGGAGAGGACGAGTCGGGCCGCGATCTGCTTGTAGCTCATGCCGGTCGCGACCATCCGGAGGATCTCGGTCTCCCGCTCGGTGAGCTGGTCGCGCGGGTCGTCGGCCGGCCCGTCTGCGATCCGGCGGAACTCCCCCAGCACCAGGCCGGCCAGGCCGGGGGTGAAGACGGTGTCGCCCTCGGACACCCGGACGACGGCGTCGATCAGCTCGGCGCTCGAGGCCGACTTCACGAGGTAGCCGGTGGCGCCGGCCTTGATCGCGTCGAGGACGTCGGCCTGCTCGCCGCTCGCGGACAGGATGAGCACCCGGGCGCTCGGGTCGTGCTCGAGCATCATGCTGGTCACCTGCACCCCGCTGTGGTCGGGGAGCTGGAGGTCGAGGACGACCACGCGGGGGGCGGCGGCCGGGAACCGCGCCATCGCCTCGCGGCCGTTCGAGGCCACCGCGACCACGTCGTGACCCGCCGCCTGCAGGTCGCGCTCCACGGCGTCGCGCCACATCGGGTGGTCGTCCACCACCATCACGCTGACCATGCGGACCCCCGTCCCTCGACGTCGCGACGATCCTAGTCCGCGTCGGCGGCCGGCGGGACGAACCTGCCGCGCCGGTGCAGGAGCGGGTCGCCGTCGTCACCGACGACCACCTCGTCGATCCGGCAGGTCACCAGGCGCGACCAGCCCACCTCGGCCACGGACTCCACCGAGAGCAGCGCCCAGGTCTGCGCGTGCGCGAGTCGCGGTCCGTGGTCGGTGTCGACCCACGCGGCGAGCCGCCAGGGGCCGCCGGGCGCGGGCGCCGTGCCCGCGAACGCCTCGGCCAGGCCGCGGTCCGCCCAGGCGAGCACCTGCAGCACCCCGCGGCCGCCGTCCACCAGCTCCTCGGTGAGGTCGGCGTCGGGGTCGAGCAGCCCCAGCACGCGACCGGGCTCGCCGCCCGCCACCATCCAGGACGACACGGTGAGCCCCTCGCGGCCGCTGCCGGTGCCGGCGGTCCAGAGCGACACCGTGCCGGCCAGCCGCCCGCGCAGCCGGCGTACGGGGTCGCGCTCGCCCTCGGGCTCGAGGAAGGGATGGGTGGTGTGGATCGTCACCCGGCCACGCTAGCGAGCGCCGCCGACCCGGACGAGTTGTGCCGTTGCGCGGTCACCGGGCCTCGTCGGCCCCTAGGCTCCTCGCGACGAGGGGACGAGCGTGACTGAGACGACGACGGACCGGGCCGCCCACCGACGGACCGGGGACGCGACGACGGTCGCCGGTGCCGTCCCCGGCCGGGGACCTGCGGTGGCCGTGCTGTTCGCCGCCACCTCGTTCCTGGGTGCCGGCCTGCTGTTCATGGTGCAGCCGCTGGCCGCCAAGCTGGTCCTGCCGTCCTTCGGCGGCTCCGCGACCGTGTGGAGCACCAGCTCGCTGCTGTTCCAGGTGCTGCTGCTGCTCGGCTACGTCTACGCCCACGTCTCGACGCGGCGCCTCGGTGCGCGCTGGCAGCCCCGCGCCCACCTCCTCCTGCTCGCGCTGCCGCTGCTGGCGCTGCCGATCGCGCTGCCCGCCCAGTCGGCGCCCGCGGCCGACGGCAGTCCCGTGCTGTGGCTGCTGCGCACCCTCCTGCTGCTGGTGGGCCTGCCGTTCGCGGTGCTCTCGGCCACCGGCCCGCTCGTGCAGCGGTGGTACGCCTGGTCGGGCGGCCCGCGGTCGGACGACCCGTACTTCCTCTTCGCGGGCAGCAACCTCGGCAGCTTCGCGGGGCTGCTCGCCTACCCGTTCCTCGTCGAGCCCCACCTGACCCTGACCCAGCAGCGGGTGGGGTGGTCGGTCGCGTTCGTCGGGTTCCTCGTCCTGATGGCGGGCTGCGCGCTGACCGTGCGCCGCCCCGCGCCCGGGACGCGCACCACCCCCGCGGCGGCGCGCCCCGCTCCTCCCTCGCGCCGGCAGCTCGCGCGCTGGTGCCTGTGGGCCTTCCTGCCCTCCAGCCTGATGCTCTCGGTGACCGCCCACCTGTCGACCGACATCGCGGCGGTCCCGCTGCTCTGGGTGCTGCCGCTCGCCGCCTACCTCGCCTCGTTCGTCGCGGCCTTCGCCCGCACCGCGCGCAGCGTGCCGGCGCGGCTGGTCGTGCCCTGCGTGAGCGTCGCGGTGACGACCGGCCTCACGTCGGCCCTCGGCAGCTCACGGCTCGCGCCGGTCGTCGTGCTGGTCGTGGTCGCCAACGTGGCCTCGGTCGCGCTCGCGGGCTTCGCCGCCCACGCGCGGCTCGCGGCGAGCCGCCCGGAGCCGGAGCACCTCACGCTGTTCTACCTCGTCGTCTCGGTGGGTGGCGCGCTCGGCGGGCTGCTCAACGGCGTGGTCGCCCCCCTGCTGTTCGACGGCACGTGGGAGCACCTCCTCACCGTCGCCCTCCTGCCGGTGCTGGCCGTGGGCGTGCTGCCGCCCGCCTGGACCCGCCGCCGCGTCCTGGCCGTGGTCGCGGCCGCAGTGGGCGGCGTGGCCGTCGTCGCGACGCTCGGCCTGCTGCTCCCGGACACGTTCGACGCCGCGACGACCGCGATCCTGCTCGGCTCGGTGGTGCTCGCGGTCGTCACCGGCTGGCTGACGCTGCGCGCACCGGCGGCGCTGACCGTGACCCTGCTGCTCGCCTCCCTCGCGGTCGTCGTGGTGGAGGAGCGCGCGTCGCTGCTCACCGAGCGCACCTTCTACGGCAGCTACCGGGTGCAGGAGGTCGACGGCACCCACCGGTTGCTGCACGGCACGACCGTCCACGGCAGCCAGTTCCTCGACGCCGGTCGGGCCGGCACGCCCACGACCTACTACGCGACCGACGGGCCCCTCGGCGACGCCGTGGCCGCGAGCGGCGCCCGGGACCTCGGCGTCGTCGGGCTCGGCGCCGGGGCGATCGCCGCCTACGACGTCGACCGGGTCACCTTCTTCGAGATCGACCCGGTGGTCGCCGACATCGCGCGGGACCCGCGCTGGTTCGGCTACCTCGCGGACTCCACGGCCCAGGTCGACGTGGTCGTCGGCGACGGCCGCCTGGCTGCCGCGGCGGTGCCGGAGGCCTCCTACGACCTGCTGGCCCTCGACGCCTTCAGCTCCGACTCGATCCCGGTGCACGTGCTGACCCGCGAGGGCGTGCAGGTCTTCCTCGACCGGGTCCGTCCCGACGGCGTGCTCGCGGTCCACATCAGCAACCGCGTCTTCGACCTGCGCCCCGTCTTGGCCGCACACGCGCGCGACCTCGGCCTCCGCGCGGTCATGGGCACCGGCGGCGAGGGGCCGGGCGCGGTGCGCAGCGAGTGGGTCGTGCTGACCCGCTCCGACGCGGTGGCCGACGACCTGCTGGCGCGCGACCGCTGGGAGCCGCTGCCGTCGTCCCCGACCGTGACGTGGACCGACGACTACTCGTCGGTGCTCTCCGTCCTGCGCTGAGCGGTCACGCGGGAGGCTCGACCGGGACGGTCAGCTCCCACTCGGTCCCCCACGACCCGCTGTCGACCCGCGCGGCACCACCCAGGTCCTCGATCCGGCCGCGGATCGACGAGGCGACGCCGAGGCGGCCGTCCGCGGCGGCCTGCTCGAGGCGACCGGCAGCGATCCCGGGTCCGTCGTCGCGCACCGAGACGGTGACCTCGTGGGGGCCGGCCTGCGCGAGCACCCACGCCGACGCGTCCGCCCCGGCGTGGGCCAGGACGTTGTCGAGGCACGCGCGGACCGCGGCCACGGTCTCCTCGGCCACCCGGGCGTCGACGAGCACCGCCGACCCCGGCGTGGCGACGTCGACCCGGACCGGGTGCGCGGTGGCCATCGCCTCGAGGGCGCCGGCGAGGTCGACGCGGCCGCCGGGTGCGTCCGGCACGGTGTCCTGCTGGCGGATGAGGGAGCGCAGCCCGCGCTCCTGCTCGCCGGCCAGCCGGGCGAGCTCGGCCCACTCGCCGCCTGCGGCGGTGCCGCGCCGCTGGGTCATCGCGAGGACCTGGAGCACGCCGTCGTGCACCGCGCGCGCCAGCCGGGTCCGCTCCTCGGCGGCGGCGGCCGCCCGCTCCGCGGCGTCCCGCTCGCGCGCCATCCGCTGCAGCGACTCGCACATGAACCCGACGATCGGGCCACCGATCAGGATGAGGAAGGTGTTGCCGTAGTTGCCCTGGTCGACGTCCGAGCGGGGCAGCAGGTCGAACGCGGCGATGAGGGCCGCCGCCACGAGCCCGCCGCGCCAGTGCCAGTGGATCGCCCACGCGAACAGGGCGCCCATCACGTAGAAGCCGGGGATCGTCGCGTTGAACTCCGGGGACTTCACCCACGGGGTGACCGCGAGCGCGGCCAGCACGACGGTGAGGTCGGCCACCAGCAGGACGGGCCGGCGCCGCGTGCGGTCGCGGTAGAGCCAGATCGCGGCGCCGGTCCACGCGACGAGGGCGACCACCACCAGGAGCCCGACGGTCGGGTGGTCGAAGTTGTCGCGACGGTAGGCGTTGAGGCCCACCATGTTGACCGTCACCACCACCCGCACGATTGCGAGGGCGGAGTGGAGCCGGTCCTCGACCGCCAGGGCCGAGTCGGCGCGCGGCGCCGCGGCCGACGACGTCGGGGTGCTCAGGACGCCTTCTGCTTCGGCTGCTCCGGCTCCTTGGCCTGCTCCTTGGCCTGCTCCCTGGCCTGCTCCTTGGCGAGCTCCTTGGCCTTGGTGGCGTAGAGGTCGACGTACTCCTGCTCCGAGAGCCGCATGATCTCGTACATGATCTCGTCGGTGATCGAGCGCAGGATGTAGCGGTCGTTCTCCATCCCGGCGTACCGGGAGAAGTCGAGCGGCTTGCCGAACCGCACGACCGGCCGCGTCCACGTGCCGTAGACCTTGCCGGTCGGAGCGACCACGTCGGTCCCGACCACGGCGCACGGGATGACCGGCGCGCCGGACTCGAGCGCGAGGCGGGCGACGCCGGTCTTCCCGCGGTAGAGCCGGCCGTCGTGCGAGCGGGTCCCCTCGGGGTAGATGCCGAACAGGTCGCCCTCGGCCAGGATCTTCATGGCCGACTTCATCGCGCCCTCGGCCGCGTTGGCCCCGGAGCGGTCGATCGGCACCTGCCCGGCGCCGGTGAAGAACTTCTTCTGGAACCAGCCCTTGACGCCGGGGGTGGTGAAGTACTCCGCCTTGGCGACGAAGGTGACGCGCCGGTTGAGGGTGAGCGGCATGAACAGCCAGTCGGCGTAGGACAGGTGGTTGCTCGCCAGGATCGCCGGTCCGTCGGCCGGCACGTGCTCGACCCCGTAGGCCTTGGGCCGGAAGACGAGTCGCAGCACGGGCCCGAGGGCGATCCACTTCAGGAACCAATAGAGCACGGGTCGACTCTAGCTCCGCTCGGCCGTAACGCGCGCGATGAAGTCCGCCGACTCCGCGAAGATCCGCGGGGCGTCGTTGTCGAGGGTCGCGACGTGATAGCTGTCCTCGAGGACGCGCTCCTCGAAGTCCTTCGAGGACAGGCCGGCGTTGAGCGCCCGCGACGAGGAGATGTCGACGACGTGGTCCTCCGCGGAGCGGAAGAACAGCACCGGGACGGTGATGCGCGGCAGGTCGCGGCGCAGCTCGGCGTAGCCGGCGAACATCGACGCGGCCGCCTTGAGCGGGGTCATCGGGTAGCCGTGCTCGTCGGCGCCGGGCTTCTTGATGTCGTTGGCGATGCCGGGGAACGCCGGGACGACGTGCTTGAGGACCGGCAGCGCCTTGACGTCCTTGCGGAGGGTGTCGACAGCGGGGTTGACCAGGCAGATGCCGGCCAGGCCGTCGCCCTTGTCGGCCGCGAGGCGCAGGCACAGCGCGCCGCCCATCGACAGCCCGACGGCCACCACCGCGTCGTTCTCGGCCGCGAGCCTGTCGTAGGCCCCCTCCACCGTGGCGACCCAGTCGGCCCACCCCACCCGGTTGAGGTCCTGCCAGCGGGTGCCGTGGCCGGGCAGCAGCGGCATCTCGACCGCGTAGCCGCGAGCTGCCAGGTCCTCGGCCCACGGCCGCACCGAGAACGGGTTGCCGGTGAAGCCGTGCTGGACCAGCACGCCGACCCGGCGCCCGCCGGTGAGCTCGGGTCGGGCCGGCACCGACATCGGCGCGACGAGGGCAGGGTCGAGCGGCGCCTCCGGGGCGCCTCGGAACGGGATCCTCACGACGGGGAGTCTGCCGCATCCGAGGGGTCCACGGGTACCGTGGCGCACGTGACGACCCCGGGCGACGACAGCCGCACCGAGCAGGCGTGGCGCGAGATCGTCGAGAACTACGGCGAGCGGGCGGTGCTGCCCGACGAGGACGCGCGGCGACCTGCGCCGGAGCGTGCCGTGGAGCCCGTGGACGACGCGGATGACCACCACGCCGAGGCGCCGGCGGACGACCTGGACGACACCCACGACGACCTCCACGAGGTCGCCGAGGTGGACCGGTTCCGCCCGCCTCCCGCGCCCCCGCTCCCCCGCCCCCGCACCTGGCAGCGCGGGGTGGCCTGGTCCGGCGTGTTCGTGGCACCGCTGCTGGCCCTCGTGATCGGCCTGTTCTCGATCTACGTCAACCCGCTCGTCGGGTGGGCGCTGCTGGCCTGGTTCGTGGGCGGCTTCGGCTACCTCGTGCGGGAGATGCCTCGCTCGCCGCGCGACCCCTGGGACGACGGCTCCCGGGTCTGAGCGCCGTCGTGCGCCGGGCCGGTCGCGGCGAGCACCGGGTCGTCGGTGGACCACGAGACCGCCGCGAGGACGAACGCGGCGCTGATGAACGCGTAGTAGTTCATGAACCCGAACTTCGACGTCAGCACCGTCACCAGCAGGCTCAGCGCGATGCCGACCGACACCGCCGTGGCGCCGGGCCGGGTGCGCCACGCGACGACCGCGGACGTGAGCAGGCCGAGCACTGGTGACAGCGACAGCACCCATTCGGGCAGCCCGCCGAGGGCCTGCTTGAGTGCGGGCAGCAGCGAGACCGCGTCGTCGCGGAAGGGCTGGCGGAACTGGAGCTCGACCGCCGAGCGGACGAAGGCGTGGAGGTCCCAGACCACGAACGGCACGAGCACCGCGGACCCGATCGCGGCGGCCAGGAACACCGTCCGCCACCCGGCCGACCGAGCCACGCTGAGCAGCGCGGGCAGGTACGACACGGCGTACTGCTTCGAGGCGAAGAGCAGGCCGAGCGGCACGGCCGTCCACGACCGGCCGGACCGGATGCCGACCACGCTCAGCGCGAGCAGCCCGATCATCACCGGCTCGACCCAGTAGCCGATCACCACGGTCGACGACGTGCTGCCGCACACCAGCACCAGGGCCGTGACCCGGCCGAGCACGTCGGTGGCCAGGTGCCAGGCGACCGCCGCCGCGAGGAGCAGGCACGCGAGGTGCATCCACCGCGGGTCGCCGAGGAGGAGGTGGGCCGGGACGTCGAGCAGCAGCGGCGCCGGCAGGTACGGGAAGCCGTACTGGACGACGCCGTCGCGCACCACGCCCGGGCCGTAGAACAGGTTGGTCTCGACCGGGCCGTAGGGGTTGTCGATGGTGATCGCGTAGGGGGACGTGCCGTGCAGGAACGCGTCGAGGCCACCGCGCAGGAACCCGGCGACGTCGATCTCCACCTCGGCCAGCAGGATGCGGGCGCCGGCGAGCACCGCGAAGGACGCCAGCAGCACCCACAGGCCGCGTCGTCGCCACGCCGGGCCGCCCCACACCGCCAGCGCCGCAGCACCGAGCATGAGGGCGGCGAGGACCGCGCCGGCCCACGGCGGCACTCCCGAGTCCGCCGCCAGGTAGGCGTTCCCGCCGATGCCCAGGGCGCTGATGACGGCCACCACCGCGACGACCAGGCCCTCGCGGACCGGCTCGGCGCCGCGCCGTCCGACGAGGGAGCCCAGGCAGGTCACGACCAGCACCAGCAGGACGAGGGGCATCACGACCGTCGGCCGCACCGACGAGTACTGGAGGGTGCACGTCGCGGCCAGGACGGCTGCCGCGGCCCGCGGCAGCGCGACCCGCGACGTCGCCGGGGACAGGTCGTCGCGCGGTGCGGCGTGGTCGGGCATGGCGAGGAGTCAACCATCCTTCGTGTCCCGCGTACGCGAGTTCGATCGACCAACTAGGGTCTCGCCGGTGGGGACGAGCGAGACCGTTGAGGTCACCGGACACCTGATGGACAGCGGGATCCTGTCGCGGATCCTCGACGACATCCGTGACTACGGCGGCGACTACGTCATCGACCGGTTCGACGTGGGCCACGAGGCCGACGACCCCAGCCGCGCGCGGATCACCGTCCAGGCCGAGGACGACGCGTCCCTCCAGCGACTGCTGATGCGGCTGCAGACGCGCGGCGTGAACCCGCTCTCCCCCGGCGAGGCCGCCACCGCGCCCGCGGAGCGCGACGGCGTGCTGCCCGACGGCTTCTACTCCACCACCAACCTCGACACCCGCGTGCACCTCGACGGCGCCTGGCGCATGGTGGAGAACCCCGAGATGGACTGCGGGCTCGTGGTGCTCCGCGCCGCCGACGGCACCGTGCGCATACGCACCCTGCCGATGGCCGACGTCCGCGCCGGCATGGAGGTGGTGGTGGGTGCCTCGGGCATCCAGGTCGCCACGCCCGAGGCCGGCGGCGCGCTGGATCCCACGGCCGGCGCCGACGACGACGTCCTCGACAAGCCCCAGGCCGTGCTCGTGCGCCAGGTGGCCGACGGCATGCGCCGCACCCGTGCCGACGGCAAGCGGCTGCTCTGGGTCGCCGGGCCCGGCGTGGTGCACACGGGTGCCGTGCCGGCGCTCGTGGCCCTCATCGGCGCCGGGTTCGTCGACACCCTGTTCGCCGGCAACGCGCTGGCCACCCACGACATCGAGTCGGCCATCTACGGCACCAGCCTGGGGGTCGACCTGACCATGTCGCAGGGTGTGGAGCACGGCCACGAGCACCACGTCCGCGCGCTCAACACCGTCCGCAAGGCGGGATCGATCGCCCGGGCGGTCGCCGACGGGACCGTGACGAGCGGGATCATGCACGCCCTGGTCACCCACGGGAAGGACTTCGTCCTCGTGGGCTCGGTCCGCGACGACGGCCCCCTGCCGGACGTCCACACCGACGTGCTCGAGGGCCAGCGCGCGATGCGTGCGCGGATCCAGGACGTCGGCTACTGCCTGATGATGGCCACCCAGCTCCACTCGGTCGCGACCGGCAACATCCTGCCGGCGAGCGTCCCGCTGGTGTGCGTCGACATCAACCCCGCCACGGTCACCAAGCTGACCGACCGCGGGTCGAGCCACGGGCGCGGCATCGTGACCGACGTCGGGCTGTTCCTCGAGCAGCTCGCGCTCGAGCTGGTGCCGGACTACCGCAGGGCCTGAGCGGCGAGCAGCGCCGCACCGACCATCCCGGACCGAGGTCCGAGGCTCCCGGCCACCAGCTCGGGGACCGTGCGGTGGCTCCCCCCGACCAGCGAGCGCCGCAGCGCCGCGCGGGCGGGCTCGAGCAGCCTGTCCCCCGCCGCGGACACCCCGCCGCCGACCACCACCAGCTCCGGGTCGAGGGCGGCGACCAGGTTGGCGGTGCCGACGCCCAGCCAGTCGCCGACCGACGCGAACGCGCGACGCGCGACCAGGTCGCCCTGCTCGGCCGCGGCGGTCACCATCGGGCCGGTGACCGCCTCGGGGACGCCGGCCATCTCGGCGAGGACCGACGGCTGCTCGGCCATCAGCGCCCGGGCGTCGCGCACGAGTGCGTTGCCCGAGGAGTACTGCTCCCAGCAGCCCTGCCGGCCGCACTCGCAGGAGCGACCCTCCGGCACGACCTGCATGTGGCCGAACTCGCCCGCCATGCCGTTCGCGCCGCGCAGCACCCGGCCGTCGAGCAGCAGCGCGCCACCGATGCCGGTGCCCATGGTGATCATCAGGGCCGACGACGCCCCCCGTGCCACGCCGTGGTGCGCCTCCGCGCGGGCCGCGCAGTTGGCGTCATTGTCGAGCGCGACCGGGCAGCCCAGCCGCTGCTCCAGCAGGTCGCGCAGGGGCTCGCCCTGCCACGGCAGGTGCGGGGCGAACATGACCCGCTCCCCCGCCGAGTCGACGAAGCCCGCGGCCGCCACGCCGACCGCGGCCAGCGGCCGGTCGGCCGTCGCGTCGAGGACGGCCGCCACGAGCGCGTCCTCGACCTCGCCGGTCCGTACCCGGCGGCCCGGGGTGGTACGCCGCGCCGTCGCGCCGACCCGGCCATCGGGCTCGACCACGCCGGCCAGGACCTTGGTGCCCCCGATGTCGACACCGACCACGACGCCGGCGGCAGGCAGGCTCACTCGTCCGCCGGCCAGGCGTCGGTGCCGTCGGGGTCGTCGAGGTCGATGTGCTCGACGTCGTCGCGCCCGGCGCGGCTCCGGCCGGCGGCGCCCGCGGTGTCGTGGGCGGCCACCAGGGCGCTCGCGGCGTGGGCCAGGGAGGTGACGGCCGCCGCCAGGTGACCGGTGACCTCGGGGCCGAGCTGGCGGACCGCGTGGACGGTGCGGCAGACCGGGCACACGGTGCACTCCGCGGCCCCGGTCGCCAGGTGCTCGTCGAGGTCGCGAGCCGACGCGACCGCCTGCGCGGCCAGACCGGCCAGGCCCTCGCCTGCCTCGTCGGCGTGCTCGCGCGCCCACCCGGACAGCGCCCCGAGCAGCTTGGCCGCCTCCTCGCCGAGGGAGCCCACCTCGTGGGCGTCGCCCGCCTCGCTCACGTCGTCTCCTGCCGGTCGGGTCTGTCGGGTCGGGGATCGGGAGCGAGGAACCTGACCTGGAGCTCCCCGTCGCGCACCCGCGCCCCCGCCACCCGGTGCCGCGCCAGCCCGGGGGGCAACGTCAGGAGGCGACGATACGACGCGACCGAGACGACCAGCTCGTCCCCCCGGCGCGCGAGCCGGACGTCGTCCTGGGCGGCCAGCGGCACCGGGAGGGCCAGGACCCGGCCCCCGGCGCCCTCGCGCACGGACATCACCGGGGCACCGCCGGCTCCGGCGAGCGGGTCCGCGTCGCCGTAGACGTCGCGCGCCAGCGCGAGCAGCTCGGCCCGCCCGACCGGCTCCACCGCCCGGTAGACCGACGTGCGCAGGTCGAGCCCGGCGAAGGAGTCCGCGGCGTCGGCGAGGACGCGGCGCTGGGCCGCCACCCACGTCGTACGCCACTCGTCCGCACCGTCGACGGGGAAGACGCGGTTGACCACCGCGGCGTCGACGGCGTAGCCGAAGAGGGACAGGTGGGTGTAGGCGCGCCGGGCCTCGGCGAGCACGACCGACTCCGGGGTGAGGACCAGGCGGACGGAGGCGCCGGGCCCGGTCAGCACGGCGCGGGCGTCGTCGAGCTCGGCGTGCAGCCGCTGGACGGCGTCGAAGACGGGGTCGCCCGGCATCGGCACCCCGGCGGCCCGGCTGAGGACCGGCTTGAGGGCCCGCACCACGCGCCGCTCCACGGGCAGCACCCGGTCGACGTACCACCCGAGGGCCTCCGGCAGGGCGAGCAGGCGCAGCGTCTCGGCGGTCGGCGCGCAGTCGACCACGATCACGTCCCACTCCCCCGACCGGGCCTGCGCGCGCACCTCCAGCAGCGCGAGCACCTCCTCGGCGCCCGGGAGGACCGTGAGCTCCTCCGCGGCCACCGGGTCCACGCCGGCGACGTCCATCACGTCCAGGAGGTAGCGCTGGACGTCGCCCCACGACTGCTCGAAGCGCCGCTGCGCGTCGACGTGCTGGAGCCACAGCAGCGGCGCCACCTCGACCGGGTCGCTGCCGGAGGGCGCGTCGAGGGCGTCGGCCAGCGAGTGCGCCGCGTCGGTGGACATCACCAGGGTCCGGCGGCCGGCCTCCGCGCTGGCGCACGCGACGGCCGCGGCCAGGGTGGACTTGCCGACGCCGCCCTTGCCGGTGAAGAGGAGGATCCGCACCGGGACCGTGACCGTCAGAGCGACTCGACGCGCTTCTTGAGCCCCTTCAGCGCGGTGTCGATGAGGATCTTCTCGCCCTTGCGCTTGAGCATCCCGATCAGCGGGATGCTCACGTCGAGCGCGAGGCGGTAGGTCACCTCGGTCGACCCGTCGCCGCGGTCCGCGAGGGTGTAGGCACCGTCGAGCATCTTCAGCATGTTGCCCTCGACCAGCGACCAGGTGACCTCGCGGTCGCCGTGCCAGTCGTAGGCGAGGGTGTACTCGTCCTTGATCGGCGAGACGTCGAGGGCGAAGTGGACCTGGTCGGCGCGACCCGCCGTGCCGGGGGCGACGACCTCCGCGACCTGCACGCCCTTGGCCCACTCCGGGTAGGACTCGAAGTCGGCGATGACGGCCATGACGTCGGCCGGAGGGGCGTCGATGGTGATCGACGAGGAGGTCTGTTCGGCCATGGCCGGAGCCTAGCCCACGGGCGCGGCCCCTCCCGGCGCACAGTCGCCCCGACAGGCGGCGATAGCCTGCGCTACGCACATCGTCACCGATCCGGGAGGTTCCCCCGTGCGTGAGTTCGCAGCGGCGCTCTCCATCTCCGTCCCGACCACCGGGAACCTCACCGACGACGTCGTCGCCAACGCCACGCAGGCACCCGACGCCGTCGTGTTCAGCCGGCGCTCGGGCGCGGAGTGGACCGACGTGACCGCCGCCGAGTTCCACGACGAGGTGCGCGCGGTCGCCAAGGGCCTCGTCGCCGCCGGCGTCGAGGTCGGCGACCGGGTCGCACTGCTGTCCAAGACCCGCTACGAGTGGACCCTGCTCGACTACGCGACCTGGTTCGCGGGTGCCGTGGGCGTGCCGATCTACGAGACCTCGTCGGCGGAGCAGATCGGCTGGATCCTCTCCGACTCCGGCGCGCGTGCCGTCGTCGCCGAGGGTCCCGACCACCTCGCCCGGGTGCGCGAGGCCCGCGAGGCCGGCGACATGCCGGAGCTGCAGCACGTGTGGTCGATCCAGGACAACGCCGTCGACGTGCTCCGGCGCCTCGGCTCGGACATCACCGACGAGGCCCTGGAGGAGCGGCGCACCGCCGCCACCCCCGACGACCTCGCGACGCTGATCTACACCAGCGGGACGACCGGCCGACCCAAGGGCTGCATGCTCACCCACGGCAACTTCATGTTCGAGCTGGGCGTCGCCGTCGACGAGCTGTCCGACCTGTTCGACACCGAGGACTCCTCCACCCTCCTGTTCCTCCCCCTGGCGCACGTCTTCGCCCGGATCATCCAGATCGGCGCGGTCAAGAGCCGCACCCGGCTGGGCCACAGCGCCGACATCAAGAACCTCGTCACCGACCTCGGCGAGTTCCGTCCGACCTTCATCCTCGCCGTGCCCCGCGTGTTCGAGAAGGTCTTCAACAGCGCCTCGCAACGGGCGACCGCCGACGGTCGCGGAGCGATCTTCGACCGCGCCGCCGACGTCGCGATCGCGTGGTCCCGCGCGCTGGACGGCCCGCGGGTCCCACTGCGGCTGCGCGCGCAGCACGCACTCTTCGACCGCCTCGTCTACGGCAAGCTGCGCCAGGCGCTCGGTGGCCGCTGCGCCCACGCGGTGTCGGGCGGCGCCCCGCTGGGTGACCGGCTGGGTCACTTCTACCGCGGCATCGGCCTCAGCGTGCTCGAGGGCTACGGCCTCACCGAGACGACCGCCGCGCTCGCGGTCAACCTCCCCGGCGCGCAGAAGATCGGCACCGTCGGCCGCCCGATCCCCGGCACGGCCGTCCGCGTCGGCGACGACGGCGAGCTGCTCTTCCGCGGCGGCCAGGTCTTCACCGGCTACTGGGGCAACGACGCCGCCACCCACGAGGCGATCGACGCCGACGGCTGGTTCCACACCGGCGACGTCGGCGAGGTCGACGACGAGGGCTTCGTCCGGATCACCGGCCGCAAGAAGGAGATCCTCGTGACCGCAGGCGGCAAGAACGTCGCGCCGGCCGTGCTCGAGGACCGGCTGCGCGCCCACGCGCTCGTCGACCAGTGCCTGGTCGTCGGCGACGGGCAGCCGTTCATCGGAGCCCTCGTCACCCTCGACCGCGAGACGTTCCCCGCGTGGGCGGAGCAGCACGGCAAGACCGGCACGATCGCCGACCTGGTCGACGACCCCGACGTGGTGGCCGCCGTGCAGGACGCGGTCGACGAGGCGAACAAGGCGGTCTCGAAGGCCGAGTCGATCCGCAAGTTCACGATCCTCGAGGGCGAGTGGACCGAGGAGGGCGGGCAGCTCACCCCGAGCCTCAAGCTCAAGCGCAACGTCGTGGTCCGCGAGGCGCGCGCCGACATCGAGGCGCTCTACCTCTCCTGATCCCGACCCACCGGCCCCGGTCTCGGGCTAGACCATGACTAGTCGGGACTAGTCCTTTCGGGCCATGCCCGGACCACCTTCGGGTGGTTTGTGCGGCTTAGCCCTCCGCGCCTCTGACCCGGTCCTATGGTCATCCGTGCACGGAGGGACGTCGGGGCCCTCCGGGACCCCCGAACGGTGACGGCACCTCCCCACCTTCGACGGTCGGCACACCACCCGGCACGTTGTTGAGCGTTTCCACCCCCCGTGGAACTGACCTCGAAGGAATGCCTGATGGCGCGTCGTTCCGTAATCCTCGCCCTGGCCATCGTCACGGCCCTCGTCGGCACGATGCTCATCGTGCTCTACGTCCAGGGCATCGACAACCGGGCCACCCAGGGCCAGGAGCTCGTCGAGGTCCTGGTCGCCAAGGACGTCGTCAGCGCCGGCGAGACCGTCGCCGCCGCCGAGGAGTCCGGCAAGTTCGAGAAGAAGCAGGTGCGCCGCGAGGACCTCGTCCCGGGCTTCCTCTCCTCCTCCACCAGCATCACCGGGCTCGTCGCGACCGGGAACATCTACCCGGGCGAGCAGCTGATCGCCGACAAGTTCGGCAGCGTCGGCGACACCCAGAGCCTGGTCATCCCCGACGACAAGCTCGCGATGTCGGTCGAGCTGACCGACCCCGAGCGCGTCGCCGGCTTCGTCAACCCCGGCTCCGAGGTGGCGGTGTTCGTCACGGTGAGCGACCCGAAGTCCTACACCCGGGTGCTGCTCACCCGCGTGACGGTGATCGGTGTCGGCCAGACGACGACCACGTCGCGGACCGTGACCGACCAGACCGGCGCGCAGACCATCGAGGAGGTGCCCAAGACGATCCTCACCCTCGCGCTCAGCCAGAAGGAGACCGAGAAGCTCATCTGGGCCGACCGCTTCGGCGACCTCAACTTCGCGCTGCTGAGCGAGAAGACCACGGTGAACGACGAGAAGGGCGTGGACGCTCCCATCGTCGTCCCCGGCCTCCCGGCGATCGCGGGCTGATCGCGATGACCACCATCCTGGAGACCGACGCCGGCCAGCGGTCCATCCTGCAGGCGATGCTGCACGGGTCCACCGCGGTCGCCAGCGTGGCCGACCTGCACTCCCACGTCCAGGGCGCGACGCACGAGTTCGCGGTCGTCATCGGCCCCGGCATCACCACGGGCGAGGCCACCGAGTTCGCCGAGTGGGCGCGCGTCAACCGCCCCGACCTCGGCGTGATCCTGCTGCGTGACACCGTCGACGCGAACGCGCTGGCCATGGCGCTGCGCAGCGGCATGCGCGAGGTCGTCCAGAGCAAGGACCTCGCCGGCATCACCACCGCCGTCCAGCGCGCCCGGTCCGTGGCCAGCGCCATCGGCCAGACCATGCTCGGCGAGGTGCAGGCGGCCGCCGAGGAGGCGAAGGCGCGCCTCGTGGCCGAGGCCGAGGCCGAGCGGGCCGCCGCCGCGGCGCCGACCGGTCAGCTGTTCACCGTCTTCTCCACCAAGGGCGGGGTCGGCAAGAGCCTGGTCGCCGTCAACACCGCCGTCGCGCTGTCGCAGAAGGGCCACCGGGTCTGCCTGGTCGACCTCGACGTCAACAGCGGCGACGTCGCCATCATGCTCCAGCTGTCGCCCAGCCGGAACGTCAACGACCTCGTTGCCTTCCGCGGCGGGATCGACCAGGGGGCCGTCGAGTCCCTGCTCACCTCGCACTCGGACCGGCTGTCCGTGGTCGCCGCGCCCGTGACGCTCGACTCGCCGGACCAGGCGTCCGGTGAGGAGATCGGCCAGATGCTCGACGGCCTCAAGGCGCTGTTCGAGTACGTCGTGGTCGACACCTCGGGCGTGTTCGACGACCAGGCGCTCGCCGCGCTGGACCGCTCGGACTCGATCATCCTGGTCGGCACGCTGGACATCCCGGCCCTCAAGGGCCTCAAGCTCGCCGCCAGCACGCTCGACCTGCTGAACTTCTCGCGCAGCTCGTGGCGCTTCGTGCTGAACCGGGCCGACGCCAAGGTGGGCCTCACGCAGGCCGAGTACGAGTCGACGCTCGGGGTCAAGGCAGACGCCACGATGGTCTCGAGCCGTGAGGTGCTCGCGGCCGTCAACCGCGGGGAGGCCCTCGTCACCGCCTTCCCCGGCAACCCGAACAGCAAGGCGCTCGTCGCTTTCGCCGGCACGCTGGCGACCGCGCACGCGTCGGCCGACGTGGCCGCCGCCGACACCGGCCGCAAGGGCGGCCGGCTCCGCATGAGGAAGGGCTGACATGAGTCTCACCGATCGCCTCGCGGCGGCGTCGCGCCACCGCGCCGCCGAGTCCCCCACCTCTGACGGCGCCGCCGGTGCGCCCGCTGCCGGCGCCGCGCCCACCGCCGCCCCGACGCCCGGGACCGCACCGGTCAAGGCCATGGCCTCCACCGAGGCGGGCCGGCGACGCGCCGCCGCCCGGACGGGGGCCGGCCACGACCCCTACAAGGACCTCAAGCGGATCGTCCACGGACGACTGGTCAGCACCCTGGGCCCGACGCTGTACGACGCGCACCTCACCCAGTCCGACCTCGAGCAGCAGGTGCGGCTCGCCCTGCAGACCACGCTGGCCGAGGTCGACATGCCGATGTCGTCCGCGGACAAGTCCCGGATCTCCCAGGAGATCGCCGACGACATCCTCGGCTACGGACCGCTGGAGCCGCTCCTGCGCGACCCCGACCTGTCCGAGGTCATGGTCAACACCTTCGAGGACATCTACGTCGAGCGCGGCGGCAAGCTGGTCAAGGTCGACGCGACCTTCGCCGACGAGGCCCACCTGCGGCGCACCATCGACAAGATCGTCAGCAAGATCGGTCGCCGCGTCGACGAGACCAGCCCGATGGTCGACGCCCGCCTGCCCGACGGCAGCCGTGTCAACGCGATCATCCCGCCGCTGGCGCTCGACGGGTCGAAGCTCACCATCCGCAAGTTCTCCGAGGACCCCTACACGGTCGAGGACCTGATCGGCTTCGGCACGCTCAGCCGTGCGTCCGCCGACCTGCTCGAGGCGTGCGTGCGCGGTCGCCTGAACATCCTCGTGTCCGGCGGCACCGGCGCCGGAAAGACGACCACCCTCAACGTGCTGTCGTCCTTCATCCCCTCCGACGAGCGCATCGTCACCATCGAGGACGCCGCCGAGCTCCGGCTCGTCCAGGACCACGTCCTGCGCCTGGAGTCGCGCCCGCCGAACATCGAGGGCAAGGGCGCGGTCACGATCCGCGACCTGGTGAAGAACTCCCTCCGCATGCGCCCCGACCGCGTCGTCGTCGGTGAGATCCGTGACGCCGCGGCCCTCGACATGCTGCAGGCGATGAACACCGGCCACGACGGCTCGATCTCGACGCTCCACGCCAACACGCCCCGCGACGCCCTCTCCCGTCTGGAGACCATGGTGCTGATGGCGGGCATGGACCTGCCGGTGCGGGCGATCCGCGAGCAGGTGGCCAGCGCGGTCGACCTGATCATCCAGCAGACCCGTCTCAAGGACGGCACCCGCCGGATCACCGCGATCACCGAGATCGTCGGCATGGAGGGCGACATCGTCACCACCCAGGACGTGTTCCTGTTCGACTACGCCGCCGGCATGAACGAGCAGGGCAAGTTCAAGGGCGGCCTCGAGTCGACCGGCCTGCGACCGCGCTTCCTCGAGCGGCTGGCCGACCACGGCGTGCACCTCAACCCGGCCGTGTTCACCGTCGGCGGGACCCGATGAGGCCAACGACCCGCGGCGTGGCCGGCGCACTCGCCGCGGCGCTGCTCGCGCTGGCGACCGGCGCCCCCGCGCTGGCCGACGACGAGGTCACCATCGACCACGTCGAGACCGACCGGGGCACCGTCAACCTGCTGGTGTCGACCGACGGCGTGCCCGACGGCACCACGGTGGACCCGGACCAGGTCTACGTCGAGCTCAACGGCGGCGCGGTGGAGTCCACCGCCAAGCTCGTCGACGCCGGCGACATCGACCGGTCCACGGTGATCGTCCTCGACGCGAGCAAGAGCATGCGCGGCCAGGGCAAGTTCGATGCCGCGACCACCGCGATCAACGCCTTCCTCGACAGCGCACCCGACGACGTGGCCATCGGTCTCGTCGCCTTCGCCGGCAAGGTCACCACGACCGTCGCGCCGACCATCGACCACGGCGACGTCCGCGAGGCGCTCGGCAAGCTGTCGCTCGCCCCCGGCACCAGTGTCTACGACGGCATCGAGGAGGGCGTGAAGCTCCTCACCGGCGAGGGCTCGCGCAACCTCCTCGTGCTGTCCGACGGCGCCGACACCGGCAGCGCCACGACCCTCGAGGTGGCCACCAACGACGCCACGAACGCCGACGTGGTCGTCGACGTGGTCTCGCTGGTCCAGGGCGAGGCGGCCGACGCGCTCGCCTCGGTCGCCACGGAGACCGGCGGCTCGGTCATCCCGGCCGACCCCGCCGCCCTCACGACGGTGTTCAACGAGCGGGCCGCGGCCCTCGACCAGCAGCTGCTGGTGACCTTCACGGCGCCCTACGGCAGCGGCGAGGACGCCAACATCGACGTCGTGGTCGACGCCGGCGGCACCCAGTACCACGACACCGCGTTCGCCACCCTCGGCCCCGGCTTCGAGGCCCCCGACGTCGTCACCTCCGGCAAGGCGCTGATCGGCGACTCCGGCATGCTGCTCGGCGCCGGCGCGCTCGCGATCGGCATGTTCGGGCTGCTCGCGATCGGGCTGCTCGGCGCCGGCGACAACCGGTCGCAGTCCGTGCGGCAGCTCGAGGCGTACTTCAACGGCACCACCGGCGCCGCCGCGAAGAAGCAGCGCAAGTCGGCCTCGAGCGACCTCAAGGGCTCGGCGGTGTCGATCGCCAACCGCGTCGTCTCCCAGGACATGGAGACCCGCATCTCCCAGCGGCTCTCCGGCGCCGGCTCCCCGCTGACCGCGTCCGAGTGGGTGCTGGTCCACGTCGGCTTCGCGTTCGGGGCCGGGGTGGTCGGCTTCTTCATGGGCGGCCTGGGGATGAGCCTGCTGTTCCTGCTCCTCGGTGCGGTGCTGCCGTGGCTCTACCTGAAGTTCAAGCACGGTCGCCGCCTCAGTGCGTTCAACGCCCAGCTCGCGCAGACCCTCGGCCTGATGGCCGGCGGCCTCCAGGCCGGCCTGTCGCTCCCCCAGGCGGTCGACACCGTCGTCAAGGAGGGCCACGAGCCGATGGCCGGCGAGCTGCGCCGCGCCCTCGTCGAGCAGCGCCTCGGCGTCGACATCACCGAGGCGCTCGAGGGCGTCGGCGAGCGGATGGAGAGCGACGACTTCAGCTGGGTCGTCATGGCCATCCGCATCCAGCGCGAGGTCGGTGGCAACCTGGCCGAGATCCTGCACACGGTCGCCGACACGCTCCGCGAGCGCGAGTACCTGCGCCGCCAGGTCAAGGCGCTCAGCGCCGAGGGACGGCTCTCCGGCTACATCCTGACCGGCCTGCCGCCGCTGATCTTCTTCTACATGACGTTCGCCAACCCCGACTACGTGCGCCTGCTCTACACGACGGTTCCGGGCTACATCATCCTGGGCATGGCACTGTTCCTCCTGGGACTTGGTTCATTCGCGATGGCGAAGCTCGCCACGGTGGAGGTGTGACGTGATCCTCTGGATCGGAGCCGGGCTGATCTTCTCGGCACTCGTCCTGTCCATGGCCATGATCGGCGTGGTCAGCAAGGAACGTCGCGGCGTCGCCCGGTCGATCGCCGCCATCCAGGCGATGAGCCAGACCACCCCCGACATGCTGCGCACCGAGCTCGAGCGGCCCTTCGCCGAGCGCGTGCTCGGGCCGCTGGGCGACCAGCTCGTCGGGACCGGCCGCAAGCTGGTGCGCGCCGACACCGCCCACAAGCTGGAGTACCGCCTCAACGTCGCCGGCAACCCGCCCGGCTGGGACGCGAACCGGCTGATCGGCCTTAAGGTCCTCGGCCTGGCCGCGTTCGGTGGCCTCGGCTTCCTCTACATCGCCGGCATGGGCTGGCCGTTCCCCCGGGTCGTGATCGCCACGGTGCTGGTGGCCGCGTTCGGCTACGTCCTGCCCAACGTGCTGCTCTACAACGCCGGGCAGAAGCGCGAGAAGCTGATGCGCAACGCGCTGCCCGACGCCCTCGACCTCCTGACGGTCTCGGTCGAGGCCGGCCTCGGCTTCGACGCCGCGGTCGACCGCGTGGCCCGCAACACCGAGGGCCCGCTGGCCGCGGAGTTCGCCCGCCTGCTGCAGGAGATGAACATCGGCGTCGGCCGGACCGACGCGATGCGCGCGATGGCCGAGCGCACGTCGCTCGACGACCTGAAGTCCTTCTGCCTGGCGATGGTGCAGGCCGACAGCCTCGGCATCCCGATCGGACGGGTCCTGCGGATCCAGAGCGGCGAGATGCGCACGAAGCGCCGCCAGCGGGCCGAGGAGAAGGCCCAGCAGGTGCCGGTGCGGATGATGATCCCGCTCGTGCTGTTCATCCTCCCGTGCCTCTTCCTCGTGATCATGGGTCCGGCCGCCATCCAGATCGCCGACACGTTCAAATAGGGACTGATGTTCAGCTCCAGCGCCACCGACGTGACCCCCTCCTACGGGGGGTCGCTCTACACGTGGCGGGTGACCACGGCGATCCGCGTCTTCGGCCTGTCCCTCGCCTCGGGCATCGTGCTGGCGGACGGGCGCTCCGGCGTCACCGCGCCGCTGCTGGCGGCGCTGGCGGTGGTCGCCGTCGGCAGCGCCGTGCTCGACTGGTCGCGTGCGACGACACGCGCCGCGTGGGTGCCGCTGGCCGAGATGCTGCTGGCCGCGATCATGCTCGCGAGCGCCGGTGCCTCGCCCGGGCTGTACGCCTACCTCGCCGTCCCGCCGGTGGTGGCCGGCGTGCGGCACGGCGTCGTGACGGTCGTCAACACCGCGTTCGTGGGCGGTCTCGGCCTGCTCGCCTCGGTGGCCGGGTCGTCCACCCCCGACCCCCGGCCCGAGCTCATCGCCGCCGCCCCGTGGGTGCTGACCGGGCTCGGCGCCGGCCTGCTGGCGAGCTGGCAGTCGCGCTCGATCCGTGACGAGGACGCGCGCCGGGCGCCGTACCGGGCCGCCCACCAGCTCGTCACCCAGCTCCACGGGCTCGCCCGGCGCCACCAGGTCGGCCTCGACACCGCCCAGCTCGCCGCCGACCTCGAGACGGACCTGCGCCGCAGGACGGGCGCCACGGCGTCCGCGGTCTACACGGGATCCGTTGCGGAGGGCCTGGTGCAGGTCTCCTCCTACGGTGACGCCGGCTCCCTCGCCGAGCAGGTCGGCAGGCGCGCGGAGGCGAGGTCGCCGGGCGTGCGGGTGCTGGGCATCCAGGGCACCGACGGCGGTCTCGGGTTCGTGGCCCTGTCCGGCGTGCTGCGCTGGAACGACGAGATCGCCGAGCAGGCCGCCGAGGTGACCGACAACTTCGCGCTGCGCATCGACACCGCGGTGCTCTTCGACGAGGTCCGCCGGATGGCGACGTCGGAGGAGCGCAACAGGCTCGCCCGCGAGATGCACGACGGGGTCGCCCAGGAGATCGTCGCCCTCGGCTACGTCGTCGACGAGATCGAGTCGATCTCCGACGACCCGCTCACCCGCGAGCTCGCGGCCTCGCTGCGCCAGGAGATCACCCGCGTCGTCAGCGAGCTGCGCTACTCGATCTTCGACCTGCGCCACCAGCTCAGCGACCACCGGCTGTCCGGCGCCCTGGCCGACCACGTGCGTGACCTGAGCAGCGGGACGGACCTGCAGGTCCACCTGAGCTTCGACGAGGCCGGCAAGCCCCTGTCCGCGCGCGCCGAGAGCGAGCTGCTGCGCATCGCGCAGGAGGCGATCAGCAACGTGCGGCGGCACGCGGACGCCCGGAACCTCTGGGTGTCGTTCCGCACCGACGGTGTGGCCCTCGACCTGTGCATCGAGGACGACGGCGTCGGCAACGCCGCGCCGCGCGACCTCCACTGGGGCCTGCAGACCATGGCCGAGCGCGCGGCCGGCATCGGGGCCACCCTCGAGGTCGGCGACCGCGACGGCGGGGGCACCCGCGTCCACCTGACCACCCAGCACCACGCAGTCACGTCCCGAGAGGGGAGCCTCCGCCCATGAACACGTCCGTCATGCTGGTCGACGACCACGAGCTGATCCGACAGGGACTGGCGCGCGCGTTCGAGCGCGACGACGCCATGCACGTCGTCGGCCAGGCGGGCAGCGTCCACGAGGGGCTCGCGGTGTTCCGCGACCTGCGCCCCGACGTCGTGGTGACCGACCTCCAGCTGCCGGACGGCCAGGGGCTCGAGATCGTCCGCGCGGTGCGGGCCGAGAGCGACACGGTGGGCGTCGTGGTGCTCACGATGCACGCCGGCGACGACCAGATCTTCGCCGCGATGGAGGCCGGCGCGTCGGCGTTCGTCGGCAAGGACAGCAAGTCGTCCGAGGTGGTGAGCGCCGCCAAGCACGCCGCCGTCGCGCCCCGGACGTTCCTGTGCGCCGGCCTCAGCGCGGCGATGATGCGGCGCGCGACCGCGCCCGCGGCACCCCGTCTCTCCAGCCGCGAGGAGGAGGTCCTCGGGCTCCTCGCCGAGGGCCTGGGCACCAGCGACATCGCCGGCCGGCTCTACCTCAGCGAGTCGACCGCGAAGACCCACATCACCCACATCTACCAGAAGCTGGGCGCCGCGAACCGCGCCCAGGCACTCGTCACAGCCATGCGGATGGGCCTGCTCGACGGGGTGGCGTCGGGCCACCTGACCCGGTGACCCCGGACGGCCCAGGCACCGCGCCACCGCGGGTGGTCCGCAGATAGTCCCAACGGACTACGCAGGTGCGGCCGTTCACCCGATTCGACGGGACGCGGATCGGAGGAGAGTAATCCCCGACGGGTCCTCGTGGGCTCGGGACTCATCGCACACGACTTACTTCCAAGGGGAACACCATGATTGAGAAGCTGCAGTTCATGACGATCATGCTCGTCAACGACATCAAGGCCAAGCGCGACGAGCGCGGCGCCACCGCCGTCGAGTACGGCCTGATGGTCGCCCTGATCGCCATCGTGATCATCGGCGCCGTCACCCTCCTGGGCGGCAACCTGAAGAGCCTCTTCAACAGCGCCGCCAGCAGCGTCTGACCGATCCGCATCCCTGCGGACTCTGGGGCCGGTGCCGTGTCTCCACGGCGCCGGCCCCTTCGCATTCCACCCGGCACCCCCCAGAGGTGAACCCATGTTCCTGCACCACCTCGCGGCCCACCTGACCGCGGCTCTCACCCGGCCGGAGCGCACCGACGACGAGCGCGGCGCCACCGCCGTCGAGTACGGCCTGATGGTCGCCCTGATCGCCGTGGTGATCGTCGGCGCCGTCTCCCTCTTCGGCCGCTCGGCCAGCTCGCTCTTCTCGGTCCCCGCCAGCGTCTTCAGCCGCTGACGGTCCACGCGCACCGTCCGCCCGTCCACCCGTCCTCGGAAGGACCCCGCATGCTCGACACCCTGTACGTCCAGCTCATCGCGCTCGCCCACGACGTCCGCGCCAGGCGCGACGAGCGCGGCGCCACCGCGGTCGAGTACGGCCTGATGGTCGCGCTGATCGCCATCGTCATCATCGGCGCCGTCACCCTGCTCGGAGGCAACCTCAAGAGCCTGTTCAACAGCGCTGGCAGCAAGGTCTGAGCACCAGCCACCTGATCGCCCTCGCAGGCCGGCACCGCCCCGCGGTGCCGGCCTTCGTGCTGCCCGGACCCGCCGCCGACCCGCCTGCCGGCAGACCCGCCCGGATCAGCCGGCCAGGTCGGCGAGCGCCGAGCGCCAGAGCGCGGTGAGGCGCGGCAGCGGCAGCCCGGCGCGCGCCAGGGCCCGGTCGACCGGCTCGCCCCCTGCTGCGGCGTCGTAGAGCCGCACGAGCCCCTGCTCCCCCAGCGCGTCGGCCACGACGCGGCACGCGAGCCAGGCCTGCTCGTAGCGTGCCTGGAGGTCGTTCGCCCGCGGGTCGAAGTCCGCCGCCGCCGGCAGCCGGTCCGGCACCCCGTCGGCGCGCGCCGAGCGGATCGCACGCCCCAGGGTCGTCGAGTCCGGCAGGTCCACGTCGCGCAGCGCGACCCAGTCGGCAAAGCCCTCCAGCAGCCAGGTCTCCATCGGGGTGCGGGTCGCGTCGGTGGCCACGTGCACCAGCTCGTGGCTCATCACGACCTGGGCGCCGGCGCGTCGCAGGCCCGAGGTGACCTCGGGGTTGACGAAGACGTGCACCGGGGCTGTCGCGTCCGTCCCGCTGCCGGCGGCGGTGGTCACGGCCGCGATGCCGGCATAGGTGCCGGGGGCGGCGCCGAGCGCCTCGTCGAGGTCGGCGGCCGTCGCCGGCACCTCGACCACGACGGGGCCCGTCCAGTCCGGCAGCACCCGCCGCACCACGCCGATGCCGACGGTGGCCCGACGGGCGACGGTGTCGGCCACCCGCTGCGGTCCGTCGGCCAGCACGAGGACGCGTCCGGACCGGGCCACGGAGAGCCGGCCGCGCAGCCACAGCGGGAGCCGCGCCGTCCGGTCCCCCGCGGGCGCCAGGAACCCGGAGACGGCGAGGCCTGCCCCGTCGGGCACGAGGCCGACCAGCACCTCCGCCGTCGACGTCGCGGCGTCCTGGTCGCCGAGGCGCCAGTCCACCTCGGCGACCGCGGTCCAGGAGCCGTCGGCGGCCACCGTGCCGGCCTGGTCGACGTAGCGCACAGCGACGTCGCGGACCGCGAGCGAGCGGACGTTGCGTCCCACACCCTCGAGCGCGGTGCGTGCTGCCTCGTCGTCCGGTGGCGCGAGCGCGACGAGCGCACCGGTGTCCCGGTCGCGCAGGGCCGCCGCGACGTCGGCGAGCGCAGCCGCTGCCGCCGCCGGGCTGGCGCGGGGAGCCTCCACCGTCCCCGGGCGGACGTCGTGGCGCCCGTCTCGGCCGAGCACCACCGCACCGGCCCCGAGACCGGCCAGGAGCACGCACGACGAAAGGCCGGCCACCCACAGGCGTGGGCGGCCGGCCTTCGAGGTCTGCAGGTCAGCCAGGGCGGACCGCGCCGACGTACGGCATCGAGTAGAGACCCGAGACCGTGACGCCCGCGCCGGGGTTGGCGGCGTGCACGATCATGCCGTTGCCGATGTACATGCCGACGTGGCTGATCGGGCTGTAGTAGAAGACGAGGTCGCCGGGCTGCAGGTCGCTCGCGGCGACGTGCGGGCCGGAGCCGTACTGGGCCGACGACGAGTGCGGCAGCGACACGCCGGCCTGGGCCCAGGCGCGCATGGTCAGGCCGCTGCAGTCGAAGGCGCTCTCGCCTGCCGCGCCGTAGACGTAGGCGTCCCCGACCTGGGCCATCGCGTACTGGATGGCCGCGGCCGCGCGGCCCGACGCGGGCACCGAGCTCGGCATCCGGGAGACCCCGCTGCGGGAGGCGAGCAGCCGCTCGCGCTCCTTCGCCTCGAGGTCGGCGAGCAGGTCCTTGGCCTCGGCCAGCTTGTCGTCGACCGTCCTCTTCTCCGAGCTCAGCTGCTCGGTGAGGTCGGCGATCTCGTCGGCACGGTCGTCGGTGGCCTCCTGGCGGATCGCCAGGGCCTGCAGCTCGGTGTCGTAGTCGGACAGCAGCGAGGACTGCAGGTCGTTGAACGACGACATCGTGGAGAGGGTGTCGAGGAACGAGCCCGGGTCCTCGGAGACGACGACCTGGCCGACGGTGGAGATGCCCTCACCCTCGAGCTGGCGCACGACGGCGTCGGAGACCTGGTCGCGCACGGCGTCGAGCCGCTCGTCCTGCCGGGCCTGGTCGGCCTTGAGGCCGGCGAGGTCCTGGCGCAGGTCGGCGAGGTCGAGCCGGGCGTCGTGCAGCCGCTCCTGCGCGGCCTCGGCCTCGTGGTAGAGGCGGTCGACGCGAGCCTTGACGGTCTTGATGTCGGGGTCTGCCTGGGCGGGCGTTGCAGGCACGAAGGCGATGGCAGCGATCGCGGTGAGACCAAGTGCGGTCGCGCCAGCTCGCTTGCGGGGGTGAGCCACGAGCGGGTGAACTCCTCGGGTGTCGTACGCCTACCGGGTGAGCTGACGGGTTCGGCACGACTGTCCTACCCCTGCTCCTCGTGCCGCTCGCGCGACACGCCTCGCAGGGGATTCACCCCAGGGGGAAGTGTGGTTCCCCGGCTCGTCGACCACAGTGGTGCGGGGGCGTGGTGCGACGACTCGGCGCGACGCCCGCGCGAGCCGGGTGACCCACTGTCACGGACGTCGGGCGACAGCCTAGACGGCGGTGCCGCGCCTCGCCAATCTTCTCCGCACTTCGGGACCTCCGTCCCTCGTCCGGCCTCACGCCGACTCGATGACCGGCCCGTTCCGGGGGTCGACCAGGCGCAGCGGCGGCACCAGCCCGCCCGAGGCGAGCGCGTCGAGCGCCGCCATCTCGTCGTCGTCGACCGTCAGCTCGGGCGGCGGCCCGAGCAGGACGCTCACCACGCAGTCGTGGCAGTGCAGTCCGCGCACCACGCAGGTGTCGCAATCGATCCGTGTCGTCATGCCCGCAAAGGTGGCAGGGCCCACCGACAGCGGGTCCCGGCGTGTCGCGCCGCGGCGTGTCGCGCACGTGACGCGCCCGACCGGCCAGCCCGTGACGCGGCGTGCATAGGGTGCCGCAGGTGAGCACCTCGACGACGGCCCGCAGGCTGCTGCCCCTCGTCGTCGTGTGGGCCTACGCGCTGCTGCTCACCTCGTTCGCCGTCGACGTCATGACCGACATGAGGTTCGGCATCGACTCGCACGCCTACTGGCGGGCCGCGCAAGGACCCCTCGACGCGGTCTACCGCCTCGCGCCCGGCCAGCTCGACGCCTACAACTACTCCCCCGCCTTCGTCCAGGCGCTGTGGCCGCTCGCCCAGCTGCCGTGGCCGGTGTTCGCGACTCTCTGGTCGCTCGCGGCGCTCGCGGCGTTCGTGTGGCTGCTGTGGCCGCTCGGTCCGCGCTACGCCGTGCCGCTGGTGCTCTGCTGCACGCCCGAGCTCCTGAGCGGCAACGTCTTCTGGCTGATGGCGCTCGTCGTGGTGGCCGCCGCCCGTCCCGGCGCCCGTCCCGGTGCCGCGGCCGCGTGGGCCTTCGTGGCACTGACCAAGCTGACGCCGGCCCTCGGACCCCTCTGGTACGCGGTGCGCCGGGAGTGGCGCAGCCTCGCCTGGTCCGTCGTGGGGACCGTCGTGGTGGTCGCGGTGTCGGCCGCGGTGGCTCCCGGCGCGTGGGGCGACTGGATCGACTTCCTGACCCGCCACGAGCGGAGCACCGAGGTCGTCGGCGCCGCGGCCTTCGGGCCGCTGGCACTCCGGCTGCCCGTCGCCCTCGCGCTGCTCGTCTGGGGTGCGCTCACCGATCGGCGCTGGGCGCTGCCGGCGGCGATGGCGCTCGCCGCGCCCGTCGCCGGACCCGCCGCCCTCACCGTGCTCGCCGCGGTGCCCCGCCTGCGCGACCGGGCCGCTCAGGCCTCGGGCGCGGGGTCGTCGACGACCCAGCAGGACCACCCCGACGGGCAGTCCACCGGCGTGAGCCCGTCGGTCGACGCGGCGAGGTCGTCGGGCGAGGTGCCCCCACGGGTCACGACCAGGTCCGACGACCGGATCGCGCGACGGCCCCCGTCGCGTCCCTCGAGGAAGTCGAGGTAGGCCGCCTGGTCGTCGCGGGCGAACGCGTCGATCGGGTTGGAGACCCACAGGCGGACGCCCGCGACGGCGAGCGCCTCGGAGAGGGGCGCCGGCGCGAGCACGACGCGGTCCCCGGCGACCGCGGCCAGCGCCGCGACGTCGTCGGGGTCGGCCCCGAGGACGGCGTCGCCGCGGACTACGGCCACCGGCAGCGCCACGACCAGCGCCACGACCGCCGCCAGTGCTCCCGCGAGGACCGCACGGGAACCGACTCCGGGGAGCGCGTCCTCGGTCCGGGAGCGGTCGGGCGCGACCAGGACGGTCAGCAGGAGCAGCAGCCACACGCCGTGCCGGGCGGCGTCGGCGGTCGCGAGGCACAGCCCGGCGACCGCGACGTACTCCCACGCGGGACGGCGGGTGCGCAGGACGGCGACGAGGAGCGCGAGGGCCGCCAGCAGCATCACCAGGTCGACCGGGCTGGTCAGCGAGGGGCGGGCCCACAGGCCCTCGCCGCGCTGCGCCGAGACGTTGTCGAACACCTCGAGGTAGTAGGTCGGGGTGTGCCACCCCTGCGGGGTCACGCACAGCGCCAGCAGGGTCGAGACCCCGACGCCCACCGTCTCGAGGGGGCGGAGGCGGAGCCGGTCGACCAGGAGGTAGGCGCCGACGACGCACGTCCCGAGCAGCGCGGCGCCGTGCAGGTTGCCCCAGACCGCGACGACCGGGACCACCCACCAGATCCGGCGGTCCGGACTCGCGTGCTGGCGGGCGAGGATCGCGAGGACGAGCGCGAACGGGACGAAGGACAACGTCTGCGCGCGCACCAGGCCCAGCGAGGTGAGGCTGCCCGCGACGAGCGCGACCAGCGCCCACGCGACGGCCGCGTCCGAGGCTCCTCGAGCCCGCGCGGCGCCCGCTGCCACCACCAGTGCGACCGTGACGAGGACGAGGTGGGCGAGCACCGCGGTGGTCGCGCCGAGCCCGTGCCACCACGACGCGACGAGCTGCGCGAGCACAGGGACGTCGTGCCACCCGGCGGTGTCGGCGGCGGCGAACGGCACGGCGCCTGGGACCTCTCCGGTGCGGCGCACGTGGTCCCCCACCGCCACCAGCCAGTCCCAGTCACCGCCGACCCGGACGAGCGATGCCAGCAGCCCGAGGGCACCGGCGAGGACGATTGCGGTCCAGCGCCAGGACACCAGCGCCGCGATCGTCCGGGTCCGGGGGCCGCTCACCCCAGCAGTCCCACGAGGACCGGCGAGGGGACCACCCGGGCGCCCTCACGGGTGACGTCGGCGGCGAGCGCCCGGTCGCTGGTGACGACGACCACGACGCGACCGCGTGGCTCGGCGGCCACCAGCTGGCGGATCACGTCGTCGGCGATGACCCCCTCGGGACTGAAGGCGACCTTCACGCCCCGCGGCGCCGGCATGACGGTGCGGGCGCTCGACGCCGCGGCGTCGAAGACGACGGTGGTCTCGGCACCGGTCCGTGCCACCAGGGGCCCGAGGGCGGTCACCAGCCGGCTGCGCTGGGCCTCGAGGGTGGCGCTGCCCCACGTCTGCTTGCTGACGTTGTAGCCGTCGACCAGCAGCCGGGCGCGCGGCATCGAGAGCGTCTGCTCGAGGGTGTCGGCCGTCGCGGGCGCGCTCGAGGTGGGCGCCGCTCCCCCGGACAGCTCGGCCTCGACGACGTCGCCGGGAGCACCCTCCACCGCCGGCAGGCCCAGCTCGCGCCGCAGTCCCGCGGCCGCCTCGAGGACCGTGTCGAGCAGGTAGCGCGCGCGGACGGTGGCCTGGTCGCGCGACGTACGTCCCTCACGCCGCGCCGTGGTCAGCGCGCGCTCGGCGTCCTCGGCCTGCTGGCGCGCGCGGCGGACGTCGGCCTCCGCCTGCGCGGTCGCGGCGGCGGCCTCGGCGACCGCCCGGTCGCGCTCGGCGACCGCGTGGTCGCGCTCCTCCTCGACGGCCCGCAGGTCGGCCCGGGCCCGGCCCAGGCGCTGCCGCAGCACCTTGTGCTCGGACCGAGCCTCCTCCAGCGCCTTGGCGTGGTCCTCGCGCACGGAGGCCAGCTCGGCCTGCAGCGCCGCGGCGCGGGCCTCGAGGCGCTCGAGCTCCGCGGACCCCGCCTCGGCCGCGTCCTCGCTGTGCCCGAGCTCGTCCGCGACCGCCGCCACGACGTCCTCCCAACCGTCCTCGCGGACGAGCCAGGCGCGCGCGGCGAGGTCGATCCGGTCGTCGTCGCGCGCCGGCACCGCCGCGACCTGGACGCCCGCGTGGCGCCGGAAGTCGTCGTCGGCGAGCGCGTCCCGGATCGGCTGGCCGCCCAGGCGCGCCCGTCGCGCGGGAGCGAAGCCGGCCACCTTGCGCAGCTGCGGCGGGAGCGGCGTGACCGAGGGCAGCACGGCCGCCACCAGCGCCACGACCCGGACCCGGAGCCGCTCGGGCAGCTGGTCCACCTCCGTCACGTGGGCACCGTCAGTCCGCGGCCGGGTCGTGCGCGGTGTCGGCGGAGGCGCGGTCGACGACCTCGATGGCGTCGCTGCGGCCGCACCAGCGGCACGCGACCGACTCGACGACCTCCGAGCGGACGGCCTCCTCCTCGACGCGGTGGTCACCGGCGAGGTCGAAGTGCCAGTACTCGGTGGTGCGTCGGGTGCGGGTGACGTCGAAGCGGGTCAGGTTGCCGCAACCGGCACAGCGCCACCGCTCACCCTCGGCGGGGACGCGCAGGTCGGCGGTCTGGTCGGTCACGGTGTCTCCTGGTCGTCGTCTCGATCGGGCGCCGCAAGCCTAGTGGGCGCGTCCCCCACGGCACTGTCGGATCCCACGTCTACCGTCGGCGCCATGGGCACGACCGAGACCGCCGCACGACCGCGTTCGCGCTGGGAGACGCAGCGCACGTTCGACGAGCTCGGCCGTCCGCTGCGCGACGTCACGTTCTGCGTCGTCGACCTCGAGACGACCGGCGGCTCGGCCGCGGCCGGGTCGATGATCACCGAGATCGGCGCGGTCAAGGTCCGCGGCGGCGAGGTGCTCGGCGAGTTCCAGACCCTGGTCGACCCCGGCACCGAGATCCCGGCGTTCATCGCGGTGCTGACCGGGATCACCAACTCGATGGTCCTCGACGCGCCGCCCATCGAGTCGGCCCTGCCCGCGTTCCTCGAGTTCGCCGCCGGCTGCGTGCTGGTCGCCCACAACGCGCCCTTCGACGTCGGGTTCCTCCAGCACTTCGCGCGCGAGCAGGGGCACCCGTGGCCGCGCTTCGAGGTCCTCGACACGGCCAAGCTGGCGCGTCGGGTGATCACCCGCGACGACGCCCCCAACTGCAAGCTCTCCTCGCTGGCCAAGGTGTTCAACGCGAGCACCACGCCCAACCACCGCGCGCTCTCCGACGCGCGCGCGACCGTCGACGTCCTCCACGGGCTGATGGAGCGCCTGGGCGGGCTCGGCGTCCACACCCTCGAGGAGCTGCAGACGTTCTCCTCGCGCGTCTCCACGGCCCAGCGCCGCAAGCGCCACCTCGCCGAGGGCCTGCCGCACGCGCCGGGGGTCTACCTCTTCCGCGACGAGCGGTCCCGGGTGCTCTACATCGGCACCTCGCGCGACCTCCGCACGCGCGTGCGCACCTACTTCACCGCCTCCGAGACCCGGACCCGGATGGGCGAGATGGTCGGCCTCGCGACCTCGGTCACCGGCATCGAGTGCGCCACCCCGCTCGAGGCCGAGGTGCGTGAGCTCCGGCTGATCGCCGAGCACAAGCCGCGCTACAACCGACGCTCCCGCTTCCCGGAGAAGGTCCACTTCGTCAAGCTCACCCGCGAGGCCTGGCCCCGGCTCTCGCTGGTGCGCCGGGTCCTCGACGACGATGCCGACTACCTCGGCCCGTTCTCCTCGCGCAAGACGGCCGAGAAGTGCCTCGCGGCGCTGCACGACACGTTCCCGGTGCGCCAGTGCAGCGGCCGGATGCCGGCGGTGCCCTCGGGCTCGCCGTGCGTGCTCGCGGAGATGGGCCGCTGCCTCTCCCCGTGTGACGGCACCGTCGACTCCGCGACCTACGCCGTCCTGGTCCGCCAGCTGCGCGACACGCTGCTGCGCCGACCCGACCGGGTCGTCGAGGTGATCAACGAGCGGATGCAGACCCTCGCCGACCACGAGCGCTTCGAGGAGGCCGGCGTCCACCGCGACCGGCTCGCCACCTTCGTCCGCGCCGCCGCCCGCACGCAGCGGCTCTCCGCCCTCACCCGGTGCCCGGAGGTGGTGGCCGCGCGCCGGGAGGACTCGGGGCACTGGGCGGTCCACGTCGTCCGGTTCGGGCGCCTGGCGGCCGCCGGGGTGATCCCGCGCGGAGCCGATGCCCACCAGTTCGTCCGCGAGCTGCGGGCGAGCGCGGAGACCGTCGCGACCGCGCCAGGCCCCATCCCGGCCGCCAGCGCCGAGGAGACCGAGAAGGTCCTGCGCTGGCTCGAGTCCCCCGGCATCCGCCTCGTCGACGTCGACGGCGACTGGGTGTGCCCGGTCGCGGGCGCGGCCCGGCACCTCGCGCTCTACGACGCGGTCAACCAGTCACGCCTGTCCCTCACGCCGTTCGACGAGCAGCGGCTGCCCTCGCCGGTCCACCGACCCGCGCGCTGACCCGCGCCGTACCCCGATGGTCGAGGAGGGCGCCCCGCGCGGCCCCCGTTCGTCGAGGAGGGCGCCCCGCGCCCCACCCCGCTGGTCGAGGAGGGCGCCCCGCGCGGCCCCCGTTGGTCGAGGAGGGCGCCCTGCGCCCGTCTCGAGACCCCTCAGTCGAGCCCGATGCTGAACGCCGACTCCAGGTCGTGGCGCGAGTAGGTCCGGAACGCGATGTGGGTCTCGGTCTCCGTCACGCCCGGCACCTTGTTGAGCCGGTCGGCGACCACGGACGCCACGTCCTCGTGCTCGCGCACCCGCACCAGCGCGATCAGGTCGATCTGCCCGGTGACCGAGTAGACCTCGCTCACCCCGTCGAGCGCCGCGATCGCCTCCGCGACCTCCGGGATGCGCGCGACGTCGGCCTTCACGAACACGATGGCGGTGATCATGGCGTCACCGTAGCGCGGTCCCGCTCCGCGCCGCCGCCGGACCGATCGGCCAGGGTTGGTAGTCACTTCGGACTATGCGGGGTCATTCGTGAGCCATGGCTGATGGTCCGCCCCTAGCGTGCCCGTGTCACGTTTCGACTCTGGGGGATCCGCATGACCTTGCCCGTGCCTGCTCGACGTTCGCTCATCGGGAGACTCGTCCTCACCGTGGCCCTGGCGCTCGGAGGATCGCTGGTCGTCGCGACTCCGCAGGCGACGGCCGCCGCCGCGACGCCCGGCGGCCTGAACGCCAGCGGGTCACCCGTCCCCACGCTGTCGTGGGGCGTGGTCCCGACCGCGGACCGCTACCGCGTCCAGGGCTCGGAGGACGCGAGCTTCGCGAACATCCTCTTCAACGACGAGACGTCGGGCACCAGCTACACCCCGACGCGTCCGTTCCGGGCAGGCACCCTCTACTGGCGCGTGCAGGCGAGCGACCAGACCGGAAGCAGCTCGTTCGCCACCTCCCAGGTGACCATCGCTCCCCCGGCCGTCCCCCAGAACCTGGCCGTGACGGCTCCCGGCAACACCGTGCTCCCTCCCGTCGCCCCGCCGGTCATCTCGTGGTCGCCGGTCGCCGGCGCCACCAGCTACCAGGTGGAGATGGACGCCGAGGGTGACGGTGTCGGTGGCACGCTGCGCGACAACATCCGCACGACGACCTACGTCTGGCCCGACCCCCAAGGCGTCGGCGAGCGGGCCGGGACCGAGGACTTCTTCGTCCGGGTGCGTGCGCGCTTCGACTTCGACCTGCAGAGCGACTGGTCGTCCTGGGTGCGCTACGACGTCGCGCAGCTGCCGCCCGTCACGTCGGCGGCCTGCGCCACCGGGCTCGTGTGCGCCCCCGACCCGTCGACCGGCGTGCGGGCCAGCCGCACCGTCCAGGACGTCGTCTTCGACTGGGACCCGGTGAAGGGCGCGAAGCAGTACGAGATCTGGGTCGCCCTCGACCGTGACTTCAACAACCAGGTCGAGAAGCGGATCGTCAGTTCCACGCGCTACTCCCCGCAGACGAGCTACGACAACAACAACTACTTCTGGAAGGTCCGCGCCTACAACGCGGCCGAACAGCCCACCCCCTGGCCGGCGGACCCGAACGTCTTCCAGCGCCGGTGGCCCATGTCGCCCTCGCTCGTCTACCCGCCGGTGGCCACGTCCCCTGCCGTCGACGACGACCTCTACTTCCAGTGGAGCCCGGTCAAGCACGCCACCCGCTACCGGCTCGACGTCGGGACCGACGTCAACTTCACGCCCGGTTCGTTCAGCAAGTGCTACACCGCGAGCACGACCTACACGCCGGGCTACCGCGGCGACGGGTGCATGCCCGCCCAGGGATCCCTCGTCTACTGGCGGGTCTTCGCCTACGACCAGCCCGGCCCCAACGGCACCCCCGACACCGGAGAGCCGGGCATCGAGAGCAACGTGTCCGCCACTGGTCGCTTCGTCTACGACTCCGGCGCCGTCGTGCTGACCGCTCCGGCCGACGGTGCGACCGTCACGGTGCCCACCATGGCGTGGGAGCCGAGCGTTGATGCCGAGCGCTATCGCGTCACCGTCACGAACGTCGCGACCGGCGCCGAGCGCTCGATCGAGACCACGGCGCTGTCCTGGACCCCGACGGACCGGCTGCCCACCGACTCCGACGAGGCTGACCCCAACAAGCTCCCCGACACCTTCGTCTGGAAGGTGTCCGCGAAGGACGCCGACGGCAAGCTCTCTCCCGCCCCTGTCTACGCCACCCGGACGTTCACGCTCCCGGAGGCGCTTCCGGACGCCGGCGCCCAGCCGCTGCAACCCCTGGCGAACTCCCACGACGAGATCACGTCGCGGTTCCCGGCCCTGTCCTGGCAGCCGTGGCAGTCGACGGACCAGAACGCGGTCTTCTACCGGCTGAAGGTGCGGCAGGCCGGCTACGTGTTCGGCACCAGCGAGACCGAGGTCCTCTCGACCAACATCACGTACCCGTCCGTCACGGACTGGAACGACTTCTTCCTGTCGCCCGGGAGCTACGACTGGTGGGTCGAGGCCCGCAGCGCCAGCACCGGCCTGATCCTCGGCGTGGGTTCGACGAGCACCTTCACGATCGCCGACCAGGGCGAGGTCACCGGACAGCGCCTCGCCCTCGACGGCAAGGCCGTCGATGCCGGCAACACGTGCAACCGCCGCCTGGTGGTCATCGACAAGGTGCCCGACGAGCAGACCGTCTGCCAGGGCCTCCCCTCGACCCCTGTGCTCGACTGGGACTCGATCCCGGGCGCCGGTGGCTACATGATCTACCTGTCGGAGGACCCCGACTTCACGAACCTCCTGCTCGACCCGCAGAACACGTCGACGCAGAACTCCCGGTGGACGCCGTCCTTCGCCGACAACCTCCCGGCGTTCGACGACAACGAGTCCGGCCCTGCGTACTACTGGTTCATCCGCCCCTGCGTGCGGATCAGTCGCTTCGTCAACTGCGGGCCCGACCCGGCCGGTACCGAGGACGTCGGGACCAACGCGTTCCGGAAGGTCTCCCCCGAGGTCGTGCTGACCCAGCCCGCCGCCGGCGCGTCGTTCGCCGACGAGGTCACCTTCGCGTGGCAGGACTACTACGACACCAACCAGGCCACGCTGTCCCCGTACGGCGGCGCGACGCCCAGCCACCAGTCGGGCAAGCGGTACCGGATCCAGGTCGCCCAGTCGGCGACCATCACCGACCAGAACGCCATCGACGACCGCCTGGTCGACCAGGCGACCTACACGGCCTACGAGAACACCTACCCCGAGGGCGACCTCTGGTGGCGGGTGCAGGCGATCGACGCGCGCGACAACCGCCTGTCGTGGTCCGAGACCCGCAAGATCGTCAAGGCCACGCCCGCGCCGAACCTCGACCCCACCGTCGCGGCGCCGGTCGAGCGACAGACGGTCGACGCCCTGGCCCGACCCACGTTCGGCAGCCACCTGAGCGCCGGCCCGGTCACGTTCCAGTGGTCGGCCGAGACCTTCGACGCGTCGTGGGACATCGAGCTCTACAAGAACGACGACACCACGCTCTCGGGCGCCAACCGGGTGTTCGGCGAGACGGTGCGCCAGGCGGCCTTCGCCTGGACCGAGCCACTCAACCCCTCGTCGGAGGCCTACCGCTGGCGCGTGCGCCGCACCGACGTCCGCGGCAAGCCCGGACGCTGGTCGGACATGGGCCGGTTCTGGGTCGACCCGCTCCCGATCACGCTGGCGTCCCCGGCCGACAACGCGGTCGTCGACCCGACGGGCACGGCGTTCAGCTGGTCGCCGTACGCCGCCGGCTCCTCGGCGCAGGCCTCCCGCTACGTCTTCGACGTCGACCCCGTGGGCGGCGTCGGGTACAACCCCGGCGGCGTGAGCACGGTCGCCACGGCGTGGACGCCGACCCAGTCGATGCCGACCGGCTCCTACACGTGGACCGTCACGGCCTACGACGCCCGCGGCAACCGCATCGGCTCTAGCGCTGCGCGTCGGTTCGAGGTGGACGGCGCGGTCAGGGTCGTGACCCCGGTCCAGATCCAGGCGCCGCTGGGATCGGCCGTCGGCCAGACGCTCACCAGCACCCCGCCGACGTGGAGCCGGCCGGACGTGCAGATGAGCTACCAGTGGCTGCGCGACGGCAACGCCATCGGCAACGCCAACGGCCCGACGTACACCCTCACCACCGAGGACTACACGCGGGTGGTCTCGCTCCGGGTCACCGGCCGCAAGCCGTCCTACACCGACGGCACGACCACCAGCAACGCCGTCTCGGTGACTGCCGGCGGTGCGCTGCAGAACGTCGGGCAGCCGGTGATCTCGGGCACGGCCGAGGTGGGCAGCTCGCTCCAGGTCACCAACGGCGCCTGGTCCCCCGGGGCCACGCGGGTCCGCTACCAGTGGCTGCGCCAGGGCGCACCGATCCCGGACGCGACCGGCTCGGGCTACACCCTGCGGACCGAGGACGCCGGCAAGGACCTGTCGGTGACCGTCTTCGCCTCCGCCCAGGGCTTCGGCGAGGGTGCCACCACCACCGCTGCGGTGTCGGTCGCGCGGATGAAGTCGACGGTGACCGGCGCGCTCCAGGCCGACCGCGTCTCGCGCAAGAAGAAGGCCAAGCTCGGGATCACCGTGAGCGTGCCCAACCTCTCCGGGCCGACCGGCGCCGTGCAGGTGCTCGACAAGGGCAAGAAGATCGCCCAGATCACGCTGTCGCCCAACAAGAACGGCGCCGCGACGATCACGCTGAAGAAGCTCAAGAAGGGCAAGCACAAGCTCCAGGTCGTCTACCTCGGCAACGCCCAGGTCTTCGGCTCGAAGTCGAAGAAGATCACCCTCTACATCACCAAGTGACGCGCGCGTCACTGCCCGACGAGCCGGTCACGGCGGAAGTAGGCTCCCGCCGTGACCTGGCTCGCTGACCACTGGCTCGACCTCCTCGGCTGGGGAGGGAGCGCCCTGCTGGTCTACTCGCTCCTCCAGGCGAGCGTCCTGCGCCTGCGCGTCCTCAACGCGGTCGCGTGCGTGATCCTCATCGTCTTCAACGCCCTGCTGGCGGTGTGGCCGATGGTCGCGATGAACGTGGTGCTGGTGGCGATCAACCTGTGGTTCATCGTCGGCATGCTGCGCGACCGGCACGACGAGACGGCGTTCGAGGTGCTCGAGGTCGGCCCGGCCGACGAGTACCTCCGGCACGTGCTGCGGGTCCACGGGGAGGACATCCTGCGCTTCAACCCGGACTTCGTGCACGACCCCGGCGGCGCGCAGGACGCGTTCCTCGTCCAGAAGGGCGACGAGACGGTCGGCGTCGTCCTGCTCCGCGAGGACGGCGACACCGCCCACGTGCTGCTCGACTACGTCACGCCGCGCTACCGCGACTTCTCCCCCGGTGAGTTCGTGTGGCGCCGCAGCGGCCTGCTCGCCGACCGGGGCGTGCGCCGGGTGGTCACGCCGCCGACGATGGTCGGCGCGTACTACGACCGCCTCGGCTTCCGCCGCGAGGGCGAGTCCTGGGTCCTGGACGTCGCGCGGTGATCACCTACGTCGTGCGGCGCGTCGCGCCGCTGGTCGGCCTCGCCGCGATTCTCGCCGTGCTGGTCAACCTCCAGGAGGTGCCGGCGGTCGGCGCCGACGCCTGGCTGCATCTGCGGCTCGGCCAGGAGTTCCTCGACGGCTGGTCGCTGGCCCACCCCGGCCACCTCGGGGTCTACGACACCGCCACCTGGTACCCCACGCAGTGGGCCTCCCAGGTCGCGATGGCCTGGGTCGACGACCGGCTCGGCATCGGTGGGGTGATGTGGCTGACCGGCACCGTCATCCTGCTCGTCCCGGTCGTGCTCTACCTGGTCTGCCGCCGCCACGCCGCTCCCCTGCCCACGGTGCTGGCCGTCGCGCTGGCCGTCGGCGCCGCCGCACCGGGCTTCTCCGCGCGCCCCCAGGTCGTCAGCTACGTCCTCATCGCGGTCGTCATGGGCGCCTGGCTGGAGACCGCCCGCGACGCGCGCCCGCGCTGGTGGCTGATCGCGCTGACGTGGGTGTGGGTGCCGATCCACGGCATGTGGATCGTCGGCATCACGATCGGCGTCGCCACCGTGGTCGGCATGGCGCTGACCCGCGAGCACGAGCGCGGGGTGCTCCTCCGCCTGGCCGCCGTGCCGGTGCTGTCCACCCTCGTCACGGTCGCCACGCCGATCGGGCTGCACGTGGTCGACTCCGTCACCGGCGTGAGCTCGCGCAACGGCGCGCTGACCGAGTGGGACCCGCCGGACCTCACCAGTCCCAACTCGCTGATCCTCGGCCTGATGATCGTCGTCGTGCTCGTCGTGCGCCTGCGCGGCGGCGCCCTGGACTGGCCGACCCTGATGCTGCTCGGCCTCGCGATGGCCTGGGGTGTCTACACGCTTCGCACCACGATCGTCGCCGCCGTCATGCTCGCCCCGCTGCTCGCGATGGCCCTGCAGAACCTCGTGCCGTCCGTCGGCCGCCCGGGGCGGCGCGAGGTCGCCGTCATCGCGGCGACGGCCGTGCTCGGCAGCGCCGTGATGGCCCTCGTCGCCGCCCAGCGCGACGACGAGCCCGTGGTCGCCGCCTGGGTGGACGAGCGGCTCGACGCGATGCCCGCCGGCACCAAGGTCCTCAACGACTGGGAGCTCGGGCACTACACGATGTCGCGCCACCCGCAGGTGCAGCTGGTGATGCACGGCTACGTCGACATGTTCACCGAGGACGAGCTCGAGCGGAACCTGCGCATCGCCAAGCTGGAGCCGGAGTGGGACACCTCGGTGGCCGACCTCGACGCCGACTACGGCTTCGTCGACCCGGACACCCCCCTCGGCTACGCCCTCGTCCACCAGCTCGGCTGGACCGAGGTCGAGGGCGACGACGACTACGTCCTGCTCACCCCGCCCGACGCGGACTGACCGGCTCGGTCCCGCTCAGGCGCCGGCGGAGCTCGCCGCCACCCAGCGGGCCAGTGCGTCGCGCGCCGCGCCCGAGTCGACCGCCTCGGCCGCTCGCGCGAGCCCGGCCGGCAGGGCGTCCGCGACTGCCACGCCCGGCTGCTCGTGGACGGCGAGCGCGGCGCCCGCGTTGAGGACCACGGCGTCGCGCACCGGACCGACCTCCCCGTCGAGGACGCGGCGCACCACGGCTGCGTTGTGCTCGGCGTCGCCGCCGCGCAGGTCCTCCGTCGTCGCCCGGGCGATCCCGAGGTCGGCCGGGTCGAGGGTCGTCTCGACGACGCGTCCGCCGTGGACCTGCCAGACGGTCGACGTCGTGGTCGTGGTGAGCTCGTCGAGCCCGTCGTCGCCGCGGAACACCCACGCGTCGACACCCCGCTCGGCGAGGACGCCGGCCATCACCGGAGCCATCCGGGCGTCGGCGCACCCGATCGCCTGCGCCTGGGGGCGCGCCGGGTTGGTGAGCGGACCGAGGATGTTGAACGTCGTGGCGATGCCGAGCTCGCGACGGGGGACGGCGGCGTGCCTCATCGCCGGGTGGAAGGCGGCGGAGAAGCAGAAGGTGATGCCCGCCTCCTCCGCCACCTGCGCGACCCGGGAGGGTGCCAGGTCGAGGCGGATGCCGAGGGCCTCGAGCACGTCGGCCGAGCCGGACTTCGACGACGCGGACCGGTTGCCGTGCTTGACCACCCGGGCGCCCGCGCCCGCAGCGACGATCGCGGCCATGGTGGAGATGTTCACCGACATCGACCGGTCGCCACCGGTACCGACGACGTCGAGCAGCCGGCCGGGCACCGAGATCGGGTTCGCCGCGGCGAGCATCGCCGCCGCGATGCCGGAGACCTCCTCGACGGTCTCGCCCTTGGCACGCAGCGCGACGACCAGGCCGGCGACCTGCACGGGTGTGGCGGCGCCGGCGAAGACCTCGTCCATCGCCCAGCGGGCCTGCTCCTGCGTCAGGTCGCTCCCGGCGACCAGCGTGGAGAGGACGTCGGGCCAGGTGTGGGACATGGCGTCAGGCTAGTGGCCGCGGGCGCACCCGCGGCGGGCGGCTCAGGTGGTGGCCGGGACCGAGGAGCGGAGCAGGCCGACGACCTGCTCGGCGAGCTGGATCGGGTCGATCGGGTGCGGGACCGCGGCCTCGGCGCGCGACCAGGTGGCCAGCCAGGCGTCCTGCGGGCGGCCGGTGAGCACCACGACCGGCGGGCACTGGTAGATCTCGTCCTTGAGCTGCTTGGCGATGCCCATGCCGCCGGCGGGCACGGCCTCGCCGTCGAGGATCGCCAGGGCGATGTCGCCGCGGTCCATGTTCTGCAGCACCACCGGCTCGGTGGCGACCTCGACGTACTCGACCTCGGGCAGGTCGGGGTGGGGACGACGCCCCAGCGCGAGGATCACCTGCTGCCGGGTGTTGACGTCGTCGCTGTAGACCAGGACCTTCAACGTCTTCGTGGAGTCGCTCACGGGATGCATCGTATCCACCGCCGGCGCCGTCGTGGTCGCCTAGGCTCCGGACGGTGGAGATCACCGTGCTCAGGAGGCTGGCGCTGGTGGCGCTCTGCACCCTCCTGGCCGTGGTCGGCGTGTTCGAGACGACGGCCCACCTCCACCTCACCGGACCCGGCTGGGACGCCGCGGCCTACTGGGGCGCCTGGCGCGGCGAGATGTACGACGGCTCCGTCGGCGACCCCGGCCACTACCTCTACAGCCCGGCCTTCGCCCAGGCGGTCTGGCCGCTCGCGCACACCACCTGGCCGTTCTTCGCGGGCTTCTTCGTCCTGGTCAACGCGATGGGCCTTGCCTGGCTGCTGCGCCCGTTGCCCTTGGTGCTGGCGGTGCCCCTCTGGGTGGCCGGGTCGCAGGAGGTGCTCTCGGGCAACGTGTTCGTCCCGATGGCGATCGTCGCGGCCCTCGGCATGCGCCTGCCCCAGCTGTGGGCGTTCGTCGCGCTCACCAAGATCACGCCGTGCCTGGGGCCGGTCTGGTTCGCCGCCCGCGGCGAGTGGGGCGCGCTCGCACGCGCGCTCGGCGCCACGGCTGCGGTGGTGGCCGTCTCCGCTCTCCTCGCGCCGGGCCTCTGGGGCGACTGGCTCGGGTTCCTCGTCGACCAGGCGCGGATCTCCGACGGCGCCGCCGGCTGGGCCTTCATCCCGGGTCCGCTCTACCGCCTCCCGGTCGCGCTCCTGCTGGTCGTCTGGGCCGCGCGCACCGACCGGGTCTGGGTGCTGCCGGTCGCGATGGTGGTGGCCACCCCGTTCATCTGGAACGGGTCGCTCACGCTGCTCGCCGCGATCCCCCGCCTCAGGGCGTACGCGCCCCGCGACGCTCGGCGAGGTCGAGGCGCCGGTCCTCGCGTGACGCCTCCTTCATCGACGACCGCACCCACTGGGTGAACAGCACCGCGAAGAACAGCACGCCGACGAGGTCACCGCTGGCCCACAGGATCCCGCCGGCCAGGTGCTGGTCCTCCAGCGCCGGTGGCAGCCAGGACGCCATCGGGCCCTCGCGCAGCGCGAGGTAGTGCTCCTCGCCGATCAGGGTCGACTGGCCCATGATCGTGACGCCCAGGAAGGCGTGGAAGGGCAGCGTCATGATGGTGAGCAGCACCCGGAACGGGTAGCCCACCCGGCCGGGCAGCGGGTCGATGCCCATCAGCGGCCAGAAGAAGAGCGTCCCGACCAGGACGAGGTGCACGTGCATCATCTGGTGGACGTAGGACGAGGCCAGGCTGGCGTCGTACCACGGGCTGAAGTAGAGCGCCCACGGCGAGGCGACGTAGAGCACGAACGCCAGCGGCGGGAACGCCAGCACCTTCGCGACGCGGGAGTGCAGCACCGCCAGCAGCCACCCGCGCGGGGTGGCGGGCAGGGTGCGCAGCGCGAGGGTGATCGGGGCGCCGAGCGCCAGCGCGAGCGGCACCACCATCGACAGCACCATGTGCTGGACCATGTGGACGCTCAGGAGGGTGGTGTCGTAGCGGCCCAGCCCGGACAGCGTGGCGAGCGCGAACGACCCCATCCCCAGCCCGACGAAGGCGAGGGTGCGTCCCACCGGCCAGCGGTCGCCGCGGCGGTGCAGCACGACCACGCCGAGCGCGTACAGGCCCGTCCCCCAGACGACGACGATGAACGGGATCGGGTCGATCCCCCAGTCGGTCAACACCCTCCCGAGCGTGAATCTGGGGAGGACCTCGAGGTCGGCGGAGAGGGGGAGCAGCACGCTGTGAACTTTATGACGGAGATACACAGGGGGTCGGGGTGCCCTCCTTGCGGCCCAGCGGCCATAATGTCTCCGTGGCGACAGCAACTGCGACGATTCCGGCCTCCCGCCTGCACGGGCACCACGACCGACCCAGCATGGTCAGCGTCGGGACGATCATCTGGCTCTCGAGCGAGCTGATGTTCTTCGCCGCGCTGTTCGCGGCGTACTTCACGATCCGCGCGGTCAGCCCCGACCTGTGGGCGCAGGAGACCGACAAGCTCAACGTGCCGTTCTCGACGGCCAACACCGCGATCCTCGTCGCGTCGTCCTTCGCGTGCCAGTGGGGCGTCTTCGCCGCCGAGCGCGGCCAGGTCGGGCGCACCGGCGGGCTGCTCAACTTCACCAAGTGGGGCCTGCGCGAGTGGTTCATCCTGACCTACGTCATGGGTGCGATCTTCATCGGCGGCCAGGCCCTGGAGTACGCCGAGCTGATCCACGAGGGCGTCACCATCCCGAGCTCGGCCTACGGGTCGATGTTCTACCTCACGACCGGCTTCCACGGCCTGCACGTGACCGGCGGCCTGATCGCCTTCCTGTTCGTGCTGGGCCGCACCTACCTGGCCCGCCGCTTCACCCACGAGCAGGCCGTGACCGCCATCGTCGTGTCCTACTACTGGCACTTCGTCGACGTGGTGTGGATCGGTCTGTTCTTCACGATCTACGTCATCAAGTAAGCACCCCCGACAGCCAACACCGTCGCAACCGGCAAGGACTCAAAAGTGCGTTTGCTGAACCGAACCGCAGGCCGCCTCTCCCGGCACCGCCGGGGACCGCTCGCGGGACTCGTCGTGCTGCTGCTGGGTCTGGTGATCAGCGGCTCCCTCTACACCGCCCTTGCTCCCGCGCAGGCCCAGAACCAGGCCAGCGAGACCGAGCAGGTCGCGCAGGGCAAGGAGCTGTTCCTCACCAGCTGCGCGTTCTGCCACGGCAAGAACGGCGAGGGCGTGCCCACGGTGCGTGACGGCTACCAGCTCGGCCCGTCGCTCGTCGGCGTGGGCGCCGCTGCCGTCGACTTCCAGGTCGGCACCGGCCGGATGCCGATGGCCAGCCCCGGTGCCCAGGCGCCGCGCAAGCCGGTCGCGTTCAGCGACGACGAGGTCGCCGCGCTGGCCGCCTACGTCGCCTCGCTCGGCCCCGGCCCGGACATCCCGGACGAGTCGGACTACTCGATCGAGGGCCTGTCGGACGAGGAGCGCGAGGAGGCCATCACCCGCGGTGGCCAGATCTTCCTCACCAACTGCACCGCGTGCCACAACTTCAACGGCGCCGGCGGCGCGATGCCGCGCGGCGGCTACGCCCCCACCCTCCACGGGGTCGAGGGCAAGTACATCTACGAGGCGCTGCTGACCGGCCCGCAGAACATGCCGAACTTCAGCAACGGCAACCTGTCGCCCGAGGAGAAGCGTGACGTCATCGCCTACCTCGGCAGCATCCAGGACACGCCCGAGTACGCCGGCTTCACGCTCGGTGGCCTCGGCCCCGTCTCCGAGGGCCTGTTCGCCTGGGTCGTCGGCATCGGCGGCCTCATCGGCGGCGCCGTCTGGATCGCCTCGCACACGACGCGCAGCAAGAAGAGCAAGGTGAACGCGTGAGCAACGACCACACCCCCGAGCCGTACGACTCGCACGTGCCGGCCCACCGCGAGGCCGAGCCGATCCCGGACCCGGGCCTCCCGGAGCACACCTGGCGTCCGACCGACGTCGACCCCAAGGCCGAGAAGCGCGCCGAGCGCCAGATCGCCGCGATGTTCATCCTCGCGATGGTCAGCGCCGTCCTGTTCGTCGTCGCGTACTTCTCCCTGGAGGTCGGCGACAACTGGGACACCTTCCTCGGCATGGGTGCCTCCACGATGGCCCTCGGCGTGACGCTCGGCGTCTCGCTGCTGCTGATCGGCGTCGGCATCATCCACCTCGCCCGCAAGCTGATGGCCGACGTGGAGATGGTGGAGATGCGCCACCCCGCCGCCTCCCCGCAGGAGGACCGCGACGCCACCGTCGAGGCCCTCAACGCCGGCCTGGACGAGGCCGGCATCGGCCGCCGCCCGCTGGTCCGCAACACGATGCTGGGCGCCGTCGGCGTGCTCGGCCTGCCCGCCGTCGTCCTGCTGCGCGACCTCGCGCCGGGCGACACCCTCGACATCGACAAGTTGGCCCACACGATCTGGGAGCCGGGCATGCGCCTGGTGCGCGACGTCGTCGGCACCCCGATCCTCGCCAGCGAGGTCGAGATGGGCGACCTGATCAACGCCGCGCCCGAGGCGATGTTCCCGACCGAGGAGAACGGCTACCCCGAGCTCCACGGAGCCGAGGAGCAGGTCCAGAAGGCCAAGGGCGCGATCATCGTCGTCCGGATGAACCCCGAGGACATCACCCACGGCGAGGGCCGTGACAAGTGGACCGTCGACGGGATCATCTGCTACTCCAAGATCTGCACCCACGTCGGGTGCCCGATCTCCCTCTACGAGCGCACCACCCACCACGTGCTGTGCCCGTGCCACCAGTCGACCTTCGACCTCGCGGACTCCGCCAAGGTCGTCTTCGGTCCGGCTGCCCGGCCCCTTCCGCAGCTGCCCCTGGCGGTCGACGAAGAGGGCTACCTCGTCGCACAGAGCGACTTCAACGAGCCCATCGGGGCCAGCTACTGGGAGCGTGAGAAGCAGTGAGCACCGACGCGAGGCTGGACACCAGCAAGGTCGCGACGAGCAACCGCACCGACGCCGCGACCACGTCCAAGCCCGGCAAGGCCGGCTCGTTGGCCACCTGGGCCGACGACCGCCTCGGCCTGGCCTCGGCGATGAAGAAGAACCTGCGCAAGGTCTTCCCCGACCACTGGTCCTTCATGCTGGGCGAGATCGCCCTGTGGAGCTTCGTGGTCCTCCTCCTCACGGGCGTCTTCCTGACCCTGTGGTTCAACCCGTCGATGGGCCACATCACCTACGAGGGCTCCTACGACCAGCTGCGCGGCATCGGGATGTCGGAGTCGATGGCCTCGACGCTGCACATCTCCTTCGACGTGCGTGGCGGCCTGCTGATGCGCCAGATGCACCACTGGGCCGCGATGATCTTCATCGCCTCGATGATGGTCCACCTGCTGCGCGTGGCCTTCACCGGCGCCTACCGCAAGCCCCGCGAGCTCAACTGGGTCATCGGCTGCGTGCTGCTGCTCCTGGGCACGCTCGAGGGCTTCACCGGCTACTCGCTGCCCGACGACCTGCTCTCCGGCACCGGCGTCCGCGCCGCGGACGGCTTCCTGAAGGCCTCCCCCGTCGTCGGCACCTACATGTCGTTCCTGCTCTTCGGCGGCGAGTTCCCCGGCGAGTCGATCATCCCGCGCCTCTACATCGTCCACGTGCTGCTGATCCCGGGCATCCTGCTCGCGCTGATCGCCGCCCACATGCTGCTGCTCGTCTACCACAAGCACACGCAGTGGCCCGGCCCCGGTCGCACCGAGCAGAACGTCGTCGGCTTCCCGATGCTGCCGGTCTACGCCGCCAAGGCCGGCGGGTTCTTCTTCATGGTCTTCGGCATCATCGCCCTGATGGGTGGCCTGATGTCGATCAACCCGGTGTGGAAGTTCGGCCCGTACGACCCGACCAAGGTGACCGCGGGCTCGCAGCCCGACTGGTACATGGGCTGGCCCGACGGCCTGCTGCGGATCATGCCGAGCCACATGGAGACGGTCGTCTTCGGCTACACGATCTCCTGGAACGTGCTGATCCCGATCCTGCTCGTGCCGCCGCTGATGCTCGTCATCCTGATCCTCCTGCCCTTCCTCGAGGGCTGGATCACCGGTGACAAGCGCGACCACCACCTGCTGCAGCGCCCGCGCAACGCGCCGACGCGCACCGCGGTCATGGTCGCCCTGATGACCTTCTACGGTCTCGCTTGGGCGGCCGGCGGCAACGACATCATCGCCATCAAGCTGCACGCCAGCATCAACCAGATCACCTACTTCATGCGCGTCGCGATCTTCCTCGGCCCGCTCCTGGCGTTCTGGATCACGCGACGCTGGTGCATCTCCCTGCAGCGCCACGACAACGAGAAGCTGCTCCACGGCTACGAGACGGGCATCATCACCCGCTCGCCCGAGGGCCAGTACTCCGAGCGTCACCTGCCGATCAGCGAGACGGCCGCCTACACGCTCACCGCGCGCGACCGCGACGAGATCTACACGGTCGACGGCGACACCGACGCGGCCGGCGTGGCCGCGCCCAACTCCCGCTCGGAGCGCCTGCGGGCCCGCCTGTCGCGGTGGATGTACGTCCACAACGTGCAGAAGCCCACGGCCGCCGAGCTCGAGGAGGCGCACCACCACGCCGAGCACGAGGCCGAGCTGCAGGCCGGCCTCGACCACCCGGTCGACGGTCACCAGTTCGACGACCACCGCCTGCGCGACACGGGAGACGTGCCGCTGCGCGGCGGCGACCACTGATCGCAGCCAGCACGGCGTAGCACCACGCCGCAGGGCCCGCCGGGATCATCCCGGCGGGCCCTCGTCGTTCCTGCGCCCGCCGAGCGTCCGCCCCTCCCCCACGGTGGCGGCACCCGACATCCCGCTCCCGAGGGTGGCGGCACACGTCACTCCGCTCCCGAGGGTGGCGGCACACGACATCCGCCGTCGTCGATCCGATGCGGTCTGCCGCCACCTTCCATCACCCAATGCTGTGTGCCGCCACCGTCACGGGCAGCCGGACACGATCGGGGACATCCGCCGTACGAGGCACCGGACCGCGGACCGGGTCAGGTGGCGTCGTCGTCGCTGGGCCGACGGCGGCGCACCGGCAGCGTCGGCACGGCGCGTGCGAGGTAGTCGGCGGTCCCGGACGGGGTGAACAGCGACCGCCGCAGCTGCTCGTGCCACGGTCGGATCCTGCTCGGGTCGTGTGGCCTGCCGAGCGATCGATCGGCGTCCTCGAGGATGGTGACGCCGCGACGGAGGACGTCGCCGGCGGTGTAGCCACGTCGGACGTATCCGGCCTTCTCCAGCGCACGGTCGCGCCTCCGGTCCTTGACCCTCCTGGGGCCCTTCTCGTGCTCGTCTCCGTCGAACTCCGGCAGACCGGTCGTCCCGGTGATCCTGAGGTCTGCGCGAGCGATCTCGTGGCCATGCGCGCCGAGGACGATGAACTGGGGCTCCACCTCGATCCCGCACAGGACGTGCAAGAGGCGCAGCAGTGTCTCGTACGCGGACTCGGACCGCCGATCCGCGTGGGCGAGCGCGTGCGCCAACGCACGAGCGCCCGGCCGTCGCGGCGCGATGACATCACGGATCTCGTCGACCGTGCAGTCACCTCGGTGGAGCGCGCAGTCGACCAGGATCACGAGGTCGATCAGGCAGAGCCATCGCGCGCACCCCAGGAGGGTCTCCACGGCCGTCGCACACCGGAGTCCACCGATCTCCTCCCGGCCGACCGCGCGCGTGTGACGACTGGTGCGGACCCCTGCTCGCATCGGCCGCGGATCATCGATCTCGAGGGCCATGAAGACAGGGGTGCCCTGAGGCAGCGGCGGCAACCACCAGCCGCGCAGCTCGGCGCTGGTCAGGGCAGTGAAGCACCCACCGTCGGTCATGAGCAGCTGCCACGCGTGCAGCTGCGCGGCCAGGTCGGTCCCGAGGTCCGTCCGGCGGTGCACGGCGTAGGACTCCCTGACGTAGGACCGCAGTCGCGGATGACCGCGGAGCGCAGCAACGGTGGGCAGGTCCCCGGGCGGGCGTCGTGGCATGCGGCGAGCGTCGCCCGCCGTCCGGACAGACTGCCACCGCTTGCGCGGCAGCGTGTGGACGACCCACGTCGTATCGTCCCTGTGGACGCTTCACGGCACGCGGCGACCGTCCCCCACCATGGCGGCAGCCGGCACAACCGACCGCACCATGGCGGCAGACGACATCACAAGGAGCCGATGAGATGTCGGGTGCCGCCACCCTGGCGTACGCGGGTGTCGGGTGCCGCCACCTTGGCGTACGCGAGATGTCGGGTGCCGCCACCGTGGGGCGGCGACCCCGGCTCAGGAGAGGGCGGAGCCGGCCTTCCAGTCGGCGCGGGAGAGGTTCCAGTCGCCGTAGCCGTTCTCGAGGGTCATCTGGCGGTCGGTGCCGGTGTACTCCACGACGTCGCCGCGGCGGGTCATCGCGTAGAGCCAGCCGGCGTCGGCGGTCGACATGCCGGTGCAGCCGTGGGAGACGTTGGCGTGGCCCTGGGAGCCCACCGACCAGGGCGCGGCGTGGATGAACTCACCGGAGTAGGTCACCCGCATCGCCCACTTCACGTCGTCGATGTCGTAGGCCTCCGGGCTGTTGCGGTTGATCCCGACCGTCTCGGAGTTCATCCGCTTCTGCTCGAACTTCTCGATGATCACCTTCGTGCCGGAGCGGGTGGTGAACCCGGGCTTGCCCGTGGTGATCGGGAGCGTGCGCAGGAGGGTGCCGTTGTTGAAGACCTGCATCTGGTGGGTCTGCGCGTTGACCTTGTAGACGTGCGCGTCGCCCACCGTGAAGCTGACCTCGCGGTCCTCCTGGCCGTAGATGCCGTTGCCCGCCGGCAGGCTGTTGACGTCGACGTCGACCGTGACGTCCGTCCCCGCCTTCCAGTAGGTGTGCGGTCGCCAGTGGACCTCCTTGTCGTTCAGCCAGTACCACGAGCCCTGCTGGGCGGGCGTGCTGGTGACCGACATGTGCTTCTCGAAGGTCGCGTGGTCGGTCACGGGGAGGTCGAAGGTGACGATGACGGGCATCCCGACGCCGACCGTCTCGCCCTGCAGCGGCGCGATCGACGGGTACGTCTGCTGGTCGAGGGTCAGGTCGACGGTGTGGAAGGTCCGCGAGCGCTGGACGGTGGAGCCGTCCGGTCGCGCGGCCTTCGCCGCGATCGTGTAGTCCGTGCCGGGCTCGAGGGCGGCCGACGAGGTCCAGGTGTCGCCGGCGACGCTGCCGGCGAGGTCGCCCTCCGCAGAGGTGACCTCGACGCCCTCCAGGGTCGCACCGCTGGCGGTGATCGTGACGGGGGCGTCGATCGGCACCGACGCGGCGTCGGTGAAGCTGGTGGTGATCCGGACCGGCTCCGCCTTCACGGTGTCCGCTGCGGTGTCCGCGCCGGACCGGTCGCCCGGCGGGTCACCGGCGCTGCCGGCCGACCGGTCGGTGCAGCCCGCGAGCGCGGCGAGGCACAGCACCGCGGCTGCGGCGGCAGCCGTACGGCGTCGGCGCGAGAGCCGCGGCGCGGACACGGACGAGGACGCAGCAGGACGCATGCGACAGGACCCCCCAGGACAGGCACAGACAGACAGGTGATACGGAAGAACCCGTCCAGCGTACGTGCTGGACGGGCTCTGCCGAAGTCGAGGAGGCGCGACACTCAGTGCGCGTGCTCCCCGCGGTAGTACTCGAAGACGAAGCCGCAGAGCACGATCGCACCGACGACGAAGCCGATGATCACGAGCCACCACGCGGCCAGCGCCGTGCCGTAGACGACGATGCTCAGGGCGAGCGCGCACCACAGCGGCCACCAGGAGTAGGGCGGGAAGAAGCCCAGCTCGCCGGCGCCGTCGGCGATCTCGCCCTCCTTGCGGTCCTCGGGACGGGGGTCCATCTTCGAGGCGTGGAAGCCGAGGTAGAGGGTGATCATCGCCGTCAGCAGGGCGGTCATCACCAGCGCCGAGGTACCGGTGGGGTCCTCCGCCAGCATCCAGTAGACCGGGGCGACCACGGCCACGAAGACCGTGGTGATCCCGAAGATCCAGGCTTCCGCCTTCATCGCTCGTCTCCCTCGTTGTCGGTGCCCTCGACGCGCTCGCGCAGCATCTCCTCGCGACCGTCCACGTCGGGCGCGTCGGCGACGTCGCCGTTGCGCTCGGCCTCGTGCTCCTCGAGCTCGCGCAGCGCGACCTCGGGGTGGTGCAGGTCGAAGGCCGGCGACTCCGAGCGGATGCGCGGCAGCGTGTGGAAGTTGTGGCGCGGCGGCGGCGAGCTGGTCGCCCACTCCAGCGAGCGGCCCCAGCCCCACGGGTCGTCCACCTCGACCTTCGGCCCCTTGGCGGAGACGTAGACGTTGTAGAGGAACGGCAGCATCGAGGCGCCGAGCAGGAACGACCCGACCGTGGAGATCTGGTTGAGCGTGGTGAACCCGTCACCGGGCAGGTAGTCGGCGTAGCGACGGGGCATGCCCTCGACACCGAGCCAGTGCTGCACGAGGAACGTGGTGTGGAAGCCGATGAACAGGATCCAGAAGTGGACCTTGCCGAGACGCTCGTCGAGCATCTTGCCGGTCATCTTCGGCCACCAGAAGTAGAACCCGGCGAACATCGCGAACACGACCGTGCCGAACACGACGTAGTGGAAGTGGGCCACCACGAAGTAGGAGTCGGACACGTGGAAGTCCAGCGGAGGGCTGGCCAGGATGACACCCGTCAGACCACCGAAGAGGAACGTCGTGAGGAAGCCGATCGACCACAGCATCGGGGTGTCGAACGACAGCGAGCCGCCCCACATCGTCCCGATCCAGTTGAAGAACTTCACGCCGGTCGGCACCGCGATCAGGAACGTCATGCCGGAGAAGAACGGCAGGTCGACCGCGCCGGTGACGAACATGTGGTGGGCCCACACCGCGACCGACAGCATCGCGATGCCCAGCGTCGCGGCCACCAGGCCGACGTAGCCGAAGATCGGCTTGCGGCTGAAGACCGGGAGGATCTCGGAGATGATGCCGAAGAACGGCAGCGCGATGATGTAGACCTCCGGGTGGCCGAAGAACCAGAACAGGTGCTGCCACAGGATCGGTCCGCCGTGCGACGGGTCGAACACGTGCGCCCCGAGGATCCGGTCGGCCTCCAGCGAGAGCAGGGCGCCCGCGAGGATCGGGAAGACCATGATCACGAGCATGCTGGTGATGAGGGTGTTCCAGACGAAGATCGGCATCCGGAACATCGTCATGCCGGGCGCACGCATGCAGATGATGGTGGTGATGAAGTTGACGCCACCCAGGATCGAGCCGAGACCGGCCATCCACAGGCCCATGATCCAGAGGTCACCGCCGACGCCCGGGCTGCGGACAGCGTCGGAGAGCGGCGTGTAGGCGAACCAGCCGAAGTCGGCGGCGCCCTGCGGGGTGAGGAAGCCGGACCCGGCGATCAGGCCACCGAACAGGAACAGCCAGTAGCTGAACATGTTGAGTCGCGGGAACGCCACGTCGGGCGCACCGATCTGCAGCGGCATGATCACGTTGCTGAAGCCGAAGAACAGCGGCGTCGCGAACAGCAGCAGCATGATCGTGCCGTGCATCGTGAACAACTGGTTGTAGAGCTGGTCGTTGACGACCTGCATGCCCGGGTAGGCCAGCTCGGCCCGGATCAGCATGGCCATCAGACCGGCGGCGAGGAACCAGCCGAACGAGGTGACCAGGTACATCTTGCCGATCAGCTTGTGGTCGGTGGTGGTCAGGAGACGCACCACCTGCTGGCCGAGGGTCTTCTCCTTGACCGTGCCCTGGTGGGTGGCTGCGGTGGCGGCGCTCACTCCTGGGCTCCTTCCGATGCGGTCTCGAGACCGACCTGGTCGTTGACGTAGGTACCGCCGAGGACGGGCGTCGCGGCGCTGTTGCCGGCCGCGGCCAGGTCGCTCAGGTAGGAGTCGTACTCCTCCTGGCTGACCACCTCGACGTTGAAGAGCATCCGCGAGTGCGAGACGCCGCAGAGCTCGTAGCACTTGCCCTTGTAGGTGCCCTCGACGGTCGGGGTGACCTGGAGCTTGTTGACGCGACCCGGGATGACGTCCATCTTCACGAGGAAGGCCGGGACGCCGAAGTCGTGGATCACGTCGGGCGAGTGGAGGTTGAACTGGATGGTCTGGTCGACCGGCAGGACCAGCGTCGGGATGTCCCGGCCGGTGCCCGAGGTGTAGACGTACTGGTCGTAGGCGAAGTCGCCCGGCTCACCGTTCTTCTCCGGCTCGCCGGTGGCGCTGGTGTCCTGCTCGCCGACGCCGTAGTTGAAGGTCCAGGACCACTGCTGGCCCGTGACCTCCACGGTCATGTCGGGGTCGGGGACGATCTTGATGACCTCGTCCTGGACGCGCACGGTGTGGAAGAAGAACACCACGCACATCAGGACCGGGGCGATCGTGTAGAAGACCTCGAGCGGCAGGTTGTAGCGGGTCTGGCGCGGCACCTCGTCGTCGCTGCGGCGGCGGAAGCGCACCACGGCGTAGAAGATGAGGCCCCAGACGATGACACCGGTGACCATCGCGGCCACCCATGCCCACTTCCAGAGCTCGTAGGTGTAGGGACCCTGGGCGCTCGCGCGGTCGGGCATCGCGAGGTTGCGGATCTGGTGCTGGTCGGCCTCGGAGCAACCGGCCAGGACCAGCATCGTCACGCCCAGCAGCGCGACCCTCAGCGCGCGCCGGGGCACGGCTGTGAGCTTGGGGACTTGCAGACCCACTGACGAGCCTCTCTCTCGGTCCTTCTCGACAGGCAAAGAGTAGCCCCAACGGGCCGGGTCGTGCCGGGCAGGGTCGGGTGTCGGCCGTCCGGCGGGCCGCCCTCCTCCAGCGGTACCTCTGCACGGGGCGCCGCGTGGCAGAGTTCGGTCGGTGACCGGTCCCGCCGACCTCGACAGCGCGTCGTCGACCCCGCTCCACCCGGCCGCCCGCGACGCGTTCCTCGCCGCCCTCGACCGCGGCTGGGCCGACCCCCGTCGGCTGCACCGGCCCGGGCGCGAGGCGCGGCTGCTGCTCGACAACGCCCGCGAGGCGACCGCCGACGCGCTAGCGGTGCGGCCCGACGAGGTGACCTTCACGCCGAGCGGCACCCACGCGGTGCACCTGGGACTGCTGGGGCTGGTGAGGGGCTCGCGGCGCGGGGACGGCGTCGTGCACCCGGCCGTCGAGCACTCCGCGGTCCGGCACGCCGTGGCCTGGGGCGCGCGGGGCGTGGAGGTCGGGGTCTCGGGCGACGGACGGGTCCCCGTCGACGAGCTCGTGCGGGGAGCGGCCGACCCGGGCGTCGGTGTCGTCGCGCTCCAGACCGCCAACCACGAGGTGGGCACGGTCCAGGACGTCGACCGGCTCGACCTGCCCGACGACGTGCCGCTCTTCACCGACGCCTGCGCCTCGATGGGGCGCCTCCCGCTCCCCGACGGCTGGGCGAGCGCCGCGGGCTCGGCGCACAAGTGGGGTGGGCCGGCCGGGGTCGGCGTGCTGCTGGTCCGCAAGCGCGCCCGCTGGCGCAACCCCTTCCCCGGCGACGACCGGGTGGACGAGCGGTCCACCGGGTTCGAGAACGTCCCCGCCGTCCTCGCCGCCGCAGCGGCGCTGCAGGCGGTCGTGGCCGAGCGGGACGAGGTCAACGCACGGCAGCACGCGCTCGTCGACGTCGTACGCCGCCGGGTGGCCGCGGAGGTTCCCGACATCGAGGTGGTGGGCGACCCGGTGCGTCGGCTCCCCCACCTCGTGACGTTCTCCTGCCTCTACGTCGACGGCGAGGCCCTGGTCACCGAGCTCGACCGCCGCGGCCTCGGGATCGCGAGCGGCTCGGCCTGCACCGCCTCGACCCTCACCCCCAGCCACGTGCTCGAGGCGATGGGGGTGCTCACCCACGGCAACGTGCGCCTGTCGCTGCAGCGCGACACCACCCGCGCCGACGTCGACGCGTTCTGCGACACCCTGCCCGGGGTCGTGGCCGCGATCCGGGCCCGGGTCGGCCTGTGAGCCTCCCGTACGACGGGCAGGCCGTCGCCCTGGAGCTGGACTGCACAGCCCTCCCCTGCCCGATGCCGGTCATCGAGCTGGCCCGGCACCTCGCCGACGTCGAGGTCGGGGAGCTGATCGCCGTGGTGGCGATGGACGCCGCCGCCGCGGTCGACGTCCCGGCCTGGTGCCGGATGAAGGGGCAGGACTACGTCGGCGCGGACGTCACCGACGACGGGGTGCCGCGCTACGTCGTCCGCCGCCGCTCCTGACGTGGGTACCTGGGGACGTTCTGGTGGGTCAGACGGGGTCCCAGACCCACCATTTCGTCCCCAGATACCCAGAGGTGGGTCGGGGCGGGCCGGGGCCCGGTCAGGGCCTGATCGTCTGCAGGTGCGGCGCGAAGTCGGCGACCGCGTCCTCGCCGTACGTCGCCGCGCAGCGGGCGAGGAAGGCCTCGCGGGAGATCTCGTACTCCTGGGTGCCGACCTGCTCGACGACGTAGACGGCGAGCAGGCAGCCGAGCTGGGCGGCACGCTCGTGGCCCAGGCCCCAGCTGAGCGCCGCCATGAAGCCGGCGCGGAACGCGTCGCCGACGCCGGTGGGCTCGACCTTCTCGATCTCGGGCACGGCCCGCACGACGACCGACTCCTCGCCCTCGCGGTCGATCCGGACGCCGTCGGGGCCGAGGGTGACGACCCAGGTGCCGACGCGGGAGAGCACCTCCTCGCGGCTCCAGCCGGTCTTCTGGGTGATCAGGCTGGCCTCGTACTCGTTGGAGAAGAGGATCTCCGCGCCGTCGATCAGTGGACGGATCAGGTCGCCGTCGCCGAAGGCGAGCTGCTGGGAGGGGTCGGCCAGGAAGCGGTAGCCGCGCTGGCGGCACTCCTCGGTGTGGCGCAGCATGCCCTGCGGGTCGTCCGGGCCGATGATCACGTAGTCGGGCTCGCCGACGCGGTCCACGATCGGCTTGAGCTCGATCTCGCGCGACTCGCTCATCGCGCCGGCGTAGAAGCTCGCGATCTGGGCGTGCGCGGTGTCGTTGGTGCACACGAAGCGGGCGGTGTGGCGGGTCTCGGAGACGTGCACCGAGCCGCAGTCGACGTTGTGGCGCTCGAGCCACGCGCGGTACTCCGCGAAGTCCTCGCCGACGGCGCCGACCAGCACCGGCCGGAGGCCGAGGTTGCCCAGCCCGAAGCAGATGTTGGCCGCGCACCCGCCGCGTCGGACCTCGAGGTCCTCGACGAGGAAGGACACCGACAGCTTGTCGAGCTGGTCGACGACGAGGCTGTCGGAGAACCTGCCCGGGAAGGACATCAGGTGGTCGGTCGCGATCGATCCGGCTACGAGGAGGGACACGCCGGGGAACACTACCTTTCGGTACGTCTCCGCATACCAATCAGTAGCCAATACCGTCGTCGACATGACGACCTCGACGCCGCGTCCGCAGCGCCCCTCGCACCTGGTCCACGACGAGCTGGCGACCCCGCAGGAGATGGCGGCCGACTGCCGCGCCGCGGGCCGCAACCTCGGCCTCGAGGCACGCCTGGAGCGGGCCGCGCGCGCCGCCGTGTCAGCGCCGCCGAGCCTCCGCTTCGAGGACTACCCGGCCGAAGTCGGCAAGCGCGAGATCCAGGTCTCGGAGGCGGCCGCCCGGCTGGCGGCGGCGCTCCACCTGCACCTGGACTGACCCCGAACGCGACGAAGGGCCCCCTGCCGCTGGCAGGGGGCCCTTTGCGTGTGTCAGCTCAGTGGAAGCTGTCGCCGCAGGCGCAGGAGCCGGTGGCGTTGGGGTTGTCGATGGTGAACCCCTGCTTCTCGATGGTGTCGACGAAGTCGATCTCGGCACCGTTGAGGTACGGGACGCTCATCCGGTCGACGACGACGGTCACGCCGTCGAAGTCGGTGGTCACGTCGCCGTCGAGCGTGCGCTCGTCGAAGAACAGCTGGTAGCGCAGGCCCGAGCAGCCGCCGGGCTGCACGGAGATGCGCAGGGCCAGGTCGTCACGGCCCTCCTGCTCCAGGAGGCTCTTCACCTTGCCTGCGGCGACGGCCGACAGGTTGATCTGGTCGGTGCGGCGCTCGGTGGTCTCGACCTGCTCGGTCATCTCATCACTCCAGGACGTCTCGGGGTCTTGCTCGTCCCAATGGTCGCACAGGCGGGGTTATTCCCCGAACGCCGTGAGCGACCGGTGACGGAGTCGCCGTGCGCTCACGACGCGAGGCGGCGCAGCACGGCGGAGCCGGGCAAGCCGGCCTGAACGCCAGCCGGGCCGTACCTGGGGGAAGCCGATCACCGCGACCAGGTGCGTGCGACCCGCTCGGCCAGCTCGGCCAGCGCGTCCGCGGGCGCGCCGAGCGCCCGCTCCTCCCCCACCAGCTCGACCAGCGAGTACGCCGACTCGATGCCCAGCGCCCGCATCTCGCGCGAGCCCACCAGGACCTGCCCGGCCAGCGCGACGCACGGGCGCAGCACCTCGGCCGCCACGGTCGCGACTCCGTAGGGCACCTTCCCGGCGCGGCTGGAGAAGTCGAAGGACCCCTCGCCGGTGAGGACGAGGTCGGCGGCGCGCGCCCGGTCCTCGAGACCGACCGCGTCGGCGACCAGCGCGATGCCCGGCTCACGGGTGGCACCGAGCGCGAGGAGGGCGTAGCCGATGCCCCCGGCGGCGCCCGCGCCCTTCTCCAGCGACGTACGCCGGTCGGTGGCGGCCGCGAACGCCTCGATCCAGCCGTCGACGACCGCGATCCGGTCCTCGGCGAGGCCCTTCTGCGGCCCGAAGGTCTTGGCCGCCCCGAACAGGCCGGTGAGCGGGTTGTCGACGTCGCTGGCGGCCACGAGCGTGACGCCCGCGAGCCGCTCGCGTGCGGGTGCGAGGTCGACGCGCGTCACGCCGACGAGCCCGGCCGGGCCGGACGACAGGTCCACGTCCGCGCTCGCGCCGAGCGCCGCCAGCACACCCGCACCGCCGTCGGTCGTGCCCGAGCCACCGAGGCCCACGACGACGGTCGTCGCGCCCCCCTCGACGGCGGCGAGGACGAGATCGCCGACGCCGTGGCTGGTGGCGGTCTCGGGGTCGCCGTCGGCGAGGTGGAGACCCGCCGCCTGGGCGCTCTCGACGTACGCCGTGTCCCCCACACGCAGGACCACGGCCGGGACCGGTGTGCCGTGCGGTCCGGAGACCGTCACGGCGGCCAGCTCGCCACCCCGCGCGGCGTGCAGCACGTCGACGAAGCCGGGCCCGCCGTCGGCCATCGGCGCGAGGTCGAGCTCGTCCTCGGGGGCCCGGCTCCGCCAGCCGGCGGCGATCGCCTCGGCGGCCTCGACCGCGGTGAGGGTGCCGGCGAACTTGTCGGGGGCGATCAGCACGCGCATGCCTGCATCCTTGCAGTGCACCCGTCGGGCATGCTGGTCGCATGAGCACTGATCCCGTCGTCGCCGAGGTCGTCGTCCCGGGGAGCCCGAGGGCGGCGTTCGTCGGCTTCACCGCCCAGATGGGCGAGTGGTGGGACCCGCTGCTGACCCCCGACTCCGCGACCTACACCGGCATCTCGATCGACCCCAACGGTCCCGTGGCGATGGTGCACGGCGACGAGGAGTACGTCTGGGGGCGGGTGATGTCGTGGGACCCCATCGGCCACTACGCGCAGGAGTTCTGGCTCGGCCACCCCGAGGACGAGGCCACCGTGCTCGACGTGCGCTTCACCGACACCGGCGACGGAAGCACGCTCGTCCGCCTCGTCCACAGCGGCTGGACCGAGGAGACCGAGGCACTGCGCGAGAAGTACACCCACTGGGGCGACCTGCTGGCGCGCTTCGCGGCCCACGTGTCGTGACCGACGCGCTCGTCCGCCCGCTGCGGGAGGAGGACCTCGAGGCGTTCGGCGAGATCACCGCCACGAGCTACCACGAGGTCGACCAGCGCACGTTCCAGCGGTCGTGGCCCGAGCCGGTCCGCCGCCCACCGGGCCGCAACAGCGCGTGGATCGACCGCGCCCGGGCCGCGCTGCGCACCGATCCCGGCGGCTGCTGGGCGGCCGAGGTCGACGGCGTCCTCGTCGGCGGTGCGGTGTCACGGGTGCGCGAGCTGATGTGGATCCTCGCCTCCTTCGCGGTGCGACCCGACCAGCAGGGCCAGGGCATCGGGGCACAGCTGATGGCGGCGGCGATGCACCACGGGCGCGGCTGCCTGCGCGGGATGTTCGCCGCGAGCGCCGACCCGGGCGCCGTGCGCCGCTACCGGCTGGCCGGCTTCGACCTGCACCCCCAGATGTTCGTCACCGGCGTCGTGGACCGCAGCGCGATCCCGGTCGTCGAGCGGGTGCGGGAGGGGACCGCGGCCGACGTCGACCTGCTCGACTCGGTCGACCGCCGCACCCGCGGCGCCGCGCACCTCTCCGACCACGAGCTGCTGCTCGCGCAGTTCCGCCTCGTGGTGGTCGACCACACGACCGGCTCCGGCTACGCGTACGTCGACGACACCGGCTCGCCGTCCCTGCTCGCCGCCACCAACCGGCGCACCGCCGCGCAGCTGATGTGGGAGGCGCTGGCCTCCTCGCCGCCCGGCGAGCAGGTCTCGGTGCACCACGTCACGGCGGCCAACGCCTGGGCCCTCGACGTCGGGCTCGCCGCCCGGATGGCGATCCACCAGAACGGCTACCTCTGCCTGCGGCGGATGAAGCCGCCCACGCCCTACCTCCACCACGGCAGCCTGCTCTAGCAGGCGCGCGTCGGTCGTCGGGAGCGGTGGCTGAGCCACACTTCGCGCGCCAGGAGTGTGGCTGGCTCACCGCTGCCGGCGTGGCGTACGCGCGACCGGCCGATGGCGGTGGCTGAGCCACATTTCGCGCGCCAGGAGTGTGGGTGGCTCACCGCTGCCGGCGTGGCGTACGCGCGAACCGGCCGTCACCCGTCGACGACCGCCCCCGGCTCGAGCCTGGCCCCGGCGGGGACCGGGCCGGCGATCCGGCAGTCCCGACCCGCCAGCACGAGGTCCTCGTCGCGCGCGAGCCGGGCGGTCGGCTCCGCGCCCACCCGACCGGCACCCGCGACCTCGCAGCGCTCGTCGAGCACCGACGTGCGGACCACGGAGCCAGCGCGCACGAAGCAGTCCTCCATCAGCACGCTGTCGTGGACCTCGGCGCCCTTCTCGACGACGACGCCCGGGCCGAGCACGCTGCCGACCACCAGCCCGGACACGTCGGCGCCCGGCGACAGCAGCGCGTCGTGGCACTCCCCCGTCGCCCGGACGCGGGCGGCCGGACGGTCGGGCCAGTGCGAGACCACCGGCCGCGACGGGTGGTCGAACACGTCCACGCGCCCGGCCAGCAGGTCGCGGTGGGACTGGAGGTAGAGCCCGGGCTGGCCGACGTCGCGCCAGTAGCCCTCCAGCGGGACCGCGGCGACCCGGCCACCCCCGACCAGCCGCGGCAGCAGCCGCTCGCCGAAGTCGCCGATCCCGCTGTCGCCGTCGGCGAGGTCGGGGTCACCGGCGAGCTCGGCCCGCAGGTCGCGCAGGGCCTCCAGGAGCGCCTCGGTGTCGTAGACGAAGATCTCGGTGGCCACCGTGCCGGCCGAGGGTCGCGAGGGCTTGTGCTCCACGCCGGTGACCGTGCCGTCGCGGCGCGCGAGGACGACGACGTTGTCGGAGGCGTCCTTCCTGGTGACCTCGCTGGTCAGCACCGTGGCGGTACGCCCCGCCGCCACGTGCTCCTCGACGACCGGCGCCAGGTCGGCGTTGAAGACGTGGTCGGCGCTGCAGACGACGAGGGTGCGGGCGCCGGACGCCTCGAGGTCGGCCGACATCCGCAGGAGCAGGTCGCCGTTGCCGTGCGCGAAGCCGCTCTCGGTCGCGGGCCCCGTGCCGGTCTGCGGCACCATCCGGCGGACCCCGCCACGGTTGCGGTCCAGGCTCCATGGTCGCCCGCCGGACAGGTACTCGTCGATGGACGTCACCTGGTACTCCAGCGACACCCACACGTCCGCGAGGTCGGCGTGGACGAGGCCCGAGAGCGCGAAGTCGATCAGCCGGTGCACGCCGCCGTAGGGCAGCGCCGGCTTGGCCCGCTCGCGGGTGAGCACGTCCATCCGTGACCCCTGTCCCCCGGCCTGCACCAGGGCCAGCACCTCTCCGCGTCGTGGCATGCGCGAAGCCTCCCACCGGCGCGATCGTGTCGGCGACCCTCCCTAGGATGTGCTCCATGAGTCTCGTCGACCTGCCGCTCCTCCCCCTCGGCAAGGGCCGTGACCTCGACGCCGAGCGCGGCGTCGAGTGCCCCGGGGACCTCCCGGCCGCGTCAGACCCCGACCTCGTGGCGCGGGCGCGCGCGGCGAAGGAGGCCCTCGGCGAGCGGGTTTTCGTGCTGGGCCACCACTACCAGCGCGACGAGGTGATCCAGTTCGCCGACGTCACCGGCGACTCCTTCAAGCTGGCGCGCGACGCCGCGGCCCGGCCGGACGCCGAGTTCATCGTCTTCTGCGGCGTGCACTTCATGGCCGAGTCGGCCGACATCCTCACCTCGCCGACCCAGCAGGTCGTGCTGCCCGACCTCGCGGCCGGCTGCTCGATGGCCGACATGGCCCGGCTGCGGCAGGTCGAGGACGCGTGGGACGCGCTGGCCGCCGCAGGCGTGCAGGACGACGTCGTGCCGGTGACCTACATGAACTCCAGCGCCGACATCAAGGCCTTCTGCGGCCGCAACGGCGGCGTGGTCTGCACCTCGTCCAACGCCGACGTCGCGCTCGACTGGGCGTTCGCGCAGAAGCCCGACGCGGTCGGCGGCGCGAAGGTGCTGTTCCTCCCCGACCAGCACCTCGGTCGCAACACCGCGGTCCTCCAGATGGGCATCGGGCTCGACGAGTGCGTCGTGTGGGACCCGCTGCAGCCCGGCGGCGGCCTCACCGCCGACGAGCTCCAACAGGCCCGGATGATCCTGTGGAAGGGCCACTGCTCGGTCCACGGACGGTTCTCCGAGGACGTCGTCGACGAGCTGCGCGCCCAGCACCCCGGCATCAACGTGCTCGTCCACCCCGAGTGCCGCCACGAGGTGGTCCTCAAGGCCGACCTGGTCGGCTCCACCGAGTTCATCATCAAGACGATCGAGGCCGCCGAGCCCGGCACCGTGTGGGCCATCGGCACCGAGCTCAACCTGGTCAAGCGGCTGGCCGACGCGCATCCGGACAAGACGATCGTCTTCCTCGACCGCAACGTCTGCTACTGCTCGACGATGAACCGCATCGACCTGCCCCACCTCGTGTGGGCCCTGGAGAGCCTCGTCGCCGGCACCGTCGTCAACCGGATCGTCGTCGACCCCGAGACCGAGGCCGAGGCACTCGTCGCGCTCCAGCGGATGCTCGACCTGCCCGGCAAGTCCCACCGCGACTGAGCGCGCCGATGTCCCTGCGACACGTCACGGACGCCGAGCGGCGCCGGCGCATCGCCGTACGCCACTGCCTGGCGCCGGCGCACCGCCGCCACGACGTGGTGGGCGTCACCCGGGCGATGACGGTCCTGCACGCCACGGAGGCGGCGACCGTCCACCTCGCGGTCGCGGCGCGGGCCGAGGGCGTCGCCCCGTCAGACGTCGACGCCGCGCTCTACGACACCCGCGACGTCGTCAAGCAACTGGCGATGCGCCGCACCCTCTTCGTCTTCCCGCGCGACCTGCTGACCGCCGCGTGGGGCAGCGCGTCCGCCCGGGTCGCCACCGCCGAGCGCAAGCGGATCGCGAAGGCCATCGCGGGCGCCGGCATCGCCGCCGACGGCGAGGCGTGGCTCGACGCCGCCCACGAAGCCACCCTCGCCCGGCTGGCCGTCGGTCCCGCCTCGACGGCCGAGCTGCGGGCAGAGCTGCCCGAGCTGGCCGGGACGATCGGCGGCGACACCGACAAGACCTGGGACCGTCCCGTGCCGGTCGCCCCGTGGGTGCTGACCACGCTCGGGCTCGAGGGGCGTGCCGTGCGCGGACGCAACGCCGGGCACTGGAGGTTGAACAAGCCGACCTGGACGACCACCGAGCAGTGGCTGGGCGTCGTCCCCGAGCCGCTGGGCGAGGCCGCGGGCTACGCCGCGCTGGTGGAGTCGTGGCTGCACACCTTCGGTCCCGGCACCGCGGCCGACATCCAGTGGTGGCTCGGGTCCACCAAGACCGCGGTCACCCGCGCCCTGGTCGACGTCGGAGCGGTCGAGGTCGCGCTCGACGACGGCTCCACCGGCTGGGTGCACCCCGACGACACCGACGACACCGACCCGGTGGAGCCGTGGGCGGCCCTGCTGCCGACGCTCGACCCCACGGTGATGGGCTGGAAGTCCCGCGGGTTCTACCTCGACCCCGCCCACGTGCCGTACCTCTTCGACACCAACGGCAACGCCGGCACCACGGCGTGGTGGGACGGTCGGGTCGTCGGCTGCTGGGTCCAGGACGACGCGGGCGTGGTCCGGCTCTCGCTGCTGGAGGACGTCGGACCCGACGGGCAGGCGGCGCTCGAGCACGAGGCCGCGCGCCTGACCGCCTGGCTCGACGGCACCGTCATCGGCAACGTCTACGCCTCGCGCCAGATGAAGCAGGCGCGGCTCCCCTGACCCCTTCCCGCTAGTGGTCCGGGAGCTCGAACCAGAAGACCGAGCCACCACCCTCGCGCTCGTCGACGCCGATCGAGCCGCCGTGCGCCTCGATGATGCGTCGGCAGGTCGCGAGGCCGAGGCCCGACCCCTCCACGCTCTTGTCGAGGCGGGCGAGGGGCGCGAACACCCGCTCGCGCTTGTCGGCGGGCACGCCGCGCCCGTGGTCGCGGACCTCGACGCGGTGCCGGTCCTCGAGCTCCACGCCGACCACCTCGATGTCGGGCTGCTCGCCGAGGAGGGTGAACTTCGCGGCGTTGTCGACGAGGTTCATCAGCACCGAACGCAGCTGGACGCCATCGCCGCGGACGACCGGGAGCTGCTCGACCGTGACGCACGACCGGTCCACCCGGCCAGCGAGGTCGTCGAGCGCCGCGGCCATCTCGTCGTTCAGGTCGACCTCGTCGTGGCCGGGCGCGGAGCCCTGCGACGCGAAGGCGAGCAGGTGGGCGATCATCTCGGTCATCCGGTCCACCCCGCGGCGCGCCCGCGCCACGGTGTCGACCAGGTAGGGGTCGGTGACCTCCATCTCCAGCGCCTCGAGCGACAGCGAGATCGAGGTGAGCGGGTTCTTCAGGTCGTGGGTCACCTGCCCGGCGAAGTGGGCCAGCCGTTCGTTGGACTGCGCGAGCCTGGCGTTGGCATCGCGCAGTCGACGCCCGGCCAGCTCGAGCTCCAGCACGTCGACCACCCGGTCGGCCAGCTGCGCCAGCCCCGCCGCGGCCTCCGGGGTCACCTTCTGCGCCTCGTCGTCGAACACGCACAGCGTGCCGATCACCAGCCCGTCGGGCGTGCGGAGCGGGTGGGAGCCGTAGAACTTCACGGTCGCGACCTCGCCCGTGGTCCAGGGGCTGTCGGCGTAGCGCTCGTCCTGGCTGGCGTCGGCCACCATGACCGGCTCCCCGCGGTCGACCACGGTGCGGCACATCGAGGTCTCCACGGGTGACGACGACCCGACGAAGCCGGCAGTGGCGACCTGGTGCTGCAGGCTGCTGGTGAGCAGGTTGATCGTGGCGTAGGGGACCCCGGCGACCTGCGCCGCCAGGTCGACGAGCGCCGTGAGCTCGCGCCGCGGCTCGTGGTCGAGCACGTGGTAGGCGCCGATCGCGCGGTCGCGCTGGGCGTCGCTCCGGCGGTCGGCGTCGGGGCGCGCCTCGTCGGGGCTCACAGGCCCGGCGCCTTCCACACGGCCAGCCAGCGCTGCAGGTCGGGCTCCATCGGAAGCTCCTTGTCCAAGAGGTCGCGCACCGAGAGCTCGAGGAGCGTGTCGCGCTCCTGCTCGCCCGACGGTGCGAAGGGGTAGAAGGTGCCCTGCTTGTAGAGGTAGGTCAGGCCGACGCGCCGTCCCCCGGCGTCGGCGAACGGCACCAGCGAGCAGAGCAGGCTGCCCGCGAAGCCGTTGAGCTCCAGCGTGGTGTTGACGGCGTGCAGGTCGGTGCAGAGACCCGGGACGTCGGACCGGTCACCGGTGACGACCAGCCAGGTGAAACCGTAGTCGTCGCGGGTGACGGACACGTCGGGGGCGTCGACGTCGTCGCGCAGCAGCGCCTCCACCTCCGCCTGGGTCTGCGCGAACGCCGCACCGGCGGCCGAGCGGTAGCAGACGGACGCCTGGCCGGTGGGTTCGAGGCCCAGCGCCGTCTGGAGCGTGATCGCCGCACTCGGGACGTGGAACAGCGCGTCGAGGTCGTTGCGGCGCGGCTGCGTACGCCCGCGGACCGCGTCCCAGAGACCCATCACCGCTCCCCCGCCATCAGCTGGGCCTGCTCAGCTCGGCCTGGATCCGCGCCAGCTGCTCGAGGCGCTGCTGGAGCGGCGGGTGGGTGGCGGCCAGGCCGCTGAGCCCGCCGCTCAGCGCCGGCACGATGCACAGCGCGCTGGCGGCGCCGGCGGCCCGCAGGTCGCGGCGCGGTGTGGCGGCGACCTCGCCGCTGATCTTCTGGAGCGCCGAGGCCAGCGCGGCCGGCTTGAGGGTGAGGTAGGCGCCGGCCCGGTCCGCGCTGAGCTCGCGGTAGCGCGAGAGCAGGCGCAGCAGCACGAAGCTCACGGCGTAGACCACCAGGCTGACGACCAGCGCGACCAGGACGGCAGGGAGGGCACCGGTGTTGTTGCGCGAGCGACCCATCGCGCCGAACTGGGTGAAGCGCATCAGGAGGCCGGCCGCGATGCCGGCCGACGAGGCGACGGTCATCACGAGCACGTCGCGGTGCGCGACGTGGCTGAGCTCGTGGGCCAGGACGGCCTCGAGCTCCTCTGCGTCGAGCACCTGGAGGATCCCGGTGGTCACGCAGACCACCGACCGGTCGGGCGAGCGACCGGTGGCGAACGCGTTGGGCACCGAGAGGTCCGCGATCCCGACGCGCGGCTTGGGCATGTCGGCCAGCGCGCACAGCCGGTCGATCATCCCGTGCAGCTCGGGGGCCTGCTCCGGGGTGACCTCCCGCGCCCGCATCGCCCGCATCGCGACGGTGTCGGAGGTCCACCACTGGTAGAACGCGACGCCGATCGCGATCACGGCGATCAGCACCGAGTACCCGCGGAAGGTGGCCATCAGGGCGACCACCAGCCCCACGAAGAGCCCACCGAGCAGGAACATCGTGAGGGTCATCCGGGCGGTCAGCCCGGAGTCCCCGACGAAGCGCGACGTCGCCACGCGGTGGCTCAGCCCGGGATCAGGCCGTCGTCGCCCAGCAGGTCGCGGACCTCGTCGATCGTCGCGTCGGGCGGCGGCAGGATGAGGTCGGACTCGTCGAGCGAGTCGGCGGCGTGGTGGGTACCGCTCGAGCGGACCGCGGCGAGCAGTCCCTGCAGGGCGGTGCGGAACATGTCCTCGTCGCCGGCCTCGATGGCGCTCTCGATCTGGGTGTCGAGGCCGTTGAGGGCGTCGAGGGCCCCGTCGTCGAGGTCGTACTGACCCTCGCCGAGGATCCGGACGATCATGCCTGGCCGCCCTCGGCCGGGCGCTGCGCGGCCTGCTGCTCGGGCGCCGGCTCGAGGATGTCGCCGCCGTCACCGGCCTCGATGGCCTGCGGTGCGGCCGAGCCGGCCTTGAGCCGGGCCAGCTCCGCCTCGACGTCGGAGGTGGAGCTGAGTGCGTCGAGCTCGCGGGAGATGTCGTCGCCGGCGTTGAGCGAGGAGGCGTCGTCGAGCGCGCCGGAGGCGATCAGCTCGTCGATCGCCTGGCCGCGCGCCTGCATCTGGGCGGTCTTGTCCTCGGCGCGCTGGATGGCCAGCCCGACGTCGCCCATCTCCTCGCCGATGCCGGACATCGCCTCGCCGATGCGGGTCTGCGCCTCGGCGGCGGTGTAGGTCGCCTTGATCGTCTCCTTGCGGGTCCGGAACGCCTCGACCTTCGCCTGCAGGCGCTGCTGGGCGAGGACCAGCTTCTCCTCCTCGCCCTGGAGCGTGGCCTGCTGCTCCTTGAGGCTGGTGATCTGCTGGGCCAGCCCGGACTTGCGGGTCAGCGCCTCGCGCGCGAGGTCCTCACGGTCGGCCGCGATCGCCTTCTCGGCCTGGGCCTGCAGCTTGGCGGCCTGCTGCTCGAGCTGGTTGACCTGGAGCTCGACCCGCTTGCGGCTGGTCGCGACGTCGGCCACGCCACGGCGCACCTTCGAGAGCAGCTCGAGCTGGCGCTGGTAGCTGTAGTCGAGGGTCTCGCGGGGGTCCTCGGCCCTGTCCAGGGCCTTGTTGGCCTTGGAACGGAAGATCAGGCTGATGCGCTTCATGAGACTCATCGGGGTGCGGACCCTCTCTGGGTGGTGCGTGTCAATGGCTGGTGGAACCGTCGTGGCGTTGTCCTCACCCTAGGACCAAAGCCAAGCAGGAGGTAGGGACTTGCGCCCACCTCGGCGGGGCGCCGCGCGTCGGCACGCGCGGGATAGGCTGCGGCCAGCATCCGATCCACGTGAAGGCAGCAGCGTTGTTCCGTCGTTCCAGCCCCGAGCCCCAGACCCCCGCGACCGACAAGGTCGGTGGGAAGGGTCGCCCCACCCCGACCCGCAAGGAGGCCGAGGCGGCCGCCCGCGCCCGGGCGCGTACGCCCCGGACCCGCAAGGAGCAGGCCGCCGCCCGCAGCGCGGCACGCGGTGACGCCTCGCGCCGGATGCGCGAGGCGATGAAGACCGGCGACGACCGCTTCCTGCCCGCGCGTGACCGCGGACCCGTGCGCCGCTTCATTCGCGACTACGTCGACTCGAGGTTCTCCTTCATCGAGCTGATGCTCCCGCTGCTCCTCGTCTCGCTGCTGCTCGGCACGACCGGCAGGCAGGGACTGGTCCAGATCGGCAACACGGTCATGTTCACCACGATCATGGTGATCATCGTCGACATCGTGATGCTGCGGTTCCGGCTGCGCCGCGAGCTCTCCACCCGCTTCCCCGGCCAGTCCACCAAGGGCGCCACCGGCTACGCCGTGATGCGCTCGCTGCAGATGAAGTTCCTGCGGCTGCCCAAGCCCCAGGTCAAGATCGGCCAGAAGCTCCCCGAGACCTACCGATGACGGCGCCTGCCGGCGGGCCGACCGCCGACGTCTCGGTGCGCGTCGCCTGGGCCGACGACGCCGGGTCGATCGCCGCCCTCCAGGTGCGGGCGTGGCCGGACCTCTACGCCGGTGTCCTGCCCGCCGAGGCGTTCCCGACCGACGTCGACGCCGTGGCCGCGCAGTGGCACCGCTCGCTGTCGCGTCCGGCGGACGCCCGCCACCGGGTGCTGGTCGCCCTCGAGCGCAACCGCGTGGTCGGCTTCGCGCTGACCTCGCCGGCGACCGACCCGGACTGCGACCCGGTCGCCGACGGCGAGGTGTCCGAGGTGACGCTCGACCCGGGCGAGCGCGGCAAGGGGCACGGCTCGCGGCTGCTGCAGGCGGCGGTCGACACCCTCGCCGCCGACCACTTCACGCGCGCGGTGAGCTGGGTCAACGCCGGTGACGACGCGCTGCGCACCTTCCTGACCGACGCCGGCTGGGCGCCGGACACGGCCCACCGCGAGCTCGACCTGGACGGCACCGGCGCCACCCGGGTCAAGCAGGTCCGGCTCCACACCGCGATCGGGTGAGTGAAGATCCTCCCTTCGGGTGCTTGATTTCCGTGTGACGGAGGTCACCATGGGAGGTGCGGGCCGCCCGGCCCGCCGACCACGGGGGTTGACCACATGTTCGGACCGCTTCCCGCCCTCCACCGGCTGCTGCTCGTGGTGGGCGCGCTCGTCGTCTGCACCGGCATCGGGTTCTGGTTCGGCGTCATGCCCGAGGTACCGCTCACCGCGAGGGTGGGCGTGCTGGCCGGCAGCGCCGCCGGCGCGGCCGCGGCGTTCGTCCTCGTGCACGACTTCCACCGCCGTCAGGTCCGGCCGGCGCGGGCCCGACGTCGTACGCCCTGAGCACGCACTAGCCTCGGCGGGGTGAGCGAGGCCCCCCTGTCCCCCGACGAGCGCGCCGGCATCGTCCGCGACGGGCTGGCCGTCGGCGTCGCGACCGGTGCCTACGGCGTCGGCTTCGGTGCGGTGGCGGTGGCCTCCGGCCTCAGCGTCGCGCAGACCTGCGTGCTGTCGCTCGTGATGTTCACCGGCGCCAGCCAGTTCGCCCTCGCCGGGGTCGTCGCAGCCGGCGGTGCGCCCCTCTCCGGGGCGGCGACCGCGCTCCTGCTCGGCACCCGCAACACGCTCTACGGCCTGCGGATGGCGCCGAAGCTGGGCTGGCGCGGCTGGCGGCGGGCGGCAGCCGCGCACGTGCTCATCGACGAGTCGACGGCGATGTCGGTCAACCGCGAGACCACCGAGGCGGCCCGCCTCGGCTTCCTCACCACCGGCGTGGCGGTCTTCGTGCTGTGGAACCTCGCCACCGCGATCGGAGCGCTCGCGGGTGAGGCGGTGGGCGACCCGCGCACGTTCGGCCTCGACGCCGCCGTCGGCGCCGCCTTCCTCGCGCTGCTGTGGCCGCGCCTGCAGGCTCGTCGCAACGTGCTGGTCGCGTCGCGGCCGCTGCCGTGGCACTGGCCGCGGTGCCCGTGACCGCGGCCGGGGTCCCGGTGCTCGCCGCGGGCGGGGTGGCGGTCGTGGCCGGCGCCCTGGCGCGTGCCCAGGACCCGACCGAGGTCCCGGGCCCCGGCGACGTGGCGGGAGGTCACCGCTGATGTGGACCGCCGTGGTGCTGGCGGGCGTGGGCTGCTACCTGCTCAAGCTGGCCGGCTTGTCGCTCCCGGAGCGGGTGCTCGCCCACCCGACCGTGGAGCGGGTCGCCGACCTGATCCCGGTCGCGCTGCTGGCTGCGCTGGTGGCCGTCCAGGTGTTCGCCGACGGACCGTCGCTGACGCTGGACGCGCGGGTGCTCGGGCTCGTCTTCGCCGTGGTGGCGCTGCTGCTCCGCGCGCCGTTCCTCGTCGTGGTGGTGGGGGCGGCAGTCGTGGCGGCGCTGGCCCGCCTGGTCTGACACCCCCACCCGTGCGAGGTCGCGGTCAACCGACCGAGACCGCGCTCCACGCAGCGCCCACGCCGGTGTGCTGCGTGCTGCCCTGGCCGAACAGGTCGGCCGCGGCGCTGAGCGTCGCCGTCCGGGCGCCGGCGTAGGTCGTGCCCGACGTCATGTAGACCGTCAGCGCGCGGTACCAGATCGCCGCCGCGTCGTCGCGGCCGATGCCGGTCACGCTCGACCCGTCGCAGGTCGACGAGCTGTGCGCGACACCGTTGATGGTCTTCGCGCCGCTGCCCTCGGCGAGCAGGTAGAAGAAGTGGTTGCCGATGCCCGACGAGTAGTGCACGTCGACGTCCTTGGCCCCGCTGCTCCAGCAGTCGAGCGACGAGCCGTCCGACGACGGGCGGTCCATCCGGCGGAAGCCGGCGTGCTGCGCGAGGTCGAACTGCTCGCCGATGAGGTAGTCGCCCGGGTCGTTCGCGTTGGCGGCGTGGAACTCCACCATCGTGCCGAAGATGTCGGAGGTCGCCTCGTTGAGGCCGCCGGACTCCCCGGAGTAGGTCAGGCCCGCGGAGTTCTCGGTGACGCCGTGCGACATCTCGTGCCCGGCCACGTCGAGGGACACGAGCGGCCCGAAGCTCACCCCGTCACCGTCGCCGTAGGTCATCTTAGTGCCGTCCCAGAAGGCGTTGACGTAGCCGTTGCCGTAGTGGACGCGGTTGTAGGAGCCGCGGCCGTCGCCCCAGATCCCGTCGCGGCCGTGGACCTGCTGGAAGTAGTCCCACGTCTCGTCCGAGCCGTACTGCGCGTCGGCGGCGGCGCTCGCCCGGTCGGAGGTGCTGCCGTTGCCGAAGGTCGGGCTGGTCGAGGTGACCGTGGTGCCGGTCTTGCAGCCGGCGCCGAAGATCTGGCAGAGGATCGTGTCCTCCTTGTTGGCCATGTCGGTCGTGTAGGTGCCCCCGCGGGTGGCGTCCTTCAGCGTGTACGACGTCCCCGAGCCGCTCACCTGGAGCGGGACCGTGCCGCTGTAGAGCGTCTGGCCCTCGCCGTCGACGTTGACGACCTGCTGCTCGCTGCGGATCACCTTCCCGCTGCCGGCGTCGACGTACGTCGCGAGCCGCGACGGCGTGCCGTCGGCCTGGGTGCCGCCCGTGACCACCTCCCACGCGAGTCGGGGCGTCGCGCCGGTCGCGTCGACCACGAGCTCGCGCGCCTCGGCCTCGCCGTCGCCCGCGACGGCTCGCGTCCGGGCGTTGCGGGCGAGCACGCGGCTGGTGGCCGAGGCCGCGGTGACCGCGGGGTCGGTCGCGAGGGTCAGCGGTGCCGCCAGGGTCTGGCTGACACCCTCCCACTGCTCGCGGGCGTCGCGGTGCACGACGAGGTCGCCGCCGACGACTCGCAGGCCGCCGAGCGTGCGGTCGAGGCGGACGTGCGTGCTGCCGTCGGGGTCGACGAGCGTCGAGCGGACGACGAACTCCTGCCCGGCGACGGCGCGCGCGGCGCCCGGGTGCTGCTGGAGGGCGGAGAGGGCGTCGGCGGCGACGCCGGCGCGCGCCGGCGCGGCGCCGGGGGCGCTGCTCGCTGAGGTGACGGGCAGTGCCGCCGCGGTCGCGGCGGCGACGGCGAGGGCGGCGAGTCCTGCGGTGCGACGCATGGGAGTACCTCCGGGGGACGTGCCGGACCCCCGAGCGGGTCGCGGCGACTACCCGTCCAACGACGCGGTCCCGCCGGGGTTACCGGCGGGTCGGGCTCAGCCGATGTCGAGGAGGTCCTCGAGCCCGACCGTGAGGCCAGGCCGGGCGGCGATCCCGCGCACGCCCACCAGCACGCCGGGCGTGAACGAGACCCGGTCCAGCGAGTCGTGGCGGATCGTGAGCGTCTCCCCCGCCGTGCCGAGCAGGACCTCCTGGTGGGCGACCAGACCGCGCACGCGCAGGCCGTGGACGCGTACGCCGTCCACGTCGGCGCCGCGCGCGCCCTCGAGTCCCGACGAGGTGGCGTCGGGCATCGGGGCGCAGCCGGCCTCGCGCCGGGCCTCGGCGATCAGCCGCGCGGTGCGGGTGGCGGTGCCGGACGGTGCGTCGGCCTTGTCGGGGTGGTGCAGCTCGACCACCTCGACGGACTCGAAGAAGGGTGCGGCCTGGGCAGCGAAGCGCATCATCAAGATGGCCCCGACCGAGAAGTTGGGCGCGATCAGCACGCCCGTGCCCGGCGACGCGCCCAGCCACTCCTCGAGGCGACCGAGCCGCTCGTCGTCGAAGCCGGTGGTGCCGACCACCGCGTGGATGCCGCGCTCGATGCAGAAGCGCAGGTTGTCCATCACCACGTCGGGGTGGGTGAAGTCGACGACGACCTGCACGCCCGCACGGACCAGCTCCTCGACGTCGTCACCGGCGTCGACGGCGGCGGCGAGCTCGAGGTCGGCCGCGGCCTCGACCGCGCGGCAGACCTCGCTGCCGACCTTGCCCCGGGCACCCAGCACGCCCACGCGGATCGGGCCGGAGGGGCGGTGTCGGGCTCGGGTCGCTCAGCGCTGCTCACGGCCCCAACCTATCGCCGACCCCGACGAGAGGGTGGCGGTGGCTGACGCCCTGCCCCCCGTCTGGCAGTCTGTACGCCATGCCGACCTCGACCATCCCGCCGCGCATCAAGTGGGCCGTCGACCTCATGGACGTCCAGCCGGGCGACCAGGTCCTGGAGATCGGCTGCGGCCCCGGCGCCGGCGCCGAGGCGATCTGCAGCAAGCTGGAGACCGGCAAGCTGTTCGCGATCGACCGCTCCGAGTCGGGCGTCGACCGGACCAAGCGCCGCAACCAGCAGTACGTCGACGCCGGCCGGCTCGTCGTGCGCCAGATCGACCTCGCCACGCTGCGGGTGCCGGTGAAGCGGCTCAACAAGGTGTTCGCGTTCAACGTGAACCTCTTCTGGGTCCGCGCCTGCGACGACGAGATCGCGCTGCTGCACGAGCGGGTCGTGCCCGGCGGCGCGGTCTACCTGTTCTACGAGGCGGCGCGCCCCGAGCTGGTGCCCAACATCGTGAAGAAGGCCTCGGAGAACCTGCTGCGCGGCGGGTTCCGCGTCAGCGTGGTGGAGCAGAAGGCTCCCCCGGTCATCGGCCTCATCGGCCGGCGCTAGGCCTGCGGACCCACCACGGCGAGCAGCTCGGGCTGGGTGAACAGGTCCCGGGCGAGCGTGGCGACGTCGTCGAGCGTGACGGCCTCGATCCGCTCGACGACCTCGTCGATGGTCAGCAGCTCGTCGAAAACCAGCTCGGCCTTGCCGATGCGTGACATCCGCGAGCCGGAGTCCTCCAGGCCGAGCACCAGGCCGCCCTTGAGCTGGCCCTTGCCCCGCTCGAGCTCCTCCGCGGTGAGGCCGTCCGCGGCCACCTTGGCGAGCTCGGCGCGCACCGTCTCCAGCACGGCGTCGTACTTCCCGGGCAGGCAACCCACGGACACCCCGACCACGCCGGCGTCGGCGTGGTGGGTGGCGAAGGAGTAGACCGAGTAGGCCAGGCCGCGGTGCTCGCGCACCTCCTGGAAGAGCCGCGACGACGTACCGCCGCCGAGCGCCGTGTTGAGCACGCCGAGGGCGTAGCGCCGGGGGTCGGTGCGGGTGAGGCCCTTGACGCCGAGGACGAGGTTGACCTGCTCCTGTGGGCGGACGGTGCGCGACTCCCCCGCCTGCACCTTGCGCGCCTTCTCGGACTGCTGCGAGAGCGTCGGCTCGGACTCGGTGTCGAGGAACCCGCCGCGCCCGAAGGCCTTGACGACCTGGCGGACCACGGCGGTGTGCTCGACGTTGCCGGCGACCGAGACGACCATGGTGTCGGGGCGGTAGTGGCGGCGGTAGAAGCGGTGGATCTGCGCGCGGGTCATCGCGCTGATGGACGCCTCGGTGCCGGCGATCGGCCGGCCCAGGGGGCTCTCGCCCCAGGCCTGGGCGGCGAAGAGGTTGTGGACCACGTCGTCGGGGTCGTCGTCGTGCATCGCGATCTCGTCGAGGATCACGTCGCGCTCGGCCTCGACGTCCGCCTCGGCGATCGTCGAGGCGACCACCATGTCGCCGAGCACGTCGACGGCCGTGGGCAGGTCCTGGTCGAGGACCCGGGCGTGGAAGACCGTGTACTCCTTGGTGGTGAAGGCGTTGAACTCCCCGCCGACGGCGTCGAGCGCGACCGAGATCTCCATCGCCGAGCGCTCGGGCGTGCCCTTGAAGAGCAGGTGCTCGAGGAAGTGCGAGCAGCCGTGCAGGGCCGGCGTCTCGTCGCGCGAGCCGACGTCGACCCACACGCCGATGCTCGCCGAGCGCGACCCGGCCATCTGCTCGGTGACGATCCGCAGTCCGCTCGGCAGGACGGTGCGCCGCACGCGGGAGGTCACCGTCCCGTCGTCGTCCTTGACGGTGTGGAGGGTGCGGGTGGTGCCGTTCTTCTGCACGGGGGTCCTTCCGGGTGGAGCAGGGGTGGAGCGGAGGTGGAACAGGGGTGGAACGCCACGACCGGCCGGCCTGACGGCCGGCCGGTCGCGGGTGGAGCGGGTGGGTCAGGTCACTCGGCGTCGGTGGCCTCGACGTCGGCCTCGGACGACTCGTCCGAGCCGCCCTCGTCCTCGACGACCGGGACCAGCGAGAGCTTGCCGCGGTCGTCGATCTCGGCGATCGAGACCTGGACCTTCTGGCCGACCGACAGGACGTCCTCGACGGCCTCGACGCGCTTGCCGCCGGCCAGGGCGCGCAGCTTGCTGATGTGCAGCAGGCCGTCCTTGCCCGGGAGCAGCGAGACGAACGCACCGAAGTTGGTCGTCTTGACGACCGTGCCGAGGTAGCGCTCGCCGACCTCGGGCATGGTCGGGTTGGCGATCGCGTTGACCGCGGCCTTGGCGGCCTCGGCGGCCTCGCCGTTGGTCGCGCCGATGTAGACCGTGCCGTCGTCCTCGATGGACAGCGTCGCGCCCGTGTCGTCCTGGATCTGGTTGATGACCTTGCCCTTGGGACCGATCACCTCGCCGATCTTGTCGACGGGCACGCGGATGGTGATGATGCGCGGCGCGTGGACCGACATCTCCTCCGGCGCGTCGATGGCCTCGGCCATCACGTCGAGGATCGCCAGGCGCGCGTCGCGGGCCTGGGTCAGCGCGCCGGCGAGCACCTCGGCCGGGATGCCGTCGAGCTTGGTGTCGAGCTGGAGCGCGGTGACGAACTCGCGGGTGCCGGCGACCTTGAAGTCCATGTCGCCGAACGCGTCCTCGGCGCCGAGGATGTCGGTCAGCGCGACGTAGCGGGTCTCGCCGTCGACCTGGTCGGAGATGAGGCCCATCGCGATGCCCGCGACGGACGCCTTCAGCGGCACGCCGGCCTGCAGCAGGGCGAGGGTCGAGGCGCAGACCGAGCCCATCGAGGTGGAGCCGTTGGAGCCCATGGCCTCGGACAGCTGGCGGATCGCGTAGGGGAACTCCTCGCGCGAGGGCAGCACCGGCAGGAGCGCGCGGCGGGCGAGCGCACCGTGGCCGACCTCGCGACGCTTCGGCGAGCCGACGCGGCCGGTCTCACCGGTGGAGAACGGCGGGAAGACGTACTTGTGCATGTAGCGGCGGTGCTTCTCCGGCGACAGCGTGTCGAGCTGCTGCTCCATCTTGAGCATGTCGAGGGTGGTGACGCCCAGGATCTGGGTCTCGCCACGCTCGAAGAGCGAGGAGCCGTGGACCCGCGGGATCACGCCGACCTCGGCGTGCAGCGGACGGATGTCGGCGAGGCCGCGACCGTCGATGCGGATCTTGTCGCGCAGCACGCGCTCGCGCACGACCGCCTTGGTGACCGAGCGGAACGCCGCGCCGATCTCCTTCTCACGGCCCTCGAACTGGGCGCCGAGCTTCTCGAGCAGGGCGACCTTGAGCTCGTCGGTGCGGGTCTCGCGCTCCTGCTTGTCGCCGATCTGCATCGCGGCGGTCAGGTCGGCCTTCGCGGCGGCCTCGACGGCGGCGTAGGCGTCGTCCTCGTAGTCGAGGAAGATCGGGAACTCCTCGACCGGCTTGGCGGCCTCGGCGGCGAGCTGCGACTGTGCCTCGCACAGCTGCTTGATGAAGGGCTTCGCGGCGTCGAGGCCACCGGCCACGACCTCCTCAGTGGGCGCCTGGGCGCCACCCTGGATGAGGGTGTAGGTGTCCTCGGGGGCCTCGGCCTCGACCATCATGATCGCGACGTCGCCCGACTCGGTGACGCGACCGGCGACGACCATGTCGAAGACGGCCGACTCGAGCTGCTGGTGGGTCGGGAAGGCGACCCACTGGCCGTCGATCAGCGCGACGCGCACGCCGCCGACCGGGCCGGAGAACGGCAGGCCGGAGAGCTGGGTCGACATGGACGCGGCGTTGATGGCCAGCACGTCGTAGGGCATGTTCGGGTCGAGCGCCATGACGGTGATGACGACCTGGACCTCGTTGCGCAGGCCCTTCTTGAAGGTCGGGCGCAGCGGGCGGTCGATCAGGCGGCAGGTGAGGATCGCGTCCTCGCCCGGGCGGCCCTCGGACCGGAAGAACGAGCCGGGGATCTGGCCCACGGCGTACATCCGCTCCTCGACGTCGATCGTGAGCGGGAAGAAGTCGAAGTGGTCCTTGGGCGTCTTGCCCGCGGTGGTCGCCGACAGGAGCATGGTCTCGTCGTCGAGGTACGCCGTGACGGCGCCGGCCGCCTGGCGGGCGAGCAGGCCGGTCTCGAACTTGACCGTGCGCTTGCCGAAGGAACCGTTGTCGATGACGGTCTCGACAGCGGAGATGATGGGTTCACTCATGGAAGCAGGATCTGCTTTCTCTTCGCGGAGCGATCCGCGACGCCGCATGAGGTGCCGGTCTTCGATCGAGGCCCGCAGGTGCGGCACCCGCTGAGCGGGGCACCTGAGAGCCACTACCGAGGACCGAGCCGGGTGCGCGGGTCGCTCCTGGATCTGTGGTTGTTCAGTTGTGCGTGACGCAGGGCGTCTGGGCCGAGACTAGCGCGGCCCGGAGCCGGATGCGGCTCGGGCGACCTCCCGTGTCCGGGAGGTCGCCCGATCCGTGATCAGCGGCGGAGGCCGAGGCGCTCGACGATCGAGCGGTAGCGCTCGATCTCGGTCTTCTGCAGGTAGTTCAGCAGGCGACGGCGCTGGCCGACGAGCAGGAGCAGGCCACGACGGCTGTGGTGGTCGTGCTTGTGCTGCTTGAGGTGCTCGGTGAGGTGGGCGATGCGGTGGCTGAGCAGCGCGATCTGCACCTCGGGCGAACCGGTGTCACCCTCGGTCAGGGCGTACTCGGCGATGATCTTCTTCTTGGTCTCCGCGTCGGTACCAATCGACATGGGGGCTCCTTCGGCTCTCGTTGCGCGGCGCGCCCGGGCCTGTTCACCGGGGCACTCTGGTTCCGCGGCCGTCGTGACGGCGTGTCACCCGTGGTGGGCAACCGGAGCAGCATATCGAGGCGCCGGACGCGCGGGCCAATCCGCGCGTCCGGCAGACCAGCAGCCTCTCCGAAGGAACGGGGTCCCCGCGGCGTTGTCCGGAGGAGCGAAGCGGAGGAGGAGAACGCCGCGGGGTGATCACACCGCCGGCGGCGGCGGGTCGGACTCGCTGGTGCGCTGGGTCGTGGCCTGGCGACCCTGGGCGTCGGTCGTCGTGGCGGTCGTCGTGTGGCGGCGCCGGGTGTTCTGCTGGACGAGCGTCAGCACCAGCCACAGCGCACCGGCCAGGACGAGGATCCAGCCGATGGTGGGGATCTCGAGCGGACCGACCTGCTGGTCGTTGAAGGCCAGCGCGAGGATCAGTCCGATGACGATGAGGCCGATCGGCCCTCCGAATCCCATCACGTGCTCCGTTCTGTCGGCGGTCCCGCCCCGGGCGGGGCGGAGCGCCGTGGAGTCTCCCCCCACCGGCGCGGGCGTGTCACCACCTCTGCGGAGGGTGGCACGATCGGCCGCATGGCGAGCGGTGAGAAGCGGATCGGCGTGTGCAACCTGTGCGAGGCCATCTGCGGCCTCGAGCTCACGATCGAGGGGCGCGACGTCGTCGGCGTGCGCGGCAACCCGGCCGACCCGCTGTCGCGCGGCCACGTGTGCCCCAAGGGCGTCGCCATCGCGGACGTCTACGCCGACCCCGACCGGCTGCGCCGTCCGGTGCGTCGCGTCGGGTCGGGCTGGGAGGAGATCGGCTGGGACGAGGCGTTCGACCTGGTCGCCGACAACCTGGCCCGGGTGATCGAGGAGCACGGTGACGACGCGCTCGGCGTCTACCTCGGCAACCCCAACGCGCACAGCCTCGGGTCGATGACCCACGGCACCGCGATGTTCAAGTCGTTCCGGACCCGCAACCGCTACTCCGCGACCTCGGTCGACCAGCTCCCCCACCAGCTCGTCGGGCACCTGATGTTCGGGCACCAGCTGCTCCTGCCGGTCCCGGACATCGACCGGACGTCGTTCTTCCTCGTCGTCGGCGCCAACCCGATGGCGTCCAACGGGTCGCTGATGACCGTGCCCGACTTCCCGCAGCGGGTCCGCGACCTGCGCGCCCGCGGCGGGCGGATGGTCGTGCTCGACCCACGCCGCACCGAGACCGCGAAGGTCGCCGACGAGCACCACTTCGTCCGCCCCGGCACCGACGCGTGGGTGCTGCTGGCGATGCTGCACGTCCTGACCGCCGAGACCCCCGAGCCGCCGGCGGTCGCGGCGTACGCCGACGGGCTCGCGGCGGTCGTCGACCTCGTCGCGCCCTTCACCCCCGAGCGCGCCGAGGAGGTCAGCGGCCTCCCGGCCGACGACGTACGCCGCCTGGCCCGGGCGCTCGCCGCCGCCGACGGCGGTGTCGCCTACAGCCGCATCGGCGTCTCGGCCGGACCGTGGGGCACCGTGTGCCAGTGGGCGGTCAACTGCCTCAACGTCCTCACCGGCAACCTGGACCGGGTCGGCGGCGCGATGTTCACCTCCCCCGCGATCGACGCGGTCGGCACGGGCCTGATCGGCCGGGGCCACCACGACGCCTGGCGCTCGCGCGTGCGTGGCCTCCCGGAGACCGCCGGCGAGCTGCCGGTGTCGGCGCTGCGCGAGGAGATCGAGACGCCCGGCGAGGGGCAGGTGCGGGCGATGCTGACCGTGGCCGGCAACCCGGTGCTGTCCACGCCCGACGGCGGGCGGCTCGACACCGCGCTGGCCGGCCTCGACTTCATGGCGGCGGTCGACATCTACGTCAACGAGACCACCCGCCACGCCGACGTGATCCTGCCGCCGACGACCGCGCTCGAGCGCGACCACTACGACCTGGTCTTCCACCTGCTGGCCGTGCGCGACACCGCGCGCTTCACCCCCGCGGTCTTCGAGAAGGAGGCCGACCAGCGCCACGACTGGGAGATCTTCCGCGAGATCACCCTGCGCACCACCGCGCGGCTGAGCCGGAAGGCGCCGCTCAAGAAGCGTCTGGTCCAGCGCGCCCGGCTGACCGCCAGCCCCACCTTCCTCGTCGGCCAGCTGCTGCGACGCGGCTCCAGCGGGGTGACGCTGAAGAAGCTGCGGGCCCGCCCGTCCGGCATCGACCTCGGGCCGCTGCGGGCCGGGCAGCTCCCCGAGCGGCTGCGCACGAAGGACCGACGTCTCGACCTCGCTCCGGACCTCGTGGTCGCCGACGTCCGGCGCCTCGACGCCGCCGACGTCCCGACGACCGACGACCTGCTGCTGATCGGGCGACGCCACAAGCAGGACTGCAACTCGTGGATGCACAACTCCGAGCGGCTCACCCGCGGCCGCCCGCGCCACCAGCTGCTGATGAACCCCGCGGACCTGGCCGCGCGCGACCTCGTCGACGGCGCCCGGGTCCGGGTCACGTCGCGGGTCGGCTCGGTCGAGGTCGAGGTGGCCGCCACCGACGACCTGATGCCGGGCGTGGTCTCGCTCCCCCACGGCTACGGCCACGCCCGCGAGGGCGTGCTGATGGGCCGCAGCCGCGACGTCCCGGGCGTCTCGGTCAACGACCTGACCGACCCCGAGCTGCTCGACGTCTCGGGCAACGCCGCGCTCAACGGCGTTCCGGTGGCCGTCACCGCCTGCTGACGCGAACGGGCCCCCGCCGGTGGTCCGGCGGAGGCCCGTCGCTCGGGTCGTGGGGTGGGGTCAGGTGCTGACGTCGCCGAGGACCGCGAGCACGTCGTCGGGGGTCTGTGCCCGGTCGAGCGCGGCGATCTGGTCGTCGTCGGTGAAGGCGCCGGCCAGCGCCTGGAGCACGGTCAGGTGGTCGTCGCCGGCCCCGGCGATGCCGACGACGTAGCGGGCGGGGCTGCCCTTCCAGTCGATCGGCTCGTCGTAGCGGATGAAGGAGATCGCGGTCCGGCTGATCAGCGCCTTCGCCTCGTTGGTGCCGTGCGGGATGGCCAGCCCGTTGCCCATGAAGGTCGAGACCGACCCCTCGCGCTCGTGCATCGCCGCGACGTAGGACGCGTCCACCGCGCCCGACGCCACGAGCAGCTCGCCCGCCTCGGTGATGGCCGCCTCGCGGTCGCGGGCCCGCCCGCCCAGCACGATCGAGTCCCTGCTCAGTACGTCGCCCATGTGCGTCTCGCTCCTCTTCCGTGTGCCTCGGTGTCGGTCGGTGCTCCCCATCCCACCACGCCGGTGCGCGGCGGTGAGGGTGGTCGACCCGGCCCTCCGTGCGGAGGGCCGGGCCGGTTCGGGGGTGATTTCCTGCGGGGGTGTTCTCGTGCGGGGGTGTTCTAGCGCGGGCCGGTCAGGCCCGCTTGCCCTCGTCGATCATCGTGACGATCTCGTCGTAGCGCGGGCTGCCCATGAAGTTGTCGACCGACACGTGGACCGCGGACGGCGTGCGCTCCCGGGCGCGGTCGGTGAGGTCCTGGTGGCTCACCACGAGGTCGTAGCTGTCGTCGAGGTTGGCGATCGCCTTGTTGACCACCGTGACCTCGTCGTGCCCGGCCGACTGGATCTTCTTGCGGAGCACCGAGGCACCCATCGCCGACGAGCCCATGCCGGCGTCGCAGGCGAAGACGATGCTGCGGATCTCCTTGGTGGCCGTGGCGGAAGTGCCGCTGCCGGCGACCATGGACGAGGCGATCGACTGCTTGCCCTTCATCGACTCCATCGACGCGGTGGCGTGGACCAGCTCGTCGTCGGCCTCCTCGGTCTTGTCGGTCTTGAGGATGATCGCGGCCACCGCGAAGCTGGCCGCCGCGCCGCCGATGATCGACAACGTGACGCCGAGCAGGTTGGTGAGGTCGGTCGGCGCGGCGATGTAGACCGCGAACACCGAGCCGGGGGCGGCCGGCGAGCGCAGACCGCTGCCGAAGATCACGTTGATCAGGATCTGCGTCGCACCACCGGCGATCATCGCGACGATCAGCTTGGGCTTCATCAGCACGAAGGGGAAGTAGACCTCGTGGATGCCGCCGAAGAAGTGGATGATCGCCGCGCCCGGGGCGGACGCCTTCGCGAGGCCCTTGCCGAACACCATGTAGGCGAGCAGCAGGCCGAGGCCGGCGGCGGGGTTCGCCTCGAGCAGGAACAGGATGGACTTGCCTGACTCGGCCGACTCCTGGAGCCCGAGCGGCGTCAGGACGCCCTGGTTGAGCGCGTTGTTCAGGAACAGCACCTTGGCCGGCTCGATGACGATCGAGGCGAACGGCAGGAGGTTGTTGTCGACCAGGAACTCGACGCCGTCGCCGAAGCGGTCGGCGACCCAGGTCAGGACCGGGCTGAGGGCGAAGAAGCCCAGCGTCGCCAGGATCCCGCCCCAGATGCCGGCGGAGAAGTTGTTGACGAGCATCTCGAAGCCGGGCTTGATCTTGCCGTCCCAGATCGCGTCGATCTTCTTCATGGACCAGCCACCGAGCGGACCCATGATCATCGCGCCCATGAACATCGGCACCTCGGTGCCCGCGATGACGCCGAAGCAGGCGACCGCGCCGACGACGCCGCCGCGCATGTTGTTGTCGTAGACCATCTTGCCGCCGGTGTAGGCGATGAGGGTCGGCAGCAGGTACTTGATCATCGGGCCGACGATGCCGCCGGTGGCGTACTCGCCCCAGCCGCCGATCTTCGCGACCCAGCTGTCGTCGGCCAGCCAGGCGTTGTCGCCACCGCCGAGGTTGATCCAGCCGACCTGGATGAACAGTGCGGTGATGAGGCCCCACGCCACGAAGGCGCCGATGTTGGGCATGACCATGTTGGAGAGGAACGTGCCGAACTTCTGCACGCGGACCCGTGCGGACGTGGTGCCCGCCGGGGTGGTGGTTGTCGTCGCCATGCTGTGTGTCCTCCAGAAGAACGTCGGGTGACCCCGATCACATGTTGCCTGTAGTTAACATCACACTCGGGCACGTTGCCAAGCATTCGGGCACGTTTTTTGCCCGAATGCTTGGTTTTGGGTAGAGGGCGACTCCCCATGACCACGAAGCCCCCGAGCCGTCTGGCGGCTCGGGGGCTCCACGACCACGGGGTACGACGTCGCGCGGCGGACTCAGCCGCCCAGCTGGCTGTCGAAGAGCGCCCGCTCCACGTCGCCGTTCCAGGTGCCACCCGGGCCGAGCTTCGCGGCGACCTCGGGGAGCTTCTCGGCCAGCTCGTCGAGGCCCATCAGGGGCAGGTCGTGGATCTGCGGGAAGATCAGCACCTTGCCGGAGTAGCGACCCTCCACCAGCGCGGCCAGGCCGTCCTTCGCCGCGCGCATGCCGCCGACGGCACCGACGATCGACCCGGGCGACAGCTCGCCCGCCTCGGCCAGGTCGACCACCTGCTGCTGGTCGTGGATGGTGAGGCCGGACGTGCCGGTGTACTGCGCGTTGGCCAGGTAGACCCGGCTCAGGTCCATCGGCGCCAGGGTGCCGTTGGGGACGCCCGCGAAGAAGACGAGCATGCCGTCCGGCGCCATGATCGTGTCGGCCTCGGCCATCACCTCGGAGATCGGGACGCTGACCACCACGTCGTCGGCGCCGCGCCCGTCGGTCAGCTCCATCACGAAGTCGTGCAGCGACTGCTCCGAGGTCTGGGAGTTGAAGGTCACGAGCTCGCAGTCGTTGTCCGCCGCGAGGTGGCCGAGCCGGTCCACGAGGCTCCTCAGCCGCTCGTCGCTCACCTCGGTGGCGACGATCGTGCGGGGGCCGTCGGCCTGCTGCATCGCTCGCTGCACGTGCATCAACCCCATCGGGCCGCCGGCACCCACGAAGACGGTGGTGCCGCGCGAGCGCAGGTCGCAGCGGTTGCGCGCCTCGCCGTAGGACGCGGCGATGTCGGGGCCGCGGCCGCCGAGGTAGGCGGTGTAGTCGTAGTGCAGGCGCCCCACGTCGAGGTCCACGAGGCCGTCCAGGGCGGTCTCGCCGACGAGGTTGAGGGTGCCGCGCCGGGCGATGTGGGTCGCGACGGCGCCCGCGGTCGTCGCAGAGCGGGGGTCGAGCAGGACGATGTCGTCGAAGCCGGCACCGTCGGTCAGCTCGTCGACCAGCGCCTGGTAGTCGTCGGCGCCGAGGCCGTCCCGGACGACGACGGTGGCCGAGGTGCCCTCGACGAGCGCGGCGACCGAGGCAGGTGCGTCGGTCAGGACGATGGTCGACGGGGCGTCGAGCCCGGCCGAGAACTCGTAGTCCCGCTCGTCGCCGGGGCGCCCGACGATCCACATGGTCCCGCCCGCCTTCGGCTCGAGGCGCCGCCGCTGGGTGTAGGCCGCCATCACGCAGCCCCACGGCTCCAGCGTGGAGGCCTCGGCGTAGCCCATCGAGTCGGGCAGCGGCAGCAGGCAGACACCGTCGTCGGTGTCGAGCATCTCGGTGCCCATCACGTGGTGCTGGATGAGCCCGCCGGGGATCGTGTAGCCGTAGGCCGTGCTCTTCCCGTCCTGGTAGATGTCGGGCTGCACCGCGAGCCGCTGGCCGGCGTGGAAGCGGTCGGCCAGCTCGTCGCCGACCTCGACCACGGTGAGGCTGACCTCGTGCCCGAGGCGGGTGGGGTCCTTCGCGAGGTCGCGGTTGTAGAGCTTGGGGTGGCTGCCGCCCTGGCGCATGATCTTCACGTCGGAGAAGCACAGGCCGACGCTGTCGATCCGCACCAGCATCTGGTCGGCGGCGGGCTCGGGCACCGGCACCCGCTCGGGCGCGCCGTCCGCGCCCATGTTGTCCTCCCCCGCTCCGTGCAGCAGCCAGGCCCACGCCTGGTCCGGTCGGTCGTCGTCGGCCGCGCGGTAGCGGTCGTAGGCAGATGTCATCGGTTCCTCCGGGTGACGTAGGGGTCGGTGGGCGTCGGGCGTCAGTGGCCCAGCACCTCGCGTACGGCCGCACGCGCGGCCATCGGGTCGGGGGCGCCGAGGGCGGCCTCGGCGGCGATCTCGCAGGTCTCGAAGCTCACCCGCGCGAGCTGTGCGCCGACCGGGCGGACGGCGCGTGCCGCCATCGACAGAGAGGTGATGCCCATGCCGATGAGGGCGGTCGCGAGCAGCGGGTCAGCGGCGGCCTCGCCGCAGACGCCGACCGGCTTGCCGGCCTCGGCACCCGCGTGGGCGGTGATGGCGATCAGCTGGAGCACGGCCGGCTGCCAGGGGTCGGTGAGGTGGGCGAGGTCGGTGGCCATCCGGTCGGCGGCCATCGCGTACTGGGTGAGGTCGTTGGTGCCGATGGAGAGGAAGTCGACGACCTCGAGCATCCGGTGGGCCAGCAGCGCCGCGCTCGGGATCTCGACCATCACCCCGGGCTTGAGGCCCCGGGCGCGCACCTTCGCCGCGAAGTCGGCGGCCTCGGCGACGGTGGCCACCATCGGCGCCATCACCCAGGTCTCGGTGCCCGTACGCTCCGCGGCCGCGGCGATGCCGTCGAGCTGGCGGTCCATCAGGCCCGGGTTGTCGAAGCTGAGCCGGAGGCCACGCACGCCGAGGGCGGGGTTCTCCTCGCCCTCGTGGGTCGCGAAGGCGATGGGCTTGTCGGACCCCGCGTCGAGGGTGCGGACGACGACGTACCGGCCGTCGGCGTAGGGCGCGAGGACGCCGGCGTAGATGTCGGCCTGCTCCTCCACGCCCGGCTCGTCCTTGCGGTTGAGGAAGCACAGCTCGGTGCGGAACAGGCCGACGCCCTGGACCGGCTCGACGCCGGCCGACTCCGCGGACGGCCCGTCGGCGACGTTGGCGAGCAGCTTGACCGGCATCCCGTCGGCGGTCGCCGCCGGGCCGTCCCAGGCGGCGAGCTCCTCGCGCAGGCGGCGGCTCTCCTCCACCCGCGCCGACGCCTCCTCACGGTCGGCACCCTGCTCGATGGTGCCGGCCTCGCCGTCGACGACGACGAAGGTCCCCTCGGCCAGCTCGGTGATGCCCGCGGCACCGACGACGCAGGGGATGCCGAGCTGGCGGGCGATGATCGCGGTGTGGCTGGTGGCGCCGCCGCGCTCGGTGACGAGGGCGGTGACCAGCGCGGGGTCGAGGCCGGAGGTGTCGCTCGGAGCGAGGTCCTCCGCGACGAGGATCGACGGCTCGGACGGCGTCGGCACCCCGGGCGCCGGCTCACCGACGAGGTGGGCGACCACGCGGCGCTCGATGTCGCGCAGGTCGGTGACCCGCTCGGCCATCAGGCCGCCCATGTTGGTGAAGATCGTGACGAACTGCTCGACCGCGCCCTGCACCGCCGCGACCGGACCCTGGCCGGCCTGGAGGTTCTTCGCCACCGCTGACCTCAGGCCCTTGTCGCGAGCGAGGCCGGCGCTCGCGGTCAGCACCTCGGCCGCGGCCCCCTGCGCCGAGGCGGCCTTCTCGGTGAAGGTCGCGGCGACGGCGGCGGCCGCCTCGTCGTAGCCGGCGAGCGCGGCATCGGCGTCGGCGAAGTCGCCCTCGCCGTAGCGCGCGATGGCGTCCGGCGAGACCTCGCCGCGCACGTGGAGGACGGGTCCGGCGGCGACACCCGGAACGACCGGGGTCCCGCTCAGGGTGGTGCTGGCGGGTGTGGTCATGGACACACCGTAGAACACGCCATGGTTGACAAGCAACACATTCGGGACTAAAACAACACATACACAGATCCCCGAGAGGAGGACCGATGTACGCCGAGGAACGCCAGCAGGCGATGGCCCAGCTGATCAGTCGTCGCGGTCGGTTGTCGGTGGTGCAGCTCGCCGGGGAGTTCGAGGTCACCACGGAGACCGTGCGCCGCGACCTGTCGACGCTGGACCGGATGGGCCTCGTCCGACGGGTGCACGGCGGGGCGGTCCCCGCCGGTTCGCTCACCGTCATCGAATCAGGGATCGGCGAGCGCGACCAGAGCAACACGCAGGCCAAGGAGGCGATCGCCGCGGCGGCCGTCGCGCTGCTCCCGCCGCCGGACTCGGTGGTCGTCATCGACGCCGGCACCACGACGGCCCGCTTCGCCGCCGCCCTCCCCCGCGACCACCGGCTGACCGTGATCACCCACGCGGTCCCGGTCGCGACCCGGCTCGCCGGTCTCCCCCAGATCGAGCTGCACCTGCTGCCCGGGCGGGTCCGGCCCACCACGCACGCCGCGGTCGGCGCAGACACCGTCACCGCGCTGCACGAGCTGCGTGCCGACGTCGCGTTCGTCGCCACCAACGGCATCACCGTCGGTCACGGCCTCACCACGCCCGACGCCGACGAGGCCGCCACCAAGCGGGCGATCATCGCGTGCGCACGGCGCACCGTCGTGCTGGCCGACTCCACCAAGTTCGGCGTGGAGACCGCGGTCCGGTTCGCCACCCTCGACAGCCTCGACGCGCTGGTCACCGACGGCGCCACCGACACCGCCGACCGCCGGGCGCTCGAGCAGGCCGGGATCGAGGTGGTGGTCGCATGATCCTCACCCTCACCCCCAACCCGAGCATCGACCGCACCGTCGCCCTCGACGGCGAGCTGGTCCGCGGCCAGGTCCACCGGGTCGCCTCGGTGACCTCGCAGGCCGGCGGCAAGGGCGTCAACATCTCCCGCGCGGCGGTCAGCGCCGACATCCCCAGCATCGCCGTGGTCCCGGCCGCCAAGGAGGACCCGTTCGTCCTCGAGCTGCTCGGCGCGGGCATCGACTGCCGACCCGTCCAGCCCGCCGGCGACGTACGGGTCAACCTCACCATCACCGAGCCCGACGGCACGACGACCAAGCTCAACTCCCCCGGCGCCGAGGTGCTGCCGCTCCACCTCGAGCTGATGGCCCAGGCCGTCCTGGTCCGCGCCGCCTCCGCGTCCTGGACCGTGCTGGCCGGCTCGCTGCCCGCGGGCGCACCGCCGACGTTCTACGCCGACCTCGTACGCCGGCTGCGCGAGGCCGGCGGCCACGTCGCGGTCGACACCTCCGAGGCACCGCTCCAGGCCCTGGTCGACGCGCTCCCGCACGCCGCCCCCGACCTGATGAAGCCCAACGGCGAGGAGCTCGCCTCCTTCACCGGGGGCGACGCCGACACCCTCGAGTCCGATCCGGCCGCCGCCGCGGCCGCGGCCCGACAGCTCGTCGACCGGGGGGTCGGGGCCGTCCTCGCCACCCTCGGCGGCAACGGCGCCGTCCTCGTGACCGAGGAGGGTGCCTGGCACGCCACCCCTCCGCCCACGACCGTCGTCAGCACCGTGGGCGCCGGTGACTCCAGCCTCTTCGGCTACCTCCTCGGCGACATCCGGGGGCTCGCCGCCCCCGACCGCCTCGCCCTCGCAGTCTCCTACGGCAGCGCCGCCGCAGGCCTACCCGGCACCACCATCCCCCTGCCCTCGCAGCTCCGCACGGAGCTCGTCGGCGTCACCGCACTGGGAGTCATCGCATGACCGACCTCATCACCACCGCACTCGTGCGGCTCGGAGCCGACTGGGGCTCCGACAAGCACGACGTGATCCGGGCGCTCGCCGGCGTCGTCGACGACGCCGGCCGCGCGACCGACAAGGACCAGCTGGTCGAGGACGCGTTCGCCCGCGAGTCCACCTCGGCGACCGGCCTGCCCGGCGGCATCGCGATCCCGCACTGCCGCACCGCCGGCGTCGAGGTCCCGACGCTCGCGTTCGCCCGGCTCGAGCCGCCGGTCGACTTCGGCGCCAAGGACGGCCCGGCCGACATCGCCTTCCTCATCGCCGCGCCCGCCGGTGGCGACGCCGACCACCTCACCATCCTCACCAAGCTGGCCCGCGCGCTGGTGAAGCCCGCCTTCACCGACGCCCTGCGCGCCGCCGAGACCGACGAGGACGTCGTCGACCTGGTCACCCACGAGCTCGGCGAGCCGGCGCCGGCCAAGCACGCCGCCGCACCGGCCGCTGCTGCCGCCGCTCCTGCCGCTGCCGCCGCTCCTGCCGCTGCCGCCGCGGCACCCGCTGCCGCCGCGGCCTCGTCGGAGAAGCCGTCGCTGGTGGCGGTCACCGCCTGCCCGACCGGCATCGCGCACACCTACATGGCAGCCGAGGCCCTCGAGGCCGCCGCCGAGCGCGCGGGCGTACGCCTCCAGGTCGAGACGCAGGGCTCGGCCGGGTCGACCCCCCTGTCCCCCGACACCATCGCCGCCGCCGGCGCCGTCATCTTCGCCGTCGACGTGGGGGTCCGCGACCGCGGCCGCTTCGCCGGCAAGCCGATGGTCAGCAGCGGCGTGAAGCGCCCGATCGACGACGCCGACGCGATGGTCGCCGAGGCGCTGCGCTACGCCGCCGACCCGGCCAGTGCACCCAAGGTCGAGGGCGAGGCGTCGTCCGCCGGCGCCGGCCACGCCGCCGACGAGTCATGGGGCGGCCGGATCCGCCGCGTGCTGATGACCGGCGTGTCCTACATGATCCCGTTCGTCGCGGCCGGTGGTCTGCTGATCGCGCTCGGCTTCCTCTTCGGCGGCTACGAGATCGTCAACGACGGCCAGTCGATCGCGGTCGACAACACGCTGTTCAACCTGCCCGACGTCAACGAGCTCGGCCTCGACCACGCGCTCGCCGGCAGCTCGTTCTTCGCCTACCTCGGCGCGCTGTTCTTCACCCTCGGAGCGGCCGCGTTCGGCTTCCTCGTGCCGGCGCTCGCCGGCTACATCGCCTACGCCATCGCCGACCGCCCCGGTATCGCCCCCGGCTTCGTGATGGGCGCGATCGCCGGCACTCTCAACTCCGGCTTCCTCGGCGGCATCATCGGCGGCGTCCTCGCCGGTCTCGCCGCTCACTGGATCGCCTCGTGGAAGGTCCCGACCTGGGCCCGCGGGCTGATGCCCGTGCTGGTGATCCCGCTCTTGGCGACCCTCATCTCCGGGTTCGTCATGGTGGTCGTCCTCGGCAAGCCGCTCGCCAGCCTGATGTCCGCCCTCACGGACGGCCTCAACAGCATGAGCGGCGGCTCCGCGGTCCTGCTCGGCGTCATCCTCGGCCTGATGATGGCCTTCGACATGGGCGGCCCGCTCAACAAGACGGCCTACGCCTTCGCGACCGCCGGTCTCGGCGCCGCCGCCACCGCGACGGACGCCCCGCAGCTCAAGGTCATGGCCGCCGTCATGCTCGCCGGCATGGTGCCGCCGCTGGCACTCGCGCTCGCCACCGTCGTACGCCCCGGGCTCTTCACGGTCCCCGAGCGGGAGAACGGCAAGGCCGCCTGGCTGATGGGCGCGTCGTTCATCACCGAGGGCGCGATCCCGTTCGCGGCGGCCGACCCGCTGCGCGTGATCCCGTCGATCATGGCCGGCAGCGCCGTCACCGGAGCGCTCTCGATGGGCCTCGACGTGGGGCTGCGCGCCCCGCACGGCGGCATCTTCGTGCTCTTCGCCGTGGACAACAAGATCTGGTTCCTCGTGGCGCTGCTCGCCGGCGTCCTCGTCAGCGCCGCCCTCGTGATCGTCCTCAAGAGCTTGGGCCGCACCGACGCCGACCTCGCTACCGTCTGACCCACCGCACGACCCGACACACTCCCCACCCGAAGGAGCACCATGCCCAGCAAGTCCGTCGTCGTCGGCTCCGCCGTCGGCCTGCACGCCCGCCCCGCCGCCATCATCGCCGAGAAGGCCGGCGAGCTCGGCTCCGACGTCACCATCAACGGCGTCGACGCCAGCTCGTCGCTGATGATCATGACCCTCGGCGCCGGCCACGGCGACACCGTCGAGGTCGCCGGCGACGACGAGGCGGCGGTCGACGCGATCGCCGCGCTGGTCGAGCAGGACCTCGACGCCTGACCCGACCCAGCACCACCCGCACCACCCCGTTCCACCCGTGGGCGGTGCGTGACGGGGATTCCGAGCTGCAGGAGTCCCCCTCACGCACCGCCCACGGTCGCGTCCGGGCGTGTCCCGCCTCCGAGCGGTGCGTGAGGGGTCAGGCGCGCTCGCGCGTCGCGCGGTAGACCGCCCGCATGCCCACGGCCCGCTCGAGCTGGCTCTCGACCACCGAGAAGAACTGTCGCCGGTAGGTGTCGTCGGTGACGGCCGAGACCGTGAAGTAGAAGCCGCTGAACGATGCGAGGAACAGCGACACCTTCACCAGCGAGAGCGTGAGGTTCGACAGGCCGGGAAGGTGGTCGAGGCTCCGCAGCTGGGTCCAGGCCAGCTGGGTGTCGGTCTGCATCACCAGCGAGCCGAACAGCATGAAGAAGACGAACACGGTCGTCGAGAGCAGCAGCACCTGGACCGACTGGATCACCAGCAGGACGAGGATCAGGTTCCACCGCTCGAAGCCGGAGACCTGGGCGTGGTCCTGCGGGTCGACGGACGGATCGGCGGCCACCTCACGGCTCGCGGCCTCCAGCGGCGTCCCGGCGCAGGTGCGCACCACGAAGTCGTCGTCGACCTGGTCGTCGACCCGGTCCACCTCCTCCGGCAGTCGGACCAGCAGGAACAGGACCGCGAGACCGAACATCAGCAGCACCGTCGACCAGAGCAGGCCGAAGGGGAGGTTGCTGGTCATCTGCCAGGCCTCGGCGTTGACGAAGAGGAAGGTCACGAAGACCAGCAGGAGGGGCAGCGCCCGCGACGCCATCGGGGCGATGAAGCGCAGGCTGCCGAGGGTGTTCGACACCGCGAAGCCGACGATCGGCCTGGCCCGGAGCGCGGTCAGGGCGTACCAGAGGAGCGCGAGGCCACCGACCGACATCCAGAGCGCAGGACCGGCGGCATAGGTGTCCGAGACGTACGCCGCGAGGCCGGCGGCGCCGGCCAGCACCAGCAGCGCCAGCAACAGCGTGGCGAGGCGGCGCGGCCGCAGGCCCGCACGGGCGGCGGCTCGCTCCTCGGCGACGAAGTAGGGCAAGCCGTGCGCGAGGAACCAGTCCTCCACGCGATCGTGCCGCTCAGGCACCCAGGACCTCGCGCGCCCGGACGACGTCGTCGGCCATCGTCTCCAGCAGCGCGTCAATCCCGTCGAACTTCACCATCCCGCGCAGCCGCTCGGTGAAGGCGACCTCGACCTCGACGCCGTAGAGCTCGAGGTCGTCGCGATCCAGGACGTAGGACTCGACCCGCCGCTCGCGCTCGCCCTCGAAGGTCGGGTTGGTGCCGACGGAGATCGCCGCGGGGTAGCGCTCGCCCGTGTCGAGCCGGGTCAGCCAGCCGGCGTAGACGCCGTCGGCCGGCGCGGCGTCGACCGGCGGCACCGGGACGTTGGCCGTCGGGTAGCCGAGCTCGCGGCCGCGCTTGTCCCCCTCGACGACCGTGCCGCGCACGGTGAAGGGGCGGCCCAGCGCCTCCGACGCGCCGGCGACGTCACCGGTGGCCAGGCACTGGCGCACGTAGGTCGAGCTCCAGACCTGCGGGCCGCCGTCGAGGGCCACCCCGACGGTCTCGAAGCCGCGGGAGCCGCCGGCGGCGACCAGCGTGGCGACCTCACCGGCCGCCTTGGCGCCGAAGCGGAAGTTGGAGCCGACGACGACCGCCGCGGCGTGCAGCCCGTCGACCAGCACCCGGTCGATGAACTCCTCCGGCGACCAGCCGGCGATCTCCCGGTCGAAGCCCACCACCAGGATCGCGTCGACCCCGGCACCCTCGAGCAGCCGCGCGCGGGTCTCGATCGAGGTGAGCGTGGGCGGGGCGTGCTCGGGTCGCAGCACGGCCATCGGGTGCGGGTCGAACGTGACCGCGACGACCGTGTCGACACCCAGCCGGGTCGCGGTCTCGCGGGCCTGCCGCAGCACGTGGGCGTGCCCGCGGTGGACGCCGTCGAAGTTGCCGATGCTGACGACCGTGCGGCCGAGGTCGGCCGGCACGTCGTCGACGTCTCGCCAGATCTGCACGGCCGCAGCCTACTGGCGCGATCAGACGAAGACGGCGACCGGGCGGGCCTCGGCGCCGCGCTGCTCGTAGAGCGCGAGGAAGGTCCCGTCCGGGGCGAAGACCGCGTGCGGTCCCTCCCCGGGGAGGACCAGGTCGAGACCGCGCCCGAACCGGACGTGGGCGGCCTGCTCCTCGTGGAGGTCCACGCCCGGGAACGACGCCCGGGCCGCGTCGGCGATCGGCACGACGCCGAAGTCGTCGGTGAGCCGCTCGAGGGTGCGGGCCACCGCCAGGTCGAACGGACCGACGGCGGTGCGCCGCAACGCAGTCAGGTGGCCACCGACGCCGAGCGCCGCGCCGAGGTCGCGGGCGATCGCGCGGACGTACGTCCCGGACGAGCAGCGCAGCGAGATCCGCACCTCGGGCAGCGCCACCTCGTGGACGACGAGCTCGTGGACCGTGACCGGGCGGGCCTTGAGCTCCACCTGCTCCCCGTCGCGGACGCGGGCGTAGGCCCGCTTGCCGTCGACCTTGATCGCGGACACGGCCGTGGGCACCTGCTCGATGTCACCGACGAACCGCGCGAGCTGGTCGCGCACGTCGTCGGGGTCGAGGCCGTCGGTCGCCGCCGTGGCGGTGACCTCGCCCTCGGCGTCGTCGGTCGTCGTCGCGACGCCGAGGAGGATCGTGGCGTCGTAGGCCTTCTCGGTCAGCATCAGGTGCCCGAGCAACCGCGTGGCCCGCTCCACCCCGAGCACCAGCACGCCGGTGGCCATCGGGTCGAGCGTGCCGGCGTGGCCGACCTTGCGGGTGCCGGCGAGCCGGCGCACCCGCGCGACGACGTCGTGGGAGGTCATGCCCGCGGACTTGTCGACCACGACCAGTCCGGAGTCGGCCATCAGTCGTCGAGGTCCTCGTCGTCGTCCAGGTCGTCCTCGTCGACGACCTCACGCGGCTTCTTGTACGGGTCGGCCTCACCGGCGTAGGCCTCGACGCGGCGCGCGGCGACCTCCTCGTCCTGCTGGCGGGCGCGGGCCAGCACCTCGTCGAGCGCACGGGCGCTCTCCGGGAGGGCGTCGGGGATGAAGGTCAGGGTCGGGACGATCCGCATGCCGAGCTGCTTGGCGACCTCGGAGCGGATCACGCCCTTGGCCGACTCCAGCGCGGCCGCGGTGCTGGCGAGGTCGTCCTCGCTTCCGAGGACGGTGTAGAAGATCGACGCCTGCTGGGAGTCGCCGGTGACGCGCACGTCGGTGACGGTGACGAAGCCGAGGCGCGGGTCCTTGATCCTGCGCTCGAGCATCTCGGCGACGACGACCTGGATCCGGTCGGCGATCTTGCGGACGCGGGGGTTGCTCATGGTGCTCACTCTCTCAGAAGCGTCTTCAGCGATCCCCGGCTGACCGGGGATCGCTGAAGTTGTCAGGCGTTGCACGGGCCGACATGTTCAGTGATCCCCGGCTGACCGGGGATCACTGAACAGACGCCGTGCGCGGCGCCGGAGCGCCGGTCGATCAGCTGCGCGGGATCTCGCGCATCTCGAAGGACTCGACGATGTCGCCGATCTTGATGTCCTGGAAGTTCCGGAGCACCAGACCGCACTCGAAGCCCTCGCGGACCTCGGACGCGTCGTCCTTCTCGCGGCGCAGCGAGGCGAGGTCGAGGTTGTCCTGGACGACCGAGCCGTCCCGGATGACCCGCACCTTGGCGTTGCGCCGGATGACACCCGAGGTGACCATGCAGCCCGCGATGTTGCCGGCCCGCGACGAGCGGAAGATCTCGCGGATCTCCGCCTGACCGAGGGTGGCCTCCTCGTACTCCGGCTTGAGCATGCCCTTGAGCGCGGCCTCGATCTCCTCGATGGCCTGGTAGATGACGGTGTAGTACCGGATCTCCACGCCCTCGCGGTCGGCCATCTCGGTCGCCTTGCCCTGCGGGCGGACGTTGAAGCCGATGATGATCGCGTCGGAGGCGGCGGCCAGGTCGACGTTGGTCTCGGTGATCGCACCGACACCGCGGTCGATGACGCGCAGCGACACCTCGTCGCCCACGTCGATCTGCGACAGCGCGTCCTCGAGCGCCTCGACCGAACCGGACACGTCGCCCTTGAGGATGAGGTTGAGCTCCTGGCTCTCGCCCTTCTCCATGGAGGCCATGAAGTCCTCGAGGCTGCGGCGGACGCGACGCTTGGCCTGCATGGCCGCACGCTCGCGCGCCTCGCGCTTCTCGGCGATCTGGCGGGCCATGCGGTCGTCCTCGACCACGATGAAGTTCTGGCCCGCACCCGGCACCGCCGAGAGACCCAGCACCATCGCCGGACGCGACGGGTCGGCCTCGGTGATCTCGTTGCCGTGCTCGTCGAGCATCGCCCGGACGCGGCCGTGGGCCGGACCGGCGACGATCGAGTCACCGACCCGCAGCGTGCCGCGCTGGACCAGCACGGTCGCGACGGGGCCGCGGCCACGGTCGAGGTGCGCCTCGACCACGAGGCCCTGGGCGTCCTGGTCGGGGTTGGCCCGCAGGTCCAGGGACGCGTCGGCGGTGAGCACGACGGCCTCGAGCAGCTTGTCGAGGTTGAGGCCCGCCTTCGCGGAGACGTCGACGAACATCGCGTCGCCGCCGTACTCCTCGGGGATCAGGCCGTACTCGGTCAGCTGGCCGCGGACCTTCGTGGCGTCGGCGTCCGGCTTGTCGATCTTGTTGACCGCGACGACGATCGGGACGTCGGCGGCCTTGGCGTGGTTGAGCGCCTCGACCGTCTGCGGCATCACGCCGTCGTCCGCCGCCACCACGAGGATCGCGATGTCGGTGGCCTGGGCACCACGGGCACGCATCGCGGTGAACGCCTCGTGACCGGGGGTGTCGATGAGGGTGATGCGACGGTCGTCGCCGTCGACCTCGGTGTGGACCTGGTAGGCACCGATGTGCTGGGTGATGCCACCGGCCTCCTTGTCGACGACGTTGGCGTTGCGCAGCGCGTCGAGGAGCTTGGTCTTTCCGTGGTCGACGTGACCCATGACGGTGACGACCGGCGGACGGACCACCAGGTCGGAGTCGTCGCCCTCGTCGGCGCCGAACTCGAGGTCGAACGTCTCGAGCAGCTCGCGGTCCTCGTCCTCCGGGGACACGATCTGGACGACGTAGTTGAGCTCCTCGGCGAGCAGCTCGAACGTCTCGTCACCCACCGACTGGGTCGAGGTGACCATCTCGCCGAGCGAGAACAGCATCTGCACCAGCGCGGCGGCGTCGACGTTGATCTTCTCGGCGAAGTCGGTCAGGGACGCGCCGCGGGGCAGCCGGACGGTCTCGCCGTTGCCCTTGCGGACGCGCACGCCGCCGATGGTCGGGGCCTCCATGGCCTCGAACTCCTGACGACGCGCCCGCTTCGACTTGCGGCCACGGCGCGACGGGCCACCCGGGCGACCGAAGGCACCCTGGGTCTGGCCACGCTGGCCGGGACGACCGCCGCCGGGGCGACCGCCGCCGGCGGGGCCGAAGCCACCCGGACGACCGGGCGCACCGCCCGGAGCGCCACCGGGACGACCCGGGGCGCCGCCACGGCCGGGGGCACCGGGACGACCCGGAGCGCCACCGCGGGCGGGACGGGCGCCGGGACCGTTGCCGAAGGCAGCGGGCGACTTGGGCATCATCGCCGGGTTGGGGCGCGGCATGCCCGAGCGCGTGTCGCCACCGCCGGCCGGCGGACGCGGCGGACGGTTGTCGTCGCCACCGGGAGTACGCGGGGCAGGGCGCGAGCCCATGCCCTGGCTGGAGGCGAACGGGTTGTTGCCCGGGCGCGGGGCGCCGGGCCTGCCGACCGGGCGCGGGGCCGGGGACGGCGCCTTGGCCGCGGGCGCGGCCGGGGCGGACGGTGCCTCGGGCTCGGTGCGCGGGGCCTGCGGCTCCGCGGCGGCCGGCTTGGGGCCGGGCTTGGGGCCGGGGCGGGCGGCCGGCGTCGCCGGGGCGGCCGGCTGCTCGGCGGCAGCAGGTGCCTCCGCGGCGGGCGCGGGGGTCTCGGCGACCGGCGCCGGCTTCGGGCCGGGCTTGGGAGCGGCCTTCTTGGCGGCCGGCTTCTCGGCCGGCGCCTCGGACGCTGCGTCGGCGGCGGGGGCGGCGGCCGATGCGGCCTTCAGCTCCTCGCCGTACTGCTTCTTGAAGCGCATCTCGACGGGGGGCTCGACGGTCGACGACGCCGACTTGACGAACTCCCCCATCTCCTTGAGCTTCTCGAGAACGAACTTGCTCTCGACTCCGAACTCCTTGGCGAGTTCGTGGACTCGGGTCTTTGCCACGGTTGTCTTTCGCTCCTTCTGGTCCGTGACCCCAGAAGGAGGGGAAACGGAACAGCTAGTGGGTGTGCAAACTCATCGCGAGTGACTCATCGAGTGCTCATGAGCTGCGTGCTCCAGTTTCTGGTCGGTGGTGCTGTGGTTCGGACGGCGGTGCGTGCGCGGCGAGCAGCAGCGTGAGGTGCTCCTCCACCGGCGCGGTGTCGAGCCCGGTTCCCGAGCGGAGGGCCCGGGGGAAGGCTCGGCGTCGCACCGCGAGCTGCCAACACTCCTGCGTGGGGTGGACGTGCGCTCCCCGGCCGGGTGCTCGGCGGCGCGGATCGGGCACCAGGGCCGGTCGACCCTCGGCGTCCGAGCCCACGACCACGCGCAGCAGCTCGTTCGCAGCAGCCCTGGTCCGGCAACCCACACAGGTCCGGACGGGTCCGGGCGCAGGGGTGTCAGACGTGGTGGCCACTGGTGAGCACTCTATCCCGTGACGCCAGTGGTTTACGAACCGGCGCCCTCGCACCCTCGCGCCGACACGCCGCACGTACGGCCCCGATCGCGCGGCGTGGCGCGCTCCCGGGCCTCCGTGGCGACGGCGAGGACGCGACCGGGTGGTGCGGACGCCTGACGCCCGATGTGGTCGCTGGACGCCCGGCACGGTGGGCGTCGAGCGGCCGTACGTCTGCTCGAGCACCCTCGTGGCCGCTGGGACACCCCGGTGGTCGCTAGGACACCCCGGTGGTCGCTAGGCGACCGCCATGGCGGGCGTCGAGCGGCCACAGGTCCGCTCAACTCGCCTCGTGGACGGCGACCGGTGCCGTGACCCTCAGTCCTGGGGCGCGGGGGCCTCGTCGGAACGGATGTCGATGCGCCAGCCGGTGAGCCGCGCGGCGAGCCGGGCGTTCTGGCCCTCCTTGCCGATGGCCAGCGAGAGCTGGAAGTCGGGGACCACGACCCGGCACGAGCGCGCGGCGAGGTCGACGATCTCCACCGAGGTGACGCGGGCCGGCGACAGCGCGTGGGCGACGAGCTCGGCGGGGTCCTCGGCCCAGTCGACGATGTCGATCTTCTCGCCGTGCAGCTCGCCCATGACGTTGCGCACCCGCTGGCCCATCGGACCGATGCAGGCGCCCTTGGCGTTGACGCCCGGCACCGTGGAGTGGACCGCGATCTTGGTGCGGTGGCCGGCCTCGCGGGCGATGCCGGCGATCTCGACGGTGCCGTCGGCGATCTCGGGGACCTCGAGGGCGAAGAGCTTCTTGACCAGCGTCGGGTGCGAGCGCGAGAGGGTGACCTGCGGCCCGCGCATGCCCTTGCGGACCGACGTCACCAGGCACTTGATCCGCTCGCCGTGGACGTACTCCTCCCCCGGGACCCGCTCGCTGACCGGCAGGATCGCCTCGAGCTTGCCCAGGTCGACCATCACGTCGTCGGGGTTGCGGCCCTGCTGGATGATCCCCGAGATGACGTCTCCCTCGCGGCCGGAGAACTCCCCGAACGTCTTCTCGTCCTCGGCGTCGCGCAGCCGCTGCAGCATCACCTGCTTGGCGGTGGTGGCGGCGATCCGCCCGAAGCCCTGCGGGGTGTCGTCGTACTCCGGGCCGGCGGTGCCGTCCTCGTCGAGCTCGCGCGCCCACACGGTCACGTGGCCGGTCTTGCGGTCGAGCTCGACGCGGGCGGGGTGCTGCGACTCGGTCGCGCGCTGGTAGGCCGTCAGCAGCGCCGTCTCGATGGCCTCGGCCAGGACCTCGAAGGAGATCTCCTTCTCGCGCTCCAGCATCCGCAGGATGCTCAGGTCGATGTCCATCAGTCGTCCTTCTTCTCTGTCGTGCGGTTGAACTCGATCTGCACGAGGGCCTTGGCCACGTCGGCGTAGGCGACCTCGCGGTGCGTGCCGGACACGTCGAGCGTGGCCGACTCCTCGGTCGAGGCGAGCACACGGCCCGTCACGCTCGACCCGTCGGAGAGGGTCACCTTGACCAGGCGGTCCTCGTTGCGGCGCCAGTGGCGCGGAAGCGTCAGCGGCCGGTCGACGCCGCGGGAGGTGACCTCCAGCGTGTAGGGCATCTCGCCCATCACGTCCGACTCGTCCAGGACCCGCGACACCTCGCGGGTCGCGTCGGCGACGTCGTCGAGCGTCACGCCCCCGTCCTTGTCGACGGCGACGCGCAGCACGCGTCGCTTGCCGGCCGGGGTGATCTCGACCGCCTCGACGTCCAGGTCGAGCACTCGCAGGGGGTCGACCAGCTCCGCCTCGATGCGGTCCCGGGTGGCGTCCTGTCGTGGGGTGCTCATCGGATGCGACCTCCTTGTGCTGTTGTCGAGGGATCACGATACCGGCCCGCGGACCGGCTCCGTCACCCACCGCCACCCGGCCCGCGCCGCCTCGACCGGCGGCTAGGGTTCGGGCGTGGCCGCACCGCTGATCTCCCGTCGTACGACGCTGGGCTCGGCGCTCGCGACCCCCGTGCTGCTGCCGCTCGCACTGGGCGGTTGCGACATCGACCCGCCTCGCGCCGAGCCCGCCCCGGGGCAGACCGCACCTCCCCCCGAGGACTCCGCACTCGTGGCGTCCGTCGTCGCCGAGCTCGTCCGCGCGGAGGCGGTCGTGGCAGCGGCGGTCGCCGCGGTCCCGAGCCTGGCCGAGCGCCTCGCGCCGGTCGCGGACGCGCACGCCGCCCACCGCGAGGTGCTGGCCGGTGCCGTCCCCGACGCCGACCTGCCGACGGCCGAGCCCGTCACCGTCGCACCCCGGATCGTCCCCGCGCTCCGGACCGTCGGACGCTCCGAGCAGCGCCTGCTCCGCGCGGCGCGCGAGGCCTGCCTCGTCGCCGCCAGCGGCGACCTCGCCCGGGTGCTGGCCAGCGTGGCCGCCTCGACCTCGCAGCACGCCGCGGCGCTGTCCACGGAGGTGGTCTCGTGAGCACCGAGACCGTCCTCGACGCCCTGCAGGACGTGCTCGCCGACGAGCACGCCGCGCTCTACACCTACGGCGTGCTCGGCGCGCGCACCTCGCAGTCGGCCACGCCCGCGCTCTACGACGTCCTCACCGTGGCCTACCGCCGCCACCGGGCGCGCCGCGACCGGCTGCGCCTGCTGGTCGCCGACGAGGGCGGGGAGCCGGTCGCGGCCGACCCGGCCTACGCGGTGCCCGGACCGGCGCAGGGCGTCGAGCAGGTGCAGGCCGTGGCCCGCGAGGTCGAGGCGCGCAGCACGGAGGCGCTGGCGGCGCTCGTCGCGCGCTCGGCGGGCGACGTGCGGTCGTGGGCGCTCGACGAGGCCGTCTGGTCGGCCACCTGGCAGGTCGAGCTCGGCGGCGAGCCGGCCACCTGGCCCGGAGCGCCAGAGCTCGGCTGACACCGTCGGCCGTCCGGCGACGCCACCTCGTGAAATGGGAGACGGCCCGCGGCCTCAACCATTGGGAAAGTCCCGAGATCCTTCCCAACGGCCGAGGACGCGGACCGTCGTGTGGGGTTGGTCAGCATCACCCGTGCGGTCCGACCTGTGGGGGTGGCCGGCGCCGCATGCACAATCATGCATTCGATCGGCGGCCCGGCCAACCGAATCCCGTCTGCAGGTTGCTGCAACGCACAAACATGCAGGAGGGGCCTCAGGTCGTGCCGAGGCGGCGGACCACCTCGGGCACCTCGGCCAGCGACGTGACGGTCGCATCCGGCTCGCCCTCGCTGTGCCCCACCTGCGCGGCCGGGATGGTGCTGAGCGGCACGTGGATCGCGCGCATGCCCGCCTGCTGCGCGCCCCAGACGTCGTCGAAGAGCCGGTCGCCGACGTAGACGCACGCCGCCGGGTCGCTGGCCCCGACGGCGTCCATCGCCGCCCGGAACGCGAGCGGAGAGGGCTTGGTCCACGGGATCTCGCTGGTGTAGACGTCGCCGTCGAAGAGGTCGTAGACCCCGTCGCGCTCGAAGAAGCCGACGTGCCACGCGCGCGGCCAGATGGTGTTGGAGAGCACGCCGACCCGGATCCCGGCCGAGCGCAGCTCCTCGAGCATCGGACCGGCCTCGGGGTCGGTGAGGGTGTGCGGCTCCCAGAAGTCGTAGTAGGCCTGCAGGAGGTCGGGGTCGTGGTCGAGCCCGGCCTCGGTGAAGAGGTCGGCGATCGTCGCGCTCTGCTGGTGGTCGCGGCTGCGCCCCCACACCACGGCGCCGGCGCGGTGCAGGCGCTCGGCGTGGGCGTGGTGGTCGTCCTCGGACGTCGGCGTCCGGCGCACCGCCTCCGCGAGCGCGAGCGACTCGGCGTGGAAGTCCACGTCGTGCCAGCGGGTGAGCGTGCCGCCCCAGTCGAAGATCACCGCCTCGATCGCCATGCGCGCGAACCTACGCGACGCCTACCGGTTGATGGTGTCCGCGCCCGACCACAGCGAGCCGTCGACCGGCCAGGGCAGCGCCTCGAGGCGGTCGTCGCCGAGCAGATCGGCGACGAGGGCGCGGCTGCCGCCGACGAGGGTGGAGTCGAGGTCGGTGTCGTTGGACGTCGCCCACGCGCGATCGGCGGGCCACCACGCGCTCGGGCTCTGCCACTGCAGCGACGCCCAGGTGGTGAACTGCTCGTCCGGAGTCGGGACCCAGCTGCGCCCGTCGGTCGACCAGACGACCGCGGAGCCGGTCGGCGTCCCGAGCGCGAGCGCCACCGCGGGCGCCTCCGCGCACAGCGTGGCGACCTCGTCGAGCGGCCGCTGGAAGAGGTACGCCTCGCGCACCGGACGCGCCGTGGTGGGCGCGTCGGACCACGCGTCCGGCCACAGGCCGTAGCCCACCCAGAACGCCACGTAGGTCGTCACCGCCGTCGTCGTGTGGCGCGCGAGCACGTCGGCCAGCGCCTCGAGCGACGTCCGGTCGAGACAGCCGACGTCGGGCTCGTTGCCGGGCCAGCCCGTGCCGGTCGGGGGCGGGCTGTGCTCGCGCGAGGACCTGCGCCCGGCGAGGGCGTGCCACTGCGCCTCGGCGTGCAGCACCGTGCCGCACTCCTCCGCGACGGTCGACCACCTCACCGCGTCCCGGTGCCGGTCGTGGGCCGGGTGGAGCACCCGGGCGTACGCCTCGAATCCCGCCGGGACGAGGAAGCCGACGGCCGCGGGCGTGGGGGTCTCCCACGACGTGTCCCACCAGTCGGCCTCTACCGGGTCGGCGTCCGGGCGGATCGCGGCCAGGTGCGCGCGCCACCCGGTGAGTGGTGTCGAGACTCGCCTCGCTCGCACCTCGACCACCGAGACCTTGGCTCAGCCCCGCAGCACCAGGTCGGCCACGTGCGTGGCCGCGTCGCCGACCGCGACGTCCTCGCGCTCGCCGGACTTGCGGTCGCGGACCTCGACGAGGCCGTCGGCCAGGCCGCGGCCGACCGTGACGATCGTCGGGACGCCGATCAGCTCGGCGTCCTTGAACTTCACGCCGGGGCTGACCTTGCCGGCGCGGTCGTCGAGCAGCACCTCGAGGCCGGCGGCCTTGAGGTCGCGTGCGAGCTCCTCGGCGGCGGCGAAGATCGCCTCGTCCTTGCCGGCGGCCACGACGTGGACGTCGGCGGGCGCGACGTTGCGCGGCCAGCACAGGCCCATGTCGTCGAGGGTGCCCTCGGCGATGGCGGCCACGGCGCGCGAGGGGCCGATGCCGTAGGAGCCCATCGTGACGGTGACGAGCTTGCCGTTCTCGTCGAGCACCTTCAGGCCGAGCGCGTCGGCGTACTTGCGGCCGAGCTGGAAGATGTGGCCCATCTCGACGCCGCGGGCGGACTGCAGGGTGCCCTCGGTGCAGTTGGGGCACTCGTCGCCGTCGCGCACGTCGGCGGCCTCGATCGTGCCGTCAGGCGTGAAGTCGCGCCCGACCACCAGGTCGACGACGTGGGAGCCGGGGACGTTGGCGCCGGTGACCCAGCGGGTGCCCTCCACGACGCGGGGGTCGACGAGGTAGCGGATGCCGGACTTCGACTCCTCCCCCAGCACCTCCGGGCCGATGTAGCCCTTCACCAGCGCGGGGTGCTTCGCGAGCTCGGCCTCGTCCATCGCCTCCACCTCGATGGGCTCGAGCTGGCCCTCGAGCCGCTTCTGGTCGACCTCGCGGTCGCCGGGCAGGCCGATGGCGAGCGGCTCGCGGGTGCCGTCGGGGTGCTTGAGCACGACCAGCACGTTCTTGAGCGTGTCGCCGGCCGCCCAGGGACGGTCGTCACGGGGGAACGTGGCGTTGAGGTGGTCGACGAGGGTGTCGATGGTGGGCGTGTCGGGGGTGTCCTCGGCGTGCGCGGCGGGCGCATCGTCGAAGGGCACGGCGGCGGGCGCGCGGACCGCGACGGCCTCGACGTTGGCGGCGTAGTCGCAGTGCGTGCAGCGGACGTAGGTGTCCTCGCCGACCTCGGCCTTGGCGAGGAACTCCTCGCTGGCCGAGCCGCCCATGGCACCCGAGGTCGCCTTGACGATGACGTACTCGAAGCCGAGGCGGTCGAAGATGCGGACGTAGGCGTCGCGATGCTTCTGGTAGGCCACCTCGAGCCCGGCGTCGTCGACGTCGAAGGAGTAGGAGTCCTTCATCACGAACTCGCGCCCGCGCAGCAGACCCGCACGGGGACGCGCCTCGTCGCGGTACTTGGTCTGGATCTGGTAGATCGAGAGCGGGAGGTCCTTGTAGGAGGAGTAGAGGTCCTTCACCACGAGGGTGAACATCTCCTCGTGCGTGGGGCCGAGCAGGTAGTCGGCGCCCTTGCGGTCCTGCAGGCGGAAGATGTTGGGGCCGTACTCGACCCACCGGTTGGTCGCCTCGTAGGGCTCCTTGGGCAGCAGCGCGGGGAACGACAGCTCCTGGGCGCCGATGTCGTCCATCTCCTCGCGGATGATCGCCTCGATCTTGCGCAGCACGCGCAGGCCGAGCGGCAGCCAGGTGTAGATGCCGGGGGCGTTGCGGCGGATGTAGCCGGCGCGGACGAGCAGCTTGTGGCTCGGCACCTCGGCGTCGTTCGGGTCGTCGCGCAGGGTGCGCACGAAGAGGGACGACATGCGGAGGATGCGGCCAGTCATGGGCGCAACAATAGGTGTGGCCCTCCGGGAGCCGCGAACCGATTCCCCCGCGGCGGACGCAACCCGCGGAGGTCGCGCCGCGTCTCCCCCATGAGAGCGCACACACCAGGGGGATCCACCATGCGTCGTACGACCGCAGCCGCACTCGTCGCGGCTCTCGCCACGGGCCTCGGGCTCGTCGCACCGGCCGGGGCCGCCGCGCCCACCACCGAGCTGCAGCCGCAGCGTCTCGACCGGGGGCCCGACGTCGCGGTGGCGCACGTCGAGGACTTCGACTTCGTCGCTGGTGACCTGCGCGTCGACCTCGCTGGCCGGGTGGTCCGGGTGATCGGGGAGTCGGGCGACGGCTGGGTCGTCGGGACCGACCGACGCCGTGTGATCCGCATCGAGCCGGACGGGAGCACCCGCACGCTGCTGCGCAAGGTCGACGTCACCCTCACCACGCTGAGCGAGGACGGCAGCCGCCTGGTCACCCTCGACCACCCGGCCCGCCGTCGCACCGCGGTGCAGACCTTCTCGGCGCTCGACGGCTCGGCCGGACCGGAGCGTACGTTCGGCGGCTGGCCCGAGGTGGTCACCGCCGACGAGCGCCAGGTCCTGGTGCGCCACGACGGCCGGCTGGTGCGCTGGCGGACCGGTCCCGACCGGGTCCGCCTCGTGACCCGCCGTCTCTCGGCGCTCGCCAGCATCGAGCACGACCTGCTCGAGACCTACACCAAGGACCCGTACGTCGGCGGCTGCGTGCGGATGGTGCGGCTGAGCGACCTCGCCGACACCGTGTGGCGCTCCTGCAGCCAGCGGGTGGTGGCCCTGTCGCCCGACGGGACGCGCATGCTGACCGTCGGGATCCTCGTCGACGGTCTCGGACCGAACGAGATCGACCTCCGCCGCACCGACGGGAAGCGGCTGGCGACGTGGACCACGAACTGGTTCGGCGGCTGGCAGTGGGAATCGCCGGACGCCGTGCTGCTCCAGGTCAACGGGCAGCGGAAGTCGTCGACCGTGCGCTGCGTGCTCGACGCGTGCGAGAACGCGAGCGACCCGGTGAAGGTGCAGATGCCCTGAGGGTCAGGTCCCCATTGCGGTGAAGGAGGCTGCGGTGGCGACGAGGACGGGGTCGGTGCCGGCGGCCGCCCGAGCGGCGTGGAGCGCCTCCCCGAGGCCCGCGCCTCGTCGCAGCGCGGCGTGCAGCGCGACCATGACCTCGACCGTGGCGGCGTCGTCGACCTCCGCGAGCGCTGACACCACGCCGGCGGTGCCCATCGAGAGCAGCGCGGCCGAGAGCCCGAGGAGCTCCTGGTCGCCGACGGGGGCCAGCACACCCGACTCGCACGCGGAGAGGACGACCCGGTGCGGCGGGTGTCGCAGCTGCTGCAGGTCGTGGACCAGGAGCGGCCCGTCCGCGAGCGCCAGCGAGGAGAACAGCGGGCTGTCCTCGCGGAACCGGCCGTGGGCGGCGACGTGGGCGAGGGACGCGCCGTCGAGGGCCGTGAGGGTGGCCGCCGCCGTGGCGGCCTCACCGTCCAGCACCACCGCGGACGGGTCGTCCGCGGCGATGACCGGCACCTCGGCGCCGCCGCTGCCCAGGCCCGGGCCGACGACCATCACCCGGTGCTCACCGGTCGGCACGGCCGAGCGCGCCCGGAGCCAGAGCCGCGCCGAGGGGGTGGTCGTCACCGGGCGGTCGGCGAGGTCGGGCAGGATCCCCCACGGGACGCCCTGGAGCGCGGTCGTCGGGGAGACGACGACCCGGGCACCGTCCAGCCCGCGCACCGCCGGGCCGAGCAGCGCCTCCTGCAGCCGGCGGCCGGCGACGGCGACCTGGGCACGTCGGCCCCGCGCCGCCTGGCGCAAGGTGAACAGCGCGAAGTCCACGGCACGGGCAGCCGTCGTGGCGTCGCCGACGACGCGGTGGCGCACCCGCCCGTGTCCGGAGATCACGGCATGGAGCACGCCGTCGACCTCGGTCAGCTCGACGAGGACGGTGTCGTCCTCGCTCAGCGCCTCGAGCAGGGCACCGAGGTCGAGCGCGGCCTCCCTGGCCCCCGAGCCGCGGGCGTGCAGCAGCCGCTGGCGGACCGCCCGCTCGAGCCGCGCCGCGCGCGCCTCGAGCCGTTCGGTCGGTGCTCCGTCCGCCGCGGCGTCGGCGATGCGCCGGTGCTGCGCCCGTAGTGCGGCGAGGTCGGCCGTGGTCTCGGGGTCGTGCTCGCCGTAGGCCTGCGGGATCGTGAGGGCGTTGGCCCGCCACCGCTCGGACCAGCGCAGCAGCTGCCGGGCGTCGCTGCTGGCGAGAGCGGTCCGGGTGCCGAGCTCGGCGAGCCGGGACCCGTGGCCCGAGGACACGGCGCGCAGCTCCTGGCTCCCGAGGGCGGCACGCTGCTTCTCCAGCACACGCAGGCCGGCGTCGCAGGCCCGGAGCACGCCGCGGTCGTCGCCCTCGACGGCGCGCCGCTGGGCCAGGGCGTACCACCCGAGCACCTGCAGCCGCGCCCGTGGGCTGGTCCTGTGGGTGGCCACCTCGTCCAGCCAGCCGCGCTGCAGCGTCGCGGCCCGCTCCGACCGGACCCGGCCGGCGATCCGGGCGGCGACGTGGAGGGCCAGCGGCAGGTCGACGACCTCATCGGCACGCATCCGCTCGACCAGCCGCTCGGCCCGGCGCAGCAGCGGCCCGGCGGGTGCGCCCGCCTCGGCCCGCGCGGTGAGGGCGAGCAGGTCGGCCTGCAGCGCGTGGACCCGTCGCGACTGCCGGCGCAGGATCCGCGCGGCCCGGTCCGCGACCGCGGTGGCGTGGGGCCAGTCCCGGGCCGCGAGCGCCGCCTCGGCGGCCGCCTGCAGCAGGTCCGCCTCCTCGCGCGGCAGCAGCGGACGGACGGCCAGGGCACGCTCGACGACCTCGATCGCGTCGTCGGCGAGACCGGCCGCGAGGTAGGCGAGGCACTGGTCGTAGACCAGGTCGGTGCTGGTCAGGTCGATCGCGTCGTAGCGTGCGGAGGCCGCGGCGTAGTGCTCGAGGGCGACCGGCAGGTCGCCCCGCACGAAGGCCAGCCAGCCCCGGTTGTGCTGCGAGAGACCCATGTCGTACTGATCGCCGAGGCGGGCGGCGATGTCGCCGTGGGCGGTGAACGCCCGCTCGGCGCCCTCGAGGTCGCCCAGCCCGACGTCGACGAGGCCCTCGAGGTTGAGCGCCCGCGTCTCCCAGACGTGGTCGCCCTCCTCGGCGAAGATGCTCCGTGCCTCCCTCAGGTCGGCGGCGCTCTCCTCGAAGCGGGCGAGGAGGTGTCCGGTGACGTAGGCGCGCCGCACCAGGGCACGGCCGCGAGGCACGCCCTCGAGGACCGAGACCGCCTGACCGAGGACCCGCATGCCGTCGCGGGTCCATCCCGCCACGCAGAGCGACAGGCCGAGCGTCGCGAGCGCGTCGCCCCACCGGCTGGTGTCGCCTGACCTGCGGGCCAGCCGGACGGCCGTCCGCAGCTCGCCCATCGCGACCTCGGTGTCACCGAGGTCGCGCACCACGATCCCGACGACCTGGTGGCCGATCGAGGCGAGCGCGGGGTCGTCGTGACCCACCAGCTCCTGCTCCGCGCGGGACCGCGCGAGTGCAGGATCGGCGAAGAGCGTGCGCAGCAGCTCCTCGGCCTGGTCGCGGTCCACGGCGACATCCTCGCCGATCCGTCAGGAAAAACCTGCCCGAACCACTACAACGCGACGATCCGACGGCGCTAGCGTCAGGCCATGGCGAGCGACTGGAAGATCGGCAGCGACAGGCGCCGACGCACCACCGACCAGCTCCGCGCGTTCCGCGCGGCCAACGAGGGCTCCGTCGCCTGGGACACCGAGGCGCCGGCGGACTTCACGTACCTCTACCACCCGGACCGCGTCCTCGTGCGGGCCGCGGACGTCGAGGCGTTCGAGCGCGCTGCCGAGACGCTCGACAAGGAGGTGCTCGGCGAGTCGCCCCGGCGCGACGAGGCGACCCTGCTCGACGGCGAGCTGGTGCGCTACGTCCTGGCGCCCCGCCGCGGCGGCGAGTCGGTGCCCGACGTGCTCGACCTGCTCGAGGCCGGTGGGCTGCGACGCGGTGCCGCCTCGCCGGACCACTGGGTGCACGTCTCCCCCGGCGGCCCGGGCGGCAACCTGTGCCCGGCGATCGAGCCGCAGGAGACCGGGCTCCGCGACCCGTGGCCGCCCGTCGCACCGCAGTCGAAGGGCTCTGAGGTCAGCGTCGTCGTCGTCGACACCGGCTGGCACCCGCCGGCCGCCACCGACCCGCGTACGCCGTGGCTCGCAGGGGTCGACGGCGACGACGAGCTCAACGGCCCCGACCTGCGGCCCTACGCCGGTCACGGCACCTTCATCGCGGGCGTGGTGCGCTGCATCGCGCCTGACACGAAGGTGTTCGTCGACGGCTTCGCGATCGGCGGCGTGGGCGGCGGCGGCATCCTCGAGTCGGACCTCGTCGTCCACCTCGAGGCGGCGCTCACCCACGACCCGCACGTCATCAACCTCTCCGCCGGCTGCCGGACACGGTTCGACCTGCCCTCGCTCCCGCTGGAGGTGTTCCACCGCACGCGGCTGCGCAAGCGCGACTGCGTGCTCGTCGCCGCCGCCGGCAACGACTCCTGGGCCGCGCCGTTCTGGCCGGCCGCCTTCGGGTGGTGCGTCGGCGTCGGCTCGCTCGACCGGGACGGCCGGGTGTCGGACTACTCCAACTTCGGCGTCTCGGCCGACGTGTACGCACTCGGTCGCAACCACGTCAACGCGTTCCCGGACGGCACGTTCGTCTGCAACGAGACCCCGGACGTCGGCGACGTCCGGGTGTTCTCCACCGGCATGGCGCGCTGGAGCGGTACGTCCTTCGCGGCGCCGCTCGTGGCGGGGCTGATCGCCCGGGAGATCAGCGAGACGGGCTGCTCCGCGGCCGACGCCCGCGACGTGGTGCTGGCGCGCGCGGTCTACGACTCCGACCCGACCATCGGTCCCCACATGGAGCTGCGCCAGCCGTACGCGTGAGGGACCGGGTCGCGAGCCTCAGACCTCGACCCAGTGGCTGCTCGCGACCACGCCGCCGAAGCGCACCGTGAAGCGGAGCGTGCCGCGGGCGTGGGCGACGAGCGAGAAGAAGCCGAACTCGTCGAGCGGGGTCGACCACGACTCACCCGCGCGCGTCTCGACGGCCACCACGACGTCCGTCGGGTCCTGGTCGTCCCCGAGGTCGAGCACCTGGCCGCTGAACTGCTCGCCGTCGATCTCGGCCTCCAGCGACCACCCGGCGGCGGCGCTGAAGGAGAGCATCCGGGCCGTGCCGAGACCGCGGACCGCGGCGAGGTCCTCGCCTGCGGAGTCGCGGACCAGCACGAGCAGCTCCCACTCCTCGTCGAGGTCGGCGGCGGCGACGGTGGCGACCATGGCGGCGCCGAGGCCGGGCGGCGGCGGGTCGGCGACCTGCCACATGCGGCGCAGGTCGGCGAGGAGCCTGTCGTCGTCACTCATGCGTGTCCCCCTCGGTCAGCGCGGTCCGCACCTTGGCCAGGCACCGGGCCCGCGTCGGGCCGATGCTCCCCACGGGCATGTCCAGCTCCTGGCTCAGCGATCGGTAGTCGGGTCGTTCCATGAAGGCCACCACGCGCAGCAGCTTGCGGCACCTCTCGTCGACGGAGGCCACCGCCCGCCACAGGCGGGCGCTCTCGTCGTCCAGCACGGCGATCGCCTCGGCCGACTCCTCGTCGGGCAGCCGGGCGGCGAGCGCCTCGTCCTGCACGGGGGTGGCGCGTCGCGCCTTCCGTGCGTGGTCGGCGGCGCCGCGCCTGGCTGACGTGATCAGCCAGGACGCGACCGCCTTCGGGTCCTCGATGGTCTGGTGCAGCCGCACGAACCCCAACCACGTCGCCGCGACGACGTCCTCCGTCGTCTGGCGATCGTGTCCGTAGGCTCGCACCACGTGCCAGAGAACCGGACTCATCGTGGTGACCAGATCGTCCACGGCCGTGGCGTCCCCTGCGCGCCACGCCCTGAACGCCCCACTGGCTGCGTCCCACGGCGACTCATGGAGCTGCCCCTCAGCCCCTCGGTTCTCCGACATGGTGACCATTGTCCCCATGTCAGCACAGGTGGCGACACCCGCCACGGTGATACGTCCGGACCGAGAAAAACTTTGCCGGCCCGCTCCGGGCGCTCAGAACATGACGGTGGAGAAGGTCGCCGTCTGCTCGAAGCCGACCCGGGCGTAGGTCGCCCGGGCCGCGGTGTTCCAGTCGTTGACGTAGAGCGAGACCACGGGCGCGACCCCGGTCCCGATGACGTGGTGGACCACCGACGCCATGCCGCGCGTGGCGAGGCCCTCGCCGCGGCGGTCGGGCCGGACCCACACGCCCTGCACCTGCGCGGCGTACGGCGTCGCGCACGCCACCTCGGCCTTGAACACCACGCCGCGCTCGTCGAAGCTCGCCAGCGACCAGCCCCGGCCGATCAGCTGCTGGACGCGCGCGCGGTAGAGGTCGCCGCCACCCGAGTCGTTCTCCGGCGAGACCCCGACCTCCTCGGTGTACATCGCCACGCACGCCGGGTAGAGCAGGTCGAGGTCGCGCGGGGTGGTGAGCCGGACCGACGGGTCCGGCGCGACGGACGGCAGGCGGTCCATCTCGAGGTGGGGCTGGCTAGCGCGCACCTCGCGCGGACGCTGCCAGCGCGCCTCGACCTCCTCCCACAGGGCGGCCACGACGTCGTGCGGCCCGACGATGGTGCCGACGGAGGCGCGGCGCCGCAGGGCGACGTCGGCGAAGGCGCCCACGTCGTCGGGGGTGCACTGCACCGGCACGAAGTTCGCGCCGAGGTGGCAGCCCGCCACCAGGTCGTCGCCGACGAAGCGGCCCCAGACCTGGCCGCCGAGCCAGCGCTCGTCGAGGTTGGTGAGGCGGGCGCGATAGTCGGCGAAGACGTTGACCACCGGGTCCTGCTCCGCGAGCTCGATGAACCGGTCCCGGTCGGCCGGGCCCAGCACACGCACCAGCTCGCGAGTCCTCAGCACGTGCGGAGCCTACCCACGTCGAGCCACCGCGGGGACTGCCCGCGGGGGGTCAGCTGACGGTGACCGACGCCTCCGCGCCCTCGACGGCCTCCATGCCCTCGGCGATCCGCATGGCCTCCTCGATGAGGGTCTCCACGATCTGGGACTCGGGAACGGTCTTGATGACCTCGCCCTTGACGAAGATCTGGCCCTTGCCGTTGCCGGAGGCGACGCCCAGGTCGGCCTCGCGGGCCTCGCCCGGACCGTTGACGACGCAGCCCATGACCGCGACGCGCAGCGGCACCTCGAGCCCGTCGAGGCCGGCGGTGACCTCCTCGGCGAGCTTGTAGACGTCGACCTGCGCACGGCCGCAGCTCGGGCAGGAGACGATCTCGAGGCGGCGCGGCTTGAGGTTGAGCGACTCGAGGATCTGCAGGCCGACCTTGACCTCCTCGACCGGCGGCGCGGACAGCGAGACGCGGATGGTGTCGCCGATGCCCTGGCTGAGCAGGTGGCCGAAGGCGACGGCCGACTTGATGGTGCCCTGGAAGGCAGGTCCGGCCTCGGTCACGCCGAGGTGCAGCGGCCAGTCGCCCGCCTCGGCGAGCAGCTCGTAGGCACGGACCATCACGACCGGGTCGTTGTGCTTGACCGAGATCTTGAAGTCGTGGAAGTCGTGCTCCTCGAACAGGCTCGCCTCCCACACCGCGGACTCGACCAGCGCCTCGGGCGTGGCCTTGCCGTACTTGTCGAGGATCCGCTTGTCGAGCGACCCGGCGTTGACGCCGATCCGGATCGAGGTGCCGCGGTCCTTGGCGGCCTTGGCGATCTCCTTGACCTGGTCGTCGAACTTGCGGATGTTGCCCGGGTTGACCCGGACCGCCGCGCAGCCGGCGTCGATGGCGGCGAAGACGTACTTCGGCTGGAAGTGGATGTCGGCGATCACCGGGATCTGCGAGTGCTGCGCGATCTCGGGCAGCGCGTCGGCGTCGTCCTGGCTCGGGCAGGCCACCCGCACGATGTCGCAGCCGGTGGCGGTCAGCTCGGCGATCTGCTGGAGCGTGGAGTTGACGTCGGAGGTGAGCGTCGTGGTCATCGACTGCACCGAGATCGGGTGGTCGCTGCCGACCCCCACGGACCCCACCTTGATCTGGCGGGTCTGGCGCCGCGGCGCGAGGACGGGGGGCGGGAGGGCGGGCATGCCGAGGCCGACGGTCATGGCGCCAGTCTAGGAGGCCGCACCCCGCGCGGCCGAGCCGGCCGAGGTCAGCTAATGTGCAGCGGCACCACGAGGTCGGCCACGATCAGCACCACGCCCATGACCAGCATCGCGAGGCCCACGACGTAGGCCACCGGCAGCAGCCGGGCGACGTCGACGTGTCCCGGGTCGGGGCGACCGCGCAGCCGCGCGACGCCCCGCTTGAGGCCCTCGTAGAGCGCCCCGGCGATGTGGCCGCCGTCGAGCGGGAGGAGCGGCACGAAGTTGAACATGCCGATGAAGAAGTTGAAGCTCGCGACGAGGAACAGCAGCGTGACCAGCTTGTCGGTGAGCGGGAACGCGTCGCTGGCCGCGGCCTCGCCGGCGAAGCGGCCGCCGCCCACGATCGAGACCGGCCCCTCCGGGTCGCGCTCCTGGAGCCCGACGACCGCGCGCCCGACCTCGTAGACCTTCACCGGCAGGTGGACCAGCGCCTGGACCGTCTCGGCGGTCATCGACTCCATCTGCTTCGCGGTGTAGAGCGGACCGCCGGTCTGCAGGTGGGAGGCGGGCTGCACGCCGAGGAAGCCGACCTCGGTGAGCGTCTGGTCCTCCAGCGAGGTCTGCCGCAGGGTGACCGTGGTGCTGGTCTCGAGGGTGAGCAGCTCGCCGTCGCGACGCACCTCGATGACCGCGTCGCCGTCGGCGTTGTCGCGGATCTGCGCCTGCAGGCTCTGCCAGTCGGTGTAGGGGGTGCCGTTGAAGCTGACGATCTCGTCGCCGGGCTCGATGCCGGCCTTCGCCGCCGGGCTCTCCGGGTCGTCGGCGGTGCAGGTGGTGCGCTGCTCCGCGACCGGGATGACGCACTCGGGGACCGCGGCGACGGTGGGCTCGACGACCTCGTCGCGCGGGTTGCCGTAGGTGGCGAAGAGGATGACGAAGAGGCCGAAGGCGATCGCGATGTTGACCATCGGGCCGCCGGCCATCACGACGACCTTCTTCCACCACGGCAGGCGGTAGAACAGCCGGTCGGTGTCGTGCTGCTTGACGTACTCCCACTCCGCGGCGCGCGCGTCCGAGATCAGCTGGGTGAACATCCCGGTGTTGGATCGGCGCACCTTGTGGACCGGCTCGCCGTCCTCGTCGTAGGTGGTCTCCTCGACCAGGCCCTCGGCACCGGGCGGCAGCATCCCGACGATCTTGACGTAGCCGCCGAGCGGGATCGCCTTGACGCCGTACTCCGTGTCGCCGATCTGCTTGCTCCACACCGTCGGCCCGAAGCCGATGAACCACTGCGGCACCTTGCAGCCGAACTTCTTCGCCGGCACCAGGTGGCCGAACTCGTGCAGCCCGATGGAGGCGAGGATCGCCACGACGAACGCGACGACACCCGCGGTGTAGAGCAGGGCTGTCATGAGGGGGTCCTTGTCAGGTGATGAGGGCCGCGGCCTCGGCGCGCGCCCAGGCGTCGGCGGCGAGGACGTCGTCCACGGTGAGGTGCTGCTCCGATGGTACGTCGTGGGAGGCGAGGACCCGGGCAACCGTGGAGACGATCCCGGGGAAGGCCAGCCGCCCGTCGTGGAAGGCGTCGACGGCCACCTCGTTGGCGGCGTTGTAGACCGCCGGGGCGGTGCCGCCGAGCTCGCCGGCGCGCCGGGCCAGCGTGACGGCGGGGAAGACCTCGTCGTCGAGCGGCTCGAAGCGCCAGTCCGCGGCCCGGGTCCAGTCGATGGGCGTCTCGGCGTCCGGCACGCGGTCGGGCCAGCCCATGCCGAGCGCGATCGGCACCAGCATCGTCGGCAGGCCCAGCTGGGCGACCACGGCGCCGTCGACGAACTCCACCATCGAGTGGATCAGCTGCTGGGGGTGGACGACGACGTCGATCCGGTCGAAGGGCACGTCGAAGAGCAGGTGGGCCTCGATCACCTCGAGGCCCTTGTTGACCAGGGTCGCGGAGTTGGTGGTGATGACCCGGCCCATCGCGAAGTTGGGGTGCGCCAGGGCCTGCGCGGGCGTCACCTCCGCCAGCTCGGCGGCCGTGCGCCCGCGGAACGGGCCACCCGACGCGGTGAGCACCAGCCGGCGCACCTCGTCGGCCGACCCGGAGCGCAGGCTCTGCGCGATCGCGCTGTGCTCGGAGTCGACCGGGACGATCTGGCCGGGACGGGCCCGCTCCTTCACCAGCGGCCCCCCGATGATGAGCGACTCCTTGTTGGCGAGCGCGAGCGTGGAGCCGGCGTCGAGCGCGGCGAGGGTCGGCCGCAGCCCGACGGCACCCGTGATGCCGTTGAGCACCACGTCGCACTCGCGGCCGGCGGCCTCGACCGAGGCCTCCTCCCCCAGCCCGGAGAACGACGGGCGGAACTCGGCGACCTGGGCGTCGAAGAGCTCCGGGTTCGACCCGCCGGCGGTGAGGCCGACCACCCGGAACCGGTCGGGGTGGGCGCGGACCAGGTCGAGCGCCTGGGTGCCGATGGAGCCGGTCGAGCCGAGGATCACGATGTCGCGGGCAGTCACCGCGACAGTTTGTCAGGATGGGCGCCGTGGACGAGGACTGGCGGGCGCTCGCGCACGCCGAGCAGCTGCTCGAGCTGCGTCGCGACGTCGAGGCCGAGCAGCGCTTCCGCGACGTGCTGGCCGGCGACCCGTCGTCCGCGACGGCACTGCTCGGGCTCGGCCGCGCGCTCCAGCGACAGGGCCGTCTCGAGGAGGCCGAGCAGGCGGTCCGCAGTGCGCTCGCCCTGGAGCCCGAGCGGGGCCGCGCCCACCACGTGCTGGTCGACGTGCTGGTCGACCGGCGCGACGGGCCCGGAGCGCACGCCGCCGCCGAGCAGGGCGTGCGGCTCGAGCCGCACGACTTCACCTCCCACTACCAGCTCGCCCGCGCGCTGCTCGCCCAGCGGCGCCCGCGCACCCGTGACGCGTACGCCGCCGCACTGCGCGCGGTCGAGCTGGCACCGCACAGCCCCGACGCGCACAACCTCGTCGGCCTGTGCCTCGACGACCTCGGCGACCACGAGCACGCGCAGACCGCCTTCCGCAACGCGCTCGCCCTCGACCCGCAGCACACGCTCGCGCAGAACAACCTCGCCGCCACCGAGCTGGACCGAGGACGGCTGCGCAGCGCAGCCGCGCTGCTCAGGACCGCGGTCGGCGCCGACCCGCAGGAGCGACGGGTGCGCCAGAACCTCGACGCGGTGCTGCTGGTGCTGGCCCGGCGCGTGCTGTGGTCGATGTGCGCCGCCGCGGTGGTGCTCGGCACCCTGCTGGCCCAGGACGCCCCGTGGTGGAGCCGCGCCGTCGCGGGCACGGCCTACCTCGTCGTGGTCGTGCTGCTCGTCCGCCCCCTGCGCGGCCACCTCCCGGCCGGCGTCACGCGATGGGGGCGCGGGCTCTGGGGGCGCACCCGGTGGGCGGGCCGCTACCTGCTCGGCCTGCTCCTGCTGCTGACCGCGGCGGTCCTGCTGCTCGCCTTCGCCCCGCAGGCGGTGGCCGTCGGCGCGGGGCTCGCGCTGGTCGGTGTGCTCCAGGTGCTCGGCGTCGTCGCCGTGCTCGGGTGGGTCGGCTACGCCGCCGTGAGCCTCGTGCGCGGTCGCTGACCGACCCCTAGGGTGGCGGCGTGGACGAGCGCCTGATCGACAGCCTGGCCGCCGCGGTGAGCGCGGCACCCGACGACCTGACGCTCCGGCTGCACCTCGCGGGGCTGCTCGTCGACGCCGGTCGCGGCCCGGAGGCGGTGGCGCACGTGGCGACGGTGCTGGCCGCGGACCCGGGCTCCGCGGACGCCCTCGCCCTCATGGGACGCGCGATGGGTGGTCCCGCTCCTGCGGCACCGGCACCCGCCGACGGCCCGGACGACCCTGCGGTCCCGACCGACCGGGGTGGCTTCGACTGGCAGGCGGCCGAGTCCGACATCGACGCGAGCGTCGGGCCGATGTTCGTCGACGGCTCGACCGAGGACCCCGGCCCGGCGGCGTACGACGTGGAGCGCGCGGGGGTCCGCCTCGCCGACGTCGGCGGCCTGACCGAGGTGAAGAAGCGGCTCGAGGCGAGCTTCCTCGCGCCGCTGCGCAACCCCGAGCTGCGGGCGCTCTACGGCAAGTCCCTGCGCGGCGGGCTCCTGCTCTACGGCCCGCCCGGCTGCGGCAAGACGTTCCTCGCCAAGGCCGTCGCGGGCGAGCTGGGAGCGGCGTTCCTGCACGTGTCGCTGGCCGACGTGCTGGACATGTACATCGGGCAGAGCGAGCGCAACGTCAAGGAGCTGTTCGAGGTCGCGCGCAGCTCGGCGCCGTGCGTGCTGTTCCTCGACGAGCTCGACGCCATCGGCGGGAAGCGCTCGCTCAACCGGTCGTCGGGCGCGCGGACGACGGTCAACCAGCTGCTCACCGAGCTCGACGGCGTCGGCTCGGACAACGAGGGCGTCTTCGTCCTCGCCGCGACCAACCACCCGTGGGACGTCGACCCCGCGCTGCGCCGCCCCGGTCGGCTCGACCGCACCCTGCTCGTGCTGCCGCCGGACCGTGACGCCCGGGAGGCCGTCCTGCGCACCCACCTGCGCGACCGTCCGGTCGAGCGGATCGACACCAGGAGGCTGGCGAAGGCCACCGAGGGCTTCAGCGGCGCCGACCTCGCCCACCTGTGCGAGTCGGCGTCGGAGAACGCGCTGATGGACTCCGTCGGCACCGGCACGGTCCGGATGATCCAGATGGCCGACTTCGACCGGGCGCTCGCCGAGATCCGGCCGTCGATCGGCCCCTGGATGGAGACCGCGCGCAACGTCGCGCTCTATGCCAACGCCTCCGGGGAGTACGACGACCTCGCGAAGTGGCTGCGCAAGCAGCGCTGACGACCGCAGGCGCCGGTCAGGGCGACGGCGCGAAGGACCAGAGCCGAACGCCGCCCACCTCGACCAGACGCGCGCCCGCCGGCGCGACCGGGTCGCCCGCCCCGCCGACCGCCTCGAGCACGGTCAGCTCGTCGTCGCCGTGGCGGGCGAGCGGGGCGTCGCCGGGCACGTCCGCGCAGCCGGCCGGATCGGTGCGCCCGGCGCGCATCGCGACGTCCCACGCCACGTCCTCGCCGTCGACGCTGAACACCGCTCCGCCATCGAGTGCCCGCACCACGACGCGACCCTCGGCGCCCGGCGCGTCGTCGTGGGCCGCCACGCCGCCCACCCGGGCGACCGCCAGCGCGGCCACGACGCCGGACTCGAGCGGCAGCGCGCCGAGGACCACGCGGTCGCCGACGTCGACGCCGAACGCGCGCAGCACGCCGCCGCACGCGGCGACCTCGGTCAGCAGCCAGGCGTAGGTCCGCGGCCCGTCGCCGAGGTCGAGCGCGACCTCGTCGGCCCGCCCGCGGATCACGGGCAGGTCGAGTGCGTGGTAGCAGGCGTTGAGGGTCCCGGGGTCGTCCCCGGAGGGCGCGCGGAACCAGCTGATGTCCGCCACCGTGGTCAGGACAGCCCGTTGTCGGCGGTGCGGGCGGGCTTGGCCGGTGTGCGGAGCCAGGCGGTGAAGAACGCCGACAGGTCGACGCCGCTCACCCGGGCGGCGGTCGCCTCGAACTCCTCCGAGGAGCCGTTGCCACCGCGCTGCTCGCGGATCCAGGTGCGGATGATGCGCCAGAAGGTGTCATCGCCGACGCGGTTGCGCAGCGCCTGCAGCGTCATCGCCCCGCGGCCGTAGACGGCGGAGTCGAACACCTTGTCCGCGCCGGGGTCGGCGACCGTCACGTCCCAGAACGAGGAGTCGGCCGCGGTGCCGGCGTAGTGGCTCGCCAGCGTGTCGGCGGCGTCGCGCCCGCCGTGGGTCTCGTCCCAGCGCCACTCCATGAACGACGCGAAGCCCTCGTTGAGCCAGATGTCGCGCCAGCCCTGCACCGCGATGTCGTCGCCGAACCACTGGTGGGCGAGCTCGTGGACGACCAGGCCGGTCGCGTTGCCGCCGACGGCCGGGTAGGTCGGACGGGACTGGTTCTCCAGCGCGAACCCGACGCCGAGCGACGTGGTGAGGCCGCCGACCACCGAGAACGGGTAGCGCCCCAGGTCCTTCTCGAGGCCGCTGATCACGCGCGGCGTCTGCTTCATCAGCCGCATGCTCGCGCGCTCGTCGGCCGGGCCGAGGCGCTTCGAGACCGCTACCAGCCAGGGCAGGCCGCGGTGCGTGCCCTTCGCGACCGCGAAGTCACCGGCGGCGAAGAAGGCGAGGTAGGTGGCCATCGGCTCGTCCGCACGCCAGTGCCAGGTCGTGGTCCGCTTGCCGACCTTGCGTCCCTTCAGCTCGCCGTTCGAGATCACCTCGCGCCCGTTCGGGACCGTGGTGCGCACGTCGACGATCGCCTTGTCGAGGGGGTGGTCGTTGGCAGGGAACCACCACGGCGCCATGTGCGGCTCGTTCATCGCCACGACCTCGCGCCTGCTCGCGAGCCAGTTCGACTCCCCCGCGTAGGCGTAGCGGCCTGGCTTGTCGGCGTAGGTGACCCGCACGTCGTGGCGGGTGCCGGCGACCAGCGGGGTCGTGGGCGTGATCCGCAGCTCGTGGCCACCGTCGGTCTTCGCGAACGCCGCGTCCACGCCGTCGACCCGCACCCGCGAGACGTCGAGCAGGAAGTCGAGGGAGAAGCTGCTGAGGTCGCTGGTCGCGGTGAGCTCGACGGTGGTGTGCCCGGAGAGCTTCTTGCGCGCGAGGTCGTAGCGGTTGTCGATCCGGTACGCGGAGACGTCGATGCCGCCGTTGCCGTCGAGCGGCCAGTAGGCGTCACCGATGCCGGACGCACCGTCGACCGGCACGCCCGCCTGGGCGGGGGCGATGGCCGGGAGGAGGAGGGCGGAGGCGGTCAGCAGGCCCCCGAGGGCACGGGTCACACGTCGCGTCGAGATCACCGGACGAACCTAGCGCCTCTGCAATACTCGCGTAAAACACTCGACTTTGTTACCGAAGGAGCGTCATGCCTCCGTCCCTCCACGTGCTCCCGCTCGACCTGCCCCGCCTTGGCAACCGCACCCACCTGGTGCACGACGGTCGGCGGGCGCTGGTGGTGGACCCGCCGCGCTCGACCGACGAGGTCGAGCGACTGGCCGAGCAGGCCGGCGTCGAGATCGTCGCGGTGGCCGACACCCACGTGCACAACGACTACGTCTCCGGCGGCCCCCGCCTCGCGCGACGCCACCGGGCCGACTACCTCCTCGCCGCGGACGAGGTCGTCGACCTGGAGGTCGCGGCGACCCGCGCGGGCGACGTGGTCGCGGTGGGCGACCTCAGCGTCACGGTGCTCGCGACGCCAGGCCACACGCTTCACCACCAGGCCTTCCACGTCACGCGGTCCGACGCGACGTCGCCCGGGGCGGTGCTGACCGGGGGCAGCATGCTCGCCGGCACCGTCGGGCGTACCGACCTGGTCGACCCGAGCCTGGCGCGCGACCTGGCCCGGGCGCAGTGGGCGAGCGTACGCAGCCTGGGCCGGCTGCCCGCGGACACCACCGTGCACCCGACCCACGGCTTCGGCAGCTTCTGCGCCGCCGGCGCACCGGACGGCGGGGGGCTCACGATCGGCGAGCAGGCCGTCCTCAACCCGGCACTGACGACCGATGTCGACACCTTCGTCGACCGACTGGTGGCCGGCTTCGGCCCGGTGCCCGGCCACTACCGGCACATGGCGGCGCTCAACCGGAGTGGCGCCGGCCTGGTCGCGCCGCCGGTCCCGCTGGAGCTGGACGGCGAGGCGCTCGAGCTCGCCCGCCGCCGCGGTGCGTGGCTGCTCGACCTCCGGCCGCGCGAGGCGTTCGCTGCCGGTCACGTCCCCGGGAGCATCAACGTCGAGCACGGCGACCAGTTCGCGCTGTGGGCGGCCTGGGTGACGCCGTGGGGCGAGCACCTGGTCCTGCTGGGCGACGACGCGTCGGTGCTCGGCCGCGCCGCCGACGACCTCGCCCAGATCGGCGTCGAGCAGGTGTCGCTCCACGTGCTCGACGCACGAGAGGAGGCGCACGCCTCCGATGGTCTCCGCCGGGCCGACTGGGCCGACTGGGCCGACTGGGCCGACCCGGGCGGCGCCGACGTGGTGCTGCTCGACGTGCGGCACGCGCAGGAGGTCGTCGAGGACCCGGTGCGGGGCGCCGTCGCGATCCCGCTCCCCGAGCTCGTCGAGCGGATGGCCGAGGTCCCGCCCGGGGAGGTCTGGGTGCACTGCCGCAGCGGCTACCGCGCCGCCGTCGCGGCCGGGCTCCTCGCCCGCGCGGGCCGACGGGTGGTGCACGTCGACGACGTGCTCGAGCACCTGCCTGACGGGCTGCGCGGGTCGGTCCCCGCGCGGGTGGGGTGACCGCCCGGCGATATTCGGTTGCGCGACCCGCCGGGGTCGCCCACGATGACGCCGTACGTCCGACCTGCCGCGCCCGCGCGCAGGCGCCCCGCCGTGAGAGGAGCCGTGACATGTCCATCGCTGTCCTCGGCCTGCCCGCCGACCACCTCTCGCACCCACGGAGCACCCACAGTGACGCACACCTTCCCGGAGGACTTCCTCCGGCCTGACGACCGCTCGCCCCTCGAGGGCATCGACGACGCGTTCGTCTTCAGCTACGACACCTACGCCGACGAGCTCGGCGAGCACCAGCGCTGGTCGCGCTGGGAGGACCTCGAGGCCCTGATGAAGGGACCCGAGCCACGACCCGACTGGGTGGTGACGTCCAGCGGCGCCATCGACACCGAGCTCGGCGTCCTCAAGACCGGCAAGGAGGCCGACGTCTTCCTCGTCGAGCGCGAGGACCCGCACCGGCCGGGCTCGGCGGTCGTGATGGCCGCCAAGCGCTACCGCAGCACCGACCACCGCACGTTCCACCGCGCCGCCTCCTACACCGAGGGCCGCTCGATGAAGCGCTCGCGCGACGAGCGCGCCGTCAAGCGCAAGTCGACGTGGGGCAAGCAGGTCGCCGCGGGCGAGTGGGCGATCTCGGAGTGGAACGCGCTGCGCCGCTGCTGGGAGCTCGGCCTGCCGGTCCCCTACCCGGTCCAGATCGACGAGACCGAGATCATGATGGAGTGGATCACCCACGACGGCGAGACCGCTCCGCGCCTGGCGCAGGTCCGGCCCGAGCGGGAGGTGCTGGAGGGCTACTACGAGCAGCTGCGCGACGCGCTGGCCGCGCTGGTGCAGGCGGGTCTGGTCCACGGCGACCTGTCGCCCTACAACACCCTCGCGGCCGGTGACCGGCTGGTCGTCATCGACCTGCCCCAGGTGGTGGACCTGGTCGGCAACCCGCAGGGCATGGACTTCCTGCTGCGCGACTGCGCCAACATGTGCGCGTGGTTCCGCTCCCGGGGCCTGGCGGTCGACGAGCAGGAGCTGTTCGGCGAGCTGATGGCGCACGCGTTCTGACGGCCGTCCCCTCGGTGGTCGAGGTGCGAGCGCGTCCCCTCGGTGGTCGAGGTGCGAGCGCGTCCCCTCGGTGGTTGAGGTGCGAGCGCGTCCCCTCGGTGGTTGAGGTGCGAGCGGAGCGAGCCTCGAAACCACTGGCCGAGCAGGTCTCGAGGCTCGTCGCCGGCGCTCCTCACACCTCGACCAGCGAGGGAGGAGCGCGTGCGGTCAGGCCGGCGGCACCTGCAGCTCCATCACGCAGTTGCCCTGGCCCTTGGGCCGGACGTAGGTGAACCCGAGGCGCTCGTAGGTGGTCCGCGTGAGGTTGTAGAGGAACGACGCGGACATCTTCTTGCCGGGCGGGAGGTCGTGCGGGTAGGACTCGACACGGCCCCCGCCGGCCGCGGCGACCAGCGCCACGGCGCCCTTCACCGCGACCGACCCGAGGCCCCGGCGACGGTGGTCCTTGCGGACCTGGACGCACGTGATCCGGAACTCCGGCGGCGACTCGGTCTCGGCCTCCCACTGCTTGCGGTGCTGGATGTTGGGCAGCTCGGCGACCGTGCCGTACTCGGCCCACGCGACGGCCTCTCCGTCGTCGAGGACGAGCGCCGCGTGGGCGACGCCCTGCTCCACGAGCATCCGCTTGAAGGCGGGGTTGCCCATCTCCTCGCGCTCGGGCGGGTCGGGCAGGCAGTGGAAGTGGACGCACCAGCAGCCGCCGAACAGGCCGGTCCGGCCCGCCATCTGGGCGAAGAGGTCCCAGGTCTCCGGGACGAGCGGCACGACCTCGTGGCCGTCGATGTCCAAGCCCGCGATCATGCTCATGGCAGCACGCTAGGCCGGGTTGCGGACGATCGACGACCGGTTGTGCCGACGGCTCACCGATCGCGTGACCGGAGCACCTCGACGCCCGGGCCCTCGAGCTCGGCGTAGGCCACCGGCCGGCCCGCCACCGCGAGGGCCAGCGCCTCGGCGGCGCCCCGCACGAGGTCACCCGCGCCCGACGACCAGTCGGTGTCGCTCGCCTCGAGCCGGAGGCCGGCGGTGCGCCCCCGCCCGACGAAGCCGCGCTCGGCGGGGCCGGTGCGCAGGAAGTCGAGCACCGGCCGCCAGTCGTCCGGCGGCGGTCCGACGTCGAGCCCCAGCGGGCGCGCGGCGTCGCGCAGGTGGATCGCGGTGTCGACCATCGGACCGAGCGCCCCCACGACCGGAGCCTCGAGCCGGTCGCCGGCCCGCTCCTGCAGCTCGGCGACCAGCTGGTCGGTCGGCGTCGCCGCCGCCCGCTCCCGGGTGGTGACGTCGACCAAGCGAGCCAGGTCGCCGCGGAAGCGCAGCACGGCGCCCACGAGCGGCAGCAGCCGGTGGCCGCCGGGCGGCGGGACCAGGTGGGCGCAGACCTCCCGGACCGACCAGCCGGCACACAGGCTGGGGGTGGTCCACTGCGCCTCGCTCAGGCCGGCGAACATGTCGGCGGCCAGGAGCCGGTTGCGGGTGGCGAGTGCGTAGACGTCCTCCTCCGAGACCATGTCGCCACCCTGCCACGGCCCGCCCCCTAGGTTGGGCGCCGTGAAGCACTCGCGCGGACGCGTCCTCGACGTCACCACCCTCGACGACCTCGACCGGCGCCTGGCCGCGGGAGCCCGGACGCTGGCCGGCTGGCGGGTGGTGGGCCTCGACCTCACCGAGCGTGGGCCGGCGCTGCTGGAGCGGTCGCTCGCCCAGTCGCTGTTCCTCGGCTGCGAGTTCGCCGACGGGGACGACGACGCGGTGCGCCGCGCCGGCGGGGTGGTGCTGCACGACATCCCCGGCAGCCCGGTCGACCCCTACCGCTCGACCCTCTACTCCCCCGCCGACCTCTACGACACGCCCCGCTACGACGACAGCACCGACGCCCGTGCCTACGCGTGGTCGCGCGGCCGGACCACGCCCGAGGACACCCTCGCGATGGCGCTGCACGACCACCACGTCGACGAGGCGCTCGAGGCGTGGGTGTCGGGCCGCCGGATGGTCGGCGTGATGGGCGGGCACGCCCTCGTGCGCGGGTCCGCGGAGTACGCCGACGCGGCGCGGCTCGGCCACCTGCTCGGCGACGCGCTGACCGTCGCGACCGGCGGGGGTCCCGGAGCCATGGAGGCGGCCAACCTCGGCGCGTTCGTGCCCGGTGGGCAGACCGACCTGCTCGACCGCGCGCTTGCCCACCTCGCGCGCGTGCCGTCGTTCACGCCCGACGTGGGCGCCTGGGCGCGGGCCGGGCTCGACGTCGTGGAGGAGGTCGACGGCCCCGGGCGCGACTCGCTCGGCATCCCGACGTGGCACTACGGCCACGAGCCGCCCAACGTCTTCGCCACGGCGATCGCCAAGTTCTTCCGCAACGCTCCGCGCGAGGCCGTCCTCCTCGAGATCTGCAACGCCGGCATCGTGTTCCTCCCCGGCGCCGGTGGCACCGTGCAGGAGGTCTTCCAGGACGCGTGCGAGAACTACTACGCGGACGAGGCGTCGGTCGCGCCGATGGTGCTGGTCGGCCGGCGGCACTGGACCGAGGACCTGCCCGCCTGGCCGCTGCTGCGGGCCCTCGCCCGCGGTCGCGCGATGGAGCCGCACGTGCACCTCGTCGACTCCGTGGAGGAGGCGGTCGAGGTGGTGGGGGTCAGCCCGCCCGACGCCGGCTGAGCGTGGCGCCGGCGGCCGCGCGGTAGTGCTCGACGAGCAGCTCGTTGACCGCCTGCCAGGTCCGGTCACGGACGCTGTGGCGCGCGGCGAGGGCCATCCGCCGGTGGAGCACCGGCTGGGCGACGAGCCGCTCGACGTGCGCCGCCAGCTCGGCCCCGTCGCCCGGCTCGTAGAGGAACCCGGCGACCGTGTCGTCGACGACGTCGACCGGTCCGCCGGCACGCGGCGCGACCACCGGCACCCCGCTGGCCAGCGCCTCCTGCGCGGACTGGCAGTAGGTCTCGTGGCGTCCGGTGTGCACGAACACGTCGAGCGTCGCGTACGCCCGGGCGAGCTCCTCGCCGTGCAGCACGCCCAGGAAGGCCGCACGCGGCAGCAGCGCCCGCAGCCGCGCCTCCTCCGGGCCGCCGCCCACCAGCACCAGCCGGACACCGGGCAGCCGGTCGACGTGGGCCAGCAGCTCGAGCTCCTTCTCGGGCGCCAGCCGGCCGACGTAGCCGACGAGGGCCTCTCCGTCGGGCGCGAGGCGCGCGTGGAGGTCCGCGTCGCGGCGCGCCGGGTCGAACAGCACCTGGTCGACACCGCGCGGCCAGCGGTGCACGGCCGGCACTCCCAGCCGCTCGAGCTGGCCGATGCTGGCCGACGATGGCGCGAGGGTGCGGTCGACGGCGAGGTGGATGCGGCGGGTGAGGCGCTCCATCGCCCGGGCGCCGCCGGGCACCGGGTAGCGGTCGGCGAAGCCGACGAGGTCGGTCTGGTAGATCGCGACCGTCGGGATGCCGAGCGACCGCGCGGCCCGCGCCGCCTGGTGGCCGAGCGTGGCCGGCGAGGCGAGGTGGACGACGTCGGGACGGAACCGCTCCATCGTCGCGCGCAGCCGCCGGCGCGTCTCCAGGCCGATCCGGAAGTCGCTGTAGAACGGCAGGCAGGCGCCGCGTGCGTGGGTCACCGGGAAGCCGGCATACGAATCGGGTCCGGTCGGCGCGACCAGCTCGGCGTCGTGGCCTGCGGCGGCCAGGTGCTCCAGCACCCGGCGCACCGAGTTGGTCACGCCGTTGACCTGGGGCAGGAAGGACTCGGTGACGACCAGGACGCGGAGCCGCCCGGTCGACGCGACGGGGAGCGGCACGACGTCCGCGGGGACGGTGCGGCTGCGACGCCGCCTCTCGAGCAGGTCCATGCCCCGGACGCTAGGAAGCGTCGGGCAACGGACCCACCGGGCCGGGCGACCGACACGTGAACACGCGCCGACGCCTCAGGTGCCCCGGTGCCTGCCCGGCGCTGCTCCTTGGCGCTACTCCTTGGCTGCGAGCTGGCCGCAGGCGCCGTCGATCTCGCGCCCACGGGTGTCGCGGACGGTCGTCGGGATGCCCTTGGCCTCGAGCCGGCGCACGAACTCGCGCTCGTCGGCCGGGTCGGAGGCGGTCCACTTCGACCCCTCGACCGGGTTGAGCGGGATCAGGTTGACGTGCACCCACCCCCAGTCGCCGTACGAGTTGAGCACGTCGGCGAGCAGGTCGGCGCGGTGCGCCTGGTCGTTGATGCCGCGCATCATGGCGTACTCGATCGACACGCGGCGCTTGGTCACGCGGGCGTAGTCCCACGCGGCCTCGACGGTCTCGGCGACCGAGAAGCGCGTGTTGATCGGCACCAGCTCGTTGCGCAGCTCGTCGTCCGGGGCGTGCAGGCTCAGCGCCAGCGTGACCGGGATGCCCTCCTCGGTGAGCTGGCGGATGCGCGGCACGAGCCCCACGGTGGACACGGTGATGCCGCGGGCGCTCATCCCGAGGCCGCCCGGCGCGGGGTCGGTCAGGCGTCGCACGGCGCCGATGACGGCCTTGTAGTTGGCGAGGGGCTCGCCCATGCCCATGAAGACCACGTTGGACACACGGCCCGGGCCTCCCGGGACCTCGCCGCGCGCGAGGGACCGCGCTCCGGCGACGACCTGCTCGACGATCTCGGCGGTCGACATGTTGCGCTGGAGACCGCCCATGCCGGTCGCGCAGAACGGGCAGGCCATGCCGCAGCCGGCCTGGCTGGACACGCACATCGTGGCGCGGTCGGGGTAGCGCATCAGCACCGACTCGACGAGCGCGCCGTCGAAGAGCTTCCACAGCGTCTTGCGGGTGGTGCCGCGGTCGGCCTCCATGGTCCGCAGCGGCGTCATCAGCTCGGGCAGCAGCGCGCCGACGAGGTCGTCGCGCTGGCCGGCCGGGAGGTCGGTCATCTCGGCCGGGTCGTCGACCAGGCGGGAGAAGTAGTGGGTGGAGAGCTGCTTGGCGCGGAAGCCGGGCAGGCCCATCTCCTCCAGCAGCGCCTTGCGGCCCGCCTCGTCGAGGTCGGCCAGGTGGCGCGGCGGCTTCTTGCGCCCGCGGGGCTCGTCGAAGACGAGGGGCAGCGTCTTGATCGGCTCACGGGCCGCATCGGGAGTGGAGTCGGACATCGCCCCGAGTCTCCCATCCCGACGGTGGGCGGGTCGATTCAGCGGGTCAGGCGTCGACCATGAAGTAGAGCACCAGCGAGGTGACGCCGAGGACGACGGCCGCGGTGACGAGCATCCCGACGAACATGAACTGCGCGAACCGGCGGGTCTTGCGCTTGACCAGCATCGCGATCGGGAGCGCCAGCGCCAGCAGCACGAAGGGGAACAGCTTCTCGGCCGTCTGGTAGCTGAACAGCAGCCGCAGCACGCCGGCGAAGAAGCCAGGAACTGCGGTGACGAAGAGCATGCCGGCGAAGAAGCCGGTGATGCCCGCGAACGTGGGGTGGCTGTGGTGCCACCACTCGAAGTGGCGCTCCCGCTCGTCGGCGGGGACGTCCGTCGTGTGGGGCGTGCTCATGGCGCCATCCTAGGCGCCGGGGACCGCGTCGACGGTGATCAGGTCGGGCATGGCGAGCCCCGCCCAGCGCTCGACGTCGGGCGGGCGCCCGGTGAGCGCGGCGACCACCACGGTCCACGCCGTCCCGTGACCGACGAGCACCACGTCGTCGTCCCCGTGCACCTCCAGGACCCGCCGCACGGCCGGCACCACGCGGTCGCGGCAGGCCGTCAGGGGCTCCCACCCGTCCGTCGCCGGCACGTCCGGGCGCTCGAAGGCGCGCCGCACCGTGCCGGCGAAGTCGTCCACCCACTCCCCCGACCGCTCGTGCTCGCGCAGGTCGTCGAGCACGCCCACGTCGGCGTCGGTGAGCAGCTGGGCGGTCTGCAGCGCCTTCGGCTCGGGCGAGGCGAACCACGCGGCGCGCGCCGGCAGCCGACCGGAGGACCGCAGCGCCCACACGTCGTCGTACGCCGCCGGGTCGAGGTCCCACGACGCGGCCGGCTCGCCCGGGACGACCAGCGGCCGGCCGTGGCGCACGAGGTGGAGGGTCACAGGAACTCCCGCGCGCCGCGGAGCCGGGTCGTGAGGAGGGTCGCGGCCCGCGAGGAGTCGAGGCGTACGTCGACGGGTCCCGGGTCGGCCAGGTCGGCGCGACGTCCGGCGCGCAGCGCCCCGGGGTCGAGGTCGTCGCGACGGGCGACCAGCCGGCCGAGCTCGAGGCGGCTCAGCGCGTCGGCGCCGCCGCAGTGCAGCACGCCCTGCACGTCGTTGCCGGCGAGCTCGACCAGGGCCGCCGCCAGGTCCTCGACGTGCGCGGGGGTGCGCCGCTCGTCCTCGAAGAGTGCCCCGTCGGCGCCGCCTGCGAGGTCGCGGACCAGTTGCTCGTGCACCGACGCGCCGTCACCGAGGATCAGCGACGTGCGGACGACCACGACGTCGTCGCAGGTGGCGAGCGCCGCCCGCTCGGCCTCGACCTTCGCCCGCCCGTAGTCGTTGACCGGGTCGGTGGGCGCGTCCTCGGCGTAGGGCTCCGGCGACCCGCCGAACACCACGTCGCTCGACACGAGAACGAGCCGGGCGCCACGGTCGGCGGTCGCGTCGGCGACGTGCGCGGCGCCGGTGGCCGTCACCTCGTGGTCGGACTGGACGTACGCGGTGTGGACGACCACGTCCGGGCGGTGCCGCTCGAGCAGCGCCGCCACGGCACCGGCGTCGCGGACGTCGGCGTCGGCCGAGCCGACCGCGACGACGTCGTGGCCCGCTGCCGCGCGGACGACGTGGCGTCCGAGGTACCCGGTGCGGCCGCCGGTGACGAGGAGCCGCATCAGAAGACGAGGTAGTGCAGCACCAGCCAGATCGGGGCGATCGTGGCGAGCAGCGAGTCGAGCCGGTCCATCAGGCCGCCGTGGCCGGGGATGACTTGGCTCATGTCCTTGATGCCGAGGTCGCGCTTGATGACCGACTCGCACAGGTCGCCGAGGGTGGCCATCACGACGGTGATCAGGCCGAGCAGCACGCCGACCCACCAGTCGCCGTCGAGGAACGAGGCCACCAGCCACACGCCGACGGCCACGCAGGCCACCGCCGAGCCGGCGAAGCCCTCCCACGACTTCTTGGGCGAGATCACCGGCGCCATCGGGTGCTTGCCGAACAGCACGCCGGCGACGTAGCCGCCGGTGTCGGAGGCGACCGTGATCGCGATGAAGGTGATGATGCCGCGCACGCCGTCGTCGGCCAGGTCCAGCCCGAACCCGGGCAGGCGGCTGCCCTCGGCGAGCAGGAGGGCGACGAACGAGCCGAGGAACGGGACGTAGACGAGCGTGAACACCGAGGCGGTGGCGTTCTTGACGTATCCCTCGACCCCGCGCCGCAGCAGCCACAGCATGATCGCGAGCGCGGTGACGGCGGTCGCGGTCACGAGCGCCGGGGCACCCCAGACATAGGCCACGACCACCATGACGGCGCCGCCGAGCATGAGCGGCTGCTCGGGGATGTCGATGTCCTTGGCGGACAGCCCGCGGTGCAGCTCCCAGATCGCCACCACCACCGCGACGGCGACGATCGCCATGAAGGCGGTCTTCCAGAAGAAGAGCGAGAGCAGGATCGCCCCCACGAGCACCACGGCCGAGCCGATGGCAGCAGGGAGGTCCCGGCCGGCGCGACCGTGGTCCTTCTTGGGTGCCGGCGCGGGCGGGGTGTCAGGGGTGGTCATCGATGGGTGGCTCAGACCTCGAGCAGCTCGGCTTCCTTGTGCTTGAGCATCTCGTCGATCTTGTCGGTGTGGGTCTTGGTGATGCCGTCGAGGCGCTTCTCGGCACCCGTGACGTCGTCCTTGCCGACCTCGCCGTCGGTGGCCATCTTCTCCAGCGACTGCTTGGCCGTGCGGCGCACGTTGCGCACCGACACCCGGCCGTCCTCGGCCTTGGACCTGGCGAGCTTGATGAACTCCTTGCGGCGCTCCTCGGTCAGCTCGGGGAAGACGCAGCGCAGCACCTTGCCGTCGTTGGCGGGGTTGACGCCGAGGTCGGAGTCACGGATGGCGCGCTCGATGTTGCCCATCGCGCCGATGTCGAAGGGCTGGATGAGGATGGTGCGTGCGTCCTGGGAGGTGAAGCTCGCCAGCTGCTGGAGCGGGGTCTGGGTGCCGTAGTAGTCGGCGGTGATCTTGGCGAACATCGCGGGGTTGGCGCGGCCGGCGCGGATCGCCGCGAACTCCTCCCGGGTGGCGTCGACGGACTTGCCCATCTTGGAGTCGGCATCGTTCAGGACGTCGTTGATCACGGTCGCGTTCTCTCTCTCGTCGGTGCCGGCCGCGGGCGGCCGGGGTGGTGCGGAAGCGTGTGGGGTGCTCAGCCGTCGCGGCTGACCAGCGTGCCGATCCTCTCACCCTTGACGATCCGCAGGATGGCACCCTCGTCGTCCGCGCCGAAGACCACGAGCGGCATGTCGTTCTCCATGCACAGGGCGAACGCGGTCGCGTCGGCGATCTTGAGGCCCTGCTGGAGGGCGTCGGCGAAGCTGAGCGTGTCGTACTTCGTCGCGGACGGGTCCTTCTTCGGGTCCGCGCTGTAGACGCCGTCGACGCCCTGCTTGGCCATCAGCACCACCTCGCAGTGGGTCTCGAGGGCCCGCTGCGCGGCGACGGTGTCGGTGGAGAAGAACGGCATGCCGGCGCCGGCCCCGAAGATCACGACGCGACCCTTCTCGAGGTGGCGCATCGCGCGGCGCGGGATGTAGGGCTCGGCGACCTGGCCCATCGCGATCGCGGTCTGCACGCGCGTCTCGATGCCCTCCTTCTCCAGGAAGTCCTGGAGCGCGAGGCAGTTCATGACGGTGCCGAGCATGCCCATGTAGTCGGCGCGGCTGCGGTCCATGCCGCGCTGCTGCATCTCGGCGCCGCGGAAGAAGTTGCCGCCGCCGACGACGATGCACACACCGACGCCCTCGCGCACGACGGTCGCGATCTCCCGGGCGACCTTGGAGACGACGTCGGGGTCGACGCCCACCGTCCCACCGCCGAACACTTCACCCGAGAGCTTGAGCAGGACACGCTGGTAGGCCGTCACTTCGATCCCTTCGCACGGCATGGTGGTTCGCCGAGAAACCTACCGGTCCGGCACCCGGTGGGTCGAACCGCACGCCCGTGCGGGCGGGCCGGCCGCCGCGGATCCCGGCGCGACGCCCGTCGGACGCGAGCGGGGCCCGTACGCGGTTGCGTACGGGCCCCGGTCGGTGCGGGTGGAGCGGGGCTCAGGCGCCGACCTCGAAGCGCGCGAAGCGCTTGACGGTGGTGCCGGCCTCGTCCAGGACGGCCTTGACCGTCTTCTTGGACTCGGTGACCGACTCCTGCTCGAGCAGGACGATCTCCTTGAAGAAGCCACCGAGGCGACCCTCGACGATCTTGGCGATCGCCTGCTCGGGCTTGCCCTCCTCGCGGGTCTTCTGCTCGGCGATGGAGCGCTCGGAGGCGACGACGTCGGCCGGGACCTCGTCGCGGGTGAGGTACTGCGCCTTCATCGCGGCGATCTGCATCGCAGCGGCGCGGGCGGCGGCCTCGTCACCCTCGAACTCGACCAGCACGCCCACGGCGGGCGGCAGGTCGGCGGCACGCTTGTGCATGTAGGTGACGGTGGTGCCCTCGAAGTAGGCGACCTCGCCCAGCTCGATCTTCTCGCCGATGGTGATGGCGAGGTCCTCGACGACCTCGCCGACGGTCTTGCCGTCGAGCTCGGCGGCCTTGAGCGCCTCGGTGTCGGCGGCCTTGACGGCGTCGGCGACGTCGGCGATCTGCTGCGCCTTGGCGATGAACTCCTCGTTCTTGGCGACGAAGTCGGTCTCGCTCTTCAGCTCGACCAGCGCGTTGCCGGAGGTGGCGACGAGGCCGGCGGCGGTCTCCCGCTCGGCGCCGCGGGCGGCAGCCTTCGCGGCACCCTTGACGCGGAGCAGCTCGACGGCCTTGTCGAAGTCGCCGTCGGTCTCGGTGAGCGCCTTCTTGCAGTCCATCATCCCGGCCTGGGTCAGCTCACGGAGCTTCTTGACGTCGGCAGCGGTGAAGTTGGCCATGGGTCCTTCTTCCTTGCAGTCGGGACCGGCCCCGCCGTGGGGCGAGGCCGGAGGTGGGGGTGGACGGCACGGTGCCGGTCGCAGGCTGGGCCCGCGACCGGCGCAGTGCGATCAGTCCTGCTTCGCCTCGGCGGCCTCGGCGGGCGCCTCGGTGGCGGCGTCGGCGGCAGCCTCGGCCTGCGGGGCCTCGGACGCGGCACCGGTGGCCTCGGAGGCCGGGGTCTCGGCGGCGGCGTCGCCGGTGGCGGCCGCGGCGGCCTGGTCGGCGTCACCCTGGAGCAGCTCGCGCTCCCACTCGGCCAGCGGCTCCTCGGCGCCGACGGCCTCGCCGGCGGTCTTGGCACCGGAGCGGGCGATGAGGCCCTCGGCGACGGCGTCGGCGACCACGCGGGTCAGCAGGCCGACCGCGCGGATCGCGTCGTCGTTGCCCGGGATCGGGAAGTCGACGAGGTCGGGGTCGCAGTTGGAGTCCAGGATGCCGATGATCGGGATCCGGAGCTTGCGCGCCTCCTCGACGGCCAGGTGCTCCTTGTTGGTGTCGACGATCCACACCGCGGAGGGGACCTTGGACATCTCGCGGATGCCGCCGAGGGTCTTCTCGAGCTTGGCGTGCTCCCGCTTCATCTGCAGGAGCTCCTTCTTGGTGCGACCCGAGCCGGCGACGGTGTCGAAGTCGACGTCGTCGAGCTCCTTGAGGCGGTTGATCCGCTGGTGCACGGTCTGGAAGTTGGTGAGCATGCCGCCCAGCCAGCGCTGGTTGACGTAGGGCATCCCGACGCGGGTCGCCTGCTCGGCGATCGCCTCCTGGGCCTGCTTCTTGGTGCCGACGAACATGATCACGCCGCCCTTGGCGACGGTCTCCTTGACGAAGGCGTACGAGCGGTCGATGTAGGCGAGCGACTGCTGCAGGTCGATGATGTAGATGCCGTTGCGCTCGGTCATGATGAAGCGCTTCATCTTGGGGTTCCAGCGACGGGTCTGGTGACCGAAGTGGACGCCGCTCTCGAGCAGCTGGCGCATGGTGACGACTGCCATGGGTTCTCCTGTTGTTGCGGAGGCGCTCGCCGATGTGCGCGCGACCTTCGGCAGGCCGGGCCGGAGAGCGGTGCTCCTGTTGGTTTTCAGTTGCTGCGCCCGGCGGGAGCCGGGGCCCTGACGCTCACGCGCCGGTCCGACCCGCGATCCCGGCGGGGCCGGAGACGCGGAACTGAGGACCGACGCCCACGGGCGGTCCGGAACCAGGATGCAGTTCCGACGCGGTCTGCGAGCGTGCGAAGTCAGTCCGGGTGGACTGCTCCGCACATCGTAGGCCCCCGGGTCACCCGCGGGCGAATCGCTGCGGGCGCGGATCCGGGGGTCGTGGACCATCGTCCACGAACCGTCCCCAGCCCTGCTGGCCGGCCCGTCCTCCACAGGCGCGACGGGCGCCGGTCGCGGCGCCCGGCCGCGGGCGCGATCGTCGGTGGATGCGAGCCCTCCCGTACGTCCTGCTGCTGGTGCTGACGACGCTCCTGTCCCCCACGGCAGCCGCCGCCCGGCCCGTGCTCCTGCCGGTGCCCCTGCGGGCGGGCGGTCCGGCAGGCGTGTGGCCGCTCGACCCGCGGCCCGACGTCGTACGTCCCTTCGAGCCGCCGCCGTCTCCCTACGCCTCTGGCCACCGGGGTGCGGACCTCGCCGGCGCCGCCGGTCAGCCGGTGCGGGCGGCGGTGCGCGGCACGATCGGGTTCGCCGGGTCGATCGGCGGCAAGCCGGTGGTGACCGTGCTCCACGCCGACGGCCTCCGCACGACCTACGAACCCGTCGTCACCACGGTCGCGAAGGGCGATCCGGTGGCGGCCGGCGACGTCCTCGGCCGGCTGGCCGTCACCCACGGCCACTGCTTCCCCGCGGCCTGCCTGCACTGGGGCCTGGTGCGCGGGAGCGGCGACGACCGGGTCTACCTCGACCCGCTGACGCTCGTCGGCGGCGGACCGGTGAGGCTGCTCCCGCTCTGGCGCGACGAGCCCGCGGCCACCCCGACGTCCTGGTCTCCCCCGCTCGACGCCTGGCGCCGCCCGCTCGACTGGCTGGGCTGACCCCGCCGCGCTCAGGCGCGCGGGTGGGCCTGTTGGTAGGCCCGGCGCAGCCGGTCGGTGGTGACGTGGGTGTAGAGCTGGGTGGTGGCGAGCGAGGCGTGGCCGAGCAGCTCCTGCACCGAGCGCAGGTCGGCACCGCCCTCCAGCAGGTGGGTGGCGGCGGTGTGGCGCAGGCCGTGCGGCCCGATGTCGGGGGCACCGGGGACGTCGGCGATGCGACGGTGGACCAGGTCGCGGACGGCCCGCTGGTCGATGCGCCTGCCCCGGACACCGAGGAAGAGCGCCGGGCCGGACCCCTCCACCCGCAGCTCGGGCCGCCCGCCGGCCAGCCAGCGGTCGAGCGAGCGTCCGGCTGGCGTGCCGTAGGGCACCGACCGCTCCTTGCGACCCTTGCCGAGCACCCGGACCACGCGCCGCTCGTCGTCGACGTCGTCGACGTCGAGGCCCACCAGCTCGCCGACCCGGATGCCGGTGGCGTAGAGCAGCTCGAGCATGGCCACGTCGCGCAGGCCGACCGGGGTGCCGTCGTCGGCCCGGTCCGCGGCCGACCTGATGAGCGCCTCCGCCTCGTCGGCGCGGAGCACCGGCGGCAGGGTCTTGAGCTTCTTCGGCGAGCCGAGCGCGGCCCCCGGGTCGGCCGGCAGGCGTCCGGTGCGGTGCAACCAGGCGGTGAAGACCCGTGCCGCCGTCGCCCGCCGGGCGATCGTGGTCCGGCTGCGGCCGGTCGTCTGCAGCCGCGCCAGCCAGCTGCGCAGCGTGCGGAGGTCGAGGTCGGTGACGTCGTCGTGCCCGAGGCGGACGCAGTGGTCCAGCAGGCTCGACACGTCGCCGAGGTAGGCCCGGACGGTGTGGGGGGTCAGGTCACGCTCGGAGACGAGGTGGCGCTCGTAGTCGCCGAGCAGCCGGACCATCGGCTCCGGGAGTCCCGGGGCATCGGTCGTCGGCTCGTCGCTCACGTCGCCGAGCCTAGGCGCGCGGACCGCCCTCACGCGTCAGGCGCGAGCCGCCACCCCCGTTCGTCGAGGCGCACCAGGCCCTTGGCGCGCAGCCGGCGCAGGGCTCCGTCGGTGGTGCGCACGTGCAGGCCGCACCGCACGGAGATCTCGTCGACCTCGGCGGGCCGGCTGACCGGCACCCACTCGACGACCTGCTGCTCGGTCGGGGTGAGGTCGTCGCGGGGGCGGGTCTCGCCGCGCGGCGGCTCGAGGAGGTGGGTCCCCGACCTGCCCACGAGCTCGAGGACCTCGCGTCCGCTCGTCACGACGGTGCCGCGTCCGTCGCGGAGGAGCTGGTTGACCCCCTGAGAGGTGACGCTGGTGACCGGACCCGGCACGCACATGACCTGCCGGCCGAGGCCCTCCGCCCAGCCCACGGTGTTGAGCGCCCCGCTGCGCAGCGCTGCCTCCACGAGGACCGTGCCGGTGGTCAGGGCGGCGATCAGCCGGTTGCGGGCGAGGAACCGCGGACGCGTCGGCGTGGATCCGGGCGGTTGCTCCGACACCACCGCGTGCTCGGCCGCGAGGTGCTGGATCAGCGGCCGGTTCTGGGCGGGGTAGACCCGGTCGACGCCGCAGGCCAGCACCGCCACCGTGGTGCCGGCGGCGGCCAGGGTGGAGTCGTGGGCGACGAAGTCGATGCCGAGGGCACCACCCGACACCACCGGCACCCGGGCGTGGGCGAGGTCGGCGCAGACGCCGCGGGTCATCTCGACGCCGTAGAAGGAGGCGGCCCGCGACCCCACGACGGCCACCGAGCAGGCGAGCTCGGTGAGGGGCATCGGGCCCTTCACCCACAGCCCCGGCGGCGCACCGCCGAACCCGTCGAGGGTGATGGTGTCGTCGAGCCGGTCGAGGCCGTCGGGCCACTCCGGGTCGCCCGGGACCAGGAAGCGGATGCCGCAGCGGGCGGCCTGGTCGAGCTCGCGCTCGGGCTCGACCTCGCCGAGCCGTTCGGCCAGCCGCTCCGCGACGCCGGTGTCGCTGCGCGAGACGCGCAGCTGCTCGAGCGCACGCACCGCGCCCACCTGGCGCACCATCGAGGAGGTGGTGCCGTCGCCCGGCTCGACGGCGCAGCTCAGGATGACCCTCGCCAGCCGGTCGGCGTCGCCGACGCGGGACGCGGTGGTCGGGCCCGCGGGACGGAGGGGCACGTCGCTCACGACGCCACCCCCACCACGGCGGCCGGCAACGTGCCGGCGGCGTCCGCCGACCGCAGCGCGAGCGCGATCCGCGCCTCCTCCTCGCCCGGCCGGGCGACGCCCGAGCGGTCCGCCACCGTCCACGCCAGGCGCTGGACCCGGGTCAGGCCACGGCGGGTGAGACGACCCGCCGCCAGGTCGGCGTCGACGAGGTGCTGCGCCTCGGGCTCCAGCGGCCAGTGCTCGGCGAGGACCGGCCCCGGGCACGAGGCGTTGAGCAGCCACGGGCAGTGGCGGTAGCGCAGCGCCTGGCGCTGGCGGGCCTCCGCCACCCGGGAGCGGACGTCCTCGGAGGACTCACGCTCGGGCCCGAACACGGTCCGGCTGCGACCCTGCGGCCGCACCTCCATCCAGATGTCGACGCGGTCGAGGATCGGGCCGGTGAGCTTGCGGCGGTAGTGAAGTCGCTGCACGTCCGAGCACTCGCAGGACCCACCGGAGGAGCCGTGGAAGTTGCCGCACGGGCACGGGTTCGCGGCCAGCACCACCAGGGAGCGGGCGGGGTAGGTCGCGGCGTCGTCGCCGCGGGCGATGGTGACCTCCCCGGCCTCGAGCGGCTGGCGCATCGCCTCGATCACGTCGGCGCGGAAGTGCGGGAACTCGTCGAGGAACAGCACGCCGTGGTGGGCCAGGCTCACCTGGCCGGGGCGGACCCGGCCCGTCCCGCCCCCGAGCACGCTCGCCGCCGTCGCCGAGTGGTGCGGGGCGAACCACGGCGGTCGGCGCAGCAGGCCACTGCCCTCCGGCAGGACCCCTGCGACGGAGTGGAGGGCGGTCACCTCGAGGGCCTGCTCGGTGGTCAGGTCGGGGAGGATCGACGGGATCCGTTCGGCGATCGAGGTCTTCCCGGTGCCCCGGGGGCCGATGAGCATGGTGGGGTGCCCGCCCGCGGCCGCGACCTCCACCGCGTAGCGGACGTCCTCGAGGCCGTCGAGGTCGCGCAGGTCGAGGCCGGCGAGCCGGTCCTCGCCCCGCCAGGTCGCGAGCGGGCTGGCCGACGCGGCGACGACGGGCGCCGCCTCGGGAACCTCCACGCCGCGCAGCACGGCGGAGACCTGCGCCAGCGAGCGCACGCCGAACACCGTCATGCCCGGCACCAGCGCCGCCTCGGCGGCCTGGGGCTCCGGGACGAACACCCGCGTGATGTCGTGGGCCGCCGCCGCGATCACCATCGGCAGGACGCCCGGCACCGGGCGGAGCGCACCCGACACGGAGAGCTCACCGACGAACGCCCAGCCCGCGAGGTGCTCGGGCAGCAGGTCCTCGTGCTGGGGGTCGGCCGCGAGCACGGCTGTCGCGATCGCGAGGTCGTAGTGGGTGCCGGACTTGGGCAGGTCGGCCGGGGCGAGCAGGATCGTGACCCGCTTGGTGGCCGGCCACCGGCCGCAGTCGTTGTTGATCGCCATCCGCACCCGGTCGCGGGCCTCGGACAGGGACTTGTCGACCCGGCCGATGATCGTGGTGCTGACCAGTCCTGGGGACACGTCGACCTGCACGTCGATCACGTGTCCGTCGGCGCCCCGGAGCGCGAGCGAGCGCGCGGTCGCGAACGCCATCAGCCGACCCCCGGCACGTGCTCGACCTCCACCGGCCCGCTGGGCGGGGCGAGCACGCCCACCAGGTCCACCCGGACGTCGTCGGGGTGGCAGTCGTGGGCACGCAGCCAGCGGGCGCCGAGCCGGCGCAGCCGCTCCGCCTTGCGGGCGTCGACCGCCTCGAGGGGCGTGCCGTAGGAGGTCGACGACCGGGTCTTGACCTCGCAGATCACCAGCACCCGGCCGTCGCGCAGCACGAGGTCGATCTCGCCGGCCGCGCAGCGCCAGTTGCGGTCGAGCAGCACCATGCCGAGCGACGTCAGGTGGCGGGCCGCGAGCTCCTCGCCGCGGCGGCCGAGGCGACGGTTGTGCGCGGCGACGGGGTCGCGCGGGACGAGCGGGACGGTGGGTCTGGTCATCGCGGGTGCCTTCCGGTCGGCTGGAGGCACCAGCACACCGCGGGGCACCGACGGCGAGCAGGCGGTGGTCACGCCGCCTGTGGAGGACGCCGCCCGACCGGGGGCTGTGGACACCTGGTGGTCCTCGACCGCACCGACGCCCCGGTCGACCAGACGGTCGTGCGGGCAGCGCGGGCGGTGGCGCTCGCGGTGGCGTACGCGCGGACCACCCCGCGTTGAGCGGTGCGTGAAGAGGACTTCGACGGCCCAGAATCCCCCTCACCCACCGCTCCGGGGGCAGCCGTACGCCGCTCGCCCCAGGACCGCACCGACCGCGGCCGCCGGTCAGTCCTTGGGCGGGTCGATGTCCTGGGGTGCGAGCTCCTCGACGTTGACGTCCTTGAACGTCAGCACCTTCACGTTCTTGGCGAACCGGGCCGGGCGGTACATGTCCCACACCCAGGCGTCGCTCATCGAGACCTCGAAGAAGACGTCTCCGCTCTCGGAGCGGGCCTTCACGTCCACCTGGTTGCACAGGTAGAACCGGCGGTCGGTCTCCACGACGTACTTGAAGATCCCCACCACGTCGCGGTACTCGCGGTAGAGGGTGAGCTCCATCTCGGTCTCGTACTTCTCGAGGTCCTCCGCGCTCATCCGTCCTCCTGCTCGCCGCTGCCCGGTCCCTGCTCGTGCTCCTGGCCACCGACCCTAGTGGGCACCTCCGCGCCCGGCTCGAGCCCCGCGGCGCGGCGCACGTTGACGAAGCGCATCCGGTGCACCGGCGACGGGCCGTGGGCGGCCAGCGCCGCCTCGTGGGTCTCGGTGATGTAGCCCTTGTGGGTCCGGAAGTCGTAGGCGGGCCAGTCGCCGTCGAGGTCGACCATCAGCCGGTCCCGGGTCACCTTCGCCACCACCGACGCGGCGGCGATGCAGGCGGCGACCCGGTCGCCCTTCCACACCGCGAGGCCGGGCACGCCGAGGCCGTCGACGGGGAACCCGTCGGTCAGGACGTACGCCGGCCGCGTGGCCAGGCGGGCGACCGCGCGGCGCAGCGCCTCGAGGTTGGCCACGTGCATGCCGAGGCGGTCGCACTCCTCGGGCTCGACCACGACCACCGACCAGGCCAGTGCCCGGCGCACGACCTGGGCGTAGACCCGCTCGCGGGCAGCCTCGGTGAGCAGCTTGCTGTCCGCCAGGCCGGGGACGATGCCGGCCTTGCCGGGTGGGAGCACGACGGCGCCGGCGACGAGCGGGCCGGCGCAGGCGCCGCGGCCCGCCTCGTCGACACCGGCCACGGGCTCGAGGCCGACGCGGCGCAGCGCGCGCTCGTAGCCGTAGAGCCCGGCGTCGCGGCGCACCGTCACCGCGCCCGGGACCGGCAGCGGCGGCTGGGTCGCGGGCGAGGGGGTCACGACGAGGGTTCCGGCACGTCCTCGAACGCGTCGGGACGCGAGTTCCAGCGGAACCGGTCGGCCGGCCAGAGCAGGACGAACACCTTGCCGACCACCAGGTCGACGGGGACGAACTCGTCTCCCGGGACGCACTCGGTCCGCCCGGGCTTGCACATGTGGAACGAGGAGTCCGCCGAGCGGGAGCGGTTGTCCCCCATCACGAACACGTGGCCCTCGGGGATCGGCCCGACCTCCCAGTCGGTGGTGCACTCGTCGACCATCGGACCGTCACACGTGGCGTCGCCGCGCTTGACGAACGCGGACTCGTCGATCGCCGTGCCGTTGATCATCAGCCGGCCCTGGTCGTCGCAGCACTGGATGGTGTCGCCGGCCACGCCGATGACCCGCTTCACGAGGTGGCCGCCGGTCGGGTAGAGACCGATCTTGGCCATCCCCTTCGCCACCGGGTTGGTCGGACCGGCCGCGTCGGCGGGGTTGAGCCAGCCGCCCGGGTCCTTGAAAACCACGACGTCGCCGCGCTCGGGGCCGCCGTCCCCCCAGTAGGACGGCTTCTCGACCAGGATCCGGTCGTTGAGGACCAGGCCCGGCTCCATCGACTCCGACGGGATGTAGAAGGCCTGGACGAAGAAGCTCTTGATGACGATCGCGAGCACGAGCGCGATCCCGAGCAGGAGGATCGTCTCCTGCCAGAGCGGCAGCTGCTTGCGCCGGCCCCGGCCGCGTCGACCGTCGTGGCGGCTCTCCACCTTCTCCTCCTCCGGACGCGACGACCGCGGCTCCTCGTCCATCGGGGCGGACGTGGAACCGCGGTCGTCAGAAGTCACGCGCAGAGACTAACCAGTCCCTGGTCGGACCGGCGCCACCCGGCGCCGGACGGTGCTCACGCCTCGCGGCGCTCCTTGATCTTGGCAGCCTTGCCGCGCAGGTTGCGCAGGTAGTAGAGCTTGGCGCGGCGCACGTCACCGCGGGTCACGACCTCGATCTTCTCGAAGATCGGGGAGTTCAGCGGGAAGGTGCGCTCCACGCCGACGCCGAAGGAGACCTTGCGGACGGTGAAGGTGCGGCCGATGCCCGAGCCGTGGACGCGGATCACGACGCCCTGGAAGACCTGGACACGCGAGCGGCTGCCCTCGATGACCTTGACGTGGACCTTGACGGTGTCGCCGGCGCGGAAGGCCGGGACGTCGTCGCGCTTGATGGCGGTGCCGAGATCGGCGATGACGTTGCTCATCGGGTGCTCCTCGCGAGTGCCACAGGTCAGCCGCGGACATAGTCGTGTGTCGGACGGACGCTCGTGGTGGCCGGCCGGCGCGCCCCCTGTGGCAGGTGCGGTTCGGCGGGACCCCGGGGCGGTGCATCGCGAGATGCGTCCGGGCGACCCTGGCCTCGAGCAGACCAGTGGTGAAGTCTGCCAGAGGCGTCGGGCCGGCGTGAAATCCGGCCGGGGTGGTGCCTAGGCCCGCCGCCGGGCCGGCTTGGTCATCACCACCGCGCCCGCAGGAGCCCGCCGGTCGGTGCGCAGCCGGAAGCCCGCCTTCCGGTACATCCGCTGGTTGTCGGTCGACCGCTCGCCGGTGAAGAGGACGTAGGTCGTCACGTCGGCCGGCGCCAGGTCCTCGACCAGCCCGAGCAGGGCCCGCCCCAGGCCGCGGCCCTGCAGGTCGGGCGCCACCATGATCCGGCCGATGTCCCACTCGCCGTGGGAGTCCACCCGGCCGCGCACGGCACCGACGAGACGGCCCGACGACGGCTCACGGGCGACCATCACGGTCCACTCCCCCAGGCCGCGACGCACGTCGTCGAGCGACTCGTGCAGCGCCGGGATCTCCACCCCGGGGTTGGCCTGCTGCTCCTGCAGCCAGCACGCGCGCTGCAGGGTGAACAGCTCGCCGGCGTCGGCCGGGACGGCAGCGCGTACGTCGAGGTCCGCGAGCGCGCCGACCGCGCCCGTGCGCGGCAGCAGGTCGGGGCGCCGCTCGGCGGTGCGCTGCTCGGCCTGCTCGCGGCGCCACGCGGCGATCCGCGCGTGGTCGCCGGAGAGCAGCACGTCCGGGACCTCGCGACCGCGCCAGGAGGCCGGCTTGGTGTAGACGGGGTACTCCAGGAGGCCGTCGGCGTGCGACTCCTCCACCAGCGACTCGGCGTTGCCCATGAAGCCGGGCAGCAGGCGCACGACGGCCTCAGTGATCGCCAGCGCGGCGACCTCGCCGCCGTTGAGGACGTAGTCGCCGAGGCTGATCTCGCGGACCGTCCCGACGGTGGCGGCGTGCTCGAGGACCCGCTGGTCGATGCCCTCGTAGCGCCCGCACGCGAACACGAGGTGCTCGTGGCCGCTGAGCTCCGCGGCGACCCGCTGGGTGAAGGGCTCACCGCTCGGCGTCGTGAAGACGATCGTGGCTCCCTGCGCGACCTCGTCGAGGGCCTCCCCCCACGGCTCCGGCTTCATCACCATGCCGGCACCGCCGCCGTAGGGCGTGTCGTCGACCGTGCGGTGCCGGTCGCTGGTCCACCGCCGCAGGTCGTGGACGTGCACGTCCAGCAGGCCCTTGTCGCGGGCCTTGCCCGGCAGGCTCAGCCCCAGCGGCGCGAGGTAGTCGGGGAAGATCGTGACGACGTCGATCCTCATGCGGGGCCCTGCTCGCCGGGCGCCTGCCCGCCGGACGCCTGCTCGTCCGGGAAGGGCGCGACCAGCCCGGGCCGGTCCGCGACCACGACGCGGCCGGCGGCCAGGTCGACCTCGGGGACGAGCGCGCTCACGAACGGCACGAGCGCGTCGCGACCGTCGGGCGTGCGGACGGTGAGCAGGTCCTGCGCGGAGCCGTGCACGACGGCCTTCACCTCCCCCAGCGCGGTGCCGTCGAGGTCCACCACGGCCAGCCCGACGAGCTGGTGGTCGTAGAACTCCTCCGGGTCCTCCGGCGTCTCGTCGGCGGCGATGGTGGCGTGCAGCAGGGTCCCGCGCGCCGCCTCCGCGGCGTTGCGGTCGGCGAGCTCCTCGAAGGTGACCAGCAGCGTGCTCTGGTGCCACCGGGCCCGCGCGACGGTGAGGGAGGCCGGGCGCCGGTCGGCGCCGGCCGGGGCCTGGGCGCGCAGGACGGTCCCCGGCGCGAAGCGTCGGTCGGGCTCGTCGGTGCGGACGTCGAGGGTGACCTCGCCGCGGATGCCGTGGGGCTTGCCGATGCGGCCGACCACGACCTCGATGCCTGCGCTGTCCTCGCTCACGCGAGGAGGCTATCGCCGGTGCCCCGGGACGCAGCGACGGGCGCCACCCCCAGGGGGTGGCGCCCGTCGACGTGCGGTGGTGGTGCCGGTGCTGGTGCCGGCTCAGCGGCGGCGGTCGGTGTCGACGAAGTCGACCCGGGCACCGCCACGGCCGGCGAGGGCCGAGACGACGGTGCGGAACGCCGTCGCGGTGCGGCCGTTGCGGCCGATCACCTTGCCGAGGTCGTCGGGGTGCACCCGGACCTCGAGGATCGAGCCGCGCCGGAGCTGCTTGTCGCGCACGCTCACGTCGTCCGGGTGGTCGACGATGCCACGCACCAGGTGCTCGAGAGCCTCGGCCAGCACGTCGCTCACGCCTCGCTCTTGCCGGCGTCCTCGGCGGTCACCGTCTCCGTCGCCTCGGCGGCGTCAGCGGCACCCTCGGGGGTCTCGTCGGCGGGGACCTCGGCGGGCGCCTCGGTCTTCTCGGCCTTCTCGGTCTTCTCGGCCTTCTTCTTGGCGGTCACCGCGGCGCCCTTGGGCTCGGCGGCGGCCTCCTTGAGGGCCTCGTTGAAGATGTCGAGCTTGGAGCGCTTGGGCTCCTTGACCTTGAGGGTGCCCTCGGCGCCCGGCAGACCCTTGAACTTCTGCCAGTCACCGGTCACCTTGAGGAGGGCCTCGACGGCCTCGGAGGGCTGGGCGCCCACGCCGAGCCAGTACTGCGCCCGCTCGGAGGTGACGTCGATGAGCGACGGCTCCTCCTTGGGGTGGTACTTGCCGATCTCCTCGAGGACCTTGCCGTCGCGCTTCTTGCGCGAGTCGACGACGACGATGCGGTACTGCGGCACCCGGATCTTGCCCAGGCGCTTCAAGCGAATCTTGACGGCCACGTTTGTGGTGTCTCCTCAGAAATTGTCGTGGGTGAGGGGCCGGTCCGCCGGTGGGGACACCAGGACCGAACAGCTCGATGGGCGCTGCGTGTCCGGATGAGAGGGTCCGGGCACGCAGGACACGAGCGGCGATTCTGCCAGACACCGGCCGGGTGCGACCAATCCGGTCGTGCAGCCCGTCCCGGAGCGGCTCAGGCGGCGCCAAGACCGATGAACTCGCGCACCGCCTCGGCACCCTCGACCTCGAGGCGTACGTCGTCGCGCACGAGGTCCTCGGGGGTGAGGACGAGGCCCTGGTTGAGCGCGAGCCGGCCCTGGCGGCTGATCCGGCTGACCGAGGTCGGCCGGTAGCCGACCTTGCGCGAGACGCCGAGCGAGGCCGGGTTGTCGACGAACGCCGCCGAGGTGATCTCCTCGAAGCCGAGGTGGTCGAAGAGCAGCGCGCAGAACGCGCGGCGCATCGCGGTGCCGATCCCCCGCCCCTGGTGCTCCCGGCCCAGCCACGACCCGGTCTCGCCGGTCCGGGTGACGGGGAAGTTCCTGGTCGCGACCCCCTGCGAGCCCACGACCCGGCCGTCGACGAGGACGGCGAGGTCGAGGCAGAAGTCGTCGGGACGGAAGGTGGACCGCTTGCTCCAGTGGTACTGCGCGGTGTTGCGGGAGAGCTGACCTGCCGGCGCGGTCGACCAGGGGACGTAGAACGGCATCTCACCGGGGTCGTGGATGCCCCGCTCGGCGACGTCGCACAGCTCGAGGACCAGCTCGTCGGTCAGTCCGCGCAGCTCGATCGGGCCGGCCACGACCCGCAGGCCGAAGGGAGGGTAGACGTCGGTGGCGCTCAGCATGGCGCCATCCTCACGGACCCGCCCCGCACCCACCAACCGGATTCCCCGCAACCTTCCGCGCCCGCGCGACGTCCTTGTGTCATGACCACTGCCCGCGTCGCGCCGCTGGAGCTCCCGGCCCGGCTCACTGCTCCCCCGCGGCTCACCCAGCGCCACCCGGTGCTGCTCCCGGTGGCGATGCTCGTGCACCGCGCGCGACGCCGCGTCCGCTGGACGCGTGACTCCCTGTCCGGCCGGGTGCGGTTCGCGCGGACCCGTGCTGCGGTCGACCTCCCGGTGCGCCTCAAGCAGCACGGCTCGCTGCTGCTGCGCGAGCTCGACCCGGACCGGATGCACCTGCAGCACAACAAGGTCACCAACCTGCGGCTGGCGGCGTCCCGGCTCGACGGACTCGTCGTCGCGCCCGGCGAGACGTTCTCCTTCAACCGGGTGGTCGGCAACTGCACCCGGCGCAAGGGCTACGTCGACGGGATGAAGCTGTCCAACGGCTCCGCCGAGGCCGGCACCGGCGGGGGCATCTGCCAGCTCGCCAACCTCGTGCACTGGATGGTCCTGCACTCCGACCTCACCGTGGTCGAGCGCTCGGAGCACTCCTTCGACCCGTTCCCCGACCAGGGCCGCGTGCTGCCGTGGGGCGTCGGCTGCTCGATCGTCTACAACTACGTCGACCTGGTCGTGCGCAACGACACCGACCACCCGTTCCAACTGCGTACGTGGGTGGGCGAGCGCTACCTCCACGGCCAGCTGCGCACCGACGCGTGGCCCGCGCACTCCTGGAAGGTCGAGGCGCGCGACGAGCAGTTCCTGCGCCGCGAGGGCCGGGTCTTCCGCCGCAACCAGGTGTGGCGACGGGTGATCGACCGGCGCACCGGCGCGCAGGTCGGCGACGAGCTGGTCAAGACCAACTGCGCGCTCGTCGTCTACGAGCCCGGCCCGGGCGTCGAGGTCATCGACGTCGGGTGACGCCCCTCAGCACGGTGCAGGTGGGGGTGCGCAGCACGGACAGGTCCTCGACCGGGTTGCGGTCGTAGACGACGAAGTCGGCCGAGGCGCCCTCGACGAGCCCGTCGACGCCGAGCCACTCGCGCGCCCGCCAGCTGGCCGCGCCGAGCGCGTCGTGGGCCGGCATCCCGATCCGGACCAGCGCCTCGATCTCGCCGGCGATGTTGCCGTGCCGGCTGATCCCGCCGCCGTCGGAGCCGGCGTAGATCGGCACGCCGGCCTCGTGGGCGGCCATGATCGTGGCGGGCATCCGGGCGTAGAGGTCGGTCATGGTGGCGGCGTAGTCCGGGAACCGCTCGGCGCCGGCGGCAGCGTGCTCCGGGAACTTGTCGAGCTGCATCACGGTCGGCACCAGCCGGGTCCCGTGGGCGACCATCGCGTCGATGAGGTCCTCGGTGAGCCCGGTGCCGTGCTCGATGCAGTCGATGCCGGCCTCGATCAGGCCGGGCAGCACCCCGTGCCCGAAGCAGTGGGCGGTGACCTTGGCCCCCTCGGCGTGGGCGGCGTCGATCGCGGCGGCGAACGCCTCGGCCGGGAACGACGGGGCGAGGTCGCCCTCCTCGCGGGAGATCCAGTCGCCGACGAGCTTGATCCAGCCGTCGCCGTTGCGGGCCTCCTGCGCGGCGTAGGTCGCGAGGTCCTCCGGCTCGACCTCGTGGGCGTAGTTGCGGATGTAGCGCTTCGTGGCGGCGATGTGGCGGCCGCAGCGGATCAGCCGCGGCAGGTCGTCGCGGTCGTGGATCCAGCGGGTGTCGGCCGCCGAGCCGGCGTCGCGGATCAGCAGCGCTCCCCCGTCGCGGTCGTCGATCGCCTGCTGCTCGGTGGCGGCGTCGTCGGTGGCACCGAAGTCGTCGAGCCCGAGGTGGCAGTGCGCGTCGACGAGGCCGGGCACGATCCAGCCCTCGGCGACCGTGTCGGCGCCCGGCTGCGCCTCGTAGGTGATCCGGCCGTCGACGACGTAGAGGTCGCGCGGCTCGCCGTCGGGCAGGACCGGGCCGCGGAAGCGCTGGGCTGGCTCGAGGGGCATGGCCCGACCCTAGCGAGGACCCCGGTCGCCCGGCCCGTGCGTGGGCCGGGCGACCGGGGTCGCGGCGGGTGGGCGCTCAGCGCCGGGCGCGCAGGCCGAACCCGTAGCGGTAGAGCGGGTCGTAGTCGGCGTCACCGACGTTGATCGGCTCCTGGGCCACGCTGCGCGGCCAGCTCACCGGCAGCCTGCCGGTGTAGGGCTTGCGGCCGAACAGCACGTCGGTGACCCCCTCGCCCTGGCTGCCGGGCAGCCACGCGGCCTGCAGCGCGTCGATCGAGGACATCAGCGAGGGCTCGATGACGACGGGGCGACCGGACAGCAGCACCACCACGCAGGTCTCGACCTTCGAGCAGACCGACCGGACCAGGTCCTGGTCGGAGGTGGACAGCTCCATCGTCTGCGCCGGGCGCGGGACGTTGTTGTCGCCCGGGTCGTAGGCCCACTGCGGGCCGCCGACGTCGCCGAAGCCCTCGGCGTAGGGCGTCTCGCCGACGACGACCACGGCCGAGGCTCCCGCCGGGACCGGCTTCGTGCCGTCGGGGCTCCAGGTCACCCGCGTCGCCTCGCCGCGCACGCCGTCGAGGATGGTGTTGCCGGGGATCTGGTTGGTGGAGCCGCCCTGCCAGGTGACGGTCCAGCCGCCGGCCTGGTCGCCGATGCTGTCGGCCTTGGCGCCGGCGACGTAGACCGGTGCGCGCCGGGCCAGCGGCACGGCGCGGCGCTCGTTCTTGAGCAGCACCTGCGACTCGGCGACCGCCTGGCGCGCCACCCTGCGGTGCTTCGCGCTGCCGATGTCGTCCAGGTGGCGCCGGTCGGTGAACGGGTGCTCGAAGAGCCCGAGCTCGACCTTCTTGGTCAGGATCCGGGTGACCGCGTCGTCGATCCGCGACACCGGCACCTCGCCGCTGTCGACGAGCTCGGTGAGCGTCGGGATGAACTCGTCCCAGCCGGTCGGGTTGTTCGGTGCCTGGATCGGCTCCATGAACATGTCGACCCCGGCGAGCACGGACGCCTTCACCTGGTCGCGGTAGGTGCCGGGCAGCTGCCGGATGGCGCGCCAGTCGGAGATGACGATCCCGTCGAAGCGCATGTCGCCCTTGAGCGTGCCGGTGAGGAGCTCGGCGTTGGCGTGCATCTTGGTCGGGTTGCCCAGCCCGTCCTCGGTCCAGTCGACGCTGGAGAAGGACGGCATCACCGAGCCGACGTCGTACTTGCGGATGGCCGGCCAGTAGGGCGCGAGCGCGAGCTCGTCGAAGGTCTCGTGGTCGACCTGGGTGACGCCCTGGTCGATGGGGTACGCCCCGGTGCCGGCGGCCGACTCGTCGTAGGTGGTCAGCCCGTCACCGGCGAAGTGCTTGGCGGAGGCCAGCACGTGCTCGGGGCGGTCGAGCTGGCCCGGACGGCCCTGGAGCCCGCGGATCGCCGTGGTCATCGACGTGACGAGGTCGGGGTCCTCGCCGAAGGACTCGAAGGTCCGGCCCCAGCGGTCGTCGCGGGCGACGCACAGGCACGGCGCGAACGCCCACTGCGGGCCGCTCGCGCGGGTCTCCTCGGCGGTGATCTCGGCGATCCGCTCGACGAGGCGGGGGTCGCGCGTCGCACCGAGCCCGATGTTGTGCGGGAAGACCGTCGCGCCCACGAGGTTGGAGTGGCCGTGCACGGAGTCGACGCCGTAGAGCAGCGGGATGCCCAGCCGGGTCTCGAGGGCCGCTCGCTGGTAGCGGTCGACCATGTCGGCCCAGGCCTCGGCGGTGTTGGGGGTCGGGGTCGAGCCGCCGCCCGACAGGAGGCTGCCGAGGCCGTAGGTGGTGATCAGCGACGTGTCGGCGTCGACGTCGAGGCGCTCGGCCTGCGCCATCTGGCCGATCTTCTCCGCGAGCGTCATCCGCCCGAGCAGGTCGGCGACCCGCTTCGCCGTGGACAGCCGGGGGTTGCGGTAGTCCGCGGTCGCGGGTGCCGCCGCGGGCTGTGCCGAGCCTGCGGAGCCCTGGCCGGACTCCTGCGCGCCGGACGGCGCCGGGACGCCGAGCAGCGAGGTGGACAACGCAGCGGTGGCGAGCAGGCCGAGTGCGGCGCGTGCGCGGGGTCGTCGAGGTGGACGTTGCATGAGGTGCTCCCTTGCCCGAGGTCGAGAGCGCCGGGTGACGCCCGTCACACCGAACGTAGGAAGCGGCTATCGTGCGCGTCAATGTCGAAACCTCGCCGGGGACAGGATCTTTCGGCCGGGTCCCGCAGGAATGACGGCCCGGGGCCCGCGCCGGTCGCGTGGCGTCCCCGCGGCGGCTCGCTGGAGGACCTGCGCCGCGCCAACCGCCGGGTGGTGCTGGCCCAGCTCGGCGCCGCCGGGCCGCGCAGCCGTGCCGAGCTGGCGCGGGCGACCGGCCTGTCGGCGACGACCGTCTCCAGCCTGGTCGGCGAGCTCCTCGCGTCCGGCCAGGTGCGCGAGACCTCGACCGGGCGCCCGCACAAGGGCGGGTCCGGCCGGCCGCCGGTCCTCGTCGAGCTCGCCACCCCGCCTGGCGGCGTGGTCGGGGTCGACGTCGGCCACGGTCACGTCCGCGTCGCGGCCGCCGGGCCGACGGGCGACGTGCTCGCGGAGGACGTGCGCGTGCTCGACGTCGACGGGCACGGTCCGGGCACCCTCGACGTGGCCGCGGCCATGGTCCGCGAGGTGCTGGCCGCCGCGCGGCTCGACGCGCAGGAGGTGCACGGTGCCGGGATGTGCGTCCCCGCGCCGATCGACCGCGGGACCAGCCGGGTCAGCACCGGCATCCTCCCCGGCTGGCGGGGCGTCGACCCGGCGGCCGAGCTCGCCGACCGGATCGGCGCGCCGGTCGTCGTCGACAACGACGCCAACCTCGGGGCGCTCGCCGAGGTGCGCCACGGCGCGGCCCGGGGGCACCAGGACGTGGTCTACGTGAAGCTCGCCAGCGGCGTCGGGTCGGGCCTGGTCCTGGGCGGGCGGGTGCACCGCGGCGCGACCGGGATGGCCGGCGAGGTGGGGCACGTGCAGATCGGTGAGGACGGCGACGTGTGCCGGTGCGGCAACCGCGGCTGCCTCGAGACCCGGGTCTCCGCCGGCCGGCTGCTGGCCGTGCTGCAGCCTGCCCACGACGAGGACCTCACCGTCGCCCGGGTGCTCGGGCTCGAGGCGACCGGCGACCCCGGGGTGCGGCGGGTGCTCGCCGACGCCGGCACGACCGTCGGGCGCGTGCTGGCCGACCTCAGCAACCACCTCAACCCGTCGATGATCGTGCTCGGCGGCCCGTTCGGGGCCGCGTCGTCGGTCGTCGAGGGTGTACGCCGCGCGCTGGACCGCTATGCCCAGCCCGCCACCGCCGGCGCGGTCGAGGTCCGCTCGGCCGAACTGGGCGAGCGCGCGGGCATCGTGGGCGCGGTGGCGCTGGCGGTCGCGATGGCCACGGCCGGCGAGTGAGCGCGGTCAGACCCGGTCGAGCAGCCAGGAGGGGCTGAGCACCTGCGCCGGCGAGACGTTGGCTGCCAGCATCCGGTCGGCGGTCACGACGGTGACCCGGCTGCCGTCGGCCAGCGCGCGGCGCGCCTGCTCGCGGATCTCGGCGTCGCCGTCGCGGGCGGCGTGCACCGTGCGGACGTGGGCGTCGCGCCCGGCCCGGACGCCGCCCTTCGCCTGGCCCTCCAGCACGAGCACGATCTCGTCGTACGCCGTGTCGCCGACCAGCAGCCGCTCGTGCAGGCGGCGGGCGGCCCCGGCGCGGTCCTTCCACCAGCCGTCGGGGACGGATCCGACGACGTTGGCGCCGTCGACGACGAGGACCGTGCTCACGGCCCCAGTGTGTCAGTCGGTGAGCACGAACTCGTTGCCGCGGGTGACGGCCACGGACGAGCCGTCGGCGTGGATCCCGTCGATCTGGACCTCGGGGCTCCCGATGACGATGTCGACGTGCGTGTTGGCCTGGTTGAGCCCCTCGTCGATGCGCTGCTCGGTGGTGAGGCCGACGGTGTCGTCCATGGCAGCGGTGTAGCCCATCCCCCACGCGATGTGCGAGCCGACGTTCTCGTCGAACAGCATGTCCTTGTAGACCAGGCCGGTCGACGCGACGGCCGAGTCGGCGTCGACGATGGCGACCTCGCCGAAGTGGCGCGAGCGCGGGATCAGGTCGAACTGCGCCTGTACCGCCTCCTCGCCCCGGTGGGCGCTGGCGCCGGTGACGGTGCCGTCGCGGACCTCGAGCTCGAGGCCCTCGACCAGGGTGCCCATCGATGCCAGGAAGAACGGGGCCGAGGTGCGGACCGTGCCCTCCGCGCGTCGCCAGTCCGGCGACACGAAGACCTCCTCCGTCGGCATGTTGGGCACGAACTCGACCCCGGCCTCGTTCTCCGACGACCCGCCGACCCAGCGCGAGCGAGAGGTCAGCCCGAGGGTGAGGTCGGTGCCGGGTCCGCGGTAGCGGATCTTGTCGAAGCCGTGGGCGTTGAGGACCTCGGCGCGCGCCTTGAGCTTGGCGATATGGGAGCGCCAGGCCGCCACGGGGTCGGCCTGGTCGAGGCGCATGCTGGTGGCGACCGCGTCCCAGAGGGCTGCGACGTCGCTGACGCCCACGCTGTCGGCCCAGCCCTTGGTGGGCGCCCCGACGACGGTCCACGCGACCTGGTTCGTCGTCATCAGGGGCATCAGCTCCTGGATCAGCTCGACCGGCACCGCTTCGCGAGCCGGGCGGGGTCGAGCCCGTCCATCAGCGTCGGGTGCGGGTTTCCGGTGAGCGAGATCATCGCCGGGCGGGTCTGCTGCCAGCCGCGGACCTGGACGAACTCGTGCTCCTGCGAGGTGCCGAGGAGCTCCTCGGGCCCGTGCTCGACCGCGGCACGCTTCTCGAAGGGGTCGCGGTACTGGAGCGTGACCTTGGACGCGCCCACGCGGTAGGCCTCGGCGGTGATCGCCCGCGCCGCGTCGGCCTGCTCGGGCAGCGCGCTGACGACGACCTCCTGCCCGGGCTGGACGTTGGCGCCCACCCGCACGACGAGGCGCGCGTAGCTCTCCAGCAGCTGGTCGAACGGCTCGGTCATGGCTCCCCCTCGGTGGTCCGGCGTACGCCGTCCACCCAACCACTCGCGCGTCGCGGTGCCCAGCGGTGTGTGCGGTGCGTCGTAACTCCGTCGGCCCCCGTGAGGCTGCATACAGCCGGACCTCCCACGTGGGTTTCGACGCGCTCGTACGACCTCGTTCCTCGGTCGTGTCGCTTGCTCAACCTGGCCGCCCGACGCCGCCCACTCGCTTCGCTCGTGGTCGGCTGGGCGTCTCACTTGAGGAATTGCGAGAAGTCCTTGGGGAGGTTGAGCTGCTCGGCGGCCTTCTCGTAGTCGATCTCGGCGCCGTCGGGGTTGCCGAACGGGTTGCCGGCCTTCTCCGCGGCGGCGGCCTTGTCGGCGGCCTTCTGCTGCGCGGCCTTGGCGGGGTTGCCGGAGACCCGCTTCTTGCCCTTCTTGCCCTTCGGGGCCTGCTTGGCACCGGAGCGCTTGCCGCCGGCCATCCCCGGCATCCCGGGCATCCCCGGCATCCCGCCACCGCGCGCCATCGACTCCATCATCTTGCGCGCCTCGAAGAACCGGTCGACGAGCTGGTTGACGTCGGAGACCTGGCGGCCGGAGCCCTTCGCGATGCGGGCGCGGCGCGAACCGTCGATGATCTTGGGGTTCTCCCGCTCGGCGGGGGTCATCGACTGGATGATCGCCTGGATGCGGTCGATCTCGCGCTCGTCGAAGTTCTCGAGCTGGTCGCGGAACTGGCCCATCCCGGGCAGCATGCCCATGATCTTGGTCATCGAGCCGAGCTTGCGGATCTGCTGCATCTGCTGGAGGAAGTCCTCCAGGGTGAAACCGCCCTTGGTGCCGAGCTTCTCCGCGGCCTTCATGGCCTGGTCGGAGTCGAAGGCCTTCTCGGCCTGCTCGATCAGGGTGAGCATGTCGCCCATGTCGAGGATGCGCGAGGCCATCCGGTCGGGGTGGAACAGGTCGAAGTCGGTCATCTTCTCGCCGCTGGCGGCGAACATGACCGGCTTGCCGGTGATCTGCCGGATCGACAGCGCGGCACCACCGCGGGCGTCGCCGTCGAGCTTGGTGAGCACCACGCCGTCGTAGCCGACGCCGTCGAGGAAGGCCTGCGCCGTGGTGACCGCGTCCTGGCCGATCATCGCGTCGACGACGAAGAGCACCTCGTCGGGCTGCACCGCGTCGCGGATGTCCTTGGCCTGCTGCATCAGCTCGGCGTCGACGCCGAGGCGACCTGCGGTGTCGATGATGACCACGTCGTGCAGGCGTCGCTTCGCCTCCTCGATCGACGCGCGGGCGACGTCGACGGGGTTCCCGGTGCCGTTGCCGGGCTCCGGGGCGAAGACCGGGACGCCGACGCGCTCGCCGTTGACCTGCAGCTGCTGCACCGCGTTGGGTCGCTGGAGGTCGGCAGCGACCAGCATCGGCGTCTTGTCCTGGTCCTTGAGCCAGAGCGCCAGCTTGGCCGCGAGGGTCGTCTTGCCGGCACCCTGGAGGCCGGCCAGCATGATGACGGTCGGGCCGGACTTCGCGTAGCGCAGCCGCCGGGTCTCGCCGCCGAGGATCGTCACGAGCTCCTCGTGGACGATCTTGATGATCTGCTGCGCCGGGTTCAGCGCGCCGCTGACCTCCTCGCCGCGGGCCCGCTCCTTCACTGCGCCGACGAACTCCTTGACGACCGGCAGCGCGACGTCGGCCTCGAGCAGCGCGATGCGGATCTCGCGCGCGGTGGCGTCGATGTCGGCCTCGGAGAGCCGGCCCTTGCCCCGCAGGTTCTTGAAGGTGTCGGCAAGCCGGTCGGAGAGTGTGGCGAACAAGGTGTGGTCAGTCCTCGCATCGGTGGCTGAAGTCAGGTCGTACGACGGCCCAGCGTATCCGGACGGGGCAGGGACCCCACGATTCGGCAGGCGGTGCCTCAGCCGCCGAGGGCCGTGCGGACCGCGTGCGCGGCGGCCGCGGCGCGCTCCTCGGTCGGACGCACGCCGCCGACCTCCTGCACGTAGAACACGTCGACCGCCTGCGGGCCGAGCGTCGACACGTGCGCCGAGGCCACGGTGAGGCCGAGACCGGCGAGGGTGGTGAGGACCCGGTGCACGACGCCGGGCCGGTCCGAGGTCCGGATCTCGAGCACCAGCGAGGCCCGTGAGGCGTCGGGGCGCACCTCGACGATCGGCGGGAGCTCGTCGTCGCGGCGCGGGGGGAGGTCGGGCAGCGCCTGGGCGCCGTCGGCGACCCGCCGGATCCGCTCGCGCACGACGGCGGCGTCGAGGTAGGCGTCCGGGACCTCCCAGGCGCTCACCGCCCACTCCCCCTCGGCGTCGACCTGCGACCAGGCGCGGGCGGCCTTCACCGGCACCCGCAGCGCGGCGAGACCGCCGGCCACGTCGGCGAGCAGGCCCACCCGGTCCGCGGCGACGACGCTGACGGTCGCGCCGACGTCGTGCGGCGTGATGGTGACCGACACGGCCGTCGGGTCACGGCGCACGACGTCCGGCACGGCGACCTGGTCGACCGACGTGACGGGGACGATCTCGGCACCGAGCGCGGCGGCGGCGCGCGCGACCAGCTGGTCGACGAGGGACGCGCGCCACGAGGTCCAGGCCGCGGGCGCCGTGGCCCGGGCGTCCGCCTCGGTGAGCGCCCGGAGCAGCTCGAGGCTCGCCGCGTCGGGGACGTGGGCGAGCAGCTCGGCCGACGTGGCCGGGTCGTCGGGGTCGCGGGTGGTGGCCAGGTTGGCCAGGAGCAGGTGCCAGCGGACCAGGGACGCGACCACCTCGGCGTCGAGGTCGGTGAACCCCATCCGGGTGACGATCTTGCGGGCCACCGGCTCGCCGGCCACGGAGTGGTCCTGCAGCGACCCCTTGCCGATGTCGTGCAGCAGCGCCGCGACGAGCAGCAGGTCGGGACGTCGCACGCCGCGGATCAGCGCGCCCGCCTCGGCGCACGTCTCGATGACGTGCCGGTCCACGGTGAAGCGGTGGATGGCCGAGGCGTGCGGCAGCAGCCGGACCTGCTCCCACTCCGGCAGGAAGGTCTCGATGCCGTCGACCTCGTCGAGGGTCTCCCACACCGGCAGCAGCGCGGGGCCGCTGGCGAGCAGACGGACCAGCGCGTCGCGGGCCGCGGGCGGCCACGGCACCGGCAGCTCGGCGCCCTCGCGCACGAGCCGGGCCGCGGTCGTGGGGGCCAGCACCGCGTCGCGGCCGGCCGCCTCGGCGGCCGCACGCAGCAGGAGGGTCGGGTCGTCGGCGGGCCGGGTGCCGGCGTCGAGGACCACCTCGCCCCGCGACAGCGCCAGGCCCGGAGCGATCCGCTCGAGGGCGGGCGTACGTCGTCCCCGCTCCCCCGTCGGGCGCGCCAGCACCGCGTCGGTGCGGCGCCACGCGAGGCGTGACAGGTGCGAGATGCGCCGGCCCAGCGAGCGGACGTGGCGCTGGGCCGCGGCGGCGTCGTCGAGCCCGAGCCGCTCGGCGAGCGGCGCCCACGCCTCGGGCGCGATCCGGTCGCCCGGACGCCCGGCGAGGTCCTGGACCTCGTCACGCACGTCGAGCAGCTGCAACCGCGCGGACTCGAGGTCGTGGGACGAGGCGTCGACCAGCCAGCTCGCCTCGATCGCCTTGAGCACGCCGGCGTCGCGCAGGCCGCCCTCGGCCTCCTTGACGTCGGGCACCGACGCGTGGGCCAGCTCGCCGGTGACCTCGTGCCGCTTGCGGGTCATCGCGTGCAGCTCCGGCAGCCGCGAGCGCGCCTGCCGGCGCCAGTCGGCCAGCATCGTGGTGCGCAGCCGCAGCGCGAGGCCCGGGTCGCCCGCGACGTGGCGCACGTCGAGCAGGCCGAGCGCGACCCGCAGGTCGCCCGCCGCCTCGAGGACCTCCCCCATCGACCGCACGGAGTGGTCAAGGCGCCGGCCGGAGTCCCACAGGGGGTACCACAGGGTGCTGCCGAGCTCGCCGAGCGCGACGCCGTCCTCGTGGACGAGCACCACGTCGAGGTCGGAGTGGGGCGCGAGCTCGCCGCGCCCGTAGCCCCCGACCGCGACCAGGGCCACCCCGGCGTCGGGCCCTCCGGAGGCGGCGTACGCCTGCCGGCAGAGCTCGTCGGCCGAGGCGGCCCTGGCCTGGCGTTCCGCGGTGCTCACAGGCCCTCCCCCACGAGAGCTCCCGTGGCGGCGGCCCCGAGACGCGCACCCATCAGAGTGCGGACGCGTCCTGCTCGCCGGTCCGGACCCGCACGACGGTCTCGACCGGGCTGACCCAGACCTTCCCGTCGCCGATGCGGCCGGTCTGCGCGGTCTTGACCACGATCCCGACCACGTCGTCGGCGTCCGCGTCGTCGACCACGATCTCGATCCGGATCTTGGGGACGAGGGCGATGTCGTACTCCGCGCCGCGGTAGACCTCGGTGTGGCCCTTCTGGCGGCCGTAGCCGCTCACCTCGGAGACCGTCATACCGGCGACCCCGAAGGTCTCGAGCGCCTCGCGGACGTCCTCCCACTTGTGCGGCTTGATGACCGCGGTCACGAGCTTCATGCGTTGGCTCCTTCGCTGGAGACGGTGGCGGCAGGGGCGGCGGGGGCGAGGACGCTGGAGCGCCCGCCGCTGGTGCCGGTGTGCAGGTCGTAGGCCGACTCGCCGTGGGCGGCGAGGTCGATGCCGGCCACCTCGTCCTCCTCGTCGAGGCGCAGGCCGATCGTGTACTTGACCGCCAGGGCGATGACCGTGGTGAGCACGCCGGAGTAGAGGACGGCCACAACCACGCCGAGCGCCTGGTCACCGAGCGAGCCGAACCCGCCGCCGTAGATCAGGCCGTCGACGCCGCCGGCGCCCTCGGAGGTGGAGAAGACCCCGATCAGCACGGTGCCGATGATGCCACCGACGAGGTGCACGCCCACCACGTCGAGCGAGTCGTCGTAGCCGAGCTTGTACTTCAGGCCCACGGCCCAGGCGCAGACGCCGCCGGCGATCGCACCGATGGCCACGGCGCCCGACAGGTTGACCGCACCGGCGGCGGGGGTGATCGCCACGAGCCCGGCCACGATGCCCGAGGCGGCGCCGAGGGAGGTGGCCTTCTTGTGCAGCACGCGCTCGACGAGCAGCCAGCCGAGGATCGCGGCCATCGTGGCGAGCGTGGTGGTCGCGAAGGTGCGGCCGGTCTCGAGGGGGAACTGGGTCTCCGGGTCGTCGCCGAAGACGATCGAGCCGACGTTGAAGCCGTACCAGCCCATCCAGAGCAGGCCGGCGCCGAGCATGGTGAGCGTCAGGTTGTGCGGACGCATCTGCTCCTTGGGCCAGCCGATGCGCTTGCCGAGCAGCACCACGAGCACCAGCGCCGCGACACCGGCGTTGATGTGGACGGCCGTGCCGCCCGCGTAGTCCTGGGCGCCGATGCGGCCGCAGATCAGCGAGTCGTCGGTGCAGCTGAAGACCATGTGGGCCATCGGGAAGTAGACGATGACCGCCCAGAGCGGCACGAACAGCACCCACGCGGAGAACTTCATCCGGTCGGCGACGGCGCCGCTGATGAGCGCGGCCGTGATGATCGCGAAGGTCATCTGGAACATCACGAAGATGTAGTCGCCGGTCGAGACCCCGTCGAGCCAGAGCAGCTCGAGCGGGTTGGCGAAGAGCGTGCCGTCCCCGCCGAAGCCCATCGACCAGCCGACGGCGACGTAGAGGATGCCGACGATCGCTGCTGCGACGTAGGACATCATCATCATGTTGAGCACGGACTTCGACCGGGACATGCCGCCGTAGAACAGCGCCAGCGCGGGCACCGTCATCATCAGGACGAAGGCGGTCGCCACCAGCATGAAGGCGTAATAGCCGTCCACAGAACCTCCAGGAAAACGTACGGGCAGGTGGACCGCCGGGCGCATGACGCCGGTGTCATGCAGGGGTCCACATGTTCATCCAGAGCCTGCGGGTGCGATGTGACGTCGGGCCGCCGGGGATGTTGCGGGGACGCAACGGATCGCCGCGTGGTGTTACGGCCGTGTGAACGCCGCGGCGCCCGGCCGGCGACCCGCGCCCCTTGTTAGTGTTCGGCCGTGTCCAGACTGGCCGTGATGGCGCACTTCGACGTCGCCGGGGAGCTGCGGCCCCACGTGCGCGGCCAGGTCGAGGCGCTCGCCGCGTCGGTGGACACGCTGCTGGTGTGCACGACCGCGAGCCTGCAGGACTCGGCCCGCTCCTGGCTGTCCGAGCGGGCGACGCTCGTCGAGCGCGCCAACTACGGCTACGACTTCTTCAGCTACAAGGTCGGCCTCGACGCCGCCGGCGACCTCACGGCCTACGACGAGGTCGTCGTGTGCAACGACACCTACGTCTTCGCGCTCGACTCCTACGCCCCCGTGTTCGACGAGATGGCCACCCGGCCGTGCGACTTCTGGGGGCTCACCGGCGCCGAGCGGCTCGCCCCGCACATCCAGTCCTTCTTCATCGCCTTCCGTCCGTGGGTCGTGTCGTCGCACGCGTTCACCGAGTTCTGGGAGCAGATGGAGCCGATCTCGCGGCGGCGCCAGGTCATCCGGCGCTACGAGATCGGCATGTCGCGGCGCCTCTACGACGCCGGCTTCGTCTCCGACACCTACTTCGTGGAGACCCCCGAGGACCGTCGGATCGCCCGCGAGCGGATGCGCTGGTGGGCCGCGCACCGCTCCTCCTTCCCGCGCACGCGCGCGGAGGTGCGCGAGTGGCGCGAGCGGGCCAACGAGCCCTGGAACCCCGCCCGGAGCCTGGCCGACCGGGTGCTCGACGACGCCCGGCTGCCCTACGTCAAGATCGACACCCTGCGCTACGACCCCTACAACCTCGACGCCGACCGCCTGCTCGACCTGTGCGAGAAGCGCTTCCCCGAGCGGTTCGACGGCGTGCGCCAGTTCCTGGCCGACACCGCGCCCTACTACCCGGTCCGCGACACCGAGCGGCTGCTGCCCACCCCGCTGGCCCTCGAGCCGCTGTTCCCCCGCGTGAGGTACTCCGATGCGCGGTGAGCGCCGCCGCTCGGGGCAGCAGGTGCGCCTCGACGACCCCGTCGACGCGCTCGTCGAGTCCGGGCTGGTCGACCGCGACTACGTCGCCGCCCAGCTCGGGCGCTCGTTCGCGTCCGACCAGGAGGCCGCACGGGCGGTCGTCGAGGCCGGCGACCTCTCCCCGCACCCGCTGTTCGAGGCGCACTGGATCGGCCGCCGCCGCTCGTGGCAGCGGGCCGGGCAGCACCCCGCCGTCTGGTACCTCTCCGAGCGCCGGCGCCGCAACCGGATCAGCCCCCACCCGCTGGTCGACCCGCGCGTGGTCTTCGCGTCGATGCCGGAGGCGCGGCTGAACCCCTTCGGCGCCCTGTCCCACTGGCTCTCCGTCTCCGGGCCGAGCACCCCGCTCCCGACCCGCGTGCTGCCCCGCCGGGTCACGTGGGGCACCTACCGCGCCGCCGCGATCGAGGCCGCCGCCGCCTGGCGCCAGGAGGTCGTCGTCGAGCGGCCGGCGCTCGTCGCCCCACCCGGCCCGCTGGCCGTGGCCACCGACGCCTCCCCCACCGTCACCGTGGTCATGGCGGCGCAGGACGCTGGTCCGCTGGTGCACGCCACCGTCGCGTCCCTGCAGGCCCAGACCTTCACCGACTGGCAGCTCGTGGCCGTCGACCGGGGCTCGGTCGACGACACGGCGGCGGTGCTGCAGGGCGTTGCCGCGTTCGACGACCGGGTCACCCTCGTGCGCGAGTCGCGCTGCAGCCACGCCCGCGCCCTCAACGTCGCGCTCGAGCACTCCACGTCGGAGCACGTCGCGTTCCTCCCGCTGGGTCGTGAGTGGCTCCCCGACCAGCTCGCCGACCTGCTCGCGCACGCCCACCACTCGGGTGCTGCCGTCGTGCTGTCCGGCGCCGGGGCGGTCGGCCGGAGCCGGCAGGAGCTCCTGTCCGGCCGGCCGGTCGACCTTGCGACGGCGCTGCTGCGCCGCGCCGCGGTCAAGGACGTCGGTGGCTTCGACGAGGGCCTCGGCGGCGACTCCGAGCGCGACCTGGTGCTGCGCCTGACCCGTGAGCACGAGCCGCTGCCGGTCGACGTGCCGGTGCTCAAGCGGCCCGAGCAGGCGCCACGCGACACCGGCGACGACTGGGGGTCGGCAGTCCTCGAGCGCCAGCTCGTCGACTGGGACGCCGCTGCCGTGCGCGCCACCGACGACGCCCTGGTCAGCCACGTGCTCCCCCTCGGCGTCGAGCCGCGGCGCACCGTGGAGTGGCTGAGCGCCCTGCCGCGCGAGGGCGCGGAGCTGGTCCTCGTCGGCGTGCGTCTGCGCCGCGCGCACCACGTGCTGGCCGCATCGATCGCGGCGGTGATCTCCGGCGCCCGGTTCGTCTCCGTGCCCGCGCCCGTCTCGACGTCGGCCGCGACCAACGTCGGCATCGCCCACGCCCGGGGCAGCACCGTCGTGCTCGTCCGCCCCGAGGCGATGCCGCCGCGCCAGCCGATCGCCGACCGCCTGCGCACCGCGCTCGCCGAGCCGGGCGTGGCCGTCGCCCAGCCGCTCGTCGTGGACCTCGACGGCGTGACGCTGAGCGCGGGGGCGCGGTTCGCGCCCGGCAACCCGCACCCCGACCTGTTCCTGGCCGGCCTGCCCACGAGCGACGCGCTCCGGATCGGCACCTGCCGGGTCGCCGCACCCGCCTCGCCCGTCGTCGCGCTGCGCACGTCGACGGCGATCACCCTCGGCGGGCTGTCGGCGCGGTTCCACTCGGTGCTGGCCGAGACCGACCTCGGGCTGCGCGCCCGCGCTGCCGGCCTCGGTGACACCGTGGTCGTGCCGGCCACGGTGGTCACCTCGCGCACCGCGTACGCCACCTCGGAGGAGCTGATCGGCGCGATGGCGTCGTTGCGCGGCGCGGCGCACGAGGTCCCGCCGGACCCGTCGGCCGACCTCCTCGCCGCCGCCGGCCTGGAGATCACCGATGTCCGCAACCGCCGGATCACCCTCGACCCCGAGGACCGGCTGGCGCCCGCGGTGCTGGTCCCCGAGCTGGTGCTGCGCCGGGTGCTCGGCATCCACGAGTCACCGCCGCGGCTGCGGTGGGCGATCGACATCGCCGCGCCCGCTGCCTCGCGCGGCGACCGGTGGGGCGACACCTACTTCGCCCGCTCCCTCGCCGACGCCCTGGAGCGGCGCGGCCAGCACGTCGCCATCGACCGTCGCGACGCCCGCGACCGCGACTCCCGCGACCACGACGACGTGCTGCTCGTGCTGCGCGGCCTCGACCGCGTCGCGCCGCGCCCCGGGTTGCTCAACGTCGAGTGGATCATCAGCCACCCCGACATGATCGTCCCGGACGAGGTCGCCGGGTTCGACCTCGTCTACGCCGCCAGCACCAGCTGGTCCGCGCGCGTGTCGCGCGAGTGGGGCGTCACCGTCGCGCCGCTGCTGCAGTGCACCGACACGCGCTGGTTCCACCCCGACCGCGCCGAGCCCGGCACCGGGCCCGCGCTGCTGTTCGTCGGCAACTCGCGCGGCGTCTACCGCTACGCCGTGCGCAGCGCGCTCGCCATCGGCGCGGACCTCACCCTCCACGGCAACGACTGGACCGAGTTCGTCGACCGCGAGCAGATCGCCTCGGGCGGCGTGGCCAACGAGGAGGTCGGCGCGCTCTACGCGTCGGCCGGCGTGGTGCTCAACGACCACCACCTCGACATGCGCCGCGACAGCTTCGCGTCCAACCGGCTCTTCGACGCGGCCGCCTGCGGCGCCCGCATCCTCAGCGACCGCATCGACGGCCTGGATGAGATCTTCTCCGGACTGGTGCTGCCCTTCGACAACGAGCGCGAGCTCGCCCGGCTCGCGACGCCGCCCTACGACGCGTTCCCCGACGACGCCACCCGCCGCACCATCGCGACGCGCATCATCGCCGAGCACAGCTTCGACAAGCGCGCGGAGACGCTCATCGACGACGCCGTGCGCGCCCTCCTCGCCCGCCGCTGACGCCAACTGGGGGTCGGTCGCGGACTTGTCAGGCTCTCGCTGAACATGTCGGCCCGTGCACGGCCTGACATGTTCAGCGATCCCCGGTCGGCCGGGGATCGCTGAAAACGGCTCGACCGTCAGCCGAGGAGGGCGTCCACGAACGCGGCGGCGTCGAAGGGGGCCATGTCGTCGGCGCCCTCACCGAGGCCGACCAGCTTGACCGGGACGCCGAGCTCGCGCTGGACCTGCACCACGATGCCGCCCTTGGCGGAGCCGTCGAGCTTGGTGAGCACGATGCCGGTGACGTCGACGATCTCGCTGAAGACGCGGGCCTGGATGAGGCCGTTCTGGCCGGTGGTCGCGTCGAGGACGAGCAGCACCTCGGTGACCGGGGCCTGCTTCTCGATGACCCGCTTGACCTTGCCCAGCTCGTCCATCAGGCCGGCCTTGTTCTGCAGCCGGCCGGCGGTGTCGACCAGGACGGTGTCGACCCCGTCCTCGGTGCCCCGCTTGACCGCGTCGAACGCGACGCTCGCCGGGTCACCGCCCTCCGGTCCGCGCACCACCTCGACGCCCACGCGCTCGCCCCACGTGGCGAGCTGGTCCACCGCAGCGGCGCGGAAGGTGTCGGCCGCGCCGAGGGTGACCGTGAGGTCCTGCGAGACGAGGATCCGGGCGACCTTGCCGACCGTCGTGGTCTTGCCGGCGCCGTTGACACCGACGACCAGGACCACGCCGGGCTTGCCGTCCGCGCCGGTGACCTGCACGCGGCGGTCCATGTCGGTGCCGACGAGCTCGATCAGCTCCTCGCGCAGCACGGCGCGTACGTCGCTCGTCTGCCCGCCCTCGACCCGCAGGCGGGTGCGGAGCTTGTCGACGAGCGCCTGCGTGGGCGCCACACCGATGTCGGCGGTGAGCAGGAGGTCCTCGATCTCCTCCCACGTGTCCTCGTCGAGACGGTCGCGGCTGAGCAGCGCGAGCAGTCCCTGGCCGAGGCCGCCCTGCGAGCGCGCGAGGCGCTGGCGCAGGCGGACCAGCCGCGACGCGGTGCCCTCGGGCTTCTCGACGACCGGGGCGGCCGGTGCCTCGGGCTCCGGGGCGACCTCGACGGCCGGCTCGGGCGGCGCCTCGGTCGCGGTGTCGGCCTCGGTCGGCGGCGGTGCGACGACGTCGGTCCCGCCGGACGGCGGCACCTCGCGCCGACGGCGTCCGGAGGTCAGCAGTCCGGCCAGCGTCAGCAGGCCGACGACGGCGATCGCGACGATCAGCGAGATCCAGTCACCCATGGGTCAATCCAATCAGAGGTGCACCGCGCGACGAAGCCGGGTGAGCACCCCCGCCTCCCGCGCCAGCGCGAGCTCCTCGCGCGTGCTGGCCAGACGTGCGCGCAACGCGTCGCGCTGCGCCGCAGCCCGGTCGGCCCGCGTCCGCGCCCGGTCCAGCCGTTCGCGGGTGTGGTCGAGGTCGGTCAGCAGCGCGTCGAGCGCGGCGGTGAGCCCGGTGCCGGGACCGCCGGCCAGCATCGCCGGCGCCGCGCCCGAGCCGTGCCGGGCGATCCAGACGACCTCGCTCGCCATCAGGCCGAACCACTTGACCGCGGCCTCGCCGACCAGCGCCGGCGGCGTCACCCGCACCGTGGCCAGGCCGGCCGCGGACAGCCGGTCGTCGATGTCGTCGCCGTACCACCGCACGTGGTCGCGCTGCCCGAACCGGCGCAGCCGCTCCTCCTCCGGCGCCTCGAGGTCCTCGTCGGTGCCGACGCCGACCTTGATCGGCACCTCGAGGAGCGCGATCCCGTGCGGGCTGAGCACCCGCGCGATCTCGCGCATGGCGGCGCAGTCGTCCGGGACGTGCTCGAGCACGTGGTAGCAGACCAGCAGGTCGACCGAGCCGTCGCGCAGCGGCAGCTGGCACACGCTGGCGAGCGCGTCGACGTCGCGGGAGTCGTAGCCGGCGTCCAGGCTGATCCGGCGACGGGCGCCGAGGCGGTCGAGCATCGGGGTGGTCTGGCGCGACGGCGCGATCTCCACGACCAGGTCGAGGTCGCGCAGGTCGGGCGCCAGCGTGCCGAGCAGGAGGGCGAGGAAGCGGTGCCGCTCGAGGCTCCGGCAGCGCGGGCAGGTGGCGTGCGGCCGGCCGTCGGGACCGGGCCGGAACTCCCGCGACACCATCGAGCCGCAGACGGTGCAGTAGGTCCTGGTGAGGTGCTCGCGTGACGTGGTCACGTGTCGCAGGCTAGCCGCGCGGAGCCCTCGCGTGCGGTGCCGCGCCGTCGTCCGCGTGTCCGGCGACGCGCGGTGGGCGGGTCAGACCCGCGACTCGGAGTCCTCGAGGACCGGCAGGGAGTCGACGCCCTTGCGCATCGCGTCGCCGAGCTGCGGCACGACCGGCATCCGCTCCCCACGGTGCGGGTACGCCACGTAGACGGCGACGCCGCCGGCGACGAGCAGGCCGAGGATCATCGTCACGACGATGGCGAGCACGGGGTTCCTCCGAGGTGGACCGGACAGGGCTCCTCCAGCGTCACACACGACCGGTGGCGTCGGTGCACCGGTGAGGGCGCCGGGCGCGTCGCTGTGGGACCCGTCACGCCCCGCCGGCGGGGCGTGGCCGGAGCAGCGGCGTGACCGCGGCGCGAACCACGTCGGGCAGGGGCGCGACGGGCCGGTTGCCGGCACCGTGGGTGTTGTCGACGTAGACGTGGACGAAGCGTCCCTCCGCCGCCGCCTCGTCGGACGGGCCCTGGAACAGCCCGATGCGGTAGACGACCGAGCTGGTGCCGACCCGGTCGACCACGAGGCCCATCTCGATCGGCTCGGGGAACCCGATCTCGCGGAAGTAGCGGCAGCCGGTCTCGGCGACCACGCCGATCTCCGGCAGCGCCCGCACGTCCACGCCCGTCGCCTCGTAGAGGTAGGCGTTGACCGCGGTGTCGAACAGCTCGTAGTAGGTGGCGTTGTTGAGGTGTCCGTAGGCGTCGTCGTCGCGCCACCGGGTGGTCGCGGTGCGCCACGCGACGTAGTCGTCACGCGTCGGCCGGGGCGGCCGCGCGGCGGAGCCTGCGCTCATGCCGGCTCGGCGTCGCGCAGCCGCTGGCTGATCACGGCGGACACCCCGTCGCCGCGCATCGTGACGCCGTAGAGGGCGTCGCCGACCTCCATGGTGCGCTTCTGGTGGGTGATCACCAGGAGCTGGGAGTTCTCCCGCAGTTCCTCGTAGATCTGCAGCAGCCGGCCGAGGTTGGTGTCGTCGAGCGCCGCCTCGACCTCGTCGAGGATGTAGAAGGGCGAGGGGCGCGCCTTGAACAGCGCGACGAGGAAGGCGACCGCGACCAGCGACCGCTCGCCGCCGGAGAGCAGCGAGAGCCGCTTGACCTTCTTGCCCGGCGGACGCGCCTCGACCTCGACGCCGGTGGCGAGCATGTCGCCGGGGTCGGTCAGCACCAGGCGGCCCTCACCGCCGGGGAACAGCCGCGCGAACGTCTGGTCGAACGCCTTCTCGACGTCGGCGTAGGCCTCGGTGAACACCTGCTCGACCCGGGCGTCGACCTCGCGGACGATGTCGAGGAGGTCCTTGCGGGTCCGCTTGAGGTCCTCGAGCTGCTCGGTGAGGAACTTGTGGCGCTCCTCCATCGCGGAGAACTCCTCGAGCGCGAGCGGGTTGACCCGTCCGAGCATCGAGAGCGCCCGCTCGGCGGCGCGGAGCCGCTTGACCTGCTCGTCGCGCACGAACGGGACCGGGTCGGGAGCCTCCTCGCCGTCGGGCACCTCGCCCGTGTGCGGGACGAGGGTCTGCGGGCCGTAGTCGGCGACCAGCCCCTCGGGGTCCAGGCCGAGCTCGTCGAGGGCGCGCTCCTCGAGCTGCTCGATCCGCATCCGCTGCTGGGTGCGGGCCATCTCGTCGCGGTGGACCGAGCTGACCAGCTCGTCGTGCTCGCGGCCGAGGTCGCGCAGCGTGGTGCGCACCGTCATCAGCTCCTGCTCGCTCCCCCGGCGCGACTCCTCGACGGCGGCGCGCTCGTCGGCGGCGAGCATGACCGACCGCTCGAGGCGGTGGAGCACCTGGCGCACGCCCGCGGCCACGGCCTGCGCCGCCCGACCCTCGCGCAGCAGCCGCTCGCGACGCTCGGCGGCACGCGCGCGCGACTCGCGCTCGGCCTGGGCGGCACGCACCAGCGAGTCGGCCCGGCCGTGCAGCGCCCGGGCCCGCTCCTCCGCGGTCCGCAGCGCCAGCCGAGCGTCCATCTCGGCCTGCCGGGCGTCGCGTGCGGCCTCGGCGAGCCGCTCGCGCTCGGCGGTGTCGGGCTCCTCGTCGGTGACGTCCTGGGCGGCCGCGAGCCGCTCCTCGAGCTCGGCGAGGCCCGCGAGGTCGGTCTCGCGGGCGGCCGTGGCGGCAGCGAGCGAGCGCTCGAGCCGCTCCGCCTCGCCGCGGGCGGCGCGGGCCTGCGAGCCGTGCTGGCCGAGCTCCTCGGCCACGGCGGCCAGGGTGGCGTCGGACTCGTGCAGCCGGGCGAGCGCGACGTCGACGCGCTTGAGCGCGTCGTGACGGGCGGCCTCGAGGCGCGAGATCTCGAACCCGAGGCGCTCGGTGGTGGCGGTCGCCTCGGCCAGGCGGGTGGTGGCCTCGTCGACCGCGGCCTGGACCTCGATCAGGCTGGGCTGGCTGCTGGAGCCGCCGGCTGCGAAGTGGACCGAGAGCAGGTCGCCGTCGCGGGTCACCGCGACCACGTCGCCGCGCTCGGCGACGAGGCGGCGTGCGGCGTCGAGGTCGTCGACGACCGCGACCCGGTCGAGCAGACGCACCAGCGCGGGGCGTACGCCGTCGGGCGCGGTCACCACGTCGACCGCCCAGGCGGCCCCCGCCGGCAGGTCCGGCCAGTCGTGACCGGCACCGCCGCCCGAGCCGAGCAGCAGGCCGGCGCGCCCGAGGTCGTCGGTCTTGAGGTGCGCGATCGCGGCGAGGGCGGCGTCGGTCCCGCTCACGACCACGGCGTCCGCGGCGACCCCGAGGGCTGCCGCGACGGCCGTCTCGTAGCCGTGGTCGACGTCGAGCAGGGCCGCCACCGACCCGAGCAGCCCGTCGACGGCGTCGCCGGCCGCGAGCAGCGCCCCGGCACCGTCCTTGCGGTTGAGCCCGAGCTCGAGCGCGTCGCGGCGGGCGACCAGGCCGGCCCGGTCGCGGTCGGCCTGCTGGGCCTCCTCGCGCGCGGCGGCGAGCTGCTCCTCGACCTCGTCGAGGACGGCGACGGCCTCCTCGTGCTCGGAGTCGAGGCCCTCCTCGCCGGCGTCGAGGCCCGCGACCTTCGTCTCGAGGGCGGTGAAGTCGCGCTGCGCGCGCTCGGCCCGGGCCACCGCCTCCTCGCGGGCCTCGGTGAGCCGGGCGATCTCGGCGTCGGCGGCCTCCGCGCGGGACGTGATCGCGTTGACCTGGCCGGTGAGCCGGGCCAGCCCCTCGCGCCGGTCGGCGGCCGCCCTCTGGAGTGCCGCGACCCGCTTGTCCTCCTCGGCGGCGGCGTCCTCGGCGGCGCGCTTGGCGGCGACCGCCGCGTCGAGGCCTGCGCGGTGCTGCTCGACCTCGGCCCCGATCTCCTCCTCCTGCCGGCGCACCCGGGCGGCCTGCGCCTCGAGGTCGCCGGGGTCGCGGCCCGAGTCGACCGCGTCGGCGTCGGCCACACCGGCGGCGTTGCGGATCCGCTCGTCGGCGAGCGAGGCGGTGCCGCGCAGACGCTCCTTGAGCCCCGACAGCGCGAACCAGGTCTCCTGGGCGGCGGCCAGGCGGGGCAGGTCCTCGCGCAGGGCGGCCTCGAGGCGTGCCTCGTGGTCACGGCCGGTGGCGATCTGCGCCTCGACCTCCTCGCGGCGCTGGACGAGGATCGTCTCGTCGGCCATCTCCTGGTCCAGCGCCGTGCGCGCGGTCACCAGGTCGTCGGCGAGCAGTCGGGCGCGGGCGTCGCGGACGTCGGCCTGGACGGTCTGCGCCTTGCGGGCGACCTCGGCCTGGCGCCCCAGCGGCTTGAGCTGGCGCCGGATCTCGGAGAGCAGGTCGGCGAGGCGGGTGAGGTTGCCGTCGGTGGCGTCGAGCTTGCGGAGCGCCTTCTCCTTGCGCTTGCGGTGCTTGAGGACGCCCGCGGCCTCCTCGATGAACCCGCGCCGGTCCTCGGGGGTCGCGTGCAGGATCGAGTCGAGCTGTCCCTGCCCCACGATCACGTGCATCTCGCGGCCGATGCCGGAGTCGCTGAGCAGCTCCTGGACGTCGAGCAGCCGGCAGCCGCTGCCGTTGATCGCGTACTCCGAGCCGCCGTTGCGGAACATGGTCCGGCTGATGGTGACCTCGGCGTAGTCGATCGGGAGCGCGCCGTCGGAGTTGTCGATGGTGAGCTGCACCTCGGCGCGACCGAGCGGCGGCCGGCCGGACGTGCCGGCGAAGATGACGTCCTCCATCTTGCCGCCGCGCAGGCTCTTGGCGCCCTGCTCGCCCATCACCCAGGCGAGGGCGTCGACGACGTTGGACTTGCCCGACCCGTTGGGCCCGACGATGCACGTGATGCCCGGCTCGAGCTGCATCGTCGTCGATGACGCGAAGGACTTGAACCCCTTGAGGGTCAGGCTCTTCAGGTACAACGCGGGCTCCTGGCGGGGCTGGTCGGGGCCCGGCCGACCGGTGCGTCGACGGACCGCTGGGGTGCGTGGGGAGGCTCAGCGCGCTCACCCTACCCGCGGGGACGCCTGCGGGGGCGCAGGCTCAGGCGGCCTGCCGGGGCGGACGGCTCAGAGGTCCACGCGCATCTGCTGGGCGGTCACCCGGTAGCCGAGCGACTCGTAGAGCCGGACCGCAGTGGTGTTGTGCCCGAAGACGTTGAGGCCGACGGACGTCGCTCCGAGGTCGCGGGCCGCGGCGTGCATCGCCTCCATCAGTGCGCGACCCAGCCCCTTGCCCCGCTGCGCGTCGTCGACCCGGAGGTCGAAGACCCAGGCAGACGTCCCGTTCGGACGCTGCCGCAGCTCGATCCACCCGATCCCCACCGGCTCGCCGTCGACCTCGGCGGTCCACAGGTGCATGCCGGGGCTGGACGTGCCGTCCGGGAGCAGGCGGGCGAACTCCTCGGCGGACCGCGCGGCGGCGGTGTCGGCGTCGAGCCCTCCCGCCTCGGCGATGTCGTCGGCGTACTCGCGCTCCGACTGCGCGCGGTAGGTGGCGTGCTCGTCCTCGGTCATCGGCCGCAGCCGCAGCGTCCCTGGCATGCAGGGCAGGCTACGGCCGCGGCTGGTGTCAGAGGGTGAGGCCCACGGTCCTGCGGCCGCTGCCGAGCACGATCCGGCTGCCCGCGACCGGGCCGCGGCCCGACAGGCGCAGGGTGCCCTTGCGGACCCGGGACCGGTCGACCACGGTGCGTCCGTCGAGCAGGCGCACCTGGCTGCGGGCCTTGGCGGTCGTGCGGCAGGTGACCGTCCACTGCTTCTTCCCGACGACCTTGCAGGCGGAGATCGCGGGCTGCGCGACGGCGGCGACGCTCTCGGCGAAGCCCGACGGCGGCCGCAGGGCGACCCGCAGGACCGTCCAGCGTGCGCGGGGCTTCCAGCGGAGGGCGAAGGCCCCCGACCGCTTGGCCCGGGTCTTCGCGACGGTGGTCCACACGGTCCCGGCCGCAGTGCGGGCCTGGAGCTCGACCCGGGCACCGGCCAGGGCCGCCGAGCCGGAGAACCCGTCGACCGGGCGGCCGACGCGTCCGCTCACCCTGGCCGGCAACGACAGCCGGGTCGGGGCGGGACGGGTGACCTTCAGCGCCGTCGCCCGGAGCGATCCCGGGGCACCCGTGACGGTGCCGGGCGCGGGGCTGGTGCCGTCGCCGGCGGCGACGGTGAACGTGCGCTGGGTGGTCTGGACCCTGCCGGACGTGAGGGTGGCGCGGACCTGGGCCGTGTAGGTCCCGGCGCCGAGGGTGAAGCCCGCCTTCCAGCCGCCGACGGCGTCGACGGTGGCCGCGACGGCCGTCGAGCCGATCGTGACCGTGACCCCGCTGACCGCGTCGGGCTGCGAGCCGGTCAGCTGGGCGGCCAGGCTCGTCGGGTCGGGCTCGACCACGCACGCCTCCCCGGTGGCGGCGGCCATCTTGAACAGGCTGCCACGCCGGTCGCAGGTCGCGGCGGCACCGATGCCGAAGGTGCGCATCCGCACCCCCGACCCGGAGAGCGCCGCGAGCTGGGCGTCGTCGATGCCGGACTGCCCGTCGGACAGGAACATGATCCACTTCGGGCCGGCCGGCGCGGTGGCGAGGGTGGCGAGGGCCGTCGAGACGGCACCGCTGAACGCGCTCCCGGACCCGCTCGCGCCGAGGTCGCGGGGGTCGTAGAGCCCGATCCGGCTGCGCTGGACGCTGCGCACGACGGTCTCGACCCGCGGCGCGGCGTCGCCACCGGTGAAGGCGGGCGCGAGGAAGGTCGCCGAGCCGACGGGGTCGAGATCGGCTGCGGCGGCCTGGTTGGCGAAGGCGACCACGCCCGCCTGCACCCCCGTGGTGGTGGCGAGGCTGCGGTTGAGGGCCAGCACGCCGGCCACCTCGCAGTCGAGCACGTCACCGACGCTGCCGTCCCCGTTGAGGTCGTCCTCGGCGCCCACCGCCCCGTTGCCGGAGCAGTCGAGCCCGGGGACGCGGCCGGTCGAGCTGGTCGCGTCGATGACGTAGAGCACCGACGTGGTGGCGCCGGGCTCGGCGCCCACCGTCCCGCTCAGCGTCACGGTCCCGGCCCTCGCACCGGTGGGCGGGTCCATCGTGACCGCTCCGGACGCGGCTCCCACGGGGAGGGCGACGGCTACGAGCCCTGTGGCCGCGAGCGCGAGCGAGATCGCCCGCGCTGCAGCGGCAGGGCCGCGTCGGGAGGGCCGGTGGCGCGGCGCACGAGGAGTCATGCACCGACCATCGCCGCACCGACGCCGCCCGCCGGCCCGTTCGTGCGGCTATCGCCCTTTTTTGGTAGGTCGGGCCGAGGCCGTCTCAGGCCGCGAGCACGTCCTCGAGCGCCGCGAGGACCAGCAGCACCGCGTCGGGCCGCGCGTTGCGCCCCATCAGGCCGATGCGCCAGACGCTCGAGGCGTACGCCCCGGCGCCCGCGCCGATCTCGATGCCGTGGCGCTCGAGCAGCCGGGACCGCACGGCGGCGGAGTCGACGCCGTCGGGCACCTTGACCGTGGTGAGCTCGGGGAGCCGGCTGCCCTCCTCGGCGAACAGCTCCAGGCCCATCGCCTGCAGCCCCGCCTGGAGCGCGTCGCCGGCCGCCTGGTGCCGCGCCCACACGGCGTCGAGGCCCTCGTCGAGGATCCGGCCCAGGCCGGCGTGCAGGCTGGCGACCATGGCCGTCGGCGCGGTGTGGTGGTAGGTCCGCTGGCCGCCACGCACCCCGGCCTCCCCGACGTAGCCGCCGAGCATGCCCAGGTCGAGGTACCACGACCGGGGCGTCTCCACGCGCCGCTCGAAGGCCCGGTCGCCGATGGTGAAGGGCGCCAGGCCGGGCGCGACGCCGAGGCACTTCTGGGTGCCGGCGTAGCCGATGTCGACGCCCCAGTCGTCGGCGCGCAGCTCGATGCCCCCGATCGAGGTGACCGCGTCGACGAGCAGCAGCGCGTCCGACCCCTGGGAACGGAGCCCGGCGCCGAGGGCGGCGATGTCGGAGCGCACGCCGGTCGACGTCTCGGCGTGGACGGCCGCGACGATCGCGGGCGACGGGTGCGCCGCGAGCACGCGGTCGACGTCCACCGGGCGTCCCCACTCGTGCTCGACCGCGACGACCTCCGCGCCGCACCGGGCGGCGACGTCGGTCATCCGCTGCCCGAACAGCCCGTTGACGGCGACGACGACCACGTCGCCCGCGTGCACCGTATTGACGAACGCCGCCTCCATGCCCGCCGAGCCGGTCGCGCTGAGCGGCAGCGTGCGGGCGTTGTCGGTGCCCCAGACCGTCCGGAGCCGGTCGCACGTCTCGTCCATCACCCGCAGGAACTCGGGGTCGAGGTGGCCGAGCAGCGGCGCGGCGAGCGCCTGGGTGGCCTCGGCGTAGGGGTTGGACGGGCCGGGCCCGAAGAGGTGGCGCTCGCGGATCATGGGTTCTCCTGTCTGCGACCGCGTCACGAGCCGGTCGTCCCGTCGATGGCTTCCCTCATGAGGTCGGCGTGGCCGTTGTGGCGCGCCGTCTCCTGGATCATGTGCGTCAGGATGGCACGCAGGTTGACCTCGGCCCCCCACGGCGTCGTGACCACGTCGTCGAGCCCGCCGGCGGCGACGACCGCGTCGGCGCGGGCGCAGGTCTCGCGGTAGCGGTCGAGCACGTCGGCGCTCGGCACGTCGTCGTCGACCCGGAACTCCGCGTCGTCCACGAGGTCGGCGTACGGGTCGGGCTCCCCCGCGAAGATGACGAGGAACCAGCCGTGCTCGGTCACCGTGAGGTGGCGCACGAGCCCGAGCAGGTTCAGCCCGGACCCGGTCATCGGTCGGCGCAGCTCGTCGTCGCCGAGTCCGTCCACCTTCTCCAGCAGCGTCTCGCGGTGGAAGGCGAGCTGCTGGACGAGCGCGTCCCGCTCCCCCGCCAGCCGGTCCACGGCCGGTCGCGTCACAGCACGGCGCCCGGGTTGAGGATGCCGGCCGGGTCGAGCGCGTCCTTGACCCGGCGGGTCAGCGCCATCACGTCGTCGCCGAGCTGCTCGGGGAGCGCCGACTTCTTGGTGCGGCCCACGCCGTGCTCGCCCGTGATCGTGCCGTCCAGCGAGATCGCGACCCGCATGATCTCCTCGAACGCCTCCAGCGCCCGCACCTTCGCGGCGTCGTCGCCGCGCGGCACGACGACCAGCGGGTGGGTGTTGCCGTCTCCGGCGTGCGCCACCACCGGGATCAGCAGTTCGTGGCGCTCGGAGATCGCGGCGACGGCGGCCACCAGCTCCGGCAGTCGCGGGACCGGGACGCCGACGTCCTCCAGCATCAGCTCGCCGAGCTCCTCGACGGCCGGGATCACCATCCGCCGTGCGCGGACGAACAGCTCGCCCTCCTCGGCATCGTCGGTGACGAAGACGTCCGCGGCACCGGCGGCCTCGCACGCGGCGCGCATCGCCTCCACCTCCGCCGTGCACGCCGTGCCGGGGGCGTCGCTCTGCGCGACGAGCAGGGCACCGGCCGAGGTGTCGAGGCCCATCGCCCGGTACGCCTCGACGGCGCGGATCGAAGGCTGGTCCATCAGCTCCAGCATCGAGGGGCGCAGCGAGCGCCGGATCGCCACGACCGCCTCGGCGGCGGCCGGCATGGTGGGGAACGCCGCGACCAGCGTGGCGCCGGTGACCTGGGCCGGGACCAGCCGCATCACGGCGCGGGTGACGACGCCGAGGGTGCCCTCGCTGCCGACGAAGAGCTTGAGCAGGGACAGCCCGGCGACGTCCTTGATCCGGGTGCCGCCGAGGGTCACCAAGGTGCCGTCGGCGAGGACCACGTCGAGGCCGAGGACGTAGTCGGTGGTGACGCCGTACTTCACGCAGCACAGGCCACCGGCGTTGGTCGCGACGTTGCCGCCGATGGAGCAGATCTCGTAGGACGACGGGTCCGGTGGGTACCACAGGCCGTGCTCGGCCGCGGCGACCTTCACCGCGGCGTTGAGCGCGCCCGGCTCCACGACCGCGACCTGGGCGACCGGGTCGACCTCGATCGCGGTCATCCGCTCCAGGCTGAGCACGATGCCGCCGTCGACCGCGCTCGCGCCGCCCGACAGGCCGGTGCCGGCTCCGCGCGGCACGACGGGCACGTCGTGGCGCGCCGCCCACCGGACCGCGGACTGGACTTGGCCCGCGTCCTCCGCCCGGACGACTGCGAGGGGCGTGCCGGCGCCGGGGTCCTGCGACCGGTCCCAGCGGTACTTCTCGGTGCGGACCGGGTCGGTGACCACGACCCCTTCGGGCAGCTGGTCGACGAGCTCGGCGAGGGCGTCCATCTACCCATCGAACCATCCGGGCGCGACCCGCGCCGCTCAGGCGTCGGCGACGACCTGCTCGTCGGCGTGCGCGATGAGGGCGAGCGAGCGCCACACCAGGGCGAGGGTCACGCCCGAGCCGACGAAGGCGAACCACCACGGCGCCGCCACACCCCACCCGTGGGCGATCAGCCCGCCGAGCAGCGAGCCCACCAGCATGCCGCCCATCACGCAGATCATGTAGACCGAGCCCACCCTGCCCTGCAGCTCGCGCGGCACCGCCCGCTGCCGGACGGCCTGCGACAGGGTGCCCCACACGAAGGCGTAGGCCCCGAAGAAGAACATCAGGGGGTAGGCGGCCCAGGGTGAGGTGGTCAGCGCCATCGCGAGGTGGAACAGCACCTCGGCCAGCAGCACGGCGCGCATCAGCACCGCGAGCGGCACCGACCGCTCGAGCCGGCCGTACGCGAAGGTGCCGAGCAGGCTGCCCAGCGCCGACGCGGTGGTCAGCAGCCCGAAGCCCGCCTCGTCGATGCCCACCCGCTCGAGCGCCCAGAGGACGAGGACGGCCCAGGGCGCTGCCCACGTCACGTTGAAGACCACGATGATGATCGCAAGCGTGCGGACCGGCGGGTTGCCCCACAGCCAGCGCACGCCGTCGGCGATGTCCTGGCGGATGTGGGTGTCGACCTGCTCGCGCACCGCGCCGGGCGCGGTCCCGATCCGAGACACCAGCGCGATGCCCGCGGCGATGCACACGACCGTGAGGACGAACGGCCACGCCGTCCCGGCGGCGAAGAGCAGCGCCCCGACCGCGGGACCGACGAGCTGGTTGCCGGTGATCATCCCCGCCATCAGCCGGGAGTTGGCGATGCCGAGGTCCTCCTTCTCGACCAGCATCGGCGTGAGCGTGCCGGACGTGGCGTCCACGAAGGTCTCCGCGGTGCCCATCGCGACCATCGCGACCAGGACGACGGCGATGTTGACGTGCCCGCTGACGATCGTGGCGCACAGGCCCGCGAGGACGACGCCACGCACCGCGTTGGCGGTCATGATCACCAGGCGGCGGTCGAGCCGGTCGGCGAGGGCCCCGGCCAGCAGCCCCACGAGCAGCCAGGGCACGGTGAGCGCGAGCATCGAGGCCGAGACGAGGACCGGGTTGCGGGTCTGCGAGGCGACCAGCAGCGGGCCGGCGGCGATCAGCATCCCGTCGCCGAGGTTGGTGACCCAGGACGACGCGACCAGCCACCGGAAGCCGCGGCCGAGGCGGCTGGGCAGGACGGTCTCGACGAGGGTGGTCACGAGCACCGGAGCCTAGGCCGCGCCGCCCCGTCCGCGCAGCGGGTTATCGCCGCCGACGGCGGTGGAGGGTGGACGGTCAGTCAGGCGGGCTGGAGGTCCTCGGCGGCCCGGGCCTCGCGGACGGCGGCCGCGAGCCGGTCGTTGTCGGCCTGGAGCCGCAGCACCAGCGACTCGAGGTCGTCGACGCGACGACGGAGCCGACTGTTCTCGACGGTGAGGACCGAGGTGGTCCGTGCGTCGTGGTTGACATGACCCAACAGCGCCTTGGCCATGGGGAGCCTTTCCGAACGGGGAGACGGGCCACGAGGCCCGTCTCCAAGAGTCCCACCGAGGTGGCGGGCGGTCAACGGGGGCCGGCGCGTCGCGTGCCGCGGGGCGGACGCTGGCAGGTCGGGCAGAAGTAGGAGGAGCGGTTCATGAACGCCACCCGGCGGATCGGGGTGCCGCAGCGACGGCACGGCTCGCCCTCGCGGCCGTAGGCGTCGAGGGAGCGGTCGAAGTAGCCGGACTCGCCGTTGACGTTGACGTAGAGCGCGTCGAAGGACGTGCCGCCCTGGGCCAGGGCCTGGCCCATCACGTCGCGGACGTGGCCGAGCAGCTCGCGCAGCACCGGCCCGGTGAGCCGGTCGCCGGGGCGCTCGCCGTGGAGGCGGGCGCGCCACAGGGACTCGTCGGCGTAGATGTTGCCGACCCCGGACACCAGCCCCTGGTCGAGCAGCAGCCGCTTCACGCCCGACGTACGGCGGCGGGCCCGGCGCACGAACTCGTCGTCGTCGAACGCCGCGTCGAGCGGGTCGCGGGCGATGTGGGCGATCTCGGGCGGGAGGTCGGCCCCGCCCGTCGAGACGGCGAGGCCACCGAACATCCGCTGGTCGACGAAGCGCATCTCGAGCCGGCCGGGCGGCGGGACCGGCGACCCGGCACCGACGGGAGCCGTCGGCACGGCGAGGCCGAAGCGGACCCGCAGGTGGCGCTCGTCGGGCGCGCCGGGCTCGTGGAGCAGCATCTGCCCGCTCATGCCGAGGTGGCCGAGCAGGGCGTCCCCGCTGGCGAGGGCCAGCCAGAAGTACTTGCCGCGCCGCCGGACCGCGTCGATGCGCTGCCCGGTCAGCGCGGCCGCGAAGCCCTCCGGGCCACGGGGGTCGCGGCGCACCGGACGCGGGTGCAGGACCTCGACGTCGGTGACGGTGGCGCCCACGACGTGGCGCTCGAGGCCCGCACGGACGACCTCGACCTCGGGGAGCTCGGGCACCGGATCAGGCGTCGGACGCGGCGGCGCCGTCGGCGGCCGCTGCAGCGCCGGCCGCGGGCGCGGCCTGCGTGGCCTTGATCTCGCGGTAGGCGGTCTCGGCGGCGCCCTGCTCGGCCTCCTTCTTGGAGCGACCCTTGCCGTTGCCGAGCACGAGCTCGCCGACGCGCACCCGCGCCACGAAGGTCTTCATGTGGTCCGGGCCGTCGTCCTCGATGAGGTACTCCGGGACGCCGAGGCCGAGGTTGGCCGACAGCTCCTGGAGCGACGTCTTCCAGTCCAGGCCGGCGCCCATGGACGCGGCGGCCTCCATCACCGGGTCGAAGAGGCGGTGGACCACCTTGGCGGCCTCGCCCATCCCCCCGCTGAGGTGGATCGCACCGATCACGGCCTCCACGGTGTCGGACAGGATCGACGCCTTGTCGCGACCGCCGGTGGTCTCCTCGCCGCGGCCCAGCATGATGTGCTGGCCGAGACCGATCTCGCGCGCGACGCCGGCGAGGGCGCGCGCGTTGACCACCGCCGCACGCAGCTTCGCCAGCCGGCCCTCGGAGAAGTCCGGGTGGGCGCGGTAGAGCGTCTCGGTGACCACGACCCCGAGCACCGAGTCGCCCAGGAACTCCAGGCGCTCGTTGGTCGGGATCTGGCCGTTCTCGTAGGCGTACGAGCGGTGGGTCAGGGCACGCTGCAGCAGCTCGGGATCCAGGACCGGATCACCGAGCGCTGCGCGGAGCTCGTCGGTGGTCAGAGGACCTGGCGACGGTCGGCCTTGGCGCCGTACTGGCCGCACGAGCCGCACGCACGGTGCGGGAGGTGCTTGGAGCCGCAGGCGGGGTTGGCGCAGGTCACGAGGGTCGGCGCGACGGCCTTCCACTGCGAACGGCGGTGGCGCGTGTTGCTGCGCGACATCTTCCGCTTCGGAACAGCCATGGTTGTCTCCTGTTGCTTGCGTCCACCGGGGGTACCGGTGAGGTGGTCAGTCCTGGGGGTCCTGCGTGAGCTGCTGCAGCCCGGCCCAGCGGGGGTCGATCGGTGCGTCGTGCGCGTGGTCCGGGTCGTCCGCGAGCCGCGCACCGCACTCGGTGCACAACCCGGGGCAATCGTCCATGCAGAGCGGCTGGAAGGGCAGTGCGAGCACCACCGCGTCCCGCAGCAGTGGCTCGAGGTCGAGCAGGTCGTCGTCCTCGAGCCGGCTGGTCTCGTCGTCCAGGTCGCGGTCGTCGTGCTCCGCGGCCCGGTCGTGCTGGTCGGGGTAGACGTAGAGCTCCTGCAGCGTCACGTGGACCTCGTCCTCGATCGGCTCCAGGCACCGTACGCACTCCCCCTCGAGCGCGGCCGTGGCCGTGCCCGTGAGCAGCACGCCCTCCATGACCGCCTCCAGCCGCAGGTCGAGCTCGACCGGCGCACCTTCGGGGACAGAGAGGACCTCGATACCCAGCTGTGCCGGCGCCGGGACGGAGAGCTCGAGCTCACGCTGGGACCCCGGGCGGCGGCCGAGCTCGCGAGTGTCAAGCACGAGCGGCGCCCTCGGGTCCAGGCTGTTCACAACGAACTCCCACGTCTGGACACCAACACAACCTCGGAATCGTATCCGGCGCTCCACCGGACGGGCAAAACGACTCCCCCGCGCATCACGCGCGCCGCTCGGCCAGCCGGCGCACCAGCTGCTCGCGGACCGCGTCGGGCACGAGGCCGTGGACGTCGCCGCCGAGGGCCGCGACCTCCTTGATCAGGCTGGAGGAGACGAACGCGTTGCCGACCGCGCCGGGCAGGAACACCGTCTCCACCGACGTCAGGTGGGAGTTCATCTGCGCCATCGGCAGCTCGTACTCGTAGTCGCCGGCGCCCCGCAGGCCCTTGACGATCGCGACCGCGTCGATCTCGCGGCAGAAGTCCACGATCAGGCCGTCGAAGCCCGAGACCCGCACGTTGGGCAGGGACGCGGTCGCCTCCTCGAGCATCGCGATCCGCTCGTCGGGCGTGAAGAGCCGGTTCTTGCTCATGTTGACGCCGGTCGCGACGACCACCTCGTCGAAGAGGCGCGCGGCGCGGCCGATGATGTCGAGGTGACCGGTGGTGACGGGGTCGAAGGAGCCGGGGCAGACAGCGCGGCGCACGGTCGTTCCTTCCGGGGTCAGGGGGCCGGGGTGGCGTGACCGTACCAAAGCGCGGTCTCGCCGTAGCGCTTCGTCCGGTCGGCCTCGATCCCGTCGGGCCACCGCACCTCGCTGCGCTTCGCGGCGCGCTCCACCACGACGAGCGCCCCGGGCACCAGCCACCCGTGGGTCACCAGGGAGGTCAGGTCGGCGGCCACCTCGTCGTCCGCGAGGGGGTAGGGCGGGTCGGAGAAGACCACGTCGTAGGGCGCGGCCGGCGGTCGCTGGAGCACGCCGGCGACCGCGCCGGCGACGACGTTGGCGCGGCCGAAGCCGAGCGCGGCGGCGTTGCGGCTGATGAGGGCGGCCGTACGCCGGTCCTGCTCCACGAGCGTCACCACCCCGGCCCCGCGCGACCAGGCCTCCAGGCCCACCGCACCCGACCCGGCGTAGAGGTCGAGGAACCGCAGCCCGTCGAGCGACCCGGTGCGCGACTCGATCGCCGAGAACAGGGCCTCGCGCACCCGGTCGCTGGTGGGACGCGTCGTCTGGCCGCGCGGCGTCTCGAGACGGCGACCCCCCGCCGTTCCCCCGATGATGCGAGTCATCTCGTCGCGCTCAGCCCTTCTCCATGAATCCCGACGCTGCGGATCGTTCGACCTCGGCGACCACCGCGGCCAGGTCCGGGGCCTGCCCCAGCCCGGGATCCTCGGAGAGTAGTGCCTCCGCGGCCTCCCTGGCACGCTCGATGGTCTTCTCGTCGCGCAGCACCCGCAGGGACACCAGGCTCGAGCGGAAGCCCGACTGGCTGGCGCCGAGCACGTCACCCTCACGGCGCTGCTCGAGGTCGACGCGACTGAGCTCGAAGCCGTCGGTGGTGGCGGCGACCGCGTCGAGCCGCTCGCGCGCAGGGGTGCCGATCTCGGCGTGGGAGACCAGCAGGCAGAGCCCCGGGAGGCCGCCGCGACCCACCCGGCCGCGCAGCTGGTGGAGCTGGGAAACGCCGAACCGGTCGGCGTCGAGCAGCACCATGGTGGTGGCGTTGTGGACGTCGACACCCACCTCGATCACGGTGGTGGAGACCAGCACGTCGACCTCGCCCGCGGCGAAGGCCCGCATCGTGCGCTCCTTCTCGTCGGGGGCGAGCCGCCCGTGCAGGACCGCGGTGCGGAGCCCGGCGAGCGGACCGGACGACAGCTCCGCGTGCACCTCCTCGACGGCGGCCAGGGCTCGCTTCGGCGCGACCTCCTTGCCGTCCTCGTCGAGGTCGACCTGGTCGCGCTCGCCCTCCTCCCCCGCGTCGCCGGAGATCCGGGGGCACACGACGTAGACCTGGTGGCCCTTCTCCACCTCCTCGCGGGCGCGCTGCCACACCCGGTCGATCCAGGCCGGCTGGTCGGCCAGCGGCACGACCGAGGTCTGGATCGGGGCGCGGCCCGCGGGCAGCTCGGCGAGCACGGAGGTCTCGAGGTCGCCGAAGACGGTCATCGCGACGGTGCGCGGGATCGGCGTCGCGGTCATCACGAGCACGTGGGGCGGTGAGCCCGCCTTGTCGGTGAGCGCGGCGCGCTGCTCGACGCCGAAGCGGTGCTGCTCGTCGACGACGACCAGGCCGAGGTCGGCGAACTCGACGCGGTCCTCGAGCAGGGCGTGGGTGCCGATCACGATCCCCGCCTCGCCGGTGACGATCCGCAGCATCGCCTCCTGGCGGGCGGCCTTGCCCATCGACCCGGTGAGCAGCACGACGCCGGTCGCCTCGGCGGCGCCCCCGAGCATGCCGCCCTGAGCCAGGTCGCCGAGCATCGCGCTGATCGAGCGGTGGTGCTGCTGGGCGAGCACCTCGGTGGGCGCCAGCAGCGCCGCCTGGCCGCCGGCGTCGACGACCTGGAGCATGGCGCGCAGGGCGACCAGCGTCTTGCCGGAGCCGACCTCGCCCTGCAGCAGGCGGTTCATCGGGTGGTCGCGCGCGAGCTCCGCGGCGACCTCCTCGCCCACCTGGCGCTGGCCGTCGGTGAGGGTGAACGGCAATTTCGCGTCGAAGGCGTCGAGGATGCCGCCCGAGCGGGCCGGACGCGACTGGGCGCCCTGGGCGCGGTGCGCCGCGCGGCGGCGGGCGAGCACCAGCTGGAGCACCAGCGCCTCCTCGAAGCGGAACCGCTTCTGGGCCGCGCCGAGCTGCCCCCACTCGTCGGGCGCGTGGATCCACCGCAGCGCCTGCATGATCCCGAGCAGGTCGAAGCGCTCGCGCAGCTCGGGGGTGAAGACGTCGGGCACGCCGGTCACCAGGTCGAGGGCGACGGAGACGACCTTCTGCAGGTCCCAGGTGTAGAGCTTGGCGGTCAGCGGGTAGACCGGTATGAGCTTGCTCAGCATCACGCCCTCCTCCCCGTCGAGGGCGAAGCCGTGGGCCTGCTCGAGCTGCCAGCTCTCGCGGAACAGCTTGGCCTTGCCGGTGAAGATCGCGCGGCTGCCGGAGCGGAACTCGCCCTCGTGGCGCTCGGCGAGCGCCTGGTAGGGGCTGAACAGCGTCACCGAGAAGTCGGGGCCGTCGGTGCGCAGCCGGATCGTCGTACGCCACTGGCGGCGGTTGCCGGCGGTGAACGGTGCGCTGGAGCACGAGCGCACCTCGCCCACGATGGTCAGCTGGTCGCCGACCGCCGGGGTCGCCACCTCCGAGAGCTCGGTGGCCTCGACGTAGCGCCGCGGGAAGTGGCGCAGCAGGTCGCCCACGGTGCGCAGGCCGAGGCCCTCCTCGGCGAGCTTGCGCTTCTTGTGGTGGTTGCCGAAGACAGCGGCGAGCGGGCTGTCCGGGGTGATCGCGACCATGGCAGATGCCTACCCGCTCACTCCACGCTGACCAGCAGCGGGTAGCGGGGCTGCCCGCCCTCGTGGACCGCGACGTCGACGTGCGGGTGCCGCTCCTCGACGTGGGCGGCGAGCCGCTCGGCGAGGTCCGAGCCGCCCTCCCCCGCGACGACCGTCACGAGCTCACCGCCGCCGGCGAGGAGGCGTTCGAGCACGTCGCAGGCGACGTCGTGCAGGTCGGACCCGACGACCGCGAAGTCGCCGGCGATGACGCCCAGCGCGTCGCCGGGCTCGCACGGGCCGGCCATCGTGATCGCGCGGCGCGCCGCGACCGTCACCGCGCCGTGGCGGGCGTGGCGGGCGGTCGCGGTCATCTCGCGCACGTCAGCGTCGAAGGCGCGGCCGGGCTCGTGCACGGAGATCGCGGCCAGCCCCTGCACCTGCGCCTGGGTCGGGATCACCTCGACGACGACGTCGTGCTCGGCCTCCGCGGTGCGCGCGGCGATCTCGGCCGCGCGCACGGTGTCGGCGTCGTTGGGCAGCACCACGACCTCGCTCGCACCGCAGGCGACGATCGCCTCCAGCAGCTGGCCGGTGGAGGGACGCTGCCCGGGGCCTCCCGGCACCACGACCGCCCCGGCGGAGCCGAACAGCTCGGCCAGGCCCGGCCCGGCCGCCACCGCGACCACGCGACGACCATCGCGGGTCGGGACCCGCTGGCGGGTCGCGGCCACCTGCTCGGCGAAGTGGGTCACCCGGATCCGGTGCGGCCGACCGGCGGCGATGCCGGCCTCGACGGCGGCGCCGACGTCGTCGACGTGCACGTGGACGTTCCAGAGCCCGTCGCCGCCCACGACCACGAGGCTGTCGCCGAGCGGCCCGAGGGTGGCCCGCAGCGCGTCCACCGCGGCGACCTCGGCCTCCGGGTCGGGCGCCGCGGTCGTGTCGAGGAGGTACATCACCTCGTAGGCGGGACCCTCGGCGGTGAGGTCCTCGCCCGGCTCGGCGTGGAACGGGCGCGGGATGGCGTGGGTGCCGATCGGGACGGTGTAGGGGGCGGGCCGGCGACCGGTGGCGGTGGTCTCGACGGCGTCGAGCACGACGGTCAGCCCGCGTCCGCCCGCGTCGACCACCCCGGCCTGGGCGAGGACGGGGAGCTGCTCGGGCGTACGGCCCAGCGCGGTCCGTGCGGCCGCGGCGGCGGCGGTGAAGACGTCACGCGCGCGGGCGCCGGGCCGGGCGGCGGTGGCGAGCGCGGCGTCGGACGCGGCGCGCGACACGGTGAGGATGGTGCCCTCGACCGGCGTCCCGACGGCGGCGTAGCTCGCGTCGGTGGCGGCCACCAGCGCCTCGGCGACCGTCTGCGCGCGGCGGTCGTCGAGCCCGGCCGCGGCGAGGTGGCCGACGTAGGCCCGCAGCATCTGGCTCAGGATCACCCCGGAGTTGCCGCGCGCCCCCATCAGCGCCGCCCGGGCCAGCAGCGCCATGCCCGCGGCGAGGTCGAGGTCGGGGTCCGCCGACCGGGCCTCGCGCAGCGCGTCGCGCGCCGCCGAGACGGTGAGGAACATGTTGGTGCCGGTGTCGCCGTCGGGGACCGGGTAGACGTTGAGCGCGTCGATCTCCTCGCGTGCCGCCGACAGCGCGTCGGTGGCGATGTCGACGAACCGGGCGACCGCGTCCAGGGTGATGCCGTGGGTGACTGGCTCCATCGAGTCGGTGTGCTCCCGGGGTCGGTGCAGGTGCGTCTGCAGGGTCGTGCGGCGTACGGTGTGGTGCGCGCCACAGGGTAGTGCCCGCCGGGGACGCCCCTTCCGATTTCATCTCCTCGACGGACCTCGGCTAGTCTGGCGCGGTTGCCTTCGGGCGGCCTCGTGCCGTCCGTGGAGCATCCAAGACATCAACCTCGAACGGATCGGAGTGCACGGTGGCTGCCGTCTGCGACATCTGCGCCAAGAAGCCGGGCTTCGGAAACAACCGTCCCTGGTCGCGCAAGATCACGAAGCGTCGCTTCAACCCCAACATCCAGCGCGTCCGGGCGACCGTGAACGGCACGCCCAAGCGCCTCAACGTCTGCACCGGCTGCCTCAAGGCCGGCAAGGTCTCCCGCTGACCTGATCCAGACCGCCTACGTCGCCCCCGTCGCTGATCGCGGCGGGGGCTTCGTCGTTCCCCGTCAGGCGGCTCGGCGCGACCTCAGAAGTGCGTCCACCCCGTCGGACCGTCGTGGGGCGCGCCGTCGACCGTAACGCCCTCGCCCTCGCGCACCTCGCCGACGACCTGCCAGCCGGCGGGCACGCTGCCCGCGTCGGGGAAGGTCGCGAGCAGCGCGTGGTCGTCGCCGCCGGACAGGATGAACTGCATCGGGTCGGCGCCGAGCGCGGCGCCGACGGCCTGGAGCGGCTCGGGCACCTCGAACGCGCCGGTGCGTACGTCGATCGCCACCCCGCTCGCGTCGGCCAGGTGGCCGGCCTCGGCGAGCAGGCCGTCGGAGACGTCGATGAGCGCGGTGGCGCCGGCCTCGGCGGCCTCGCGCCCGGCGGCGTAGGGCGGCTCCGGGCGGCGGTAGGCCTCGACCAGCGCCCGCGGCGAGCGGAAGCCGCGCCCGAGGACCGCCAGGCCGCCGGCCGCCCAGCCCTGGCGCCCGGCGAGCGCGAGCACGTCGCCGGGGCGGGCGCCCGAGCGCAGCACCGGTGCCTGCGTGCACTGGCCGATGACCGTGACGGCGATGACCACCTGGTCGGCGCGCGTCACGTCTCCCCCGACGACCGTCGCGCCGACGCTGGCGCACTCCGCCGCGAACCCGCGGGCGAAGTCGAGCGCCCACGCGACGGGGAGGTCGGCCGGGGCGGCGAGACCGATGGTGAGGTGGCGCGCGGTGCCGCCCATGGCGTTGATGTCGGAGAGGTTCTGCGCGGCCGCGCGGTGGCCGACGTCGACCGCGTCGGCCCAGTCCCGGCGGAAGTGCCGGCCCTCGACCATGAGGTCGGTGGAGACGACCACGTGGCCGTGCCTGATCCGCAGCACCGCGGCGTCGTCACCGGGTCCCACGAGCACGTTCTCGTCGCCGGCGAAGAGCTCCACGAGCTGGGAGATCAGGCCGAACTCACCTGCGTCGCCGAGCGTTGCATCCGGTGTCGTCGCCATGGACCCATCCCACCAGACCGGGTCGGTGACCACTGTCGCGCATCCCCTGTCGGGCCGCCCGCGCGGCGCGGTAGGTTGATCCGGTCACACCCGCTGAACGAGACCGAGGAGTCCACGATGGTCGTCCAGGCCTACATCCTGATCCAGACCGACGTCGGCAAGGCTGCCGAAGTTGCCCGCGAGATCGCCCAGGTCAACGGCGTCACCCTCGCCGAGGACGTCACCGGTCCCTACGACGTGATCGTGCGCGCCGAGGCGAAGAACGTCGACGAGCTCGGCAAGCTCGTGGTGTCGAAGGTCCAGAACCTCGAGGGCATCACCCGCACCCTGACCTGCCCGGTCGTCCACATCTGAGCCACCGCGCTCACCCGCACCACCTGTGAACCACCGCCGACGCCCCGGTCCGACCACGGCCCGGGGCGTCGTCGCGTCCTGTGGCGTGGTGGCAGCCGTCTGCCTGCTGCTGGCCGCCTGCTCCCCCGGCGTGCCGCAGGTGGAGGCGTACGAGCTCTCCGCCGCCGACCGCGACGCGTGCGAGGCGCTGGTCGCCGACCTCCCGGACAGCCTCGCCGGCGAGGACCGGCGCGACGTCGAGCCCGCCGACGCGCTCGGCGCCGCGTGGGGCGACCCGGCCTACGTCCTGACCTGCGGGGTCCCGGAGCCCGACGACTACGAGCCCACGGCCGAGTGCAGCATCGTGAAGGGCGTGGGCTGGTGGATCCCTGCGGACCAGCAGTCCGACCCCGAGGACGACGCGACCGTCGTCGCGCTGACCCGCTCGCCGTACCTCTCGCTCGAGGTGCCGGCCGAGCACCGGCTCGCCGGCCTCGACCGCGCCCTCACCGAGCTCGGCCCGCTGCTGCGCGAGCACCTCGGCGCGGGGCTCGACTGCCTCTGACGCCGGTCGGGACGCCGCTCCGGCTCAGCGCAGCCCGGTGTCGCGGCGCAGCGCGAGCTGGACGAGCCGGTCGACCAGCTCGGGGTAGGCGAGGCCCGAGGCCGCCCACATCTGCGGGTACATCGAGGTCGGCGTGAAGCCGGGCATCGTGTTGAGCTCGTTGATCACCAGTGAGCCGTCGGGCATCACGAAGAAGTCGACGCGGGCCAGGCCCTCGCACGACAGCGCCTCGAAGGCCCGCACCGCCATCGCGCGCAGCTCCTGCTCGGTCGCGGCCGGCAGGTCGGCGGGGATGTCGATCTCGGTGTGCTGGTCGGCGAGGTACTTGGCCTCGAAGTCGTAGAACTCGTGGTCGCCGCCAGTGCGGACCTCGCCGGGCCGCGAGGTCTCCGGCGGTCCCTCGAGGGTGCCGAGCACGCCGCACTCGACCTCGCGGGCTCCCTCCATCGACTGCTCGACGAGCACCTTCGGGTCGTGGCGGAACGCCTCCTCGAGCGCGTCCGCGACCTCGGAGGCGTCGTGGACCTTGCTGATGCCCATGCTCGACCCGGCGCGGGCCGGCTTGGCGAAGGACGGGAAGCCGAGCGCCTCGACCCGCGCACGGACGCCGCCCGGGTCCTGCTCCCACTCGGTGCGGGTGACGACGATCCCGGGCGTGACGGGCAGGCCGGCGGCCTGCAGGACGACCTTCATGTAGGCCTTGTCCATCCCGATCGCCGAGGCGAGGACGCCGGAGCCGACGTAGCGGACGCCGGCCATCTCGAGCATCCCCTGCAGGGTGCCGTCCTCACCCCACGGACCGTGCAGCAGCGGGAAGACCACGTCGACCTCGCCGATGACCGACGGCACCGCGGTCGGCTCGGCGACCACCAGGTCGGTGCCGGTGGTGGCCGACATCAGCGCGACCGGCGACCGGTCGGCGTCGACGGTCGGCAGGTGGGCGCCGCGGATCGCGAGGCGCGACGGCTCGTCGGCCTCGAGCACCCAGCGGCCGTCGGTGGCGATGCCGACCGGCACCACGTCGTAGGCCTCGCGGTCGATCGCGGCCAGCACGCTGCCCGCCGTCACGCACGAGATGCCGTGCTCGGAGGAGCGCCCGCCGAACACGACGGCGACGCGGGGCTTGCGCGGGGTGGTGCCAGGGGAGGTGTCGTTCATCGGCACGACCCTATCCACCTACGCTGGCGCCCATGGTTGCAGACCCGACGCACGGCTCGTCCCCCACGCCCGGCCTCCGGCTGAGCACCCTCGCGGTGACCGCGGGACGTCCTGACAAGACCCCGGACGCGCCGTTCAACACCCCGATCACGATGGCCGCCACCTACGTCGCCGGCGGCGACGTCGAGTACGGCCGCTACGGCAACCCGACGTGGACGGCGCTCGAGGACGCCCTCGGCGCGCTGGAGGGCGGCCGGTGCCTGACCTTCGCGTCCGGGCTGGCCGCGGTCGCGACCGTCCTCGACCTCGTCGGCGCGGACGCCAAGGTGGTGGTCCCGCGCCACGCCTACACCGGCACGATCATGCAGCTCGCCGACCTCGAGGCCCGCGGTCGCCTGCGCGCCGAGCTGGTCGACGTCACCGACACCGAGGCGATGGTCGCGGCGTGCGCCGACGCGGCGCTGGTGTGGCTGGAGTCGCCGACCAACCCGGCGCTCGAGGTCGCCGACATCGCGACGATCACCGCGGCGGCCCACGAGGCCGGGGCCTACGTCGTCGTCGACAACACCTTCGCCACCCCCCTGCTGCAGCGCCCGCTGGAGCACGACGTGGACCTCGTCGTGCACTCCGCGACCAAGTACCTCGCCGGGCACTCCGACGTGCAGATGGGCGCGATCCTCACCCGCGACGACGAGCTCCACGCCGTGCTGAAGGGCCGCCGCGACCTCGTCGGCGCGATCCCGGGCCCGTTCGAGGCGTGGCTGACGCTGCGCGGTCTGCGCACCCTCCACCTGCGCGTCGAGCGGGCCCAGGCAAACGCGCAGGAGCTGGTCCGCCGCCTCGGCGAGCACCCCGCCCTGTCCGAGGTCCGCTACCCCGGCTTCGGCGGCATCGTCAGCATCGTGCTCGCCCAGGGCGAGATGGCCGCCGACCTGCTGTGCCGCAAGACCCGGCTGTGGGTGCACGCCACGTCGCTCGGCGGCGTCGAGTCGACCCTCGAGCGCCGACGCCGCTGGAAGAGCGAGGCGGCCACGATCCCCGACGGGCTGGTCCGCCTCTCCGTCGGCGTCGAGGACGTCGAGGACCTCTGGGACGACCTGCGCGCCGCGCTCGACGGCTGCGTCGGCTGAGCTCGCCGAGTCGGCGCGAATGTGCGCAGGATCGGCGCCGAGTCGGCGCGAACGTCCCGGCTCACGAGGCCGAGTCGGCGCGAATGTCCCGGCTCACGACGCCGAGTCGGCGCGAATGTCCCGGCTCACGACGCCGAGTCGGCGCGAATGTCCTGAGCGGTGTGTAACGGTTGACGCCGGCCCGACGAAGTAGGGGCATGGACCGTCCGCCCGACCTCGCCGCCGTGAGCCGCGACCCCGATGCCTTCGAGGCCTTCTACCGCGAGCACCTGGCGTGGGTACGACGCTTCGTCGCCCGTCGCGTCGACGACCCGCACACCGCGGCGGACCTGACCGCCGACGTCTTCCTGGCGGTCGTCGACGGGGCCGCGGGCTACCGGCCCTCCGCCGGTACGCCGGCCGCCTGGCTGGCGGGCGTCGCGCGCAACGTGGTGGCCGACCACGTCCGTCGCCGGGCACGCGAGGCACGCGCCACCGCGCGGGTGTCCGGTCGTGCGCTGCTCGACGACCAGTCGCTGGAGCGTCTGGCCGACCGCATCGAGGGTGAGCGCATGATGCGGGAGCTCTACCGCTCGCTGGCCGCGCTGCCCGACGGCCAGCGCGCCGTCGTCGAGCTCGTCGCGGTCGACGGGCTCTCCCTCACCGACGCCGCGCACGCGCTCGGCATCTCCCCCGGCGCAGCCCGCGTGCGCTACCACCGGGCGCGCAACCGTCTCCGGGACGCCCTCCCGAGCCCCTTCGAGGTGATCGCATGACCACGACGCACGAGCCCCGACCCGAGCTGGACGCCTTCGAGTCGCGGCTGCTCGCCGAGCTCAGGCGCGAGGTGGTCGCACCGACCCGACGACGACCGCGGCACCGGCTGCTGGCCGCAGCCGCGACAGTCGCCGCCGCGACCGTCGCCGGCGTCGTCGTGGTCCCGGGGCTGGGCCCGACCACGGCGTACTCGGTGCAGGAGGGCAACGCCGGCGAGGTCGAGGTGGAGATCCGGCGCCCCGACGACGCCGCCGGGCTGGAGCGGGCGCTGGCGGAGCACGGCATCGCGGCTGACGTGACATACCTGCCGGACCTCCGGACCTGCGCCGCCGGACGATTCACGAAGGTCGACCGCGAGGTCGGCATGCGGATCAGGATCGGTGACGACCTGGTCCGCGTGACGCTCGCCCCGGGCGCAGTCCGGGACGGGGAGACGTTCGTGATGGTGCTGTCCCTCGAGCCGATGACGCAGGAGCAGCTCGACGCGTCGACCGAGGAGGACGGCGTACGAGCGGTCGAGGGCACGATGTCGTCGCTCACCGCCGAGGTCGCGAAGGGGGCGGTCGGCCCGTGCGTGCCGGTCGCTGCGCCCGGCACCGGCGGCTGAGGACATTCGCGCCGACTCGGCGCTGATCCTGGGGACATTCGCGCCGACTCGGCGCTGATCGTGGGGACATTCGCGCCGAGTCGGCGTCAGTGCAGCTCGGGCTTGGTGTCGCGGGCGATGAAGGAGCTCATCATGTCCAGCGCGGTCATCCGGCCCGCGACGACGGCGTCGACCGCCTCGGCGATCGGGGCGTCGACGCCCTCGCGCCGGGCGAGGGCGAGCAGCGAGGTGCAGGACTTGGCGCCCTCGGCGACCTGGCGGGTGCTGGCGTAGATCTCCTCGGTCGTCATGCCCTGGCCGAGCCGCTCGCCGAAGGTGCGGTTGCGCGAGAGCGGCGAGGAGCAGGTCGCGACCAGGTCGCCCAGACCGGCCAGGCCCATGAGGGTCAGCGGGTTCGCGCCCTGAGCGGTCGCGAGCCGCGCGGTCTCGGCGAGGCCGCGGGTGATGACCGACGCCGTGGTGTTGTCGCCGAAGCCGAGGCCGACGGCCATGCCGACCGCGAGGCCGACGACGTTCTTGTAGGCACCGCCGATCTCGCAGCCGAGCACGTCGACGGAGGTGTACGGCCGCCACGACGGGCCGTGGGTGATGGCCTGGACCTGCTTGGCGCGGTCCTCGTCGAGGCAGGCGACGACGGACGCGGCGGGCTCACGGCGCGCGATCTCGCGCGCGAGGTTGGGACCGCTGACGACGGCGATGCGGCGCGGGTCGGCGTCGGTGACCTCGTGGATCACCTCGCTCATCCGCATCAGGGAGCCGAGCTCCACGCCCTTCATCAGCGACACGATCGTCGCCTTCTCCGGCAGCACCGGCGCCCAGGCGGTGAGGTTGTCGCGCAGGGTCTGCGACGGGACGGTCAGCACCACGACGTCCGCGTCGGCGGCGACCTGCTCGGGGTCGGTCGACGCGCTGATCGACGGCGGCAGCTCGATGCCCGGGAGGTAGTCGGTGTTCTCGCGTCGGGTGTTGATGGCGTCGACGACGTCGTCGCGTCGTCCCCACAGCACCACGTCGTTGCCGGCGTCGGCGAGCACCAGCGAGAACGCGGTGCCCCACGAGCCAGCACTGAACACGGCGATCTTGGTCATCGGGTGCGCTTCCTCCTCGCCCGGCGGGCATCGTCGTTCGGGTTGCCGGTCTCGCGGAGACCGCGCTGGCGCGGGTCGAACCGCTCGGCGGGCGCGGTCTCGCCGCGCACGTCCTCGACCAGTCCGGTGATCGCGGCCATGATCCGGTCCGTGGCCGCCGCCGTGGTGGCGGCGCCCTGCGGGGCGGCGACCAGGTCGCTGAGGTCCACCGGGTCGCCCGCCTTCATGGTGATGTTCTTGCGCGGCACCAGCAGCGGCTTCTTGGTGTAGGGCGGCAGGACCTCCTGCGCGCCCCACTGGCCGACCGGGATCACCGGGCAGCCGGTGGCCAGCGCGATGCGGGCCGCGCCGGTCTTGCCCTTCATCGGCCAGAGGTCCGGGTCGCGGGTCAGCGTGCCCTCGGGGTAGATCACGATGCACTCGCCGCGCTGGATGGCGCGCACCGCCGCGTCGTACGCGCCCACCGCGTTGCGGCTCAGCCGCTCGACCGGGATCTGCCCCGCGGAGGTGAGGAAGCCACCGAGGTACTTGTTGGAGAACAGGCCCGACTTCGCGAGGTAGCGCGGCAGCCGGCCGTGGTCGTAGAGGAAGTGCGCGGAGAGCAGCGGGTCGACGTGGGAGATGTGGTTGATCGCGACGATGCAGCCGCCGGTGGCGGGGATCTTCTCGCCGTCGATCCAGGTGCGAGACGTGGCGGAGAGCAGGGTCGGCTTGAGGATCACCGCCGCGACCGTCATGGCCCAGCCGCGCTTCTGCTCGAGCTTGCGGACGCGCACCCGTCTCCCCTCCCGGACCGAGGGTTCGGTCCAGCTCCCGGGCTGCGCCCGCGACGCGCCGTGCGTCGCGAGCAGGCTACTCGGTCCCACCGGCGCGGGGTCCGCACCGGCACGCTGGTGGGCGGTGGGAGGATCGGCGCGATGAACCAGGATCCCGTGCCCCCGTCCTGCGTGGTCGTCGTCCCCGTCAAGCCGCCGACGCGCGGGAAGTCCCGGCTCGTCGGCCTCGACGACGAGCAGCGACGGTCGCTGGCCGAGGCGTTCGCCCTCGACACGGTCGCGGCCGCCCGTGCGGCGTCGCGGGTGCAGGCCGTGCTCGTGGTGACCGACGACTTCCGCCTGGCTGCCGCGCTGCGGGCGCAGGGCTGCGAGGTCGTGCCCGACGGAGTCAGCGAGGACCTCAATGCCACCCTGGTCCAGGGCGCGGCCGAGGTCGAGCGACGCTGGCCCGGAGCCGTCCCGGTCGCGCTGTGCGCCGACCTGCCGGCCCTGCGCGCCGACGAGCTGGACGCGGTGCTCGCCGAGGTCGTCGAGCAGGTCTCACGCGGCCGGGCGACCTTCGTGCGCGACCGTGCCGGCACCGGTACGACGCTGTACGCCGCCACCAGCGCGGCGTTCGCTCCCTCCTTCGGGACCGGGTCGGCCGAGCGGCACGCTTCCGGCGGGGCAGCCGAGGTCGGTGCCGAGCGGGACAGCCTCCGCGCCGACGTCGACGACCTCGTCGACCTCGGGGTCGCCATGGTGCTGGGCCTGGGCGAGCACACCGCCCGGGCAAGCGGAAGGCGGGCCACCCACCAGGGGTGACCCGCCTCCGACGATCCGCGGACTGCCGAGGATCAGGACTTCTTCGCGGTCTTCTTGGCCGGAGCCTTCTTCGCCGGCGCCTTCTTGGCCGCTGTGGTCGTGGCCGCGGCCTTCTTCGCCGGCGCCTTCTTGGCGGCGGTCGTCTTCGCGGCGGTCGTCCTCGCGGCCGACGTCTTCTTGGCCGGGGCGGCCTTCTTCGTGCTCGTCTTCTTGGCCGGCGCGGACTTCGTCGCGCTGGACTTCTTCGTGGCGGTCGACTTCGTGGCGGTCTTCTTGGCCGGGGTGGCCTTCTTCGCGCTCGTCTTCTTGGCCGGAGCCGACTTCGAGGCGGTCGACTTCGTGGTGGTCTTCTTGGCCGGGGTCGACTTCGTGGCCGCACCGGTCACCGCGGCTGCCGCAGCGCGCACGCTGGCGGGCGGCTTGGGCATGGTCGCTGCGGTGAGCTTGGGCAGCTTCTTCGCACCCGAGATGACGTCCTTGAGCTCCTTGCCGGCGGAGAACTTCGGCACGGCCTTCTTCTTGGACTTCATCCGCTCGCCGGTCTGCGGGTTGCGGACCCAGCGCGCGTTGCGCACCGCCTTCTCGAACGAGCCGAAGCCCGTGATGGCGACCTTCTCGCCCTTGGCCACCTCACGGGTGATGGTGTCGAGCACCGACTCCAGTGCGTGGGCCGCCTGCTTGCGGTTCCCCTCGTAACGCGCGGCGAGCGCGTCGATGAGCTCTGTCTTGTTCACTAGCTTCCCTTCCAATGAACCCTGGACGCCGAGCTCGTGCTCGACCCTCTGCTGGGCACGCTAGGCACAAGGAAGGGTGAGGACAATCACCATCGGCCCTCTTTGTGGCGGTTTTTTCAAGCAGTGACAGGCTTCCACGACTGTCGGCCCGACTCGAACGCGACGATGTCGTCCTCGTGGCCGAGGGTGATGCCGATGTCGTCGAGGCCCTCGAGCAGCCGCCAGCGGGTGTAGTCGTCGATGTCGAAGGAGTCCTCGACCGCGTCCTTGCCGGCGCCCGCGCGCACCGTGCGGCTCTCGAGGTCGACGGTGACCTCACCGCCCGGGTGGTCCTCGAGCCAGTCCCACAGGCGCTGCACGACCTTCTCGTCGACCTGGGCGGCGAGCAGTCCGGCCTTGCCGGCGTTGCCGCGGAAGATGTCGGCGAAGCGGGACGAGATGACCACCTTGAAGCCGTAGTTCTGCAGGGCCCACACGGCGTGCTCGCGCGAGCTGCCCGTGCCGAAGTCGGGGCCGGCGACGAGCACCGAGCCGGAGGCGTACGTCGGGTCGTTGAGCACGAAGCCCGGGTCGCCGCGCCAGGCCGCGAACAACCCGTCCTCGAAGCCCGTGCGGGTCACGCGCTTGAGGTAGGCCGCCGGGATGATCTGGTCGGTGTCGACGTTGCTGCGCTTGAGCGGGACGCCGATGCCGGTGTGGGTGGTGAACGTGTCCATCAGCTGAGGCTCCTGGTCCGAAGTGGTTTCGAGGATCGCTGCGCTCGCACCTCAACCACCGAGTGGCGTGAGGTCGGCGGGCGAGGAGAGGGTGCCGCGCACGGCGGTGGCGGCCGCGACCGGCACGGACACGAGGTGCGTACGACCGCCCTTGCCCTGGCGTCCCTCGAAGTTGCGGTTCGACGTCGAGGCACTGCGCTCACCGGGCGCGAGCTGGTCGGGGTTCATGCCCAGGCACATCGAGCAGCCCGCGCCGCGCCACTCGGCGCCGGCGGCGAGGAAGACCTTGTCGAGTCCCTCCGCCTCGGCCTGGAGGCGTACGCGCACCGAGCCGGGCACCACGAGCAGGCGGGTGTCGTCGGCGACGTGCCGACCCTCGAGGATGGAGGCCGCCAGTCGCAGGTCCTCGATCCGGCCGTTGGTGCACGAGCCGACGAAGACGGTGTCGACCTTGACCTCGCGCAGCGGGGTGCCGGCCTCGAGACCCATGTACTGCAGGGCCTTCTCCGTCGCCACCTTGTCGTTGGGCTCGTCGAAGTCGTCCGGGCTCGGGACGGTGGCGCCCAGTGGCGCGCCCTGCCCGGGGTTGGTGCCCCACGTGACGAACGGCGTCATCGTGGAGGCGTCGAGCACGATTTCCTCGTCGAAGACGGCGTCGTCGTCGGTGCGCAGGGTCTTCCAGTGCGCGACGGCGGCGTCCCAGTCCGCGCCCTTCGGCGCCTCGGGCTTGCCCTCGATGTAGTCGAAGGTCGTCTGGTCCGGCGCGATCATCCCGGCCTTGGCGCCCCACTCGATCGACATGTTGCAGACCGTCATCCGGCCCTCCATCGAGAGCTCCTCGATGGCCTGGCCGCGGTACTCCACGACGTAGCCCTGACCGCCGCCGGTGCCGGTGTGGGTGATCAGCGTGAGGACGAGGTCCTTGGCCGTGACGCCCTCGGGCAGGCTGCCGTTGACGGTCACGGCCATCGTCCTGGGCCGCGCCTGGGTCAGCGTCTGGGTGGCGAGCACGTGCTCGACCTCGGACGTGCCGATGCCGAAGGCGATCGCGCCGAACGCGCCGTGGGTGGAGGTGTGCGAGTCGCCGCACACGATCGTCATGCCGGGCTGCGTGAGCCCGAGCTGCGGTCCGACGACGTGGACGATGCCCTGCTCGACGTCGCCGAGCGGGTGCAGCCGGACGCCGAAGTCGGCGCAGTTCTTGCGGAGCGTCTCGACCTGCGTGCGGCTCACCGGGTCGGCGATCGGCTTGTCCCAGTCGACCGTCGGGACGTTGTGGTCCTCGGTGGCGAGGGTGAGGTCCGGGCGCCGGACGGTGCGGTTGGCGAGGCGGAGCCCGTCGAACGCCTGCGGCGAGGTGACCTCGTGCAGCAGGTGGAGGTCGATGTAGAGCAGGTCGGGCTCTCCGGCCGCGCTGCGGACGACGTGCTCGTCCCACACCTTCTCCGACAGGGTCTTGCCCATCACGCACTCTCCTTCACCTCGGGCTGTGGGACGACGGTACATCTTGCATCCCACTGGCTGAGATGAGAATATCGGAATATGGACAACGGATCTGGCGTCGGCGTGCTCGACAAGGCGGCCCTCGTGCTCGCCGCTCTGGAGGCGGGACCGGCCACGCTCGCCGGCCTCGTGGCAGGGACCGGACTCGCGCGGCCCACCGCGCACCGGCTCGCCGTCGCCCTCGAGCACCACCGTCTCGTCGCCCGCGACATGCAGGGGCGCTTCGTCCTCGGACCCCGCCTGGCCGAGCTGTCCGCCGCCGCTGGCGAGGACCGCCTGCTGGCCGCCGCCGGCCCGGTGCTCGCGCGGCTGCGCGACATCACCGGCGAGTCCGCCCAGCTGTGGCGCCGCCAGGGCGAGCACCGCGTCTGCGTCGCGGCTGCCGAGCGACCGTCCGGCCTGCGCGACACCATCCCCGTGGGCTCGCAGCTCACCATGAACGCCGGGTCCGCCGCGCAGATCCTGCTCGCCTGGGAGGACCCGGAGCGCATGCACCGCGGCCTCCAGCACGCCGCGTTCTCGGCCACCGCCCTCTCCGGCATCCGCCGCCGGGGCTGGTCGCAGTCGGTCGGCGAGCGCGAGCAGGGCGTCGCCTCGGTGTCCGCCCCGGTCCGCTCCCCCGGCGGCAAGGTGATCGCCGCGGTGTCGGTCTCCGGCCCGCTCGAGCGCCTGTCCCGCCAGCCCGGCCGGATGCACGCGCCTGCCGTGCTCGCCGCGGCCGACCGGCTGTCGGAGTCGCTGCGCCGCGCCGCCGCCGACTGACCGGGCTGGCGCCGCTGCGCATCTCTGAGCGAATCGCTTCGCGATCCGCTCAGAACAAGGCATCCTGCTCGAGCTCGAGCAGCTGCTGCTTGCGCTCGAGGCCGCCGGCGTAGCCGGTGAGGGTGCCGTTGGCGCCGATCACGCGGTGGCAGGGCACGACGATCGGGATCGGGTTGCGCCCGTTGGCCAGGCCGACGGCGCGGGACGCGGCGTTGGTCATCCCGAGCCGGCCGGCGATCTCGCCGTAGGACGCGGTCTCCCCGTAGCCGATCTGGGAGAGCTGGCGCCACACCCGCTGCTGGAAGTCGGTGCCGACCGGCGCGAGCGGCAGGTCGAACGCGGTGAGCCCGCCGTCGAAATACGCGGTCAGCTGGCGCACCGCCTCGGCCAGCACGGGGGCGTCGTCTGCGCGCTCCCCCAGCGGCCGTCCGTCGACCGGCGGCTGGAACGGCGAGAACTCGATCGCGACGATCGCGCCGTCACGCTCCACGATCCGCAGGTCGCCGATGGGCGAGGGCATCACGGTCCACATGTCAGTCATCCTCCACAGTCGGTGCCTCCGGCCCGGTCGCGGGCATCAGCGTGTTCCACAGGTGCATGAGGGCGTACGAGCGCCACGGACGCCAGCGCTCGGCGTCCTCCACGGTGCCGCCGAGGCCGGCGAGCACCTTCTTCACGGCGAGGTCGGTGGGCAGGAAGACGTCGGGGTGCCCGAGGGCACGCATCGCGACGTAGTCGGCCGTCCAGGGGCCGATGCCCGGGAGCTCGAGCAGCGCGCGACGCACGTCGTCGCGGTCGGGCCCGCGGTCCAGCACGACCCGCTCCTCGGCCAGCGCGGCCGCGAGGCCGACCATGGCCCGCCCGCGCGCCCGCGGCATCGGCATCGTCTCCGGATCGACCGCGGCCAGGGTCGTCGCGTCGGGAAACAGGTGGGTCAGGCCCGGGATCCCGGTCTCGACGGGGCGCCCGTGGGCGGCGACGATCCGACCGCCGACGGTGCGCGCACCGGTGACGCTGACCTGCTGCCCGACGACCGTGCGGAACGCGGTCTCGTCGCCGTCGACCTGCCCCGGCACCCGGAGCCCGGGCGTGGCCCGGACGAGCGGGCCGAGGACCGGGTCGGGACGCAGGTGCTCGTCGACGGCGCGGGGGTCGCAGTCGGCATCGAGCAGCCGGCGCACCCGCTCGCTCGCGGCGGCCGTGTCGCGCAGGTCCTGCAGCCGGAACTCGGCGGTGACGAAGCCGGTGCCGGGCTCGGGCAGGTCGACGAGCTCGAGGCGTACGGTCCCGGGCGCGTGCGGCAGGTCGAGCGTGCGGGCGTACCACCCGGGGCCGGCGGCCTCCACACCCGGCACGACGTGGAAGGCGAGGAAGTCGAGCAGGCGGGCGCCGGCGAACGGCGTGCGGACCGGGAGGCGCATCGTCACGGTGCCGTGGGAGTCGGTGCCGCCGCGACGCCCGCGCAGCTCGGACGGTGAGGCGGCGTAGATCTCGCGCAGCGTCTCGTTGAACTGCCGCACGCTCGTGAAGCCGGCCGCGAAGGCGACGTCGGTGAGCGGGAGGTCGGTGGTCTCGATGAGCACCCGCGCGCTCTGCGCCCGGCGCGCGCGGGCCAGCGCGAGCGGCGCGGCACCGAGCTCCTGGGTCAGCAGCCGACCGAGGTGGCGCGGCGTGTAGCCGACCCGACGGGCCAGTCCGTCGACGCCTTCGCGGTCGACGAGTCCGTCGGCGATCAGTCGCATCGCCCGGCCCGCGACGTCCGCGGCGACGTCCCACTCCGGGCTGCCGGGCGTCGCGTCGGGCAGGCACCGCTTGCAGGCGCGGTAGCCGGCGGCGTGGGCGCTGGCCGCGGTGGCGTGGAAGGTGACGTTGCGGGCGGCCGGGGTGCGGGCCGGGCACGAGGGACGGCAGTAGATGCCGGTGGTGCTGACGGCGGTGTAGAACACGCCGTCGAAGCGCCGGTCCCGGCTCTGCACGGCCCGGTAGCAGGAGTCCGGGTCGAGGTGTCCGGTCGGTGTCATGCTCCGATCATGACAATCGCCCGGTCGCCGTACCAGCGGAAAACGGACACGGCGGCCGGGCGGTGTGCGGACGCCGTCAGGCGTCCACGGTGATGTCGGTCGTACGTCGGGTGCGCGGCTGGCGGCCGGGCCCCTGGAGCAGGAACCGCACGCGGACGCTGCCGTCGGGGAATGCCTGCTCCACCTCGGTCTCGAGCTGCTCCGTGCCGACGAGCAGCGCGTCGGCGTCGGCCTCGACGTCGACGTGGCCGACGAGCTCGACGAGGTCGTTCGCGTCCGGGGCGGTCCGACCGCGCACGCCGGTGACGGGCGCGAGCTCGGCCCAGCGGTCGGCGAGGGTCCTGGCCAGCGGGGCGACCTCGACCTCGAGACGACCGGTGGCGTCGGAGCCGTCGATCCGGCTGCGGCCCCGGGTGGGGCGGGGCAGGTGGGCCAGGAGCCACGCCAGTCCGACCACACCGAGGAGCACGCCGACGGCGGCCTCGGCCCAGGGGAACCAGCTGCTGTCGAGGACGCCGTCGGCGCCGTTCGTGCGCAGCGTCTGCTGGAACCAGCCGGTCAGGTCGAGTCGCCACTCCCACGCCAGCAGGCCGGCGGCGAGCAGCGCCAGACCGACCACGACGGTGGCGAGACGGTCGATCGAGCGGGTGCGTCGGGTGGTCATGAGTCCTCCTCGGCAAGTCGTACGTCGATGCGGCGGGCGCCCAGCGCGGTGGCCGGTGCGGTCGCGACCTCGCGGGCACCCGAGAGGCTCACGTCGTCACGGGCGGCGTCGCCCCGGGTGGTCACCTGGAGCACGATCCGGCGGCGGCCGGCACGCGTCACCCGCGCGGCGAGCACGCCGGGGGCGCGGTCGGCGGCGGTGCGCGACACCTCGCCGATGGCGGCCGGGGTCGACCACAGCTGGGTCGCCTCGGTGGCGCGGACGTAGCGTCGCTGGGCCGGGCTGAGCCCGATCACGAGGAGCACCAGCCCCACGAGGCCGACGACGGTGCCGACGACCAGCGTCGCGGTGTCCGCCTCGAGACCGTCGAGCGAGCGGACGGCAGCTGCGAGCCACGGGTCTCCCTGGGCCCAGCCCTGGCTGACCGCCAGGTCACGGACGGCGACCACGGCGACGGCCACGAGCAGCACGCCGTAGAGCACGGCGAGCGGGACGGAGCGGTGGCGCAGGGCAGGCGGGCGCGCGAGCACCCGGTCGGTGTGGCTGGTCACGAGGTCCTCCTGTCGTCGGTTCCGGCCACCGTGACGGTGACGTCGACGGAGGCGATGCGTACGCCGCTGAGCTGGGCCGCGCGCAGGAGCACGCGGTCGCGGACGTCGGCCGCGACCTGGCTCACCGGAGCCGGCCAGGTGCAGGCGACCTCGAGCTCGACCCGCGCGGTGGTGCCGCGGACGGTGACCGAGGCGTGCGGGGTGCCCGAGCGGACACCGCCGAGCGCGCCGTCGGTGGCCTGGACGCGCGGCACCTCGAGGGCGGCGGCCTCGACGATGTGGCGCAGGGCGTGCGCCTTGACCTGGAGGCCACCACGGGCCTCGGCAGGCGCGAGCCCTGTGTCGGTGGACGTCTCGTGTCCCCCTGCCGTCTCCGCCACGACCGACGTCGGGGTCGGGGGGAGGGTGGTCTCACTCACGACGTCCCCGCAGCAGGGCGCGGAGGTCGATCTCACCGTCGACGTGGCCGCCGACGGCGTAGCCGACGGCGCCGAGGACGACTGCGAGCAGCAGTCCGGTGAAGCCACCGGTGGTGATGGCCAGGGTGAGCAGGAGGCCGGCGACGAGGCCGACGGTGGAGGTGGTCATGAAGTCTCCTCGATCAGGTGGGCGTAGTGCCGGACGGGCCAGCCGCGGAGGCGGCGCCGTGCCAGCGAGGCGAACCGGCGACGGGAGCGCCGGGCGCTGCGGGCCATCCGCGAGCGGCGGGTGGTCGTGATGGTCGGTCGGGGCCCGGAGACCCGGGCCGCGGCGCCCGCACCCCCTGCGGGCGCCGCGGCAGTCGGAGCGGCCTTCGGACGTTCGAAGGTCCGCATCACCGCGATGAAGTCGTCCACGTCTCCCCCGAGGTCGGGGTGCGTGGCGCGCAGGGCGGCGCGCCGTGCGGCGCGACGCTCCCGGTCGTCGTCGGTGGATGTGGGACGCATGGTGCTGTCAGCTCCTGGGGGTCGGGACCTGGACGGGCCCGGCGGACGGGGCCGCCACGTCCTCGACGGTCACGTGGACCGCGCCGGGGACGATCGCGGCGACCTGGTCGCGCACCGCGGCGGTGGTGATCGCCACGGGCGCGTCCCAGGCCAGCACGAGGTGGATCTGGGTCTCGCCGTCTCGCAGGCGCACGCCGTTGACCCGGCGGCCGGGGAGGTAGGTGGCCACCTCCCCGAGCACGCCGCCGTGCAGGTCGTGCACGCCGGGGACCGCGAGCACGGAGGCTGCGACCCGGTCGGCGGTCTCGGCCGGCTTCTCGTCCTGCGAGTCGAGCGGGACGACCGTGGTCAGTCGGCGGTCGTCGTCACTGGACACGCGTCGTCTGCTCCTCGGTCTCGTCCTCGTCGGACTCGAGGAACACGTCGTGCACGGTGATGTTGACCTCGGTCACCTCGAGGCCGGTCATCCGCTCGACCGCGTCGACGACGTTGCGCCGGATGGCGGCGGCGAGGTCGGCGATGGCGACGCCGTACTCGGCCACGATGTCGAGGTCGACGGCGGCCTGGTGCTCACCCACCTCGACGGCGACACCCTGGCTGAGGTTGGTGCGCGAGCCCGGGATGCGCTCGCGGATCGCACCGACGGCGCGGGCGGCGCCACCGCCGAGGTCGTGCACGCCGGAGATCTCGCGGGCGGCGATGCCGGCGATCTTGGAGACGACGGTGTCGGCGATGGAGGTCTTGCCCTGCTCGGACACGAGCGCCCCGGTGCCGGTGGTGGCGGGGGTCGCGGTGGAGGTCTGCTGCTTCTCGGACATGGTCTCTCCGTTCCTTCCTTCTCCGACCCGCTGTGAGCCGGTACGAGTGTTGGTCGCGCCCAGCGCAGCGATCGTCACGCCCAATCGCTGTGACCCCCGTCACCGCCACCCGAGGGGGTGAGATCCCTTGCGCAGCCCCGGCAGACTCGCCGTGTGTCCACCGATGACCTCCCCGAGACCACCGACGCCGCCCTCGTGCGCGCCGCGCGGCTGGGCGACGAGGACGCGTTCGGGGAGATCGTCGACCGCTACGGACCGGGCATGCTGCGCTACGCCCGGCGCTTGGTGGGCGGCAGCGACGCCGACGCCGCTGAGGCCGTGCAGGAGGCGTTCATCTCCGCGTGGCGCGGCCTGGAGACGTTCCGCGGCGAGTCGTCGCTGCGCACCTGGCTCTTCCGCCTCGTCCACCGCCGCGCCGTCGACCTCAACCGGCACCGCCGCCCGACCCCCATCGACGACGAGCTGCTCTCGCGGATGGTGCGGGCCGCCGACGACAACCCCCTGCAGGACCTCCTGGACGGCGAGCTGCTCGAGGCCTTGCAGCAGGCGCTGGATGAACTACCGTGGAACCAGCGTGCCGCCTGGCTCCTGCGTGAGGTCGAGGGCTTGGGGTACGACGAGATCGCCCAGGCACTGGGCACCACCGTCGGCAGCGTGCGCGGACAGCTGCACCGCGGCCGGCGCCAACTTGCAGAGAGGATGGCACGATGGCGTTGAGTCCCACCGGCCCCCTCGAGCGAGCCGTAGAGGCCGCGCGTGCGGAGGAGCCCGACGACTGGCAGAGCGTCTCGGACTCGGTGAAGCAGAAGATCCGGGCCACGATCACTCCCTCCCGACCCGTGGTGGTGGTCGAGGGTGACGGCACGACCGACCAGGACGCCCACGGGTCGCGGACCTACGTCGCCTCACGCGTGCTGCGCGGCGCGCTGCGCGACGTCCTGCGCGAGCGCCCGGACCTGACCGCCGAGCGCATCGACCTGACGATCGGTGACGACGACCGGCTGACGCAGGTCGAGGTCGACATCGTGTGCGCCTACGGCACGGTGCTCACTGCGGCGGCCGAGGAGGCGCGCCTCGCGGTCGAGTCGGTGGCCGTGGCGCTGCTCGGGGCGGGTACGCGCCCCGTGGTCGACGTCACCGTGAGCGACGTCGTCGTCGGCGACCCGCGCCGCACCTGAGCAGACCCGACCCGGTCAGGCCCGTCGGTAGCGGCGCTCGGGTCGCCCGGCGCCGCCGTACTGCAGGCGGACCGTGACGTTGCCGCGCGCCACGAAGTGCTCGAGGTAGCGGCGGGCGGAGACCCGGGAGATCCCGACGGCCTCGGCGCACTCGGTCGCGGAGAGCTCGCCCCGCTCGGCCAGCGCCGTCTCGACGGCGTCGGCGGTCTCGGGGCTGAGTCCCTTGGGCAGCGCCGCCGTCGGCGCCGACGTCGCGGCACCGAAGACGGCGTCGATGTCGTCCTGGCGCGGCGCCCCCGAGGCGAGCGCGACGTGCGCCGCCCGGAACGACTCCAGCCGCACCCGCAGGTCGTCGTAGTCGAAGGGCTTCACGAGGTAGTGGGCGGCTCCCCCGGCAGCTGCCGCGCGCACCGTGTCGGCCTCGCGGGCGGCCGTGACGACCAGCACGCCGACGTCGTCGCCGCTCGCGCGCAACCGGCGCAGCACGTCGATGCCGGTGATGTCGGGCAGGTGCACGTCGAGGAGCACCAGGTCGGGGCGCAGCCGCGCCACGTCGTCGAGGGCGGCCTGCCCGGTGCTGGAGACGCCGACGACGCGGAAGCCGGGCGTGCGGTCGACGAACTGGGTGTGGATGCGGGCGACCATGAAGTCGTCGTCGACGACGAGCACGTCGAGCTCGCTCATCGCGCCTCCCTCCCGGACACCGGCTCCGGTGCCACCTCGGCGCCGGGCAGGCGGGCCTCGAACACGGCGCCGCCGTCGGCGCCGCGACCCACGGTCACGGCGCCGCCCCGACGCTCGCAGACGACCTGCACCAGCGCCAGTCCGACACCCCGTCCCTCGGCCGGCGACGTCTTGGTGCTCCACCCGCGGCGGAAGATCTCGCCGACCCGCTCGGCCGGGACCCCGGGACCCGTGTCGCTCACGGTCAGGTGCACGACGTCCTCGTCGAGCGCCAGCCCGACCTCGACGGCGGTGCCGCCCACCGACACCGACGCGTCCACGGCGTTGTCGACCAGGTTGCCCAGCACCGTGCCGACGTCGGTGGACGCCTCCGGGTCTAGGCGGGGCAGGTGGCTCCCGGCGCCGACACGCAGGTCGATGCCGCGCTCGGCGGCCAGGCTGGTCTTGGCGATCAGGAGCGCCGCGACCGCCGGGTCCCCGACGTGCGCGAGCACGGCGTCGGAGATCTCGCGGCGGCGACGGCTGAGGGTGCCGACCAGCCGCGACACCTCGTCGTACTCCCCGAGCTGCACGAGCCCGGAGATGGTGTGCAGCTGGTTGTGGAACTCGTGGGTCTGCGCGCGCAGCGTGTTCGTGATCGACTGGCGCGCGCTGAGCTCGCTCTGCAGAGCGAGCAGCTCGGTGCGGTCGCGCAGGGTGGTGACGGACGCGACCCTCCTCCCCCGCTCCACGACCGGGTTGCGGTTGACGACCAGCACCCGCTCGCCGAGCACCACCACTTGGTCGCGGATCTCGGCCGGGTCGGCGAGCAGGTCGTGCACCGCCGGGTCGAGGTCGAGGTCGTCGACGCGCTGGCCCTCGACGTCACCCGTCAGCGACAACAGCTCGCGCGCGCTGTCGCTGAGCACGGTGACCGTGCCGTCGTCGGACACCGCCACCACGCCCTCGCGGATCGAGTGGAGCAGGGCCTCGCGCTGGTCGGCCAGCGCGGCGATCGCGGCCGGCTCCAGCCCGCGCGTACGCCGTCGGATCAGGCGGGACAGCAGGAACGACCCCGCCATCCCCAGCGCGAGACCCAGGCCGGCGACGGGCAGGAGGTCGGGCAGGACCCCCCGCGCCCGCTCGCCCCACGTCGGGTACTCCTCGGCCACCATCGCGATGCCGACGAGGTCTCCCCCACGGTTGATGATCGGCACCTGGGCGGCGATGGACGGGGTGCCGAAGTCGTCGACGTCACCGGTCCAGGGGCGGAGGCGCTGCGTCGCGCTCCCGAGGAGGTCGAGCCGCTCGCCGCGGCCGGCGAAGTCGCTGCTGACCTGCACAGTCCCGTCGGGATCGGCGAGGTAGGCCCCGCTCGCCTGCGCGCTGTAACGGGCCTGCTGGGTGATGGTGGCCAGCGACGCCCGGTTCTCGGCGACCGTGCCGGTGCGGAAGGACAGCCGGATGAACTTCGTGTTGGCGAGGCTCTCCGCCGCCTCCCGCAGCCGTGCGCCCTGGGTGGCGCGGAAGTCGGCGTCGCTCTGCTGCACCGAGACCACGCTCGCCACCACCACGACGACCAGCATCACGCTCACCTGGAGCACCAGGAACTGGCCGGCGAGCGTCGCCGGCCACCACCGCGAGCGTGACCACAAGTTCCACAACCTCCATTGCTTTCCCAAGCGTGACGAGCACCACAGGCAGTCTCCACCATCGTCTGGACGGGTCCGTGCGCGGACCGTCCCCGAACCCCCGAGAGATCCCCCTACAGATCGGAGGGCGCATGAGGCGCCGAAGGACGACGAGGGCCATCGCCACCGCGGTGGCGCTCGGCAGCGCGCTGGTGCTGGCGACCGGCTGCGGGGTGACCCGCGGCGACCAGAGCCGGGACCTCACGATGCTGATCCCCAACAGCCCCGGCGGTGGCTACGACCAGACCGGCCGCGCGGCCGTCGCCGTGATGGACCACGGTGACATCACCGGCGGCTCCTTCGAGGTCACCAACGTCATCGGTGCCGGCGGCTCGGTGGCGATGACGCGGCTGATGAACGCCGAGGGCGACGAGCGCACCATGATGACCGCCGGGCTCGGCGTCGTCGGGTCGCTCTACTCCTTCGGCGCCCCCTACAAGCTCGACGACGCCACTCCCCTGGCCCAGCTGATCGAGGACCAGGAGGGCGTGCTCGTCCCGTCGGACTCGCCCTACGTGACCATCGACGACCTTGTCGCGGCGTGGAAGAAGGACCCCGGCTCGATCGTCGTCGGCGGCGGGTCGTCGCCCGGTGGCCCGGACCACCTGTTCCCGATGCAGCTCGCCAGCGCGATCGGTGTCGAGCCCCGCGACGTGCGCTACGTGCCGTACGACGGCGGCGGGCCGCTCACCAGCGCGCTGCTCGGCAAGAAGATCGACGTCGGCTTCTCCGGCGTCGGCGAGTTCACCGGCCAGCTGTCCTCCGGCGAGCTGCGGCTGCTGGCCGTCTCCGGCGAGGAGCGGCTGAAGGGTGAGGGCATCAGCGAGTCGCCCACGCTGACCGAGTCGGGCATCGACCTGGTCTTCACCAACTGGCGCGGCGTCTTCGCCCCGCCCGGCATCTCCGAGGAGCGGCGCGACGAGCTGATCGCGATGCTCGAGGAGATGCACGACACCCCCGAGTGGCGCCAGGCCCTCGAGGACAACGGCTGGATCGACGAGTTCAAGACCGGCGACGACTTCACCCAGTTCCTCGTGGAGCAGGACGAGCGCGTCGCCACCACCCTCGAGGAGCTGGACCTGCTGTGAGCACACCACTCGACACCCGCCCCACGTCCACGGACGGCACCGCGCCGCCCGAGCGCGACCTCGCCCAGCTCGGTCTCGCCGCCGCGCTCGTGCTGGTCGGCGCCTACACCTTCTACGACGCCACGACGCTGCGGATCGGATTCGGCGACCCGGTCGGCCCGCGCGTCTTCCCCTACGTCATCGGCACGGGCACCGTGCTGCTCGGCGTGCTGCTCGCCCTCGTCACCCTCCGCGGCGACGTGCCCGAGGCCGAGGGAGGCGAGGACGTCGACCTGCGGCAGCCCGCCGACTGGGTCACCGTGCTCAAGCTGGTCGGGGTGCTGATGGTCACCGTCCTGACGGTGTCCTTCCTCGGCTGGGCGATCAGCGGCGCGATCCTGTTCGCCGGGTCGGCGTGGTCGCTCGGCAGCCGCACGCTCGTACGTGACGTCCTCGTCGGCCTCGTGCTGTCCGTCGGCAGCTGGTACGCCTTCCACGAGGGCCTCGGCGTGATCCTGCCGGCCGGGATCCTGGACGGGGTGCTGTGATGGACAACCTCTCCCTGCTGATGGACGGCTTCGGCGCCGTCCTCACCCCGCAGAACCTGCTCTTCGCCGCGATCGGCGTGCTCCTCGGCACCTTCGTCGGCGTGCTGCCGGGCATCGGCCCGGCCATGGCGGTGGCGCTGCTGCTGCCCGTGACCTACGGGCTCGACCCGATCCCGGCGTTCATCATGTTCGCCGGCATCTACTACGGCGGCATGTACGGCGGATCGACCACCTCGATCCTGCTCAACACCCCCGGGGAGTCGGCGTCGGTGATGACCGCGCTCGAGGGCAACCTGATGGCCCGAGCCGGCCGCGCCGCCCAGGCGCTCGCCACGGCGGCCATCGGCTCCTTCATCGCCGGCACCATCGGCACCCTGCTCGTGGTGTTCTTCGCCCCGGCGCTGGCGTCGGTGGCCGTCGAGATCGGCGCGCCGTCCTACTTCGCGCTCATGGTGCTCGCGATGATCATGGTGACCAGCGTGCTCGGCGGCTCGCCGCTGCGCGGCTTCGTCGCCCTGTTCCTCGGCCTCACGATCGGCCTCGTCGGGCTCGACCTCAACACCGGCCAGCCGCGGCTCAGCTTCGACCAGCCGCTGCTGGCGGACCGGATCGACGTGGTCGTGGTCGCGGTGGGCATCTTCGCCCTCGGGGAGGCACTCTGGGTCGCCGCCCACCTGCGCCGCAGCCCGGTCCGAGTGATCCCGGTCGGACGCCCGTGGATGGACCGCTCCGACTGGCGCCGCTCCTGGGGTCCGTGGCTGCGCGGCACGGCGTACGGCTTCCCGTTCGGCGCGCTGCCGGCCGGCGGCGCGGAGATCCCGACGTTCCTGTCCTACATCACCGAGAAGCGGCTCTCCGCACGCAAGGGCCAGGACGAGTTCGGCCAGGGCGCGATCGAGGGCGTCGCCGGCCCCGAGGCGGCCAACAACGCCTCCGCCGCCGGCACGTTCGTGCCGCTGCTGGCCCTCGGCCTGCCGGTGACGGCGACGTCCGCGGTGATGCTCGCGGCCCTCCAGGGCTACGGCATCGAGCCGGGACCCAGCCTGATGAACGACCAGCCCGAGCTCGTCTGGGCGCTGCTCGCCAGCCTGCTGATCGGCAACGCCCTGCTGCTGGTGCTCAACCTGCCGCTGGCGCCGGTCTGGGCCAAGCTGCTGCGGATCCCCCGCCCCCAGCTCTACGCCGGCATCCTGTTCTTCGCCGCGCTCGGGGCCTACGCCACCAACCTGCAGGCCTTCGACCTGTTCCTGCTGGTGCTGCTCGGCCTGCTGGGCCTGGCGATGCGCCGCTTCGCGCTCCCAGTGCTGCCGCTGATCCTCGGCGTCATCCTGGGCCCGCTGATGGAGCTCAAGCTGCGTGAGGCGATGGCGATCTCCGGCGGCGAGGTCTCCGGCCTGTGGAGCGAGCCGCTGGCCGTGGCGATCTACGTGCTCGTCGTCCTCGCCGTGGTCGCGCCCCAGGTGCTGCGGAGGGTGCGCCCCGCACCGGCCGCGGTCGCCACCGAGCAGGACGTCCGTACCGACGAGGAAGAGAGCGTGCGATGACCACGATCGTGGTGGGCTGGAGCCCGGACGAGTTCGGCGAGGCCGCGCTGCGGCGTGCGGTCGAGGAGGCGCGGCTGCGCGAGGGGCGGGTCGTGGTGGTCAACGCCACGCGCGGCGACGCCCTGGTCGACGAGCGCTACGCCGACGAGAACCAGCTCGACCGGCTGACCGCCGGACTCGCGGACAGCGGCCTGGAGGTCGACGTACGCCGCTCGATGGGCGCCGACGTCGGCGACCAGGTGCTGGCGGTGGCGGGCGAGGTCGGCGCCGACCTCGTCGTCATCGGCCTGCGGCGCCGCTCCCCCGTCGGCAAGCTGCTGATGGGCAGCGTCGCGCAGCGCATCCTGCTCGGCGCCGACTGCGCGGTGCTGGCGGTGAAGCCGCCCGCCTGAGCCCCCGAGCGGTGCGTGAGGGGTATTCCCGGGCCTCGGGATCCCCCTCACGCTCCGCCTGCCCGTACCGACGACGAGGCACGCTCTGATGTCATGGCCAGGTGAGCGAACACTTCTACCGCCCTGCGGACGGCCACCGGCTGCGACACGACCCCTTCAACTCGATCGTCGCCCCGCGCCCGATCGGCTGGATCGCGACGCTCGATGCGCACGGCCGTCGCAACCTGGCGCCGTACAGCTTCTTCAACGCCCTGAACTACGTCCCGCCACTGGTGGGGTTCAGCAGCATCGGCTGGAAGGGGACGGTGGCCAACGCGGAGGCGACGGGCGAGTTCACCTGGAACCTCGCCACCCGCTCGCTGGCCGAGCAGATGAACGCGACGTCCACCGATGAGGACGTCGACGAGTTCGAGGCGGCCGGGCTCGAGGCCGTCGCCTCGGTCGAGGTCGATGCGCCTCGCGTTGCCGCGGCGCCGGTGACCTTCGAGTGCCGGGTCACCCAGATCATCGAGCTGCAGACCGCGACGGGCGAGGCCAGCGGCTCGTGGTTCACGGTCGGTGAGGTGGTCGGCGTGCACATCGACGAGGACCTGCTGGTCGACGGTGTCTACGACACCGTCCGGGCGCAGCCGATCCTGCGGGCGGGCGGACCGACGGCCTACTTCGGGATCGACACCGGCAACCGGTTCGACATGCGCCGCCCGCAGTGACGGTGCCGACCGTCGGGGTGGCGGGCGTGGTGCTGCTGGCCGGCGGATGCGGCACGGCAGCGCACGTGCGGTGGAGGTGGCCCCGCGTGGCCGTCGGCGAGGGCGAGAATCGCCGCACGTGCGGCGGCGGGGCGCCGGCGTCGTACACGTGTCCGCGATTCTGGCCCGCGACCTGATGGGCGGAGGGCGACACGTCGGACACGTGTGACCGATCAGCACGTGCGCTGCCAGGCTGTGTCGCACGACAACGAAGAAGCGGCCCCTCCCAGCGTTTTCGCTGGTCAGGGCCGCTTCTCTGTGCTGTACCCCCGACCGGATTCGAACCGGCGCTACCGCCTTGAGAGAGGGATCTGGGCCTCCTCGGGCGACGTTGGAAATCGGTGAAACCGCAGGTCAGAAGGACCATGTGAGATTGGGCGCCGTTGGCCGTTTGGGGCAGTTCTCGGACCTTGTGTTGCCCCAATGTTGCCCAAGCAGACTCTGACACTGACTCTGAGAGTCCGGGCGCCTCGGCCCTATAGCACCTGACCCTACTCAGCACGACGGCGGGCTGCAGGTGAGTAGGTCGCCGCAGTCTGCTCGTTGTCGCGCGCCAGCCCTGCGAGACCACCGCCTTTCGCCGCTGAAGCGGCGCGAGGCGGAACTAGTCAAGTCGCAGAAGGCCCGAGAAGCTACGCAACCTCGCGGTCGTCTGAAACCCGGCGTCGAACGTTGAAGCGGAGTGATCATGCGGGTTTTCGGGTGTCGCTTATCCGAGCGGGGTAGCACCGGAACTCCCGTCTAACCGGCGGAAACGCGTTCTCCGAGTTATTGAACCTCGTCGGTGATCGTCGGTCTCGGCCGAACTCCTTGCTGACTGCATGCGGACTGGTCCAATGTCCCGTCGGGACTAGACGTCAGTCGGGGACCGTCCAGGCACGCCACTTCACCGACCCGGTCACCTCGTACGAGGGGTTGAACTCCACCCGCCAGGTACCCGTGTGGTCCAGGGTCGTGGTGTCGAGCAGCTGGTTGTCCCACCGATCGACCAGCCCCCTACCGTCAGGACGGATCAGGCGCCACTGCAACCGGTCCGACCCATAGGTCGACTCCGTGGTCTTCATCTGCACCCGCTGCCCAGCCTCGCCGTGGAACGTCACCACCGCGTTCTGCCCCGGCGCCGTCGTCTCGACAACCCGCACCGGATCATCGAGCGCCGCGCTGGCCTCGACATCCGCGGGCACCGTCCAGGCACGCCACTTCACCGACCCGGTCACCTCGTACGAGGGGTTGAACTCCACCCGCCAGGTACCCGTCTGGTCCAGGGTCGTGGTGTCGAGCAGCTGGTTGTCCCACCGATCGACCAGCCCCCTACCGTCGGGACGGATCAGGCGCCACTGCAACCGGTCCGACCCATAGGTCGACTCCGTGGTCTTCATCTGCACCCGCTGCCCGGCCTCGCCGTGGAACGTCACCACCGCGTTCTGCCCCGGCGCCGTCGTCTCGACAACCCGCACCGGATCATCGAGCGCCGCGCTGGCCTCGACATCCGCGGGCACCGTCCAGGCACGCCACTTCACCGACCCGGTCACCTCGTACGAGGGGTTGAACTCCACCCGCCAGGTACCCGTCTGGTCCAGCGTGGTGGTGTCGAGCAGCTGGTTGTCCCACCGATCGACCAGCCCCCTACCGTCAGGACGGATCAGGCGCCACTGCAACCGGTCCGACCCATAGGTCGACTCCGTGGTCTTCATCTGCACCCGCTGCCCAGCCTCGCCGTGGAACGTCACCACCGCGTTCTGCCCCGGCGCCGTCGTCTCGACAACCCGCACCGGATCATCGAGCGCCGCGCTGGCCTCGACATCCGCGGGCACCGTCCAGGCACGCCACTTCACCGACCCGGTCACCTCGTACGAGGGGTTGAACTCCACCCGCCAGGTACCCGTCTGGTCCAGCGTGGTGGTGTCGAGCAGCTGGTTGTCCCACCGATCGACCAGCCCCCTACCGTCAGGACGGATCAGGCGCCACTGCAACCGGTCCGACCCATAGGTCGACTCCGTCGTCTTCATCTGCACCCGCTGCCCAGCCTCGCCGTGGAACGTCACCACCGCGTTCTGCCCCGGCGCCGTCGTCTCGACAACCCGCACCGGATCATCGAGTTGATGGCGAGCGTAGGTATCGGTGGCCGGCAGTTCCCACCCTGCGATCTTGACTGATCCGGTGGAGGGCCCGCGGGGACGGATCTGGATTCGCCAGTCTCCGGTTTCAGTAACTGTGAATAGTCCCGTGTCCGCGGTGGTGTCGCGGCTGAGCAGCGGTGCGCCGCTTGGACGAATCAGCGTCCACTGCGTCCCCTCGGCGAACGTGGAATCGAAGATTTGCAGCATCAACTGCTGGCCCTGCACGGCAGGGACGACGACCCACGCTTCTTGACCCGGGGCAGTGGTGGTGACCTTCGCCGCGGTGCCGCCGACCTGGTAGACGGCGGTAGCGTCCTCGGGAACTGGGCTGAGGCCGATCTTGTACTCAGTTGGGCCCGTGGTGGCACGAACGGCGAGGGTGTAGGTCCCCGCAGACAGCTCGTCAAAACGCTCATGCCGGTCGTCTTGACCGGTTGCGGGGATCCTCGTGCCAGACGAGTCGAGGAGGATCGTCTTGATCCCGGTGCCGACGTCACGCTTGGCGACATACACAGACGAACCTTCAGCCGCCGAGAACTGGTACTCGTCCTGGCCGCCACGGGTCTCGATGTTGCCGGCACCCGTGGTCGGAATGCCGTCGCTGATCTCTACCGGGAGTGAGATCGCGTGCGGTTGGCTCGGCGTGGTGATGAGCGTCAGAGCGACCTGGTCCAGACCCGCTGCAAGCCCGTTGGCTCCGGTGAAACCGCGGGTGGAGAGCCTGACCTTGACGGCGTCTCCGAAGTTGTCCAGCGGCGCGCTCAACTCGTAGATCCGGAACGGGCGACCCTCAGCCGTGCTCCCGCTGTCGGCCACAGTGAAGGTGCCGGGTCCCGACCATGCCGGGGCGGTCCCTTCGAGCTCTGCCGTGCCCAGCGCGCGGCCGTCGACGATGACGTCGACGCTCTGCACCTCGGGATCGGAATCGACATCCCCGTACGCCACCAGGCGCAGAGACATGCTCACGTCCTCGTGGCGAGGAACGTCCACGACGTAGAACCCGTACTTGGACCGGTCATACAAGGGGCCGGCCACCCGGCTGGTCGCGGGGTCGTCGAGGTACAACGGGTGCGCGAAGTTGGGTGCCACCGTGGCGTCGAAGTCCTCGACCAGCACGCCGGCAGGGTCGAACTGCCTGGTGTTGGGGTCGCTCAGGTCACCGGTGACGCCGGCTGCGACGTCGGCCCAGTCGGTCTGCCCGGTGACCAGCAAGTCGAAGACACAGTCGTCGAACTGCGGACCCATCTCCACCCCAGCGTTGCGGCACGAGTCGGTCGCGGACTCGATGTCAACCGGCGCGAAGTCCGCGGCCGTCACGATGTTGTCGGGATGGGAGAGATCCGTGAATGTTGTGGTCGACTCGCTTTCGGCGTAGGTGAACAGACTGGACTCGTCCGTGACACGCCACGAATTCGCGAACGGCCCGTGGATCTGTCCCGGGGTGGCATTGTCGTAGACCACACCGCTCGAAGAGGCGATGTCGTTGCCCGGGTCGCCGTCGTGGCTGCCCAGCAACCCGCCACTGATCTGATGGTTGGGGTCGCCCATCCGCAGGGTGGCATCACGGGTATCGAAGAGCAGCGTGATGTCCTCGTCGGTGACGATTCCGTACTCGCCGTTCTTGCGGAACAGGACCGACCCGTCGTCGAGCACGACCGAGTCCAGCTCGTCCATGGTCGTCTCTTCGCCGTCGACGAGCAGACGCCCGCGGACGTCGATCTCGAACGTGTTCTCGCCGGTCCGCACTGCCAGGGCGTCCATGACCGAGGCCTGGCGGCCCGGCAGCGAGACGTATCGGCCTTGGACCTCGAAGGTCGCTGCCTTGTTCGCCGCCAGAGTGAACTCACCTACGGCCTGCAGGTCGTAGGTTCGCTTGTCCAAGGTCACCAGGTGCGGATCACCCCAAGACACGATCTCGGTCGAGTCACGCGCGAGCTGATACATTTCCCAGGCAGACCACGCCGTCATTACCCACCCGACGATCGGTACCCCGATACCCACGTAGCGTGCTGCGAGCCCCGCGAATCGCACGAACGCTTGGTGACGCAGGAGCGCGCGTTCAAGGGCTCCCACCATGGCATTGGTGAAGGGTGCCCGCGCTGCCGCCGCTGCGGCAGTACGAGCCTCGACGGCGCTGAAGTTCGCGACCACGGCCGCCGACATTCCAGGGCCACCGCGGGCGCCGACCTTGGCGCTTGCGTTCAATGCCGAGAGCAGGTTGCCTTCGAGTGTCGTGACGACCCGAGCCCCTCCGACTGCCGCGCCTTCGCGGCGGACGAGGTTCCGGAGGAGGATCTCTGTGTTCTGCGCGAGAATGTAGACCTGACGAGCTGTCAGATGGAGGACCTCCTGACGTGCGGTCAACAGGCCGGCGTGGTTCCGTAGGATCCTCGCAAGATCGCGTTGCATCATCTGTGCGAGTACTTCGATCAGCTCGTCGATAGAGCCATTGAAGCCCTCCGCTTCAACCGCGGCCGCCTTCTCAAGTCGCTCAACTTCGATGCCGGCGAGGGCCTCCTTGAATGGTGCTTCGGCTGCCTCGGCATCAAGGCATTGGCGCTCGTCCTTGTCCTCGGTCACCCACAACACACCGGGAACACCGCCCAGTCCCTTGGCGTCATACGTGGCCAACATCGCTTCAGCACCGACACATCGAGTGTCCCCGACTTGTAAGCCCTGACCGCCGCGCCGGTGCAGGATCTTGAACGTGTCGGAGTACGGATGAGCCGCAAAGTTCCGAAATTCCGCAAGTCCTCGACGTGAAGTCAGTGCAAGGCGATAGCGGTTCGCCTGACTCTGCGTCTCTACTTCACTCTTGGTCCCCTCCTGCTTTACCTCGATCACCTCAGCAGGGCCGTCCGTTGCCGGGTACGACGATTCCACGGGGTTCTGCACGGGATAGAGGACGATGTCTGCTGTTCCTGCCGAGGTCTGAACTTCCCATTGAATGTTCGGCGAGACGTGCCCGAGGCGTTCGTCATCGTTGTTGGCAGCAATGAACCGGGCCTGAGCGATGGCCTCGACGCCGCGCCCCGGACCCGACCCGCACTGGTACCACAAGTACACCGAGATCGACGCAAGGCTTTCCGGCGTGAGGCAATCTCGTGCCAGTCGCGCACGCGTCAGACGCGGGTCATCCGGGTCCGAGAGGTCGCGCCGCACGCCAGGCACACTCACCTTGTTGAATCCGGCTGCAACTCCTTCTGCCAGCTCGTAGTTGAACGACGAGTTCTCGCTAAGTTCATTTACCTGCTCCAGGCCGGACGGTAGTTCTTGCCTGAGCAGCCGGGCTGAGTGCGATCGGTGCTGCAGGGCTCGGTCGCGGTAGTTGCTGCATTCGCCATGTTCGTGGCAGTCGGCGGCAGAGCCAACGTGTGCACTCCGGTCAGGACGATCGCTAGCACGACGGAACGCGTCACGACACCATGACAACCCAGCAGCAACACGATGACTCCCCCTAGTCAACCGATCCCTGACGGGATGATGCGGTCCGACCCTAGGGGGACCTCTACAGTTGCCGCAAAACTTTCACCAAACGCGACCGGAGCCTTCTCGTGACCACCGACCAGCCAGGCGTCACCTACACGCTCTCGGCCTTCAAGCGCGCCGGGTTCGTTGGCGGCGACCAGCACCTGCTGCTGATGGCCGACCAAGACCCGCACACGGCATTGGACGCACTGCAGGCGGCGACCAACGCCGTCACCGAGGAGCTGCTCGAGTACGAGCACCGCGACGAGGCCTACATCTCCCTCGACGGGGCCGTCCCCACCCCGGCAGGACCGATCGCGCGGGTACGGGACTGCGAACCCGCCAAGGCACTGCCGTTGATGCTCGACCACCTTGCCGCCGACCTCGCCTCGCGCGGCATCACCGGCCGGCTGGTTCCGGCCAAGACGTTCAAGGACGACTCCCCCTTCGGCAACAACGCACTTCCCGCCTTGGGCATGCTGCTCAGCCCCCTCAACGACACCGACGCCATGTACGCCGCCTTCGATGACTGGCGCAAGCACCCGGGAAACCGCGGCTCATGGGTCGACGAAGCACGACACCGTCGCGTCATCACAGCGCTCGTCGACTGGGTCACCCATGTCCAGGGGACGGTCCTGATCCACACCACCGCGACAATCGAAGCGACCCCGGACGCGCTGGTCCCGTACCTCACCCGGGCACTTCGCGATGAACCACTCCTCGGGATCAGTGCCACCAGTCCCGACCGGCGCACCAGACGACAAGTGCGGTTTGCCGAGTCCGAGGTCATCGTCTGCGACTACGACCCCGACCAGCCGCGCGCTGAACAGCTGGACTCGCTCACCGACCTTGCCACCCGACTCGCGCCAGACCTCGCGTACGCGCTGATCCGCGAGCTAGGCATCCAGATGATTGCCATCAGCATGACAGCGCGGATCTTCCCGAAGACCCCGTTCTTCGACGACGTGACCCACCCGCACACCTTCAAGCACCTTGAACCCGACTACGTCTTCGATGCCGGCGTCGCCCAGGTCCTCACCACCAGCCAGCTCGCGAAGACCACGCTGCCCGCCGAGCGTTGGAACATTCGAGACCTCGCACACGACCGATACCTCGTCACTGCGGTCGACCCCATGCCTTGGCTCCATCCGGATCCTCACTACGTCAGCGACTTCAACAGCCCCTGGCCGGACTGGACCGACCCACACGTCCTCGCAGCCGCCCGAGCAGACTTCGCAAGCGCGATCATGACCCTTGACACCCTGCGCCAGAACCCGCCACCACTGACAGCCGACCAGCTCCGCACCACCCCCGAACTGCGAAACATCGGCGTCGCACCACCGACCTGACAACAGAAAAACTTCCCGCGCGTCGCCGTCGGCGGCAAGCACGATCGCTGCTTGCACCCTCTCGGACCGCGAAGTACGTGCGACAACCCGGGTGACAGTCTCTGCGACGTCCGGGTTGAAGTCTTGCTCAATCCGTCGCGCCACGCGACGCGATACAGGAGCCACGCGCCGATGCTGCCACTCTTTCAGCGCGGCCGCTGAGACCGCATCTGGTGCCAGATCCGGACGTCCGCCCCTGCCGTTCACTCGCGAGCCAATGTGCACGCGAAGTGGACTCCATTCACAACTAGCGACCGTATGGCGAGCGAACACAAACACATTTGCCTGTGATGGCGCCATGACACTTGACGAGCAGCTTGAGCTCTTCACCACGTTCGACGAGGACGAGTTGTTCAGCGCCGCGATGCAGTTGATGCGAAGGATCCACGACGCCGTGGTCTATGGGGGTGAGGAGGCAGTCCACGGCGATCTTCCGAGCGCGATCGACGACATGGAACTGGGACCGTGGCACGAGCTCGGCCAGCCACTCGTTGCAGAGTGGCCCTACTCCGTCGACTGCGCGTTGTTGAGCTGGCTACTGCGCAGGCTCGAGGAGGTCTCGTCGGGAGACGCATCCGTCGTCACCGCCCGTTGGCTTCTCCTTCCGGGCGGTCCGAAGTTCTGGGCTCGAGGCTGAGCCCCGCGTCGTCCCACGACCCACGCCCGACACCGCTTTGACCGGCAAGCCGCTCAGCCCAGTCCTCCAGAATGCCCGGACTGTCCCAGAACGTTGAACACCACCGGACAGCCCCAGCACCCACAATCTGACCCCTCCTTTCTCTCGTCGCCGGCTTCCAACCCCTACCTACCAAGCGGCACGCATGCTACGAAGGTCCGTAGATGGGTCGCTCCAGTTGGAGCGGCCCACGCGGCATTTCTGGGGGTCCGTTGGTTGTCGACGGACGACGTCGAGGACGGTGACTTCGGTGCATGGTGGCGTGAAGTTCTACCGCGGCACCCCGAAGGCCGCGCGTACCTACGTCGAGCAGGACTGCGCCCGCTACGACGACTACTACCTGGCCGAAGGCGCCGGCATCGCGAAGCGGTTCACGGGCGCGCGCTCCCCGGACGGTCTGAGCAGAGTCACCAGACGACCGAACCTCGACGGCGCCGCCTACGAGATCTGGGTCGCGGGTATGGACGTCGAGACCGGCGAGCCGAAGGGACGCCTACGCACGGACGCCAACGGGCTGCGGTTCGTCGAGGTCACCATCAACGGGCCCAAGACCTGGTCCCTCGCTGCCGCTCTGCATCCCGAGGTCTCCGCCGCGCTGGATGCCGCACAAGATCGTGCCGCCGAGCAGATCATCGCCTACCTCACCGCACACGCCACCACCCGGATCGGGCCACGCGGACGCCAGGTGCAGGTACCTGTCGAGCAGCTCGAGGCAGCCGTGATCCGGCACTACACGTCTCGCGCTGGCGACCCGCACCGCCACCTGCACCTCCAGATCAACGCCCGTGTCTTCGCGGCCGGCCGATGGCGCGGGCTCCACTCGGTCGGGGTGCGCGACATGATCGAGGCCATCAACGGGATCGGCCACGCCGCCGTCGCCACCGACCCCGAGCTCCGCACCGCGCTCGCCGACGCCGGCTTCACGGTCGACCCCGAGTCCGGCGAGATTAAGGAGCTCGAACCGTTCTCGGGCGCGTTCAGCGCCCGCAGCGCCCAGATCCGGGCCAACGCCGACCGGTACGAAGCCGCCTGGCGGTCCGAGCACCCCGGCGAGGAGCCACGACCGCAGCTGCGGGAGGTCTGGGACCGGCGTGCGTGGGCCGAAGCCCGACCCGACAAGGCCGTCCCGACTGACGGCACCCAAGTGATCCAGGGGTGGAATATGGACCTGCACGCGCTCGGATACCGAGACCCGATCGCCGCTGCCCCGTTGAAGGCGGCGTCGATCTCGGACATCGACCGCGACCGGGCGGCCGAACTCGTGCTCGCGCGCCTGGGTGCAAGACGGTCCGCCTGGAATACCGCCGACATCCGAGGGCAGGTCGAGACCCTGATCGCTCAGTCCGGCGTCGTCACCACCCCTGGCGTCCGGCTCGAGCTCGCCGAGGACCTCACCGAACGCGCGTCCGCCTGCTGCACCTCCCTGCTGCTGCGTCCCGACGTCCCCGAACACGTACGCGCGTTGACCTCACCAGCGGTGCTCGCCGTCGAGACCCAGATCCTCGAACGGCTCATGCGACGCTCCGAGCATGCCCAGCACCCTCGGATGGACCGCGCGACCCTGGCTCGGTTGGGGCCGGAGCAGGCGCGGGTGGTTGCGGCCCTGACCGGCCGGAGTCCGCTGGTCGTCATCGAGGGCGCTGCCGGCGCCGGCAAGACGACCACCCTCTCCGAGGTCCGAACGCAGCTTGCGCGGAGCGGTCGCCGACTGATGGTCGTGACCCCGACCCGAAAGGCCGCCGACGTCGCCTCACGTGAAACAGGCGCAGCAGGCCAGTCGATCGCATGGCTGCTCCACCAGCACGGCTGGCGCTGGGATGACGACGGCCACTGGAACCGGCAGCCCAGCGAACCGTGCCCGGAGGCGCGCCTGCGGCGCGGGGACCTGCTGCTGGTCGACGAGGCGGGCATGGTCACCCAGGACGACGCCCTGGCGCTGCTGACCCTGGCAGACGAAGCCGGTGCCCGGATCGCGCTTCTCGGTGACCGACACCAGCTCCCCGCCGTCGGTCGCGGCGGCGTCCTCGACCACGCCCTCGCCTGCGCACACCCCAGCGCCGTCCTCACGCTGGAACGCATCCACCGCTTCACCGACCCCGACTACGCCGACCTCAGCCTCCGCATGCGCGACGGCCGAGACCCCGACGCCGTCTTCGACCAGCTCGCCGAACGCGGCCAGATCGTCGTCCACCCCTCCGAAGCCGAACGCACCGCCGCACTCACCGAGGCCGGAGCCGGTGGCGCACTCGTGGTCGCGGACACCCGCGAACAGGTCGCCGCCCTCAACGCCGCCATCAGCAACAACCTGGGGCACGAGCACTCTTCACGGTCCGTCAGTGTGATCACGCACCGCGGCGAGCAACTCGACGTCGGAGCGTGCGTTGCCACCCGCCGCAACGACCCAACCCTTGGCGTCACCAACCGGCAGACCTGGACCGTCACCGCAACCACTACCGCCGGCGACCTGATAGTCCACTCCCCCGACCGACACATCGACCGGCAACTGCCAGCGGCGTACGTCCGCGACCACGTCGAACTGGCCTACGCCACGACCATCCATGGCGCACAGGGCGAGACCGTCGACCACGCCCACGTCGCCATCGGTGAGACCACCGGAGCAGCGGCGGCGTACGTCGCCATGACCCGAGGACGAGAATCGAACGTCGCGCACCTCGTCGCCGCAACCCTCGACGAAGCCCGCCAGCAGTGGAGCCAGGTCTTCACCCGCGACCGCGCGGACCTCGGCCCCGCCCACCTGCGCTACCTCGCACTCGACGCCATCGACCGCTACGGACCTGACTCTCCGCGACCGAACGGTCACCCTTCCCCCATCGACCACAGCAGCCCGACCGCCGCTCGACCCTCCGGAATCGGGCTCTGACAACCCCCTCCGCCAGAAAGTTGGGGAAACCTGCTGACCTGCGCGTTTGCAGGCTTCCCCCTCAGCCTTCCTCGCCGACGGCACCGTGACCCGGTAAACCTCAGCGTCCACGCTGGTCGACATCAACCACCCGCGACGCGGCAATGCCGTCCGTGGCCGAGCCGCACCAACCGACGTCGCACATCCCGACTACCGCCATCAGCGAGGAGCATCCCGTGACCGCCCAACCGCAGACACCCAATCCTCGCCGGAGCCCCGGCGACGACATGCTCACCCTCCAAGAAGCCTGCAGCCTCCTGCGCGTCCCCGAGGGCACGCTGCGCTACTGGCGCCACCTCGGCTGCGGCCCCCGCAGCTTCAAGGTCGGCCGCCACGTCCGCTACTGGCGCGCCGACCTCACGCTCTGGCTCTCCGAGCAGACCAACCGTCCACAGGACGGGAGATGAGCGTCGACAGTCGCTCGTCCACGTGGGCACGATGAGCCCATGGCCAGCATCCAGAAGCGGGTCCGGGACGGCCAAACATCCTGGCGGGCGCACTACCGCACGCCCGCGGGCGCCCAGCGCAACAAGACCTTCGCCCGAAAGGTCGACGCCCAGAGGTTCCTGGCTGGGGTCGAGAACGCCAAGGTCGTGGGCACCTATGTCGACCCGTCTCTCTCCCAGATCACCCTCGGCGACTGGGCGGAGCAGTGGCTCGCGGGGCAGACGCATCTCAAGCCGACCACCCGATCCCGGTACGCCGGGATCATCAGCAAGCACCTGCAGCCGCGGTGGGGGCGGGTGAAGCTCGCCAACGTGTCCCACGGCGACGTCCAGGCCTGGATCACCGACCTCGCAGGTTCACACTCCCCCGCCACCGTCCACAAGATCCATCGCGTGCTCAGCTTGGTGCTCGACCTCGCGGTCAAGGACGGCCGGTTGGTCCGCAACGTGTCCGCCGGAGTCAACCTGCCTCGGACCGTCAAGCACGAGCACCGCTACCTGACCCACGACCAGGTCGATGACCTGGCCACGGCAACCGGCTACCCGGCCGGGGCGAGCAAGTTCAGCAGCCTCGACACTCGCACCAACGAGACCTACCGGCTCGTCGTGCTCTTCCTGGCCTACACCGGAGTGCGATTCGGAGAGATGGCCGCACTGCGCGTCGCCCGGCTGGACCTGCAACGCCACCGTGCCGTCATCGCCGAGTCCGTGACGCCGGTTCAGGGACAGGGGCTGGTGTGGGGCACCCCCAAGACCCACGATCGTCGCGAAGTGCCGATCCCCCGCTTCCTGGTCGCCGAGCTGGCCGACCACGTGGCCGACAAAGCACCAGATGACCTCGTCTTCGCTGGCATCCGCAACGGCCAGCCGCTGCGGGTCAGCACGTTCCGCACGGCCTTCGGGGCGGCCGCGCGCGTCATCGGGGTCCCGGATCTCTACCCGCACCAGCTCCGGCACACCGCCGCCAGCCTGGCGATCGCCAGCGGGGCCGACGTGAAAGTCGTCCAGCAGATGCTCGGGCACAGCTCGGCGACGATGACGCTCGACACCTACGGCCACCTGTTCGAGGACCGGCTCGACGAGGTGGGGGAGGCGATGGACCGGGCACGCGAGAACGCCAGACAGCGTCGCGATGTGTTGCTTCGTGTTGCCCGAGCGTTGCCCGAAGCGATGTCGCCCGACAACGACGAAGCGGCCCCTCCCAGCGTTTCCGCTGGTCAGGGCCGCTTCTCTGTGCTGTACCCCCGACCGGATTCGAACCGGCGCTACCGCCTTGAGAGGGCGGCGTGCTAGGCCGCTACACAACGGGGGCTTGCAGTGCTGCTCTGGTGAGCAACGGAGCGAAACTCTAGCGGTGCCGGAGTGCTGCTCCAAATCCTGGCCCGAGGGCCCGGATCTTGCTGGGGTACTAGGACTCGAACCTAGAACAACTGAACCAGAATCAGCCGTGTTGCCAATTACACCATACCCCATGGGGGTATCGGATCGTCTCCGACCACCCACGCGGTTCCCGGGGGAACCGGACCCGAACGTTACACGCGAGGTGGCTGGCCGACCAACTCGGGGCGCCCCGTCGGCGGCGGCAGCGCGCCCCCGACCGGCGGTCCCTCGTTGACCAGGCCCATCGCCTTCGCCACCCACGACGCGAGCGCGAGGTAGACCAGCGACTGGGTCAGCGTGGACAGGATCATCCACCAGCTGCTGCCGCCGGTCGCGTTGAGCGCGGAGGTGAGGTCACCGAACGCAAGGGCGAGGCCGAAGGCGAGGAAGTTGTTGAGCACGTGCATCGCGATGCCCGCCTCGAGACCGCCGGTGCGGATCACCAGGATGCCCGCGACCACGCCGAAGGCGAACCGGTCGAAGAAGACCGGCACGTCCTGCGACAGGCCGTGGAACAGCGCGAAGATGAAGGCCGGCCCGAGCACGGCGAGAGCCTGCGAGGCGCGTCGTCCCCACATCAGCGAGCCGAAGGCCTGGGTGAGGTAGCCGCGGAAGAGGTACTCCTCCCCCGCCGCCTGGAGCGGGGTGAGCAGCAGGATCACGAGCAGGAAGTCGCGGGTGCGAGTGGTGAACTCGTTGACCTGCCCGACCGGCGCCTCGCCCGGCGCCAGCGGCAGGAGCATCCCGACCAGCAGCGAGGCGAGCAGCGCGACGAGCGACACCCCGAGGCAGGCGAAGAGGTAGCGCCAGCGCAGGCGCGGCGTGACCGACGACACCCAGCGCGGCTTGAGCCGGTGGAGCCACCACGTCACGAGGAAGGTCACCGGGATCGCCATCGCGATCACCACGTTGAGCAGCGCCAGCCCGGTCGGCGTCGCCTCCTGGGTCACGTCGAGCGCGGCCTGCGCGCTGGCCGCGTCGCGGCCGGTCGCCATCAGCAGCGCGAACGCGACCAGGCCCGCCAGCAGCGGTACGAGGGCGAACACGAGGACCAGCACCAGCACCGAGCCCACGAGCGAGCGCCACACGCCGGGCCGGCCGACCCGGTGCAGCTGGTGGTACTGCGGTCGGAAGTCGGGGCTGAGCGGCGCGGCCACGGCGTACGCCCCTCAGCCGAGCGCGGACCGGAGCCGCGCCAGGCTGCGGTCGCGCCCGAGCAGCTCCATCGACTCGAACAGGGGCGGGCTGACCCGCTTGCCGCTCACCGCGACCCGGACCGCGCCGAAGGCGACGCGCGGCTTGAGCTCCATGCCCTCGATCAGCGCGACCCGCAGCGCCTCCTCGATCGAGGCGGTGGACCACTCGTGGACGTCCGCCAGCGCGTCGTGGGCGGCCTGCACGACCGCGAGTCCCTGCTCGTCGAACGCCTTGGCGGCGTCGTCGGGGTCGCGCTCGAAGTCGGCCTCGTCGACGAAGAGGAAGCCCAGCATCGGCACCGCCTCGCCCAGCTTGTTGATCCGCTCGCCGACCAGCGGCATCGCGAGCTCGAGCAGCTGCGCGTCGGCGTCGGAGACGGGGTCGCCGACGACGCCGGCCTCCTTGAGGAACGGCAGCGCGCGGTGGGTGATCTCGTCGAGCGACAGCAGCCGCATCTGCGCGGTGTTGATCGCCTCGGCCTTCTTGAGGTCGAAGCGCGCGGGGTTGGGGTTGACGTCCTTGATGTCGAACGCCTCGACCATCTCCGCCATCGAGAACACGTCGCGGTCGCCGGCGATCGACCAGCCGAGGAGCGCGAGGTAGTTGAGGAGGCCCTCGGGGATGAAGCCCTGCTCGCGGTAGGCCAGCGCGTGCGCCTCGGGGTCGCGCTTGGAGAGCTTCTTGTTGCCCTGGCCCATGACGTAGGGCAGGTGGCCGTAGACCGGCACGCTCGTCGCGATCCCGAGCTCGACCAAGGCCTCGAAGAGCGCGAGCTGGCGCGGCGTGCTGGACAGCAGGTCCTCACCGCGCAGCACGTGGGTGATCTGCATCATCGCGTCGTCGACCGGGTTGACCAGGGTGTAGAGCGGGTCGCCGTTGGCGCGCGAGAGCGCGTAGTCGGGGACGTTCTCGGTCTCGAAGGTGATGTCGCCGCGGACGGCGTCGTCCCAGGTGATCGAGCCGTCGGGCATCCGGAAGCGGACGATCGGCGCCCGGCCCTCGGCCACGAACGCGTCGCGCTGCTCGTCGGAGAGGTCGCGGCAGAAGCCGTCGTAGCCCTGCACCTTGGAGCCGGCCGCCTTGCGACGTGCGTCGACCTCCTCGTTGCGGCAGTAGCAGTCGTAGGTGTAGGACGACGCGCGCAGCCGGTCGAGCACGTCGCGGTAGATGTCGCCGCGCTCGCTCTGCAGGTACGGCCCGTGCGGCCCGCCGACCTCGACGCCCTCGTCCCAGTCGAGGCCCAGCCAGCGCCACAGCTCGAGGATCGCGTCGTAGGACTCCCGGGTGCTGCGCTCCTTGTCGGTGTCCTCCATCCGGAAGACGATCTGGCCGCCGTGGTGGCGCGCGAAGGCCCAGTTGAACAGGGCCGTACGCACGAGGCCGACGTGGGGCGAGCCGGTCGGGGACGGGCAGAAGCGAACGCGGACGGGGGTGGTCATCGGGATGCTCAGTTCCTCTTCGCGACGGGGTTGGCCAGGGATCCGATGCCGGCGACCGAGATCTCGACCTCGTCGCCCACCTGCATCGGACCGACACCCTCGGGGGTGCCGGTGAGGATGACGTCGCCCGGGAGCAGCGTCATCACAGAGGAGACGTGGGCGACCAGGGTCGGCACGTCGAAGATCATGTCGGACGTCGAGCCGTCCTGGACGAGGTCGCCGTTGAGGTAGGTCTGCACCTCGCGCCCGTCGGCGAATGCCTGCGGGTCGAGGTCGGTCTCGATCCAGGGGCCGAGCGGGCAGAAGGAGTCGAAGCCCTTCGCGCGGGTGAACTGCACGTCCGACTTCTGCAGGTCGCGCGCGGTCACGTCGTTGGCGATCGTGTAGCCGAAGATCACGTCGGTGGCCTGCTCGGGCGGGACGTCGCGGCAGATCCGGCCGATCACGACGGCCAGCTCGCCCTCGTAGTGCAGGTCGCTGGTCTGCGACGGGTAGTAGACCGGGTCGCCCGGCCCCACGACCGTCGTGTTGGGCTTGAGGAACATCAGCGGCTCGGCGGGCAGGTCGTGGCCGAGCTCGGCGGCGTGGGCGGCGTAGTTGCGGCCGATACCGACCACCTTGCTGCGCGGGATCACCGGCGCGAGCAGGCGTACGTCGGCGAGCCGGTGCTCCTCCTCGAGCAGCTTGACCCCGACGTAGAGCGGGTCGCCCGCGAGCGCCACCACCACCGAGTCCTCGGCCGGCTGGCCGTGCTCGTCGACCTCGCCGGTCACGACGCCGAAGCGTGGCTCCTCGCCCGTGCTGAACCTGCAGATGCGCATGCGCCGAGACTATCGAGCGGCCGCACGCCCCAGCGCATCGAGACCGGCGCGGACGTCCGCGGTGGTGCTGTGGCACACGCTCCCCCACCCGACGCCCGTCCGAGGCCCTCTCTAGAGTCAAGCGTCATGGAGGTGCTCTCGCGCGACACGTGGCGCGCTCGTGACGAGGCGCACGCCGCGCGGGTCGATGCGCTGGTCGCGCCCCACCTCGCCCGCCGCGCCGACCAGGTGAAGCACCCGGTCCACGACTTCCTCTTCACCTACTACTCCCAGCGCCCCGCCCAGCTGCGGCGCTGGCACCCGGGCGCCGGGGTCGCGCTCGAGGACGCGCCCGAGCACGCCGCCCTCAAGGGCTACGGCCCGGTGTCGCTGGTCGAGGAGGACGCCCCGCGCCCGTCACGAGACCCGGTCGCCGTGACGACGGCGTACGTCGTCTCCCAGCAGCGGCTGCTGCGCCAGCTGCGCGGCCTGCTGGCCGCGACCGCGGCGCGGGCACCACAGCTCAGCTGCTTCGGCCTGCACGAGTGGGCGATGGTCCACCGCTCGGTGGAGCACGGCACCCGCCACGACTGGCCGTTGCGGCTCGGCCCGGCCGGCACCGACGAGGTCGTCGAGTCGCACCGGATCGGGTGCTCGCACTTCGACGCGTTCCGCTTCTTCACCCCGACCGCGCGTCCGCTCAACACCCTCCAGCCCGGCCGCGACGACCGACCCGCGTTCGAGCAGCCGGGCTGCCTGCACGCCGGGATGGACCTCTACAAGCACGCCTTCCGGCTCACCCCGATGGTCCCCAGCGAGCTGGTGGCCGACTGCTTCGAGCTCGCGCGCGACATCCGGGTGCTCGACATGCGCGCCTCGCCGTACGACCTCGCCGACCTCGGGTTCGAGCCGGTGCGGATCGAGACCAGCGCCGGCAAGGCGGCCTACGTCGAGGCACAGAGGGGGTTCGCCGAGCGGGGCGCACCGCTGCGGGCGCGGTTGCTCGCCGAGTGTGACCGGGTGCTCGCGGCGGTGCCGGCCTAGAACTCGTAGCCGAAGGCCTCGATGGTGTCGGCGAAGACGTCGGCGACCCGCTGGCGCGAGACGTCGGTGTAGAGCTCGCGGTAGTGGCCGGCCGGGCGGGCGTTGCCCTTCGCGCGCGGCAGGTCCGGCTCACCGGGCAGGCCGAGCTGCTGCCAGACGTCGGTCAGCTCCGCGTCGAGGTTCTCGTAGCGCAGGACCCGGTCGAGGGCCATCTTCCCGCGGATCCGGTAGAGCCGACGGTTGTTGGAGAGCTGCTCGATCCAGATCTCCTGGACGTAGGTCTCGAAGTCCGGGAGCTCCGGGCGGTCCTTGTACTTCCAGAAGTAGAGCGACACGACCGCGTCCCACGGGTTCCGCTCGATCGCGAAGGTGAAGTAGTCGCGCCACGCGTCGGCGCCGACGAGGTCACGGGTGGCCTTGGCGCCCATGTGGTTGTAGGCCTTGCGCGGCAGCGGCGGCGACTGGAAGTTCTGCGGTCCGCGGCCGCCGGCGGCCGCGCGCAGCGCCTCGTCCTCGGGACTGATCTCGGTGATGATGTCGTCGGGGCCGCACACCTGCGACAGCGCGATCTCCACGCTCGTGCCCGCCGTCTTGCGGGTCTTGAGGAAGATGAAGCGGTGGAGGTGGGACGCGATCACGGGAAGACCCTAGCCGTCGCCGCGCGGATACGGTGTCCGGCGTGACCGAGCCCCAGAACGCCACCGACCAGCACTTCCGCGGCGACGACTGGTACGGCGACGACCTCGGCGCCGCCCGGTTCACCGACTGCACGTTCACCGACGTCGACCTCTCCGAGGCCACCACCTCCGGCGCCGTCTTCGAGCGGTGCACCTTCCACGGCGGCAGGTTCAACGCCTCCACGCACACCGCGACGGCGTTCGTCGGTTGCGACTTCCGGCGCACGTCGTTCTTCGACGCCACCCTCGACGGCTGCAAGCTGGTCGGCTCGACCTTCGCCGAGTGCACCCTGCGCCCGCTCACCGTCACCGGCGGGTCCTGGCTCGGGGTGACGGTCCGGGGCGGGAGCCTGGCGCGCCTCGACCTCACCGGCGTCGACCTGCGCGAGGCCGACCTGTCGATGACCGACCTCACCCTCACCGTGCTCGCCGACGCCCGGCTCGACCGGGCCGTGCTGCGCGACGCCACCCTCGACCGTACGGACCTCCGCGGCGCCAGCCTCGACGGCGTCGACCTGGCCGCCGCGAGGCTGAAGAGGACCCGGCTCGACGTGGCCGGCGCGGTCCTGCTCGCCGAGCTGCACGGGGCCGACGTCGACCCGTCCGCCTGACCGAGCCCGGTATCTGGGGACGTTCTGGTGGGCGACAGGGCTTTCCGAACCCCCAGAACGTCCCCAGATACCCAGCCGACGGGCGGATCGAGGACAGGTTCAGGCGAGGCGGGAGCGGAGGCCGTCGACGACCAGGTCGAGCCCGAGGTCGAAGTCGGGCAGCGACTCCAGCGAGCGCTCCACCGCGCCGAGCCCCACCGCCTGCCGGGCGGTCTGCTCCTCGAAGGCGTGGCCGAAGACGTAGTGCAGGAGCGTCCGGGCCGCGACCGCCGCGAGCTCCTCGGACGCGCCGGCGTCGGTGAGCACCTTCTCGAGCTCGGTCACCGGACCGGCCGCACCGAGGCCGAAGGCCCACACGGTCGCGACCACGTCGGCGCCGTCGGTGCAGGCGAGCATGGCGAGGCGCAGCTCGGTGCAGACCTCGCGCAGCCGGTCGTCCCACGCGACCGCCGTACGCGGGCGGGCGCCGCGGGCGAGCACCTCGTCGGCGACGGCGGCGAGCAGCGCCTGCTTGCTCGCGAAGTGGTGGTAGATCGCGCTCGGCTGGACCCCGAGCTCGGAGCCGAGGCGACGCATGGTGAGCGCGGCGAGTCCGTGGTTGTCGAGCAGCGCCACCGCGTGGTCGAGCACGTCCCGGCGCCTGTGGGCCACGCCACACCCTCCCGCTCCTCGGACCGCGTTGACGCGGCGTTCGCGCCCACCCTAACCTGAACACCGTTCAGCCTGAACGGCGTTCAGGTCCGATCCCCCGCGAGGAATGCCGATGACCGCCACCACCCAGTCCGAGACGTCGCCCGGAACCGGTGCCTCCGCCCGCGGCGGGTCGTCGTCGCCGTCGCGCGACATCGCCCTGGTGGCCGCCTTCGCGGCGCTCATCTCCGCCAGCGCCTACGTCGGGGCGATCCCGATCGGCAGCGCCGGCGTGCCGATCACCCTCCAGACGCTCACCGTGATGCTGGCCGGCTGCGTGCTCGGCCCGGTGCGCGGCTTCTCGGCCGTGGTGCTCTACCTCGCCCTCGGCGCCGTCGGCCTCCCGGTCTTCGCGGAGCACTCGTCGGGCATCGGCGTCTTCACCGGCATCAGCGGCGGCTACCTCCTGTCCTTCCCGCTGGCGGCCGCCCTCGGCGGGTTTCTCGTCCAGTACGTCGCCCGCGAGCGCCGCACCCGCGCGATCGTCGTGTTCTTCTGCTCGCTCGCCGCGAGCGTGCTGGTGATCCACACCCTGGGCATCGCCGGCATGAAGCTCTACGCCGACGTGTCCTGGCGCCAGGCGGCGTCGTGGGACATGCCGTTCTGGATCGGCGACCTGGTCAAGACGTCGCTGGTCGCGATGATCGCCGCCGAGGTGCACCGCGCGTTCCCGCAGCTCCTGCACCGCGACTGAGGTGACCGCGATCCGCTTCGAGGCGGCGGGACTCCGCGTCCCGCTGCCCGGCCGCGGCGAGCGCGAGGTGCTCGCCCCGACCACGCTCGACCTCACCGAGTGGCGCATCGGCGTCATCGGCGCGAACGGCTCCGGGAAGTCCACGCTCGCGCGCATGGTCAACGGGCTGGTCCGGCCCTCGTCGGGGCGCGTCCTGGTCGACGACCTCGACGTGGTCCGTGACGGCGCAGCCGTCAGGCGGCGGGTCGGCTTCTGCTTCACCGATCCGGCCGCCCAGCTGGTCATGCCGACCTGCGTGGAGGACGTCGAGCTGTCGCTGCGGCGCTCGGTCCCGGACGCGGCCGAGCGGCGCGAGCGGGCGATGGAGGTCCTCGCCGCGCACGGCCTCGCCGACCACGCGCACGACTCGGTCCACTCGCTCTCCGGCGGCCAGCGCCAGCTGCTGGCCATCGCCGGGGTGCTGGCGACCTCGCCGGCGGTGGTGGTCGCCGACGAGCCGACGACGCTGCTCGACCGGTCCAACACCCGCCGCATCGGCGACACGCTGCTCGGCCTCGAGCAGCAGCTGGTGCTGGTCACCCACGACCTCGACCTCGCCGCGCGCTGTGACCGGGTGCTCGTGGTCGACGGCGGTCGGGTGGTCGCGGACGGGACCCCCGACGACGCGATCGTGCACTACACCGACCTGGTCGACGCCCGATGAGCGACCTGATGGCCGGGCTCCACCAGCCGGGCGACACCGTCCTGCACCGCGCGCCGGTCGGCGCCAAGGTGCTCGGGCTCGCCGCGCTGAGCCTGGCGATCGTGGTGGTCCGCGACGTGCGAGCCGCACCGGTCTTCCTGGCCGTCACGCTGCTCCTCGCCGCGCTCGCACGGGTGCCGCTGCGGTCGGTCTGGCGCGCGGCGCGCGGGGTGCTGGTGCTCGCCGCGGTCGCGAGCGCGTTCCAGTGGTGGTGGTACGGCGGCGCCAAGGCAGCCGAGACGTTCCTCGACCTGCTCAGCCTCGGCCTCGCGGCGCTCTCGCTCACCGCGACGACGTCGGTCAACGAGATGGTCGACGCCCTCGCCCGCTGGGCCCGCCCCCTGCGGGTGGTCGGCGTCGACCCCGACCGGGTCGCCCTCGCGGTCGCGCTCACGATCGGCGCGCTGCCGGGCACGATCGCCATCGCCCACGAGACGCGCGACGCGGCCCGCGCGCGCGGACTGGAGCGCAACCCGCGGGCCTACCTCTCCCCCTTCGTGATCCGGGTCGTCGCCCGCGCGCACGAGTCCGGCGACGCGCTGCACGCACGCGGGATCGGCGACTGATCGATCACCAGCCGGGCGGGTGCCTGTCCACCCACGGAGCGGCCTGCTCGACCTGGGCGGCCACGGAGAGGAGCAGCTCCTCCTCGGCCGGCCGCGCGGCGAGCATGACACCGACGGGCAGCCCGTCGTCGGTCCAGTGGAGCGGCAGCGAGACGGCCGGCATGCCGGTGACGTTCCATGCGCTGGTCCACGGGGTGAACGCCTTCTGGTTCGCGAAGTCGCGCGCGGGGTCCGCGTCGTCGCGCAGCTCGCCGACCAGCGCGGGCGGCCGGGCGAGGGTCGGCGTGAGGACCACGTCGTAGGCCGCCAGCGCCGTGAGCGCGGCCGCCGCGTGGCGGCGCATCCGGCCGATGGCCAGGCCGAACTCCGGTCCGCTGACCTGGCGGCCGAGGTCGCCGAGCCAGCGGGTGAGCGGGCGCAACCGGTCCTCGCGGCCCGGAGGTGCGGGCGAGAGGGCGGTGAGGACGGCCCAGCAGGTCTCGAAGTCGGCCACCGCGTCGCGCGGGATCGGCACGGGGACGTCCTCGATCTCGTGGCCGAGCGACGCGAGCAGCCGCGAGGCGTCCTCCCACGCGGCCACCGACGACGGGTGGACGTCGACGTCGGCGATGACCGGCGTGACGAACCGGGCCACGCGCAGCCGGCCCGGCTCGCGGTCGCAGGCGTCGAAGAACGACGTGGTCGGGGCCGGTGCCCAGAACGGGTCGCCGACGCGTCGGCCCTCCAGCACGTCGAGGAGGGCGGCCGCGTCGCGGACGGTGCGGGCGAGGGTGCCGGGCGTGGCGAGACCGGTCGGGTCGCCGTACATCGGCGCTCCGCTCACCCGGCCACGGGTGGGCTTCAACCCGACCAGGCCGCAGCACGAGGCCGGGATCCGGATCGAGCCGCCGCCGTCGGACCCCGGCGCGAGCGGCAGCAGGCCCGCGGCGACCGCGGCGCCCGCTCCCCCGGACGACCCGCCCGCCGTCCGCGTGGTGTCCCACGGCGTCACCGACGGCGGCGCGACGTCGGGCTCGGTGTAGCAGGGCGATCCGAACTCGGGCGTGCTGGTCTTGCCCAGGCTCGGCATCCCGGCGGCCTCGACGGTGCGGACCAGCTCGTCGGACTCGTCGGGGACGAAGTCGTCGTAGGCCGCCGAGCCGAACGTGGTGCGGACGCCGGCCGTGGGGTGGAGGTCCTTGATGCCGGTCGGGACGCCCCAGAGCGGGCCGGCCCCGTCGGGCCGGCCCGCCTCGGTGAGTCGGCGTGCGTGGTCGCGCGCCTGCTCGTGGGTGGTGGTGACGAACGCGCCCACGTCGTCACGAGTCGGATCAGTGGCGCGCGTCGCGTAGTGCTCGACCAGCTCGAGCGGCGACACCTCGCCGCGGCGTACGGCGTCGCCCTGCTCGAGCGCGGTCAGGTCGTGCAGCACCATGCTGCCGACGCTACCGTCAGGCGGCGACCTCGGCCTCGTGCGCCACGAGCGCGTCGAGCGCGCCGAGCAGCTCCTCGACCTTCGCCTCGTCGGTCAGCGGGTCACCCTCGACCGCGGCGACGTCGACGACGATGCCGTCGACGACCACGGCACCGGCGATGGACGCCGAGTGGCGGGCGTGCTCGTGCGACCACTTGCCGCCGTAGGGCGTGGGCGTCGCGCCGATCGCGGCGAACGGCTTGCCCACGATCGCACCCTGGCCGTAGGGCCGCGAGAGCCAGTCGATGGCGTTGTTGAGGATCGCCGGCATGGTGCCGTTGTACTCCGGGGTGATGGCGAGGACGCGGTCGGCCGACGCGACGGCCTGGCGCAGCGAAGAGGCGCTGGCGGGCACGGTGTCGCCGTCGATCTCCTCGTTGTAGAACGGAACGGCGTCGAGGCCCTCGACGACGTCGACGGTGACACCCGCGGGGGCGTTGTCGCGCAGGTGCTCGGCGATGCGGCGGTTGAGCGAACCGGCGCGGGTGGAGCCGAGGAGGACGGCGACACGGGTCTGCTTGTCAGTAGTCATGACCGGCTAAACGGACCGTGGTCCGCTTCTATTCCCGTGCCGCGGAACTTTTTCCGCGCCTAGGGTGGGGCGCGTGACCCGACTGCTCCCGCTGGCCGACGAGCCGGCCCCGGAGCGCGCCGACGCGGCCCGCAACCGCGAGGCCATCCTCGCAGCCGCGCTCCGGCTGGTGGAGACCCGGGGAGTCGGCTGCGTGACGATGGACACGGTCGCCGCCGAGGCCGGTGTCGGCAAGGGCACGGTCTTCCGCCGCTTCGAGACCCGCGAGGGACTGATGGCCGCGGTGCTCAACGAGTCAGAGACGGCCTGGCAGGCCAGCGTGATCTCCGGTCCGCCGCCGCTGGGCCCCGGCGCTCCGCCGCTCGAGCGGCTGCTGGCCTTCGGCCACTCGCGGCTGCGGACCAATCTGACCCACGCCGACCTGATCGCGGCGGCCGGGCGCCCCGGCGCGCGCTCGACGGCCGCGGTGTCGTTCGTCAACATGCACGTGCGCCACCTGCTCGGCGAGCTCGGCGTGCGCGGCGACCTGCTGATGCTCGCCACGGCGCTGCTCGCGCCGCTGGAGATGGTCGTGCTCGACCAGCAGGTCACCCACGAGCACCTGCCGCTGGAGCGGATCGAGGCGGGCTGGGACGACCTGGTGCGGCGCGTCGTCGAGGGGTGAGGCTCAGCCGACGGCGCTGAAGGTGATCATCGCGCCGGCGAACCAGCCGGCGATCCCGAGCACCAAACCCGCCAGCGGCACCCACCACGTCCGCCGCCCGCGCGCCCACCGCACGATCATCCAGACCAGCGCGACGAGGAACGCCACGACCGGCGCCCCGGCGGACGTGAACACGCCCACGCCGATGAGCGTGTCGTTGCAGGTGTCGGTCGTGCAGCCGTCGGATGCCATCGCGGTCAGCAGCCCGAAGACCGAGCCGATGAAGACGAGCACGGCGAGGCCGAGCATCAGCAGGACCGTCACCACCCGGTCGGCCGGGCCCACGGACCGGGTTGCCGGGGCGTACGAGGAGTCGCTCACGCCCGAAAGATAGACGAGGTCAGCGGTGGTGGCGGCGCAATCCGAAGGTGAGCCCGTCGACCAGCGCGCCCCAGGACGCCTCGATCACGTTGGCGCCGACCCCGACGGTGACCCACGACGACTCGCCGTCGCTGGTCTCGATCAGCACGCGGGTGATGGCGTCGGTGCCGTGACCGCCGGGCAGCGAGGGGTCGAGGATGCGGACCTTGTAGTCGATCAGCTCGAACTTCGCGACCTCCGGGAACGCCTGCCCGATCGCCTCGCGCAGCGCGGCGTCGAGCGCGTTGACCGGGCCGTTGCCCTCCCCGGTGACGACGTAGCGCACGCCCTCCGCCACCGGTTTCGAGACGGGTCGCTCGTCCGCTGGCGCGTCCGAGCCGAGCCCCCTCAACCTGCTCGCCTCTTCCTGTCGCCTCGCTAGCTCCGCGCCAGGAGCTCGCAACTTCACCGTCGCCTCGGAGATCGCCTCGCCATCGGTGCGAGTCTCGGTGATCACCCGCCACGACTCGACGTCGAAGTAGGAGGGGCGCGCGCCCTCGACCTCCTCGGCGAGGAGCAGCTCGAAGGACGCGTCGGCGGCCTCGAAGGTGTAGCCGCGCTGCTCCATCGCCTTGACCCGGTCGGTGACGCGGGTGACGAGCTCCCTGTCGTCGGACAGGTCGTAGCCGAGCTCGCGGCCCTTGAGCTCGATCGACGCCCGACCGGCCATGTCGGAGACGAGCAGGCGCATGTCGTTGCCGACGACCAGCGGGTCGAGGTGCTGGTAGAGGTCGGGGTCGACCTTGATCGCGCTGGCGTGCAGCCCCGCCTTGTGGGCGAAGGCCGACGTGCCGACGTAGGGCTGGCGCGAGGCGGGCGGCACGTTGGTGACCTCCGCGACGGCGTGCGCGATGCGGGTCGCCTCGCGCAGCAGGCCCTCGGGCAGGACCGAGCGGTCGAGCTTGGTCTCGAGGTTGGCGACGACGGTCACCAGGTCGGCGTTGCCGGTGCGCTCGCCGTAGCCGTTGATGCAGCCCTGGACGTGGCTCGCGCCGGCGGCGACCGCGGCCAGCGAGTTCGCGACCGCGCAGCCGGAGTCGTTGTGGGCGTGGATCCCGACGCGGGTCCCGGTGGTCTCGATGACGTCGAGCACCACGTCGGAGACCCAGTCGGGCAGCATCCCGCCGTTGGTGTCGCACAGCGCCACCACCTCGGCACCGGCCTCGGCTGCGGTCCGCAGCACCTCGAGCGCGTACGCCCGGTTGGCGCGGTAGCCGTCGAAGAAGTGCTCGGCGTCGAGGAACACCGTCTGCCCCTCCTCGCGCAGGTGCGTGACGGTGTCGCGCACCATCGCGAGGTTCTCCTCCAGCGTGGTGCGCAGCGCGAGCTCGACGTGCCGGTCGTGCGACTTGGCGACGAGGGTGACGACTCCGGCGCCGGAGTCGCGCAGCGCGGCGACGAGCGGGTCGTCGGCGGCGCGTACGCCCGCGCGACGGGTGGCGCCGAACGCCGCGAGCCGCGCGTGGCGCAGGTCGAGCTCCTCGGCGGCGCGCCGGAAGAACTCGGTGTCCTTGGGGTTCGCGCCCGGCCAGCCGCCCTCGATGTAGCCGACGCCGAGGCCGTCGAGCTGGCGCGCGATGGCCAGCTTGTCGGCGACGGACAGGTTGAGGCCCTCCTGCTGGGCGCCGTCGCGCAGGGTCGTGTCGTAGACGTGGAACGCGCCGTGGAGGTCCATCGGTCTTCTCTCGTGTCTGTCCGGGTCGGGTGGTGCGGAAACGAAAAGACCTCCTGGGGTGCAGGAGGTCGGCGCGGCGGGTGGTCCCGTCGCGCTAGCGAATGATGATCGTGGAGATCGAGGTGGTGCTCACGACACCGATGGTGCCACCAGTCACCGGGGATGAGACGCGGATCTCGCGATCCGGTCGCCCAGCCCGTCCTCACGCCTGCCTGTCGGACGTCTCCGTCCGGCTATCGCGCCCGTGACCCGGCTCACCGCCGGAACGCGGTCCTCGAGTTGCGATCACGCCACCGACTTCGGAACAGTCGAGGGCTTCGTTCGGCGGATCCCCACCCGGGATCCCGACCGGACCCGCGGCTCACGCAGACGCACTCACCGACCACATCTCGATGAGAAGGACTTCCGTGACCACCCTCCCCCGCAGTCTTCCGAGCACGCCGTTCGACCGGCCCCGCACCACGGGCGCCGTCGTCGGGCGGCGCGAGATCCTGACCCCGCCCTCCCGTCTGGACCGGGCCACCCGGCGCCGCATCGTCGCGGTGATCGACCCGGTCTGGAGCACCGACACCGACGACCCGACCGACCACACGCGCGCCCCGCGCGAGGTCATCGAGCGCGCCGCCGAGCTGCTCACCGCCCGCCTCAAGCCGGGCGAGCTGATCTCGGCGACGCCCAACGGCCGGCTGCTGCTGCAGCTGCGCCGTGAGGACCGCGCCGCGCGACCGGTGCGCCTGCAGGAGATGGCGTACTTCGCGCTCGAGGTGCTCGACCGGCTCCACCGCACCGACGGCGTCGTCGACCTCGGCGTCGGCTGGTCGCCGATCACCCGCAAGCAGGACCCGGAGGCCGCCGCGAAGGCGGCCGCCGAGGCGGCCACCGAGTCGCTGCGCCAGCGCGACCTCCAGCCGCGCCAGGACGGCGCCCACGTCAAGGCCCGCAACCCGCGCATCTCCGGCTGGACCGCCTGGCGCCAGGGCGTCTGGGCCACCGTCGGCAGCATCGCGCTGCCGTTCCTCGCGATGGTCGCGCTCTACCGCGTCGGCATCGACGTCAGCACCCCGCTCTACTGGACCCTCGTCGTCGCGCTCGGCATCACCGCGCTGACGATCTGGGCCGAGGTGTCGCACGCCTTCACCCCGCCCAAGCTCCCCGCCCGGCCCGAGGGCCCGGCGCCCCGGGCGACCGCGGTGATCGCGGCGTACCTGCCCAACGAGAGCGACACCATCCTCGAGACGGTCGAGCACTTCGTCGCCCACGAGTACGAGGGTGGGCTGCAGGTCGTGCTGGCCTACAACACCCCGGTCGACCTGCCGGTCGAGGCCGAGCTGGCCGCGCTCGAGGAGCGCCACGACGACCTCGTCGTGCTGCGGGTCCCCGACTCGACCTCCAAGGCGCAGAACGTCAACGCCGCGCTGCGCGTCGCGACCGGTGAGCTGATCGGCATCTTCGACGCCGACCACCACCCGGCCGACGGCTCCTTCGAGCGGGCCTGGCGCTGGATCGCCGACGGCCACGACGTGGTCCAGGGCCACTGCGTGATCCGCAACGGCGAGGACTCCGCGCTCGCCCGCCTGGTCGCGGTCGAGTTCGAGCAGGTCTACGCCGTCTCCCACCCGGGCCGCGCCGCGCTGCACGGCTTCGGCATCTTCGGCGGCTCCAACGGCTACTGGCGCGCCACCGCCCTCGAGCGGATCCGGCTGCGCGGCTCGTTCCTCACCGAGGACATCGAGGCGTCCATGCGGACCCTCGACGCCGGCGGCAGCATCGTCAACGACCCCGGGCTCGTGTCCTACGAGCTGGCCCCCGACCGCGTCGGCGCGCTGTGGAAGCAGCGGATGCGCTGGGCGCAGGGCTGGTTCCAGGTCTCGGTCCGCCACCTGTGGACCCTGCTGCGCAACCCGCAGCTGTCGGTGCGCCAGCGCCTCGGCCTGACCTACCTGCTCGGCTGGCGCGAGGTCTACCCGTGGGTCTCGCTGGCCGCGTGGCCGCTGCTCGGCTTCCTCGCCTGGCGCGACGGCGGGCTCGACATGTCGACGCCGCTGTTCGTCCTGATCACCCTGTTCGTGACGGTGTCCGGCCCGCTGCAGACGCTCGCGGCGTACCGCCTGGCGGAGCCCAGCGTGCGCCGGCACAAGCGCTGGTTCGTCACCGCCGCGATCCTCAACCTGCTCGTCTACACCGAGGCGAAGAACCTGGTGAACCGCGTCGCGCACCTCAAGCAGCTGCGCGGCGAGCACCAGTGGGTCGTCACCCCGCGGACCGCCTCGAGCACCGGCTCGTCGTCCGCCGACGACTCCTCGACCTCCCCCTCGACCTCTGCCGACACCCCGGAGGTGGCCGCATGAGCACCCTGACCGTACGTCCGCGTCCCGCCCCCGAGCGCGACACCGGCCCCACCGGGTCGGGGTCCGCGTCGAACGACCGGCGGGTCTTCCCCCTCACCACCCTCCGCGCCCTCGCGGCGCTGAGCGTCGTGACCTTCCACGCCTACCAGTCGATGCGCAGCGGATCCGACTCCGCGTGGCCGTGGGACGGCCTCGCCCACCGGCTGATGACCGGCACCGACCTGTTCGTCGAGATGTTCTTCGTGCTCTCGGGCCTGGTGCTCTGGCTGCCGGTCGCCCGGGCCGTCGCCGCCGGCGGCGAGACCCGGTCGGGTCGCGCGATGCTGCTGCGACGGACCGCCCGGCTGCTGCCGCTCTACCTGACGGTGGTGCTGGTGGTGTGGTCGCTGACCAACTACCGGGTCCCCGGCCACTGGCAGGACCTGCTCCTGCACCTGACGTTCACCCACGTCTACAGCGACGACTACATCTTCTGGACCGCGGGGCCTGCCTGGAGCCTCGCCGTGGAGTTCCACTTCTACCTGCTGGTCGCGCTGTCGTTCCCGGTGATCCGGTGGGCGCTGCGTCGCTGGCCGCAGGCGCGCACCGCGGTGCTGGTGCTCCCGCCGACCCTGCTCGCCGTCGTGGGCCTGGCCTACAACGCGCTGATGATCCACGTCGTCCACCCCGACATGACCGACTGGTCCGCGTGGTTCTCCCCCGCCTCGCGGGCCGGCAGCTTCGCGGTCGGCATGTTCCTCGCGGTGCTGAGCGCCCGCGAGATCACGTTGTCCATCGTCGCACGCCGGATGACGGCGTCGGTTGGCATCGCCGCGCTGCTCGCGCTGGTCGTCGCCCGCCCGGAGACCGCGGTCACGCACTGGTGGCCGACGATGTACGCCGTCGCGCTGGGCGTCGCGCTCGCCGCGATCGTCCTGCACCGCGGCCCGTGGGCGCGCGTGCTGAGCGAGCCGACGCTCGCGTGGCTCGGTGGCCTCGGCTACGGCATCTACCTGATCCACGAGCCGGTGCTGCGCCTGGTCAAGCACCTCGGCCTGGCGCCGGAGCCGCAGCAGGGACCGGCGTTCCTCGCTCTCGCGGTGCTGGTCGCGATCCCGACGATCGCTCTCGCGTGGGTCAGCTCGAAGACCGTCGAGGCGGCCGGCCTGCGGCTGGCGACGCTGCTCGACCGCGACGGTCGCAGCCGCGACTACTACCCGCACCTCGCGTCCGACCCGGCCTGAGGCCGGGCGCGTCGTGCCCGTGGGACGGTCCACTGTCGGTGGGCCGCCCCATGATGGTGTCGTGGACACCCGCGACCCCGAGTCGGCGCGCGAGCGGCTGCGTGCCGAGCGCGACGACGCGCTCGCCCGGCTGGCGAGCCTGACCGGCGACTTCGACGCCGTGGTCGCCGCGTCACTGGACTCCAACGCCGACGACGAGCACGACCCCGAGGGCCACACGATCGCCTTCGAGCGCTCCCAGATCGGCGCGATCGTCACGCAGGTGCGCCACCACCTCGCCGAGCTCGACGCCGCGCTCGACCGCGTCGACGCCGGCACCTACGGCACGTGCGAGGCGTGCGGCCGGCCGATCGGCGACACGCGCCTCGACGCGCTGCCGGCGGCGCGGACCTGCATCGCGTGCGCGGGCAGGCGCCAGCCCTGACCGATCAGAACCAGCGCGGCAGCTGGACGTCGGAGAGCGGCGCGTCGTCGTACGGCGTCCAGCGCGGTCCCTGCGCCGCGGCCGCCGCGGCCAGCCCGGAGCCGAGGGCGCCGACGAGCAGCGTGACCAGCAGCCAGGCCACGCCACGCCGCGCGAGCGGGTCGACGACCCGGTGGACCGGTGAGCGCAGCCGCTCCGAGCCCGGCCCCCACCACAGCCCGACCGCGAAGGCCGCACCGACGACGCCGAGCGAGGTGGTCAGCGAGACCGACGCGGCGAAGCAGATCAGGCCGACGGCCGCGGTGATGCCGACGCACCAGAAGAGGAGCAGCACCGTGCCGCCGAGGCCGGCGACGACGTGCCAGGGCGCCGCGAGCAGCAGCTGGATGCCGTCGTACCACTTCGCCCCGCGCCGGCTGCGCCGGTTGCCGACCGAGCTCGCCGCCAGCGAGCCGCTGCGCAGCAGCCACGCGGTGACGAACAGCACCGCGAGCGCGACGTAGGGGGCGTAGGTGATGCCGCCGGCGACCACGCCGCCGAGCGCGAGCAGCGACAGCCCGCGGCGCAGCCGCTCCCCGGCCGGGACCGGTTCCGGTGCGCCGTAGTCGGTGACCCACTCGGTCGAGCCGTCGGGCAGCACGCGGGTCTGCCGGTGCGGCAGCGTGCCGGCCTCGCCCCACCCCTGGGTGGGCGGACCGTAGGGGTCGTCCCGGACGTCCGGCTCGTCCCAGTCCGACGACCAGTGCACCGGCTCGTCCACGACCCCGGGCGGCGCCGCAGGCACGACGGGCGGGACCGGCGTGGAGGCGCCGGGAGCGCGGGTGGCGACGTCGGTGGGCGCGGCGGCGGCCTGGTGGGCGGCCGCGACGTAGGGCAGCGTCACCGGGTGGGCCGCGGTGCGCGGGGGTCGCGGCGCGTCGCCGTGGCGCAGCTCGTCGAGCCAGTCGCGGACCTCGTCGAGCGTCGGCCGGTCGGCCGCGTCGGGCGCGAGGGCGTCCTCGACGAGCGGCAGGACGACCGGGTCGAGGTCGGACAGGTCGTGCTCGCCGCGGCGGACGCGGTCCATGATCGCCACCGACGGGCCCCGGCCGAACGGTGCGCGACCGGTGCCGGCGTAGGCCACCGTGGCGGCCCAGGCGTGCACGTCGGACGCGGCGGTGGCGTCCTCGCCGTGGAGGATCTCGGGAGCGAGGTAGCCCGGCGTGCCGAGCAGCCAGCCGTTCATGGTGATGCGCGAGTCCTCCGCGACGCGGGCCAGCCCGAAGTCGATCAGGATCGGCGTGCGGCCCTCCATGATCACGTTGGACGGCTTGATGTCGCGGTGCAGGACGCCGACGGAGTGGACCGCGTCCAGCGCCTCGGCGAGGCAGTCGGCGAACCACAGCAGGTCGTCGCCCTCGAGCGGACCCTCCTCCTGCACGTGGTCGTGCAGCGAGAGCCCCGGGACGTAGCGGGTGGCGACGAACGGGATCTCGCCCCACGGGTCGGCGTCGACGATCTCCGCGATCCGGCGGCTGCGGATCCGGCTCAGCGAGCTCACCTCGCGGGCCAGCCGACGGCGCGCCTCGTCGTCGCCGACCACGTGCGGGCGCAGCACCTTGATCGCGACCGGTCGCTCCCCCGGCTTCTGGCCGAGGTGGACCACGCCCATGCCGCCCTCGCCGAGGCGGGCGCGCAGCGCGTAGCCGCCGACGGTCAGACCGGGCGGCGGCGCCTTCGGGGACGTCGTCACGGGACGATGGTACGGGCGCGGCTGCGGCATCCCCCGCACCCGCGCGTCTGGCCCCGCGCCGCGTCCGGCCCCATGATGGCGCCGTGCCCAGCGCCCGCGCCCTCGTCCGCCCCGCCGCCTACGTCGCCCTCGCCGTGGCCGACACCATCGCCGCCGGCCGCGGGCCGACCGCGCGACGCCTGAGGTACGTCCTCAAGCCCGCGCTGATGCCTGCGCTGGCGTGGGCGTCCGCCGAGCACGCCGACGGCTCGCAGCTGGCGCGGAGGACGACGGCCGCGCAGTGGCTGTCGTGGGGCGGCGACGTCGCCCTGCTCGGCGACGGCGAGCGGGCGTTCCTCGCCGGCGTCGGGTCGTTCTTCGGCGCGCACGTGGCCTACGTCGCCGGCTTCCTCTCGGTGCGCGACCCCGAGCCTGGCTGGTCCGACCTCCGGCTCCCGCTCGCGCTGTGGGCCGCCGCGGCGCCGGTGATGGGACTCGCGGCCGGGCGGCAGGACCCGTCGCTGCGCGCGCCGGTCACGGCGTACGCCACGGTCCTCAGCGCGATGTTCGCCGCGTCCCGGCTGGTCGACCGGTCGCTCCCCCGCTCCTCGCAGCGGGCGCTGCGGGCCGGCACCGCGCTCTTCGTGGTCTCGGACACCGTGCTCGCGACCCAGGCGTTCGTGCTGGCGCGACCACGGCCGGCGATCGACGCGTTCGTGATGGCGACCTACACGGCCGGGCAGGGGCTGATCGCCGCAGGGGTGGCAGGGAGCTCCCAGCGGGCGACCTGACCTGGCCCGGTCAGCCGGTGCGCTGCGCCAGCTGGAGCAGGTTGCCGCACGTGTCGTCGAGGACCGCGACGATGACCGGGCCCACGTCGGTCGGCGGCTGGGTGAAGGTGACGCCGAGCGCGGTGAGGCGCTGGTGCTCGGCGTCGATGTCGTCGACCCCGAGCACGCACCAGGGGATGCCGTCGGCGGCGAGCGCGTCGGTGAACGGCGCCACCGCGGGGTGGCCCTTGGGCTCGAGCGAGACCTCGGTGGCGGCGTCGCTGTCCCCCAGCCGGACCGTGAGCCAGCGGTGCTCACCCAGCGGGACGTCCGCGGTGACCTCGAAGCCGAGGGTGCCGGCGTAGAAGTCGAGCGCCTGCTGCTGGTCGTCGACGAAGATGCTGATGGTCTGGAGCTTCACGTGCCTGCCTTCCGGGTGGGCCACCGCTCGGCGATCTCGGCGAGCGGGGTGGTGTCGATGGTGTGGAGCTTGTAGCGACCCCGTCGCTCCACCGTGACGAGCCCTGCCGACTCGAGGACGTCGAGGTGCTGCGACACCGCCTGGCGCGTCGGGGTCAGGTCGTGCTTCATCGCCAGGCGGGAGCAGAGCTCGAACAGCGTCTGCTCGTCGCGCTCGACCAGCTCGTCGAGCAGGGCCCGGCGCGTGCCGTCGGCGAGCGCCTTGTAGATGTCGGCCACGCCGGAACGTTAGGCAAGTGCTCACTTGCCTGTCAAGGACGACGGCCACAATTCGGGTGCGCACGCCCGCGCCGCGCGCGTAGAACCGACGCATGGACCTCGACCGCGCGCGGCAGACCTGGATCGACGACGGCTACGTGGTGCTGCCGGCGTACCTCCCGCCCGAGGTCCTCGAGCCGGCCGTCGCCGGGCTCGGCGACCTCTTCCCGTCGGCGGACGACTTCCACGACGGCGTCGACCCGGAGCGCAACGCGCGCTTCGTCGGCGACGGGTTCGACGGCATCGACGCCTTCCCGTTCGCCAGCCTCGCGGTCAGCCGGGTGCCCGTCAGCGAGGCGATGCGCGAGCTCGCGACGACCCTGCTCGCCACCCCGGACGTCCGCCTCTACTCGGCCGAGGCCTGGGGGAAGTACGAGGGTGCGGCCGACTACGACCAGGACCTGCACCGCGACTACCTCAACCACACGATCCTCACGCCGTCGAGCGCACCGCAGTTCCGCCAGCTCGAGGTCTTCGTCTTCCTCTCGGAGGTGACCGTCGAGCTCGGGGCGCCGCGGATGGTGCGCCGCTCGGAGGTCACCGACGCGCTCCCGGCGCGGCCGAACTTCTTCCCGCGCTCCGACCCTGCCGACGCCGACGCCGACGCCGACGCCTTCGTCTCGACGGGACGGCCGGACCTCTACGAGCTCGAGGTCCCGGCGACCGGGCCGCCCGGGACGGTCGTGGCGTTCCAGCCGCAGACCGTGCACCGCGGATCGGCGATCACGCAGCCCCGGGGCGCGCGGTTCACCATGCACGTCAGCTATCGGCCCGCTGCCGCGGAGTGGGCGCAGCGCCACGCCTGGGCCGACCGCAGCCACGACGACCACTGGTACGCCTTCGTCGACCAGGCCGGTCCCCGCGAGCTGGCTCTCCTCGGGTTCCCCGAGCCGGGGCACGCGTACTGGACGGACGAGACGCTCGAGGGCGTCGCGCAGCGCTACCCGGGCCTCGACCTGACGCCCTGGCGCCAGGGTTAGGTCGGCAGCGGTCATCGCGACGCGAGCGTGGGCCTCGTGGGCCTCGTTGGCCTGCGCCACTCTCTGCACAGGCTACGAACACCCTTGCGAAAAGTGTGTGAGTGGCGTAGCGTGGTCCTCACGTCTCCGAGACTTCCGGGTAGTCGAATGCCGGGGTGGGGGGAGGCGAGCCGCGAGGGTCATGTAATTGCCTCCCCAGCTGGGGGCCTCCAGGAGCGACGACCGTGATTCGACCGTGCACGCGCACGATCGACCGTCGTCGAGAGGAGGCCGCAGTGACCCACCCGATCATCACCACCGCGGGCCTCATCGACGACGCGCTCAAAGCGGTCGTCGACGCCAACCCGACGTTCATGTCGACGACCGAGAAGGCCGACGCCCTGCGTGAGCTCGTGCGGCTCGAGTCGCGCGTCACCGAGCTGCGCCTGCGTGTCATGGCCGACGCCGCCGACGTCGCCGCGGAGACCGGCGCGCGCGACGCGGCGGACTGGCTGGCCCACGAGACCCGCCTCCGCCCGGAGGACGCGCGCGCCGACCTGCGGCTCGCCACCGCCCTCGACCGCGGTCGCCCCGAGGCGGGCGCTGCCCTGCGGGCGGGCGACGTGACGCCGGCGCAGGCGCGCGTCGTCGTCCGCGCCCTCGAGGACCTGCCAGCCGTGGTGCCCGCGGAGGTCGTCGACGAGGCGGAGCGGGTCCTGGTGGGACACGCGGCGCGCTTCGCCCCGAAGCAGCTCGCCCGCATCGGGCGCCACATCCTGTCGGTCGTGGCCCCGCACGTCGCCGACGAGGCCGAGGCGCAGCGCCTCGCCGCGCAGGAGCAGGAGGCGCGACGCCGCACCCGCGTCTCGCTGCGCCGCCAGGGCGACGGCACGACCCGCCTGTCGGCGCTGCTTCCCGACGCCATTGCCACGCGGCTCGCCCACTACCTCGAGGCCTTCGCCAACCCGCGCTGCGACGACTCCCCCTTCGGCGCTGCGGGCGTCGACCGCGACCCCCGCGTCGACCCCGACCCCGACGACGGGGCGACCGCGCACGACCCGGTCGCCCGCCTCCCCTACCCCCGGCGGCTCGGCGAGGCGTTCTGCCAGCTGCTCGAGTGCCTGGACCCCGGTCGGCTCCCGGTCCACGGCGGCGACGCGACCACGATCGTCATCACCATCGACCTCGACGCGCTCAGGTCCGGGATCGGTGCCGGTGACCTGCTCGGCGCCGGGACAGTTCCGAGCGACGCCCACCACGACCCGTGCGCGGGCGAGCACCTGAGCGCGGGCGAGGTCCGGCGGCTCGCCTGCAACGCCCGGATCCTCCCCGCCGTGCTCGGCGGCGCCTCCGAGGTCCTCGACCTCGGCCGCGCGCAGCGCCTCTTCACCGCCGCCCAGCGCCGCGCGCTGCTGCTGCGCGACCGCACCTGCCGGGCCGAGGGCTGCGACATCCCCGGCACGTGGTCCGAGGCCCACCACTGGGTGCCGTGGTCGGCCGACGGCCCCACCGACCTCGCCAACGGCGTCCTGCTCTGCTCCCACCACCACCATCGCGCCCACGACCCCGCCTTCTCGACCGAGAGGCTTGCCAACGGCGACGTCAGGTTCGCCAGGCGGACGTGAGGAGACTCGAGTTGGGTCAATTCCGTCCGGCTGAGCTGGATGCGTGGTGAGATCGGTCGGCAGACGACTGATCGGGGGATCGATGGGCGGAACCACGTCCTATCCGAAGCGCGAGCTCGGCCGGTTGCGTCGATCGTGGCTCAGACGCAACCCAGTCCCCGTCCTGCTGGTGGTCTCGGCCCTCTCTGTGTTCGTGCTGCTCACCTCATGGGCTGCCGTGCGGTTCGGGAGCTCAGCCGCCTGGTACGCGATCGGACTCGCACACGCAGCGGTGGCAGCCGCCTTCCTCCACCTCCTCAACACGGCCGTCCTCGCCCACGAGCCGCGCGCGATCCACCACCTGCGTGGGAGCTGGGGCGAGGACAACACCCGCTCGGAGCTGGAGGCTGCGAGGAAGAAGAAGCTGGTCTGGGGATGGGTCGACAGCATCACGCTCCGGGCTGGCGACCTGGACCACGTGGTCATCACCCGCAACGGTGGCGTGGTCGTCCTCGACTCGAAGTTCCACACGTCGGTCACCACCGCGAGCGTGGCGGCGATGACTGCGTCGGCTGCGCGAGCGCGTGTCCGCACCGAGGCGCTCGCCCGCACGCTCCTCAAGCCCGAGGCCCACGGTCGACGGCGAGCGAATCGCACCAGCGTGTCGGTGACGTCCTGCATCGTCCTGTGGGGACCCGCTCGCCACGGTGTGCCGGAGGGCTTCCAGGCCGACGGGGTGCACTTCGTGGACGGAAGGCGCCTGTGCGAGTGGCTCTCGGCGCTTCCGCCGTCCGCAGTCTCCGAGGAGGCTGCGCGGGAGTTCCTGCAAGGCCTCACGGCCTTCCGAGCAAGGATGCAGCTCGACGTCGCGCGATGACCCACCCGTCTCGGTCATCCGGCCGATACGCGACCACCTCGCCCGCCACTACGGTTCAGGCGTGCCTCCCTTCCTGCGCCAGCTCTGGCACCTGCCCGCGGCTCCGGGCGCGCGCGGACGCACGCAGGTCGACGTCGGGCTCGTCGTCTACTTCGCCGTCCACGGCATCCTGGAGACGGTCGTCGGCCCGGACGACCGAGCCTGGCGGTGGGTGGCGCTCGCCACCTTCCTGGTGTGGCTGCCCACGCTGCTCGTGCGCCGCACCCACACCCTCGTGCCCATCACGGTCTTCTCGGCGATGGCGGTCGTCCAGCTCGCCGTCGGGGTCGCCTCCGGGAGGCAGCCGGCCGACCTCACGGCGGGGGTGGCCGCCCTGATGATCCCGTTCGCGCTCGCCCGCTGGGCGCGCGGGCGCGACGCCGTCGTCGGGATCGGCCTCTTCGCGGCGGTCGCCGGCATCGCGCTGGTCACCCAGACGACCTCGACCGGCGACCGGGTCGGCGGCCTCGCCGTCGTCGTCGCCTCGGTGGCGCTCGGTGCGGTCTTCCGGTCGCGGGCGGTGCTGCAGGTGCGCGAGCTCGGCGACGTACGCCGCGACGAGCGCGAGCGGCTGGCCCGCGACCTGCACGACACGGTCGCCCACCACCTCACCGCCATCGCGATCAGTGCGCAGGCGGGCCTCGCGGTCGCCGACACCGACCCGGAGGCGGCCAAGAGGGCGCTGCGGCGCATCGACGAGGAGGCCAGCCGGACGCTCGCGGAGACGCGCACCGTCGTCCGCGCGCTCCGCGAGGAGGGCGACGTCCCCGAACGCCCGCTCGACGACCTGGCCGGGCTGGCCGGCGCGGGCGACGGCGGACCGGCTGTCGACGTCCGCCTCGACGACGTCGACGGCCTCTCCCCCACGACCGCAGCGGCCCTCCACCGGATCGCGCAGGAGGCGGTGTCCAACGCCCGGCGGCACGCGCTCGACCCGACCCGGGTGGACGTGCGGGTCGTCCGCCGCGGCACCGACGTCGAGCTGACCGTGCACGACGACGGCCGCGGCCGGCCCCCGCAGGGCGCGGGCTTCGGGATCGTCGGCATGACCGAGCGCGCGGCGCTGCTCGGCGGCACCCTCGTCGCCGGCCCCGCGACCGGCGGCGGGTGGACCGTCCGCGCGGTGCTGCCCGAGCGGGCGGAGGACGCCTGGTGACGCTGCGCGTGCTGGTCGCCGACGACCAGGAGATCGTCCGCACCGGGCTGGCCACGATCCTCGGCGCCCAGGACGACATCGAGGTCGTCGCCGAGGCGGTCGACGGCCGCGACGCCGTCGAGCAGGCCCGGCGGCTGCGGCCCGACGTGTGCCTGCTCGACGTCCGGATGCCGCGGATGGACGGCATCGAGGCGACCCGGCTGCTGGCCGGCCCAGCGGTCGCCGACCCGATGGCCGTCGTGGTGGTCACCACCTTCGACCTCGACGAGTACGTCTACGGCGCGCTCCAGGCCGGAGCGCGCGGCTTCCTGCTCAAGGACTGCGGGCCGCAGGTGCTCGCCCACGCCGTGCGGGCCGCGGCGGACGGCGGCTCGCTCGTCGCGCCGTCGGTGACGACCCGGCTGCTCCGCGCGTACGCCACCCGCGACGCGCCGCGCGCGCCGGGCTCGCCGCTGACCGAGCGCGAGGAGGACGTGCTGCTCGTCGTCGCGCAGGGGCTGACCAACCACGAGATCGCCGCCGAGCTGCACGTCTCGCTGAGCACCGTGAAGACCCACCTCGGGTCGCTGATGGTCAAGCTCGGCGTGCGCAACCGGGTCGAGCTCGCGCTCTGGGCCTATCAGACCCGTCGGCTCGACTGACGCCGCTCGGAGCGGCGCACCAGCCACTCCGCGACGGCGAGGTTGACCGCCCAGGCGGCGCCCATCACGACCGCCTTCGGGTTGCCCGAGGGCTGGCCGACGACCGCGACCCACGGTCCCAGGAACAGCGCCTGCGTGCCGGCTCCCTGCGCCACGGCGTACGCCCGCGCCATCCAGCGCTGGTGGGTGCGGACGTCACGACGCCGGATCGCGACCAGCCCGAGCACCAGCCCGGCGACCATGACGGCGCCGAAGAGCAGCCGCAGCCACATCAGGGCGGTGTTGTCGTGCGCCGGCACGTCGGAGAACGCCGCCATCCACATCCCGCTCAGGCCGCCGGCGATGCCCGCGGGCACCAGCACCCGGCCGCTCCAGCGGTGCCACGCCGGTCGCCGGCGCCGGAAGGACGGCCACACCTGCAGCGCGCCCAGGACCAGGAACGTCGTGGCCCCGAGGATGTGCACGAGGATCGGCGCCGGCAGGTCGAAGAAGCGGGCGTTCTCCGCGGTGCGGCCGCCCGAGAGGTCGATCACCCGGAAGACGCCGCCCGCGGACGGCACGAGGGCGAGCAGCAGCAGGAGCGCCGGGATCCACCAGTCCCGGCGGGGACGGGTGGTCGGCTGGGCGGTGGCGGGCGCGGTCGTCGTCATGGGGACGAGCCTCGCGGTGCGCGGCGCCCACCGGATCGGCCCGCGGGCCGGTCCTCCTCGGCCGATCGGCCGAGGTCGGCGGATCAGCAGACCTTGTGCATCCAGCCGAAGGTGTCCTCGCTGCGGCCGAACTGCATGCCGACGAGCGCCTCGCGGATCCGCATGGTCAGGTCGGTGCTGGCCGGGGCCGGGGTGACGCCGTTCGGGGAGCGCAGCTCGCCGACGGGGGTGACTACGGCGGCGGTGCCGCAGGCGAAGACCTCGGTGATGTCGCCGGAGGCGACGCCGTCGCGCCACTCGTCGATGGAGACCTTGCGCTCCTCGACCGCGTGGCCGAGCTTGCCGGCGAGCTCGATGATCGAGGCGCGGGTGATGCCCTCGAGGATGGTCCCGGTCTCGGGCGTCACGACGTGGCCGTCGCGGTGCACGAAGAACAGGTTCATGCCGCCGAGCTCCTCGATGTAGCGGAACTCCTGGTCGTCGAGGAAGACGACCTGGTCGCAGCCCTGCTCGATCGCCTCGCGCTGCGCGGCCAGCGACGCGGCGTAGTTGCCGCCGGTCTTGGCCGCGCCCATGCCGCCACGCCCGGCGCGGGTGAAGGTCTCCGACAGCCAGAGGTTGACCGGCTTGATGCCGCCCTTGAAGTACGCACCCGCGGGCGAGGCGATCACCATGAACGTCACGTGCTGGGCGGGGCGCACGCCGAGGAAGGTCTCGGACGCGAACATGAACGGGCGCAGGTAGAGCGACTTCTCGCCGCCGCCGGACGCGGCGTTGTCGGGCACCCAGCGCTGGTCGGCCTCCACGAGCGCATCGACGCACGCCACGAAGTCGTCGACCGGCAGCTCGGGGAAGGCCAGGCGCTGGGAGGACCGCACCATGCGGGCGGCGTTCTGCTCGGGACGGAACGTCCAGACCGAGCCGTCCTCGTGGCGGTAGGCCTTCATCCCCTCGAAGGTCTCCTGGGCGTAGTGCAGGACCGCCGTGGCCGGGTCGAGGGTCAGCGGCCCGTAGGGCGTGATCCGCGCGGCGTGCCAGCCCGCGTCGGGCGTCCACTCCACCGTGAGCATGTGGTCGGTGAAGTGGGTCCCGAAGCCGGGGTTGGCGAGGATCTCGGCGAGCCGGGCGTCGTCGACGGGCGTGGGGTTGGCGGTGGTGCTGATCTGCATGGGGGTCAACCTATCCGGTAGGGGCGGTGCCAGATCTGGCCGTCGATGATCACGAAGAGCCGGTCGTCGGCCTCGACCGTCTCGCCGGGCCACTCGTCGTCCCAGGGCTGGGCTCGTACGCCGCCGCTGAGCCGACCCGGAGGCAGGGCTTCGGGGATCCAGGCGTCCTCGGCCCACGACCAGAGCTGGGGACCGGCGGCGCCCTGCAGCGCGACGAGGTGGTGGTCGAGCTGGGTGACGTGGGGCCAGTCGGGGTCGAGGTCCACGTCAGGTGCCGAGGCCGGACCCACGCCCGAGATCACCGGGTGGAGGTCGTGGTGACCGGCGAGGTGACGGGTGCCGTTGCTGGTCACGGCGTCCATCGCGCGCGGCGTCTCATGAGGGACCCACCCGGCAGCGCCGCTCCTCCACACCAGGCTGGTGCGGCCGTCGCCGCCCACGAGCGGTCCCGAGACCAGCATCTCGTCGAAGCTGTACGGGCTGACCCACAGGTCCACGTCCTCGACGTCGCCGACGACGCGCAGTCCCCGCCCGGGGTCCTGGCTCCCGTCGACGGACTCGCCCTGGACCAACCAGCCGTCGGCGCGGATGGTCAGCACGAGCACGTTCTCGTCGCTGTCGCAGACCGTCCACAGGCGGACCGCACCCTCGGTGGTGGAGTCCTCGATGCGGCCGTGGCACCCGCAGCCGGGCAGGTGCTCGCCGAAGAACTCGTGGGTGGTCAGCACCGGGTGGGCGCGGCCCACCACGACGTCGTACATCCCGCTGTAGTGGCAGGCCGAGGTCACCGGCCCGCTGCCCAGCGGCGTGATGGCCTTCTTCACCCCGGACGCGTCCAGCAGGACGGCCAGGGGGCGGTCGCCACGGGAGCCGTAGGCCACCGCCTGCTCGACGTGCCCGACCAGCAGGCCCGTGATGGTCGCTCCGTCGAGCTCGACCTGCCGCCAGTCGTCCACGTGAGCAGGCTAGAGGCGGGCCGCGATCGCGTCGCCGACCTCGCTCGTACGACGGGTCGTGCCCGGCGTGCGCTCGCGGAGGTCGGCGAGCACCGCCTCCTCGATCGCGGCGGCGGCGTCCGCGTGGCCGAGGTGGTCGAGGAGCAGCGCTCCGGAGAGGATCGCAGCGGTCGGGTCGGCCTTCTGCTGGCCGGCGATGTCGGGCGCGGAGCCGTGGACCGGCTCGAACATCGAGGGGGCCGTCCGGTCGGGGTTGACGTTGCCGGAGGCGGCCAGGCCGATGCCGCCGGTGATGGCGGCGGCGAGGTCGGTGACGATGTCGCCGAAGAGGTTGTCGGTGACGACGACGTCGAAGCGGGCGGGGTCGGTGACCATGAAGATCATGGCCGCGTCGATGTGGATGTAGTCGGTGGTCACGTCGGGGTGCTCCGCGGCGACCTGCTCGAACAGCCGCCACCACAGCGACCCGGCGTTGACGAGCACGTTGGTCTTGTGGACCAGCGTGACCTTCCTGCGCGGGCGCTTCTCGGCGCGGGCGAAGGCGTCGCGGATCACGCGCTCCACGCCGTAGGCGGTGTTGACCGACACCTCGGTGGCGATCTCGGCCGGCGTTCCGACGCGCAGCGCGCCGCCGTTGCCGGTGTAGGGGCCCTCGGTGCCCTCGCGGACCACCACGAAGTCGATGTCGCCCTTCGCCAGCACGTCGTCGGCCAGGGGTGAGGCCGTGCCGGGGAACAGGCGCGACGGACGGAGGTTGACGTAGTGGTCGAGCTCGAAGCGCAGCCGCAGCAGCAGCCCGCGCTCGAGGATGCCCGGCGGCAGGTTCGGGTCGTTGGGCTTGCCGCCGACCGCCCCGAGCAGGATCGCGTCGTGCCCGCGGATCTCCGCGAGCACCGAGTCCGGGAGCACCTCGCCGGTGGCGAGGTAGCGCTCCGCGCCGAGGTCGTAGCGCGTGGGCTCGAGCTTCACCGGCGAGGCGACCTCCAGGACCTTGAAGGCCTCGGCGGTCACCTCCGGGCCGATGCCGTCGCCGGGGATGACGGCGAGGCTCTGGGCTCCGGAGGCCGGTGCGGACGCGTGCTGCTGGGTGTCGGACATGCCGGCGAGGCTAGTTGTCGTCCGGACGCTGCGCGCCGTTGTCTCGCAGGTCAAGCGCGGTCTGCAGGGCGGCGGTGACGTTCTCGGCGCTGCGCGGGTTCTCCGGGTCGTGCGCGGCGGGGCCCCAGCTGTCGGGATACAGGTCGTACATCGAGATCACTCCTCGGGTGACGAGACGGTGGTGGTCGGGTGGTGCTGCCCGAAGCCACCGACACCGCGGCGGGTGGAGGAGCGAGGAGTGCGGGGGTCACCCGGTCCGGCTCCCGGCCTGGCGTGTGCGGATCGCGCAGTGACTGCGAGGACCCGCCACGGAGGCGGCGACTTCGAGCACCTGGGTCAACCCAGGATGCGAGTCGAAAGGCCGGGGGCGTCTCACCTCGTCAACGCCGAACACCGCGACGAGGTGGCCTCTCTGTCAGGCCTCGCCGCGGCGATCGATAAGTACGAAGACGGTCCGCATGGTGGATCGACTGTACGACCGCACACGGGCGTCCCGCAGCCGATTTCGCCGAACGTGTCAGATCGTGAGATGTCGGACCAGCGACTGGGATCTGCGGCTCGGGGTGACAGACTCGGCGACCTCATGTCTGCTCCCCCGGATCTCCCCGACGTCGTCCAGCGCGCCTTCGACGTGTGCCGCCAGGCCGGCTACGTCGCCTTCTGCCGCAACGAGACCGGCCGCCTGCTCGCCACCCTCGCTGCCACCCGCGGCGGCACGATGGCCGAGTTCGGCACCGGCTGCGGCGTCGGCACCGCGTGGCTGCGCAGCGGCGTGCGCAACGGCGCGCGCATCCTCACCGCCGAGCTCGACGAGTCGCTGGCCGGCGCGGCCTCGCGGATCTTCGAGACCGACGACAAGGTCGAGGTGCTCGCGGCCGACTGGAACGTGCTGCGCGACCGCGGCCCGTTCTCCCTGCTGTTCCTCGACTCCGGCAGCCCGTCGGAGGTCGGCGTCGACACCATCATCGACCTCGTCGAGCCGGGCGGCATCGTGGTCCTCGACGACTTCGCGCCCTGCGAGTCGTGGCCCCCGATCACCTACGGCCGGGTCGACACGCTGCGCGAGCAGTGGCTCACCGACGAGCGGTTCACCGCCGTCGAGGTGATGGTCGCGACCGACGCGTCCGCCGTGATCGCCACCCGGCGTTGACGACGCGAGGCGCCCGGTGACCGCGCTCGCCGTCGCCGCGCCCAGCCCGGCCGCGGCCGACGCCGCCGAGCAGGTCGCCCTCGCGGGCGGCTCGGCGGTCGACGCCGCCATCGCCGCGGCGCTCGTGGCGATGGTCAACGAGGTCGGCCTCGTCTCGCTGAGCTCCGGCGGCTTCGTCGCCGTCCAGCCCGCGCGCGGCGACGCCTACACCGTCGACGGGTGGATGGACCGCCCCGGGCGCGGCCGCGACGCGGACGCACCCGCGCCGCGGACGTGGGACGTCACCACGGACTACGGCGGCGGCGTGACGATCACCGTCGGGCCGGGCTCGGTCGCCACCCACGGGTCGCTGGCCGCGTTCGGCGAGGCGCACGCGCGCGACGGCCGGCTGCCGTGGCGCGAGCTGGTCGCACCTGCGCTCGCGGTGGCCCGCGACGGGTTCGCGCTCGGGTCGGCGTCGCGCTACTACCTGCGCCACGTCCACGAGACGATCTTCGGCTGGGACGACGCGAGCCGCGCCGCGCTCCACGACGCCGACGGGCGGGTGACCGAGGACCGGGTGGTCGTGCCCGACCTCGCCGCGACCCTCGAGCACGTCGCGGCCGCCGGTCCCCGCGCGCTGCACGAGGGCGACCTCGCCCGGCTCGTCGCCGACGACGTCCGGGCCCGCGGCGGCGCGCTGTCGGCCGCCGACCTCGCGGCCTACGAGGCGGTGGTGCGTGCACCGCTGACCACCCGGGTCGGGCCCTGGCGCCTCGCCACGACTCCCCCGCCGTCGGTGGGCGGCGTGGTCGTGGCCTCGATGCTGCGCCTGCTCGACGGCCGCCCCCGCGGGACCTGGGACGCCGACGACGTCGCGCACCTGGTCCGGGTCCAGCGCGCCGTGCTCGGCCACCGGCGCGAGGTCCTCGAGACCGCCGCCGACCTCGACGCCGCCTCGCGCGCGTGGCTCGACCGGGTCGACGCCGACCACCGCGCCGTCCTCGAGTCGGGCTCGACCGCCCACGTGTCGGTCACCGACGCGGACGGTGCCGCGTGCTCGGTCACGGTGTCCTCGGGCTACGGAGCGGGCATGATCGCCGCCGGCACGGGCATCTGGCTCAACAACTGCCTCGGCGAGCAGGAGCTCAACCCGCCCGGGAGGTCGGTCGCCCCGGGCCAGCGACTGCTGTCCAACATGGCACCGACGGTCGGGCGGCACGACGACGGCGACACCCTGGCGATCGGCTCGCCGGGCGCCGACCGGATCACCACCGCGGTCGCCGGCGCGCTGGCCGGCTTCCTCGGCGGACTCGACCTCACCGACGCCGTCGCCCATCCGCGCGTCCACGTGCACCGCGCCGGCCTGCCCGACGAGGACGTGCGGGTCGAGGAGGAGCCGTCGATGTACTTCGGCGGCGTCGGCGCTGCCCTCGTGCGGGCGGACGGCACCCTCGAGGCCGTCGCCGACCCGCGGCGCGAAGGTGTCGGCCGGGTCGTGGGCTGACCCGCCGGGCGGCTGCTTGGATGGGTGCATGGCCAAGAAGAAGGCGGCCCCGGCGAAGCCGGCGCTGCTCGCGGTCCGTGGCATCACCCGGTCCTTCGGTGACCGCACGATCCTCGACGGTGTCGACCTCGACGTCCGCGCCGGCGAGGCGGTCGGCGTGGTCGGGCCCAACGGCAGCGGCAAGTCCACCCTCCTGCGCTGCATCGTCGGCGCCGACGAGGCCGACGCGGGCGAGTCGACCCTCGCGGGCACCGTGCTCGACGAGCGCCGGCCGGAGATCCGCGCCGACCTGGCCATCGTCATGGACGACATCGACTTCTTCCCCGACCTCTCCGTGGTCGAGCACCTCGACCTCGTCGCACGGGCCCACTCGACGCCCGACGCCGAGGAGGTCGTCAACGCGGTGCTCGACGAGGTGGGGCTGATGGAGGTCTCCGGCCAGCTGCCGTCGACGCTGTCGTCGGGCCAGCGGCGACGTCTGGCTCTGGCCAGCGCGTTCGTCCGGCCGCGCCGGCTCCTCGTGCTCGACGAGCCCGAGGCCCGGCTCGACGTGGACGGCGTCGCCTGGCTCGGCGACCGGCTCGTGGCGGAGAAGCGGGCCGGTCGCGGGGTCCTGCTCGTGAGCCACGACGCGGACCTCGTGACCCGCGTGTGCGACCGCGTCGTCCGCCTCGGCACCGCTGCGGGGACGCCCGATGACCACTGAGGCAGCCGACCGCACCGAGGTCGCCACCGCGCGGGAGGTGCGCCAGGAGATCCGCGACTGGCGCCGCGGGCGCGCGGAGCTGAAGTGGGGCGAGGCCCTCTCCGACGCCTACGTCGGGCTCTTCTGCGTCGTGATGGTCGGCGCGATGGCGGGCAACGTGGTCCTCGAGCTCCGCCGCCTGGCCGACGAGACCTGCGCCGCGAGCTGCGGCGAGGTCCGCTCCGCCGCCCCCTGGCTGGCCGCGCTCGCCGTGGCCCTGGTCGCGCTCGGCCTGGCTCGCCTCCTCGGGCCCGTCTTCAGCCCGCCCGCCGCCAACGCGTGGGTGCTGACGTCGCCCGTCGACCGTGGGGCGCTGCTGCGTCCGGGGTGGCTGCGGACCAGCGCCCTCACGGTCGTCGGGGCCGCCCTGCTGCTGCTCGCGCCCGCCGTGCTCGGCGGCTTCGCCTGGCACGAGGCGGTCGTCTACCTCGTCGTGGGGAGCACCACCGCGCTCGCGTGCGTCGGGGTGGCCGCCCTGTCGCAGGTGCGCGAGGGCCACGCCTCCCGCTGGCTCACCTGGGTGGTCACCCTGGCGCTGTGGGCCGCGCTCGGCCTCGCCGCGACCCACCGGCTCGACCGGGTGCCTGCCGTGCCGGCGGGTGCGGTGGTGGCGGTCGCGGTCGCCCTGGCGGTCGTGGCCGTCCTGGTCGTGTGGCGCTCGACGGTCGCGGTCGGCTCGGTCTCGCGGCGCGTCCTCGGCCAGACCGAGCACCTCTCCCCCAGCCTGTCCGGCGCGCTGTCGTCGGTCGACCTCGGCCTGATGTACGACGTGCTGCTGGCCCGGCGCTGGGGGCGCGGGGCGCACGTGCGCACCCACCGCGGCGGCCCGGTCGGGTGGCAGGCGCTCGTCCACCGCGACCTGCTGCGGGCGCGCCGCGCTCCCCAGCCGTACGTCCTGCTCGCCGGGCTGGTGCTGGTGCCCTACGCCGCCGCGGAGGCGGACGCCGGACGCGCGGTCGTGCTGGCGACGACCCTCGCCGGGCTGCTCGGCGGGCCGGCGCTCTGCTCGGGGCTGCGGGTCGTCGTGCGGACCGACGGGCTGGCCCGGATGATGCCGTTCAGCCGGCAGCGGCTGCTGCTCGCCCACCTCGTCGTGCCGGGCACCGCGCTGATGCTCTTCGCGCTGGCGACCACGCCCACGCTCGTGCGGGAGGCCCCCGGCGGCGGGGCGGTCAACCTGGCGATCGCGTGCGGCCTCTCCTCGATCGCGGCGACCGTGCGGTGGATCACCGGCAAGCCGCCGAACTACGCGGCGCCGATGGTGAGCACCCCCGCCGGCGGCGCCCCGACCGGCGTGATCCTCAGCGTGGCACGCGGCTTCGACGTGTGGGCGGTGACCGCCCTGCCGCTGATGTTCGGCCAGGGCGGCATGCTCGTCTCGTCGATCCTCAGCGTCGGCGTGATCGCCTTCCTGACCTCCGAGGGGCTCCAGCAGCCACCCGCCCCGTCGTCCGGGGCGCGATGAGGCTCACTGCACGTCGGGCGCCATCACGTCGACGGTGAACCACGGCAGCATGAGCTGGGTCAGCGGGCCGATGGCGAGCGCGTAGACGACCGTGCCGACCCCGATGACGCCGCCGAGGACGAGGCCGATCACCACGACCGCGACCTCGAGGCCGGTGCGGACCAGCCGGAGCGACAGCCCGGTGCGGCGGGAGAGGCCGGTCATCAGGCCGTCGCGCGGTCCTCGCCCGAGCTGGGCGCCGATGTAGAGCGCGCTCGCGAGCCCGCACAGCACCACCCCGCCCACCATGAGCGCGAGGCGCAGGCCGAGGGCGTCGGGGCGCTCGAGGACCGCGAGGGTGGCGTCGGCGGACAGGCCGACCACCACGGCGTTGCTGATCGTGCCGAGCCCCGGCATCTCGCGCAGCGGGATCCAGAGCAGGAGCACGACGAAGCTGAACAGCACGACCGCCTGGCCGAGCGTCATCGGGACGTGCCGGATGAAGCCGGAGTGGAGCACGTCCCACGGCGCCAGCCCGAGCGCGCCGCGCACCATCATCGCCAGCGACACCCCGTAGAGGAACAGCCCGACGTAGAGCTGCGGCAGCCGCCGACCGAGGCGGCCCGCGCGCAGCTGGGCGATCGGGCCGAGGTCGACGAGCACGCCGCGCGGGGCGCCGGCGTCGAGGGTGGTGCGGGAGGACGTGGAGCGGGTCATGCCTCCAGTGTGACGTCGATTGGCATTGTCCGACATAGCCAATCGTGCGAGAGTGGCCACCGTGAGTCCCACCGTCAGCGCCCAGCGCGTGGCCACCCTGGTCGGGGACTTCCCGCGCTCCCCCGCCTACGCCGGGCTCGCCGACCGGCTGCGCGTGCTCGTCGGCGACGGCCGGATCGGGCTCGGTGTGCGCCTGCCCAGCGAGCGCGAGCTCACGACCGCGCTCGACGTCTCACGCACCACGGTGACCCGCGCCTACGACGTGCTGCGCGAGAGCGGGTACGCCGAGGCGCGCCGCGGGTCCGGGACGTTCACCCGGGTGCCGGGCGGGCGGCGTCGCGCCCACGACCGGGCGCTGATGCCGGGCACCGGCGGCGACGACGTGATCGACCTCAACTGCGCGGCCCACTCCGCGCCGCCCGGGCTGGCCGAGGCCTACCAGCGGGCCACCGAGCAGCTGCCGGCCTACCTCGGCGGGCCGGGCTACTTCCCGCTCGGCATGCCGGCCCTGCAGGCGAGGATCGCCGCGACCTACGACGCCCGTGGGCTGCCGACCGCGCCGGAGCAGGTCATGGTCACCGCGGGCGCCCTGGCCGCGGCGGCCGTCGTGGCGCGCGCGTTCACCGCCGCCGGCGACCGGGCGCTGGTCGAGTCCCCGACCTACCCCAACGCCACGGAGGCGATCCGCGGCTCCGGAGCGCGGCTGGTCCCGGCCGCCGTCGACCCGGACGGGTGGGACGTCGACGCGCTCGCCGCCACCGTCCGGCAGACGGCGCCGCGCCTGGCGTACCTGATCCCCGACTTCCAGAACCCCACCGGGCACCTGATGGACGACACCCAGCGCGAGGAGCTGGCCGCGGCCCTGGCCCGGACCCGCACCCTGGCGGTGGCCGACGAGGCGCACCAGGCGCTCGCCCACGACCCCGCGCTCGCCGCGTCGATGCCGCGCCCGCTCGCAGCGTTCGCCCGCGACGCGATCACCATCGGCAGCGCCAGCAAGTCGTTCTGGGGCGGCCTGCGGCTCGGGTGGGTGCGCGCGCCGCTCGACCAGGTCGACCGGCTGCTGCGCGCCCGGGTCGGGATCGACCTCGGCGCACCGGTGTTCGAGCAGCTCGTGCTGGCCGACCTGCTCGACCACGCCGACGAGGTGCTGCCGGTCCACCGGGCGCGCCTGGCGGCCGGACGCGACGCGGTGGTCGCCGCGGTCCGCGAGCACCTGCCGTCGTGGCGCTTCCGGGTCCCGGAGGGCGGGCTCGCGCTGTGGTGCGAGCTGCCCGAGCCGCTGGGCACCGCCGTGACCGAGGAGGCCGCCCGGCGCGGGGTGGTGCTCGCACCCGGTCCCGTCTTCGCCGTCGAGGGCGGCCTCGACCGGTTCGTCCGGATCCCGTGGACGGCGTCGCCCGAGGCGCTCACCGAGGCGGTCCGCCGCCTCGCCGCGGCCTGGGACCACGTGCGCGACGCGGACCGGCCGGTGCCGGGTCGACGGGGGTCGACCGGCACCGGCCGGGTGGTCGTGGCCTGACGGCCGCGTCAGACGGGCGAGGTCGGGTCAGGTCAGGTCGACCGCGCGCACCGAGGCCTTCATCGCGGCCTCGATCTCGGCGAGCGTGTCGGCGGGGATGCCGGAGTCGACGCTGAGCGCCACCAGCGCCGCGCCGCCCTGCTCGCGCCGCGAGACCTGCATGCCGGCGATGTTGACCTGCGCGTCGCCGAGGATGCCGCCGACCGTGCCGACCATGCCGGGGCGGTCCTCGTAGGTGAGGAACGCGAGGTGGGTGGTGGGCTCGATGTCGACGTCGAAGCCGTTGACCTCGACGAGGCGCTCCTTCTGCGCGATGCCGATGAGCGTGCCGCTGACCGAGACCTGGGTGCCGTCGGCCAGGGTGCCGCGCAGGGTGATCAGGTTGCGGTGGTCGGGGCTCTCCGCCTCGGTCACCAGTCGCACCTCCGTCCCGCGCTCGGCGGCGAGCAGCGGCGCGTTCACGTAGGACACCTGCTCCTCGACGATGTCGGCGAAGACGCCCTTGAGGGCCGCGAGCTCGAGCACCTTGACGTCGTACTCGGTGATCTCGCCGCGCACCTCGACGTCGAGCGCGCTCGCGACCTCGCCGGCGAGGGCGGTGAAGACCCGGCCGAGCTTCTCGGTGAGCGGGATGCCGGGGCGCACGTCCTCGGCGATCACGCCGCCCTGGACGTTGACCGCGTCGGGGACCAGCTCGCCGCTCAGCGCCAGGCGGACCGAGCGCGCGACCGCGATGCCGGCCTTCTCCTGCGCCTCGTCGGTCGACGCGCCGAGGTGGGGCGTCGCCACCACGTTCTCGAGCTCGAAGAGCGGGCTGTCGGTGCACGGCTCGCTGGCGAACACGTCGAGGCCGGCGGCCGCGATCTGGCCGTTCTTGAGCGCGTCGTAGAGCGCCGCCTCGTCGACGATGCCGCCGCGGGCGGCGTTGACGAGCACCAGGCTCTGCTTGGCCTTCTCGAGCTCGTCGGCGCCGATCAGGCCGACCGTCTCCGGGGTCTTGGGCAGGTGGACGCTCATGAAGTCGGACTCGGCGAGCAGCGTGTCGAGGTCGACGAGGCGCACGCCCATCTGCGCGGCGCGGCCGGCCTGGACGTAGGGGTCGTAGGCGATGACCTTCATGCCGAACGCGCTGAGCCGCTGGGCCACGAGCACGCCGATACGACCCAGGCCGACGATGCCGACGGTCTTCTCGTAGAGCTCGATGCCGGTGTACTTCGAGCGCTTCCACTCCCCGCCCCGCAGCGCGGCGTGGGCCGGGCTGATGTGGCGGGCGGCGGCGAGCATCAGCGCGACGGCGAGCTCGGCGGCGCTGACGATGTTGGAGGTGGGCGCGTTGACCACCATCACGCCGGCCTGCGTGGCAGCCTTGACGTCGACGTTGTCGAGCCCGACGCCCGCGCGGGCGACGACCTTGAGCCGCTGCGCCGCCGCGAGCGCCTCGCCGTCGACCTTGGTCGCCGAGCGGACGAGGATCGCGTCGACGTCGGCGATCGCCGGGAGCAGCTCGGCGCGGTCGGCGCCGTTGCAGTGCCGGATCTCGAAGTCGGGGCCGAGCGCCTCGATGGTGGCGGGGCTGAGCTCTTCGGCGATGAGCACGACAGGCTTGACAGGTGCGTTCACAGCGGGGTCCTCGAGAAGTTCTGGGGATGTGTCCGGGACTGCACGACGCTGTGCGCCGCCCACTGTACCCGCGGGTCACGGGGACCGGGCGCGGTCCCCGCATGTGGGACGCGCGCGATGTCGGCGGTGGGGCCTAGCCTCGTGCCATGGGCGTGATGGACGACGCGGAGCGGCTCGAGCCGACGACCGTCCGGGAGTGGAGCGACTGGCTGCGCGAGCATCACGCCCGGCCCACCGGAGCCTGGCTGGTCAGTCCTCGCCGCGCCGCCGACCGGCCCTTCTCCTACGACGACGCGGTGCTCGAGGCGCTGCGCTTCGGGTGGGTCGACTCCACGGTGCGACCGGTCGACGAGCACCGGACCATGATGTGGTTCGCGCCCCGGCGGCGCGGCAGCATGTGGACCCGGATCAACAAGGGCCGCGTCGCCCGGCTCGAGGAGGCCGGCCTGATGGAGCCCGCGGGCGCCGCCGCCGTGGCGCTCGCGAAGGACACCGGCACGTGGACGCTGATGGACGACGTCGAGGACTGCGTCGTGCCCGCCGACCTCGCTGCCGCGTTCCGCGCCCACCCCGGATCCCGGGAGCACTGGGACTCGTGGTCGCCGTCGGCGCAGAAGATGATCCTGACGTGGATCGTGCTCGCCAAGCGGCCCGAGACCCGCGCCGCGCGGGTGCTCGCCAGTGCCGAGCAGGCCGCGCGGGGCGAGAAGGCGCGGTAGGCGTCAGATCGCGCAGCCGTCGGGCCCGCACACCTCGCCGGCGTCGCCGGTGGCGAGCACCTGGATCGAGGGGTGCGAGTCCGACCAGGCCTTGTCCAGCACCTGGGTGAAGACCTCGGTCGGCTGCGCGCCGGAGACGCCGTACTTCTGGTCCACGACGAAGAACGGGACGCCGCCGGCGCCGTAGGCCTGCGCCTGGTCGATGTCGGCCTGCACCGCGTCGGCGTACTCGCGGCTCGCGAGCACCGCGTCGACCCGGTCGGCGTCGAGCCCGGCCGTGACCGCGACGTCGCGGAGCACCGCGTGGTCGGCGACGTTGCGGGCCTCGGTGAAGTAGGCCGCGAGCAGCGCCTCCTTGACCCGGCCCTGCAGCTCGTTGCCGCCCTGCTCGTGGGCGAGGTGGATCAGCCTGTGCGCGTCGACGGTGTTGAGGTGGAGGGTCTCGGAGAGCCGGTAGACCAGGCCCACCTCGGCCGCGACCGCCTCGACCCGGTCCTGCATCTGCTGCACGCCGGCCGGCGACTGGCCGTACTTCTTCGCCAGCATCTCCGCGGTGCCGGTGGTGGGCTCGGTGGGCGCGCCCGGGTCGAGCTGGTAGGAGCGCCAGTGCACCTCCACCTCGTCGGCGTGCGGGAAGGCGGCCAGCGCCTCCTCGATGCGGCGCTTGCCGATGTAGCACCAGGGGCAGAGGACGTCGGACCAGATCTCGATCTTCACGTGCGCCCCAACACCGGTGCGCGGCCCGGTGTTCCCGCCTCAGGACTCCTGGCGGCGCACGGTGCCGCGGCGCGCGAGGTAGGTGACGCCGAAGCCGAGGACGAGGGCGAGCAGGACGCCGAGGTTGGCGTAGGCCCACGGACCCTCCCAGTAGGCCCCCAGCGGGTCGTCGACGTAGGTGCCGAGCCCGAGCGGCTCGATGAGGAAGCCCTGCCAGTTGTTCCACGCAGCGTCGGCGGCGAAGTTGTTGACCACCAGCCCCCAGCCGAGGACGGACGCCCCGACCATCGTCGCGACCGACGTGACGTCGACCGAGCCGTAGCGCCCGGCGGGGTCGAAGAGCGCCTCCTCGTCGTAGTCCCGCTTGCGCAGCGCGATGTCGGCGATCATGATCCCGGCCCACGCGGCGAGCGGGACGCCGAGGGTGATCAGGAAGCTCTGGAAGGGGCCGAGGAAGTCCTGGGCGAAGAAGACCACCCAGATCGTGCCGAGGGTGAGGATCGTGCCGTCGATCCCGGCCGCGGCCGGCCGCGGCACCCGGACGCCGAGCGAGAGCAGCGTCAGGCCCGAGGAGTAGATGCCGAGGACGGCGCCGCTGACCAGCGCGAGGATCGCGGCCAGCAGGAACGGCACGAGGAACCAGGTCGGGAGCAGGGTGCCGAGCATCCCGATCGGGTCGGCGACGATGCCCGCCGAGAGCGTCTGCGACGAGCCGGCCAGCAGCAGGCCGAACACCACGAGCAGGACCGGCGCGACCGCACCGCCGAAGGTGTTCCAGCCGACGATCGCCGACCCGCTGGCGTCACGGCGCTGGTAGCGCGACCAGTCGGCGGCGATGTTGATCCAGCCGAGGCCGAAGCCGGTCATCACCATGACCAGCGCGCCGACCATCTGCTGCACGCTGCCGTCGGGCACCGAGCCGACCGCCGACCAGTCGATCTCGTCGAGGGTGAGCGCGACGTAGACGATGGTCGCGATGCCGGTGATCCAGGTGAGCCAGGACTGCAGCCGCATGATGACGTGGTAGCCCGCGACGCTCGCCGAGACGATCAGGGCGGCGACGACCAGCGTCGCCACGACCTTGGTCGCGGTGCCGGCAGCCCACCCGAGCTGGTCGAAGATGGTCGCCGTCGCGAGGACCGCGAGGATCGCGAGGAAGGTCTCCCAACCGATCGAGACCAGCCACGAGATCACGCCGGGCAGCTTCTGCCCGTTGACGCCGAACGCCGCGCGGCTGAGCACCATCGTCGGCGCCGACCCGCGCTTGCCGGCGATCGCGATGACCCCGCAGAGCGCGAACGAGACGACGATCCCGACGACCGAGACGACGAGCGCCTGGCGGAAGGAGATGCCGAAGCCGAGGACGAACGAGCCGTAGCTGATGCCGAAGACGGACACGTTGGCCGCGAACCACGGCCAGAACAGGTCGCGCGGGCTCGCGGTGCGCGCCGACTCCTCGATGATCTCGATGCCCGTGGTCTCGACGCCGAGCCTGCGGGTCTGCTCGAGCGTCTGCTGCTGTGTCATACCCGCATCGTCGCGCACGACCGGCCCCGCACCAAGCACCGCGCGGGTGAGCGCGGACAGAGTCACCCGGGGCAGCGGTGTCCCAGCCACCTTCCGCGGACCGGAACTGTGGGTGGGCCACCGCCGGGGGCCGCGGCGTACGCCGGCGCGCGGACGAGCGGTGCGCCAGCCACCTTCCGCGCGCGGAAAGTGTGGGTGGGCCACCGCTCACGCGCGGACGAGGATCTCGCCGTGGAGCACCGAGAGCCAGCCGTCAGGGTGGTCGGCCCAGGCACGCCAGGCGTCCGCGACCTCCGCGAGCTCGGCCTCGGTCGCGCGGCCCTCGGCGACGAGCTGGCGGGCGAGGGCGGTGGAGGTGATCCGGTCGGCCCACATGCCGCCCCACCAGGCGCGGTCCACGGGCGTCGCGAAGCACCAGGTCGACGACGACGCCTCGACGTCCGTGGCGCCGGCGGCGTGCGCCCACGCCAGGAGCATCCGCCCGGCGTCGGGCTCCCCGCCGTTGGCGCGGGCGGCGGCCGCGTAGAGCGCGAGCCACCGGTCGAGCCCCGGGGAGGCGGGGTGCCACGAGAAGTGGCCGTAGTCGCTGTCGCGCGCGGACACGAGCCCGCCCGGACGGGTCACGCGGAGCATCTCGCGCAGCGCGCCGACCGGGTCGGCGACGTGCTGGAGCACCTGGTGGGCATGGACCACGTCGAAGGGTCCGCCGAGCGCGTCGAGGTCGAGGGCGTGGATGTCTCCCACCAGCACCCGCGCGGTGATCCCCTGCCGGTCGAGCTCGGCGCGCGTCAGGTCGGCGGCCTCCTCGGTCACCTCGAGGGCGACGACCTCGCCGGTCGTGCCCACCGCGCGGGCGAGGTCGGCGGTGAGGGTGCCGGGCCCCGACCCGACGTCGAGCAGCCGCTGCCCCTCGCGCAGGTGCGGCAGGAGGTGTGCCGCGGAGTTGGCGGCGGTGCGCCAGCGGTGGGAGCGCAGGACGGCCTCGGCGTGACCGTGGGTGTACGTCGTCACGTCGAGGCCGTCCTTGAGGTCGGGTGCGCCGGGCGCGTCAGCGGGCCGAGGAGCCCTCGACGTAGTCGGTGTCGTGGGACTTCACCCACGCCATCAGCTTGCGCAGCTCGCGACCGGTCTGCTCGATGGGGTGCGACTCCGCCTTCTTGCGGAACTCGGTGAACTCCGGCGAGCCGTTGTCCATGTCGGTGATGAAGCGCTCGGCGAACGCGCCGTTCTTGATGTCGGCGAGCACGTCCTCCATGTTCTTCTTGACGTCCGGCGTGATGACGCGGGGGCCGGAGACGTAGTCGCCGAACTCGGCGGTGTCGGAGACCGACCAGCGCTGCTTGGCGATGCCGCCCTCGTACATCAGGTCGACGATCAGCTTGAGCTCGTGGAGGCACTCGAAGTAGGCCACCTCGGGCTGGTAGCCGGCCTCGGTGAGGACCTCGAAGCCGTACTGGACGAGCTGGGAGGCACCGCCGCAGAGCACGGCCTGCTCGCCGAACAGGTCGGTCTCGGTCTCCTCGGTGAAGGTGGTCTTGATGCCGCCGGCACGCAGGCCGCCGATCGCCTTGGCGTAGGAGAGCGCGAGGTCCCAGGCCTTGCCGGACTCGTCCTTCTCCACCGCGACGAGGACCGGCACGCCACGGCCGTCGACGTACTCGCGGCGCACGAGGTGGCCGGGGCCCTTCGGGGCGACCATGAAGACGTCGACGCCGTCGGGCGGGGTGATGTAGCCGAAGCGGATGTTGAAGCCGTGGCCGAAGACGAGGGTGTCGCCGGGCGTGAGCGCCGGCTCGATCTCCTCGGCGTAGAGCTTCCTCTGGTGCTGGTCGGGGGCGAGGATCACGATCAGGTCGGACTCCTCCGCCGCCTCGCGGGGGGTGAGGACGCGCAGGCCCTCGGCCTCGGCCTTGTCGCGGCTCTTCGAGCCGGGCTGCAGGCCGATGCGGACGTCGACACCGGAGTCGCGCAGCGACAGCGCGTGGGCGTGGCCCTGGCTGCCGTAGCCGATCACCGCGACGTTCTTGCCCTGGATCAGGCTCAGGTCGGCGTCGTCGTCGTAGAACATCTCAGCCACGGGGGCTCTCCTTCATGGTTGGTGCTGCGGAAATCTGTGGATGGGTGGGTGGGTCAGGCGATGGCCGACGGCGGCGCGGGCACCGTCACCAGACGCTGCGGGCGCTCGCTGATCGAGCGCGAGCCGCGCCCGATGGCGACCATGCCGGACTGGACGAGCTCGCGGATGCCGAAGGGCTCGAGCACGCGCAGCAGGTCGGCCAGCTTGTCGGAGTTGCCGACGGCCTGGACGGTGATCGCGTCGGGGGCGACGTCGACGACCTTGGCGCGGAAGAGCTGCACGGCGTCGAGGACGGCGCCGCGGCTGGCGGCATCGGCGCGCACCTTGACCAGCAGCAGCTCGCGGTTGACCGAGCCCGGTCCGTCGAGCTCGACGATCTTGATCACCTCGACGAGCTTGTTGAGCTGCTTGGTGACCTGCTCGAGCGGGGACTCCTCGACGTTGACCACGATGGTCATCCGGGAGACCTCGGGGTGCTCGGTCGGGCCGACGGCGAGGCTGTCGATGTTGAACCCGCGCCGGGAGAACAGCCCGGCGATCCGAGCCAGGACACCCGGCTTGTTCTCGACCAGGACCGAGAGGGTGTGCTTGTGCGAGCTGGCGGTCATCAGATGTCGTCCTCGTCGAACTGGGGCGCGAGGTCGCGCGCGTACTTGATCTCGTCGTTGCTCGAGCCGGCGGCGACCATCGGCCACACCATCGCGTCGCGGTGGACCCGGAAGTCGACCACGACCGGCTGGTCGTCGATCGCCATCGCCTTCTCGATCGTGGCGTCCACCTCGTCGGGCGACTCACAGGCCAGGCCCACGCAGCCGTAGGCGTCGGCGAGCTTGACGAAGTCGGGGATCCGCTTGGAGTGCAGGTCGGTGTTGGAGTAGCGCTCGTTGTAGAAGAGCGTCTGCCACTGCCGCACCATGCCGAGCGACTCGTTGTTGATGACCGCGACCTTGATCGGGATGTCGTTGATCGCGCAGGTGGCGAGCTCCTGGTTGGTCATCTGGAAGCACCCGTCGCCGTCGATCGACCACACGGTGCTGTCCGGCTTGCCGACCTTGGCGCCCATCGCCGCCGGGACCGAGAAGCCCATCGTGCCGAGGCCGCCGGAGTTGATCCAGGTCTGGGGGTGCTCGTAGTCGACGAAGTGCGCGGCCCACATCTGGTGCTGGCCCACGCCCGAGCAGTAGATCGCCTCGGGGCCGGCGATCGCGCTCAGCCGCTCGATGACGTACTGCGGGGCGAGCGAGCCGTCGGCGGGCGTGTCGTAGCCCAGCGGGTAGGTCTTCTTCAGCCCCGCCAGGAACGCCACCCACGACTCGTAGTCACCGTCCGCGCCCTCGGCCTCGAGCCGCGCGACGAGCTGGGCGATGACCTCCTTGGCGTCGCCCACGATCGGGACGTCGGCGTGGCGGTTCTTGCCGATCTCCGCCGGGTCGATGTCGGCGTGGATGACCAGCGCGTTCGGGGCGAACGAGTCGAGGTTGCCGGTCACGCGGTCGTCGAAGCGGGCGCCGAGGCTGATGATCAGGTCGCTCTTCTGCAGGCCGGCGACCGCGGCGACGGTGCCGTGCATGCCCGGCATGCCGAGGTGCTGCGGGTTGCTGTCGGGGAAGGCGCCGCGGGCCATCAGCGTGGTCACGACCGGGATGCCGGTGAGGGCCGCGAGCCGGGCCAGCTCGCGGGACGCGCCGGCGCGGATCACGCCGCCGCCGACGTAGAGCACCGGACGCTTCGCGTCGCGGATCAGGCGCACGGCCTCCTTGATCTGCTTGCTGTGCGGCGTGGTGACGGGGCGGTAGCCCGGCAGGTGCAGCTCGCTCGGCCACGCGAAGGTGGTCTGGGCCTGCAGCGCGGACTTGGCGACGTCGACGAGCACGGGGCCGGGCCGGCCTGTGGAGGCGATGTGGAACGCCTCGGCGATGGTGCGCGGGATGTCGGCCGCGTCGGTGACGAGAAAGTTGTGCTTGGTGATCGGCATCGTGATGCCGCGGATGTCGGCCTCCTGGAAGGCGTCGGTGCCGATCATCGAGGCGCCGACCTGACCGGTCACGGCGACCATCGGCACCGAGTCCATGTGGGCGTCGGCGATCGGGGTGACCAGGTTGGTCGCACCCGGCCCCGAGGTCGCCATGCAGACACCCACCCGGCCGGTCGCGGCGGCGTAGCCCTGGGCGGCGTGCCCGGCCGCCTGCTCGTGGCGCACCAGGATGTGCCGGATCCGCGTGGAGTCCATCAGCGGGTCGTAGGCCGGGAGGATCGCGCCGCCCGGGATGCCGAAGATGTCCGTGACGCCGGCTGCCTCGAGGGACGTCACGAGGCTCTGGGCTCCCGTGACCGTGCCGCCGACCTGTGCGCCCTGCTCCGTCATGTCCGTCTCTTCCCTGCTCTTCCCAGCGTGCGGTGCCTGCCCAACAAAAAACCCCCCGGCCCGGTGGGCGACGAGGGGATGACGCGTGTGCCTGCGGCCGGTCGGCCTCAGTCCACGCGTCGCGTGCGTACAAGAATCTCGGTGCGCATGCGACAACCGTCGTCGCCGGGGCCTGCCGGCGTCAAGCAAGTGTGACACTCGTCCCAACATGTGGAACCGAAGTCTCGCGATGTGGCCGCCGGTGGGCAGGGAACGGCGCTCAGTCGCGGCCGAGGCCGGTCGTGAGGCACACCTGGTTGCCCTGCGGGTCGGCGAGCACGGTGAAGGCCGGCGCGTGGGCGTCGCTCACCAGTCGGCCACCCGCGGCGAGGGCCGCCTCGACCCGCGGGGCGACGACCTCGGGTGGCACCCGGACGTCGAGGTGGAAGCGCTGCCGGGGCAGCTCGTGGGGGTCGGTGCCCTGGAACCACAGCGCAGGCCCGGTGCCGGCGAGGTCGCGGACCTCGCCGTCGTGGAGCGGGTGGTCCTCGTAGCCGAGGACCGCGCGCCAGAACGCCTTGACCTCGCCGTGGTCGGCGGTGTCGAGGGCGATCTCGACGACCTGCACCGCCGCCGGGTCGGCCGTGGCGCCCACCTCCGCGGCGGCGGCGCTGATCTCGCGGGCGAGCGCGAGGTCACGGCGGGTGACCCCGAAGACGTCGCGACTGATCAGCCGGACGTGAAGGGTGGCCGCACGGAGGTCGAGCTCGGGGACGTGCCCGACCCGTGCGGCCGCGTCGCCGATGCGCGCGACCAGCGCGAGCCCCGCCTCGAGGCCGCCGGTGGCGAAGCGGGTCTCGAGGGTCTGGAACATCATCCGCCAGTCGTCGAGGCCTTCCTCGGCCTGCACCTGGGTGAAGGTGAGTGGGGTGCGGTCGTCCACGCCGGCGAGGTCCACGAATCTCAGCGCCCGGCGCGGGTGCAGATGCAGGACCGGTTGCCGTCGGCGTCGGCGACCACCCAGAAGGACGGGGCCTCGGCGTCGCTGACCAGCGTGCCGCCGGCGTCGAGCACGGCCTGCAGGCGCTGCTCGGCCTCGTCGTGGGCCACCCAGACGTCGAGGTGCCAGCGCTGCTCGGGGTCCTGCGGGGGCAGCTCGGCGCCGTGCTCCTCGTCGGGGCCGGGCGGCGTCTGGAACCAGAGGCTCGGCACCTGGTCGGTCGCAGCCACCCACTCGCCGTTGTCCTCGACCTCGCTGCCGAGCAGGGCGGCGTAGAAGTCGGCGACGTGCTGCGGGGCGGCGGAGTCGAGCGCCGGCTCGATCTCGGTGAGGCCCGAGACGTCCGCCTCGACACCGGCCTCGGCGGCGAACCCGCTGATCCGCCGGGCGAGGTCGACGTCGCGGCTGGTGATGCCGCCGACGTCGTGGCTGACCAGCGTCACGACCACCGCCGGGTAGGTCAGCGAGACGTCCGGGTGGTGGTCGGCCTCCTCGGCCGCCGCACCGATCCGGTCGACCAGCGCGAGGCCGGCGGCGAAGTCGCCGGTGCGGAAGCGGGCCCGGATCCCGCTCGCCAGGAACCGCCAGTCGTCGAGGCCGGGAGCCTCGCGGACCTCGTCGGCGGAGAGCTTCCTCTTCGGGTCTGCGGCTGCGTCGCTCATGGGACCGACCCTGCCACCACCCACCGACACCGGCCACTCCGAACGGGTGAGGGGCTCACGCCAGGGTCTGGGTGACCTCGTGCCGGTCGCCGTCGACGACCACCCGCGCCAGCGCCCCGTTGACCAGCGGGAGGTGCGGCGGGACGTGGCCGATCTCGAGGTCCCACACGATCGGCACGTCGAGGCGGCCGAGGGCGTCCTCGACGGCTCCGCGCTGGGTCAGGTCGGGGTGGTCGGGGGCCCGCGTGCTGCCGACGAGCACGGCGGCGGCGCGGTCGAACCAACCGGCGAGCCGCATCGAGTGGAGGTGACGGCAGATGTCGACGGCCTCGGACTCGCAGGCCTCGACGTAGACGATCGTCGGCTCCTCGAACCGCTCCGCCCACGCGCGGACGTCGCCGTACGGCGTCCCGGCGAGCGGCCCGACCGTCTCGATGCACCCGCCGACCAGCCGGCCGGTGACGTCGAGCGTGCCGCCGCCACGCAGCTCCCAGCCGCCCGCGCCGACGTGCTTCCAGGTGGTGGCACGGGTGTCCTCCTCGAAGCGCCACCAGTCGGTGACGATCCTCGCGTCGCGCTGCACGAAGGGTCCGGGTCCGCCGACCAGGTCGAGCCAGTGCAGCAGGCCCTCGGGCACGGCGTACGGCGTGTCGGCGAGGTTGTCGCCGTGGACCGTCGCCCAGCCCAGACGGGTGGTGATCGGGAGCAGCACGGTCGAGAGGTCGGAGAAGCCGACCAGCCAGGTCGGCTCGCTCGCGGCCAGGAGGTCCCAGTCGAGCAGGTCGACGAGGTCGATCGCGGTCTCGCCGCCCCACGGCGGGACGACGCAGGCGATCTCCGGGTCGGCCAGCATCGCGGTCAGCTCGGCCGCACGCACCTCGGCCGGGGCCGAGGTGAGGCCGGAGCCGTCCATGCACTCGCCCACCACGACGTCGTAGCCACGACCGCGCAGCCAGTCGGCGCTGAAGTCGATCCGCTCGGCACCGGCGCCGACGACCCCGGCCGACGGCGAGGTCACGCCGATCCGGTCACCGGGTCGGAGCGGTCGCGGGTAGCGGACGGGCGAGGTCATGCGGGCGAGTCTGTCAGGGTGTGTCCATGGGTTTTGCTCACCTCACCCGCCAGGCGATCCACGCCGGGACCGGCGTGCCGCGGCTCTGGGTCGCGGCGACGCGGGCGGGGCTCTCGCCCACCGAGGCGTTCGAGGTGCTGCGCATCTCGCAGGCCGCGCTGGCCGCGGCGGCGACCCACGGCCGCGGGGTGCCCGGCCGCACCAACGCGGTGCGCCACTTCGCGTGGCAGGCCGCCCTGACCGCGCGGTTCGGCCTCGACGCCGCCCGCGCGATCGCCGCGGAGCAGGAGGTCGGCAGCCCGAACCGTCGCGACTCCGAGGTCGACCAGCACAACAACCGGGTCGGGCAGGCCTTCGGCGCCGAGCACGCCACCGACCTCGCCGGCCTCTCCCCCGGAGACCTGGTGGGCCGGCTGGTGCCGGTGGCGCTGGAGAAGTGGGAGGCCGACGAGCTGGTCTGGGTCCGCCCGCACTGAGGGGTCGCCGGGCGCTCAGGCGGGCGCCGGCGCGAGCAGCCGGCGCACCACGTCGAGCAGCATCGCGCGCTGGCCGGTCGCGGTGAAGCGCTCCTCGACGGCCAGCCGGCCGAGGAACCCGTCGACGACCGCGATCACCCACTGGGTGAGGTCGGCCGCCGGCACGTCGTCACGGACCTGGCCCGCGACCCGGGCGCGCTGGACCCACGGAGCCAGGCCCTCCTCGATCGCGCGGGTGTCGTCGGCCAGCGCCGCCTCCACGACGGGCTCGCCCATCACCGCGCCGACCGCACGTACGAACCCCGCCATCCGCGGGTCGGCCATCTCGTCGGCCGCGTGGGCCACGTAGGCCTCGACGACCCCGAGCGGGTCGGCGTCGGCGGGCCGCCCGGCGAACCACGCGCGGGTCTCCTGCGTGCCGAGCGCGAGGATGCCCACCAGCAGGTCCTGCTTGGTCGGGAAGTAGTGGAAGAACGTGCCCGACCCGATCCCCGCCTCGCGGCAGATCGCGGCGGTCGTCGCGCCGGCGTAGCCACTGGCCGCGAAGCAGGTGATCGCCGCGTCGATGATCTGCAGGCGCCGGGCGAGGTGACGCTCGGGGTCGACGGTGCGCGCCATGGCCACCTTTCATTAATGGAGTATGCGCTCTAGTATTGCACGCATGGGCGAGACCGAACGATGGCACCGCAGCGTGGACGGTGTCGACCACGAGGTGGTGGTCGAGCAGGGTGCGCTGACCCGGACCGTGGTGTGGCACCGCGACGGCGTCGAGGTCGGGAGGAGGAAGACCTCCGACGAGAAGTTCGTCGTGGCTCCGCGGGGGGCCGAGGGAGCCCTGCGCCTGGTCTTCGGGTTCGTCGGTCCGGCGCACCGCGTCACGCTGCACGGCACGGAGGCCGAGGCGCACACCGGCCTCGGTGGCACGGACCTCGAGCCCGAGCCGGGCTCGCGGGCCGCCGCCCGGGCCGAGTGGATCGGCGCCCACCCTCGCCTCCACACGGCGCGCCGCACCGCGGCCGCGGCCGCCGGCGTCCTGGTGCCGGTGCTGCTGCTGTGGCTCCTCGCACGGGTGCCGTGGCCCGACGTCGACCTCCCGTCGATCCCCTGGCCCGACCTCCCGTCGATCCCCTGGCCCGACCTGCCGGCGATCCCGTGGCCCGACATCCACCTGCCGTCGATCCCCTGGCCGGACCTTCCGGACCTGCCGGACCTGCCGGACCTGCCGGCGTGGGTGGAGCCGACGGCGAAGGTCGCCGTGCCGGTCGTCATCGCCTACGTCGTCGCGCGCGGCGAGGTGCGGCGGCGGCGCCGCGCGGAGCAGCAGGCGGCCGAGGAGCGGGCGGCCGAGGAGCAGGCCACCGAGGAGCAGGCCGCCGACCGCTGACCGTCACCAGGCCGTGAGCCCCACCCGGTCGTGCTCGCCGTCGGGCCACACGGCCCGGACGACGCCGGCCGCGGCGAGCGCCTTGCGGCAGCCGGGGCAGGGCGGGTCGGTGATGTAGGCCGTCGCACCCTTGGTGTCGCGGGTGGCGAAGAGGAGCGCGTTGACCTCAGCGTGGATCGCGATGCAGAAGCCGGGGGCGCCGGGCCGGTCGTAGTCCCCGAGCCCGGGCACCTCGTCGTAGCCGAGCTGGCCCCGCGGGCACGCGCCCATCAGGCAGTCGTCCTCACCGGGCGCGGCGCCGTTGTAGCCGGTGGCGATGATCCGGTGGTCGATGGTGAGCACGGCCCCGACCCGGCGCCGGGTGCACTTGGCGCGCGCGGCGACGGCGGTGGCGATGCCGAGGAAGTAGTCGTCCCACGACGGGACGGACGGGAGGTCGGTGCTCACGGGAGCACAGACTGCCCGATCTCACCGGGGTTGTGGGCGACTTCCCAGCGGAAGCCGTCGGGGTCGGCGAAGTAGCCGGAGTAGCCGCCCCACGCGCGCTGCTCGGCGGCACCCACGTCGGTGGCCCCGGCGACCCGCGCCTGCTCGAGCACGGTGTCGACGCCGTCGGTGGTGGCGAGGTTGTGCGACAGGGTGATCGGCGGGACGCCGCCGCGGGTGGGCGCGTGGCCGACCTCCGCGACGAACCCGGCCTCGGCCCAGAAGCTCAGCACGACCTTCTCGGCGACCCGGAACATCAGCACCTCCCCCACGACGTGCAGCTCCGGCTCCCAGCCGAGACCGTCGACGTAGAAGTCCCGGGTGGCGCCGAGGTCGGTGACGACGAGGGTGATGAAGCTGACGCGCTGGTCCATGTCACTGCCCCTGGGAGGACGTCGCCGGGTCGGCGGGTGGCCGGGCGGCCAGCCGCGTGCGCTGGCGCCCGTGGTCGTCGAAGTTGGCGTCGTCGAGCCAGTCGTCGAGCGCGCGTCGCACCCGCGGCCACTCCCGGTCGGTGATGGAGAACCAGTCGGTGTCGCGGTTGCGGCCCTTGTAGACCACGGCGTTGCGGAAGCGACCCTCCCAGATGAAGCCGAGCCTGACCGCCGCGCGCCGCGAGGGCGCGTTGAGGCTGTCGCACTTCCACTCGTAGCGACGGAAGCCGAGGTCGTCGAACGCGTGGCGCAGCATCAGGGCCATCGCCTCGGTGGCGCCCCGGCTGCGCTGGAGCTGCCGGCCCAGCAGGATGCCGCCGACCTCGACCGAGCCCATGGCGGCGTCGATCCGCATGAACGAGCAGAAGCCCGCAGCGGTCCCGGTCTCGACCGGCACCACGGCGAACATCACCTGTCCCGGGTCGGTGGCGCCGTGCTCCACGATCGCCGCCATCTCGTCCCGCTCGCGCGGCCGGTCCCAGAAGAGGTAGGTCCACAGCGCGTCGTCGGACTCGCGGCACAGCGCGGCATACAGGTCGTCGACGTGCTGCGGGCCGATCGGTTCGAGCCGCACGCCCTTGCCCTCGAGCAGCGTGCCCTTCGCGGGCGCGGCCGCGCCGTGCCAGTCGACGGCGCGACCGATGCGCTGGCCGTGCGGGGTCTGGCGCTGGGCGCTCGGGAAGGGGAGGTTCACGGTCACGCGGGCCACCCTACGAGCACCCGATCGCTCAGCCGGTGAGCGCGTCCCGGATCGCCTCCATCCCGCGGCGCACCTCGTCGAACGACGTCGACAGCGGCGAGAGCCCGACCCGCAGGCCGCCGGGGTCGCGGTAGTCGGGGATCACGTCGCGCTCCCAGAGCGCCGCGACGACCTCCTTCATCCGCGGGTGGTGGAGCGTCACGTGGCCGCCGCGCCGCTCGGGGTCGCGCGGCGAGGCGACGGTCACGCCGTGGTCGGCGAGCAGCTCGTCGGCCAGGTCGATCGCGTACGACGTCAGGGCGACCGACTTGGCCCGGACCGCGTCGATCCCGGCCTCGTCGACGAGCGCCACCATGTCGGCCATCGCGAGCATCGCGCTGATCGGCGGGGTGCCGGAGATGTAGCGCCGGACGCCCTCGGCCGGCGTGTAGCCCGGGCCCATGAGGAACGGGTCGGCGTGGCCCATCCACCCCTGCACGGGCTGGCGCAGGTGCTGGTGGCGGGTGGCGACGTAGCCGAACGCCGGCGAGCCGGGGCCGCCGTTGAGGTACTTGTAGGTGCAGCCGACCGCGAGGTCGACGTCCCACGCGTCGAGCTCGGTCGGCACCGAGCCCGCGGAGTGGCACAGGTCCCACAGCACGAGACCGCCGGCGTCGTGGACGACGCGGGTGATCGCCGGCACGTCGGCGAGGAAGCCGGAGCGGTACGCGACGTGGCACAGCACGACGACCGCGGTCCGCTCGCCCACGACCGCGGCGACGGCCTCCGGCGACGGGCCGCTGTCGCGGTCGACCTCGAGCCAGCGGACGGTCAGTCCGCGCTCCGCGGCGATGCCCTCGACGAGGTAGCGGTCGGTGGGGAAGCTGTCGTCGTCGATGACGATCTCGTCGCGGCCCGCCGGCGCACCGTCGACGGCCGCGCGGATCAGCTTGTAGAGCAGGACCGTCGTCGAGTCGCCGACGAACGTCTGTCCCGGCGCGGCGCCCAGGCAGACGCGGGCGATCTCGTCGCCGAGCACCAGCGGCTGGTCGTACCACCGCTCGTCCCAGCCCCGGATCAGCCGCCCGCCCCACTCGTCCTCGACGAACGACCGCACCCGCTCGGCGGTGGCCACGAGCGGGCGGCCGAGCGAGTTGCCGTCGAAGTAGACGAGGTCGGTGGTGGCGCCGACGAAGCGGTCGCGGAGGTGGGCCAGAGGGTCGGCGGCGTCGAGGTCGGCTGCGGTCGTCACGACCGCAACCTACCCGTCAGCCGCAGACCGCGCCGTGGGCCGCGGACTGCACGACCTTGGCGTACTTGCCGAGCACGCCGCGGGTGTACTTCGGCGCCAGCGGCTCCCAGCCCTCCGCGCGGGCCTCGAGCTCGGCGGGGTCGACGTCGATCGACAGCGTCCGGTTGGCCACGTCGAGGGTGATCGGGTCACCGTCGCGGACGAACGCGATCGGGCCGGCGTCGACGGCCTCGGGGGCGATGTGGCCCACGCAGAGGCCGGTCGTGCCGCCGGAGAAGCGACCGTCGGTGATCAGCAGCACGTCCTTGCCGAGCCCGGCGCCCTTGATCGCGCCGGTGATGGCGAGCATCTCGCGCATGCCCGGGCCGCCCTTGGGGCCCTCGTAGCGGATCACGACGACGTCGCCGGCGGTGATCGCGCCCTCGGCGAGCGCGTCGAGCGCCTTGCGCTCGCCGTCGAAGACCCGCGCGGTGCCGGTGAAGGTGGAGTCGTCGAAGCCGGCGCTCTTGACCACCGCACCCTCGGGGGCGAGCGAGCCCTTGAGGATGGTGAGGCCGCCGGTGGCGTGGATCGGGGCGTCGAGGTGGCGCAGCACGTCGCCGTCGACGTGCTGCGGCGCGAGCGCCTCGAGGTTCTCGGCCATCGTGCGACCGGTGACGGTGAGGGTGTCGCCGTGCATCAGGCCGGCGTCGAGCAGCGCCTTCATGACCACCGGGATGCCGCCGATCTTGTCGACGTCGTTCATCACGTAGCGGCCGAACGGCTTGAGGTCGCCGATGTGCGGCACCTTCTCGCCGATCCGGTTGAAGTCGTCGAGGGTGAGGTCGACCTCGGCCTCGCGGGCGATCGCGAGCAGGTGGAGCACCGCGTTGGTGGAGCCGCCGAGGGCCATGACCACGGCGATCGCGTTCTCGAAGGCCGGCTTGGTCATGACCTGGCGTGCGGTGATGCCGTGGCGCAGCATCCCGACGACGGCCTCGCCGGAGCGGTGCGCGAAGCCGTCGCGGCGCCGGTCGACCGCCGGCGGGGCGGCCGAGCCGGGCAGGCTCATGCCGAGCGCCTCGGCGACGCTCGCCATCGTGTTGGCGGTGTACATGCCGCCGCAGGCGCCCTCGCCGGGGCAGATCGCCTTCTCGATGCGGGTCACCTCGTCCTCGGTGATCCGGCCGGCGAGGCACGCGCCGACTGCCTCGAAGGCGTCGATGATGGTGACGTCCTGGCCGTCGACCTGCCCGGGCATCGTCGAGCCGGCGTAGAGGAACACGCTGGCCAGGTCGAGCCGGGCCGCGGCCATCAGCATGCCGGGCAGCGACTTGTCGCAGCCGGCCAGCAGCACCGAGCCGTCGAGCCGCTCGGCCATCATCACCGTCTCGACCGAGTCGGCGATCACCTCGCGGCTGACGAGGGAGAAGTGCATGCCCTCGTGGCCCATCGAGATCCCGTCGGAGACCGAGATGGTGCCGAACTCCAGCGGGTAGCCGCCCGCCGCGTGCACGCCGTTCTTGACCGCCTTGGCGAGCCGGTCGAGCGACAGGTTGCAGGGCGTGATCTCGTTCCAACTCGACGCGACGCCGATCTGCGGCTTGACCCAGTCGTCGTCCCCCATGCCGACCGCACGGAGCATGCCGCGGGCGGCGGCCTTCTCGAGGCCGTCCGTGACGTCGCGGCTGCGGGGCTTGATGTCGGGTCCGTCGGCTGCATGGGTCATGGCTGCAGGCTAGTCCGCGCCCCGACGCCGCCCGCACGACGTCTCACGGCCGCTCGGCCTCGGCCTTCAGGGAGGCCAGCCCCTTCTCGAAGTCCCGGCCGAACGCCGTGTCGAAGAAGAGCCGGCCGAGCAGCGACATCGCGGCGTTGCGCTCCCCCGTCATCGTCCACGTGACCTCGGTGGCGTCGCCGACCGGCGCGAGGTCGAACGTGGTGACGTTGGTGGCCCTGAACGGCTTGAGGAACTCCAGGTCGACGACCACGGACGTCGGCGTCGACCCGGTGATCGTCATCCGGCCCTCCCCGGCCTTCTTGTTGCCCGACCAGCGGTAGGTCGCTCCGACCCCGTGGTCGGGCCCGGTGTACTCGCGGTGCAGGGCGGGGTCGACGTCCTCCCAGGGCGACCACTTCTGCCACTCGCGGAAGTCGTCGACGAGGGCGTGGACGCGGACCGGTCCGGCCTCGACACGGGTGGTGCGGGAGAGCGAGAAGCGGGCCATGGCGGCACCCTAGACCTGACGACGTGCCGTCGTCCCCGGCTCGGTTCAGTCGATCCGGGCGGCGCGGACGACCAGCACGTCGGGCAGGTCCTTGTGGATCTCCGCCCAGGTCGACCCCTCGTCGGGCGAGGCCCACACGCCGCCGTTGCGGCCACCGAAGTAGAGGCCGGGCAGGTCGTGGTCGTCGACGCACATCGCGTCGCGCATCACCGCGGTGAAGTAGCCGTCGGGCAGCGCGCCCTCGCCGAGCGGCTCCCACGAGGCGCCGGCGTCGTGCGTGCGGTAGACCCGGGCCTTGCCGTCGACCGGCCAGCGCGCCTCGGCGCCGGTGATCGGGAAGTTGTACGCCGTGCCGGCCCGGTGGGGGTGCGCCACCATGGCGAACCCGAACTCGGTCGGGAGGCCCGGCGCGATGTCCTGCCAGGACGCGCCGCCGTCGTCCGAGCGGTAGACGCCGCCGTGGTTCTGCAGGTAGAGCCGGTCGGGGTCCTCGGCGTCGCGGGCGACCTTGTGGACGCACTGCCCGAACTCCGGGTAGTTGCGCTCGCCGGGGAAGAACTCGGCCTTCACGCCGGTGTTGGAGGGCGACCAGGACGATCCCCCGTCGGCGGTGACGTAGACCCCGCCGGTCGAGAGGGCCGCCAGCACGTGCTCGCCGTCGCGCGGGTCGGGGAGGATCGTGTGGAAGGCCTGTCCGCCGAAGCCCGCGTTCCACTCGGGGCGGTGCGGGTGGTCCCACAGGCCGCGCACCAGGGAGAAGGTCTCGCCGCGGTCGGTCGAGCGGAAGATCGCCCCCGGCTCGGTCCCGGCCCAGACCACTCCGTCCTCGAAACCCGGCTGGAGCTGCCACACGCGGGCGAGGGTCGCGCCCGTGTCCTCGGGGAAGCGGGCCGCGCCGTTGGGGGTCTCGTCCCACGTGGTGCCCAGGTCGTCGGAGCGCCACACCTGCGGCCCCAGCCAGCTCGACGACGCGCCGGCCAGCAGCCGCGGGGTGTCGCCGCGCGTGTCGAGCATGACGGAGTAGACCTCCTCCATCGGGAAGTGCGGACCCGTCCAGTCCCAGGCGGTCCGGGCCTCGTCGGAGGTCCCGAGCCACAGGCCCTTGCGGGTGCCGACCATCAACAGCGTGCGCGACATGTTCTCTCCTCCTGGGACGACCCTGGATCGACTTCTGGGCTGACCGTGCTGGTCACTGCATCGTGCGGTTGCGGAAGACCCTGAGCGCGAGCGGCGCGACGACAGCCGTGATCGCGACGGTCCACAGCACCGTGAAGAGCACCGGGTGGTGCATCGGCAGGTGCGAGTCGGCCGGCGCCGGCCCGGTGTTGCCCCACAGCTCGCGGACGGCCTGGACGAGCGCGGAGATCGGGTTCCACTCCGCGATCGCGCGCAGGACCGGGCTCATCGCCTCCGACGGCGCGAAGGCGTTGGAGAGGAAGGTCAGCGGGAACATCGTGGTGAACATGACGCCGTTGACCGCCTCGACCGAGCGCATCGCCGAGCCGACGAGGATGCCGACCCAGATCATCGCGAAGCCCCAGAGCAGCAGCAGCCCGTAGGCGGCGAGCGCGTCGAGGACCGACCCGCGGATCCGCCACCCGACGACCAGGCCGGTCAGCGACATCACGACGATGCCGATGAACGAGTGGGTGATGCTCGACATGCTGCGCCCGACGAGGATCGCGGCGGGGTTGATCGGCAGCGACCGGAACCGGTCGACGATGCCCTTGTCGATGTCGGCGGTGAGCCCGATGGCGACGATGAACGAGGCGAAGGCGATGGTCTGGCCCATGATCCCGCCGAGCAGCCACTCGCGGTAGCCGGTGGCCGACGACACGGTGATCGCGCCGCCGAAGACGAAGGCGAAGAGCAGCACGAACATCACCGGCTGGATGGTGACGTCGAGCAGCATCTCCGGCATCCGCTTGATGTGGATCAGGTTGCGCCGGAAGA